>DAOUME010000025.1:0-12793 GCA_034411995.1 Anaerolineae bacterium | reverse complement strand
TCAGACCCAGATACTTCCTCCGCTCGCTCACGGTCATCTTCTCTTTGTTGGGCATAGTCCCCTCGGTAACATTATCATTTGAGCGAACTATACCCCTTCGGTAACATTATACGTGAGTGAATACGTCTTCTTGACAACCGCCCCTCGCGCCGCTATACTGCGACCTGAGGAGTACGGGTTGCCGGTTTCTGCTCTCCTCATCACATTCCAGTCCTGGTCTGCTCAGCCTGCTCCGATCTTGCTCCTCCGCCAGATGTCCTGCGCAGGGTTCAGCCGGCCCAGGGACCTCCGCCGGTCGGGAGGGTGATCGGGAGGGATGGGGAGGTCCTGCACGACGATGGCCTCGTCGTTGGCTAAGGTGGACATCAAGGCTCCTCTGGCTGTTCTTCTGGCCCTGGTCCTCGGCTATCTGGGGCAGGTTTACTTCTTGCAAGAAGGGCCGGCGCTGGATGGCGTGATCCTCTTCGGGTTGGCCAGTCTGTTCCTGCTGGCGGTAGCTCCTCGCCAGGAGGAGAAGAGAGGAACCACCGTCGCACCCGCAGGACGAGGCAGGATCACTCTCCTCCTGGTAGGCCTGGGTCTCGTCTTCGTCTGCCTGTGTCTGGTTGATCTGTACGTCGGCGAGGCGAGTAACAGGGCCCTGGTGGCCTGGCTGCTGGGTCTCGGGCTCTTCGTGGCTGGCTTATGGATGGGGTCGCCTCGTCCAGCCTGGCGGCTGGAGCGCAGAGAACTCCTCATCCTCGTACTCATCCTGCTGGTGGCCCTTTTCATGCGCACCTACCGTCTGAGCGAGATGCCTCCGGGTCTGTACCTCGACGAGGCCGACAACGGTGTGTGGGCGCTACGTTTCCTCCAGGAGCCATACTCGCCGTTCACGGAGCAGAGGCACGGCAACGCCACGCTGCCTTTCCAGCTCCTGGGAGTGACGTTGAGGATCTTCGGGGTGGAGACTGTCGTCCTGCGCGCCTTCGACGTGTTGGTCGGCATGGCGACGGTGGTGGTCTTCTACTTCCTGGCCCGGGAGATGTTTGGCGTGCCCCCGGCTCTGATCGGTACGGCGTTTCTGGCCGTCTCGCGCTGGCACGTGCATTTCAGCCGCGTGGGCTTCGTGGACAACCTACAGGTACCTCTTTTCGAGTCGCTGGTCGTGCTCTTCCTGTGGCGTGGCCTTCGGGGTGGGAGGAGGCTCGATTACGTCTTCGCCGGGCTGAGTTTCGGCCTGGGGTTTCATACCTATCTCGGGTATCGTGTGTTCCCGCTGGTGATCGGCTTGTATCTGCTCCATCTCGTGTTCTCCAGGAGGGGACTGATCCGTGCTCAACTGGCCGGCCTGCTGATCTTCCTTCTGGCCACCTTCGTCACGCTCTCGCCCCTGGCCCTGTACGCGGTACAAAAGCCTGAGATCTTCCTGCGTCGGGCGGAGGCGGCCTCCGTGCTGCTGGACGTGGAGCGGGAGGGAAGCTACAAGCCGCTGTTGGAGAACGTACGGAAGAGCCTGCTGATGTACAATAGCGAAGGGGATCCCCGGCCGCGCCACAACCTTCGACACGAGCCCATGCTGGATGGCCTGTCGGCCATCTTCTTCGGACTGGGCGTAGGCTACTGCCTGCTGCACTCGAAAGAGGACCGCTACTTCCTCCCCGTGGCCTGGCTCCTGGTGGGGCTGCTGCCTGGGGTCCTCTCTCTCGCCGATTCCAACCCGCACTCCCTGCGTACTCTGGGCAACGTGCCGGCGGTCTTCTTGCTGATCACCGCGTTTTGGGACCGGGCCTGGGCGACGTACGCACCGCTCTTGCGGAAGAAGGGGCGTCGCTACCTCGCTCTCGCCGTGTCCATGGTCCTGGTGCTCAGCGGGATTGGAAACGCCCGTCTCTACTTCACTGTACAAGCTGCGGATCAGTCGGTCTACTACGATTTCGATCCTGCACAGACGGCGGCTGGCGAGTACGTCAAGGCTCACGGCGCGGACCACCTGCTACTGGTCTCCCACGCCTTGACCAACCACGCCGACCTCAAATTCATCGCCTACGGGGTGCCGTTCACGGTTCTGGATCTCAATGAGCACCTGCCTCTGCGAGAAGAGGTGGATCGCGACGTGACCTACGTCCTGGACTGGGGCCACGCTGCGCTCGTCCCGCGCTTGAGCGCCCTGTACCCTGGGGGGCGTTACGTGGAGCACCTGGATCGCTACGGGCACACCATGTTCTATACGTACGAAGTGAGCCAGGAAGAGGTGACCGGCGTCCAGGGTCTCAACGCCGCCTATTATGAGGGAACGGGGTTCGAAGGACCTGCTGCCGTGGAACGGGTGGATAAGACGCTGGACCTCTCGAGGGAGAGCCTCCCCGTGTCTCCTCCCTTTTCGGCCAGGTGGTGGGGCTCTTTGTACGTACCGCGGTATGGATCGTACACCTTCGTCCTGGAGGCTTCTGGCCGGGCCGCGCTGCGGGTGGGGCAGGATCTGGAGCTGCAAGTGGAGGACGGCCGCTCCGAGCAGAGGGTGGAGTTGCCTGTCGGGTTCCAGGCCATAGAGGTGGAGATCGTACAGGAGGAAGAGGGTCAGCTTCAGGTGAGATGGATCGGGCCCGGGGCCCAGGAGGAAGACATCCCCACCAACGTGCTCTACACGGCGGAGCTGTATGGGCATGGTTTGCTGGGCCTGTACAGGTATGGCACCGAATGGGAGGGGCAGGCGGAGGTGATCCAACTGGATGCCTTCATCGCCCCCAACGATGTGCTTCCGTCGCCTTTCAGCATCGAGTGGCGGGGGAAGATCTACGTGCCGGTGAGTGGTGCGTACGTCTTCGGCACCACGTCCGACGATGGCTCTTTTCTGTACCTCGACGGCCAGCTCGTGGTGGACAATGGGGGACATCACGGCGACGTGTACAGCGAGGGGCACATCCAGTTGGAGGAAGGCTTCCACGACATCCGTCTCCTCTACTTCCAGGATGGGGGTGGACAGAAGATAGAGCTGTACTGGACGCCCCCTGGAGGCGCCAGGGCGCTGGTCGAGCAGGAGCAACTCTTCCCCGTCGGGGCGGAACTGAGCATCCCCTCACTGCACGTCTCCGGGCCGGCGGCGCAGACCACTCCCGAGGTGCCCGCACCGGCGCTGGGGGAGGTCACCTTCGCCACCAGTTGGGGAGGTCGCGGCCAGGGACCTGGCGAGTTCGAGGAGCCACGAGGAGTGGCGGTCAGTCTACAGGGTACGGTGTACGTCGCAGATACTGGAAACGGTCGCCTGCAGGTCTTCGACGAAACAGGCGAGTTCCTGGGTGAGTGGGGAGAGGGGATCCTGGGTGAGCCCTTCGACGTGGCCGTGAGCAGAGATGGCCGGGTGTACGTGGTGGATACGGAGCACGACGGTCTCTTCGTCTTCTCCCCGGAAGGGCGCTTCGAGGAGCGCTGGGGCGAGCAGTGGGCACTTTTCGACCCCCGTGGTCTGGACGTGGACCAGCAGGGCTACGTCTACGTCGCCAACACGGGAGGCAATGTGATCATCAAGGCGTCTCCGGACGGGCAGGCGCTGGCCTCGTTTGGCACGGTGGGCTCGGGCCCCGGCGAGTTGAGCCAGCCCACTGACGTGGCCGTGGACGACGAGGGCAACCTGTACATCGTGGACAGCGAGAACGAGAGGATACAGGTTCTGAATAGGGATGGCGGATACCTGCGGGAGTGGCCCATCTCGCCAGCCAACACCTTTGACAGCCCTCACCTGGTCTGGGGCATGGAGGGCTTGCTATACCTGACGGACCCCGAGATGGCTAGCGTTATGGTGTATGACGAGTATGGAAGGCTGGTGACCTTCTGGGGCGAGAAGGGCTCGCTGGAGGGACAGTTCAGCAAGCCCATCGGGATCGGCTTCGACCAGCGGACCTCCCTGTACGTGTCTGACACCTACAATCACAGGATCGAGAAGTTCGTGCTGTCCAGGCAGTGATGAGCGTCAAAGTAATGGTTCGCGAATCCCCTTCGGCGAGCAATGTGGGACGGTTTGCTTCGAGGTGGAACAGACTTGCCGATGGACAGACCTGGTGGTCTGTGATAGAATTCCCACAAGTAGGGTAGGAAGGGGTAGATTGATGTGGCGCCGGCTCTCGGCGCTGCTGCTGGATGGTCCGGGAGTGAGGAATTATGGCAAGCGCGCAAGCAGCAGCAGGACAAGCTAAGCAACTGGCCGAGGTCTTGTATTCGCTTCCAGAGGAGTTCAGGACTGAGCTGTTGGAATCTGCCGGACAGTACTTGGCAACAGACGACCAAGTAGAGCAGTTGAGGCTTGCCCTCGGCCTTGAGGAGTATGAGGGCGTCCACGCGAACGAGGGTGGGTCTGCGTTTGTGGGAACTGCACCTGATGGCAGGAAAAGAATAGCGTTCGGGTGGTATGGAGGGAAGTTTAGTCACCTCAATTGGTTGCTGCCCCTCCTGCCGTATACACAGCACTATTGCGAGCCGTTCGGTGGCTCAGCGGCCGTCTTGCTCAATAGGGAAGCCTCACCGATAGAGACCTATAACGACCTCGATGGCGAGGTGGTGAACTTCTTTCGCGTGCTACGAGACCAAACCGACGAACTCGTCAAGGCTATCGGCCTCACGCCTTTCTCCTTTGAGGAGTTCGCTAGTGCGGTGGGCGACGGCTCAGAGCAATTGGCGGATCTTGAACGTGCGAGGCGTTTCTTTGTGCGTGCGCGGCAGGTTCGGACCGGACTTGCCCAGACGGCATCGGTGGGGCGATGGGCACACTGCCGACTGACCAGCAGGGCCGGCATGTCTGGGGCTGTTTCCAGATGGCTGGGAAGCATAGAGGGCCTTCCACCTATCGCGGAGCGGCTCCTTAGGGTGCAGATCGAAAACAGACCGGCCATTGAAGTGATCGAAAGGTATGACAGCGAGGCCACGCTCTTCTACTGCGATCCCCCGTATCCTCATGAAACAAGGGGCGATAGCCGGGCATACCAGTTTGAGATGACCACCGAGGAGCACATCGAGCTAGCGCGAGTGTTGAGGCAACTGAAGGGGAAGGTGGCCATCTCCAGCTACCGGTGCCAACTGATGGACGAGTTGTACGGGCGCTGGCGCTGCGTTGAGGCGGCGGAGAAGAACTGCCACTCGGTCAAACAGCCCCGACGGGAAGCTCTGTGGATGAACTACTGAGAGCAGCGCATTATGACCACAAGGCACGACGAGCTCACGGCGGTCCTTGAGCAGAGCCTCTCACGAGCGGAGAAGGCTTTCCTGGAACATGAACCTCCGCAGGTCAGTTCTGATTTTGCCAACAACTGCGACCTGGTCTTTGGCTCTAAGACCCAGGCATATCGGGAGGTGCTTGTGGGCTGCCTGCTGGCGAGGATCCAGGACAAGACGAAAGATGTCCGCCTGCCATACGTGAACCTGGGAGCCAACGCATTCAGTGGGAGGTCCCTCGACGAGCGCGTGGTAAACCCCTTCTTGAGGGCCAAGAGCATCCCAAGCTCCAAGGGACCCTACCTCAGCGTGTTCCGCAGGAGCGTGAGGTTCGACCAGAGCACCGAGGCTGGGCTCAAGGACCAGAGTGGCTATCGTGCCTTCCTGGGCCTGCTCAGCGTCATCGAGCGGGAACAGGATAATCGTGCTCTGCTGGGCCTGCTTGACCACGTGCTGTACCGGTTTGTGCTCCTCCGTGAAGAGGCCCGGGTCGCGCTGATTGAGTTGGACCGCATCAGCCTCACTCAATACAAGCGTCTGATCGACGGATTGCTATCTCGGTCCAGTGGGGGATTCTTTCCTGTGCTCCTCATCGCGTGCGTGCTCGAGGCGGTGAACCGTACGTTCTCACTTGGATGGCAGGTGGAGCACCAAGACATAAACGTCGCGGATAGGGCAGCTGGAGTACCCGGCGACACTACGATCAAGCGCAACGGGAGTGCATGGCTCAGCATCGAAGTGACTGAGCGATCTGTGGATAGTGCGCGCGTCGCTGATACTTTCAAGGACAAGATCGCGCCGATGGCGGTGCAGGACTACGTGTTTCTAGTCCACGTTGACAGGATCGATGGCGACGCTCAGCAGCAGGCTGAGAGATACTTCGCCCAGGGATACGATGTCAATTTCGTGGACATCGGAGAATGGCTCTTCAACACGCTGGTAACGGTTGGCAGGGACGGAAGGAAGCAGTTCCAAGCGAGGCTCATCGAGCACCTGCGACGTGCGGAGGTCACGACGGCGGTGAAGGTAGCCTGGAATGAAGAGATCGAGAAGCTCACGGCATAGCTTTCGTGAGAGCTGCCACTGAATGCTCGCGCGCTGATGGTAAACCCGGGCGACGCTGATGTCACCATAGCGTGCGGTGGCTCCCACGTGGTCGGCATCGCCTTCGGAGAAAGTACCCGTCCCTGCTGAGCACTGGACAGCGTCCACGAGTCTGGTGTAGAACATGAGCAGGACGGTGACGCCCGAGGGAGACCAGAGAACAGCATTACCTTCAGAGATAATGGGGTCCGAGGGAAACGAGCGGCGTAAGCCGCTTCTTTCGTTGAAGCGTCAAGGGATGAGGTCCACTGGCGGAAGGGAGTTGGGTTAGCGAGGTCCAAGGGGTTTGGCCCTGGAAAGAGCTGAGCGGTTGGCGGTGTTCCGGCGTAGGCTTCCATTTGTGTTGGTCTTCGTTGCGTTGCTGCTCGCATTGTTGGCTCAGCGGTACTTGAGCAGGCCCCTGAACCAAGGTGCCGCGGTTGTCCTCCTCACCGCGGCAGTAGTGCTGGTCCTGCTGGTCTTCCGAAGCCTGCCCCAGGAGGAGACCAGCCAGAGGCGGTCGCCTCGCCCCGGCTGGGATGGGCAGGGTATGCTGACTCTGCTCGTGGCCTCGCTCCCCGGCTGGGTCGCAGGTTGCCTCCTGGCGGTGCGCTGGGACAGCCTCTACACCGGCCTGGTGCTGTACGCCTGCGGCCTGGGTCTGGTCTGCGCCGTGTGTGCTCGTCGCGAGGGGTGGCGGTGGCCGGCGCTGAACACACTGAGAGCGCATGGGGCAGAACTGACCCTGTTGGGGCTGGTCCTGGCTCTGGGACTCATCCTTCTGGTCTACCGTCTGGACTACTACCCGCCTCCGGGGGGCATCTCCTGGAACGATGAGGCGCAGATCGGCAAGGATGCCTTTGGTGTGATCCACCATGGCTCCCACCCCTGGCAGTTCCCCGTATCAGTGTACACCGCTACCCTGGCCTTCCTCACTCTGGGGCCGACCGTGTTCTCCTTGCGCCTGACCTTCGTCATACCGGGTTTCGCCACCCTCGTGGTGTTCTACTTGCTGGTGCGGGAGGTCTTTCGCTGGCCAGTGGCCCTGGCCTCCACCTTCCTCTTCGCCGTGTCGCGCTGGCACATCGCCTTCAGCCGGCTGGTGTTGCCCTCGACGCCGGCCATGCTGCTGGAGGTCTCTACCTTCTACCTGCTGCTGCGGGGCCGGCGCACCGGCGGTATGACGAACTACGTCCTGGCGGGCATGACCATGGGGTTGGGGATGTACAGCCACGCCTCCTTTCGGATCGTGCCCTTTCTCGTCCTGCTCCTCTTACTGGATCAGGCCTGGTCCTCTTGGCGCGGGGGCCATAGTGGCGATCGCGGTCCATACAGGTCTGCACTGACTCGCTGGTCGTCTTTCCTCGCTTCGGCCACACTGTTCACGCTTCCCCTGGGAGCCATCATCTGGCGAGAGCCGCACCTGGCCTTCGGGGAGCGGTTCTGCTCGGTGATGCCGGCGGTTTTCGGGGGTGGCGGAGCTGCACAAATCGACGGCCTGGCGGAGCGAGCGGGGAGGTTGGTGGGGTTCTTCAACTACCAGGGCGAGGCGTGGGGCGCGGTCAATCTGCCCGACCTGCCCATGTTGGATCCCCTGACCGGGGTGCTCTTCGTCCTGGGATTCGCCTGCTGTCTCATCTACCTCTGGCGGAAGAACCATCTGTTGTACGTGGGTTGGTTTGTGATCACCCTGGTCGCGGGTGGCCTGCTGACCATCGATCTCCGCAGCCACCGCTTCGCCGGGTTGATGCCGGTGCTGTTCATCTTCGCCGCGGTCTTCATCGACGGGGCGTGGGAGACGTTCGAGATGGCGTTTGGCCATCGTCGCCGGGGCTATTTCGCCGTGCTTGTGGTGCCGTTCTTGGTCCTGGCGGGTTGGGCCAACTACCACACCTTCTTCCACCGCCAGATAGATGCAGACTCGGTGCGCATCGAGTTCACCAGAGAGATCGCCGCCGTGGCCAACTACATCGCTTCGCTGGGGGAAGGACAGTACGTCTATCTGTTCGCCAACTACCCGTACTACTCGCCGGGTATGGATTTCGCCTGGATGGCCAGGGAGGCCCCGGGGGAGCGGGGGGTGGACGTGCTGGACGTTTTCCCCAGCCAGCGGGGGGCAGATGAGGACCTGGTCTACATCTTCGTCACTCCCTACGACGTGCAAGCGCTGGCCGGGCTGGCGGCGCACTACTACCCCGGGGCCTGGATGGAGACCTTCCGCGGCGACTATGGCCGGCACACCTTCGTCGCGGTCCACGTTGGCGTAGAGGAGGTGAGGGGGTCTCGGGGGCTGCTGGGCTACTACTACTCCGGAGACGAGATCAAGCCCGTGCCCGACATGGTGCGGCGGGAGAGGCAGCTTGCGGCCTACTGGGCCGGGACGGAGCCACCCCTGGCTTTTCCTTTCAGCGTCGAGTGGCGCGGCACTCTAGAGGCGCCAGAATGGGGTAGCTACGTCCTGGAGATGGAGCCACCGGGGCTGTGCCAGATGGAGGTCGACGGCTCGGTCGTGCAGGATGGAGAGCGCATAGCGTTGGTCAAGGGAGGGCACCATCTGCGGGTGACCTGTGCTGGGTTGGAGGACGTGCCCTCGCTGAGGCTCTTGTGGAAGACGCCGCAGCGCCAGCGGGAGGTGGTCCCTGCCCAGTTTCTGAGCCCCCGGGAAGAGGTTGACGGGTTGCTCGTCTCTGTGTTCCAGGGCCCTGACTGGGGTGGAGAGCCCATCGAGCGGAGCTTACAGCCGGTGCCGTCTCTGCTGAGCATGCCCACGGCCTGGCAATCGGCCTTCGTCCCCGAGCTCGCAGGAGAACTGTACAGCCTGGACTGCCAGGGCCAGCTCAAGGTCGAGGAGCCGGGAACCTACCGCTTCGACGTGGTATCCTGGAACGGGTCTGCGACGCTGCTCATCGACGGCGCTGAGGTTGTGTCCGTGGAAGGAGAGAGAGAAACGGCGGCCTCGGGCGAGGCGGAGCTGGGCGCTGGCTGGTCTCACGTGAAGCTGCGCTACTCCTACCATGGAGGTGAGTTCAGCGGTGTAGAAGTCCTGTGGACGCCGCCGGGCGGGGAGAAACAAGTGATCCCTGTGACCCAGCTACGGCCCGCAGGGGAGGCAGTCACAGGGTCCGCCAGCCAGTCTCCGTGAGGACGAAGTAGCTGCACGCCAGGTCGACCAGCGCGCTGACGCCGCACCCCCCCGATCCAATCGGAGATCATGGCCACCACACAGACGCAGAGAGTCTTTCTGCCGTGGCGCCGGGCGTCGACCAGCGGACTCGCTAGCGGTTGACCACCGTCGTGCCTTGATGTATAGTTGGCGAAATCATCCGGCGACGTGTAGCTCCCAACGGCAGTCCCCCCCAAGGATCGGCCCGGCCACGCGGCCTCTGCTTGATGCTGTGCTATGGGAGGAGCAATGTTATCGATGAGGACTTTACTGGTTGGATCACTTCTCGTGCTGGCGCTCCTGATCACAGGCTGCTTGAGTCCCCAGGTGCCAGCGTCGACCCCGGAAGGCGTTCCACCCGGCACCACGGTCCCCAGCACCGATCTCACGCCGGGCCCCGCTGGCCCCACGGCAGGCGTCGATCGGGGGGCAACCTCAGAGGGGCGCTGTGGCGATGGTGTGTGCGACGGACCGGAGAACGTCAATAACTGTCCGCAAGACTGCCTGGAGCAAGCGCCGACACCGGCTCCCCCTGCACAAGCCGGCTCAGCTTGTGAGAATCCGAACCCCAAGCGCGCCGTGATCTCGCAGGAGTTGCTGGAATGGCACGACTGGCTGGAGGACGGAGGGTTCGAAGAGGGGCGGACAGAGGTGGCGCTCTCTGATTATCCACAAGGAGGTCTCGCGCGGGCCACAGTTGAACGAGCTGCTGTGGCGGCGCGAACGGGTTCCTTTGGATACGTGATCGACGCCGGGGAGGGCGAAGGTGTGACCTTCTCCATCAAGTTCTACGTGGAGAAGGGTGAGGACATACGGTTCTCTTTCTGGGCTCGTAGCCCCCAGGGCCAGGTATCCATCCAGCCGAAGATCCAGTGGGTGGAGATGGAGGCCAAGCCAGGCGAGCCGCCGGAGACCTATCTCGCGGACACCACGTGGACCATCGGAAACGACTGGACGCAGGTGACGTTCGTGACGGACAACACGCAGATCTATCGCTATGGTCTGCTCAGCATCGAGGTAGGCCCGAACACTGTGCTCCACATCGACGATGTGCAGGTGGAGTTTCCAAACTGGCGCATGGCAGAATACTCTGGCGACAGCCGCGTGGTGGGGGGCATTCCGGTGCCGCCTGAGCCTGTGGCGCCCGTACACATGACGGTTCTGATCCACATCGAGGACCCTCCACAAGTCCAGATGAACGAGCAGTACTTTCAGCAGCAGACCGCCATCATGCGAGAATTGGCGCGAGTGCTTAGCGAGCACGAAGGGATGCTGACCATACAGCCGGAAGAAGATTGGCCCATGGGCGCCGAGGTCTTCGATCCTGGTCTTCTGGGGGAGCTGGCCGAGACGTACGGCGTCGTGTACTCGACCCATACCCATGGCCCGCACTGCCGAGATGCAGACGGGCGGCTGCGGAGCTCTACGGACTGCAACATCAATAAGGATAGCGCAGGCTGGGACCAAACGCCGAACGACTACGAGTATCCATACGTGACCGAGTATGTGAGCAACCTGCGGGAGCTCATCTCGCGGGCGTCGGGGACGGAGGTGACCGATCACAACGGCAACTGGGAATTCGATCAGGCCAGCAAACTCTCCGAAATCGGCGTCAAGACCTGGTCAGCCTACAAAGCCTGGCGCACCCAGCGCACCTACGACGTGCTGATCAACAACCCCTGGCGCCCCACAGAGGGCAACGCCGATGCCGACATCGACACGTTCTTGACTCACGACCCCAGCACCGAGGTGATCTACATTCCCGGCTGGGGCCAGGCCATCACCAGGCATCAGGAACGGCTGCTGACCAGGATGCGTCCCCTGGTCAGTCAGTTCATCCGCTACGCTGATCCGGAACGAGTGAATACCTTCTACGTGGTAACCCACGTGGGCACTTTCCACGCCCGGGAGGCGGAGGACGAAGACACATACATTGCTTATGACCCAAGGACCGGCAAGTTGACCTACTCTGCCGAGTTTCAGCAGGATCTGCAGTATTGGGATCAGATGCTGACGGAGCTGATCGATCCTCTGGTGGAGGATGGTTATCTCGAATGGACGAGCCTTCCCGAGATGGGCGAACTCTACCTGGAGTGGGAGGAGAACTGCGGGCTTCACTAAGCGCACCGGGCATAGATGCTTAAACCAGGAGGGAAGCTGTGAAAAAGGCGGTTTCTTTGTTGCTGTTGGCCCTTCTTCTCGCCTCGGCCATGAGTGGCTGCGCGGGAGTTGCATCTCCTGCTCCATCGCCTGCGGCGGAAACGCCTGCCCTGGCTACTCTCACACCCCCTCCACCGCCCCCGACTCCTGCTCCGACACCGGAGCCACGCGCGACGAGGCCCTCAGAGGGGCCTTGTGGAGACGGAGTGTGTGACGGGCCGGAGAATGCGCAAAACTGCCCAGAGGACTGCGCCGAGCCGGCCGCTTCGCCGGTCGCGCCCCCACCGGCTCCCGTCACGGGTGGGCCGGACTACGAGCCGCCTATCAACGTCTTTCTCGTCTTGCACATAGATCCCAATCTGAATCGGGAGACCAATACGTTTGAGGTCACGCCCCTCTATTACCAGAGGACTTACGACGAGATAGACTGGCTGATGGAGGAAGCGGTACGTCACGATATGCACCTCACCTTTCTTTTCAACGGCTGGTATCCCAAGTGGGCGCTGGATCATGGAGACATTACGCAGTTCCGAGAGCTGGTGGATGCGGGCCACGAGATCGGTTCCCACGCCCATCGTATCACCTATGATGCGGAGCGCGATCTGTGGGTGGGCTGTGTCGATGAAGTGAGCAAGTATGGCCGCCCCAACTACGATGCGACCCTGACGCATCAGTGCTGGGAGGATGCAGACCGCTACATGGACGAGGTGGTGGCTCAGATAGGCGCCAGCGACCAGAATCAGTCCATGTGCGCCGTTCCCTTGATGTGCTCCGACGAGGGCGAACTGATGGAGGAGTTCGGCTTCACCATCGCCCCTGCCGGCCGAAGTGAGAAGAGCACCGCCTACTTTGGCCATCTGGCGTGGAATCCGTGGCGGACCGCCGCCAACGACGAACAGGGCCACGAGCTCGAAGAGGATCTGAATGGCAACTACATCTATCTGGACCATCTGGCGCAGATAGGGAGCTCCGAGTCGCACGGGATGGACCTGGCTGTGCCCCAGCTCCAGCGTCGCTTCCTGATGCTCTACGCGGAGTGGCTGGCCCGGGAGCGCACCGGCGCTGAAGACAAGGTCTGGAGCTTCGGCTTTGCGCACCATCCCGACTATGGAGACCGCTATAATGCCGAGATCGAGGAGTTCCTCTCCTGGCTCGACGAGCACTTCATCGGCAAGACCTCCCCTCACGGCAACGTGATTGCCC
>DAOUME010000024.1:0-2325 GCA_034411995.1 Anaerolineae bacterium | reverse complement strand
CTGCAGGGGATATCAGTTCTGTCTCGAGGCCTGCCCCTACAAGAAGGTCTTCTTCAACTACGTCAAGAACATCAGCCAGCAGTGCATCTTCTGCTACCCGCGTATTGAGAAGGGGGTAGCGCCGGCCTGCGCCCGCCAGTGTCCGGGCCGGATGGTGTTCGTGGGCTACTTGGATGACAAGAATGGGCCCATCCACAAGCTGGTGAACGAGTGGGGTGTGGCTCTGCCGCTCCACCCGGAGTACGGTACGGTGCCCAATGTCTTCTATATCCCGCCGCTGGCTCCCTACCGCCTGAACGACGACCTGAGTATCGACGAGAGCACGCCCCGCATCCCGACGGAGTACTTGGAGCGGCTCTTCGGGTCTCGGGTCAGCAAAGCGCTGGACACCATGAAGGCGGAGATGGCCAAGACCCGCAACGGTGAGAAGTCCGAACTCATGAACACGCTCATCGTCTACAAGTGGCGGGAGCTCTTCCAGCCCTTCGACCGCGACCCGGCCGAGATTCAGTGGAAGTAGTGAGCGGGCCGATGCACCGGGGAGCCTCTAGCAAGGGGGGTGAGTGACTTCCTCTTCTAGCCCGGTCGGCTCGATACCGGAGAAGAGGCCCGTGTCCCAGTCGGCGGCAGAGGCACAGACGCAGGCGCGGAGTCGCCTTTGCGGGCTCCCAGGCCTAGCGCCTGCCGTTCCCAGCGGTGCTTTGAACCAGGACGTGCTCGGTGGCGCCTTGAAGAGTGGGGTGGTGAGAGAAGCTGGAGGCGCTGCCCTTCTCAGTATGCCTCACAGACCCGAGCTTTGTGCCCACCAGGGTAACCTAGGAGTATTTCTAGGCGGGCTACGTCTACCTCTCTCGAGTGGGGCTGTTCCTTCACCCGAGAGGACCACGGACATGTCACGGCGGCTGTGGCTTCGCTCTAGTCGTCTGTGGATCAGGGTCGAGTACCGCGGCGCGCCGTCGGATGCGCGACGAGGAGCATCGGAGAGTCTGCCTTGGACGAGGTAGTGAAGAGCAAGGTATCGCGCCGGAGGTTCCTGCAGGCCACAGGGTCGGCGGCGCTGGTGCTGTCCCTCAGCAGGCTCGGCTACGAGGCCGTGCGTTCCGGCGGTGTTGCTTCCGCCCAGGACGCGACCGGGCAGGAGGTCGTCTACCGGGCCTGGGAGGACGTCTACCGCACCAAGTGGCGCTGGGACAAGGTGACCTACGGCACGCATCTGGTGGACTGCTATCCGGGCTCCTGCTCCTGGCGCGTCTACAGCAAGGACGGCATGGTCTGGCGCGAGGAACAGTCCTGTGAGTACCCCCAGATCGAGGAAGGGATACCGGATCAGAATCCCCGGGGCTGCCAGAAGGGCGGCTGCTTTAGCGAGGTCATGTACGGCGCAGAGCGGATCCTCTACCCGCTCAAGCGGGTGGGTGACCGGGGCAGCGGCCGCTGGCAGCGCATCACATGGGATCAGGCCCTCACCGAAGTGGCGGACGGCCTTCTGGACGCCATTGACAACGGCGGCCCCGAGAGCATCATCTTCGAGTTTGGCTCCGGCGAGGGGGGAGTCGTCCACGGGTCCGTGCCTGCCTGGCGCCTGATCCGGCTGCTGGGCGCCACTACCCTGGACAACAACGCGCTTACGACTGACTACAACTACGGCCTAGGCATTACCTTCGGCAAGTACGCTTTCGTCAGCTCTGTGGACGACTGGTACAAGGCGGACCTGGTCCTCATCTGGCACATGAACCCGATTGTCACCCGTATCCCCTGTGCACACTACCTGACGGAAGTCCGATACGGTGGCGGCTACGTGGTATCCATCGCCCCCGATCTCAACCCGTCGAGCATCCACGCCGACTTGCATCTGCCGGTTACGCCCGGCACCGACGGCGCCCTGGCCCTGGGCATGTGCAAGGTCATAGTCGATGAGGAGCTCTATGACCCCGACTTCATGAAGGAGCAGACTGACCTACCTCTGTTGGTGCGCACCGACACCGGCCGTTTCCTGCGTCAAGGCGACTTCGAAGAGGATGGCCGCGACGACCAGTTCTACGTCTTCGACGAGGCCAGGCAAGAGATTGTGGAGGCTCGTCGCGACAGCCTCGGCCTGGGCAAGGTGGAGCCGGCTCTGGAGGGGAGCCACCGGACGACCCTGGCCGACGGCAGTGAGGTGGAGGTTCGCCCTGTCTTTGAGCTCGTGAAGGAGCGATTGCGCGACTACGACCTCGCCAGCGCCTCTGCAATCTGTGGCATCTCCCCCAATGTGATCAACGACGTGGCCCATCGCGTGGCCAGGGCCAAGCGGGTACACATTCTGGAGGGCTTCAACGTCCCCAA
>DAOUME010000023.1:0-6544 GCA_034411995.1 Anaerolineae bacterium | reverse complement strand
TAACTTTCAGTAGCTATCATGGCATCACCCCCAGGGCATCGAGAGCCAGTGTTCGGTGAGGAATCCTACCACATCTTCAACCCAGAAGATGACCTCAGGGTGTAAACCATGTACCCGACGAGTTCGGCCACTCCTTTGCTTCTGATGGGAGTTGTGCTACCATTGTTCGTCCATTCAACGCTCCGGACGCAACGCCGAGCGCACGAGACAAGGGCGATCTCGCCTCGAGCCTCGACCAGCCGATGGAGCACCACGGCGACGACGATCGCCCGGCGTGGCCAGACAAGAGGGGTAAGCAGCAAAAGGAAAGCTAATGGGGCCGACTGTAATACAGGTGGGCCGCGTCACGATCTCTTCCTACGCGGCATTCGTGGCACTGGGGATCCTCGTGGGCCTGCTGATGGCCTACCTGGAAAGCAGATGGAGAGGGGTCGATGTCGTCGCCACCGTGGACGCAGCTCTGTGGTCCCTGGTAGGCGGGATTCTCGGGGGCCGTTTAGCCTACGTGGCCATCTACTGGCCCTTCTTCTCGTCCCATCCACGACAGATCCTGGCGCTTTCGCAGGGTGGGCTGGCCTTTCAGGGAGCGTTTCTCTCAGGGGTCTTGGGGCTGCTGGCCTACAGCCTGTGGAACCGTAGGTCTTTCTGGACGCTGGCGGACATCGTGGCCCCCGGCCTGGCCCTGGGACAGGCCATCGGGTGGATAGGTTGCCTGGCTACCGGCTGCGGATACGGCCTGGCCGCCAGAGGATCCCTGGCCTACGATCTCAGGGACATCTACGGCATCATGGCCTATCGCTATCCCACCCAGGCCATGATCGCCGCCCTGAACCTGGCCATCTTCGCCTTGCTACTGGCCTTGGCCAGAACCAGGGTGCGGAGGCGACTGCCACCAGGCACGCTGGCCGCCCTCTACCTGGCGCTCAACTCGGCCGGTCTCTTCTTCCTGGAGTTCCTCCGGGCCGACGAGACGCTCTACTTCGGCACTCTGCGCTGGAGTCAGATCGTGGAAGCCGTGGAATTCGCAGCGGCCTTCCTGGCCTTCCTTGCCGTGTGGGCCCGGCGCAAGAGGGCCGCTGCTCCAGAACCTGTCGTCCCTGCTTCCTAGAGACTGCGAACCTGGCTATCGGATCTCCACGACGGCACCAGCCGCTTCCAACTTCTGCTTGGCTAGCTCCGCCTCTTCCTTGTTCACGGCGTGTCTGACCGGGCTCGGCACGCCTTCCACCAACTCCTTTGACTCTCTCAACCCAAGGTCTGTTAGCTCACGAACGGCCTTGATGACCTGGATCTTCTGAGCCCCAAAGTCTTTGAGGATGACGTCGAACTCCGTCTGTTCTTCCTCCTCGACAACCCCAGCCGCGGCCGCCACCGCACCTGGAACCGCGCCCATGGCCATCATCGGCGCCGCGGCGCTGACTCCGAATTTCTCCTCCAGAGCCTTCACCAGCTCCGAGAGCTCCAGAACGGTCATGGAGCTCAAGGCTTCGATGATCTCATCCATGGACAGCCGATCCGCCTTCTCTTCTGCCTTCTTCTTGGTGGTCTTCTTGCTCGCCTTCTTCTCTGCCTTTTCCTCTTCCGCCATGATAAACTTCCTTTCTCTAGCGACGAATTGGGTTCGCCCTATCTACATCTAGGTCTCGGCTTCGCCCAACTGCCCCACACGGGCCTGCAACACGTTGGCCAGGCCGCGCAATGGTGCATGGAGGACGTTGACCAGTCCAAACAGCGGCGCTGATATCCTGGCCACGACCTCTGCGATCAGAACTTCTCCGGAAGGCAGCGCAGCCAGGTCCGAGATCTGCGCCGCGTTCAAGCGCACATCTCCCAGGAGGCCTCCTCTTATGAGTAGAGTCTTGCTCTCAGCGCCAAAATCCACGAGCACCTTCGCAGGTCCCGGCACATCTTCGTAGCAGAATCCAATAGCGGTAGGGCCATTGAAGAGGTCGCCCTCCCAGGGCAACCCCACCTGCTCCATGGCCAGCTTCACCAGGCTGTTCTTCACCACGTGGAAGCCGGTCTCCTGTTCGCGCAGTTGGCCACGCAACTTCATCATTTCAGCGGTGTTCAGGCCGCTGTAGTCCGCCATGATCAGGCCCTTGCTGCGCGACAGCCTCTCGGCCAGCTCCTCAACTATCCGCTCCTTCTTTTCCCTAGATATGGCCATCGGTTCTCACCTCCATCGCGGTCGATCCGGTTTCGGACGCGGGACCGTCCCACTTCACACAGGTCACACCCCCCTCCGTCAAGATCGTCTGTGCCAGGTCATCTGGATACTCAGACTTGAAATGCACCTCCCTGATGCCCGCGTTGACGATCATGCGAGCACAGAGAGAGCACGGCTTGTAGGTGCAATAGAGGGTACTACCCAGCAGCCTGATTCCCTCACGAGCAGCCTGCACGATGGCGTTCTGCTCGGCGTGCAGGCCGAAACAGTACTCCTGGCGCGTGCCCGATGCAACGCCGTTCCTCGCTCTGATGCATCCGCCTCTATCTGAGCAGTGTTTCAAACCCCTGGGCGGCCCATTGTATCCTGTGGATAGAATCTGCTTATCCTCGTTCACGATGACGGCGCCTATGCTGTGTCTGAGGCAAACCGACCGCGACGCCACCACCTCGGCAATGCCCATGAAATACTCATCCCAGCCTGGTCTCATCTGGTCGTTTCCCTTCCACCATACCGGGGCCTACTTCGATTCACCGGTGGTCCGCCATAGCCTGCACTCGGCCCACTCCCAACTGTGTTCCCAGAGGTGCAGACCCTTGCTGAGAGCCAGTATTTCGCCATCCTCCACCTCGAGAGCCAGGGCCAGCTCTTCCTTGAGGAGCTGCGTGGCCGCCATGTTTACAGGGAACCCGCCCCAGAGGTCCCACGACCGGTAATAGACCACGAAGTCGAGCCTTCCACCCTGAACTCGAGTGTCGATCAGTCTCAGACACGGCGGGTGCTCCAGATAGATGCTGGACGCGTCGCCTATGGTGATACACCCCTGGTTCGTGTTCGGCCCTTCTTTGTACTTCTCCAGGAGTGGGAGCAGTTGCGCATGCACGTAGCTTCCATACGTATACTGCTCGTGCGGATGCTTCTCGGCACCCACGAAGTAGGAATGATAATACTCCTCGACGTACTCCATGGTCGTCGGCGGAGGCACTCCGACCCCGGGCGGCATTTGCGGCACGAGGGGCCGTTGACCTGGGTTGGTCACCTTGAGGACCACGAATTCCAGCTCCTTACGCCTCTTGCCGACGAAGCTCCCTTGATCGACAGCGTACTCGCGCCCGTCATCCAGCACCCTGCCCAGAAGCGTGAACCACGCATCGGGCAAATCGAAGGCTTCCACGAACGCTATGTCCACTTCTCCTCCTCGGCCAGTCGCTCTGTCCGTTGGTCCTGCGCCCAACAAAAAGACCTTCATGCCCACGCACGAAGGTCACCGCACGCCTCACGAAGAGGGTGCACCCGATCTTCCACTGCCTGGGCAGGAGATTGAGCGCTCAGCGCGCCTGCCGTCTCTGGCCGTGCCGAAACCGCTATTATTGTATGCTAAGTTGCTGGCTAGCCGCCAATCACACCACTCTGAGCCCCAGGGCTTCAGTGATGTCCACCTTCACCCCCGGGCCCATAGTGGAGGTCAAGACGATCTTCTTGATGAACTGACCCTTGGCTCCCGCTGGCTTGGCGGTCTGCACCGCATCCACCAGAGAAGCGAAATTCTCCAACAGTTGCTCGGCCTGGAAACTCACCTTCCCGATGGGGATGTGGATGTTGGCGGTCTTGTCCATCTTGAACTCGACTCTTCCGCGACGGAGCTCGTCGATGACGCGTCCCAAATCCTCAGGAGGCACCACTGTGCCCGCCTTGGGACTGGGCATCAGGCCCCGCGGGCCCAGGACGCGACCCAGCTTGCTCACCCTGCCCATCATCTGGGGAATCGCGACGGTGGCATCGAACTCCAACCACCCGCCCTCGATCTTCTTGACCAGGTCATCGTCAGCCACGTAGTCGGCACCGGCGTCCTGCGCCCACTTCGCCGCCTCTCCCTCAGCGAAGACCAGAATCCGTACCTGTCTCCCCGTCCCGTGAGGCAAGGTGACCACCCCGCGAACCTGCTGATCGGCCTGACGCGGATCCAGGGCCATGCGCATGTGCGTCTCCACGGTAGCGTCAAAGCTGGCGATAGAACTCTTTTTCACCAGCTCCACCGCCTCCATCGGGGAGTAAGACTCAGACCTGGAGACCTGCTTTGCTGCCTCAAGATATTTCTTGCCGCGCTTGCCCACTCAGCCCTCCTCAACCACCAGACCCATGCTCCGCGCCGTTCCTTCTATGGTGCGCTCGGCACCCTCCAGGTCTATGGCGTTCAAATCACTCATCTTCAACTGGGCGATCTCCCGTATCTGTCTCCTGGAGACCTTGCCCACCTTGTCACCGCCAGGGTCGACAGATCCCTGCTCGATGCCCGCAGCCCTCTTCAACAGGTCGGAGGCCGGGGGAGTCTTGGTCACGAAGGTGAACGATCGATCAGAATAGATCGTGATCTCCACCGGGACGATCTGCCCCGATTGACCGGCGGTTCGAGCATTGTACTCCTTGCAGAAAGACATGATATTGATGCCGTGCTGCCCCAAAGCAGTGCCCACTGGCGGTGCGGGGCTGGCCTTGCCGGCCGGGATGTGCAGTTTGACCACCGCAGCAACTTTCTTCGCCATCAAGCCTCCAAAGAACTCACTCGGTCTCTACTTGCAGGAAATCCAGCTCCACGGGCGTCTCGCGTCCGAAGAAGGATACCAATAGGCGCACTTTCCCCTTCTCCAGGTTCAGATCGTCGACTGTGCCCATGAAATCGGTGAAGGGACCATCGGTGATCCTCACCGCGTCTCCGATGCGGAAACTGACCTTCACCTTGGGTGCCTCTTCCTCGATACGCCGGAGGATGGAGTCCGCCTCCTCCTGACGCAAGGGGGTGGGCTCATTGCCGGAGCCCACGAAGCCGGTGACACCCGGGGTATTGCGCACCACAAACCAGGATTCGTCGGTCAGAATCATGTCCACCAGGATGTAGCCGGGGAAAATCCTCTGCTCGACCGTGCGCCGACGGCCATCCCGCAGCTCTACCACCTCCTCGGTGGGCACGACCACTTCGAAGATGTACTCGTGCATGCCCATGGATTCGATCCGGCTATCCAGGTTCTTCTTCACTTTGTTCTCGTAGCCGGAATAGCTGTGAATGACGTACCAGTGCCGCCCTTCGCGCTGCGGCGGCTCTTCTTCGCCCTCAGCAACAGCCTCATCCGCCTCTTCTGGCTCGGTCTCTTCCTCAGCCAGCTCTGCCTCGGCCTGCTCCTCCAGGACGTCGGTGGTTTCTTCCTCCGCTCGATCCGCGGCTGGCCCTTCGGCTGGCAGGGGCTCAGGTTGCGCCGCCCGTTCCTCTGCGCCTTGGCCTTCCCCTTCTATCAATTCTGTTCCCTGGGCATCTTCCACCAGGGTCTCGACCTCATCTGACATACCAGCCTCAGTGAACCACCAGGGCAAACAGCTTGGTGAACAGCCAGTCTACGACACCCAGCCCAGCGGCCATCAGCACCGTCACCGCCAGCACGATAGCCGTCATGTTCAGCGCCTCCCGGCGGCTGGGCCATACTACTTTTCTCACCTCCGAGCGCGTCTCTCGGAGAAACCTGACTATGATGTTGCCTTTCTTCGCTCTCGCGGCCTTCTTGGCCATGGGCATCTCTCCGATCGCCGTTCTCTCTGGCCGGTCATCCTGCCCAAAAGTACCGCCATGAGAATGGCGGCACCGCTTCGCTATGCCCGGTCGACAAGCCCCAAGCGCCACCTCGCTCGCTGCGAGCCACCAGTCTGCACCTTCCGGATGCGGTGCAGCATCACCACCCCATCACCCCGTCACTTGGTCTCTCGGTGAAGCGTATGTTTCCGGCAGCGAGGGCAGTACTTGGACAACTCCATACGGCCGGGATCGTTCCTCTTGTTCTTCATGCTCGTGTAGTTGCGTTCCTGGCACTTCGTACACGCCAGGCTGATGATCATTCTAGACGTCTTCTTGGCCATCTCGACTCCATCGTGTCAATCAGCGACGCCCTGGCGCGCAGCCAACAGGTCGCTCACTCCTCGATCTTGGTGATGACACCGGCTCCGACTGTTCGCCCTCCCTCACGGATGGCGAAGTGGGACCCTTCTTCCAGGGCCACCGGCACTATCAACTGCACCCTCAGGCTCACGTTGTCCCCAGGCATCACCATCTCTACGCCCTCGGGCAACTGAACAGACCCGGTCACGTCCATGGTCCTGATGTAGAACTGCGGGCGATAACCGTTGAAGAAGGGCGTGTGCCTCCCCCCCTCATCCTTCCGCAGGATGTACACCTTGCCCTCGAAGGTGGTGTGAGGCTTGATGCTCCCCGGCTTGGACAAGACCATCCCGCGCTCTACGTCCTGCCGCTCTATCCCCCGCAGCAGACAGCCGATGTTGTCCCCAGCGATGCCTTGATCCAGCAGCTTGTGGAACATCTCTACCCCAGTG
>DAOUME010000022.1:0-145493 GCA_034411995.1 Anaerolineae bacterium | reverse complement strand
CGAACCGAAGACGTCTATGAAACCCTATTCGCACCCCTTGACAACCAGAAAGGAGAGGGCATCCCGGTAACATTATCATTTGAAAGAACCACCACGCTTCGGTAACATTTTCATTTGACTGGACAGGGACAGTATGTGCAACCTGTGGTTAACATGCCGCAGGTGTGGCCTGGAGCAGCTCTGGCGAGGGCGACTGGGGTCACCGCTGCCTCGCGCCGCCAACCCCTGGAAGTTGTCGCAGGACCATCAAGCGCGCGACTTTGCGGGATGCCTTCTCGGAAAGGGAACCCACGTGCCGGCACGCAGAGATGGGGCCTCCCAGCCTAGCCGCCTGACCAGTCTTCGTTCCACGTCCGGTGCAGCATGTGGAGGGGTTCCAGGCAGGCAAATTCGAGCGCGCCGAGCTTGACTTCCGCGACATCCCGAACCGCGGCGGGCGACTCCAAGGTGCTACTGACTCAGAAAGTTCCGTAAGGCAACGATTTCGCGCTATTTAACATCCGCGGCACCAGCCTTGGTGGATCCCGGCAAGGCACGGGCCGCCTCGCCGATAATCTCGAGATTGCGGGCCACGGCGTCCTGCGTCTTCCTGTCCTGGGAGAACATATCGTAATCAAGGGATGCTGTGTATTCCTGGATCAGGTCTATCGCCTCCGGCCCATCATCGAGGTACAGGCGAGGGTCTCTAGGCATAGACCACCTCGCGTTCGATGATCGGCTTGAGACGGGGTTTCACGGTGTCCGCCAAGACCAGGTCGACGGGACGTTGGAGTACCTCTTCCAGCCTGAACTTGAGATCCATGTAGTGATCGAAGGTCGACTCGGGCACTTCCACGATGATGTGCGCACCCCCTTGAGGATTCTCATCCCCCCTGGCCAGAGAGCCGAACATGCCCATGCGAATCACGATGAAGCGCTCATTCGGTTCCCGTCGCACGCCGGGCTATTGTTCCCACCAGGCTGGTTGTGGTTTCGTACGGCGCGCGGTTCATCCCTCTATCCTTTCGGCTGTGCCCTTTCAAGATCGCAGAAGTCTGAGGGGTCACGCGGCGGCGATGTCGGCGGACCTTCCACCGGAGACGATGATGCAGGCGCGCGACCACCGTAGTCGCACCCTCCCACATCACTGTGTCAACGTATAGCACAGCCCCCGCGGACTGTCAGTACCAACCCACCGACGCACAAGAAACGTGCGTCAGCGATGGCCTCAAGGCTCTCTACTACTTCCGGCGCCCGGCGACGGCATGGAGCCCGCTCAGAAGTTGGCGTAGACCCCGGGAGGGCGCAGCTCGGCGAAATCTGCTCTCTCCGCGAGAAACCGGCGCACGTCCACGCAGAGGTGGCACTTGCCGGCGTAGCCGTCTGCCAGAGGTTCGTAGCCGTGGGTCGCGCGGGCCAGCTCGAGCAGCCCGTAAGGGCCTCGCTCCACCAGGATCTGGATCAGGGATGGGTAACGGCCCTCGCTGAAGTCGAGGAGTAACTGCGGCAGGTGGTGCCAGTCTCCCACCGTGAGGCCCCCGCAGAAGCCGGAGATGTAGTTGCCGTACAGGTCCAGGTGGGAGTGGCGGGCGTAGAGGATGTCCACGGCGCAGTCTCTCCCGGCGAAGGCCTCCGCGGCGTAGCGCGGGGCGATGGGCCCCAGCTCGTATCCCGAGCGCCCGCCGGAGATGATGCTGTACCCCTGCCACAGGATCCGCCGGGCGCCGTCAGGGCCGAACTCCTCTTCGTATCTGGAGAGAGGGGTGGGGCGGTCCAGCTCGAAGGCCTGGATCACCCTGAGGAAGTCGGGCAGGTAGACGATAGTCCCTTCCGATCCGAAGACCTCCAGAGCGGCTCGCACCGCCTCCAGCGTTCTCAGGGGTGGGATCTTCTCGGCGTGGAAGGGGGAGCAACTGATGAGCACGGCCTGGAGACCTGCCTGTTGGAGGGTCTCGAAACGTTCCACCGCCTCCCTCTGCTCCGTGCACCACTGCGCGCTGGTCTCCACGTAGCTGGTGATGCCCAGGAAGGAGGCCAGCCGCACCCCGTCCAGCAGTAGCCGAAAGTGGAGGAAGGGCTCGCCGCCGGTGAAGTGGATCTGCGGCAGGCGCGGAAAGGTGGTCACCGCCTCTAGCGCCTCGTGCAGTGTCTGCGGCGACATTGGGTTCTTCTCCCAACCCGGCCCGCAGTTGTAGAGGCAGTGCTTGCAGCCGCTGTGGCAACGGTAGGTGAGGATGATGCCTACGTCATGCGGAGATAGTACGGGCATGGCTCAGTTTTGAGACCTCCGAGGTCTGGTGAAAAACCAGGTCGTCCTTCTGAGGCGCTCAGGAAGACCCAGGTACAGGCGCTTTCACCTTGTGGCCGAACTGCGTCTCGTACAGGTGGGCATAGAGGCCGCCCCGGGCCAGTAACTCGACGTGGGTGCCCTCCTCCACCAGACGACCCTCGTCCAGCACCAGGATCTGGTCGGCGGCCAGGATGGTGGACAGCCGGTGAGCGATGACCAGGCTGGTACGGCCCGCCAGCAACGGCTCCAGCGCCGCCTGGATCAGAGCCTCGCTGTGCGAGTCCAGGCTGGAGGTTGCCTCGTCCAGGATCAGCAGGCAAGGGTCCTTGAGGATCACGCGGGCGATGGCCAGCCGCTGCTTCTCGCCGCCGCTGAGCCGGTAGCCTCGCTCGCCGACCACCGTGTCGTACCCGTTGGGCAACCCGGCGATGAAGTCGTGGATGTTGGCCGCCCGGCAGGCGCTCTCCAGCTCAGACTGGGCGGCGTCGGGGTGGGCGTAGAGCAAGTTGGCCCGCACCGTGTCGTGAAAAAGGTAGGTCTCCTGGGTCACCATGCCGATCTGCTGAGCCAGGGACTCCTGGGTCACGGCGCGCAGGTCGTGGCCGTCGAGCGTGATGCGGCCCTCGGTGGGATCGTACAGGCGGGGCAGCAGGTAGGTCACCGTGGTCTTGCCGGCGCCACTGGGGCCCACCAGCGCAGCCAACCTCCCGGGGGCGATCTCGAAGGACAGGTCGCGCAGTGCCCAGCGCCGCGTGGTGATCACGCCCACAGCTTTCTTCGGCTGGTTCCCATTTTCGTCCGGCCCGGCAGCGGGCAAGACCGGCAACCTATCCTCAGCCAGATAGCTGAAGGACACGTCCTCGAAGCGGACATGGCCGTCCACGCGTTCCAGCTCGAAGGCTCCAGGTTTGTCTTCTATCTCCACCGGCAGGTGCAGGTACTCGAACACCCGCTCGAAACTGACCATCGATTGGGCAAACTGGACCTGCACGTTGGACAGGGACGAGATCGGTCCGTACAGCCGGGTCAGGTAGGCAGCGAAGGCGACGATAGTGCCCACGGTGATGCCCCCGCGCAGCACCTGGTAGCCACCTACCCAGTAGATGAGCGCCGTGCCGATCGCGCTGGCGATGCCCAACCCCAGGAAGAACCAGCGGCCCACCAGCGCCTGCTGCACGCCGGTGTCGCGCACCTTCTGGCTCGTCTCGCGGAAGTGTGCCCCTTCCTGGCGCTGGCGGCCAAAGGTCTTGACCAGCAGCACTCCGTCGATGCCCAGTGTCTCGGTGATGATGCTGCTCATGTCGGCGTTGTACTGCAAGGCCCGGCGACGGATGCGGCGCAGGAGCCCGCCCACGCGGCGCGCGGGCAGCAGGAACAGCGGCAGCACCGCCACCGAGAGCAGGGTCAGCCGCCATTCGATGGTGATCATCACCGCCAAAGTGGAGACCAGGGTGATGCCGTTGGTCACGATATCGGGCAAGGTGCCGGTCACAGCGCTCTGGGCCCCGACCACGTCGTTGTTGAAGCGCGATACGATCTCCCCCGACCTGGTATGGGTGAAAAAACGTAACGACATACGCTGCAAATGATCGTACATGCTCTGGCGCAGGTCGCAGATGATGCCCTCGCCCACGCGGGCGCTGAGGTAGCGCTGTCCCACGCCGATGAGCCCACTGATCACGGGGATGCCGATCATGCCCAGGGCCAGCAAGTTCAGCCGTGCGAAATCCCGGTTCGGCAACACGTTGTCGATCAGGTCGCGGTACAGCAGGGGCGGTATCAAGCCGATGAGGGCGGTGACTCCGATGGCGGCCAGCATCAAGGCCAGCGAGCGCCAGTAGGGCCGGGCATAATCCAGCACCCGGCCCAGGAGTTGCCGGCTGACCTGGGGCTGGCGTTTCGACTCGTCGTACTGCATGAAACCGCGCCAACCGCCACCGTGAAACATGGTGCTTTTCTCCCTCTACTCGCGCAGCGACCGTAGCTTTATGTCATGAGACCTCGGAGGTCTCGAAGATCTCCGAGGTCTGGTAGGTCTATGGGTCTGTCTGTCGCGGCGTCCACGGGGGATCGCTGCCATGTCCGATACGCGGAGTGCTCGTTTCAGAGCTCGAAGCGAAAAAAGGCGTCGAACAACGGCAGCCTCCGCACCCGGTTCATGAGATCAACCGAAGGCGGCTTGTGCTTCCCCGCGACGATCTCCACCAGCCCGAAACCCTCCAGCGGACGCAGGAGGAAGTTCTTGAGCAGCCATTCGGGCGTGTCCACCAGCGAGGCGTACTCGGCGATCTCCTCGTGCACCGCCGGTACGAGGACGACGGACACCAGGTCCTCAATCTCCTGGGCCTGTCCCAGGGGAAGTTGAGCGATGCGGTACAGCTCGTACGGGATAGTCTCCTGTATGCCGGGGACTTCGTCCACGCGGGTGAGGTAGGCGAGGTTGAACCGCCGGAACATGGTGTCGAACAGGTGACCATAGAGCGCTCCGGCGCGATCTTCGTGGAGCAGTCCCCTGGCCTTGCGGGTGATCACGAAGCGCTTCTTATACTTCCGCACCAGGCCCCCGATCTGGCAGATCACCCGCACGATGTGCAGTTGCCACACGTCCGGCTCGTTGATCACCTTGCATACTTCCCGGATCATCTCCAGGCGGCCGGGGCGCAGCCTGAGAAGGTCCAGCATGTGCCCCACGAAGGCCCGGGTGAGGTTGCCCGTGGTCGTGGTCGGGGCGCCCTCCCACTCCTCGGCGGCCTGGAGAAAGGCCCGTACGTTGTGGAAGAACGGCGTCTGGCCGACCTGCTCGAAGGACAGATTCTGTTCCAGCCGGATGGGAAAGGGGTCGGCCCACCAGCCACAACTGTGCAAGAGGAACGCCTGGTCGGGAGACAGGCCGCCCAGCTCGGGCAGGGGGCGTCGGTTGTGCTCATCGATCAGGCAGGCCAGCGCCTCGCTGGCCGATTCTGGATCGAAGTCAGGATGGGCCTTGATGCCCATGAAGCCCCTGAACAACTCCCCAAGGGGGGTCTTGTCAACTGCTATTGAGTCCAGGCCCACCGCCCGGGCGAACGTCGCGAGGAGACGGTCGTACAGGTCGAGGAATAACTGCTCGCGCCGCCTGGACGTTGACCGGTCCGCCTCCGTGGCGAGGCCATGGAGAAGCGCTTCCAGATCATCCAGATCGAGCCAGACCCGCACGTTCTCGCCCTGCCAGGGCGCGGCCTCGATCTTGTGCAGAATATGGGGCGGCACGGTGCTGGTGTCCTGGAGCAGCGTGTGGCGCTCCTGGCCGGTAAGGGCGAGCAGCAGACCCTGCGGAGGGAAATCGAGAATCATCTCAGCCTCGTCTAATCACCTGGGGGCTCTCCTGAACACGGCAGATGCGACCCCCCATCGGAACCGCTGTCGCGCCTCCCTGCTCCAGGGAGCGTCGAGGTGCCGTTGGGACCTCCGCGGTCTGGGTCAGTAAGCCACCCCCGCGACCAAATCCTGTGCCAGGTCCCCCATCCGGGCGAAGCGCGCCGCTGAGTGGTCCAGCACGTGCTCTATGAGGCTCTCCAGCATGAGCATCCGGTGGCCCCGAGCGATGACCTGGGGGTGCATGGTGACGGTAAACACGCCTCGCTCCTCGTGCTCTACCAGGTAGTCGAAGTCACCCGCCCAGATCTCCAGGACCTTCGAGGGCGCCGAGAGGCCCACCCTCAGGGGATCGAAGTTGAAGGTGAAGTGCGGCCAGTCGTCCAGGGTGAAGTCCACGGGGAACTCCCAGATGTCCACCTCCTTCCCCATGCGCAGGGGATCCCGTATGCCCACGCGATCCCCCTGGCGAGGGTGGTAGGGGTGGAAGTCCTCGGCGAAGAGACTGGAGTCGTAGAGAAGGCCATGCTCCAGCAGTAGAGACAGGGTCGTCTCGCTGTAGTCCCACGAGGGCGAGCGATAGCCGAAAGGCGGGTGGCCCAGGAAGCGCTCGAGGACGGCCAGAGCCCGCTCGAAGCCACGACGCTCCTCGTCTGGGGCCTGCGTGCTGGGATCTTCGTGCGCGTAACTGTGGTGGGCCACCTCGTGACCAGCCTCCAGGATGGCCTCCACCGTATGCGGGAAGGATTCGGCGGTATGGCCGGGGACGAAGAACGTCGCCGGGGTGTCGTACTCTCTGAGCAGGCTCAGGATGCGGGGTATGGCGACCCTGGCCCCGTATTCGCCTCGCGAAAGCATCGCCGGTGTGACCACCTCGTAGCCGCCCAGCCACACGCTCATGGCGTCGAAGTCGAAGGTCAGGCATACGGCGTATGGCTTCTCCCTAGTCATGGATCTCCTCCTGCGGTGCAGTCTGGCTCGCTGTCGCCGGGTGAGCCGGATCCACACTGCGACTGATTCAGCCGATCGATTCCCTTTCCAGGATACCGGTGAGACAGCCCATACCTCCGGCTGCCTTGAGGAGTTCGTCTATCTCTACCGTGTGGCAGGCGATGCCGGCCTGCGCATAGAAGGCCTCGGTGACCACGTTGCCGGCAGGCAAGAGAATCCGCCTGGGGCTCAGCGTCACGAAGTTGAGGGCAAAACCCTTCACCGCCTCCTCCAGGTCTGGCAAGAAAAGGACGGTGAAGCCCCGCTCTCGAAGCGCCTCCACCGCGGCGTAGGGCACTCTCCCCGACCAGGCGATGGCCAGGTCCTGGTCGGCCAGACGCACCTGCCCCATGAGGTGCATGGCTCCGTAAGGCAACCCCACGGGGATGACCTCGACGCCCATCTCTTCCAGCAGGCTGCCCACCTGATTCGCGCCCTCAGCGTTAGTCCTGAGACCTGTGCTCAGCAGGACTGTCCGTGGTCCGATCCAGGCGGCATCGGCGCCCTCGAAGGTGCCCTGGCCTCGCACGGAGCGCAGGATAGGGATGCCCAGGACGCTCAGCCGCCGCGCCACCCAGCGTTCCTCGCCAGCCCGCACGGTGGAGGCTGGTCGCCCCACGATGGCCCCTTCTGGGGTCATGAACATCAAGTCAGCGACGAACATCTGGTTGGGAGAGGGAGTCAGGTCTGGCTCCACGTAGTGGACGGTCACCCCGGCGTCTTTATAGGCCTGGGCCAGCGCATCGTGCTGCTCTACGACGCGAGAGGCATCCAGCGGGGCCAGCATCTGGACGGCGTTAGGCTCAGCCAGCCCTTCCAGCTCCCTTCCAGGCCGGTGTAGCAGCACCGACTTGAGGGGCGCCCACTCCGAGTCCACGCCGCAGGGCCCCCAGGTGCGTCCGATCTCCTGTCGCAGGCCCTCAGTCCGCGGCGACCATCCCTCTCCGCCGTACGCTGCGGCGCGAATCGGGTCGCTCTCTCCCTTACCACCGTTCATACCGTACCAGCTCCGACAGTGCTTTGCGCTTCTTGGGTCGTGGCTCGTCCGCAGGGTATCCGAGGGGCGTGAAGGCGATGGGCTCCACACCCTCGGGCAGGCCCAACACCTCTCTCGCTGCTTGAGCGTGGAAAGCCCCGATCCAGCAGGTGCCCAGGCCCTCGTTGGTGGCAGCCAGGATCAGGTGATCCATGGCGATGGCCACGTCCACGTCGTTGTAGTTCTTGCCATCCTTGCGCACCCAGTTCTCGGCCGGGATACCGCAGGCGCAGATCACCAGAGGGGCGTTGGTGAACCAGTCCCTCTTGTAGATGCGTCGGAGTTCCTCCTCTCGCCCCTTGGTGTCGATGACTATGAACTGGAAAGCCTGGTTGTTGGTGGCGGTGGGCGCCAGGCGCATGGCCTGCAGCACCTTCTGTAGCTTCTTCTTTCCCACGGGGCGCCTCTTGTAGGAGCGGACGCTGTATCTCCTCTTGACCACTTCTGAAAAATCCATGATCTGCTCCTTCTTCTTGCCTAGGCGGCTTGCTCTATGGCGCTGGTGGATACGAGTTGCACCGTTGGGGACCCGGTGACCTGTGTCTCTCTGACGGCCCCACTCTCGAGCAGGGCCGAGGTGGATCTTTCCAGCTCCGTCGCTGTCCACTTTAGGACGTGAAAGATGCGCCTGATCATAGCCCGATCCGCAGCGACGACGCAGTCCAGGTAGCGCAGGACGAGGGCCCGCTGAGCCACGGACCGCTTGATGGTGCTGGACAAATCTGGGAGTTCGGGGAAACGTCTGAGCAGGATCTCGTAGGTAAACGCATACCGCCAGCGGCCGGCTGGGACCACGCCGACAGGAAGGATTCTGAGACCCACCTGTAGCTCCACCAGGGCGCGATCGAACCGCGACTTTGCGCCGCTGTTGCTCAGGCCCGCCCTCTGTCTCAACTGAATAGTGTCCAGGGGGCCGTGCTCGAGCAGGGCCTCGTAGATCCACTTGGCCTCCGCCGTCATGTGGCCAGCACGGTACTCGTCCAGATAATCGTCGACCTCGCCCAGGTTCTCGCTACAGGCGTAGAACAGGGGAAGCATCTCCAGGGAGACGAACGTGGCCCGTTTGCACAAGAGCTTGCCGTAATACCACTGGCGTGTTCCGAGGGCATCATCCTTCCAGCGCCAGCATTTTTCGATGTCGGGGTCGTCGTGCTGCATGGGCACCGGGCGGACGTCACCGGCGATGGCGTGGAAGAGATTGGGCAGTTCGGTTCCCGTGGTCGGCCAGAAATGGCAGAAGCCCACCTCGTCCACGAAGGCGCGGGCGGCCTCGGGGGTCTCGATCCGGAGCTCCGGTGTACGATGGTAGTTACTGGCGCGCCTTTCTTCAATCCATTCTTCGGTGATGGTCTCGACCACGGGCTCTCTACTCTACAACCAGGCTGATGTCGGTGATCATACTCTCGTAATCCCAGCCAGACGCGTAAATCAGCAAGGACTTGAGCCGGGCTGGCCGCGGGTAGATGCCCTCCAGGATGTTGCCGCTGGCGTAGTCAAACCACGTTCCGTAGGCGATCCTCTGCCCATACATCGTGGGGTTGTTGTCCTGGTTCTGATAGTAGAAGCCGTGGGTCCAGTGGCTCTCGCTTCCGTAGACGTCCTCATACTCCAGCCGGATCATCAGGGGGTACTCAGAGCTCAGGTACCCTCCGCCTGACAGGCTCTGATTCAGGAGTTTGACCCGCAGGTAGAGGCTGATGGAGGTCGCCAAGTCTGATATCTCTTCGTTCAGTTCCTGTCTGATCACCGTCTCGCAGTGGTTTCCACCACTTCCTGTGCGGAAGAACCTGAGGGCCCGGGAGGTAGTGTCGGGAAGCTCTACCACGGAGATCTCGCCATCGACGTCGCCACCGTCGCCGCCTTGTTCGTTGTACGCCTGCCACCCGACGGCAAGCTCTTCCTCGAAACTACCGTTCACCAGGAGATTCTGGGGGGCGGCCACGGGTTCAGCAGGTGGCTGCCCGTCTCTGACCGTCGTTCGCTCGCGCTGGGTGAGAGCCACGGTCTTACCCTGAGCTGTGACGTGAGCGGTGCCCAGATGGACGATAGTGCGGCTGCTGTCGTCGGTCACTTTCAGTGAATAGCTTCCCTCATCGAGGAGGGCGGTCATGTGGGGCGACGTGGCCTGGAAATCCACGGGCCGGTTGACGGGCAGGGCGACCCCGATATTCACCTGACCGAGGGTGATGTCCAGATGCAACGAGTCAGGCTTGCTGCTGAACCCGAAGCGCGGGGAACGCATGGTTACCAGTCGAGTATCGGTATCGAAGGACACGGTGGCTGTGCTGTTGTCGAAGAAGGTGATAAAGGCCCTGGACGAGGAATCGGTGCGGATTCTGCTGCCCTCGGGTACGGCGACGCTGCTGGTCACGCCGAGAGGAGAGCTCGCCCCTGGCTCCCAGACCAGCACCGTGCCCATGATCGGCTCGACCGTGGCTTCGTGGCCGACGGTGGCGTTGAGCAAGTACCAGCGGATGGTGAGGGGAACGCTCACCGCCAGCAGGCAGTGGATGGCGAAGGCCGCGAGCAGAACCAGCCAGGCCATCCTCCTGGGGTCTCTACTCATCTATAGCGCACCTCGAAGCGGTCGAATTCGCCGCTGTGAACTTCCCACTTGAAGTCTACCCTGTCCACTCGTGCTGACGGTGGCCCTACCCTTAGCTGCTCCAGGAATCTCTCCAGGCGCTGCTGCGGACCCTCGGCGACAGTTTCCACGGTCCCGTCGCGAAGGTTGCGCACGTAGCCGGTGATGCCGAGAGTCAGGGCCTGCCGTCGAGTGAAATCGCGGAAGAAGACCCCCTGCACCATACCGTGAACGATAGCCGACAACCGCATCGGCCTGGACATCTCTCTCTCCTACCTGAGCAGCCAGACCAGACGTGATCTCCTCTCATCCAGCCTGGTCAAGCCGGCGGTGAGGGCGAGATTCACGGCTTCCTCCAGCTCCTCCGCGCTGGGCAAGCGGTTGAGCTCTTCGTACTGATGGGCTCTATACGCAGGCCGGTACTGAGCCATGACGTTGAGATAGGTCTCTGGCGAGATCTCCTCCGCCAGGAACTTGACGATCCGGGCGGTTCCCGCCAGGCCCTGCGGAAGCACCAGGTGGCGGACCAGAAGGCCTCGCTGGGCGATGCCTCCATCGTCCACAGCCAGGTCTCCGACCTGCCTGTGCATCTCCCTGACCCCTGCCTGGTTGACCCGGGGATAATCCTTCACCTTGGAGTACTTGAGGCCGGCTTCTGCACTCGCATACTTCATGTCGGGCATGTAGATATCGACGACGCCGTCCAAGAGGCGCAGGGCCTCCAGGCTGTCGTATCCGCCGGTGTTGTGGACCAGCGGCACTCGCAGCCCTCCATCCGCAGCGACGGACAACGCCTCCAGGATCTGCGGGATGACGTGAGTGGGGCTTACGAAGTTGATGTTGTGACAGCCGCGCCCCTGGAGGTGCAACATCATGTCCGCCAGCTCTTCAGCAGTGATCTCTCTTCCTTCGCCCAACTGGCTGATCTCGTAGTTTTGGCAGAACTGGCACTTCAGGTTGCAGTTGGTGAAGAAGATGGTACCCGATCCGTGCTGGCCGACGAGAGGGTCTTCTTCGCCGAAATGTGCGTTGTAAGAAGAGACCACCGCCCGGTCGCCAGTGCGACAGACCGCCCCTTCTGTCGTCGCCAGGCGGTTGACACCACACTTGCGGCCACAGAGTTGGCATTCCTCCAGGTGGCTGCGGGCCTGTTCTACTCGTCGCGACAGGCCACCTGCGCGCGCCAGTTTCACGTAGGCTGCTTCGAACTCGGGCATCCATCCGTCCTCGTGGGAGCTATTATACCAGAGTCCCCGTCTCCTGGCGATTGGTGGTCTGCCATGGCCGAGGGTGGATGATCTGCCTGGAGGCTCGCGATCCGCTGGCCCCCCGTTTCCGAGGGACTGGGCCAAGGTTGGCTCTACCAGTCGACGAACACCTTCTGCATCCGGCCCTGGCGGTCCCAATAAACGACGTGCCCGTGCTGGCGCCCGTATTCGTACAGCTTCATGGTGATCTCCACGTCTCTCCGGCAGTACTCGATCACCTTTTCGATCTCCCCCTGGCGGAACCAGCGGACCGACTGAAGGCCATCCGCGGACTTGCCCAGACCAAGTGTGGCCTCAGCCAGGGCCTGGAGCGGGAGGCGGAATCCCAGCTCCTGGTAAATGTCTCGAAGCAGATCCACGGTGGGCAGCGCCAGCAGCGGGTAGTCCGTGTAGGGCTGGAGAACCTCGTAGTCGAAGCTCACCACGTTGAAGCCTACCACCAGATCCGCACCCGCCAACTCCTCCACCAGCTCGCACGCCAGATCTTCCGTGTAGCTGTGGTACTGCCCGCTCGCCGAGTCGTAGGTGACCGCCGCAGCCAATCCCAGCATTCCGAGGTTGTGGCGACCGCCCACCTCATCGAACGTCCTCTGAGTCTCGACGTCGAAGAAGACGACCCTCTGGCCGTGCTGCATGAGTGTCTCCCCTCGGGGCGCACGTGGGATAGGGCAGCCGGCTAGCTGAGCCAGGCCACCAGCAGGGTCATGGTGGCGATACTGGCCAGGGTAGAGGCGAGGATCACCCCTGCCGTCAGCTCGGGCTCAGAGCCGAACTCCATGCTCAGGATATTGGTCATCACACCAGTGGGGGTACTGTGCTCCACGATGCACGTCTGCCTGGACACCCCCGTCAGGCCCAAAACAACCGCGAGGATGATGCCTACGAGCGCTCCGCCCACGAGTCTGACCATGGTCGCAGTGCAGATCAGAGGGACCTGCTGGCCAAACGAATTCCTCGCCAGTTGCACGCCCAGGAGCAGGAGCATGATCGGTATGGCGGCATCTCCTACCATCTCCAGTGGCTGCAAGAGAGGGCCGGGCACAGTGCTGTTCGTGATCCTGACCAGGAAGGCAGCCACGATGGCGTAGATCATGGGTATTCTGAAGATGTTGGCCAGCGACTCTCTGGCTCTGGCCCTACCCTGCGAGGCGACGAACACCGCCAGGGTGTTGCCCAGGAATGCGCTGGTGACGAAGTAGATCAGTGCGCGCTCCAGTCCTGGTTGGCCAAAGGCGAAGAGGACCAGGGGCAAGCCGTAGTTCCCGGAATTCACGAAGGAGCAACTGAGCAGGAAGCCGCTTTCCTTCGAGCGATCGAGGTGCAGCAATCTGGCCACCACCCAGGCGAGGCCCAGAACGGTGAGCGTCCCCACCACGGTGAAGACGACGATCTGCATCAGGTCGGTGCCGGTGACTGTGGTCTGCACCAGCTTGGAGAAGACGAGAGCCGGACCCAGAACGTAGAGAGACACTCGGGATAGGGTCTGTGCGTCTATGGTCAGCGTGCGGGCAGCAACGAACCCAAGACCGATGACCACGAACACGGGGAGGATGATGCTGATGAGTACGGATAGGAGGATCACCCTTGTTCCGCGCTACACTTCTTCGTCGTCAAGGAAGGCCTCAAACATGCCGGCCGTCAGTTCCAGCTCACTGAGGGCATCGCCGCCAGCCATGGCGATGACCTCATCTTCACTCTCGCAACAGGCGCGCAGCGCCTGGCGAGCCTCCTGCCCGCCGATCTTTCCCAGGGCGAAGATGGCTGCCTGCTGCACTTCTCTGTCGCTGTCGGCGATCATCCCTATCAAGACGGGTACCGCTTCCCGCAGCTCCAGCTCTCCACAAGATCTGGCGGCCTCGAAGCGCATCTCGGCATTGGGGCTGCTCAGTTCACAAATGACGGTCGGGCCCCAGGCTGGGTCCGCGCTCCGGCCCATGGAGAAGATGGCGCTGACCCTCATCTTCTCCGCAGGGTGCCCGTACGCCTCTTCGATCAGGGCCGACACATCCACTTGCCCGGAGTAGCTGATGGCTTCTACGGCACGCCTTCGCGGCTCCATGGCCTCGTCGGGGTCTTCGATCACGTTGCGGAGCCCCTGTACGATCTTGTGCCCCAGCTCTTCCTCCAGTTCGCCCAGTTCAGCCATGAGTACGAAGCGGCCCAGACCGACCGCCGCCGCAGCGCGCACGGCGATTGAAGGATCGGAAGAGAGAAAGTCAAGCAGGACGTGCGCCAGATCAGGGCTCCGGTCTTCCCACAGGCCGTCAATGGCGTGGGCGCGGACCTGCGCGTCCTCGTCGGCGAGCCCCAGACGGAAGATACTGTTGAAGTCCACCGTGAAGTTGGCCTCGGCGATCTCGACCAGTGTGCCGATGAGATATCGTCTCCGGGCGGCACCGATGGTGGGCCACAGCTCGGCAAACAGCATCCACTCTTCGCGGCGGAGATCAGAAAGCATATACAGCCTGGAGGGTGATAGCGATCTGCCCTCATCGCTGATGTCGTCGAGAACACGTCGAAGTTCCATCTCGTGCCTGAACCTACCACAGTCGAGCGGGTATGTAACTTGATTATAGTGGTCGTAGACCATCAAGTCAAATGGGTGCCTGGGGCCAACAAGCAACGCGCGGAGCAGGGCGTTCGGGGGTTTCATCTGGCTCAAACCGAAGGGCAGCACCAGGTGAGATTGAGAATCACCGGGCCAGCGCGGCTGTCCCCGGAGCAGGAAGCGTGCACGGGGAGGTCCTATGCTGGAGAGCCGCCGTTTTCCACGTCCCACACGACGTACTGCTTGAGGTCTTTCTTCAGCGCCTTCGCAGTCGTGAAAAGGACGGCTTTCATGCCCAGAGCGAGGGCGGTTTCGATATTGCGCGAGTAGTCGTCCACGAAGAGCGCCTCAGAGGGCCTTACCGCGAGCTTCTCGAGGGTTAGCTGGTAGATCTTCGGATCGGGCTTGACCATCCCTACGTCGGCGGAATAGACGATGGCATCGAAGAGATGCTTGATCCCCCAGTCGTTTTCCAGCCAGACGCCCAGCTTATCGGGGGCGTTGCTCAAGAGCCCGATCTTGTAGCGGGTACGGAGCGCCTCGATGAGGCGCACCAGTTCCTGGTCCACGCGGTCAGCCGAGAAGTACTCCCGCCTGAAGTCTGCTATCTCCTGGGGTGAGGACAGGCCCAGCGTGGCCCCCACGCTCTGCCAGTATTCCTCGTAGGAAAGGGCTCCGATCTGCGCCAGTTCCCACTCTCTGCTTCCCCAGATGGCGCGGCCGACGGTGCCGGGCTCTAGCCCCAGGCGCAGCTCCAAGCGGCGGCGTACTTCAGGAAACTCGGTGCGCACCAGGACTCCACCAAGGTCGAAGATGACCGCCTCGATGGTCATCGTGCTAGGCTGACTCGGCCGCTGGCCGCTCGTCGAGAGCTGCGATCACGTCCAGAAGATGGGGCAGGCTCTCAGCAGTGGCGTCGGGCACGACATGATCCCCGCCTGCGTCGTAGTCCGGGTACAGGTCCCAGGCCGCCAGGATGCCCTTGCAGCCAGAGTTGTGGGCGCCGAGGACATCGAAGCGCAGCGTGTCGCCGATCATCACCACTTGTGCGGCAGGAAAGCCCCATTGGTCCAGCACTCTTCGGAAGATCTCAGGGTGCGGTTTGCGCAAGCCCACACCCGCCGAAGTGAAGCTGACGTCCAGCCACTGGCGGAAGCCGAATCTGTCCACCAACCGCTGGATGAGCGGATCATCGGTGGCGTTGGAGATGATAGCCAGCCTGTGGCCGCGTTTCGACAACTCACGCAGGGTGGCCAGGGCCTGGGGGTAGGGTGTCCACTGATTCACTTCAAAGGCGAAGAACGATTGCAGCGCTTCCTCGACCAGCTCCTGGCTCACGTCCTCGAAGCTCCACTGGCTCAGCAAGGTCCTCAAAGAGTACTCTGCGGTGTACTCCACTTGTTCCTCCACCGCCCTGGCGTACAGTGACTGGCGCAGGGCGAGGTACTCTTCGGCGAACTGAGAAGGTTCGATGGAGAAGCCTTTTTCCATCAGGAAGTCGACCAGGTCGCTCGCTCCCTGGCGGCGGACAGTCTCCCACTCGTTGTCCAGGTACATCAGTGTGTTCCCCATGTCGAAGATCACACCGCTGACGTCTCTCATACTCCCTCGTGTCCCTTCCAGTCTTTGATGTGGTCGATCAAGGACTCTCTGGCCACTGTGCGCTGCTCTTTCAGAGCCAGGTTTCGAACGGTCACCTGTCCCGCCGCTGCCTCGTCAGGACCAACGATGACGACGTAGGGTACGCCCTTCTTCAAAGCGTACCGTATCTGGTCTCCCAGAGGATCGTTTTCGAAGTACAGCTCGGTGTTGAGGCCTGAGGTACGCAGGTTTCCGCTCACCTGGAGTGAGGTCGCCATCTGATCCTCGCTGAAGATGGTGACCAGCACCTGGGTCTTGGTCGTCCCCACATCGGGGGGGAACATGCTCAGCTCCTCCATCACTTCGATGATGCGCTCGATGCCGAAGCTGATCCCGGTGGCCGGGTAGCTACGGTCGCTGAAGGTGCCGATGAGCTCGTCGTAGCGCCCGCCTCCGCAGATGCTGCCCACTCGCGGCTCTTCCACCACCGTCTCGAAGATGGGCCCGGTGTAGTAGTCCAGGCCTCGGACCATGGAGAAATCCGCCTGACACTGCCCGGCCGGAACGCCCATGTCCCCGCCGTAGGCGAGGAGTTCCTGGAGCTCTCCGATCCCCTCGAGAGCTACGGGGTACTCGCCGAGCCGTTCTTGCAGCTCCCTCAGTATGGCTTGGCTGTCACCTTTGATTCGCAGCAACTCGAGGAGTCGAGCGATGGCGTCCTCAGGTATCTGGCTGGCCCTGAGCTCATCCTTCACGCCCTCCAGCCCGATCTTCTCCAGCTTGTCGATGGAGCGGTAGAGTCCCACCATCAATTCGTCCGGGACTCCGGCGAATTGGCCGATGCCCGTGAGGATCTTGCGGTCGTTGATCTTCATCACGAAGTGCTCGAAGCCGAGACGGCTGAGAACGTCGTAAGTGATTCTGAGCAACTCGGCATCGGCGAGCATGCTGGACGTGCCCACCGTGTCCACGTCGCACTGGTAGAACTCGCGGTACCGGCCTTTGCCCGGTCTTTCACCTCTCCAGACGGGAGAGATCTGGTACCGTTTGAAGGGCTTGCGGAGGTCAGGATACATGGCCATGACCCGTGAAAGGGGCACGGACAAATCGTAGCGCAGGGCCAGTTTCTCCTTGCCTCCCTTTCGTGAGACGGAGTAGATCATCCGCTCGGCGTCAGGACCGTACTTGCCGGTCAGCGTCTCGTGAAGTTCCACCGAGGGCGTAGAAAGAGGCTCGTACCCATAGCGCTCGAATACATCCTGGATGATACCGATCACATATTGACGATGGATCATCTGCTGAGGCAGGATGTCTCTCATACCTCTAGGAAGCTTCGGTTTCACTATCGCTGACACTTGACACTACCCTTTCTGGCCTTGCTCTGGTGGCGGCCCGGCGCACTCCCGGGCTGGCACAGGGGGCGCTGCTAGGTGGGCTTGACTACCATCTCCGCTGCCCCGGCCAGGGGCGTGCCCAGAGCGGTCTCGACTTCTCTGACGATACCTCCGCCGTGGACCAGGTGCGCCATACGTTCCAGGTCGGGGTAGAGGGGTCGGTCACGCTCGAAATAGTCGCTTTGCGCCCTGATGGCCCGGTGGGCGGCCTTGGTACCCCGTCCCAGGCTCGCCTTGGCGACCGCCCTTCCCTTCTTTAGCTCGTATTCTACCACTTTCTTCTGCCTTTGCCGGGCCTCGTCCTCCGTCCAGCTTGCCGTGCTGAACTCCAGTCCGGCACGCCTGAAATCGAGGGCCTGGGCCGCACAGAGCATCTCGATGCCTACGATCTGCTCCGTGTTGCTCACGATCTCCCTGGCGTGCCTCGCTGCGTTCATGCTCATGCTGACGTGGTCCTCCTGGCTGGCGGAGGTGGGGATGGAATCCACGCTGTCCGGATGAGCCAGGGTCTTGTTATCTGATACCAGAGCCGCCGCGGTGTACTGGGCCATCATCAGCCCGCTGTTGACGCCGCTGTCTTCGATCAGCATGGGAGGCAGGCCCACGCTCAGAGAGTTGTCGAGTAGCCGGAAGACCCTGCGCTCCGAGATGCTCCCCAAGTCCGCCACCGCGATGCTCAGCAAGTCCATGGCTAGCGCCAGGGGCTCGCCGTGGAAGTTGCCGCAGGAGATGGCCTTGTTCAGCCGCGCCTCAGGAAGATCGAGAAAGATGAGTGGGTTGTCCGTGGCCGCGTTGATCTCGGTCCCGACTACGAGCCTGACGAAGGCCAGGGCGTCTCGCACGGCGCCGATCACCTGGGGAGCGCAGCGCAGCGAATATGGATCCTGCACCCTGCTGGTGGAGTCTATCAGTTCGCTCCCTTCGATCAAGCGGAGGACGTCGTGGGTGCATCTGATCTGGCCGTCGTGCCCACGCGCCACGTGCACCTTCGGGTCAAAAGCGTCGGAAACCCCACGCATCGCTTCCAGGCTCATGGCCAACGCAATCTCGGCGTTCTTGACCAGCAACTCTGCGTCGTGCAGGGCAAGCGTGGCCAGGGCGGCACTCACCGTGGACCCATTGATCAGGGCCAGACCTTCTTTGGCCTTCAGAGTCAATTGCTCGAGGCCGGCCTGGCGCATCGCCACGTCGGCGGGCAGCCGGTGTCCTTGGAAGAACGCCTCGCCGCCGCCGGTGTCCCTGCAAAGCACCAGGGCCAGGTGTGCGAGAGGGGCCAGGTCACCACTGGCCCCCAGGGAGCCTTTCTCCGGCATGACGGGATGCACGCCTGCGTTCAGCATGGCCAGGAGCGTTTCCAGAACCTCCGTCCTGATGCCCGAGTGCCCCTTGGCCAGCGTGTTCGCCCGGATGAGAATGGTGGCCCTCACCACTTCCTCGTCCAGCGGGTCGCCCACACCTGCCGCATGACTCATGATCATGTTGCGGACCAGGCTCTCGACGTCTTCGGGGGAGATGTTTACCTCGGCCAGAGAGCCGTAACCGGTGGTCAGTCCATAGACGGTCAGCTCTCCCTCCTCTACTATCCTGTCCACCCATGCTCTGCAGGTCTGTACCCTTCCTCGCGCCTCAGCAGACAACTCTGCTCGGCCACGATCACGGGCGACATTCACCACGTCTTGGATGGAGAGGCTTTCTCCGTCAATGATCAACGTGGTGGGATGGTGGGGTTCCTCCTTCGACTGCTCCATCACTTGGCCTCCTGGTTCATTGGCGAAGGACGCACTGGCTGGTGTTGACATAGCCATGAGAGCAAGAAAAAGGAGCCCAGGCTGAATACCTGCGGCTCCTCCAGCGGCGAGAAGGGTGGACGACGGGGATCGAACCCGCAACCACAGGATCCACAGTCCAGTGCTCTGCCAGTTGAGCTACGTCCACCGCGGCAACTCAGATTCTCGGCTAAGTATATCACACTGAGGAGTGGAACGCAAGGGTCACCAGTCCTCTGCGATGAGGAACTCACATACCGCGTCGCCCATGCCCTGGCGCTGGGGGTACTGCACACTGATCTTGGTCGCCGGGAGCAACACTTTGAACCAGGCGTCCCACAAAGTCTCACAAGTCACGCAGGCCTGATCTTGCCTGGCTAGGTTGGCTGTCTTGGCGCCCTCAAAAGCGGCGCAGCGACGTACGATGACGCGCGCCCGGTGAGCTTCCACCTCATAGCTGGCTCTGACCCCCGGGCCCAGCAGCAGGTCGGTGTGGGTGGCGATCATACGCACGGCGTCGATCAGGTCGTCCGCATTCTTCTTGCCCAGCGCCTTGAGCATGGTGCGCATCTCGATGCGGCCGAAAGCCGTCCGAACGGCGGCGTTGAGGACGATGGCCTCTTCGAGGCCGAACCTCTCTACGCTGTGCAGGAACCATTGGCCGTCCCAGAAGAGGGCCAGCTTGCGCAGCATCTTGACCTTGTCAGTATCGGCAAGGGGGTAGAGCTCCATCGGGGTGCCTCGCTTTCGCTATCGCACTACGCGGCCAGCCTTGATCACGGTCTGCACCAGGTTGCTGCCGAACCGGTAGGGCAGGTGGCGGTAGTCGGGAGTGCCCAGGATGAGCACGTCGGCCTTCTTGCCGACTTCCAGACTGCCCACCTCGTGCCCCAGGCCGATGGCGTGGGCGGCGTTGATGATGGAAGCCACGATCGCTTCTGCGGGGGTCATGCCCATGTAGCGGCAGGCCAGGGCCATGATGAAGGGCATGGACTCGCAGTAGCAGGTGCCAGGGTTCAGGTCCGTAGCCAGGGCTACTGCCACCCCCGCATCGATCATCTTCCTCGCTGCTGCGTAGTGATCCTCTGCCAGACCGAAGGGTGTCCCGGGCAACAGCACCCCAACAGTGTCGGAGTCTGCCAGGAGCCTGATCTCCTCGTCGGGAGTGCAGGCCAGGTGGTCTGCCGACGTCGCTCCCAGTTCCACCGCCAGGGCGGTGCCGCCCAGAGCCTTGAACTCGTCGGCGTGGATCTTGAGCCCCATACCTAGCTTGCGGGCCTGTTGCAGGATCCTCCGGCTCTGCTCCACGGAGAAGGCCCCGTCTTCGCAGAAGACGTCGCAGAAGGGAGGCGGGTCGTGGCCAAGGCAGCCCCGTGCTTCCAGGGCCGGCATCATCTCCTCCACCACCACGCTGACGTACTCGTCCGTGCGCCCCTCGTATTCTGCGGGAATGGCGTGAGCCCCGAGGAACGTAGGGATGAGGTCCACGGCATGGGCTTCGTCTAGGAGGCGAATGGCCTCCAGCATTTTCAACTCGTTCTCGGTGTCCAAGCCATAGCCGGTCTTCGCCTCGGCCGTGGTGGTGCCGTGGGTCAGCATCCTGTCCAGACGCTTCCGGCTCTGGGCGATGATGTCGGCGAGGCTGGCCGCTCTGGTGGCCCTGACGGTATTCATGATCCCGCCCCCGGCGGCCAGGATCTCCATGTAGGCGGCGCCCTGAAGGCGCAGCTCGAACTCCGAGGCCCGATCTCCGGCGAAGACCAGGTGGGTGTGCGGATCCACGAAACCGGGTAGGACCACTTTGCCCGAGGCGTCGATGGTCTTGGCGGCGCCCCCCACCTCGGCGAGGACATCCTCGGTGGTGCCGACGAGGACGATGCGGTCACCCTGCACCGCGACGGCGCCGTCTTCGATGATGCCTAGCTCCCTCATCGCCGGGCCGCGCTTCGGACTGGCCTGCGAGGCCAGCGTGAGAAGCTGCTGGGAGCTATGTACTACGAGGTCGGTTGGCATTGTATATACAGAACCGCTTTCATATCTACTTCATCGTGGGGATCTTGATCCCGTGGCGCCTGGCGGCCTCTATGGCTTCCTCGTATCCGGCGTCGACGTGGCGCATGATGGCGGTTCCGGGGTCGGTGGTCAGGACGCGCTCCAGGCGTCGAGCGGCTTCGGGCGTGCCGTCAGCCACGGTGACCTGTCCCGCGTGAATGGAGTAGCCGATCCCCACCCCGCCGCCGTGGTGGATAGAGATCCAGGTGGCACCACCCACCGCGTTGATGAGGGCGTTGAGCAGCGGCCAGTCGGCGATGGCGTCACTACCGTCCTTCATGCCCTCCGTCTCCCGATAGGGGGAGGCCACCGAGCCGCCATCCAGGTGATCCCGCCCGATGACGATGGGCGCGGAGATCTCACCACTTCCCACCAGGTCGTTGATCATGAGGCCGAATCTGGCTCGCTCACCATAGCCCAGCCAGCAGATACGCGAGGGCAGCCCCTGGAACTTGACCTTCTGCTGGGCCATCCGGATCCAGCGCACCAGGTGCTCGTCGTAGGAGAATTCTCGCATTACCACTTCGTCGGTCTTGTAGATGTCCTGGGGATCTCCCGAGAGAGCCACCCAGCGGAAGGGGCCTTTGCCCTCGCAGAAGAGGGGTCGGATATACGCGGGCACGAAGCCGGGGAAATCGAAGGCGTTCTTCACTCCAGCTTCGTAGGCGCGCTGTCGGATGTTGTTTCCATAGTCGAAGACGACGGCCCCTTGCTTCTGGAAATCGAGCATGGCCTGGACGTGTCGTCCCATGGACTCCACGGAGCGACGGGAATACTCCTCGGGATCCTTGTCCCACAGTCTCTGCGCCTCTTCTACAGACAACCCTTGCGGGATGTAGCTGCGGGGGTCGTGAGCGGGCGTCTGGTCAGTGACCATGTCGGGCACGACGCCCCGGATTACCAGTTCGGGATAGACGTCGGCGGCGTTGGCGATGAGTCCGATGGACCTTGGCTCTTCTCTGGAGAGCGCTTCCTCCACCAGCGTCATCGCCTCTTCCAGTTCATCCACGACCACGTCCAGGTAGGAGGTCTCCAGCCGTCGCTGAGCTCTGGCCGGGTCCACCTCCACGATCAGGCCGACGCCCTCGTTCATGGTGATGGCCAGTGGTTGTGCTCCGCCCATGCCGCCCAGTCCTGCCGTGAGCACGAACTTGCCTTTGAGACTGGTCCCGAAATGCTTCTGTGCCGCCGTGCCCAACGTCTCGTAGGTGCCCTGGAGGATACCCTGCGTGCCGATGTAGATCCAACTGCCAGCCGTCATCTGCCCGTACATGATGAGGCCCTTGGCGTCCAGTTCGTTGAAGTACTCTTGATTGGCCCAGGCAGGGACGATGTTGGAGTTGGCCAGTAGGACCCGAGGAGCATCGGGGTGAGTCCGGAAGACGCCCACCGGTTTCCCGGATTGGACGAGGAGCGTCTCGTCGTTCTCCAGTTCCTTGAGCGCGGCCACGATGGCGTCGAAGGCCTCCCAGTTGCGGGCTGCCTTGCCCCGCCCGCCGTAGACGATGAGTTCGTCGGGCTTCTCGGCAACCTCAGGATCCAGGTTGTTCATCAGCATGCGCATGGCAGCTTCCTGTCCCCATCCCTTGCAGGTCAACTCCGTTCCACGTGAGGCCCGAATCTCTCTCCTCATGACGGCACCTCCGTTCAACTAGCTTCCAGGGCCATTATAGCGCAGGTACGCTTGCACTGCCATGATGCTGTTTGCTCAGCCCTCTGCAAATACGTACAATATCCGCTGGAGGTGAATCGATTCGTGCGCTTCTGGCACAGATTCGTCCGCTTTGCCTTTCATCATTTCTATAACGAGTTCGCCTGGACGTACGATCTGGTGAGCCGCATCGTCTCACGGGGGAGGTGGCACGACTGGCAGCGAACGGCCCTGCCGGAACTACAAGGCAGGCGGGTCCTGGAGCTAGCCTTCGGCACCGGTGCTCTGCTGTGGGACATGGTCGCAGCAGGCTATGAGTGCGCCGGTGTGGACCTCTCTCCATACATGGCGTGGATCACAGCGCGGAAGTTCCGCCGCCTGGGAGGCAAGGCGCCCATCTGCCGGGCGCGTGCTCAGGATCTGCCATTTCCCGATGCAGCCTTCGACTCACTGGTGGCCACCTTTCCCGACTACTTCATCCTCGACCCGGTGGCCCAGGGTGAGATAGCACGCGTACTGGTGCCTGGGGGGCGGCTGCTCGTGGTGGAGGGAGGCCGCATTCTGAAGGATGACCTCTGGAGCCGGTTTCTCAACTGGGCGTTCCGGATCACCGTCTCACCACGGTCCTGGGGCGAGAACCGGAAGCTGTTCGACCATCCCCTGTTCTCCGTGGAGCGACGAGAGGTGCGGGATGGGTGGAGCTCGGTGGGCTTGGTCGTAGCGGTGAAGAACCAGAACGTCCCCGGCCATTCGAGCGGGCGTGACGTCCGGTCACCGGCGGTGTTGTATGGTGCAGACGTGAGAGGAGGGTAGGATAACATGGACCTCGACGAAGCCATCAGGCAGCGACGCAGTATCAGAAAGTACAAGGCTGACGCGCCCATTCCCCGGGAGGACATCGAGGCGATCGTTGAGGCTGGCTGCTGGGCGCCCAGTAGCACGAACATCCAACCCTGGCGCTTTATTGTCGTGGAGGATAGGGAGACCATCGCCAGGATGGCCCAGGAGGTCTATGACAGGTTCCAGGCCCTCTCCAGGGAGGCGCTCGCCAAGGGGGAGAAGAGGCTCGCTGCCTTCTGCAGGTTCATGCGCAGCTACACCAGTTTCTTCACCGACGCGCCGCTGGTGATCGTGGCTTGCACCAAGCCCTACGAGAACCCGGTGCTCAAGATGCCCATGAGCACGGTTGTCGAGAAGACCAGGGCGCTGGGCGACGTGGGCCTGGACATAGAGCCCATCGTCATCGACACGGTGCAGAAGAGCGTGGCTATGGCCGTGCAGAACATGCTGCTCAAGGCTCACTCCCTGGGATACGGAACCTGCGCCATGGATGGTCCCCTCGCCGTGCGGGAGAGCGTGAGAGAGATGCTCCACGTCGAAGAGGATCTAGAACTGGTGATGGTCATCCCCATGGGGGTGCCAGAGTCGACCAGCGTGGATGCTCCCGAGCGGCTGCCGGTGACGGAGGTGATCAGGTATCACCGACCCTAGGCGTCTAGATGGAGGCTTTCTCTCCCAGCCGAGGCACCGAGATCTGACAGGCTGCAAGTTCGCTGATCCCTTTCGCCAGGGCCAGTGATTCCTCCTCCTCGCCGTGTACGACGTAGACCGCCTTCAGATTGGTTGTTGCCTTCCCGATCCAGCCGAGTAGCTCATCTCGGTCGGCGTGGGCGCTGAAGGCGGCCATCACCCTCACCTGTGCTCGGAGCCGATACTCATCGCCAAAGATGCGGATCGTTTCTGCCTGCTCCGCTATGCGACGCCCCAGAGTGTGCTCTGCTTGAAAGCTGACGATGAGCACTGTGTTTCGGGGGTTCTCGACGTTGTTCTTCAGGTGATGCAGGATCCTGCCAGCCTCGCACATCCCGGAGGCGGAGATGATGATCATGGGCCCGTCCATCTCGTTGAGCAGCTTGGATTCTTCCACGTTCCTCAGGTAGCGCAGGCCTCGAAATCCGAAAGGATCCTCTTCGCGGAGCAGGAACTCGTTGGTCTCCTCGTCGAAACACTCGGGATGAAGCCGGAAGATCTCCGTGGCATCGATGGCCAGGGGACTGTCCACGTACACGGGAAGCGAGGGTATCCGCCCAGCCTTCTTCAGCCGGTGGAGCGTGTAGATGACTTCCTGCGTTCGTTCGACGGCGAAGGCGGGAATGATGAGTTTGCCTCGTCTGGAGTAGGCCTTGGTCACGATTTCGGCCAGTTGGTCCTCTACCTGCGTGATATCTTCGTGGAGACGATTCCCGTAGGTGCTCTCTGTGATGAGGTAGTCCAGGTCCTGGACGAGAGTGGGATCACGAAGGATGGGCAGGTCCTTTCGTCCCAGATCGCCCGTGTACCCGAGACGAACCCTCCGCCCATGGCCGTTCAGGTCTAGGACGGTGATGGCCGAGCCCAGGATGTGACCTGCGTCCCGGAGCACTGCGCGCACGCCCGTGGTGACGGGGAACCAGCGGTCGTACTTGTGCGCTACGAGATACCGTAGCGCGTTTTCCGCCTCCTCGATGCTGTACAGCGGCTCGACGAGGGGCAGACCAAGGCGCCGATGCTTCTTGTTCACGTACTCCACGTCTTTGGCGTTCAGGTGAGCGCTGTCCCGGAGCATGATCGATACCAGGTCGGCGGTGGCCATCGTGCAGTGGATTTCGCCACGGAAGCCTGCGTTGACGAGGGTCGGCAGGTTTCCGCAGTGGTCTATGTGGGCGTGGGAGAGGATCACGGCATCTACCTTCCGGGGATCGAAGGGGAGGTTACGGTTCCGCTCGAAGGCCTCGGCGCGATGTCCCTGGAAGAGTCCACAGTCCAGGAGAACTTGCTTGCCATTGATTTTGATGAGGTGCTGCGAGCCCGTGACAGCCCTGGCAGCACCCCAGAAGGTAATCTCCACCGGCCTCTCCTACGAGCGTGGTTCTCGTCTCATCACCGCCTCGTTCACGCTCAGTCGTCCCGGAACTCAACGAGCTCCTGAATGAGATACTTGGCGGCGAGACCGTCGTATCCCATGTCTCTGGCCAGTTCCTCGACCCGTCGTTCCTGGCCTCGCCGCCAGAGGGAGATGAGGTACTCCCCGGCTCCACGGGTCGCGAACCACTCCGCTCCGAACCGCTCCTCGAGAAAACGCCGCAGTTGTACCTCGAAGGTCCAGGCGCGCAGGTACTGGGCGCAATAGAAGGCATCATCGGTGTCGGCGAGGTAGCTCTCCGGATGAACTGCTACCCCCAGTGCGTCACCCAGGATGCTGGCGTACGCGTGCTCAGCACCTTCCAGCGCGGTGTGGAGTTGCTGTTCGTAGAGCAGCTTGCTGGCATAGCGACGGAGGAGCCACAGCTTCCGGAAATGAGCTAGCCGCAGGTAGTCGCCGGTCTCCCTCAGGTGCAATATCCGCCGAAGCCAGTCTCTGTTGAGCAGCAGATACTGAAAGAGAAAGGCGTACCCTTCCGTGACCGAATTGTCTCCGAAACGTTTGAAGGAGATCGGGAGGTCCGCGTCTATGTGCACGAAATGCTCTGCGTGGCCCGCCTCGTGCAGAAGACTGGCGTAATCCTCCAGGCCACCGGTGGGTTTGGTGACCAGCTTGACTTCCTCCGGGACGCGAATGGGGCAGCAGAAGGCACGCGACGTCTTGAGGGGCCTGGATCCCGTGTCTACCTCCAGGGTCTCCTGGTGAGCGAGATCAATGCCCATGGCGGCCAGGGTGTCGGAAAGGGCCGGCATCAGCAGGTCCTGGGGGAAGAGGTCGTCGAATTCGCTGCCGCGGAACAGGGCCAGGATGTCGCAAGTGGCTGCTTCCTGGATGGGAACCCCGGTCTCCGCCAGCAACTTTTCCAGGAGGGGGAAGAACACGTCCCGCGTCTGCTCTAGCAGGGTCCGCATCTGTCCCGTGAGCACGTCGAGGTCCAGGCTGCGAAGCTGGTCGCACATGGTGACGTAGCTCTCGAAGCCCAGATGCGCGGCTCCGCTGTGGAGGGTTCTGAGCCGCTCAGTACGCTCTGGATTCGCGCTGGCGGTGACCGCGCGCTCAAGATCGTCGAGCCGATGTCGGCGAGATAGGTCTCGTTCGTTGGCCATCAGTGGCCGCAGATTGTGGTAGGACTCCTGTCGGCCATCCCATTCCACGGTCGCCTGTCTCATGGTATTGCTGATACGCTCGGTCAGCACCTTGACCAGGTTCTCGAGATGTTCCAGTGTCACCCACTCGGCGAAGTATCTGTCTTCTCTGTCTGTGGTGGAGGTCAGCACCGCTCGGACCAGGGGCTCGCTGAACAGATGGGCATACCGGTCGTAGATGGGGGTGATGACCAGGTGCTCCTTGAGGCCACCCTCGGCGAGGTAGTATTCGCGGTACAGTTCCTGGTGGAACGCTTCTGCGTCTTGGGCGAGATCTCGAATCATGGCCCTGCTTGTGAGTAACCCCCTCCGGGCCGAGACACGCGAGTTGCCGGAGGCTAGGCCCGCTGCGCCTGCTGGCTCAACCAACGAGATCCCTGGCGGCGGCGATGATGTTCTCCACCTGGGGCACCATGTGCCGCTCCAGGTTGCGGTTGTACGGTACCGGTATGTCCAGACCGCCAAGGCGCTTGATGGGGGCATCGAGGTAATCGAAAGCTTCGCTCTCGGCGATGGTGGCTGCTATCTCGGCCCCTACACCACCTGTTTTGCAGGCTTCGTGGACTATCAGTGCGCGGCCGGTCTTGACGATCGATCCGACGATGGTTTCTTCGTCCAGGGGTCGCAGGGTACGCGGATCCACGACTTCCGCCTCTATGCCCTCTTCCTCCAGGGCCTCCGCCGCTTGCAGAGCACGGGGGACCATGATCGAGGTGGCCACGATGGTCAGGTCTCTGCCTGGCCGCTTGACCTCCGCGAGTCCCAGAGGAATCGTGTATTCTTCTTCAGGCACCTGCCCTTTAGTCTTGTAGAGCAACTTGTGTTCCACGAAGACGACCGGGTTGTTGTCGCGAATGGAGGATAGAAGGAGCCCTTTCACGTCATACGGTGTGCTGGGCATGACGACCTTCAAGCCGGGCACGTGCACGAACCAGGCCTCCAGGCTCTGTGAATGGTGGGCAGCGGCGCCGGTTCCAGACCCGGCGGGCGTGCGCAGAACGAGCGGTACCTCGGCCTTGCCGCCAAACATGAAGCGCAGCTTGGCTGCCTGGTTGACCAGTTGGTCCATGGCTATAGTGGTGAAGTCCATGAACATGATCTCGGCTACCGGCCTCATGCCCATCAGGGCTGCGCCCGTCGCTGCACCCATGATCCCGGCCTCGGAGATGGGGGTATCGCGGACTCGCTCTTCACCGAACTCATCTATCAAGCCGTAGGAAACGCCGAAGGCGCCTCCGTACCTGCCCACGTCTTCCCCCAGGAGGAATACCGACTGATCACGCGTCATCTCCTGGCGCAGCGCTTCGCGTATGGCCTCGGCGTAGGTTATCTCCCTCATCTAGGCGTACACCCCTTCGAGTATCGTGTCCACATCGGGTTCGGGACTGGACTGCGCGTATTCCAAGGCACCGGCGATGGTGCGCCTGGCCTCTTCTTCGATAGACGCGGCTTCTTCCTCCGTGATCACGCCCTCGCTCACGAGGAGCTTCCGGAACCGGGGGATGGGATCCTTCTTCTTCCACGCCCGGACCTCCTCTTTGGTGCGGTACAGTTCCTGGTCGCTCTTGGAGTGGCCTTTCCATCGATAAGTCACACACTCCAGGAGGGTTGGACCTGCGCCCGACCTCGCTCGCTTCACCGCTTCTCTTGCCGCCTCGTACACCTCGAGCACATCATTGCCATCCACCGTGACGCCGGGCATCCCGTAGGCGGCGGCGCGTTGAGCGATCCTCTCTATGGCCAGAGCGCGGCGAGTAGACATGGACATCCCGTACTGGTTGTTCTCGCAGACGTAGACCACGGGCAGTGACCAGATGGCGGCCATGTTGAGAGCTTCGTGAAAGCATCCCTGGTTTGCCGCTCCGTCGCCAAAGAAACCCATGATGATCTCGTCGCTTCTCCTCATCTGCAGGCTGAGCCCCACCCCCACAGCCAGTGGGATGCCGCCACCCACGACGCCGTTGGCACCCAGGTTTCGCCCCTCCATGTCTGCGATGTGCATCGAGCCGCCCCTGCCGCGGCAGTAGCCTGTTTCCTTGCCCATGAACTCGGCCATCATCAGGTTGATATCAGCCCCCTTGGCGATGCAGTGCCCGTGTCCGCGGTGGGTGCTGAGGATGTAGTCCCCCTTGTTCAGAGCGAATATGCTGCCCACAGCCGATGCCTCCTGTCCCACTGAGAGGTGCATCGTGCCGTGGACCAGCCCCCGTGCGAAGAGGTCGTCCACCGTCTCTTCGAAGAAACGGATCTCGTACATCTTTCTGAGCATGTCCGTGGCCAGGTCACACTGTAATTTCACGGTGCTGTTCCTCCTGGGGTGATTCTAGGCCGTTCATGGTCGGAAGTCAACGATGGTACCATTAGACTATTGACATGGCACTGTAACCTATACTAGAATTCAGATGTGATTAAGCTGGCTTAGCCTCGCTGGCCCCAGCGCTGTCGTGTACCTGGTGGACAGCCTGTCCATGGGCGCGTGAGGTGACGTCCTGGTCGGATGGCTGGAGTTGCCACGTTTTCGTCGCCATCGATTGACTTACCAGCGGCGCAGGCGTATACTTGATAGCTACTCATGCCACGGGTGCGCCCGGCGGAGCGGGTTGTGGCATGGGCACCTCTGCTTCCGCAAAGATGTGCAGGCCACTGCGGGGCTTGACGTTCGTAGCACCCCTTGGGGGAGGGCCGAAATATGGCCTTGAAAGGCAATCTGAAGGATTTCAACGTCACTCAGCTCTTCAACCTCATCAACCTCGCTCGCAAGAGCGGTTCTCTGACCATTGAGGGGAGCGGCAAGAGGGCAGAAATCTGCTTCAAAGAGGGCAAGCTCGTCTACGCTTCCCTGAATGGCCACGGTGGCGGCCTGATCGGCATGCTGGAGAAGGCGGGAAAGATCAGCAAGGAACAGTCTCGGGTGGTGCGAGCTCGCTCCAAGAGCGGCGCCGACAAGGAGCTAGGCCTACTGCTGATCAATGCTGGCTATGTGACCCAGGATGACATCGTCCAGAGTGTCCGCTCGCACACTCTGGACGTGGTGTACCTGCTATTTACCTGGTCTGATGGCTCATTCCGCTTCGAGCCGAACAAGCATCCGGCGGAGGGAGCGATTACCGTTCCCATCAATCTCGAGAACATCATCATGGAGGGCAGCCGGCGCGTCAAGGAATACGAGATGCTCCAGAATGAGCTGCCGGACCTGGACATGGCCTTGAAGTTCACGGAGCGCCCGGATGCGAAACTGCGCGACATTAACCTCACCGTGGAGGAGTGGAGAGTAATCTCCTTCATCAATCCGCGCAATTCGATCAGACAGATCGCCAAGGCCAATTCCATGGGCGATTTCAAGATTCGCAGGATCGTCTATGGGCTGCTCTCGGCCGGCCTCGTCGAACTGGTGATGCCGGATCAACCGCAGAAGGCTCACGCGGTGCAGGAGGCGGTGAGTGCGCCCCCGCCCGTGAAACGGAATCTGATCCTTCGCCTGATCGACAGGGTGAAGAGGATGTAGGCTCCAGGTGTTTGCGTCCCGACTCGATGGCCCGAGGAGGGATCGCCATGGTGTGCAGATGGACAACGTGAAGATAGTGATCACGGGACCTTTCAATGCCGGCAAGACTGAGTTCATCAGTAGCATCAGCGAGATCGACGTCGTATCCACAGAGCAAAAGATCACGGACGGCTCACAGGTCGTGAAGGGCCAGACAACTGTGGCCATGGATTTCGGCCGCATCACTGTAGACGACAGGTTGATGTTGTATCTGTACGGGACCCCTGGCCAGAAACGTTTTGATTTCATGTGGGATATCCTCTCGGAAGGGATGTTGGGCTTCGTGGTGCTGGTGGACAGCGCCCGGCCAGAGACTTTCCGTGAAGCCAAGACGATTGTGAATCGCTTCCGCAGGTACTCCCCCACGCCGTACGTGATCGCCGCCAACAAACAAGACATGGAGGATGCCTGGCCACCGGAGGACATGCGCATCGCGCTCAAGCTGCCTTCCGACACCAAGGTTATATCCTGTGTCGCTACCAACCGTGAGAGCGTAAGGCAAGTGCTTCTCGAATTGCTGTACTCCATCCTGGAGTCGGCAGACTGAGGTCAGGAGTGCTGAGAGGGCTCCAGGGTAGCTTGCGTCAAGCGTGGCCTGCGCGGGTGGCTGCGGGACGCGACGCCGGGAGACTCGAGCTTTCGACGAGCACAAGGAGGAATGTTGATGGCGAAACCGAGGACGGTACAGATGGTGGAGCGCTTGCGAGATCTCCAGGTGAGCACCCCTGATATCGAAGCCTCGGCGGTAGTCAGCCTTGATGGTTTGATCATGGCCTCTTCCCTTCCACCGGGAGTCGAGGAGGATCGGGTGTCTGCCATGTCCGCTGCCATGCTGTCTCTCGGGGAGCGCATTGCTGGAGAGCTGGGGCGCGGGCTGCTGGAGCAGGTGTACATCAGGGGGGAGAACGGGTACGTCATCTTGAGGGCTGTGGGCGAAGAAGCCGTGCTGACGGTGCTCGCGCGAAGCACAGCCAGGCTTGGACTGCTGCTCCTGGACATGAAGCGTGCCGCTGAGGACCTGTCGCAGATCGTGTGACACTCCTTCTGCTTGTGCTGGCCCACATCCCTGGGAGCTGGACGACATCAGATTTCAGGCCAGATGGTGGCCACGCAGGGGGGCCAGTGAAAGGCAGTCTGTAGTGCCATCACCGGAGGTGTGCCCTGAAGGAAGGATCAGACTCCGACGATACGTACTACTCCAACAAGCTGGCGCATCTCTACCTGGCAGCCATCGAGGATCTGATGGGCAACAATGGGGTGGCTGCCGCTCTCCGCTTGGCCGGCCTGGGGAGGTTGATCGGCCACTATCCTCCGGACACGCTCGACCGGGAGTTCCGTTTCGGCGACTTTGCCGCTATCAACCAGTCCATCGTGGAGATGTACGGTCCCCACGTGGCGAAGGGGCTGTGTCTGCGAGCGGGGAGAGCGACCCTCAGAAATGCGGTGGCAGAGGGTGGTCTCATGGCGGATCTCCCCGATCCCGCCTTCAAGCTACTGCCGGCCGGAGCCAAGGTGAAGGTCGGACTGCACACTCTGGCCCAGGTCCTGTCCAAGCTGAGCGATCAAGACGCCCGACTGGAGGAGCGTGATGCTGCTCTCTTCTTCGTGGTAGAGAGGTGTCCCGAATGTTGGGAACGCACTTCGGACGAAGCCATCTGCCACGGAACCACGGGCATGCTCCTCGAGGCGCTGGACTGGTTCACCGATGGTCAGCAGTACACTGTGACCGAGACCGGGTGTATGGCCAGGGGTGAGCCTGCTTGTACTTTCGAGATCGGGCCCGGGCAGGAAGAGGCTCTGATCGATGAACGCGAGGGGACAGCGAGCGACACGGTTGGGACACGATCCCGGTAGAGCCAGGGGGGAACGCTGAGTTGTGAACGTCGGGCTTGCCAGAGGGCACGACTGGTTGTATAATAAAGACGACAACTGAATATAAGCATCCAGGGGAGTCTGGTGAGCCAGACTGAGAGGGGGGCCCGCAATGCCCTCGACCCCACGAACCTGATCCGGGTAATGCCAGCGTAGGGACGGTTGCTTGATAGCTATCGTGAGCCGCTGCTCTGCGTGGGTAGCGGCTTTTTTCTTGGAGGGGCGATGCGTGCAGTGATCGTGGCCAATGGGCCCATGCCCAAGCCACCCTTTCCCGAGATTCGCCTTCGGGACGAGGACCTGGTGATCTGTGTTGATGGAGGAGCGAGGAATGCGCTGGCTCTGGGGCTTGGGCCACAGGTCGCCATCGGTGACATGGATTCGATGGAGCCAGAGCTACGAACGCACCTGGAGCAGGAGGGCTGTCGCTTCGTGGAGCATTCTCCGCGCAAGGACGAGACTGACTCCGAGCTGGCCATCAGGTACGCGCTGGCCCAGGGTGCCACCGAGCTGGTTCTGCTGGCGGGACTGGGCGGTCGCATAGACCATACTCTGGCTAACGTTATGCTCCTGGCTTTACCGGAGCTGAACGAAGTGAGAACCCGGTTGATAGACGGCAACCAGGAGGTGATGCTCGTGCAGGGCGAGACTGCGATTGAGGGCACGCCGGGTGACCTCGTGTCCCTGATTCCGCTGTGCGCCCACGCAGTCGAGATCCACACTGAGGGTCTGGAGTATGCCCTCCACGGTGGCTCGCTGAAGTTCGGCGCGGCTCGCGGAGTGAGCAATGTGCTCGTGGCCGCCCGAGCCAAAGTCTCGGTGGGACGAGGGCTGTTACTACTGGTGCATCACCATCAGTTGCCGGCGACCGGTGATGAAGCTGGACCTCAAGGAGGGTGTTGATGAGCAGTATTACCGTTAGCTTTCAGGTTATTCCCCTCTGTGACGACCCCTATCCCGTCGTGGACGAGGCGATAGATGTCGTGCGTCGCTCGGGTGTCACATATGAGGTCGGGCCTCACGAAACCACCATGGAGGGCGAGCTGGATGACCTGCTGGAGGTAGTGAAGGCCGGTCACCGCGCCTGCTTCGAGGCTGGCGCGCAGCGGGTGGTAACCTTCGTGAAGATCGTCGATGCGGTGGGCGGAACGACTATCGCCGAGAAGGTAGCCAAGTACAGGGAATGATGGAAGACAAACAGTCGCCTGGGCGGTCGGCTACAGATGGGGGCTCTTCTTCGGCTACTTCGATCCTGGTTCCGATGCCGAGAGACGGTCTGCGTTTGGCGCGGAGGTACGCGCCTCCCTTGCTGCTGATACTCCTCGTGCTCGGCGCCTGGCAGGCGCTAACCTGGCTGCTCAGCGTGCCCAAGTGGTTGCTGCCGTCGCCGTGGCAGATCGTAGTCGCTGGTGTCGAGGCCCGAGGGTTGCTGGGCTCGCACACCTGGCAGACCTTGAAGGAGACCTGGCTGGGTCTGGGCCTGGCGGTGCTGGTCGGTCTCGGTCTTGCCCTGGTGATCGACTTCTCGGGCTTGCTGCGCCGCACCGTGTACCCGCTGCTGGTGGCTTCTCAGACGGTGCCCATCCTGGCCCTTGCCCCCTTGTTGATCATCTGGTTTGGCTATGGCATGCTGCCCAAGGTCATCGTGGTGGCCCTGGTGTGTTTCTTTCCCATCGTCGTCAGCACCGCCGATGGGTTGAGAGTCGCCGATCCTGACCTGATGGCGCTGCTCAGGGCGATGGGGGCCAACAGGCGCCAAATCTTCTTCAAGGTCCGGGTGCCGGGGGCCCTGCCCTCTTTCTTCTCTGGTCTCAAGATCGCCATCACCTACAGCGTGGTGGGCGCGGTGATTGGCGAGTGGGTGGGGGCCAGCCGAGGACTCGGCATCTTCATGATCCGGTCGTCCAAGAACTTCCTCACAGATCGGGTTTTCGCGGCCATTGCCGTGACTTCGTTGTTGAGCATTGTCATGTTTGCCGCTGTGATGCTGCTGGAGCGCTCGCTGCTCCCCTGGTACCACGCTCGTCGGGAGGAGATCTGGGAAGAGGTGTAGGGACTGGCCGCAGCCCAGTATCGATCTCTCTTCAGTCCCGTTAGTCAAGGAGGAAGGTGATGTCTGGAACCTCTTGGAGCAGAGTGGGGGTGCTGTTGGCCCTGGTCCTGACAGCGGTTGGCTGTCAGGCAGCAGAGCCCATGGCCACAGCGCCCCCGGTACCCGTGGTGGCGATGCTGGACTGGTTCCCGAACACGAACCACACGGGGCTGTACGTGGCCCTGGAAAAGGGATGGTATCGTGACGAGGGCCTGGAGGTGGAGATCATCCAGCCGGCTGAAGGGAGCACGCTCGCGCAGGTGGTCGCAGCCGGGCAGGCCGACTTCGGCATCAGCTATCAGGAGGAGGTGTCGTACGCGCGGGCAGAGGACCTGCCAATTGTGTCCATCGCGGCCATCATTCAGCACAATACCTCTGGCTTTGCCAGCCCTGCGGATAGGGGCATCACTAGGCCCAGGGATTTCGAGGGCAAGAGATACGGCAGTTGGGGCTCGCCCATCGAGCGGGCTGTGCTGGACGTGCTCATGAGTTGCGATGGCGGCGATGTGGACAAGGTGGAGTTCATCGACATAGGTTGGGCTGACTACTTCACGGTGGTGGAGCGCGACGTGGACTTTGCCTGGATCTTTTATGGCTGGACCGGCGTAGAGGCCGAGCTGCGTGGCATGCCTATCGATGTGGTCATGCTCAACGACTGGAGCGATTGCGTGCCCGACTACTACACACCGGTGATCATCACCAGCGAGCAAGAGGTGGCTGAGAAACCCGACCTGGTGAGGAGTTTCATGGCCGCCACCGCTCGAGGGTATGAGTTCGCCATCGCCAACCCTAGCGAGGCTGCCGAGATCCTGCTCAAGCATGCCCCCGAGAGCAACCCGGACCTGGTTCGCCGGAGCCAGGAGTGGTTGAGTCCGCAGTACCAGGCCGACGCGTCGCGCTGGGGTGAGCAGAAGTTGGAGATCTGGCAGGAATACGCCGATTGGATGGCTGACCGGGAGCTGCTGCCTCGCCACATCGATGCTCAGCAGGCGTTCACCAATGATTTCCTCCCCTGAGGCGGTAACCGAAGTCGAACTGCGAGAGGTTCGCAAGGTCTTCCGCGTCAATGGTCGGTTGATGAGCGCCCTGGATGGAGTGAACCTCCGGGCCGGGACCGGGGAGTTCGTCGTTCTCATCGGTCCCAGTGGCTGTGGCAAGAGCACTTTGCTGAACATCATCTGCGGATTGATGGAGCCTGACTCTGGCGAGGTGTTCCTAGACGGCCAGCCGGTCCGGGATCGCACAGGACTGCTGGGCTACATGCTTCAAAAGGACCTGCTCTTGCCCTGGCGGACAGTGATGGGCAACGTCATGCTGGGTCCTGAGATCAGCGGCATGGATAGCGAGGCCTCGCGGGAGGAGGCGCAACACCTCCTCCCGCAGTTCGGCCTGGATGGCTTCGAAGATTACTATCCAGCAACGCTGTCGGGTGGCATGAGGCAGCGGGCAGCTCTGCTGCGGACCTTTCTCTGCCGCAGGAAGGCCTTGCTTCTCGATGAGCCCTTCGGGGCCCTGGATGCCCTCACCAGGCGCCAGTTGCAGCAATGGCTTCTGAGAGTCTGGAGCGGCTTTCGACAGACCATCATCTTCGTGACCCACGACGTCGATGAAGCGGTCTATCTGGCCGACCGGGTCTACGTGATGACCCCGCGACCCGGCAGGATCAAGCTCCAGATAGAAATACCCCTCGGTCGCCCGAGGCTGCCAGAGATGATCACCTCGGCTCAGTTTGGGTCTCTGAAAGGCCAGTTGCTTGCTGCGCTGGAGGCCGAGTAGTTTTCTCGCAGTTGCCTCGGGCATAAGTTCTTCCCTCAGCTAGAGCCCATAGCCCAGGCGAACGGGTTGCCTTACAGGCGGTCCTCAATGCTAGGAGCGGGGGAGCGGTGGCTGAGGGGGAGGTTCCCAGGCCGTCTCGGTCAGCTTCGGACCGGGCTTCTTCTCTTCGAGCGGTCACCGTCCGGATCTGCGACGATCCTTCAACTGGCTCATCTAGCTAGCCGCCCGGGTGCCCCGAAGCCTGGTGCAGAGCGCTACACCGGGCAGGACACATAGCGCTACGATGGCGGCCGAGGGCCAAAGCAGGGTGAATCCCCCTAGAGTGGAGGGCGTCGCGGCAGGCCGAGCGGAGAGCGAGACTAGCTCGATGGCGGTTGGGCCACCCTCGCCGCTGTTTTGCCAGTAGGCGATCTCGTTGCGTCCCCCGGAGGCCCCCAGGATGTCGAGAGCCCCGTCGCCGTTGACGTCTGTGGAGTACACGGATTGTGCGTCGTTGAAGCCGGAGTCAACCGAGTGTTTGGAGAACTGCTGGCTGCCGTCGTTCTCCCACCAGGCTATCTCGTTGTCTTTCTTGGCCGCCGCGACCACGTCCACATCGCCGTCTGGTTCCATGTCGACTGCGTACACTGCCTGAGCCTTCTTGAAGCTGGAGTCTATGGTGTGTTTGGTGAAGTTCTGGCTGCCGTCGTTTTCCCACCATGCTATCTCGTCGTCACCTGCGGAAACGCCGACGATATCGATGTCGCCGTCACCGTCGATGTCGATGGGGTACACACACTGCGCCTGTTTGAAGTTGGAGTCTACGGAGTGCTTGGTGAAGTTCTGATGGCCATCGTTCTCCCACCAGGCGATTTCGTCGTCGCCCTTGGAAGCCCCCAGGATATCGACGTCACCGTCTCCATCCAGATCGATGGCGTACACGGACTGTGCTTTCTCGAAGCTGGAGTCGACGGAGTGCTTGGTGAAGTTCTGGGTGCCATCGTTTTCCCACCAGGCGATTTCGTCGTCGCCCTCGGAAGCTCCCAGGATATCGACGTCGCCGTCTCCATCCAGATCGATGGCATACACGGACTGTGCTTTCTCGAAGCCGGAATCGACGGAGTGCTTGGCGAAGTTCTGGGTGCCATCGTTCTCCCACCAGGCGATTTCGTCGTCGCCCTTGGAAGCTCCCAGGATATCGACGTCGCCGTCACTATCGAGGTCGATGGCATACACACACTGCGCTTGGCTGAAGTTGGAGTCCACCGAGTGTTTGGTGAAGCTCTCGCTGCCATCGTTCTCCCACCAGGCGATTTCGTCGGCGCCTGCGGATGCACCCACCACGTCCACGTCCGAGTCGCGGTCTATGTCGATGGCGTATACCGACTGCGCCTCGCTAAACTGGTCACCGACGAGGTGCCAGGTGAAGATCAGAGAATCGGCCAACACTGGGGACGCCAGCAGCATCCCCACCATGATGATCAACACCAAGCCTAGCTTTCCCATGTTCATCTCCTCACGCTTCCATCGTAACCCCTGGGGGTCAAACCTTCGTTAAAGGGTTCTCAAAAAGGTGTAAAAGAGTTCCCAGAGGCAAGCGCCAAGCGGGGTGTGAGCGGCGGTGGCAGTGGTTGCCGCGCCGCTGAGAGCCGGACGTCGTGCGCGCGCCTCGCCTTTTCGTCCTCGCGGAAGGGCCGGCCGGTGCTGGAGTCCACTACCTGTCAGCGCGCGGGGGCCGGCGCTGCTGAGCTGTGATCACTCCTCTGTTGCGCTTGCTCGGACGCCCAGGGCCGGTCCTGTAGCCATGCCGAGCAGCTTCGCCTGGATGGCGTCTCGAAGATGGGGCCGCTCTGCTGGACCACAGTTGGCCCACGGCCTGCTGCCGCCAGAGATGGCCTGTGGTAGGCGGTCGAGGTCCCGCTTGTGGAGGTGCGGTGTGCCGCTCCTCGACCACGCCGGAGGCGCTCAGACTGACACCTCGCCCATGGTACCATTCTACTATTGATCGGCTGATAGCGTTCCAGTATACTGAAAACAGGACGAGGTGTGTGCCGCGCCAACCTATGGGTGGCAGAGGCAAGCCCACAGCAGGGTGGAGATGCAAAGCCACGGGCCCGGGGTTCGCGAGAACCGGGGGTGCCAGGGAGGTCTCCGTGGCGCTGGTGAAATGCACGTGGCGCTCTTCGGTCAGGGAGCTGTGGCGAGGAGCGCTTATTGTTCTGTGCGGGGACGGGGCGAGACGAGTGGCTTCTAAAGGGGCATACGGAGGTGGGGTACTGAGATTCCGGCCAGCCTGGCTTCTCGCGTGTGTGCTGGCGGCGGCTGTGGCGGCGGCTGCGCTGTCTCCGTTGTGGGGTGCGGAGGGGACCGGTGATCCGCTGGCCATCGGTTGGGTGAACTCTGATGGCGAGTCGGGCATCGAGGAGTTTACCGGACCGGAGCAGCCGCAGGGGGCCGCGCTCGGGGCTACCGCCCTCGATGTGCCCGCAGAGCCTTTGTCGCATCAACTGGTGCGCCTCACCAACGGGCAACGTGTGGCGCGTGGGTTGCCTCCGCTGAAAGCCGCGCAAGAGTTACACTCGTCCTCGTCGTCTCACAGTGACTGGATGGCGGACCACAATTGCTTCTCGCACAACTGCCCTGGTGAGCCGGATTGGATCGCGAGGATCCAGAACGCGGGATACGTGAATGGCACCGCCCTGGGCGAGAACATCGCCGGCGGATACTCGACGGCCAGCGGCGCCATCGCGGCGTGGATGAACAGCGACGGGCACAGGGCGAACATGTTGAGCACGGACTTCCGGGAAGCGGGCGGTGGCTATGCATACTCAGCAACCGCGGAGTTGCATCGTTACTGGACCATGGACTACGGGGCACGCAACGACGCGCAAGGCTATGCGGTGTACCCGGTGGTCATCGAGAACGAGGCCTGGTCAACGAACAGCCTGGACGTTGATCTGTACGTGTACGGCCAGGGCTGGGCGACGGAGATGCGGTTTCGCAACGGTGCGGAAGCCTGGTCGCCCTGGGAGTCGTACGGGAGCACCAAGGCCTGGACCCTCTCCGTGGCGGACGGCACGGTTGCCACCGTCTACGCTCAGATCAAGCGGGGGTCCAAGGTGCTCGAGAGCGGTGACACCATCCAACTGGACTTGCCCCTTCAGGTAGCTCCAGAGCTGATGGTCTTCTTCTCTGTAGGGGGGGCGAGCCCGACCACGCCAGAGTCGTACGAGCTGAGGATAGACACCCCCTATGTCTGGACGGCGTACGCCGACCAGGACTGGATCCAGTTGGGCTCGTATTCAGGGTCAGGGTCGGCTGCCATCCCCGTGCACGTGGTAGACCTGCCCACCGACCCGGAAACACGACATGGCGCGATCACGGTGAGCGCGCTGGACCTCAGCCAGGAGGCGGGAGTGACGCTGGTGGTGACCAACGACCCCCTGGAGTGCAGCCACGTCCCGCTGTCGTCGAAATAGTAAGGCAGGAGCGAGCGCGCATCTGCGCTCGTGCGGTGGTCGCGCTTCGGCGCCGCCTCTGCGACCCCCGATGGTGTAGAACTGCCATCAGGCGCGGGCCAAAGCTTGGGTGACCGGCTAGCCGACCGTCTCTGCGCGGAATCCTGGCAAGTCGGCGACCGAAGGTCTCACTGCGAGCAGGCGGTGGCCGATACCACTCCTCTTCGTGTACTTTTCACCACACGATAGTCGCTCCTCGTCGCTGGCGCGCGCCACCGCCTCGCCTGATGTATGCTGCTGCGCCGAGAGCGGGGATCGAGCCTGTTCCCGGCACCCGGACTGGAAGCTCGCTGGGGCATTTCGCCCCGGTGTCCCCAGGCTCGTTTGACGAACTGAGCAGGTTGTGGTATGATAATTCTTAGTAGGTACTCGGAATTGATCCATGAGACTATCAGCGAGGGAACAATACGGTCTCAGAGCCATGATCGAGCTGGGCCGCCGCTACGGTGAGGGGCCCGTCCCACTGAGTGACGTCGCGGTGTCCCAGGGAGTGTCTCTCGGGTACCTGGAGCAGATCACGCCTTTGCTGAAGGAGGCGAGTCTGGTAGAGAGCACGAGGGGTGCCCGCGGAGGGTATGAGCTGACTCGCCCGCCGCGGGAGATCTCGGTCGGGGATGTGGTTCGCGCTTTGGAGGAAGGGTACATCATGCCTTTGAAGTGCATCCCCGGGGCCGAAGGGGAGGAATCATGCAGCAGGGAGGGTGCCTGCGCGGCTCGGGATGTCTGGAGGCGAATGCACGAGGGCATGGTCGAGGTCCTTGATTCCACGACGCTGGCCGATCTCGTCGAACCGATCATCATCAGTTGAGGGGCGCTGAGCAGAATCGGCTGTGGGCGCCCGACCGTAGTTGGGAGTGGTGGAGGAACGATGGGGGACAGGAGAATCGTGTATCTCGACCACGCAGCGACGACGTCCGTGGATCCTCAAGTCGTGGAGGCCATGCTGCCCTTCTACACTGAGCGGTATGGTAACCCCTCCAGTTTGCACTCTCTAGGTCGAGAGGCACGAGAGGGGTTGGACGAGGCGCGCGCGACCGTGGCCGGGATCATGAACTGTAGCAGTCAGGAGATCATCTTCACCAGTTGTGGCACGGAGAGTGACAATCTGGCCCTTAGAGGGGTGTCCTTGATGAACCGCAAGCGGGGTGACCACATCATCACCTCATCCATCGAACATCATGCGGTGAGTCATACTTGCGAGCAACTGGAGAGGCGGTTTGGCTTCGAGGTGACGTACCTGCCCGTGGACGAGTACGGCCTCGTGGACCCCGGGGATGTGGAGCGGGCCATCAGTGAAACCACGATTCTGATCAGCATCATGTGTGCCAACAACGAGATGGGGGCCATTCAACCCATCGCCGAAATCGGAGAGATCGCCCGGCGCAGAGGCATACCTTTTCACACCGATGCGGTCCAGGCTGCCGGGTCCCTGAGTTTGGACGTGCAGGAACTGGGCGTAGATTTGATGAGCCTTTCCGGGCACAAGTTCTACGGACCGAAGGGAGTCGGCGTGCTATACGTGAGGGAGGGATTGGAGCTCCTCCCTTGCCAGACTGGCGGGGGGCACGAGAGGGGTCTGCGCGCGGGCACCGAGAACGTGGCCGGCATCGTGGGCCTGGCGACGGCTCTGGAGTTGGCCGAAGGGCGGCGAGAGGAGGAAAGCAAGAGGCTATCGCGGTTGCGGGATCATCTGATAGAAGGAGTGCTGTCTTCTATTGACCACTGCAGACTGATGGGCCATCCTGACCAGAGACTTCCCAACAACGCCAATATCGCCTTCGAGTACGTGGAGGGGGAAGGCGTTCTGCTGGGCCTGGACATGGCCGGGATCGCCGCGTCCAGCGGATCGGCTTGCTCCACGGGGTCTTCAGACCCGTCTCACGTGTTGCTGGCCATGGGGGTCCCACCAGAAGTTGCCCGGGGCGCGATTCGTATGACACTCGGTCGTGAGAACACGGAGGAGGACGTGGACAAGGTATTGGAGATCCTCCCCGGCATAGTAGAACGCTTGCGAGCCATGTCTCCACTGTACGGAGAGTGAATGACTCGTAGATGATAAGGAGACGAAGCACCTATGTATTCTGAGTTGGTAATGAAGCATTTCACTGATCCGCAGAACGTGGGGGTGATCGAGGATGCTGACGGGGTGGGCAAGGTCGGCAATCCTGTGTGCGGCGATGTAATGGAGATGTTCATCAAAGTCAAGGACGATCGGATAGAAGACGTCAAGTTCCGGACTTTCGGGTGCGGCGCTGCCATCGCGACCAGCAGCATCGCCACGGAAATGATCAAGGGGAAACCGCTGGAAGAGGCGGTCAAGCTCTCCAACAAAGCGGTAGCTGAGGCGCTGGGAGGGTTACCCGCGCAGAAGATGCATTGCTCGAACCTGGCCGCGGATGCTGTCAAAGCGGCGATAGAGGATTACTGGGGCAAGAGGAACAAACCCGAGGAGTAACGGGGCAGGCCTGGTGCGAGAGCCTACCTACGCCCCGCGGGCACTTGGCTCGGGATGACCGTGGCCCTGGCCAGTTCGGCCCGGTCGCGGGTGTCATCGCGCCGGGTGGATGGAGCGATCCAGGCTACCCTCGTTGCGGTAGCGCCTCGTCCAGCAGGTCCCACAGGCCCCTTACGTCCACGAAGACACCGGTCTCATTAGCTAAGCGGCTCGCCCCGCGCAAGAGGGTCGGCTCGCAGGTGGGGCAGACAGTGACGATGGTCTCCACTCCGGATTCCAGGGCATCGCGAACCCGGTTCTTCGCCACCTCCAGCGCCAGGTCCGGATCGGTGTCTGCCACGCCGCCACCGCCGCCGCAGCAGTCGGAGAAGGTGCGATTGTGCTCCATCTCCACCACTTCCACTCCCAGAGCCCGCAAGATCTCCCTGGGCTCCTCGAAGACGCCCAGCATCCTTCCCAGGTGGCAAGGGTCGTGGTACGTGGCCTTGAGGTCTAGCTGGCGTGGGTTCAGTTGCTCCATCCTTTCCGCTACCGCGACGATGGCGTGCTTCACCTTCAGGCCGTACCGGTCTCGCAGAGTGACGGTGCACGTGGGGCAGAGGGTCAGGATCTCCGGGCCGGACAGATCTCCGTAGACCTCTGTGAATCTCTCCTGGATGCGCTCGAAATCCTGCTCGAAGCCCGCGGCTTCCGCGAAGTAGCCACAGCAGGTCTCTTCGACCACGAGAGGATCGAGGCCGGCTCGCTCCAGTACCGAGATGATCGTCCTGGCCTCGACGGGCTTGCTCTGGTACAGGCAGCCCAGGTACAAGGGGGTCGTACCCTCTCTCTCGAGGGACGCCGGCCGGTCGAAAAGGAATCCTTCTTCGACTATCCTTTCCACTTTCTCCCCGTGCTGTGGAGCCGAGAGTCCCGCCTGGTGCAAACGTGCCCGCAGTCCTGTGAAGACCTCCAGGTTGTTGAGGGCACAACGCGCCTGGCAGTATCCACAGAGGAGACAGCCGTTGAGTACTTCCCGCACCTCCGGTGATGGTTCGAGGAGACCCTCCAGCAGCCCTCTGGCGATCATCATCTTGCCACGGCTGGTGTAGGCCTCGAAACCCTTGACCCGGTAGACCGGGCAGTCTGCCAGGCAGAATCCGCAGCGACTGCGGTTGCAGGTGTAGATGTCTTCGGCCAGTCGTTCTAGCTTGTTCGTATCCATCGTGATTCGAACTTCTTTCCTGGATTGAAGATGCCGCCCGGGTCAAAGATCTCTTTGATGCGCTTCATGTACGAGTAGCTCTCTCCGTGCTCCAACTCGTTGAAACCTCCCAGACGGTCTCCATCCCCGATGTAGGAACTCATGGTGCCTTCCATCTCCACCGCCATGGTGCTCATGTCTCTGACGTACCGGTAGAAGTTGGCGATGCTCTCCTGGGTCGAATCGTCCACGAAGACCGCGAAGCTGATGCTGGCTGTGGGCTTGTTGGGTGACTCGTTGTAGAGGGTCATCCCCAGGATCTCCTGCTGCCACCGGGCCGCGATGTCGAGGAAGCGTTGGTAGGCCTCCTCCACCCTTCCGATGGGCAGGCCGATGTCCGCGGCTCCGAACTTCTTCTGTCGTTGGCTGTCGGGCCACTTCTGGCGGAAGGGGATGAAGTCCAGGCTATGCTTGGACGCCCACCAGCCGTCGACCATCTCTTGCTCTTTGACGCCCTCGGCGCCGAACTCATCCACCAGGATGCGAGTCGCCTGTTCCAGGCTGAACCCCACCACCTTCTGAGCGCCGCCGAAGGACAGGAAGAGGATAGCCTCGGCCCACTCCGGGATGTCTGGCTCGCGGTGATACTTTTCTCGGTAGGCGTGGGTGTAGAAGTGCAGCCTCTGGCGGCAGTTCATGTGCGCGCTCTCGATCCCCAGGCCGCTGGCCAGCATCCGCTCCAGGGCTCTGATGCCGTCCTCCAGACTGCGGCAGACGAAGCCTCTCACCAGCCTGGTCTCAGGCAGGGGGAACACGCGCAATGTGGCCTCGGCGACGATGCCCAGAGTGCCCTCGGAACCCACGATCAGGTCCAGCAGCTTGTAACCGGTGGAGGTGAAGGAGGCTTTACGCCTCCCGAAGCGCACGGCCTCCCCCTCCCCGGTGACCATGACCACGTTACTCAACACGTCCAGGATCTTGCCGTAGCGCAGGCCGAAGGTGGAGTCGTTGTCGCAGCCGATAGCGGCGCCGATGGTGGAGGCCCGTTTGCTCTCCGGCTGGTGAGGAAACCACAGGCCGTGGTGTGCCAGAGCCTCGTTCAGATCCCAGATGGTCATCCCCGCCTGCGCGGTGACCATCATGTTGGCCTGGTCCAGCTCCAGGAGTTGGTTCAGGCTCTTGGTTTCGACAGTGATGCCGCCCTTCCACGAGGCCACGCCCCCGCCCATGCCCGTTCCTCCGCCGAAGGGCACGATGGGAATGCGGTGCCGGTAAGCGGTCTTCACGATCTGTACCACTTCGTCCGTGGTCTGGGGCACAACCACGATGTCGGGCAGGTCCACGTGGGATCGATGGCGGGGGCTCCAGTCTCGGCTGTAGCCGAGGCGGTGTATCTTCTCGCGGCTGGCTCGCTCGCCGAGCACCGCTTTCAACTCCTCGAAAGCCTGGTCCAGGGTTTGCCGATCCATCTTGCTCCTCGTATGTTGGCAGAGCTGGTTGCGCAGTGACGGCATTATACGACGGTTTGCGCCTGGGGTCAAGGCGGGCTGTGGGCTGACACCCAGTCTATGTTGTCGCCACTGATGCTTGGCGATGGGAGGCTGCTGTCGTCAGGACGACACTGGGCAGCCTTGGTAGCGGCGACAGCTCATTGGCGTCCGATCGTGCCGAAGGTCGGTCCTCGGAGACTGCTCGAGATGCGGTGGGGGGTCCCTTAGACACACGCTCTATATGTGTGCTACAATCGCGGCGTAGGTGGGGAAGACATGGACGACACTCTGGCAGACCTGAACCCAGCCCAGAGGGAGGCGGTGGAGGCCCCTGATGGGCCAACGCTGGTGGTGGCAGGGCCCGGCAGCGGCAAGACCCGGGTCCTCACTCATCGTGTGGCCTACCTGATCGGGCAACGCGAGGTTCGTCCCTACCGCATCATGGCCGTGACCTTCACCAACAAGGCAGCCCGGGAGATGAAGGAGCGGCTGCACGCCTTGCTGGGACCCGAGATTCTGCGGCAGATAACTATCGGCACGTTCCACGCCATCTGTGTGCGCATCCTGCGCCGTGAGGCCGAGCATCTTCCCTACGACCGCAACTTCGTGATCTACGACGACGGAGACCAGCTCAGCCTGATTCGACAGTGCCTCAGGGAGTTGAACCTGGATGACAGCGACTTTGCTCCTCGTGCCATCCTGAACGCTATCTCCAGGGCCAAGAGCCAGCTCATCGCTCCGGGGGAGTACGTACCGGCGCGGTACGAACACGAGGCGGTGGCCCGCGTCTACCAGCGCTATCAGCGCCTTCTGCTGGCGAACAACGCCCTCGATTTCGATGATCTGCTGATGGTGACGGTGCGACTCTTGCGTGCCAACAAAGAGGTGCTCGGCAAGTACCAGGCGCAGTACGAGCACATCCTCGTCGACGAGTTTCAGGATACCAACGTCGCTCAGTACGTCATCCTCAAGCTGCTCGCTGGTCGCCGACGCAACCTCTACGTGGTCGGCGACGAGGATCAGAGCATCTATGCGTGGCGCGGCGCTGACTTCCGCAACGTGCAGCGCTTCCGGGAAGACTACAAGGACGTGCGGGTGGTGCTGCTGGAGCAGAACTACCGCTCCACTCAAACCATACTGGACGCGGCGCACAACGTCATCTCCCGCAACGTGCAGCGGGTCCCCAAGAAGCTGTGGACGGAAAACGAGCCGGGAGCTCTGGTGACGGCCATGGAGGCCTACGACGAGCAGGAAGAGGCCGAGTATGTGCTTCAGGAGATAGAGCGGCTGTTGGCCGAGGAGGGGTACTCTCCCGGGGACCTGGCTGTGATGTACCGCACGAACGCCCAGTCGCGAGCCCTGGAGGAGGTCTTCGTGCGGGCCGGGGTGCCTTATCGGCTGGTGGGAGCGACACGCTTCTATGAGCGTCGCGAGATCAAGGACGTCCTGGCTTACTTGCGCCTCATCCACAACCCTCAGGACAGTGTGAGCCTCGGTCGCATCATCAACGTCCCTCGCCGCTCCATAGGCCGGAAGACACTGGATCAGCTAGAGGCGTGGGCGGAGACCCAGGGCGTGTCTCTCTTCGAAGCGATGCAGATGCTGCGCCAGCACGAAGATGCCCCTCTGGGCGGCAGGGGCCGGGTCAGTCTCCTCGGCTTCCTGGCATTGCTGGAGGAGTTCATCGCCGTCCGCCGAGAGCTCAGCGCGCTGGAGTTGCTGGACCTGGTTCTCGACTTGACTGGTCTGACGGCCTATGTCCGCGACGGCACCGACGAAGGAGAGGAGCGCTGGGAGAACATCAACGAGTTGCGGGGGGTGGCCAAAGAGTATTCGTCGTTGCCAGCGGAAGAGAGCCTGACCACCTTCCTGGAAGAAGTGGCCCTGGTCTCGGACGTGGACAACCTGGACGAGCAAGTTCAGAGCCCCTGTCTCCTCACCCTGCACATGGCCAAGGGACTGGAGTTTCCAGTGGTATTCGTCGTGGGACTGGAGGAGGGGGTGCTGCCCCATAACCGCTCCATGGATACCCCGGAGGAGCTGGAGGAGGAGCGTCGGCTGTTGTACGTGGGGATCACCAGGGCTCAGGATCGTCTGTACCTCGTGCACACCTTCCGCCGCACTCTCTTCGGTCGCGACGAGCTGAGCGAGCCATCGCGCTTTCTGGCAGACATACCCGGCGAGCTGCTACAAGGGGAGAGCTTCGCGCAGCCTTATGCGCAGCCTGTCGAGCGGCGCACGGAGACTCAGTTCAGGGACGGAGATCGAGTGCGGCATCCCCGGTTCGGAGAGGGGATCGTGCTCAGCAGCAAGGTCCTGAGCGACGACGAGGAGGTCACGGTGGTCTTCGATGGCGTGGGCGTGAAGCGCTGCCTGGCCAGCTTTGCAGGGATGGAGAAGGAATGAAGGCGGCGGATCGATGGCCGAGGCGTTTGTGAAGCGCGGGGTTCAGCCCAGGCTCCACAGGGCGAGCGAACGCGCCAGGAAGCCGAGCCGGCCTGCTCCTTCGCCGGAGTTTGAAGCCGCTGGCTGGTCCGTCTCCTCCGCATAGAAGGCCAGGCCGATGACCCCGGGACCAGTATGAGCTCCCATGACCGGCGTGAACTCGGTGATGTAGAACTCCACACAGTTGAAGCGAGAACGAACCTCCTCCGCAATGCGCTCTGCCTCTGATAGAGCGTCGCCGTGAAAAACCGAGGCGTGCAGGGGGCGGTCTTCAACCTCGTTCCACATCAGTTCCATCATCTTCTCGACAGCCGTCCGCCGCGTTCTGACCACGCTCACGACCCGGACTCTTCCGTTCTCCAGGTTCAAGATGGGATTGATCCTGAGTCTTGAGCCCAGGAGGGTAGCTGCCTCGCCTATACGCCCTCCACGGTGAAGGTGTTTGAGATCGTCCAGGGTGGCGTAGAAGTGGACCCTGGCCATCATCGACTTTGCGGCAGCGACCACTTCCTCTAAGCTCCCTCCGGCTTCGGCGGCCTGCGCGGCGGCCAGCACGACGAACCCCTCGGCGATGGTGGCCAGGCCACAGTCCAGCACGACCACCGGCACCGAGGCTGCCTCGCGGGCTGCGGTCTCAGCCACGCTGACGGTTCCAGTGAGCTCTGCTGGTATGTGGATGGAGACGATGCCCTCATGCGTCTCACTGAGGTGGGCATAGACCCTGAAGAAATCCGCCAGCGAGGGCTGAGAAGTGGTGGGATACGCCTTGTTCTGCCCGAAGAGCCGGTAGAACTCGGCGGGGTTCAGGTCCACACCATCCCTGTAGACTTGCCCGTCCCAGATGACGTGGAACGGCACGACGTGGATGTCGTACTTCTCTACCAGGTCCGAGGGCACACAGGCGACACTGTCCGTGACGACGGCGATCCTACCCATAGCTCTCACCCTTGCCCATGATCTGATCTCCACGGAACCGCCCAGGGATCCAGCGGCTGACCGGCAGCCATGATATGCTCTTTCGAGCATGCTGCGCAGCTCCTCTGAGGGCCGCGCGCAGCCAAGATGGTCGCTCGCCTCCAGCAGCCCCTGTAGACGCCCGGAGATACTCTTCCATCTGCTGCCTGCCGGCCTCGATCATTTCCGTGGTGCGGCTCAAATCCCGCAGAGGAAGTCCATAGAAACCCGTGAGGGGGACGTAGTGCAGCGTCACGCCTTTCGTATGCTTGGATTCCTTCAGATCGCTCTGAAGCTGGCGGGAGAGAACGGTGTTGATGGCCTGCTCGGCGATGCTGAGCAGACCGCGCGTCTGCTGACTCTCGGGTGGTGCATCCACCAGGTGCAGCGCGTAGATCTCCGTGGCCCCCTCGGCGATGGCGATTCTCACGGGAAGGTCGGCGGCTATTCCCCCGTCGATGAGCAGTTCGTCCCCGGCAGACCATGGGGGGAAGAAAGGTGGTAATGCCGTGCTGGCCATGATCGCGTCCAACAGGCGCTCCTGAGGGTCATTGCCGAAGACGCGGGGCTCGCCTGTGTCCAGCCTAGTGGCCACGATGAGCAGCTTGACCGCCTCGATGTCGGCGAAGTACCTCGTGTCCGCGGGCAGGCTCTCCTCGATGAGACGTCGGAAGTCCTCGTTGCGGTACAGGCTGTCCTTACCGGTGACGAGGCGCCAGAACAAGGTGAGTCGGTTGCCGCGGAACACTCCACGCTCACCGGCCTTCGTCCAGAGGCGGCCGAGCTCGTGGGCGGTGTGAGGTGTGGGATCGATGGACAGGAAGGCAGCGTTGATCGCCCCGGCTGACGTGCCGACGAGCATGTCTGGCACGATGCCGTGTTCCAGCAATACCTGGAGTGCACCTACCTCCAGGGGACCGCGGTTGCCTCCCCCACCGAGCACCAGGGCAAGCATCTCTTTCCACCTGTCAAAGCACGATTTGTGGTTTCAGCAGGCTCGTCCGCCCTCGGACAACGTGCGTGGGTTAGCGGACGAGGTAGTAGGACATGAAGGCAGCCACTGCGGCAGCGCCCACGAGTAGCAACACGACGGCGATGGCGGTTCGTCTGAACTCGGTGCGCGACATGGTATCTCCCATTCTCCGGTGAGCCGGAAACGAATTGCTGTCTAACCTCATCATAACGCAAAGCGGTAACGGGGCAGGGTAAACGTGGTTAAAGGGTGGTAAAAGCAGGCAAACCCTGGGCTAGGCTTTCCTGAACCAGTAACCTACGCCGTACTCGGTGAGGATGTACTCGGGGTTGCGGGGATCTCGCTCCAGCTTGTTGCGGAGCCGGCTGATGTACACTTTCAGATAGTCGATCTCGTCGGTGTACTCTCGGCCCCAGACACGGGCCAGCAGGGCTTCGTGCGTCATCACCTGACCAGCGTTGCGCACCAGGTGGTACAACAGACGATACTCGGTGCCCGTCAGGGAGACCGGTTCGCCCTCCACACTGACCTGGTGCCTCTCGAAGTCGATGTGGATCGCTCCGGAGGTGAAGGGGAGTTCGTGGCTGAGAGGCAAGCCCTGTGCCCGACGAAGGACTGCCTTGACCCTGGCCACCAATTCCAGGTGGCCGAAGGGCTTGGTGATGTAGTCGTCAGCACCCAGGTTCAGGCCCATGACCTTGTCTATTTCGTTCTCCTTGGCGGTCAGCACGATGACTGGTACGTCGGAGAAGCGGCGCAGTTCCTTGAGGACCTCGAAGCCGCTCATCTCAGGCATCATGATGTCCAGGAGTACCAGATCCGGCTGCTCCTTCTCGAAGACAGCCAGTGCCTCTTCCCCATCGTAGGCCGCAAGCGCTTCCCAGTGAGGCTCCTGAACCTCGAAGCTCATGCGCACGACTTTGGCCACATCGGGTTCGTCGTCTACGATGAGGATCTTCACCCGTCATCCCTGCCTTCGTCTTCCAGTGTCGTGGGGTCTCAGGGTCTAGACCTCAGAGGGATCATCACGCTCCTTGGGGAGGAGCACATGGAACGCGCTTCCCCCTCCCGGCTCGCTTTCCACCCAGATGCGTCCCCCATGCAGTTCCACCAGTTGCCGGGCGATGTACAGCCCCAGACCGACGCCAGTCAGCCCTCGCCCATCGGTGACCACGTAGAACTTGTCGAAGATGCGATCCTGCTGGCTGAGAGGAATGCCCGGCCCGTCATCGCTCACCGTCAGACACAGATCGTGGTCCTCTGCGCTCAGAGTGATGCCGATATGGCCGCCCTTGGCGGCGAATTTGTGAGCGTTGGAGATGAGGTTGGTGAGCACTTGCTCGATGCGATGGCGGTCGAGCAGGGCTGGTTCGAGATTGTCCGGCAGATCCATGTCCATGAGCTGTTTCTTGCCCCTCACCAGGGGTGCGAATGCTCTCACCGTCTTCTCCACCAGGAGACGCAGGTCAGTAGGTTGCAGGGAGAGGGTCAGTTGCCCAGCCTCCAGTCTCGTCGCGTCCATCAAGTCCTCGACGAGCGTCTCCAGGCGGCCGGTATGGTGACTGATGGTATGGAGCAGTTCCTCTCTGATGCCCGACAGGTCCCTATCCTGAGTGCTCTCCAGCATGTCCACCGAGGTCTTGATGCAGGTGAGAGGTGTGCGCAGTTCATGGGAGACGACGGAGACGAAGCTGGCCTGGAGCGCCTCCAGGGTTTGCAGCCGCTGTACTTGCTGGCGCTCACGTTCGTAGAGACGGGCATTGCGGATGGACAGGGCTCCCTCCTGAGCCAGAGCGTTGAGGAAAGCCAGATCACCCTCGGAGAACGGTTCCCGATAGCGCCTTCCCGCGCAGAGCATACCTAGCCTTTCCTCGGCCAGAGCCAGGCCTACGACCGCCAGGTAGGCTATGCCCTGGGCTTGCATGAAGCGGCGCACAGGTGCCGCATCCACAGCCGTGTCCTGAAAGACGTGGGGAGCGTCGAGGGCGAGGAGCTGTTCCAGGGACTCCTCGTTCAGCTCCAGCGTCTCTCGTGCCGCGTCCAGCCCCAGACCACTACTGGCGGCAACGTGTAGGCCTGTCCCATCTTCTCGCCGCAGCAAGGTCAAGGTGACATCTGCTCCCAACAGGCGCCGGGAGGCCTCCGATACCGTTTGCATGGTGGGCTCCAGCTCCAGGCTGGCGCTCAATTGCTGAAACAGGTCATTGAGGGCGGAGAGGCGAGCCGACAGAGCGCGCTCTCGCTCCGTCTCGTAGTGCTCCCGTCGGAGTTGCTCCAGGAGGAGACCGCATAGAAGGGCAACGAGAAGCAGGAGGACGACCTTGCCTGCGATGATGAAGGCCGCATTAGCTGTCCAGATGCCCGCAGGGTTGAGGAAGCAGGCCCCGACATAGATCAGTCCCAGAACCAGGGATACCAGGGTGGTAGCCGCCAGATTCAGGTAGAAGGCTGCCCCGATGGCGATGAAGAAGTAGATGATGAAGAAACCACTGTGGTAGCCGCCGGTCAGGTACACGCAGAGGGTCGTGACCAGGGTGTCGATAACGAGCACGTTCAGCGTCTGCCGCAGCCACTTCACGTGTCGCGCCAGCGCCACCAGGATGACATTGTAGGCCACGGCGGTCAGGGCGATGTGCGTGATGGGCACGGTGACGCCAACCCGCGAGCGGTCGATGAAGGACAGGATGACGGCCAGGGTAAGCGCCAGGAAGCGCAGGCTGAGGATCAGCCAGGAGATCCATTCCCTGGGTGCCAGATAGTGGCTGGCATCGCTCTTGGCGTTGCGATACACGTCCCTGAAGGTCTTCTGTTCCACCGGAGCCTCGCAGTCGTGCGCCGAAACGATGATACCTGACTATCCAGTCTGGGATCAAACCAGGCTCAGGCCGGGTACCACGTCGAGGTCCCATCCAGATCGTTCGCCGGCCTGGAGCCTGAACCAACCGACGGCGGCCACGCATGCCGCGTTGTCGGTGCAATGGATCGGAGGCGGGCAGAGCACAGGGATGCCCATCTTCTCTGCCATCTCCTTGCGCAGCAGGGTGTTGGCTGCGACTCCCCCTGCCAGGAGGACCTGACGGGCCCCGCTCTCCTCCGCCGCCCGCCTCGTCTTCTCCACCAGAACCTCGACCACTGCCGCCTGGAAGCTCGCGGCCAGGTCTGCTACCGGGAGGTCGTCTGCCGAGTGGTATTCGCGGACCAGGTACAGGATCGCCGTCTTCAAGCCACTGAAGCTGAAGTCGTGCGTGCCCCTGATCCAGGCTCGCGGGAAATCGAAGGCTGTGGGATCCCCATCTTCTGCTGCCCTCTCGATCTCCGGGCCGCCGGGGTATCCGAGGCCCAAGAGACGGGCGACCTTGTCGAAAGCCTCGCCAGCAGCGTCGTCCACCGTTTGGCCTAGTGCTTCGTACTGACTGTGATCGTTCATCAGCACCAGGTTGGTGTGTCCTCCGGACGCGATGAGGCATACCAGGGGGAAGACGATCTGCTCCTTCGAATCCAGCCAGTTGGCGTAGATGTGCGCTTCCAGGTGGTTGATGCCAAGGAGACGGAGACCTCTAGCGACCGCCAGACCCTTGGCCATGTTGACTCCCACCAGCAGGGATCCGGCCAGGCCGGGGCCATAGGTGACCGCGACGGCGCCCATCTCGGGGAGGTCCAGCCCTGCCTGGGTCAGAGCTCGTTCCACGACAGGGACGATGTGCAAGATGTGCTGGCGCGAAGCGATCTCTGGGAAGACCCCGCCGTAAGACTCGTGGATCTTGGCCTGAGAGGCGATGACGTTGGAGACGACCTCGCAGCCGTCCTTGACCACAGCCGCAGCCGTCTCGTCACATGAGGTCTCGATGCCCAGGACGTAGGTCACAGCCGCATTCTACCACAATGAGGAACGCAGTAGCAAAGTCTGTCGATCACACCCGGGGGTCTTCTGCGCATCGGCGGCACGTGGGCACTCCCCTCCGGGCGGCCAAGCTTGCGCCTGGTCCTCCTCGACGGACGACACGACCCGGATGCTGGCAGTACCGTTGGCAGTCGCTGGACTGCGTCACCGCAGCGCGGAGGGCGGCTGCTGAATGGGGGCCACGAATAGCCCACTGGAGGTCAGGGCTATCAGCCGACCCTGGGCCTCGTCTACGGAGATATCTTGCAGACCCTGGAACAGGTCCTCGTCCTCACTGGGGGGACGGAACTGGCGCACGAAGGCCCCTTCCTTGGTAAACTGGACGATGCGCCCAGCGCCCGCGTCAGCGACGTAGATGTGTTGTGTGTCCGGAGAGGTGAACATGGCCACGGGATCTTGAAGCTCCTGATCCTCGAGCCCGGTGAGGGAAAGCGGCTCCTCAAGTCCTCCGGAGAACTTCAGTATGCTCTTGCCGTTCAGCACGTAGATGTAGCCATCTATGGCCATGTCCACGGCGTCCGCCAAGTCCACGCTGGTGTCGGCCTGGAAGTAGCTGACCGGGAAGGTCTCGTAGCTGTTACCGGTGGGAGCGTATTTCAGTATGCGGTCTTCCTGCGCATCGAGGACGTAGAGGTAGCCGAAGTACCCGTCGATGAGGCGGGGATCGCCCCAGACCTCGCTATCAGTGATCGGCACGGGACTGAAGGCCAGCGATTCGTCCAGTTGCAGGAGGGAGGCATCGTTGACCAGCACGACCAGCGTAGCCATCTCCCGGCCGCTGCCCTCCTCAATCCAGGCCAGATCTGTGAGGCTCTCGACGGTCAGTCCACCGAGCTGGCTATCCGGGCCGAGGAGTACCTGGCCTCCGGGAGCGTCCACGATGCTACCTGCTTCGTCGAGCCGATAACTGCGCAGTTCTCGAGTTCCCTGGTCGAGGACGAACAACTGACTGCCGTGCAACAGCACGCGCCGCGGCTGCCCAGACGGGTCCGCAAAGGGAACCTGTCCTGAGAACTCGAGGCGCACGACACGATTGACTTCGTCCAGGGCGAGGAGGATCTCGCCTTGCAGAGCCACCGCCTCGGCGTCGCTGGGCTTGAGTTGCAGGGCTTGTTCCACGTACCCCGAGGCCAGCATCAGGCTGCTCCTGGTGCCAGCGGGGGACTCATTCGTCTGGGCTGCTTGGATCTCGGCTTGAGCTTCTTGGATGAACTGCGAGAACTCGGTATTGCGGGTGTGGGTGCGCATGACCACTCCGACAGACACCGCCGCCACGATGGCGACGATGGCCAGGGCCACCACGAGGGGCAGGCGGGAGCTCTTCTCTCGCTCACTCACCCGCCTCAGGGGACGGACTTGTGGGACTTCCATGGCTGCGGTGGCCTGTTCTGATTCAGGAAGCATACGTCTGGTGAGTGTGCCCAGACCCTGGAGCAGGCCCACGACGCCGGTCCTCATTCCTCGGCCGATTCTTCCCAAGAGGCCACTGGAGAACAGCCAGGAGAAGAAGAGTTGCACGCCTCTGGCCAGGTTGGCGAAGAAGGACAGAACCCTCGCCCCCAGGGCAAGCAGCAGCGCGACCAATCCGGCCGCGATGCCCTTTGCGGCAGGTCCGGCCACTGGTTGCCGCGCGGGTGAGATGCTGGGCGGCACCTGTCGCCCACGGACGCTCCTTGTTGCGGCGGGCAGACGCTTCGCCTGGGAAACCGACTCCACGCCCGCAACCTGCATTTCTATCAGGAGTGCGGAGAGGTCACTGTGCGAGGCTAGCGACCTGAGTGTGTCTGCCAGCTCCCGGGGCCCTTCCTGAGCGGCCGCGGCCACTCGGCCTTCTGTTGCCAGATGCGCAAGCTCACCAGAGGCCAGGAGGATGAGGTCGCCCTCCTCAACGAGGCAGTGGAACAGGCCCACCTCGGCGAGGAAATCATCCACCCCCAGCGGGGGGAGGGACTGTAGTTCTGGCGGAAGCGCGTCGCCGAAGACATTGGCGACTGCCGGAGGGAAGAGGCGTAGCTCGCCCTGATGGAGGACGTAAATCCGAGCTTCGCCGGCCACACCCATATACAGGTCGTTTCCCCTCAGGACCCCCAAGCACGTCTCCCCGACTCTGTGCCACAAGGGTAGGGAATCCATATTCCGTGTGTAGAGGAAGTCGTTCGCGGCCCTGATGGACTGGCGGAGACCGTTGGTGATCCCGCCTGGGACACGCGAATACTCCTCAGCCATGCGGCGGATTAGCTCTCTGTGGATTTCCTCCTTGCCAGCAGGCTCACCGCTCACCTGCACCAGCAGGTACAGGTTTCCTTTGCCTGTCCCGGCAGGAATCAGCGATGAGGTCTCTGCCCGTCCGGTGTCGCCTGCCTCGGCTTGCTCAGTCCCCGATACGATGCTTAGCTGAGTGACCTTTGCCCTCAGTTTGGGACTCACGGTTCACCTCCCGCCCCGCCTGCGCCGATGCTGAACCGCTGTGTGTTGATGTCCTTCCTTGGATCTAGCTTCATCGTTGAGTCGTTGCTGCTATTCTCGAGAATCGATGGACTCCTCCGTCAGGACAGCCATGGAGCGGGCTGCCTATCAATCGAATACTGCGCGTGTAGCGCCCGCACCGGCGCCAAGAGGCTCGTTTCACAGAGCCCCAACCGTGGTACCAGGCGGCGAGTTCCGTGCCTGTCCGCAGTATCTACCACCCGGTGCGGTCCCGCCGCCGTGGAAACAATCGAAAGCCATGGCTAGGGCCTGCTAGTCGCTTGGTGTGTGCTTGAGCTCTCCTCCGAGGTACCTGTCCACCAGTTGACGTATGATCTTGCTCATGGTGGTTCCCTCTTCGGCCGCTTTTTTCTTGAAGGCAGTGTGAGTCTCCCTGGAAACCCGTATCATGATGTTCTTGTCTTTTCTCATCACGGCCTCCGTGTATATCTAGCTATACACTATCTTACCGTCTTTCTCCGGCGCTGTCAAGTCCTTTGCGCCCGGTGCGGTCAGGAGGTGGTTTCTCGCTGGACGCTGGCGGCTGCCGAGCCCGACTCGGGCAGGCGCCGTGGCCACATAGGGCGAGGTTGCCCCGTGGTATGGCCTCGCACTGGTGTGTGTGGTAAGATGTGCTGCGCGGACCGTGGGGAGGGGCGCATGTCGAGGTGGAAAGTAAAGTCAGGAGACTCTACGAGCGATCCGGTGGGCACGTACCGCGAGTTGAAAGGTGACCTGAAGACAGTGCTGTCTCTCCCTCTGGAGGACCGAAGAGATCTGTTTCGAGACTTCCTCGTGGGCTACCTGATGGTTGAGCACGGCTACCCTGAGCAGAAGGCGAGGCGACTGGTGGCCGGCAACGAGGAGGCGATTCTGCTCATGCTCACCGAGGAGCGGGCGGACGGGCTTTGGTGAATGACCCTGCGGTAGCTAACGTGCGCCTGTGCAGACGGCAGCGGTTGAGGATCGGTGCAGTGGCCAGTTCTCCGCTCTCTGTAGGCCCCGGGGGCCAGGGGCAGGTCACGCCGTGCCCCTTTCGCTTGGTGGTATCTGCTGATGTTGCCTCTGGTGGGTCGGGCGGTGTGCTGATATCTGAACCACTACCTGAGGACGTCACAGCGCTGGATTGGTGGGTGTTGGGCGGGATTCACAGTCCGTCCCCCTGGAGACAAACCCTTGCCGAGGAAGTCCGTGGTGGGGTATATTAGTCACAGAGCAGGAGAGACTCTGTGGCCGTTGGATGGTCGCTGGTCAGAGTTGCTCTGCAACGACACCGCCTTCATCAGGCCTGTACTATATCAGTAGAGGGTGTCGCGCCTCTAAGAGGTGAGCGGATGGGAGGAACTATGGCTTCCGAGGGGATGTCTGTCAAGGGCGCTGAGACGAAGCAGGTGGAGATGGTACCGGGCGTGCGGCGCCGGACGCTGGGCCACGGCTCGAGCATGCTCCTGGCCGAGTTCTCGCTGTCACGGGGCGCCGAGCTGCCGATGCACACCCACCCCCACGATCAGGTAGGGTACGTGGTGAGGGGCAGCATGCGACTGACCATGGGCGGCGAGGCGCGCATCTATGAGGCAGGAGATAGCTATTACATACCCGGCGACGTGCCGCACGGTGCAGAGACGCCGGAGGACGCAGTAGTCGTGGACGTATTCTGTCCTCCGCGGGAGGACTACCTCTAGCCCTGGGAAGAGACGTGACTGCTGGTGCTGAAGGCGTCATCTGGATCATCGAAACAACGGGGATCCCAGAGGCGGAGTTGAAGTTCCGCTTCTCGCGCAGCAGCGGACCAGGTGGTCAGCACGTCAATCGTACGGAAACCAGGGTCGAGCTGTTGTTCGACCTGGCGCACTCTCCGAGCCTGGGGGATGCCCAGAGAGAGAGGGCTCTGGACAAGCTCTCGTCGTACGTGGACAAGGACGGATTCCTTCACCTCGTGTCCCAGTCCAGTCGCAGTCAGTTGCGCAATCGAGAAGAGGTCGTGGAGCGGTTCCGGACTCTCATGCGCAGGGCGTTGAAGGTGCCCCGGAAGCGCCGGGCTACGGAACCCTCACCGGCAGCGAGGGAGCGGCGGCTCCAGGAGAAGAAACAACGCAGCGATCTCAAGAAGCATCGCGGTAAGGTCTCGCCCGACCGCGAATAGGCGCTGTGGAGGGGGGAGGTTGCCTCCCGCCCTCAGACCTCTCGGTGAGCTTCCTGGGGGAGAGCCTCGTGCGAAGATCGACTAGCAGACTAGTGGCCACGACTACGCTGGTGATCGTGCTCCTGGCGATGGCCGTACTTGTCACCCTTCCAGTCCATGGCCAGTCTCCGGACCAGATCGCCTATCTGGGGACAGGCGGGAGCGTGTGGCTGATCGACGTTGGGAGCGGGGAAAAAGAACAGTTGACTGGTGGCGAGGGGTTTGTGGCGCTGGACTGGGCACCCGATGGCCAGAAGCTGGTTTTGGTCAAAGGGGGACAGGGTGGGCCGGGGAGCGGCGAGATCTTCGTCGTCGACGTCGAGGCCGGCAGCAGCACCAAGGTCGCAGACGGCTACGCCGCCGTGTGGTCTTCCGATAGCCGGCGGATACTGTACGTCGGGGATTTCACTCCCAGCGATCAAGGTACCGAGCAAAGCCTGGCGCTGGTCAATATCGAGGATGGAACTGGCTCGACCCTCGCCGCGCGGCGTTGGGTGAGCGGTCTCTGGCCCATAGAGCGGGTATCGTATTCTGGGGACGAGAAGTTGATCGCCGTATACGTCGCTGGGTTGGAAATGGAAGGCTACGTGGTGATCGTGGATGACGAGGGTAAACTGGTCTGGGAGATCCCCGATTTCGTGTACTCAGCGGACGGCTTTGCCTGGTCTCCAGATGAGAATCTCCTCGTCTACCGGGACAGTGGCGAGCCCTTCAGGGGAGGAGAGAATCCCAGGCTGAAGATGGTTCGCCCTGAAAGCCAGGAGGTCGTATGGTCCCTGGATCGTGCTGGTTTCTGGCCTTGCTGGTCGCCGGACGGTGAGAGTGTAGCCGCCTCGGTCTGGGAGGAGGGAGGGGGCTTCCGCGTGATGGTCGTGGATGCCCTCCACGGAGAGTTGGCGCTCCAGTCGGAGCGGACGTTCGAGGACCTCTGGAACAGCGGGCTCAGTTGGTCGCCCGACGGTTCGTCGCTTCTGTTCAGCTCGGCAGAGAACGACTCCTGGCAGGTTCTGGTCATGGATCGCAGCGGGGAGTCACGCCCCATAGCGGAGGGGAAGCGCCCTGAGGCGCGCTGGTCGCCGGATGGGACGCGCGTCGCCCTGGCCACGGGTGAGGAAGGAGACCGGGAGATCTTCGTGGTGCAAGCCGATGGGTCTGACCTGAGAAAGGTGGCCGATGGCTCGATGCCGCGTTGGCGACCCGGGACCACTCCGGAAAGAGGCGGCGCGACGCCGTGTGGGTTGCCACTCCTGGGGACGTCGGCGATCCTCTTTATGGCGTTCAGGGTGCTGGTCGTACCAGGGGTGGGAAGCACTGAGAAGGTGGCCTAGGAGAGACTGGCAGGATGAGCCTCATCCGCGGGGTGATCGACGCGTGATTTCTCAGGGCGTCGGCTGGCAGGCTCGATTCTCCGATGCGTATTCAGGGAGGTGGTCTGGGGAGATGGAGGCCGAGGGTCTCAACAAGATGATGATGGAAGTTCGCGCCATGGCCGACGCCAAGGGGTTCTCGGTGCGCGAGGAACGCTTCTGGGAGATGCTGGCCCTGGTCCATTCTGAGATCTCAGAGGCCACCGATGCCTACAAGAAGGGAGCAGAACTGGAGCAGGTCGGAGAGGAGCTGATCGACGCCATCATCCGTATTCTCCACCTGCTCTCGGCGCTGGGTGTCGATGCAGAGGAGCTCTACCAGAAGAAGATGGAGAAGAACTGGGCTCGTCCTTATCGGTACAACACCGTGCGAGGGGGATAGCACCTTTGACTTCCAGGGAACGGCTGTACCGCACCGAGGGCATCGTGTTGCGGAGGCACGATTTTGGAGAAGCGGACCGGCTGCTGACGATCTTCACGCCCTGGCTGGGCAAGATCAGAGTTCTGGCCAAGGGGGTGCGCAAGCCCACGAGCCGCAAGGCTGGGCACGTTGAGTTGTTCACTCACAGCAGGCTTCTGGTGGCCAAGGGCAGGAATCTGGACATTGTCACTCAGGCGGAGACCATCAACGCTTTCCTGCCGGTGAAGGGTGAATTGGAGCGGACGAGCTGCGCCTACTACGTGGCCGAACTGGTGGACAGATTCACCGCGGAGGGGGAGGAGAATAAGCGGCTCTTCGATCTCTTGTTGAACGCCCTGGGCTGGCTGGGTGAGGCCGAGGACACAGGGCTTGTGCTCCGCTACTTCGAGCTGCATTTGCTCGACCGCGTAGGTTATCGGCCTCAGCTTTCCAGGTGCGTCCGTTGTGACCGATCCCTGGACCAGGATGCAGGGCTGTTCAGCCCTGCGGATGGTGGAGTGCTCTGTCCACGCTGCGGGCAGGGTCAGCGAGGTTGCCGTGAGGCATCTGCGAACGCGCTGGCCACGCTGGTCTATCTCCAGTCCGGGGAGTACAGCCGGTGCAGCAGACTGAGGATCGAGCAGGGCACTCATCTCGAGTTGGAGAGCATTCTGCGCCGCTACGTTACTTATCTGTTGGAGCGGGGGTTGAAGTCTGCTGATTTTATGGATACGCTGCGAAGAGAAGGAGCCGAGTCTGGAACGCAGGTCGTCGAGCCGGGATAGATGGCGGCGTCAGGGGTGGGAAGACGGAGATCAAGAAGGCGATGACGGCACGTCCGGAGCGTCTGGGGAGAACGAATGGTTGAGGAGAAGACGACGATCGACATGGACACCCTCGTCTCGCTGTGCAAGAGGCGAGGTTTCATCTTTCAGAGTAGCGAGATCTACGGCGGTGTGGGTGGATCCTGGGACTATGGACCCTACGGTGTCGAACTGAAACGGAACATCAAGAATATTTGGTGGAGGGACATGGTTCAGCGCAGGGATGACCTGGTCGGCCTGGACTCAGGCATCCTCATGAGCCCGCGCGTCTGGGAAGCAAGCGGGCACGTGGACAGTTTCACGGACCCGCTGGTCGACTGTATGAACTGCAAGAAGCGGTTCCGCGCCGATCATGTCCAGGACGGTGTGTGTCCCGAGTGCGGCGGAAAGTTGACCGAGCCTCGTCAGTTCAATCTCATGCTGAAGACGTTTCTGGGGCCCGTGGAGGACGACGCATCCCGCACGTACCTGAGGCCGGAAACGGCGCAGGGCATGTTCGTCAATTTCGCCAATGTGTTGGATGTCGCTCGGCGTAAGCTGCCTTTTGGTATAGCCCAGATCGGGAAGGCCTTCCGCAACGAGATCACGCCGCGCAATTTCACCTTTCGTACTCGGGAATTCGAGCAGATGGAGATCGAGTACTTCGTCAAGCCCGGCACGGACGAGGAGTGGCACCGGTACTGGGTTGAGGAGCGCTTCGAGTGGTACGTGAAGTATGGGTTACGCCGCGATTACCTTCGCCTGCGGCAACACGAGGGTGACGAGCTCGCTCACTACTCCAAGGCGACACATGACATCGAGTACCTGTTCCCGTTCGGTTGGGCGGAACTGGAAGGGATCTCCAATCGCACGGACTTCGACTTGCGGCAGCATGCGCTCTTCAGCGGTCGGGAACTGAGCTACTTCGACGAAGAAACGGGCACCCACATCGTGCCCTTCATCATAGAACCCTCCGGCGGGGTGGATCGGGCCGCGCTGGCCTTCCTCGTCGACGCCTATCGTGAGGAGAAGGTGCGGAAGAGAAAGCGCGCCGTGTTGCGTCTTCATCCTGAGCTGGCGCCGGTGAAGGCAGCGGTGTTCCCCTTGCTACGCAACAGGCCGGAATTGGTCACGCTGGCCAAGCAGATCGCCTCAGAGCTGCGGATGCACATGATGATCGCTTACGATGATACGGCCAGCATAGGCCGCCTCTATAGAAGACAGGACGAGATCGGCACCCCCTTCTGCATCACGGTCGACGTGGAGAGCCTGGAGGATCACGCCGTCACCATCCGCGACCGGGACAGCATGGACCAGGTACGCGTCCCTATGGCTGAGTTGAAGGATACCTTGCTGGAGAGGTTGGCCAGGGACTGAGATGAGCAGGGTGGATCTTCACATCCATACCACAGCCTCTGACGGGACCCTCACGCCCACGGAAGTGGTGCAGACCGCCATCGAGAACGGACTCTCGGCCATTGCCATTACCGATCACGACACTACTGGGGGCCTGGAAGAGGCTCTGGCAGCCGCGGAAGGCACGGTTCTGGAGGTGGTACCCGGGATCGAGCTGAGTGCTGAGCATGGATCGGGCGAGGCGCACATCCTTGGCTACTTCGTGGACCGCCGCGATGAGGCGCTGCAGGAGATGCTGGCCGTGCTGCGGCGAGCCCGTCGAGAGCGCGCCCGGAAGATGATCGGGAAGCTGGCTGGCATGGGTGTGATCGTCTCCTGGGGTCGCGTCCAGGAAATCGCTGGCGACAGCTCGGCTTTTGGACGGCCCCACATTGCCGAGGCGCTGCGCGAGAAAGGGTACGTGGACAGCATCAACGAGGCTTTCTACAGGTACATTGGCCTGGATGGGCCAGCCTACGTTGCCCGCTACAAGCTCACCCCGAGTCAGGCCGTGGAGATAGTCCGGGCCGCGGGAGGCCTTCCTGTGCTGGCGCACCCCTGGCACCAGCGGGACATGATCGTCAGTTTGAGTGCCTGCGGGTTAGTAGGTTTGGAGGCCTGTTACCCCCGATACTCCGACGAGGAGCGCGAGGAGCTGGCCAGTCTGGCGGAGCGATACGGGCTGATCGTAACGGGAGGGACGGATTTCCACGGGTACGCAGACGACGGTGACCTCACCTTGGGTGACGTACCGGTCCCCCCGGATTCGCTGGAGCGTCTGCGAGCCATGGCGAATCGCGGCCCGGATAGTGGCGCTGCTTGCTAGGAACGCTGGCGCTTGGCTTTCTTCCCCGTCGCTTCCAGGATCTCGTCCGCGGAGAGTTCGACGGTCACTTCGTTCTTCAACTCGACCGTCACGGTCTGCGCCAGAGCGTTGACCGCCTTCACCTCCCCGGAGCCGTAGGTGGTCTTGACGATCTCTCTTGGTTGCGGCATCCTGGCCTTCACTTTCTGGTAGTACTCGTCTTCGTAGGCCAGGCAGCACAGCAGTCTCCCGCATAGGCCGGAGATCTCGGACGGATTCAAGGAGATATCCTGCCTTTTCGCCATCTTGATGGAGACCGGGTTGAACTCTTGCATGAAACTCTCACAGCAGAGCACCCTGCCGCAGCGCCCGATACCCCCCATCAGCTTGGCCTCGTCGCGCACGCCTACCTGACGCAGCTCCACCTTCGTCTTCAGGGTTCTCCTGAGATCCTGCACCAGCTTGCGGAAATCCACTCGTTTCTCAGAGACGAAGTATACCAGGAGATGACTGCCATCGAAGTTGTACTCGGCTTTGAGCAGCTTGATGGGCAGCGCGTGCTCCTTCAGCTTCTCCTCACAACGAGCCAGCGCGTCTTTCTCACGTAGACGATAGCGCTCCATCTGCACCAAATCCAGCGCTTCCGCCCGTCGCTGAATGGGCTTCAGCGCACCCTTCGCCATGTCGCCAGGGGTCTCTTCGAGGAGAGTGGCTACCCGCCCTACGTCCTGGCCTCTAGTGGTATCCACGATGACGTACTCGCCCTCTTGGAGATCCTCCAGCGCCGAGGCGTCGAAGTAGTATACCTTTCCGCTATCTCTGAAACGAATGCCTGCCACCCTGTGCACGGTTATCCTCTCAATCGCTTCTGGCAGGAAGCTCCAGCATCAGCACTTCGAGAGCAAGGCGGGGATCAGCGTTCATCTCTAGCTGGCGCTGCGTCCTGCGGATGGCTTGGAGAAACATCAAGATGCTGCGCAGATCATACCTGTGGGCCTCCTGCTCCAAGGCGCCCGCGGCATCCGCGTTGCCCATGGTTTCGGGGCTGCCGCCTGCGACGAGCAACAGGTCCCTCCACCAAGAGAGCCACAGGTCCAGCGTCTCCCGTACGCCGCTGGGGCTGCGAGTCAGGCGCGCTGCATAGTCCAGCCGGTGAGTACGGCCTGACCTGGGCAACGCCGCCAGTTCCCGCAGGGTATCCTCTCGATGCTGTAGAATGGAGCTGTCCCGGGCGGCGCTGACCGCCCAGCCTATTCTGCCACCACTGAGCCTGGCCAGCAGAGCTGCTCGCGTTGCATCCACTCCATGTCGCAACTGTAGTTCCTCTTGTATGAGCTTGATAGGCACTAGGCGCAAGGCGAGGACCTGGCAGCGAGAGACGATAGTCGGCAGTAGCAGGCGTGGATCTGCGGCAGTGAGCAGGAGTATGACGTGCTCGGGTGGCTCTTCGAGAGTCTTGAGGAGCGCGTTGGCCGCCTGGCTGGTCATGGTCTCGGCATCAGGGATGAGTAGCACCCTCCTCGTACCCTCGAAGGGCTTCAGACTGGCCTCCTGGGTGATGCTCCTGATAGTGTCTATGCGCAGTTCGTTCTGTTCAGGCAGGTCCTCTTCTCGGAGCCGGGCCTGGTAATTCAGATCGACTGTGCGTACGTCAGGATGGATACCTTCCACGATCTTGCGGCAAGGCTCACAGTGGCCGCACGGTTTGTCTGGCTGCTGGCACAGCAGGGCCTGGGCCGTGCTGAGGGCCAGCGTGGTCTTGCCCACACCCGGAGGCCCGGTGAACAGATAGGCGTGCGACACTCGCTCCTCGGCGATGCTGCTTTCGAGCACACGCACAGCCCAGTCGTGCCCGGTTACCTGCCACATTACCGTCTATCTCCCTATTTATACATTATACAATTAAGCTTCTCACTCCGCAAAACCTCGAACGGGCACACCATGTGGAGCTCGTACGATTTGACGGTTCGGTGCCCACGTCCCGAACGGGGAGTGGGAAATGCCGGGGGATTGGACAGAAGCTCCAGGCATGGCTACCTAGTCTGTTGGCCCTGGCGGACTGTTGGCCCGGCTCGGCAGCCGCGGGGTCCGACGGATGGATGGGCGAGCCGTTCGATCTTTAAGGTGGAGGACTTCATTCTTTAAGGTCCAACCGGGCCGAATCTATGGTACAGTGTATGTGTACTGGAGTACAATAGTTTTGTCTGTGTTACTGGCTGAAGAGCCCGTGAAAGGGTCCCTCTTCCCTCGCCTGATGATTCGTCTCCGGAGATGTCCGTGGTCGTCGACGACAAGTCGCTAGCCGAAGAGTTCGTCTCCTTCTGCCTCGAAAGGCGCGGCCACCAGTGGCCAGAGCTATACGATGAGATGTGCAGGGTGGCGAGCCATCGGTTGTTCAGGGACATGGGCTATAGCGAACTGCACGATCACGGAGTGTCTCTGAGCCTGGCCAACATGGATCGCCTGGCAGATCTGGCCGACGCGCTTTCTTCCTCCTCCGGCCCCTCTTGCCAGGCATCCTGAGAGCTCCGCTTTCCTCGGGCTTGACTCATTGCTCGAAGCTCTACCCCATGCTATAATGGCCTGAATACCACGCTGCTGACTGCAAGGAGGACAGACCATTGGAGGCCCTCGAACACGAGGTGGTGCTTTTTCTGCAGAATCTGATCCAGAGCGTCGGCTGGGCTGGCATCGTGCTGGCGATGGCCATCGAGAGTGCCTGCATACCTTTGCCGAGCGAGGTGACCATGCCGCTTGCCGGGTGGATGCTGATCCAGGCGCGCGGCCTGGCGGTGTGGCACACGTTTTGGGGTGGCTTGTGGGGCGCGGTGGGATGCACCCTCGGATCGGTCTTCACCTATTGGGTGGGGGCGAAGGGTGGGCGGCCGCTGCTGGAGAGATATGGTAAGTATGTCCTGATCCGACCTCATGAAATAGAGGTGGCCGACAGGTGGTTCAGCAAGTACGGGGAGCATACCGCCTTCTTCTCGCGCCTGCTGCCCATCGTGCGTACGTTCATCTCTCTGCCTGCCGGGGTGGCCCGCATGAACTTCGCCAAGTTTGCTGTTTGGACCTTTGCGGGCTCCTTCCTCTGGTGCTGGGTGCTCGCCTGGGCCGGTTACGTCTTCGGTGAGCATTGGGAGAGAGTCCGCGAAGTGATGCGTCCCTTTGATATCCCCATCGTGATCGCCGTCTGCGCGGTTGCTGGTCTATTCATCTACCGCCGCCTGAAGAGCAGGAAGGCTGAATCGGGGATCTCGGGGGAGGAGGCCTCAGAGCAGGAGCCATAGGACGACTTTGATCAAGGTATCATCGGGGACCCTGGGGGTCCTGGGTCTGGCAGACACTCGCCTCGATGCCCCCCCGACCACCGCGTATCTCATGGTGGGGGGGCGTTGTCGTCGCGACTGTGCTTTCTGCACACAGGCCAGGAGCAGCGAGGCGTCGGCCACCGCGTTGTCCAGGGTGAACTGGCCGGTGTGGGATGAGGCGGAGGCCCTGGACGCGGTGCGTGAGGCCTACGCGAGCGGCAAGATCCAGCGATGCTGTCTGCAGGTCACGGTCAGCCCCGGTTCCGTGGAGCGCGCCCAATCGATAACGGCTCGGCTGGGCCATCAGGTCCCGGTCAGCGTGTCGGTGGTGGCCAGCGTGGAGCAGGTGGCAGAGCTATTTCATGCTGGCGCGCAGAGAGTGGGTCTGAGCCTGGACGCGGCCAACGAGGAGGCCTTCAGGCGAGTGAAGGGCGGGGGCCTGGAGAAATCGCTCGGCAGCATCCAGGAGGCGGCTGGCTGCTTCCCGGGGCGCATCACGACCCACCTCATGGTCGGCCTGGGCGAGACCGAAGAGGAGATGGTGGGCATGGTGGCGCTACTCCTCGGTGGGGGAGTGACTCCGGCGCTCTTCGCTTTCACCCCCATCCGAGGGACCGCGATGGAGGATGAAACTCCGCCTCCCCTGGCTCGCTACCGGCGACTTCAGGTGGCGCGGTACCTGCTAAAGCAGGGGCTGTGCTCGGTGCAGGAATTCTCCTTCTCAGGGGAGGGGCAGATTCTCTCCTTCGGCCTCCCCAGGAGCGCACTGGGGGAAGTACTCGACGACGGTCAGGCTTTCCAAACCTCAGGCTGCCCGGGATGCAACCGTCCCTACTACAACGAGGCTCCGCGAGGACCGCTGTACAACTATCCTCGCCCGCTCACAGCCACGGAGGTGGGACGCGCGGTGGAGGATGCCCTGTCGTAGGGGAACGGGAGGTCTCTCCTCGGCGAGGTGACGCCCTTGACTACTGCCGCGAAAGTCAGTATGATACGCATACGTGGGGGTGGTTGAGACCTGGTGGCCTCCGCGGTCTTCAAAACCGTTGATGGGTAGCGACGAGCTAGCCATGGTGGGTTCGACTCCCATCCACTCCCGCCTCTCGTCCCCACGATCGTCCTCACTCGCATTCTCTTTCCGGCGTCGGCGTCTGCCTCCACGCGGCGTCTACTGTTTGGCTGCGAGGCGCCGTGTCCCTGCCCAGGGCGTACTCGAAGGCGGGCAGCACGCGCTCTATCAGGTTGTGGGCCAGGATGAAGTCCCAGACAGAATCCATCTTCTTCCAACCGACGTTGTAGAGGAACCTCTTGAGGGGGTTCGGCAAGCCCACCGACCGTCGAAGGATGGATCCGTACCTGTAGAACTCATCGTACGACCATCGGTATCCTTCCTCGAGTTGAGCCGGGCTCATACGTCTGGGTCGGAAAACGGCGTGGCGTGTGTCATACTTGTCCCAGTCCCGGTGCAGCAAACGACCCTCGTGGTCCAGCCGGGCAGACATTCTGGTCTTGGGGAATGGGGTCAAGATGTGGAAGGTGGCTGTCTCTATCTTGTTTTCGATGGCGAACTCCACGGTCCGGCCGAAGATCCCGGGGTCATCGTCGTCGAATCCATACACGAAACTGCCGTTGATCATGATGCCAGCATCGTGGAACCTCTGGATCGCGTCTGCGTAGTCGTGCTTCTGGTTCTGCCGCTTGTGGGCACGTTCCATGTTGGTCTTGGTGATGGACTCGAAGCCAACGAAGAGGCTTCTGCACCCGCATTCGTAGGCCTCCTGAAGCAAGCCGGGAGTGTATGCGGCATCGAGAGAGGCAGCGGCCTGCCAGACGAAGTCGTATCCTCTGAGCAGCGCAAAGAGCTTCCTCGCTTCCTTGCGGTTGCCGAGCAGATTGTCGTCGAGAAAGAAGACGAACCCGTGCTGGAAGGTGTCCAGTTCCCTGGCGATCTCCGGCCACGGTCGAAACTCGTAGTAGTCCCTGCCCCAGAAGCTCTCTTTGTAGCAGAAATCGCAGGAGTAGGGGCACCCTCTTGAAGCCACGATGGTGTTGGGCACGAGGTACTTGCGCTGGTTCATCAGGTCGCGGCGCGCACGAGGCACCCCGGAGAGATCCTTGTGACCACGACCGTCGTAGAACTTGGCCAGATGTTCATCCTCGAAATCCTCGAGCATCTGCAAAAACACCGCTTCCCCAGGGCCCAGGCAGACGCTGTCGGCGTGCTGTGCGGACTCCTCGGGAAGCGTGGTGGGATGGATTCCGCCCATGACCACCTTGGCTCCCCGGGCCCGATACTGTGCGCTGAGCTGGTACGCTCTGTTTGCCGAAGAGACGTAGACAGTCATGACCACCAGGTCCACGTCGTCCTGGACGATGACCTCTTCGACGTGCTCGTCTCTGACCATCAGGTTGTACTTGCCCTGGGGCACCAACCCTGCAAGCGTCAGCAGGCTGAGGGGTGGAAAGAGGGAGCACTTGATCTGGCGGAAGTCCTGGGCGAGGACTTCTTGAAGCGCCGGCAACAGAAACAGTATAGTCTTCATCAGGCTTCACCTCCTTCAGATGCAGGATTACGGTCACGATTCTGGTAAGCTCGCGGCGAAGGGTAGCGGGTCCTGCCAGACCCACACTACTTGTACCAGGTGGGGGCTATCTGGAACTGCCAGGGGGCCTGCCAGAAGCTGCCGGATTTGTTCCCGAACGTGGACCGCCCTGGCAAGAACTGCCAGGAACTGTCAAGATCAGCCACCAACACTGTCGGATGCCGCCGGATTGCCCCACCGCGTCGCAGGCTGGCTGTTTGCAGAGGGAAACGGACTTCCGGATTGTTCTGCTATGGCGCTGCGAATCAGCATCACCTGCCCTCATCGTGCCGTGTGCTTGCCCTGGAGCAGGCCTCTTTTGCCGCAGACAGGGGTTGCGCTATAATCGATTGAAGGGTACTAGACGGTGGGCAGGGCCCTGGTTAGAGAGGGGTGACGTGCGGTGGCACGGAGATTCCCGGTGGGGAAGCTTCCGACGGAGTTCTTGGGACGTCTTCTTGAGCAATACCGGCTGGAAGACGAGCGGGTGGTGTTGGGGGCGCGAATAGGCGAGGACGCCGCTGTGCTGGACATGGGAGACAAGTACCTTGTGGCCAAGACGGACCCCATCACCTTCGCCACGGATCAGATCGGCTGGTACGCGGTTCACGTGAACGCCAACGATCTGGTGACCACAGGGGCGGTGCCGCGGTGGTTCCTGGCGACGGTTCTCTTGCCCGAGACGGGCAGCGACGAGGCCCTGGTGGAGGAGATACTGCGGCAGATGCACGACGCCTGTCGTGAGTTGGGCATCTCGCTGGTCGGTGGGCACACCGAGATCACCTATGGCCTGCATCGGCCCATGGTCATCGGTCAGATGCTGGGAGAGGTCGAGAAAGAGAGGCTGGTCACTTCGGGCGGGGCGAAAGTGGGAGACGCTATCGTCCTGACCAAAGGAATAGCCATCGAGGGCACCGCGCTCATCGCGCGGGAGAAGGAACGGGATCTGCGGGAGCGCGGCTTCACCCCTGAGTTCCTGGCCAGGGCGAAGGGCTATCTCGTCGACCCGGGCATCAGCGTCTTTCGTGAGGCCCGGCGGGCTTCTGAGGCTTTCGAAGTACACGGCATGCACGATCCCACCGAGGGAGGTCTGGCCATGGGTCTACGCGAACTGGCCCAGGCTTCCGAGGTGGGGTTGATGGTAGAAGAGGAGAACATCGAGATCCTTCCTGAGTGCCGGGAACTCTGTGAGGAGTTCGGCCTGGATCCCCTGGGCACCATCGCTTCCGGAGCGCTGCTCCTGGCTGTGAGCCCGGAGGACGCCCAGGGGCTGTTGGAAGTTCTGGCCTCGGAGCAGATCGCGGCGTCTGTCATCGGTCGCGTCGTACCTCGGGGCGAAGGGATCAGGATGGAGCGCCACGGGCTGGTGACGGATCTGCCGGCCTTTCCACGAGACGAGATAGCCGGTCTGTTTGCCCGGTAGAGGCCGCCAGCAGGGGGGATGGTGAAAGAAGGAAAGGACTTCGAGGACCTCGACGAGCGAGAGTTGAACGAGCTCGGCAACGCCTACAGCGCTCGGGGGATGTGGGAGGAGGCGATTGACAGCTACCTGCGCAGCATGGCCCTGCGGAAGTTCAGCGGCGATGTGTGCGGACAGGGAATCGTCCTCAACAACCTGGGGGCCGTGTACTACCGTCAGGGTCGGTTGCAGGAAGCGCTGGAGTGCTACGAGGCAAGCCGGCAAATTGCCCACGAGCTGGGAGAGAGTTTGAGCGAACTGGTTGCCCTGATGAATCTGGCTTTCCACCACTTCACCGCCGGGAAGCACGACCAGTTCCTCCACCGTGCGGATGAGGCGGAGGCACTGGCTCTCACGCTGGGGAGATGGGAATCGATGTGCAAACTCCGGTGGCTCAGGGGAAGGGTGGCCCTCGGCGACCCCGAGAGATACCAGGAGGGGCTAAGACTCTATGCGGAGGCGCTCAGCTATGCGTCGAGGGATGGCGAGCCAGAGCTGGAGCAGATGCTGGCGCGCGTCGACGCGCAGGCCCAGCGTCTGGCCTCACAGGGTGCTCGCGGCCTGGCCCTGGTCTTCTACGATTACCTGCAAGTCTTCGCGCGCGATCAGGGCTTCGGACAGAGTTTGCTTTTTCACCTGACACAGAAGCGCGAGGAGATCCTGCGCGGACCTTCTCTACCCTGATTTCGCGAGTTCCGCGTCGATCACCTTCTGGAACTCTTCGAAAGGCAGAGCCCCCTTGACCGCGGTCCCGTTGATGAAGAAGGCAGGGGTGCCGCTGACTCCATCCTGTATACCGAGGTTGTAGTCTTCGATGATCCGGTCCACAGGGGTGCCCTCCGTCAGGCAGGTGGTGAACTCCTCGGTGTCCAGACCCAATTCGTCGGCATAGCCCTGCAAGGTGGCCAGCAGGTCCTCGCTCTGCGACCATTCGTCCGAGCGCTCCCACAGGAACGTCTGCATCTCCCAGAACTTGCCCTGATCGGCAGCGCACTCCGCCACAACGGCCATGATCACGGCGGGCTGGCCGTGCACGGGAAAATCTCTGAAGACTAGCTTGACCTTTCCTGTGTCGACGTATTCCTCGCGTACTCGGGGCAGCGTCTCCAGGGCGAAGCGGCGGCAGTAGGGACACAAGTACTCAGAGTACTCGATGATCGTCACCGGCGCGTCCGCGGAGCCCAACACGGGATCGTCGTCCAGGGGAACCAGTGGCTCCCTGGTCGCCTCCGGGGTGGAACTCCCTTCAGGGGGAGCGGTTGGCGTCTCGGCCGGGATGGTCGGAGTGTCGGTGGGCGTGGGCACAGGCGTGCTGCAGCCTGCGCCTGCGCTCAAGAGCAGCACCATGCCGATGGCGAGCAGAAGCGCCACCGCGAGCCACCGAAGCCCGCGTCCAGATGGCCGGTAGTCCGTTTCCAACAATCTCACTAGAAGACCTCCATTCCTCGTAGCTATCCGATCAAATCCTATCTCGTCGGGCTCTGATACCAATCGCCAGAGTTGTCGGCGAAGTCCTCATCCCAGACCAGGTTGCCCCCCTCATCCCACACCCTGAGATCGTCGAAGGAGCAGTGCAAGCCTGGTTCCGAGAAGGAGCCGCAGCCGAAACCGATGAGCCCCTCGCCGAACCGGTAGTCTGACTCCTGGAGGACCTGTCGGCCATTGACGTAGAAGGAGAAGGCTCCCTCGTCCACCTCCAGTCGCAGATGGTTACGGGCGTTTCCCTGCTTGACGGCATCGCTGGGGGCGAAGTCTGAGATGCTGCTCCAATTCCCATCCTCTCTGGCGAAGAACCCGACGAACCCATCACCGGAGATGGCTAGCTCGTAGTAGTTGTCTTCGTCTCGATACCCGCAGACCAGCCCATACTCGTTATCGTCGTCTCCGCTGACCTGCACCGCATCCACCTCCAGGCTGAAGCTGTCCAGAGCCAACTGCTCACTCACTCCCACCATGAGTCGGTAAGGTTCGACGGTGACGATGTGATAGGCACCGTCGCCGATGTAGACGCTGGGCCCGCCGCCATCCAGGCTGCCGCTGCTCTCGTAGACAGAGATGTCATAGGCCATGCTGCGGTCGGCTCTGTCGTCTTTGTAATCCCGCACCATGACGTACAGGGTCTCCGTTGTCTGGGCGGTCCAGGCGATACGGGAGGCTCGCGGCTCGTCGCCGCCATCGTCGTCTTTGGCCAGTTCCTCGCCCCTCCCATTATACAACAAGAGGACCGTGTCCACTTCCTCTCCCAGATGGTACGTCTCCACCAGGTACGTCACGCCCGCCTCGGCCTGGAACGACAGCCAATCGTGATCGCCGACGGCGTGGATGTTGTGTCCCTGGACTTCGCCTATTCCTATGCTCCCGGCGGAAGCCACGGTATCATCCGGCTCGTACGGGTCCGCAAAGAGCCGAACGGCGCCCTCCTCCAGTACTGAGACGGAGTAGTCGGTTCCCGGCCCCGCCGCTTCATCACGCAGGTCCTGGACCAAGAGCCAGAGTGTCTCGTTTTCGGTGGACCCCCATTGGACCAGCGAGGCCAGCTCCTCACCACCTGAGTCGTCGTCCTCTGTCAGCAACTCACCGGCCGCATCGTACAGGGCCAGGTACGTGTCGATCCGGTCTCCCAGGTTGAACGTCTCTATCACGTAGTCTGTGCCGCCTACCGCCTGGAAACACATCCAATCGTGGTCACCGGTGACGTGCAGATTGTGGCGCTGGGGGACCCCGACCTGAATCTCACCTGCGCCTTCCTGACTATCGTCGGGCTCGTAGGCATCAGCCTCGAGAGGCCCGCTCTCCGTGACGGAGACGGTATACTCCATTCCCGACTCTACCTGGCCCTCCGAGAAATCACGGACCATCACGTAGAGGATGCCGTCAGCCGCAGCGGTCCAGGTGATGCGCGAGGAGAGGTCTTCACCGCTGCCGTCATCGTTGGTCGCCAGTTCCTGGCCGGTCTCGTCGTAGAGCTGAATGACCGTGTCTATGCCGCCCCTGAGATCGGAGGTCTCTATCACGTAGCTACTTCCTTTCTCTACTTGGAAGCGCAGCCAGTCGCGGTCCCCTTCCACGTGTATGGTGTGCTTCTGAGGCACTCCCAGCGTCAGCTCGGCGGCATGCTCCATGACGTTGTCGGGCTCGTATTCGTCCAGCTCCGAGACTATGGCCTCGCCCTCCGATACCCAGACGTCGTACTCGGTGTCTGCTCCCTGTGCTTCCTCGTCGAAGGCCCTCACCTCGGCGAAGAATACCCCATCCTGCTGCGCGGTCCAACTGACCCGAGAGGCCAGCTCTCCCTCTCCTCCATCGTCATCGTGGGTGAGCTCGATTCCATCCTCATCGTACAGAAAGAGGACGGTGTCACACTCGGCTCCCAGGTTCCCGGTCTCCACAGTATATCGAGTCCGGGCCGAGACCTCGAAGGTCAGGTAGTCGCGATCGCCGGGTGGGTTGAGGTTATGGGTCTGTGCAGGGCCGTCGATCTCGATGGGGTTAGCCTGATCCATCGTATCATCGGGCTCGTAGCCGTCCACGCCCTCCGCAGGCGTGGGGGCAGGGGTCACAGTCGGTCGGAAGGTGGGAGTAGGCGGTGACGTGGCTGTGGGGGTGGACGTCCCCATCACCAGTGTGCGCCAGGGATGGGAGGGCATCAACTCGTCCAACAGCGCGACTCCCACCAGCGAGAAGCAGCACAGAACGAGCACCACGATCAACACGGCCGCGACCCAGGGGCCTGAGCTGCCATAGCCACCGCCCCTGGCGGTCTGGCCGGAGGACTTGACGGAGCCAGCCAGGCTGTGGCCACAGGCGCGACAGGATTGCTTGCCGTCCGGGTTAGATGCCCCACACTCAGGGCAATCCATTCCCATCTTCTCGATCTCCTCGCTCAACAGCGAAAGGGGTGGCCCTGGACTCTCTCCGGGCTACGGTTCCACCAGGTCGATCTGCACCGTGTATGGGTCGTTCTGACTGAACCCGGCGAAGGGCTTTACCGTGACGTAGTAGGTCCCCGGTTGCAGTGACTGCTCGATGAGCTCGCGATCCACCGCACGGGTGGATGATGCCAGCACGTCCCCAGACTGGTTGGAGAGGAACAGGTCGTAGTCTGCCACCACAGTGATGTTCGTCAAGCTGACCTGGACGCTGCTCGCCTGGTTCAACTGAAAGAAATAGACGTCGATGTCCCCCTCGTCCCAGATGTATGACTGGTAGGCTTGTCCCCATACCAGGGGTCCGGCCGCCTGCTCAAGTGTGTCGTTGGGCTCGAAGGTGTCTTCGCCGCTGGGTGTCGGCGCCGGTGATAACTCCAGCCGCAGAGTGTAGGGCTCGGTGTCACTGAAGTTGTTGAAGGGCAGAACGAGCACGTAGAAGACGCCGACACTGCTCGTCGTATATTGAATGTGTTCCTCCTGTGGCCCGGAGTTGGCAGAATCAGCCAGGACATCCTCTTCGCCAGTCACCAGATACAGATCGTAGTCGGCATCCTGAGGTATGCCGGTCAGCGACAGATCGACGATCTGCGGGGTCTCGATCTCCAGGAAGAAGAAGTCGAGATCGCCCTTCTCGCTGATGAAGCCCTGGTACTCCTGTCCTGGAACGAGGGGACCTGAAGCCTGGAGCATAGAATCGTTGGGCTCGTTCGGATCATCGTAGGACGGTGTGGGGGTAGGGCTGCGCTCGATGGTCGCCGTGGGCAGCGGAGGCTGCTCTGTCGGAGCAGGTGTGGAGGTCGGCGCAGGTTTTGCAGCTCCGCAAGCCGTCACGAGGAGCAGCGCAAGGATGGTAAGCAGACTGCGCACCATCCGTCCCAGGCTGCAGTGGAGGGGCGCGCAAAGACACCCGGTCCGGCAAGCCGGGACGCCCCGGGCCTCTCGCCGCAGACTGGATGGCGAAGTTGCTCCGCTTGCTCTCATGGGGCTGAATGTACCGCCATGACACTGGCACTGTTCACACACAGGACCAGGCCACCTTCCAGGGCAAGGCCGGACACAGTGAGGCAGAGCAATGAGGGGTCCGTGAGAGCGATGAATTGATCCTTGGCGCCGTCCAGCGATTGGCTCACGGTGGACTCACGGACGATGTGCATGGTTCCCTGGGTCACGAAAGGCCCGACGTAGGCGACGACCCGCTCCGGGACCTTGTACACGGTAGCGAACTCAGCCGCCTCCACTTCGGTCTCCTCGATGAGCCAGACCAGGAGGAGGCGTTCTTTGTTCAGCGCGATGCTCTCGACCGCTGCTGGTGACGACGTCCCCCATCTGGACAGTGGTATCACCGAGGTCTGGTGCATGATCAGGAACGACGTCTGTCTGTTGTTGAGGACATCCAGGATGCGTCGTGGAGGCCACGCCCTCACCTCGCCTCTGACCTCCAGCCGCTCCGTGTAGGCGATGACCTGATGTATGGCCGGTGTCCGCTCTTCCATCTGTCCACCCTCTACAGCACGTGGTATCCCATGCAAGACTCACCGCGATTATACCACGATTGGAGGGCGACGGCAACAGTCAGTCTGCGTGGCAGAGGAACCGGTGAGCCCCTCTGCCCTGCGCTGCCTGGCAGTCCTGACGGCTGGTGCGCGGCGCAATTCGGGGGCAACTTCAGGGTCCGGCGTAGAGCCAGTCGTGCAGGGCGGAGGTCCAATCCTGGGGCAGGCCGGCTGCCTCCAGGTAGGGCCAGATAATTCCTGCGCCCTCTCTGATGGTGTAGTATCCGCGCATCGGTAGGTCGATGCTCTCCACGTCGGTGGTGGTGGGGCTCGTGTAGACAGTCAGGCCTTCTCTTTCGAAGAAGAGCTTGGCGCGATAGAGGTGCAGCGGGTGGCTGACCACGACGGCACTCCGCCATCCGTGCTCTGCCATGAGCGAGGCCACCTGATGAGCGTCTTCCGCGGTGTTGGCGGAGCCGTCTGCGAGGAACACCACCTCCTGGGGCGTTTCGAGCTCCACGGCCAGCGCCTTGCACACGGACGCTGCGGAGAACGGGTCGTCAGGCACGCCGCCAGTGCAGATGAGGCGCGGGGCGATGCCAGCGTGATAGAGCATGACGGCGTGCTGCGTGCGTGTTCCGAGATCGGGCCCTGGCTGCCCGTTGGGAAGGACCTTGGCGCCGAGGACGACGATGGCGTCTGCTGGCTGGGCGAAATCCCGATGCCCGTAATAGTCGATGTTGAAACACAGGATGCCGAACCCCGTGACGCAGACCAGGAACAGACCAAGGCCGATGAGAAGTACAGAGCGCAATACACGCATGGGGTAGCATAGGTGAGGCGCCGCGCCCTGGGTGGCGCGGTGGCGCGCCGCTAGCTCTGGGCGGCCCGCCAGTTGCCTGCCGCGGCCTGAGCGGCCGCATACACCTCCTTGAGGGCTTTTCCGGTTTCCAGAGCCAGACGGTGGCAGTCTTCGTACTCCGGCGCGAGATTGACGATGACCTCTCCCAGCTTCGCCACCTTGATCCGCACGCGTCCGTAAGGCGTATCGACCTGCACCGTCTCGCGGTCGAGGCAGAAACGTTCCAGTGGCAGCCGCCGGATGCCCAAGGTCGTGGTCTCGGCAAAGATGATCGAAGAGAGCTGCTGCTCGGTGCGCGGCTGGCAGAGCACCGAGAGCAACACGCCGGGTCGATTCTTCTTACCCTGGAATTGCTGGAGGAAGACGTCCAGAGCTCCGGCGTCGAAGAGGGCCTGCATGACGTGATCGTACAACTCAGGGTTCATGTCGTCCAGGTTCGTCTCCAGGAGCACGGCCGTCTCCGTCGGCCCCGGAGGTTGCTTCTGGCTGGTGCCCACGAGGACCCTCAGCAGGTTCGGGAACGGGAACTCACTCTTGCCGGCCCCATAGCCGATGCTTTGCACGGCCATGGGGGGAAAGGGACCGAACTCCTCAGCCACAGTGGTGATGATCGCGGCGCCGGTGGGGGTCACCAGCTCTCCTTCGACCTCCCGCTGGACCACGGGCACGCCTTTCAATAGCTCCAGTGTTGCGGGGGCCGGCAGCGGCAACAGACCGTGAGCGCAGCGCACGAAGCCCTGTCCCAGCGGGAGCTGCGAGCAGCAGACCTTCTCCACGCCCAGGAGAAACAACGCCAGCAGGCTGCCCACCACGTCCACGATAGCATCGGTGGCCCCGACCTCGTGGAGATGGGCTCCCTCAGGTTCGGTGCCATGTACCGCCGCTTCCGCCTCCACCAGGCGGCGGAAGATGGTGATGCTCCGCTTTTTCACCTCGTCGGGGAGTTCGCTCTCTTCGACCACGGCTTCGATATCAGCGAGGGTGCGCTGGGCCACATCGTCACTCACCTGCACCTGTACGTCCGTGGCCTGGATCACCCCTTTCTGCACCTTTGCTATCCTGAGTTTATACTCCGAGAGGTGTAGTCCCCGCAGAGCCTCCTGGAACCGGTCAGCGTCCACGCCGGTATCGAGGAGTGCTCCCAGGATCATGTCGCCACTGATTCCGGCAACACAGTCGAAGTAAGCGAGTTTCATCCTTGCCTCGTGAGGGCCATGATGGTATGGGCGAAGTAGCCAGCGCCAAAACCGTTGTCTACGTTGACGACCGCCACGCCCGGTGCGCAGGAGTTGAGCATGGTGAGCAGCGGGGCGAGGCCGTCGAAGTTTGCTCCGTACCCCACGCTGGTGGGCACGGCGATCACAGGGCAGGAGACCAGACCTCCCACGACGCTGGCCAGCGCCCCCTCCATGCCCGCGACGGCGACGATGACCCTGGCCCCGAAGAGCTTCTCCCTCCTGTCCAGAAGGCGATGCAGGCCTGCCACCCCTACGTCGTACAGCCTCTGCACACGGCTCCCCAGGATCTCCAGGGTAACCGCTGCCTCTTCGGCGACGGGCATGTCCGAGGTGCCTGCGCTGACCACCAGCACGTATCCGGCGTCTTGGGCCGCGGGCTCACGCTCCTCCGCTCCTTCGTCTACGACAATAATGCGCGCCCGAGCGTGATAGACCGCTTCTGGTATGGCCTCTTGCACCGTTCTGAACGTCTCTTCGTCGGCCCGCGTGGCCATGACGCGGTCGTGGTGCTTGGACAACTCGACCAGAATCTCCGCGACCTGTGCGGGCGTCTTGCCCTGACAGAAGACTACCTCGGGAAAGCCTTTCCTCAATCCGCGGTGGTGGTCCAGTATCGCGTAGTCCAGATCCTGGTAGGGCAGATCCCGCAGGAGGGAGAGGGCTTCCTCGACCTCCAGGCGGCCACTCCTGACGTCTTCCAGGAGCTTTCTCATCCGGTCATTCATGCTCTTCTTCCGCCAGGGTCTCGTTCATGCTCCCCGTGCGATACCCCTCCAGATCGGCCGTCACGTACGAAAATCCCAGTCCTCGCAACTCCTTCACGATCAACGATCGGTTCTGAAGCAGTACCGGCAGGTCTTTCGCTTCTACCTCGATGCGGGCTATGTCCCCGTGGAGCCGGACGCGCAGTTGAGAGATGCCCAGACTGCGGACAAACCTCTCCGCATCTTCGACCTGTTTTAGACGCGCGCCGGTGATGGGGGTCCCGTAAGGGAGGCGACTGGCCAGACATGCGCCGGACGGCTTGTCCCAGGTGGATAGGCCCAGCTTCCGGCTCAGGGCACGAATGTCAGCCTTGTTCAGACCAGCCTCCCGGAGAGGGCTGCGCACGCCCAGTTCGCGAGCGGCCCTCATGCCCGGCCTGTGGTCTCCCAGATCGTCGAGGTTACTTCCATCTACCACGTAGGAGAAATCTCTGTCTCGAGCCATCTCCGTGAGCTTGCCGAAGCGCACGTGCTTGCAGTGATAACACCGTTCCGGCGTGTTGGCCACGTAGTCCGCGTCGTCCAGTTCATCGCTGTCGACGAGCAGGTGTTGAGCGCCGATCTCCCTGGCCACGCTGGCCGCACTATCCAGCTCCTCTCTGGGGGTGGTGGGGCTGACGGCGGTCACCGCGACGGCGCCTGGGCCCAGTTCCTCGTGGGCGACCTTGAGCAGGAGCGTACTATCCGTGCCTCCGGAGTAGGCGACGATCACCCGGCCCATGTCCCGGAGAAGTTGCCTGAGGTCGTCCAGCTTCGCCTCCAGCTCTACTGGCCGCGACTGTGGCTGTGCACCGGCCAGCTCATCTGGGTTCAATTCTCGCTCCTGATTCACTCATCCCCAATACACTCGAGCACTTCGCGCCCACGATGGATTTCGAGCCGCGGATTCATGCCCGCGAAGGTCGCAGCACGCTTCAGCGCCTGCGTTGGACTTTCCTCCCCTGGTGCTCCAGGCTGACCGCCATTGCGACCCTGGGGGCTCGTCGTCCTGGAAGTCGATGAGGTCCAGCGTGGTTTTCTTGAGACACCTTCAGTTGCTGGAGCGCCACACTGGCCCACGGCCTGAAGTCCATCTGCTGCAATTCTGGGAGCTCGATCAATCGCCGGCGATGTCTGGCCGCCGCCTAGGTGTCCCTGCCGGGCACCAGAACGGTAGGTCGGGGTCTGCGCTCCTTCTGCCCCGGCACAGCAACGGGAGGACCATCCTTCGATCGCAGGTCGTCGAGGGTGAGAACGGTGGGCCGAGGCTCAGCCTGAGTCCTCTCCTGGTCGGGCAGTATGATCCTGGGTGGGGCCACCTCTCCTCTCAGCTCTAGCAGGAAGTGATTGAAGACGTAGCTCCTTTGCCGCAGGAACTGCGGCCACGGGGCCTGGTAGTGCTCGTCCTGGTAGGCGGCGAACATCTCCTGGACGTGGGCTGTGAAGCTCTCCTCGACCTCTGGCGGTATGAGGGCGCTGATCCAGGAGAAACGGCGGTACTCGCCCGCGGTGACCAGGCGAGCCAGCAACAACTGACCTTCCTCCACGCCCCGCAAAGAGGGAGTGTGGGGCAGCTCCACCTCCGAGTTCTGAAACACGTCCAGCAGCCCGATGGTTTCACCCGGTTCCGCCCCGGTGACCTTGAAGGCGCTGAGGAGGGCGTCGGTGTCCGCTCGCAGCAGGTTCCGCTCTTGCTCGGAAAGCGCACGGCCCTTCTCCTCGAGGAAGATCTTCACGATCCTCCGGCCGTCAGCCGAGGTCTGGTAGTCGTGGACGTACCAGTCCAGAAAACTCATGATCTGCGGAGGCACGAGTTCGCCGCTCTGTTCGAGGGTGTAGCTCTTGTTCCAGAAGAGGTCAAACGCCGCTTCCAGATCCACACGGAATCGTGTCTCGCGCGAGAAGTCGAGGAGCTTGTCCATCATCGTGTCCCAGGCCCGGTCGCGGCTCATGGCTTCCGACTTGCCGGCCGCTTCCTTCTGGAGACAGCAGTGCTTGTACTTCTTCCCACTGCCGCAAGGGCAAGGGTCGTTCCTGCCAATCTTGCTCACAACCACAACCTCCTGACCCGGGTGCTCTGCTCTGCGTGCGAGCCTGGGGTCCAAGAGTATTCTAACATAGAACGGTTGATTGTGGAAACCACACTTGCAGGGCCAGGTCATGAGGCGCGGACCAGGGCGCGGTTTCCCGCCGTGGCGCGCGACTTGGCTTTCTGGAAGTCATCCATACTGGCTGCGCACCAGGAAAAGGGGTAGAGGGAGTTGTTGTGCAGAAGCGGGTCGACACCGCCGTCCAGGTGGCCGCCGAGCCGGGCGCGCTCCCATTCCACGGTCCCAGGGATGAGTGAGAGGGCCTCGATCTGGACCAGTACCCCGTTTTCGTGGGCGAAATCCACGCTGTCCATCACCTCCGGCACCGCTTGCCCGGGCAGTCCCATGAGCACGTAGGCGGTGATCTGATCCGTCCTGAAGCCGGCCCCCTTCAGGGCTCGGACGGCGGAGCGGAAGTCCTCGTTGTTGACCTTGGAGCCGGTGCGCTGCTGCTCGCGGGCATCCGAGGTCTCCAACCCCAGCCTGATCGTTCTGAACCCAGCCCGGTACATCTTGGAGGCCAGGGGTTCGTCCAGGTAACGAGCGTGCAGGCCGTTGGGGGTGTGAAACCGGCAGTCCAGGCGCCGTTGCAGCACCTGGTCCAGGAGGAGGTGGAGGTGACCGGTGGCCTCCACCAGGAGGGCGTCGTCGTAGAAGGCGAAATCGCGGATTCCCAACTCCCTTCGGCACTGTTCTATCTCGTCCGCCACGCGGTGTGGAGCTCTTCGCCTGAAGCCCTGTGGGTGCAGCAGGGAAGAAGCGCAATACGTGCAGTGGAAGGGGCAGCCGCGCGACGTCTGGATAGCTGCGTACCCCTGATTCCTGCGCAGCTCGTGGGAAGGCCAGGGCAGGGAGTCGAGATCCGAGCTGTACGGCCCGTAGTCGGACCTGTTGCCGGTCAACTCATCAACGAGGCGCAGCGCCTGGAGCTCCCCCTCGCCCGTGACGATGTGATCGGCGCCTGACTCTTCCCGGGCGTGATGGGGGCAGAGCGTGGCGTAGACGCCCCCCAGAACGGTGGGCACCCCCGGGAAGTGCGCCTTGGCTCTCCGGATGGCCTCGAAAGGCCCCGGGTACCAGTAGGTCATCCCGGAGGTGACCATAGTGATGTCAGGCCGGGGCTGCCGCTCCAGCTCCTCCTCGAAGACCTCCGCCGGGAGGCCGTATCGCCCGTAGCGACGTGGGACGTGGGAGAGGAGGGGCGGTGTCTCGATGAAGGTCTTCAGGAACTTGCCGCGGCCATAGGAGTCTTCACGAGACCCGGTGGGCAGTTGGGGATGGTGCCTGTCCAGGCAGTCGATGAGGGAGACCTCATAGCCGTTCTCCTTCAGCACGGCGGCGACGGAGAGCAGGCCCAGGGGCTCGCTCCATTCGCAGTAGGCGGCGAAGTCGTAGATCCAGGGGTTGATGAGGAGTATTCGACCTTTCACTGCCTGTTCCGGGCACGGCCACACCGGTACGTGTTTCTTCAGCAGACCAGGATGGCCTGCTCGCGACATGGCCCTGCCTGTCATTATACGTGTGGTTTTCGAGCCTGTACAGCGCCCCTCGCTCGCCGCCTTTTTCCGCACCCTGCTCCGTCACCGGGTTGACATTGTGCTGGCTGGCTGCTATAGTAATCGAAATCCATTGGGGGGGCTCAGGTGCCCGGGCCCCAATGAGTGAGGGCACTAGAAGGGAGGATCAGATGAGTAGACAGAGATCTCCAGTCTTACTTGGGCTGACGCTGGCGGTGGCTCTCGCACTGTTCGCCGGCGCCGCTGGCTGTACGCTTCCCAGCGTGTTTCCGGGTGTTGGCACGGAGCCCGAGATACAGCTCTGGTCGAGCGAGGAAGTGGTCCCGCCGGGCGGGTGCACGTTGGTGCACTGGGACGTTAGCGGCGCCGAAGACTATCCGATCTTCTTCGACGGCCGGGAAGTCCCTGCCTCGGGTGAGCAGGACGTGTGTCTCGACGAGACCAGGACCTTCGAGCTGGTGGTGGCGGCACCCAGCGGATCGGTGAGGGAGACCGTGCTGATCCGGGTCGAGGGCGGAGGCGAGGAACCGCCGCCGGAAGAAGGCCCTCCGGAGGAAGTCCCACCGGAAGAGCCACCTCCTGAAGGAGGACCAGAGGTCATCAACTTCATCGTCGACCCTGACGTGATCCCCAAGGGTGGGTGCGCCATGCTGCACTGGGAGGTACAGCCTCCCGAGTTCCCCACCTTCGTCAATGGTCAGGAGGCGCCGCCCATTGGGGAGAGGGAGGAGTGCCCCGAGGGAACCGTCACCTACGAGCTGTTGGTGGAAGGACCGGGAGGACCTCAGACGCGCAACGTGACCCTGCACGTCGAGGACGGCGCGCCACCAGAGCCCACGCCGCAGCCACCGGCTCCCCCTGCGGCCACGGCGACTCAGCCACCCGCACCTCCTGCGGCTACGGCAACTCAGCCACCGCCGCCACCTCCGGCGGCCACGGCGACGCCAACAACTTTCGTCCCCGTGTGGGGTCAGTGTTCCTGGGTGGGAGTGGAACAGGCAGGGATCAACAGCCATCAGCCGAAGACCTGGTGTCCCAACGGGAGTTTCCTGGCCGGTCTGGACCTCGATCGGATCGCCACGGACCCCATGGACTCTCCCGGGGTTGGTGCGGGTTTTTGCTGCCCACTGAGTGTTGCCCAGTTCAGTCCCTGGGGCCAGTGTTCCTGGGTGAAGGTGGAACAGGCCGGCATCAATAGCCACCAGCCCGTGGCTTGGTGTCCCAACGGCCAGTATCTGACAGGCCTGGACCTGGATCGTATCGCGACCGACCCCATGGACTCCCCAGGAGTTGGACAAGGTTTCTGCTGTCCGCTGGGTGACCCCAAGTACAGTGGCTGGGGTTCATGTTCCTGGGTGAAGGTGGAACAGGCCGGGATTAACAGCCACCAGCCCGTGACCTGGTGTCCGAATGGAAGTTTCCTGGTAGGCCTGGACCTTGATCGGATCGCCACGGATGCCATGGACTCTCCCGGCGTTGGTCAGGCGTATTGCTGCACTCCCAACAGATGAGCTGTAGGCCCTACGGCTGACGCAGACGACGGACACGCCGCCGCTCGGCATTCGTACCAGGAAGACGACAGCCCCCGCGATCGCGGGGGCTGTTTCTTTGCCTCGTGTTCCCGTGCTGGGTTCCTCAGATGGAGGGGTCCGGTTGCTGGCCACCCCCTGCCTTTCTCCGCAGCAGCCGTGTTGCTCCCACTATCACGTTGACCCTGGGCACAATCTCCATATAACGTTCATACTCCTCGCCGAACTTCTCAACACAGTACTGATCGGTCTTGTGCGCGTCCAGGTACACCAGGAGCATGGACACGCCGCCCAGGAGTACGATGGGCCAGGTCTGCCCCACCAGCATCACTGCCAGGTTCATCAGCAGCCAGGCCAGGCCTCCCTGCGGATGCCGAACCAGAGAGTACACCCCGCTGGTCACCAGGGTTGTGGTCTTCATGTAGCTCTGGCCCTCGGCCACCCGCCCCTTGCGCTTGAGGGTGAAGACGGGCAGCACAGCGAAGACCACGGCTGCTGTCCAGAGGACATAGCCCGTATATCTGAGCAGGGGCACACCCTCCGGATGGGAGCGAACGATGCACAGGCCAATCTGCACCGCTGTGAGAACGCCCGCCACTGACGAAAGGATCCAGGGGTTGAGTCTGTATAGTTGCTCCTTGAAAGAAGTCATTTGGGTCCTCCCAGGAATACTGGTAGCCGGCTCAGCGTGCCGTAGATGCCGTCCCTGATCGCCCGCCGGTCATTGCTCCTTCTGAGCTACGGACGAGCGATACGCACACGGCGGCGAAGGGAATCCGTTCTCTGGCCATGGCATCCTCGCCGCCCTCTCTGCCCGCTGGCCAGTCCACCCTGTACTCTCCTATCTGCTTGATTCCCAGCGGAACGCTTTGAGCGTCACCGCAAAACAACCTATCGCCCAGAGGCCCACGATCAGCAGATGATGAGCGCTGTTCACGATGCTGCTGCCCTCCACCATTACCGAGACCAGGGCTTCGTAGAAGTGGGTCAGAGGCAAGGCCCACGCCAGTTGCTGTACGGCTCGCGGCAGCGACTCAGTGGGGAAGAACCCCCCACCGATGAACAGCATGGGTAGGAACAGGGCCAGTGCCCAGGCCTCCGCCGCTCTGGCGTTCTTCATCAGACTGGCCAGGCAAAAGCCCATGGCCAGGAAGGTCAGGGTTCCCACGACGAGGATGGTCAATGACGGGAGGGGAGTCCCCTTCAGGCGGAGTTCGAAGAGCGCCACGCCGACAACGGAGAGGACGAGCAACTGCAAGCAGATGACCAGGCTGGCAGCAAAGACCTTTCCTCCCAGGAGCTGCCACTCCCGGAGCGGCGTGCCCCGGAGCCTCTTCAGGATTCCCTGGTCTCGCTCCTCAACCAGGCTGATGGAGAGGTTGAGAAACGCGGTTCCTCCCACCGACATGCTGACGGTGCTGGCGAATACGTAGGCCACCAGGGGCACGTCGCCCGTGCTCTCGCCGCGACACATGTAGCCGAAGAGCATCATCAGGATCAGAGGAAACCCCGCCGTGGGCACCAGGGCGTGTCCGTTGCGGAAGTAGAGCTTCACGTTAATCAGCACCTCGGACCACAGGACTTTCATTCCCTCATTCTCCTGCCGGTCAGACTGATGAACACGTCCTCCAGAGCGGCACCCTCGAGTCTCAGGTCTCTTGGTCGAAACCCTTCCTCGGAGGCCAGCTCCATCAGACCTGCGAGGGCCAGTTGTGGATCCTCTGCGTGGAGCAAGTATTCGCCCTCCCTGCGGCTCACGGCTGCCCACACTCCCGGTAGCGACGAAAGCCTGGCCAGGTCCACGGGGTCCTCGGTGAGGAACACGATCTTCTGCTCGATCCCCAGATCTGCCATCAAACGCCGGGGGGTGTCCAGGGCGATGATCTTGCCGTGGTCGATGATAGCCACCCGGTCACACAACTCCTGTGCTTCCTCGATGTGGTGTGTGGTGAGGAAGACAGTCTTGCTGTCGAGGCGCGCCTGGACGATCCATCCCCACACGGCTTGTCGCGACTGAGGATCGAGGCCAGCGGTGGGCTCGTCGAGGAACAGGAGGCGAGGATCGTTGATGAAGCCCAGAACCAGAGCTAGCCTCTGCTGCTGACCTCCTGACAACTCTCTGTATCGGGCGCTACGCTTCTCGCCCAGTCCCATCGCTTGCAGGAGCGTGTCTGGTCGAGTGGCGTGCCGGTAGTATCCCTCAAACAGGGACACCAGTTCGGCCACCGTCAGGTCAGGGTGGAGGGAGGTTGACTGGAGCAGGATGCCCACGCGCTCTTTGAGCTCGTAGCCATCGTCACAGGGATCCAGGCCCAGCACGCTCACCAGCCCAGAGTCGGGCCTGCGATATCCTTCCAGAATCTCTATGGTGGTCGTCTTGCCGGCACCGTTGGGTCCCAGGAACCCGAAGACCTCTCCTTGGCCCACGGAGAAGGTGATGCCATCCACCGCTCTCACCTGGTGGTACGTCTTCACGAGTTGCTGGACCTCGATGGCTGGCATGCCCTCTCCTCCTCGCCTGACAGGGCATCTAGAGGCCCAGTATCTCGCGGAGTTCCCTGGCCCGGGAGCGGCTCAGATCCACCTCCGTCCCGGTGGTCAAGCGCAGCCGGTGGCTCCCTGCGAACCAGGGCACGATCTCCTTGACCCGATCGAGATTGACGATGATCGACCGGTGTGCGCGGAAGAACAGGCTGGGGTCTAGTCGGGACTCCAGCTCTGTCAACGTGCGACTTATGGCGTGCTCCTCGGCGCCGATGTGGAGGAGCACACCGCCTTCCCTGGCCTCCATCCAGTCGATATCACGGACATCCACCACCAGGAGACTACCGGGTTTGCGTACAGCCACACGAGTCAGGAGGCGCTTCTCCTCACGGAGGGTCTCCAGAAGCGGTCCGATTCTGCTGGCGAATTCGCGCCCCGCGGTCAGTTCCTCGTGAGCTCTGGCTACAGCCCTCTCCAGCCTCTCTTGCCGGAAGGGCTTCAAGAGGTAGTCCAGTGCGTTGACCTCGAACGCCCGGATGGCGTATTCGTCGTAAGCGGTCACGAAGATGATGGCGGGCGGCTTGTCGAGCGCTTCGATGACCTCGAAACCGTCGAGCACCGGCATCTGGATGTCCAGCAGCACGAGGTCCGGAGAGAGTCGCTCGACGGCTTCTATCGCCTCGGCGCCGTCCCTGGCCTCGCCGACCAGGTCCACGAGTTCGTTGCCGGCCAGAAGGTGCCGGAGCCGGTCTCTGGCCGGCGCTTCGTCATCAACGATGAGGGTGGTCAGCTTCATGTTCGCTCCAGGGGAATGGTGATGGTGACCTTTGCTCCCCTTGGCTCGTTGGGGGCAAGTCTCAGATGGTATGCCTCTCCATAGGTCTTTTTCAGCCGCTCCCGGACGTTTCGCAGTCCGATGCCGTCTCTGCGTGCCTGTCGCCTCTGAACTGGTAGCCCGGGACCCTGGTCCTTCACGGCGATGGTCAGGCGCTGATCGTCGAGAGAGGCCTGCAGCTCCAGAAACACCTCTCCTTTCGGGCCCTGGCCGTGTTTCAGGGCGTTTTCTACGAGGGGTTGGAGAATCAGGGGAGGTACCGCGACCCGAAGGCTGCTCGGTGCCACGCGGACCTCCACCGACAGCCTGTCTCCAAAGCGCTCGTGTTCCAGGTCGAGATAATCCTCGATGAAGGCGAGTTCCTCCTCCAAGGAGACCGTATCTCGTTCGATGGCGAAGAGTGCGTAGCGAAAGACCTCGGCCAGCCTCTCGACCATCCTCTCAGCCCTCGAGGGATCGGTGCGTATGAGGTGGGCTATGGTGTTGAGGGTGTTGAACAGAAAGTGGGGGTTGATCTGGGCCTTGAGCGCCTTGAGCTCGGCTTCAGCCGCCAGGGACTTGAGCCGTTCCTCCTGGAGCTCCGTCTCTCTCAGCTCCCGGTAGAACATGCGGACGTACTGCACCGAGTGAGCCGCCGGGAAGAAGAGGGAGAAGGTCACCAGATAGACGAGCAGCAAAGGGGTGTAGCGCTGGAGGAGCAGGGTAACCAACAACGCGCCGAGGACGCCGCCCAGCAGGTGGCTCCCGAAGGAGGCACCGATCTCCACCAGCACCCTCCTCACGCGCGGGAGGCTCTCGATCCTTGGTCTGAGAAGGTGCTTGGTCAGGAAGTAGAAGACCTCGACCATGTAGACCATGGCGAAGCTGATAGCGAGGGCGTAGACGTAGTCCCCACTGAAAAAACCGGCGATGAGCCCCACCGCCAGCGCGCCCAGGGCATCCCAGATCAATAATCTCCTGACTTCGTCTCGAGTAGTCACCATCCGGATCTCCTCGCCGTGTCGCGGTCGGGCTACATCTGGCACAGCTATCGTGTGGAGACGATTCGGCGAGGTCTTCTCGCAATGGGCCGTAGATATCGGCTGCATGACCATTATAGAAGAGGATTTGAGCTGGGTCAACGGTTTTGCGGCAAATGGTCGAAATCAGTGGTTCAACGGTTGCATGGAGATGGCGAGTGACGAGTAGGCTTGGCGCGCGGTGGACGGCGACTGCCGTGCCAGAGGGCGGGGGGCTACGACGGCTTCTCCTGCAGACTCACCTGGCTCTGACCAGGTCCCGGTGGCGTAATCTCCACAACACCCCCACGGGATACCCCACCATCTTGGCCACGTCTCCCCAGAGACGGATGATGGGCACCCAGAGGACGGCCTTGATCTTCTCCCCCACCGCGAGCCCCTCGATCATCGGCCCTAGACGCCGGTAGGGGGACCAGAGGTAAACGGCCGCAGCCAGGGGGAGCAGCATCCAGCACAGCGGATGGTAGGCCACGCCCGCCACAGTCACCAGGGGTACCCCGACGAGATAGGTGAGGTAGCGTATGGCGTGGCGCTTGCGCCACAGATCGGCCTTGCCGTCTCCCCGAGCGTACCGGTAGTACTGCCGCCAGAAGGCTGACAGGCTCTCCCGGGGGCGGAAGTAGGCCACTGCCTGGGGCGCGAAGGTGAATTTGCGGCCAGCACGCAGCAGGGCCAGGTCGAAGACCAGGTCCTCGCAGAAGTCCAGCCACTGAGGATAACCGCCCACCTCCTGCCAGGCCTCCCGGCGAAAGGCCACGGAGCGGCTGGAGGGCAGGAAACGCTCCGCATGCACGTCGCCTTCCACGGGAAGCACGGCCGCTCCCATGGCCCTCTCGAAGACGGTCTGGGGATCGGGGAGGAAGAACCCGCTGACCACGTCCAGGGAAACGTCCTCTTCCAGCGGGCGGGTCAGCTCTTCCAGCCAGTGGGGGACCAGTCGCACGCCGGCGTCGGTGCTGGCGATGATCTTGCCCCCGGCAGCCCTGATAGCCTCGTTTCTCCCCTCGGAGATGTTGGTCCCCGCGCGCAGGAGAAGCTTGATGGGAAGTCGCGGGCGGTAGCTTTCTATGCGTTCCACCGTCCCGTCGGTGGAACCTCCGTCGACCACCACCACCTCAGAAGGGGCGATAGTCTGGTCGCGCAGGGAGTCCAGCAGCCGGTGGATGGTGGAGGCTTCGTTCTTGACGGTGACTATGACGGAGACGTCACTCGGGCTCACTATGCTTTTCGGGCAGCCGGTCAGTAGGTGTGGTCGCAGGGACCGCTCGACCGGGCACCTTCGCGCCGCAATAGGCGCAGACGGTCCAGCCCAGCTCCAGGAGGCGCCCGCATTCGGGGCACTGCTTTCTGAGCTGCGTATAGCAACTGGGACAGACGATGTAGTCTTGCTGGATGAGCTGCTTGCAGGCCGGGCAGACGTTCACGTCCTCGATGCCCTGGAGCAGGATCTCCTCTTCCAGGGAGCGGTCGTACGCCTCGGACAGGGTCTCGCGGGGCCGGAGGATGAGGTACAGTACCAGGCCAAGGAGGTCCATGGGGGGAGGGGGCACGACCAACAGGGTGCCCAACGCTTGCGTGAACAGGTCTCGGGACCGGGAACGAACGTCTCGAAAGGTCCAGACGATGAGGCTGAACCAGAAGGCCACGAAGTAGGCGCCGATCACCCAGAACAGCACCTGGCCGATCAACCCCAGGGTGGCGAACAATTCCGAGAGGTCAGGAATCTCTGGCATAAGGGTCTCCTTGCACGAACGTCGATCTAGGTAAACGCGCGTCGCCTTGATTTATAGCCTAAGTGGAGGGATGCGGCAAGTGTACGGAAACGGGTAGCCGCACGATGGTGGCGAGGAGGCGGTGTCCATGGGGACTCCGGCGTTAGGGACAAGAAGTCGTTGGGCAGCGTCCTAGTGCAAGGCGAGGGGCAGGCTCGCCCTGTGGTCGGCCCAGACCCACAACCGGTACAGTCCGTCAGGCGAGTTGACGAAGACGTCTCCGTTGGAGTTCCGATTTACGTAACCTGCATCGACAGGCAGGTTCTCGCCAAACAGTCTCATCCTATCGTTGGGAGAGATCCGATAGAGCAGGAAGTCAGGGTTGAGGAGCCACCAGACGTATCCACCGCCATCGACGCTGAAGCTGCCCATGGGACAACAACCCACTCGATTGACCTGGGCCACGAGCTCCGAGGTCTCTCCTGCCAGGTCCACACGCAGTATCCAGCGCTCCACCTCGGGACCGGTCATGAACCGGGCTTCCTCTGTGGCGAAGGCGTAGAGCGTGCCATCGGGTGCAAAGTCCAGGAGGACCTCGATCGCTGCCATGGGCAGCTTCACCTGGTATTCGTCGACTTTGCCCAGCGTGGAGAACTCCACCAGCACAGCGCGAGTCTGATCTGCCGGGTCCTGGCCCCCATAGCCGAAGACGTGCCCGGTTACCGGGTCCACGGCCAGGTAGCCTATGTCAGCATTGGCAGAATCGGGGACCAGCGTGAGGGTAGTGGTCCCCGCTGCCACGAAGTAGACCCCGCTGCCGGTCTGCGTTGCCAGGGAGACGTACAGTCCCCCGGCGGAGTCAAAGGCCAGGCCGTGGATACCACCGACCAGACCGTTGAGGTATGTGGCGTGCGAACCATCTGCGGTGAAGCGCTCGATTAACGATGACGGGGAGCTGCCACAGCCGTTCACGCTGAGATACAGCGCCTGGTCCGGGCCGATGTCCGCCGCGTTCGAGTTGGACCAGTGTTGGTGAATGACCAACCCACCGTCACCTGCGCTCAGATCAGCCCAGGTGATCAGGTTCTCTGCCCAGGCGCCGAAGACGGCTCTATTGGAGCTGTCGAAGGCCACGGCGGCGGGGCTCCTGATCACTGGACATTCCGCATTGGGGGCGGTCATCTCAGTGAACGCTCCGGTGAGGAGGTCGACCTGGGAGAAACGGTCTTTGGCGTTGTTGACGTAGAGCTCTCCCCCCGTGGTCAAAGGCCAGATCGGTATTGTCCTGCGCAATCGTGGCCAGGACGCTGTGAGTGCCGCCGGTCTCGAGACGAACGAGCTCGCCGGCTCCCATGTCCGCGACGAAGATCGTGCCGTCGTCAGCAGCCACGAGGTCGTAGGCCGACGTCAGTCCGATGAGCAGCGTGTCGTAGGAGCCGTCTGAGAAGAGCTCCAGGACGGCGGTCCCGTCGTTCGATATGCCCAGCATGTGGTCGTCTGTGGTGTAGTACATGGGGAAGCCGGCGGGTGAAATGACGCCCCAAACCTCGTAAAGTGCATCGGGCCATACCTGGCGGAACTCCCCGTCTACTGAAGCGAAAAAGGTCTCTTCAGGGCCGCCGACGATGCCGGAGACCGAGGTCTCTGGCGGCAGGTCCAGCACCGTGGTCAGCGTTCCCAGGTCCACGTCTACCTGGGAGACCATTACCCCGCCGGTCGAGTTCAAGTGTCTGGCGTACAGTGTGCCATCGTGGCTGGCGACGATCCCGCTGAGCCCTGTGATTTCTGGACGGTATATGATCTCGTAGTCATATTCGGGCGGCAGTTGCATCTCGCCCTCTTGCGCCAGGTCTGGGCTCGTCGTGATCGCGGCCAAAACAACGCAGGCCACGGCCACGAGCAACGCCCTCAGGGCCTTTCTTCGCCCAGAACCAGCCACAGCTCTCCTGTTTTCTGCCTGCCCCATGGTTACCTTCCGCAGTGGGCCATGCTGGCCGCTACGGCTCTGGAAACTGTCCACCTGGCTCGTTTGCGGCCTGACGTGTGGTCACGGGGACGCCGCAGCCGTTGGTGACCTCATCTGTCGTCCCGCGCCGGACGTTGCTCCCCACCGCCTTACTTTGTTCGCCTCCCGCTCAGCGGGTCGGGGACCCAGCGCTCCTAAGCCTGCATCTTCCTATCCCGGTACAGGATCATGGCCGTGCCCAGGACGCCGGAGGTGATCAGGCCCAGATCCTCTAGGATGCCGATAGACACCGGCAAGATTCCGCCCAGGCCCCAGAGCAGCGGAATGACCAGAAACAGCCTCGGCACCTTCTTGTCGGTGAGCAGGAACAGGCCAAAGGTGTAGATGGTAGCGGGACAAGGAGTGAGCCCGAAGGGGGGTGATTGTGGGAATACGTGACCCAGGAAGTAGCCGAATACGGGATAGCCGATCATGGCATAGGCGACGAACAGGAGCCCCACGATGGAGTACACGCTCCCGTGGAAGCCAAAGGAGATTCGCGGCTTGACCACGCTGGCCAGGAAGACCAGGCCCTGGATGAGAAACAACAGGCCGAATCCGTAGGCAGGGGTGTAGACCGGACCGAAGTAGAACGGGAAGAACACAATCGCCGTCCACAGCCACAGGAAACAGAGGATACCGCTGATGATTCTACTGGAATACCTGCCCGGTCTGATGGCGAAGAACAGCGCCACCAGCCCCAGCGCGTAGGCCAGCACCTGCATGGGCCAGATTGCGAGGTTGTAGCTCTCGAAAGTAGCCAGCAGTGCCGCGAGAGTAAGTGTCAGATTCATTTCTCCCTCCCTTTGATCTCATACTTCGGGACTGTGCCTGACCGATGACTGTGCGCACATGTCTCCGCGTGGCTACCAGATGCCCGGCAGCAGACGATAGCGCACCTGGCGAGCATAGTCGTCGTAGCCGCTCAACTCTCCCTGCAAGGTGCGGTCCTCCAGGGCCGTGCGCAGCACGAACAGGATGACGTTCAATCCGCCGACGACCAAGGCCCACCAGGAAGCGAGCAGGATGGGCACCGCCAGCTCGTAGAGTATCGTGCCCAGGTAGGCCGGATGACGCACGTATCGGTACGGGCCGCCAGTAACCACAACGTGGTCGCGCTCGGATTGGATACGGACGACCTGCGAAAAGAAGGCGTTGGAGGCGGTGGCCCAGACCACCAGAACGTATCCCAGGGCAGATACGACCAGAGCGACGACCTGGGCGGTGGGCGGAATACCCCTGCTCCAGCCATACCGCTGGTCCAGCCCAGCCACGATCAGTCTCACCAGGGTGGTGAGGCCTATGATACTCATGATGGCCAGGTCCCAGCGTTTGCCACCCCGGCGCGGTCCCAAACGATCGGCCAGCAGGTCCGGGTTGAAACGCAGGATGACGATGGCCGTGGCCGTGGTCCAGGCCAGCATCAGCACGATCAGAGCCCAGGCTGGCCACCAGTCTATCCGCCCGGCTGACCAGAACAGGGCCACAGCCATGAGGAAAAGCCCCATAGCTTCCCGGACGGCGTAGCGCAGGATGATCTTGTGGTCCATTCTTCCTCCCCAGCCAGAGCGACCCGGCTGTGCGGACCTCGTTCCGTTGACCTGGCCGATGGGGCGTCTTCAGCAGACCTCGCGGCCACAGCTAAGGGGTGGACCAGTTTCGTAGACTATCCCCCAGGAGCCGGTCCAGGTCAAGTTTCCGGCCCGTGCAGGCCGTGCTCGTGCGCCTTGAAGTGTGGGGGCTTGGGAGCCACGTCGTTGACGTTATCTGTTGCGGGCCTGGCGGCTAAGACGGCGTCGGGCAGCGCCAGCACCGCGCACGAAGGCCGGATCGGTGCTGGCGAGGATCGTGTCACGGGTCGCTTGACGCACTGAAACCTCTTGCCTCCTGTTGCCGAACGACGTTGGAGCGGCAGTGACTATCTCCAACGAGACTCCACGAACTCATCTCGCAGCCGCAAGGCCAGGCCAAGCTGACCCGTCGACAGTGAATCGATCCCCAGATTCAAGCCGCGCTGGATCTGCTCTACCGAATCGAGATTCGAGCCGTGCACGACGAAGCCCCGGTCATGCAGCTCGTCCACGAAATCGGGGGTGATCAGCGCTATGTCCAGGTGAGCCACGGCGATCCCCAGCAGCTCGGCCCAGTCCAGAAGGTGGTTCTGGGCCAGACGGACCGGCATCCACTCAGGAGGCTCGCAGAAGAAGGTCCCGGTGCGCAGCTCCCCGTTGAGCTCCTTGACCAACGTCAGGAGCGGGTAGTGGGCCGTGGTCAGCTCCACCTCGCCCCCCAGGTCGAACCTCTCCACTTCCTCGATGACCAGGTGCAGGAAAACCGGGCTGGAGTCCTTCAAGTCGACCTCCAGGCTGGCCCGGCCGGCACACAGCTCGAAGACCTCGCTCAATGTGGGCTTCGGCTCACCGGCGAACTGCTCGGCATACCAGCTACCGGAGTCGAGCGCCTTCAACTCGGCCAGCGTGTGCTCGCCGACCAGGCCCTGGCCGTCGTCGGTGGCGCCCAGGTTGTAGAAGTGATGGACCACGAGTTGACCATCCCGGGAGAGATGGACGTCCAGCTCCACGCCGTCCGCCCCTCTGGCGATGGCGCTCTCGAAAGCAGGCAGCGTGTTCTCGGGCGCCCTCTCCAGGTCACCCCTTCGCGCAATCACGAGAGGCTTCTCGTCCATCGGTAAGCCCTCTCTATGGGGGGGCGACCCTCCCGTTCTCCTCGTTCCCTGGCCTCACCTCCATCAGCCAGGGGCCACCACAGGCGGTCTCGTTCGAACGCTCATTCCGGGCTCAGCTCGTACCAGAATTCGGCCAGGTACCCTCGTGGATCAGCGGTGAGGACCTGCTTGACCACCTGGGGTTGGCCGTCCTGACAGGCCCATTCGTACACCGTCGCTCGCCCGGTGGCGAAAACCGGAATGATCTCGGCGGTGGGGTTTTCCGTGCAATACTCTTCCATGCCCTCGTTCGGCACCTGGGAGGTGTCGGCTTTTTCCTCGCAGGGGAGGTTGGCCCCAAAATGGCAGACCCACACGCTGTTCTCCAAACACCGCCACACGGCGTGCTGCTGGAACTCCAGCGGCGCATCGGCCGACACGATGTCCTGGCGGATCATGGCCTGAACGATGGAGTCCGGCATCGGGGGCCCGTCGTATCGCTCGTCTGGGGCGTCGATGGTCCCCACCGCCGCGCAATAGGCAAAGGGGTCGCTCCACGACGAGGGGCTCGCCTCGGCGCCGCCGCTGCACGTCCCTCCGTAGTACTCCCACACATCGCAGGTCTGGCCGTTCTGGAGGGTGCAGGTCCCCTGTTCCTCTTCGGTGTTGCTGCTGCCCGTGACCTGATACTCTCCTCCGGTGATGGCGCAGTACAAAGCTGCGGGAGTGATGTAGCCGGTGACCTTGACCCCACCGACCGGGCACTCGCCGCGGAACATGGCCCACTCCTCGCATTGCTTGTTATCCTCGAAGGCACACACACCGTACTGGCCTCCATCAGGGCGTTCCTGAATGACCAGCATGCCGCCCTGGTCCACGCAGTTCTGGGAGGCGGGGTTGGCGATCTGGGCCGCCGACTCTGGAGTGGGCGTGGGCTGCGGCTGCGCTGCGGACGCGCAACCGATCAGCACCGCGGCCAGAGACAAGATTACCAGCGGTTTGATAGCTCGAGATATCGCGTGTGACACACGAACCTCCTGTTGTCCATCATGCAGATGGAAGATGTACATGGATGCGAGCTCGAGTCAACGGCGGACAGCCGCTGACTAAGCCGGGCGCAATTCTGCCCCCGCAGGGCTTCTCCGTCAAACCACTGTCGCGGTTGGGCGAAGAGGAAACGGCTGACGCCGATGGCAGGTCACTTGCGGGCGGGTCTCAGTCCTGTGCCCACGGGGGGTTGTTGTATGCGAACCAGCGTGACACGATTGTTCCCGTCTCGGCCGCCGACCCCACGGAGCATTGTCTCGCCTTGAACCACTGAGGCAAGTTGAACTCTGGGCTTCGATAACCATCTCTGAGCGGAATCGGGCTGCACAGTACCGCCACATAGACATAACTTCCACCAGCGCAAAGCAGGGGTGCTGCCTCCTGGCAGCACCCAGCGACAGCTCCCAAGAGCCGCGAGCGAGGTGTGGTCGGTGGACGCCTCTCAGGCGATTCTACCGCGCCAGTCCGGTGGTGTTCCTCGGTCTCGGCCTCCAGGCGCTCCGCGGCGCGCTTCGCTGGCCGGTGCAGGGAGGACTAGGCTCACGCTCGCTGTTGACCGAACAACACCAGAAGAGGTTCGAGATGTTATCGATGATGATTGCAGGTACCAAGAAGAACCGCTGAGAGAGGGTATTCTTCGAGCCAGGGATAACGTCCGCTCTCCAGCAGATCCTCCTCAGGAATCGTTTCTGCCAGTTCCAGACACCGCACGAACCCTTCTTTCCACGCTCGGTGCACGGCTGCCCAGGGCTGGTCACGATGCGCTCGATAGATCCTTTCGTTGTACGTCTCTCGATTATCCTCCGCTTCTGGATGCGCTCCGCCAATCCATTCTGGAAACTGGGGTTCTTCGTTCGACAGAGCGGCTTCCAGGCGGGCGATGGAGACCTGCTGCCAGGCCCGGAAGTGGGCCACCACGTCTTTGACGGACCAGTGAGAAGGCGGGAGCGGGGCGGTGATCTGCACTTCGTTCAGGCTAGCCAGGAATCCTTCCCAACGATCGAGCTCTTCACCAAGCGCGGCGACGAATTCTGATTTCTCGTTCAGCTTCGCCCCCCTTCTGCCACCCCCGACGTCACTCCTCTCGAACCAGCAACCTGTACCGTCGCTCCCCGGTCTGCCCCGATACGTTGGTGCCGTAGCACGAGGCGCGCACCGTGAGCTGGAACTCCCCGGCCTGTTGGGGGACTCCCGAGATGTCGGCGGTGCTGGCGCCCTCTTCGTACTGCAGGGTCAGACCCGGCGGAAGCTCCTCATGGTCGACGGAGATGAGGAACACCGGCGTGTGGTTGCCGGAAACGGCGATGGTCGCCTCGTACGGCCGGCCCACCTGGGCCTCCGGAAGCTCAGGCGGCGAGAACGTGAGGGACGCGCCTGTCCATCGGCAGGCTAGCACCATGACGAACAACAGGGCCAGCGGTAACCACCGGTGATCGTTTCGCACTGCAAATCCTCCTGGCCACGATAGCTTCTCCACGGCGGACGTCCTGCGCCGCCCGACTACTGATGATGTGGACGTCATTGTAGCTGGTCACCGCGTCTGGTGCACGCCGCCGACGTTGGTGGCTACCGTGCCGTCCGGGAGGGCTTTGCCGGCCCGACCTGGTGCCGCGCAGGGTTTCGTTCACGTCGGTGGCGTGCCGGCCGCAGAGAGGCCCCCCTCCGCTCCCGGCTGCGGAGTGCGTTGGGGCAGAATCGATCCACGTACCAACGGCACCTTCGTAGGGGCGGGTCTCAGACCCACCCCCGCCAGGGCGGCACGCGTCCGATACCGCCAGAGCCCCAGCATCTCGAGTAGCAGCCGCCTGGAGAAGCGTTGGGGGGTTGAGACGGACTGGCCATCAATCCCACCGAAGCGTGTGCCAGTGGATCCATGAACCTGATTCTCGCGGCGGGCCGGGCATCCTGCGCTCGGGGTCGGCGGTGGCACGGCAACCGTCGCCGGTGCAAGCTGTGGGGCGGTGATTCTCGACGTGAACAACAGGGCGAAGGGCAGGCGGTGCTCTCTATCTCTTCTTCCCTTTCGCTGCTGCTCTGGCCAGATTCTCCTCTACCCTGAACCTCACGATCCTGCCTATCAGGTCGAAAGGGATCGGTTTGTCCAACGGAAACTGTACCGCACCCTTCGAGCTCTTATAGGCAGATAGCTCGTTCTTGAACGCTTCGATTCCCGTCGACGTGGGATAAAAGCCGAGGTGCCTCTTGTACGCGGCAAAATGAACCAGATTGCCTCTCAGAGTGAAGGTCGGCATTCGATACTTGATGGCCTCTTCCGCGTCCGGCGCTGCCTCGCTGATCGTTTTCCTCACCTGTTGCAGGATCTCTCGAACTTCATCGGGGAAGCCGGCGATGTACTGGTCAATAGTCCGGGGTGTGCCGTGGTCAGCTTTCATACGATTGTACCCCCACGAGGATGATATCCAGCCGGGCTGGCATTTCTGAGCACGGCGCAGAGCGCCAGATATACCAAAGCGAACAACACGTACATGGGGACTTCCAACCCCCAGAAGTCCGAGGACGGTGTTCCCCTGGAACAGTTCGAACCAGCCTGCTGCCGTGGCAGGTTGCCTGAAGATGGTGAAGCCGACGACCTCGCTCAGGGTCAAGCCCACCACGATGAAGGCGGCCGCGCCGCCCAATTTGTAGAGGCTCCGGTAGGTGGGGTCAGCGGTTTGGGCCTGGGATATTCGATTCATCGTGGGGTCATGCTTTCGTTTTTGTCCATCGAGCAGTAGGGGCGAGTCGCCGACTCGCCCCTACAGTGCGCCCTCGCTGTTCTCAGCGGTCCCGCCCCTCCACCGTAGCGATCTCTCCAGCGGTGGCCCGAGTCTGGCCCTGTAGCGCCTTATGGGCCGTCGCCCCTATGAACACAATCCATTCGACACCTGCCGTTTTGCGCTGCACTTTCTACGACGTGGCCGCGGTCGCTATCCAGGTTTCTGCCCAACGATCAAGGTGTAGCCCATGTACTCCTTGCCCCGCTTCGTCATTTGGCCATCGACCCTGCTGGCTTCCCTGATCCGTGCGTCGCGCAGCAGCCGGAGCAGGATCTTTGGATAGGCCCTGAGCATGAAGGAGAACACCGCGCGTAGGCCCATGTCCTTGAGCGCCTTCGGGGTATCCACGTATTGAGCCTCGATCATCTCCACCACTTGCAGCCCGGATTCTTCGAACAGGCTGCGGAGCGTCTGCGGCGTGAAGTACCCATGTATGGCCGGGTGCTCGTCCAGGAGAGCCAGCCACTCTTCCGGCGCCGACGGATCCACAGTGGATTCATTGGCCCCAATCCGCCCTCCGGCACGCGCAACCCTGACCATCTCCCCAAGCGCCTTGCTCTTGTCGCCAGGTATCGGCGTCAAGACGGACTCAACGATGACCACGTCAAATGAGTCATCCTCGAAGGGTAGCTCGGCCGCGTCGGCAACCCGGAACTCGACTTTGTCCTCCAGTCCCTGTCGGCGCGCCCTCTCTTTGGACTTGTCGATCATGACCTCGGATATGTCTATCCCTCGGACAGACGAACCGTACTGCTCGGCGATGAAGCAGGCTGTGTTCCCGCCACCGCAGCCCACATCGAGAACGCGGCTCGTCGCTTCCAGATCGCACATCTCCAGCAGTTTCTGCGTAGCTTCCTGTCCTCCCAGGTGCATCCCTGGCAGCGCGTCTGCGAGTTGACCAACGAAATCGTACCATTCGCGGGTGCCAAGCGGTTTGCGACTGTCCTCGCCTTTCTTGGTCATCACTCTCCCTCCGCTCTACCCTTGCCCACGAAGCGGGACCGTGAGTACCACGACGGGGCGGCTGATTACTGGCTATGCCGACATGTCTGTTCAGGCCCGGACGGTATGCGGGGGTGAGATCACCCCACGTAGCAAGGGCACCTGCGTAGGGGCGGGTCTGAGACCCACCCCCACGGGTCATCGCTAGGGCTGACGGCCACGCAGCTCGGCTAGATACTCTTGCGCCTGCTCGCACTCGGGCGAGAAAAGCCCTATGGACACCGCCCGTTCGAAATCGCCGAGCGCCTTGTCCCACTCCTCTTGCTGATAGTATAGCTCTCCCCGCCAGTAGAGAGCGTAGGCGTTAGGAATCTTGGAGGCTTCGATGGACTTGGTGTAGTAGGCGATGGCTCTCTTGGTCTCCCCCCGGTCTGAGTAGCGTCCGGCAAGTTCCACGTAGGCCCTGCTGGCCGGGATACCGGTCTTGCCGTATCGTAAGGCTCTCTCGAGCAGGCGTATGGCACGATCGGCGTCGGGCTCTTCCATGGCCTGGTTGACCAGGTCGTCGGCTCGTTGATCGCCCATCTCCGCGCCACCTGGGGCCAGGCGCTCGTAATAGGGTCGGAGCCTGCCGTGAAGCTCAAACTGCGACGAACTCAGCTCCACGAAGACGTCCTTCAACTGGGCGACCAGTGGCCTGATCTGTGCCTGACTTGCCCAGGCCGGGCCGTGCTTCGCGCGATACTCGTTCGCTCGTCGCCACAGTTGCTCGGAATGCCGGTCGGTTTCTGGGGAGGGTAGGCCAAGGAAGTCGGCGAGTGCCCGGCCCAGTTGCTCGCTGGTGTGGTCCAGCAGTTGTCCCTGTTCGATGAGAGAACGACAGACATGGACAATTTCCTCATCCGCGACGTACGGCAGCATTTCCTGCACCGATTCGATCTTCGCGGGTTCCAACGCGGTTGAGTCTCTGCTCCAGGGTGTCCACACGTAGGTGGGCAGCGAGAAGGACTCAGCTTGCTTGTTGGTGTAGAAATGGTAGCACCTCTCTGCAGGGTAACCCGCAGCCGTGAAACCGGAGAGGCGATGAAGGGCAAACGTCTGCCTCTGCTGGTCTGTCATCTTTTCCAGGTCGACGTGCAGTATGGGTGACCAGCCGTGCGGCCGCACGAGACGCGGATTCACCCAAGCAGGTTGGTCCTCTTCGTTCATCTTCCTGTAACCCTCTGGGAGATGTGACGAGCACGGCGTGGGGCTGCTCAGCGACCGGCTACGCGGACATCGGTCCGGCCGGCAGGCTTTCCACGGCCTGCCTGATTCGATCGAGCGCCTCAGCCAGGACTCCTCGGGGGCAAGCGATGTTGAGACGTTCGAAGCCCTCACCCTGGGGGCCGAACACGAAACCCTCGTCGAGATAGACTCTCGCCTCCTCCAGCATGAGTTGCTTTAGCCCCCACTTGCTGAGCCCAAGCCGGCGACAGTCGAGCCAGACCAGGTAGGTCCCCTCTGGTCGCACCACGGATAGTTGCGGGATCTGCTCCGCCACGTACTGCTCGAGGTATTCGAGGTTCCCCTGGAGATAGTCGAGAAGCTGCCCCAGCCATTCCTCTCCAAGATCGTACGCGGCCTGAAGGGCAACCGCGCCGAAGGTGCCGACGGTGACCAGCCCGTTGCTCTGCACGATTCTATCGAAGACGGAGCGCAGATCGTGATTGGGGATGACGATACAAGAGGTCTGCAACCCGGCCAGGTTGAAGGTCTTGCTGGGCGCGGTGCAGGTGACGGAATGCTGGGCGAAGGGTTCGCTGACCTTGGCGAAGGGCGTAAACACGTGACCTTTGAAGATCAGGTCGGCGTGGATCTCGTCAGAGACGACGAGCACGTCGTTGTCGATACAGATCTCCCCAAAGCGGCGGAGCTCCTCCGGGGTCCACACGCGCCCCACGGGGTTGTGCGGACTGCACAGGATGGCCAGCTTGACCTGAGGATCCTGGCATTTGGCCTCCAGGTCCGCCAGGTCCATGCGATAGCGACCGTCCTCGTAGATCAGGGGGTTGAGGGCCAGCTCGGCGCCGTTGTTCTCGATGGCGGAGTAGAAAGGATAGTAGACCGGGGGCTGGATCAGTACTTTGTCGCCAGGGGCGACGAAGGCGCGGACCAGCATGTTGACGGCCGGCACGACCCCAGGGGTGATACAGATCCATTCGGGCGCTATCTCCCACCCGTGCCGTCTCCGCATCCAGCCGACGACGGATCGATAGAAGGCGGGAGAGGGCATGGTGTAGCCGTAGATCCCGTGCTGGGCCCTGGCCACCAGCGCATCCACTACCGGCTGGGGACAGGGGAAGTCCATGTCCGCCACCCACAAGGGGAGGGTACGGTCTTCTCCGAAGAAAGAATCGGTGAGCTCCCACTTCAGCGGATCTTCGTCGCTCTGTATGAACTCCCATTTCAGAGAGTCGGTGCCTCGGCGGTCGACCTCGGCGTCGAAGTCGTAATCCATGGTGGCCTCCTGTGCCGTAGTCTGAGCAGTAATGGTGCGAGTCTGGCTGGACCAGATCACCCGTGAGGGAAGGGGGGACTAGGCCCCTGTGCTCTCCGTCTCGTTGACGAGCACGATGCGGTAGCGGGCCTGGTTGTCTCTCACTCTCTGAAGGGCTTCGTTGACCTCCGACATGGGCATTTGCTCGATGGCGGGGGTAATGCCGTGGGCCTGCGCGAACGACAGCATCTCCCGCATTCGCGCCCGGTTGCCCAGGAAGGACGTGAGGATGGAGAGTTGGTGCGCCACCAGGTCGGTCGAATTGAGCTCCACGTCGGGGAAGCCGACGAGGATCATCTTGCCGTTCTTCTTCAGAGTGTCCAGCAGCGGCACCCAGTCGATCTTGCCGCTGGCGGTGCATAGCAGCAGGTCGAAGGTGAACTCGAGCTCGGACAGGCTGGCCTGGTCCGAGACGACGAAGTGGTCTGCGCCGAAGGCCAGCGCCTGCTCCTTCTTCTCTGGGGACGAGGAAATGGCGGTGACCTCGTAGCCGAAGGCGCGGGCGAACTGTAGGGCGAGATGGCCCAGCCCTCCCACGCCGACGATGCCGAGTTTCTGCGAGGGTGGCGCGGCGAAGGAGCGGAGGGGAGAGTAGACGGTGATCCCGGCGCACATGAGCACCGAGGCTATCTCCGAGGGCATACCGTCAGGGAGCCCGTAGGCGAAGCGGCTGTCCACGACGACGGAGGAGGAGAACCCTCCGTAGGGGAGCCAGGTTGCCGCCTGGACGATGTCCATACACAGTTGCTCTTCTCCCTTCAAGCACCACTCACACTGCCCGCAAGAACGGCCCTGCCAGCCTATGCCCACCCTGTCCCCTTCCTTCAGGCCGGACGCTGCCGGGCCCACATCCGAGACGTAGCCCACGATCTCGTGACCGGGCGCGAAGGGATAGGTGGTGATTCCGTAGTAGTCGTCGATGGCGTGGACGTCGGTGTGGCAGACGCCGCAGTGAGTGACAGAAACCCGCACGTCGTGTTCGTCCAACGGCGGCGGCTCGTAGGTGAAGGGCTCGAGCGGTTGTCCCACCGCCCTCGCGGCGTATCCCAGTATGGTTGAAGCAGACATTGGTGTAGCCCTCCTTTCCGAACCGCGCCGGTTCGACTGCTCGAAGGTCATCGCTGCTCAGGGAGAGAATCAGGCGCGACCCTTCCGCCGATCCACGCGGATGAGCACGCTGGGCCTGCCCTTTCCTCCCACGGGCGGGCACTACCCCAGCCCAGCAGATTATCGTCCCGCAGCCTGCCGGAGACAAGTGGATCCATGCCTTGCATGCCAATGATCCCCTTCACCACCGGCTCGAGATCGGAGGGTAGTATGCCCTCCCGTAGATAGGCCAGCCCAACCATCAGACTGACTCGATGGCTTCTGCCACATCTGGTGGCCTCATCGGCAAGAAGCTGCATAACGGCGATCTTTGTATCGAGACTTACGTCGTCAGATTCGAGCACTCGCTCGACCCGGCTGGGCATGGGGGAGCGGATGAAGGTGAATTGCGCATCTATGCCACCCTCGCGCAGCTCTCGTACGTTGGGGGTGCGTGAGTCGCCGAAGCAGCGGAATCCGCTCTTGAGCAGAGGATTCGCAATCCTGGGAGAGCCACAGAGCCCCTTCGTGACAGCCACGATGTGGATTCGCTTGGAACCGTATAGAGCTATCAGCTTGCGGGCGTTATGGCTCAGTTTGTCGAGTTCTATCTCTATCCGAGGTACTGACATCTCAATCACAGGCTTTCAAGTTGAGTCTCCTGATAGCTATCTGCATGATCTCATCCAGCAGAGCCTTGCCGTCCTTTCCCTCTGCGCGAGCCATGAAGCCAATATAGCTACGAGGTTTCTCCTTGGGTGTGCACATGAGCCCCGCGAAAGTGTTCCCCTCCAACAAGCACGGCCCTTCGTCGGTCAAGATCGTGTCAATTCGGCCAAAGTCCCTGAAGCCCAACACGTGGTAGGCCCGAAGCGCCAATTGCTGCATGGTGTGGGTCTCTTCAGCGGTCAGCGGAGCAGGGCAGAGGAAGGTATCGTTGTCCAACTCTTTCTTCTCGAAAGTCAGTGTGTCATCCCCCTCGCAATACGCGATCTCTAATGGAGGAAGGGCCCTTGCGCGCTCATTTCCCAGGACGCCCAGGGTGATTTCTCTGCCCCGCAGCAGCTTCTCTATGAGGACTGGTTGACCGATAGTCTCCAGCCTTTCCACAACTGCGCTGACCAGTTGGTCGTAGCTGTGAACGATGGACGTGTCGTCGATCCCTGCGCTGCCTCGGCCGGCCACCGGCTTGACGAACAGGGGATACTCGAAGGGTGGGATGCCCCCAAACAGGCCACAGTCCTTCTGCGATCTGGCCAGCCAGAAAGGCGATGTCGGCAGGCCCGCCTGCTGCCAGAGCCTTTTCGCCAGCGATTTGTCGGTGGCGATGGCGATGGTGAACGTATCGGAGCCCACGTAGGGTATCTGCAATTCTTCGAGGATCGCGGCTTCTACCAGACTGGAAACGTTGAACACAAGATCGACTGGGGAAGCCTGTAGATCGTTGATGAAATCAGGGCCCCAGCGAATCTGGCGGACAACGTAACCGGCTTCGGTCAGGGCCCGCTGGTGATGTTCTGCTTCGGCGTTCGTCCTATCAACGACGCCATCGGGGCCTATGAACCTTTCTTCGAGTGCAAAGTTGCCCCGTTTCTTGTTCAGCAAGCCGACTCTCAATCTTCCCATACTGATTCGCGCTCTTTCATATTCCCTCCTGTTGTGTCCTCCCAACTAGTGATTATGGGGATATCGTTCGGCGCCGTCAAGCCATCTGGCGCCTCAGGCGCACGTTTGTCCTCGCCAATGGGCTGTGTCCGGGCGGCACTCAGTGGCGCCAGAAGGGCTAGCTGCCGCAAGTGTATGCTGAGCTCAGGTTCTTTCGCGAGTCTGTGTTGGGCAAAGAAAGGCCCGCCGCACGCAGGGCTGGGGGGTTGGTAGGGGCGGGTGTCAGGCCTGGCCTTGCGAAGCTGGCCTCAGCGGTTCAGCAATTCCGGCCCTCGACGATAGCGATCTCTTCTCCAGTCGGGTCCGCTTCGGCCGGGGACTCTCAGACTTCGCCCTTGTGATCGGGGAAAGGGTGCCGCATGTGCCCGGCCAACAGGCGAACTTCGGGATGGCGGCAAGCCCACTCCCGCAACCTGGCAACGTGCGGTCCGATCACCAAACGGTTGAGCCATGGCGGGGTGAGGTCGAAGTCAGCATTCGTGGGCAGGGCGTCGGCACACTGCAAGACCCAACCATCATCGTCCTGGATGGCTACCCCGCAATGGCCGCGGGTGTGGCCGAAGAGTGGGACGAGATACATCTCCGGCGTGAAGGGCAGCCGGAAAGCCTCGAACCCGAGCCAGTCCTCGGTGGGTTGGTCGTAGAGAACCCAGGAGGGCCCATGGGCGAAATCGAGGCCATCGTAGCCCAGCTCTAGCAGACTGCGAGGATGGAGCATGGCCTCGTACTCGCGGCGGTGTACGTGAACCTGAGCGTGGGGGAAGTCGGGAAGGCCCCCGGCGTGGTCGAAATGGAGGTGGGTCATCACGATGTGCCGGACAGATTCGGGGTCGTGGCCCAGGCGCGAGAGCTGGCGCACGGCGGCGTGCTCGGGATCGTGAGGGAAGCGCAAAGCCCACGCGAAGAGGCGGACCAGGGGCCCTGGGGCCAGAAAGTCGTGCAGGCCGAGGCCGGTATCGACGAGAACGAGGCCCTGGTCGGTGTCGACGAGCAGACAGGGAGTCCCCAGGTGCCACCGTGGGTACCGGGGAGCCATCGGCGCGCAATCGAGTAAACGAATGCTCATGACGTTGCTAGTCCCTCACTCGTGACTATGGAGCTCTTTGATCCGAGCTGCCTGGCCGACAGCGTCGCGCGTGGTGCTCCAAACCGGCGCACCGGCCGAGGTTTGTGCGAACGACCATGACGAATCGGGAGGCCGCTTGCGGGCGGGTCTCAGACCCGCCTCTACGAAGGTGTCGCTGGGTGCCTGGGTGATTGACCCCTCCATGGCAGAGCGGTCTGCTTGGGTAGAGCTGGACCAGCGGCGCGCAAGCGCACAAGGCGCAGCGCCGCCCCTCTCACCGAGGTCTGCAGTGGCCGCAGGTGGTCGGCTTCTTGCCGGTGTGTTGTGCTGCGTCCCATGCCTCCTCGAACGTCGAGAATGGGCCGTGCCATCTCCCGTGAAGCCCTTCCACCTTGTGCTTGTTTTTTCCTAATCCGTAGTTGCAGGACCTGCAATTGGAGAAATGTATCTTCGCCTTCTTGGGTCGCACGCACAATTCTCGTAGAAGCGATAGGTCATTTCGCGTGCCTGAGTCTTCTCGTCGACGCTCTTCCGCTAGCCTGGAGTATCGCCGAGTCGTCGCTCCACACGCAGCCTGGCACCGACAGGGGCTGTCGCCGCCAGCGACCTGTTACCACGCTCTTCTCGGGATGGACTGCGTGACTAGGTACTAAGTTTGCTGGTAAGTTTCGAGCAGGCGACACATATTGCGAATTGCCTCCAGGTACACTGACAGCTTATCTTCCTGAACATCTCGCTGAGCGTTGTGCACCACATTCTGGCGCTCTAGTATCGCCTCCTGACAATCTGTCAGAATGTCGGTGGGCATCATCTCTTCAGAGAATACCAGTGGGAAGAGGTAGTGAATGGTGCCCGACAAACCCATCTTTTCAGTCCAATTGCTCAGTGAGCTCACGTTCATTCTCTCCGTAATAAGAGAGCCGAAAGCTTCCTCTGCTTTGGGCTGGTTTGAGAATGTGGTGATTGCGGCTTCAAGTGCTGTTATTGCTTCTGTCAATGCACTTCTGCGGTGCCCAATTCCAGCGAGCCACTCTGCCCCGGCGAGGAGTTCCCGGACAAGTGAGGCCCGTTGCTTTGATGTGATGAAGCTCCTGACCTGTGACCAGGAGTCCTTGTCTATGAAACGCTCTCTGTCTTGACAGCCTCCCACCCTGCCGATAACTAGCTGCCTGACATCCGGGAACCACCTAACCCATTCAGAGTCGATTAGGACACGGGCTTTGAAAGCCAGGTTGACAGTAGACAGGCCCTCAGCTTCGCTAAGGGGGTATTCTTGTAGCCAGTATTGCCCCTTCATGCTTCGTGCGTAGTTAATCAATCTGTTCAGGTAGGTGAGAGTTAGAAGGTACACTTTCTGTCCTAGCTCCCGGTACTCTTGCTGGTAGGGGCTCTCTGGAGGGTGAGGTTCAGTGGCTGTGAGTTCAATGTAGTCTACTAAACCCTCAGACAAGTCGCGGAGCGTTACATCTGCGAATACCTTGTCTACGAGAACATTCACGTGATTAGGTATGTCTCCTCCCGCGTGAGTCACGTTATGCCAGCAACTTCTGTCGAACCATAACCTCAGGGTGGCGTTTTCCTCTTGGACTACAATAGACTCATCCTCGTCCAGAGGCATCCACCTGCTGAAAACCATGGCAGGTGTATTGACGATTTTGTGAGCGGGGATTGGTATGTCCATTCTCACTAGGATTTCTTTGCTCATGGTTTTCCTTCCCGAGCGTCAGCGGCGTGAAGCGTGCTAACTAATGATTATGCGGACATCTTTCCACCCAGTCACCTCAACTGGCGCAGTGGCCCAACGTTGGTCCCCATCACCATGCCACATCCGAGCCCCGAGAGATCACCGAACTCTGTTTCGGGGTAGCCGGTCCGCGCAGCGCGTTCAGCGATCGCCCCTCCACGATAGCGATCTCTCCCTCCGTCAACCCATACAAGTGATACACCAACGTGTCGATCTCCCCATGGGGTCAAGCCATTGTTGGGCCGAAGCAGCTGTGCGTCAGTGCACACTGTACACCAAAACCAAACACACTTGGTCGACTAGGGCCGTCCATTTGCGGCACGAGCCAATGCGAGGATTTGATCTGCCAATGCAGGAACATCCGACTCATTTGCGCGTCTCGACAGGTCGTTGGCGGTATGGACCCCTTCAAGCCTTGTGCGGATGGTCTCGACCTTGGCGCGGTCTTGATCACCCAGTTTTGGCCAAACGGCGCGCTCCCAAGCATACTGCGCTACCTGCAAGTCGGTGTAGAGATGCTCTAGTGCACGATCCCCCGCGATCTTCTGAAGGCTCCTGGGTTCCCAATGCCGGAAGTTCGAGAGCTGTGCTAGAAAACCCAAGGTAGTCTCGTCTATTCTTCGGAGTTCGGCGTCGGCTTTCTCCTCCTTGCGGTGCTGCCTGTCGTAGTAAGAAGGGACAAAGACACTAAGGATCGACACACTAGCGGCTGATACGACGCCGATAGCAGTGAGCAACTCAGACATCTCCTCCTCCTTTGATTCTGCTGTTGCACCGAACGATTTGCCCCCGGCCCCCTCGGGCTGAGCCCGCCGGGGGGCAGCGCTCACTCCAACCTGGGGCACGCCGGTCTGGTCACCCGCAGCGGGCCGTCGGGTGGCGCAATAGGCCGCCAATGTGCCTCTTCAGGGCGGCGCAAATCGCCAGGAAGGCCTCAGGCTTTGGGTGCTGCTCCAGTCTCTTGTTGTGTCGCGGCTGGCGTCCGCAATCCGTTCGGAAGAGGCTGATAAGTGCGTCCTGTAACTCCTTGGCGTCCTCTTTGGACGGCCTCTCGATCCAAACTACACGGAGTCTGTTCGGGAGTTTGCCGGCCTGTACGTCAGCGGCCATCCTTTCAGAGGCCGTGTGGGCAACTGTAGTTGCCAGCCTCCCTCGGAGGCCCTTTGGTCTCGCTTTGGCGCGCGGGCCAGCTTCTCCGATATCAATGATAGCTTCACATAGGTCTGGTTGAGCGGTGCAATAGATCACGTACGTACCCGGAGTCTGCGGCACACTACTGCTGAACCCCGGCGGGACACTTGCCCGACGCAGCGTGCGGGATAGGTCGTACGGTATGGGGTCGCTCCAAGGCTGAATCATGCTACAGCCTACTCTCTGCGCTGAGGAAGCCCTTCAGACAATCGCGATCTCCTCCTCGGTCAACCCATATAACTCATACACTAGCACCCCGAACTAGAGTTCTGCACGCGGCACCTGGGGACTACATTGGAGCATCCTGCGGACCCAACCGGTAAGGCCTATAAGGCGGGACACGCATGGGTGCAATAGAGCCCTCTCCGTCTTGGCGTTTCGCGCGCTCCTCTCGGTCGATGAAGGCGATGAGGTAGATGACCGCACTGCGGACGAGTCGCATCAATTCGATCGTGTTGGTCAGCAACTGGCGGTAGCCCGAGTGGTACCCAGGACCATCGGCGGACGTTAGCCAATCTAGCCCCTCAACATGGAGCACCAGATAGCGGTGTGTTAGATAGTCTCGGGTGAGCCGCAGGTGCTCAAGGTAGCCTGTCGGTGCTAGGTCTTTGGAGAGGTCGTACAGGCCATACAGGTGCCAATTACCACGTTCGACAATCGCAGGCCTGAGAGCGGCCGTCTTGCGCTCCTTCCATAGCCCCTGAAAACTCACCAGCCGCACCTTGATCCCCAGATCGAGATAGTCGTTGACGAAGAAGGCCAGCTTGTCCAAGATGTTGTAGGCACTTTCAAAGGCCAGCTTCAGCTTGGTGGGACCAATCCCGTATACGGCGTAGTCGAGATTGTCCGCGTAGTAGGTCATCTCGTCATATGGCTGAGTGTCAAGAGGCGGATTGCAGGCTTCGAACAGCAGTAGGCGGGCGACCGCGTATCGTTCTTTGATCTCGTTGACCACTCGTGCGAGCCGAGGGTAGGTCGTCTCGTCATCAAGTGGCGTGGTAATTGACAAACTGACAGCATCTTCAGCCACCCGCTGGCATGGGCGGCCCTTCAGACAGAAATTCAGGAAGAGTTCATGCTTCACACAGAACTCGCTGTACGCTTGATGATACGGTGTCGCGGCCTGGGGCACCTCGGGCCCGCCCAGTCCCGCGTCTTCTACAAGCTGGCTCAACAGCCGTGCAATACGTTGCTGCGCCTTTTCGAAACCGGGGCGCGCCGAATCCTCTCCCATTTGCTCAAGGCTATCATCTGCAAGAGCCCTGAGTAGCCCTTCATTCGCAGCCCGCAGGATGGCCGGGTCTTGACCAACGAACGCGAAGCGCTCCAACTCAACTCCCAGGTTCCCCCATGCCATGGGGTGATTGGGCGCGTGGCGGAGAGCCGTCTCGTATTGGTGGATTGCCTCGAGGGAACGGCCAAGACTCGCGAGACAGTTGCCATAGTTCACTCGGAGTCCAGCGCGTTGGTTGGCATCAAGACGCTCTGATCCTCCCAGCACGCCGCGGTAACAGCGCTTGGCTTCACGGAGTCTAGTGTCATCGGGGTCGAATGAGAAGCCAGGTTGGCGCCGAGCAATGGAGTGCAACGCCATATACCCGTTGCCTAGATTGTAGAGGAGAAGGGGACGAGATTGCTCACCAGCCCTCGGCAGCAACTCATCAATCGACGCCATGCCCTGCCGTACAACACCGGTGTCGCCGAGACGACTACCAATGTCAATCAGCAAACCTCCTTTGTTCGCGGCGAAATTGATGTCGTCGCGGTACTTCTGCTGATACCGTAGTAGCATCTCCAGAGCCTGCCGCGCATCTTCCACGATGAGCACGCTCAGGTTGTTCAGTTCACCCTGCGAGATGGTTGTCAATGTATTTCCCCTGATGCCCCCGGTCGCTGCATTGCCCGGCCTTGCGCTCTGCGAGAGGAGGCCGGTCTGGTCATGCCGCAAGCCGCCCGTCTAGGTCCCTACCGCATCGGGTTTCTGGCTGTCAACCCCGGCCCTCCGCGATAGCGATCTCTTCCTCCGTCACCCCATACAATTTGTACACCAGCGCGTCGATTTGCTCATCGGTGGCCTCCATCTGGCGCTGGCAGAGCTTCTTGTCAGCGGGGATGGTGGCGGCGCCACTTGCTGGTTCGCCCACTACTGCAATGGCAGGTCCCATATGGGATGGAGCGTGTAAGTCTGGTTGAGGTCTCGATTCTGTATTATGGTCTTTTGGCCTTCTTGTCGTACGCTGACGTCTCTTGGTTGTATACTTGCCGGCCAGATGTACTCGGTGACCAAGCCTTCTGCTGTGATGCGGAACACTTGAAACGGTCCGCCAACTGTGGTTGCGCCGCCGCTGTCAAAAACTCCTCGCGCTACTTCGCCCACCAAGCGAGCTCGTGCCCAATGCAGATTCGGCTGGTTGAATCCGAACCTGATCATTGGCGGAATCTTCCGTTTCAGCTCTCGCTCGAGTGTTGCACCCGAGCCAATGACGGCGAAGAGGCCTTTCTTCACCACGTCTACTCTGCCGGTGCTCTGGCTCACACTGAAGACGTATATGTGGGTTTCCAAGATCTGTCTATACCTCACGAGCGCGTTTCCCTTTCTTGCAGCAGCAGTGCGGGAGGGTTCAAGCCCGCAGAGCATGAAGGTGAGGCCGGTTCTGCTCCTCGGACTCAGGCAGGTCACCGTCACTTCTTCTATCCAGCACTTCAAATGGTCTTTCAGATTGACCATTATCAGGGGCCGATTGTAGTTGCGAAGCTTGTCCTTCACGAGGTGTATCATTACTGTTTTGGCCGCCGATATTGTGCCGGAGAAACCCAGCACAGCTGCCTTTTGTGGAGTTCGCGGCGAAAAGACCGGGTACAGCTTCCGCAACATATCTGCTGGTGGCCGTGGGGCGCCTGGCCAGGACACCCTAGTATCTGCGATCATTATGACTTCCGAGAGGAAACTTACGCCTACAACTGCGGTCACTCCAACTCTCCGCGCTCCCGGCCCAGCCAATATCCGCACGGCCGCGGCCGGCTGTCGAACCTAGCTGCCCATTGGGTTGCCCTGATTGCGAGATTCGGGGCCATCGCGCCTACCAGCGGATGTGCGGCTCGACCAGCTGCGCCGTCCGCTCACGCCCGACCCTCCACGATAGCGATCTCCTCCTCGGTCAACCCATACAACTCATACACCAGCGCGTCTATCTCCTCATCTGTGGCCTCGATCTGACGCTGGTAGAGTTTCTTGTCGGCGGGGATGGTGGCCGCGGCCAGCTTCTCATGCAGGTCCAACATCCGCTCCACCAGCGCGATCATCTTGTCGTGTCGGGCTTCCTCGGCCCGGTCTGTGCGACTGAGGGTGCGGATGGGTGCACTGTTGATGCCGCGAGCATTGAATCTAGTGTAGCCGCCTAGCTTCGCCGGGCAGATCATCCGAAGGTGATACGACATGACGCCGGAATTGAGGATCCCCAGGATGTAGAGAGGCGAGAGTTGTTGTGGCTCTTCGACGATTACGCCCGGACAGTTCGCGCCATTGAATGCTGTCCCCGCGTCCAACAGGCCTACGACCGTACGGGTCTCAATACCCTTGACGAGGAGCTTGCGGGCATGAATGTAGTCGAAGGAGCCCGCGCGCAGGTGACGATACCAGTCTGGCCCCTTCGCGTAGAATCTCCGGCTATCTCTTCGCTCACGCAGAGCATCCTTGTGAGCCACGAGATGCTGGTGGATATTCGGGTAGTGCCGCCTCAGTTCTGGTTCGGGGATGAGCCTCGGCGCGCCCCCTGGCCCTTCACGGTACGGGTAAATCACCAGGGCCCCAGGCTCCACCTGAGCATATCGCTGGACTTCGGCCCCTCGGTACGCGTACGGCAAGAGCAGGTCCGTCTCCAACTGGAGTTGCTTGGCAGCCCTCGTCTCGACGACGAAGGCCCTGTCCATGCCGGTCAGGACTCCGATGTACGCGTTCGCGTACGCGCTGAGCGGTCTCCATTCGAGCCCGCGCTCGCCGAGCAGCGTTGGTATATCCAAACGCCCAAGGTTCCATGGGTCGTCCGATAGTCCATCCAGATCGATCAAGACCGGATCGGTAGCTTGGATGCCCGGCAGGTTCAGCTGTTCACCTCGCCGGATCCGCTTAAGCGCAAGGGCGTCGCATCGGGTCGGGCTCAGGATCAGGATCGCAGGGTATGTATTGGCTTTCTGGAAGACTGGCAGGGAGCCGAAGTCGACCACTTGGTGAAGTCGCCCATCGGACAGCATGGCCCGCATGTTCCGCCCGTAGTCTGTCGACAGCCACTGAGACGTGCATATGAAGCCGACAAGTCCGCTGTCCGTTGCTAGGGCCAGAGCGCGCTCAAGAAACACCAGAGAGAGGTCGGTCTTGCTTGTCGGAGCCCGATAGGAGCGGAAGAGGTAGTCCGCCACGCTATGCTCGATCCTCTGGATGCGGATGTAGGGCGGGTTCCCGATGACCGCGTCAAAGCCGCCCGCCTTCATAATCTGGAGGAACTCCTTCTCCCAGTCGAAGGGGTTCACCCGGCGCATCTCCTCCTCGTCGGGCAGCAACTGCCCCTCAAAGTAGTCCGGGCCGATCAAGGAGTTGCCACACTTGATGTTCTCCCCCAGGTCGGGCAGGGCCCTCTCCCGCCACAGCTTCAACTGCTGGCCCAACGTCTCCTGGCTCTCTCCCTCCAGCACCTGGAGCAGCAGGCTCAGCTTGGTCACCTCCACCGCCTGGCGGTCGATGTCCACGCCGTAGATGTTGTTGAGCAGGATGCGCTTCTTCTCCCCCGTGGTCAGCCGCCACTCGCCCCCGCGGCCCTGGTACAGGGCGGGGCGCTTGGCCGTGGCGTACTTCTCCGGGTCGTGCTCTTCGTACCAGCGCCGGTGGTAGTCCAGCAGGTGCTGGTAAGCGCCCAGCAGGAACGATCCGGAGCCGCAGGCGGGGTCCAGGATGTGCAGCTTGGAGATCTGCTGGGGCGTCTTGCCTTCGATGAGGCGACCCACCGTTTGCTGGACGATGTACTCCACGATGTAGGAGGGGGTGTAGTACACGCCGCCCGCCTTCTTCACCTCCGGCTTCTCCTCCACCTTGGCCCGGTGGCCCGCGGTGAGGCGGATGACCTTGCCCAGGAACTGCTCGTACACCTGGCCCAGGATCTCCGGGGGGAGCACGGAGAACTCGTAGGGGCAGTCGGGGTAGTACAGGCCGGAGAGGATGGGCTTGAGGGTCTTGTCGTCGAGGGAGAGGGACCTGGTCAGTCTGTCCGCCTGGAAGTCGAAGAGGTCGGAGTCGTACTTCTGATCGGCCTCGCGGTACAGCTCCCCCAGACGGTCGTAGACGTGGGGACCGGCGGTCAGGCCCAGCAGGCCGCCATACCTCTCGATGCCCCGGTCCTCGCACATCCTCAGGAAGATGATGCGGTCGATGGTGCGCTGCACGGCGAAGTTCAGCTCGTGGACGGAGAGCTGGGGGTTCCTCAGGGCCAGGTTGCGGGCCAGCTCGTCGCGCCAGCCCTCGATCTCCTTGAGGAACTCCACGTCCACCTCGCTGGTGCCGCGCTGGCGTTTGGTGTCCTCCACGTACCGGTCGAAGGAGCCTTTGAGGACCGATTCCCGGGCGAAGATGGAGTAGATCTCGTCCAGGCGCTCCAGGTACTGGTCGAAGGTGTAATACATCACCCGGCCCACGCCAGCCTTGTCGGTGGGCCGGGGCCGCTGGCGGCAGTCGTAGACGGCGAGCTCCTCGAAGTCGGTGAGCAGACTGAGGGGCAGCCTGGCGCTCCAGGCGTAGCGGCGCAGTTGGTAGGCCGGGCCTACCTCACCCTTGACCGCGGTGGAGGGCTTCTTGGCCTCCAGGAAGAACCTCCTCACCCCGCCCACGCGGAAGCAGTAGTCGGGGGCCTTGGTGGCCCCGCTGATCTTGATGGCGTCCTCGTGGACCACGTCCTTGTACTGTTCCGCGTACCCTTTGACGTTGCGCACGTCCCAGCCCAGGGCCTCGAAGAAGGGGTCGATGAACTCCACGCGGACCTGGGTCTCTTTGTAGTCGGGGCGGGTGTACACGTCGCGGTTGCGGGCGAAGCGCTGGACGAGACCCTCGATCTCCCGACGGCTCTCCGGCGGGGCGGTTGCCTGTGGGCGATCCTCTTGAGCCACCAAGCTTTCCTCCTCTGGCGCGTGGGCAGACCCGGGTCATTGCCGGGGCGAGGCGTCTGTCGAGCGGTTCTCGAAGTAGGGGCGAAGTCAATCAATAGTAGCACAACTGGCCAGCGAGGGCAAGCTGGCTTGCCCAGCGCGGGGCGAGGCCCGCGCGGCAAGACTTGGTGGATCACCCGCCCTCGGGGCCCGGTCCCCCTGTCGTCCTGAGGCGCGAACCAGAGCTTGCCCTGAGCCCAGTCGAAGCAAAGAATCTGTGCCTGAGATTCTTCGCTGCGCTCAGAAAAACAGGTGGGGTGTACGCCTTGGTAGGGGCACGGCATGCCGTGCCCCTACAGGGCGGTGGCATCGCTGCGGGGTGTGGGGTGCGGCAAACTGAAGTTTGCCCTACAGGACGGTGTGGGGTAGCGCAAGGATGTCCCGGCAGGAAACCAGGCTGAGCAGCCAGCAGTACCCGCTTGACCTCGTCAGGGACCCTCGCCGCTGGTTCGGCGAGAGGGCCCTCCCCCACCATGTCAGCGGCGGCCGGCTCGGCCTTTTCTTTGCATGGTCTCCATAGCTGGCCCGGCCTGTCCTGGCTCGCTTTCTGGCCCATACCACCGGAAGCAGAGCCAGGTGCCGGCGGTCAGGGCACCGTAGGCGGCCAACGTCCCCACCATCAACAGGACCTTCTTGCTGCTCAGTGCCTCCAGATAAGCGCTGCCGGGGTTGATGAGCACGTGGAAGAACAGCCAGGCTGCCAGGCCGAAGGTCACCGCCCAGACGACCCGGCTCCAGGCCATGACCTTGGATCCGTCCATGAAAGCCAGCGGCACCAGGGAAAAGAGGAGGCCCTCCAGCCCGGCGACGAAGATGGCCACCAGCACGCCGTAGAGAACCGAGGCGCCAGGCAGGCCACCCTCGGCCAGCCCAGCCACCGGCACGGCCAACCCCCAGGCCACCAGGGTGGCGGCCAGGAGCGCCCCGACGCCCCCCAGCACCAGAAGCGCCTGGCGGCGTGGTGTCTCCGCCTCCAGACCCAGCAGACCCAGGCCAGCCACGAAGCCGTAGAGATAGCCAGGGTGGAAGTCCATACCTCGCGTGACCAGCACGCAAGCCAGACCAAAAGCCAGGGCGATGGGGAAGAGTTGAAAGCGGGACCTCAGCTCGTAGAACCTGGCTCCCAGCAGGGCCTGGCACCCGTCGTACGAGTAGACCACCACCAGCAGGGCGACGAAGAGGGAAAGGAAGACGATGGCCCCGCTGGGGCTGAGGCCGAATCCAGGGTCGAGAAAGGCGTAGAGGAGGGCTGAGAGGAGGAGCATGAGCATCGCTTTGGCGAAACGGGTCCACCGCCCTCCCTCCAGGCGCGGCAGCCGCTTCTTTCCACGCCGGAGAGGCGCCAGCACTGGTGCCAGCCGGGCGTGGAGGAGCTCTTCGTTCTCCTTCAGGGTGGCGTTGAAGAGCTCCGAAGTGAGCCCGAAGGCCAGGGCGAAGAAGAGAGCCAGTCCCAGGTTCGTGCCCACCACCTTGGGCTCGGTGGAGATTTCCGTGGGCAGGGGGATCGTATCCAGCCAGTCGCTGCCGGTGAGCTCCGTCTCTGGCGGTGCGACAGCCGGTGGCGCCTTCCAGCCGGTGATGGTGACGCTGGAGAGCATGGCCTTCAGGTATTCGTGGTGGGCGTCCATCGCCGGGTTGCCGTCCAGCGTGAAAGTATAATCCGTACCCTGGCTGTCGGTGAAGTCGGCAGGCCCCCAGGTCCAGAAGTGAAGCCAGAGGGTGTAAAGGGGCTCAGTGTCGGAGAGCGCTATCCTGAGCGCCAGATTGTGGTAGCCGTAAACCCACTCATAGTCCCCTTGCTCCTCTTCGGTCCGTGAGGAGAGGTAGTAGTACGCATCGTACGCCACTCCATCCCCAGCTACGGTAGTGGCCCCTTCCTCGTAGATCACCCCCGCCACGTACGGCCTCTGGGACTCCTCCGCCTCGGTGTGAATGTCCGCATACCCTCTGACATAGAGCACGCCGCCGCCAAAGCCGACGCCGTCGATCTCATCGCCTGTACGTCGGTCCTGGGCACCATCGGGGAAGGTCACGGTCTGGACCACTCGTGTGCCGTGGTAATCGTAGTCGGTCCAGATAGCCGTGGCCGGCCCCCACCTGGATTCGTGGGGATAGGACCCCCACGGTTCGTAGCCTGGGGGGAGACGGAAGGATATCGACCCGCCGACCTCCCCTTCGATACCCACGGGGATCAGCTCGAGGGTTACCGTTTGCCCTCCTTCCTGGGCTTCCACAGGGTTTCGCGCCGGCATGACTAGAGCCAGCGCGACGAGCAGAATCAGGAGCTTGGCTATTCCGCACAGGTTCTTCTTCACCGTAACCACCTCGCTGGCGATCTCCGTGAGGGGTAGCAGTAGCCGGTCAGGACGGCGTCGAACGCCCCGAAGCCGGGGCCTATGGCGTCACAGAGAAGTCCAACGCTTCGTTCATCGCTGCCGAACGGTGTGCTTGAGTAGAAATGGTGAACCACGGAGCCACAGGGAGGCCGGGATGGGGCGCGTGCCGCGCCACCACCCCCGATGGCTTCCTCGGGGATGAGGTCTTCTTCCGTGCTCACGGGCTATTCCTCCGTTTCGAGCAGCGGCGATGGTCACAGGCTATTGTACCATGTCTGGTGACAGGTGTCACGTCAGGTGCGGCTGGGAACGGGGGTAGGGGCGGGGGGGCAGGCCGAGTCGCCGGGCATGGGGAATGCCTGCTTGGTGACGCAGGGGACGGGGTGCAGCAGGGGGTGGTGGGGGGGAGGAACGCGCTGTGGCGCGTTTAGGGCTGATGTAGCGTCGAGCTTCAGCTCGACGTGGGGCGAGGGTGGCAGGACAGGTATTGGCGCCGACATGGGAGCGTGGAAGGCACGCGCAGGATCAGGCATCCAGCGCTAGGCAAGCTTAAGCTTGCCCTACGGATTGCGGGGGGCAAGGGATTCGCAGGTGGGAGGATGTGTGCAGCGCGCGCGTTGGGTGTAGCCGCACGGCATGCCGTGCGGCGACGAGGCAAAGAAGGGGGGCAAGGCCGCCTCGCCCCAACGTCCTTGCCTTGACTCTGCCCCATAGCGCTGATATGATAGGCTGACCATGAGAGAGGAGCTACTGGATTGGCTGGTTTGCCCGGCCTGCGGGGAAGGCCACTGGCACCTGGAAGCCCTGCGCAGCGCACAGCCAGACGTTCTCACCGAGGGCTGGCTGGAGTGTGGGGCCTGCGGCGCTCGCTACGCCCTCAGCCACGGTGTCCTGGACCTCCTTCCGCACCCGCCCGAGGCGGTCCTTCGGGAGCGGGCCGGCTGGGAGAGGTTCCTTCAGGGCGGCGCCGAGGAGATGAGGGAGGAGTGGATCCTGTCCCTGCCCCGCGTGCACCAGGGCGTCACCTCCAACCTCCAGAGCGTAGCCCACTGGAAGAGGCAGGGCGACAACTTCTTCGGCCTGATGGAACTGCTGGACCTGCGCGGTGGAGAGCGGGTGCTGGAGCTGGGGGCTGGACGGTGCTGGGCCAGCGCTTTTCTGGCGCGGGCGGGGTGCCAGGTGGTGGCCCTGGACGTGGTGAGGGACAGACGGGCAGGAGGGTTGGAGACGGGGGAGGTGTACCTGCGGCAGGGGACCCCTCCCTTCGAGCGGGTCCTGGCCAGCATGGAGAAGCTGCCCTTTCGTCCTGAGACCTTCGACCTGGTGCTCTCCGTGGCCAGCATCCACCATAGCCCGATGCTGGGTCAGGTGGTGATACAGTGCGCTGGCGTGCTGAGAGAGGGAGGGAGGCTGGCGCTGACCAGTGAGCCGTGCTACAGGATCCTCAAGGACAAACGCGTGGACAACGAGGAGACGGAGGCGGGCATCAACGAGCACGCCTATACCATCCTCGACTACCGCCAGGCCTTCGGGGCCGCAGGGCTGAATCCCCGCTACTACCTCCCCGGGGCGCTGCGCGCCATGCTGGACGGGGAGGAGGGAGCCCCAGAGGGGGGGAGGGTGAAGTCTTCGCTCTTCGCCCTCACCAGACGGATGTGGAAGGGAGCGTGGGCACGGAGGATGCTCCGTTCGCAGGGGGCCAACCTGGCTGGGCTGCTCTTCGTCGAGTACGGGCTCACCGCCGTGGCCCGGAAACCGGTGGAGGGCGTAGGGTGAAGAGGATCGCCATCGACGCTTCCCCGGCGGCCAAGAAACGCCGGACCGGCACGGAGTTCTACACGCTACACCTGATCCTGGCTCTGGCGCGGCTGGACTCCACCAACCAGTACACCCTCTTGTTGAACGACAGGGTGCCGGAGGAGTTCGGGGACCTGCCCTCCAACTTCGTCCCTCTCGAGATACCGCGACGCACCCTGTGGGCGCAGACTCGGATGGCCACGGAGCTGCGACGGCTGAAGCCCGACGTGTTCTTCGCTCCGGCCAACGTCATCCCCTTCCTGCGTCCGCCGCGCTGCGTGACCACCATCCACGACGTGGCCTTTCACTACTTCCCGGAGTGTTACTCGCCGCTGGCGCGCTGGTACCTGGAGCTCACCACCCGCTTCGCCCTGCGCACGGCGGCGAAGATCATCGCTGTCTCCCAGGCCACGAAGGACGACCTGGTGCGCATCTACGGTGTTGACCCGGCGCGCATCGAAGCCGTCCTCTCCGGGTTGACCGTCACCGAGGCGGAGCTGCCGACACCTGACCAGGTGGCCGCCACGTTGGAGCGGTACGAGATCACCCCGCCGTACCTCCTCTTCCTGGGGCGGTTGGAGACGAAGAAGAACGTGGCGCGCATCGTGCAGGCCTTCCTGAGGCTCAAAGAGCGCGGCCTGCCGCATCAACTGGTGCTGGGGGGCACGCCCGGCGTGGGGTTCGAGGAGGTGGCGCGCTTGATCAACGCCTCACCACACGGCGTGGACGTGGTGCTCACCGGATACGTGGGCCGGGAGAAGGCCGGCCTCTTCGCCGGGGCCGAGGCTTTCCTCTTCCCCTCGCTGTACGAGGGCTTCGGTTTCCCCATCCTGGAGGCCGCCGCGTACGGCGTGCCCGTGGTGACCTCGGACACTTCCGCCCTGGCCGAGGTGGCGGGGGAGGCGGCGCTGCTGGTCGACCCCCTGGACGTGGAGGGGATAGCCCAGGCCACGTTGCGGGTTATCATGGATCGAGCACTACGCTCCGAACTGGTGCGGCGGGGCCGTGACCGGTTGCGGGCCTTCGATTGGGGGGTGACGGCAGGGAGGGTGCTGGAGGTCCTGCTGGAAGTGGCCGACCAGGGGCCTGTCTGAGCTCGGGATACTAGGCGGTCTCTGCCCGCCTCATGGCCGCCGCGAAGAGGATCAGAGCGAGGACGCAGACACCACCCACCAAGAGGAAGGCCATCCCGTATCCCGCCAGATCGATGACCGGCCCCAACAACAGCCCGCTGGCGGCCAGGCCGGTGTCGAAACAGAAGTACACGATACTCAAGGCCCTTCCTCTCACCCTGGCCGGTGCGCTGTCCACGACCATGGTCTCCAGGACCACCCGGGCGCCCCCGAAGCCCAAGCCATGAAAGACGGCCATGAGCATGAGCGTGCCGAAGGCGTAGGTCCAGTTGAGGCCCGCCAGGCTGAGGGCCAGGAGGCCACCCATGGGCAGGATCACAGGGAGGCGGCCCAGCCTGTCCGACACCCGTCCGCCCATGGATCGGGAGACCACCATGGAGAGGCTCAGGCCGGTGAAGAAGAACCCCACGTTGCCCAGGTTGCGATCTCGGGCAAAGAGGGGCAGGAAGGAGTAGACCGCGCCGTAGCTCAGCCCCAGGGCCAGAGTGACCATGGACGGTGCGCTCACGCCAGGCAGCTTGATCACGTCGAGCAGGCCCTCTTGGCTGGAATCCAGGCTCTGGGAGGCGACGACCGCCCGTCTGGACTCGTGGATGGAAAGGGCGACGGCGAAGCTGGCCAGTGCCGTCAGGCTGGAGGCGACGAAGACCAGTCGATGGCTGGTGTGTTCGAGGAGCGCCGTCCCTGCGGGTGAGGCGATGATCACGGAGAGAGAGGCGGCGACGCCGGCCAGTCCCAGGGCTTCACCCCAGCGGGCGGGCGGCGTGACGTCGGCGATGAGGGCAAAGTACGCACTGGTGAACGCGGCGATGCCGATGCCGTGGAAGACCCGCGCCAGGTGAAAGGCGGGCAGGGTGGTGGTCACAATGTAGCACAGAGGCCCTACGGTGAAGACGGCCGTTCCGATGAGCAGGGCTATCTTGCGCCCTCGAGTGTCCACCAGGCGGCCCATCCAGGGGCGGAGGACGAGGGCCGCCAGGGCGAAGGTCGTCCCGGCCAGCCCGACGTGGACCGGGCCCCCTCCCAGGGCCTCGATGTAGGTGGGCAGCGGTGTGATCAGCAAGTGAATACTGCTGAAGAAGAGAAAGCAGGACAGGAAGGCCAGGTAGAAAGTGGGGCTGTAACCCCCCGGAAGAGCTCTGGCTTTCATACGGGCTGCATTCTCCCCTCCACTGCTACGGAGATGGGAGAGTGCTGACGCAAATGCTCCTCCATCGCTTCGCGGAGAATCGTCGGTACGTCGTATCTCACGTCGTCCCGGTCCAGGTCGACGTAGGCGGTGAGGTGGCCCAGCTCCCAGTCTGTCGAGGCCACAGTGTAGGTACGGTTCCTGTCCAGCGGTTCCTTTCCTACCAGAACCGCCACCACCTGCTCCTGGGGGTCGCCGTAAGGGTCGTAGGTGACCGTGAGTCCCGACACCTGAAGGATCCCCTGGGGGTTGCCGCGCATGGGAGATGGACGGTCCTGCGCCACCTCAGGGCGGAGACCGTGGTTCAGGGCGCCCAGTATCTGCTCGCCGGTCAGCTCAGCCCGGCCGGGGTTGGCCGTGGAGGACGTGGCTCTGCACAGGTCGCCGAAGGTGATGGGGCCTTCCCTGAGGGCCTCGTCCAGCATGCCGGTGACCACGAAGGCCAGTTCGGTGCCCATGCGCGCTCGTAATACGTCAGCCAGGAAGTTGCCGAGGGCGCATTCCTGGAAGTAGTTCACGTCTAGGAAGGCCACGGTCTGACCGACGACGCGACCCAGCAGCTTCTGCACCTCCTGCGCCTGCGCCTGGATGGCCTCCACCACCACGTCGTCGGCTCGGGACGTCTCCACCGGCAGCACCTGTGCCCGTCGCTCCAAGACCCTTCCAGAGGCGTCGTCTACCTCCAGGTCGATCTGACCCAGGTGCTGTCCGTAGGAGCCGGCCTGGGTGATGAGCGTCCCCTGGACCAGCAGAGGCTCCTCTAGCAGGGTGTGCGAGTGCCCACCGACGATGAGATCGATGCCTTCCACTGACTCGGCCAGCGCCCGGTCATCCTCCAGCCCCAGGTGCGAGAGGATGGAGATGATGGTGGCTCCCTGCTCCCGCAGGTGACGGGTCAGCTCCGTGACCAGGGGCGCCGGGACGTAGCAGCGAGCGCCGAACGACGAGTAGGCCACGGAGGGAGCGGTGAGCCCCACCACGCCCAGCCTGGCCGGGCCCAGGTCCCACAGCTTGTACGGCACCAACCCCTCTACCAGTTGGCCGGTGTCGGACCAGGCCAGGTTCGCGGCCATCAGCGGGTAGGGGGCGATCTTCGCCAGCTGGGACAGGTTCTGGGGGCCGTAGGTGACGCCGATGGAATTGCCGACCGCCGCTGCGTCGTAGCCCACGGCAGACATCAGCGGCACGATCGCCGCGCCCTTGGTGACGTCGCTCTCCAGGAGGATACGATCCTCTGCGTCGCCCGCGTCCCAGAGCAGCGCGTGGCCCCCCTGGCTGGCCACTTCCCTGCGGATGGCCCTGGCCATGGCGCTGAGGAACGGCAGTTGCTCGATGCGCCCGTGCAGATCGTTGGTATGGAGGATGGTCAGCCGGGTGGTGCCTGAGGTCATGGCCTGCTCTGGCTGTTCCTACTCTTCCGACAGGTTCAAGACGGCCATGAACGCTTCCTGGGGGATGTTCACCTGGCCGATCTTCTTCATTCTCTTCTTTCCGGCCTTCTGCTTCTCCAGCAGCTTCCGTTTGCGGGTCACGTCGCCGCCGTAGCACTTGGACAGCACGTTCTTGCGCAGCGCCTTCACCGTCTCGCGAGCGATGACGTGGCTGCCCACGGCGGCCTGAATCGGCACGGGAAACAACTGCCGGGGGATCACCTCCTTCAGCTTCTTGACCAGCAAGCTGCCCTTGCCGTAGGCCTGGTCCCTGTGGGTGATCAGGGACAACGCATCCACCGCCTGATTGTTCACCAGCACGTCGAGCCTGACCAGGTCCCCAGGCCGGTAGCCAGACAGGGCGTAGTCGAGAGAGGCGTATCCCCTGGTGCGAGACTTGAGCTGGTCGTAGAACTCCACGATCATCTCGCCCAAAGGCATCTGGTAGGTGAGCAGCACCCGCTGAGGGTCCAGGTATTCCATGGACTCGTACTCGCCGCGCCGGGAAGTGACCAGCTCCATGATGGGGCCGATGTAGTCCTCGGGACTGAAGACGCTGATCTTGACCCACGGCTCCTCGATAGACTCGATGTCCACCGGTGCCGGCAGATCAGCGGGGCGGTCGACTTCGATCAGCTCGCCGTCCCCGGTCAGGACGTGGTATTCCACGCTGGGCGCCGTGGCCAGGAGGCTGAGGCCGTATTCCCTCTCCAACCGTTCCTGGACGATCTCCATGTGGAAGAGGCCCAGAAACCCGCAGCGAAAGCCGAAGCCCAGAGCCTGGGAGTCCTCTGGCTGGTAGGAGAGCGAAGCATCGTTGAGGTGCAGCTTGTCCAGGGCATCCCTCAACAGGTGATAGTCTTCAGCTTCCGCGGGATAGAGTCCGGCGAAGACCATGGGCTTGATGGGCCGGTATCCGGGGAGCGGCTCCTGGGCGGAGTCTGTGGCGGTGGTGATCGTATCGCCCACGGAGCAGTCCCGGACGTTCTTGAGGCCGGTGGCGATGTATCCCACTTCGGCGGTGGCCAGCTCAGATGTGGGTCTCATTCCTGGTGTAAAGACACCGATCTCCAGAGGCTCGAAGGCCCGCTCGTTTGACATAAGCTCGAGTCGCTGGTGACCCCTTAGCTGGCCGTCCACGATCCTCACGTAGGCCACCACGCCCTTGTACGGGTCGTAGTGGGAGTCGAAGATGAGAGCGCGCAGGGGGGCTTCAGAATGACCCTGGGGCGGCGGGACGGCCCTGACGATGGCCTCCAGGACACCCTTGGTCCCTATCCCTTCTCGTGCCGAGGTTCGCAGCACCTGCTCCGCCGGGATGCCCAGCAGCTCTTCCAGCTCGTGCGCCACATCCTCCGGGCGGGCGCTTTCCAGGTCGATCTTGTTGGCCACGGGGATGATGGCCAGATCGTGCTCCAGGGCCAGGTAGAGGTTGGCCAGAGTCTGCGCTTCCACCCCCTGGGTGGCATCCACCACCAGGACGGCGCCTTCGCAGGCCGCCAGGGCCCGGGAGACCTCGTAGGTGAAGTCCACGTGGCCCGGCGTGTCGATGAGGTTGAGCTCGTACTCTTGGCCATCGTCGGCCTGGTAGCGCATGCGCACGGCGGAGGACTTGATGGTCACGCCCTTCTCGCGCTCCAGGTCCATCTGGTCCAGGACCTGATCGGCCATCTCCCGGGGGGAGATAGTGCCTGTGTACTCCAGCAGGCGGTCCGCCAGGGTGGACTTGCCGTGATCGATGTGTGCGATGATGGAGAAGTTCCTGATTCTTTCCTGGTCCATGGCCGGGGAGAGAGTGCTCGCAGGGCACTGGTAGTGTCTTTACGTTGGCTTCGATTCATTATACTTGAATCGACCCCAAACTGAAAGACGGTGCTGGAGGGTATGGTAAGAGTAGGGTCGACCCGCCGGGTCGCCCCTACATGACAACCTCCTGTGGGCGGAGTTTGACAGGTGGACGGGTGGGATGCTATAATGTAGGAAGTCTGGAGGTGGTCAAGTGCTTGGCTACTTGCAAATCGTGCAGATCATAATCTCGACCTGTCTCATCGTGGCCGTTCTTCTCCAGGTCAAAGGTCAGGGCCTGGGGGGCATCTTCGGGGGCACTGACGCCGGGATCTACAAGACGCGCCGCGGTGCAGAGAAGACGTTGTTCAACCTCACCATCGTCCTGACGGTTGTCTTCTTCGTCTTCTCGCTGGCCTCGGTTCTTGTCAAGCCGTAAAGCCCCGGTGTAGGGGCAGACCTTCGCCCTAGACCTCTGGAAGGAGCCTGATTCTTCCCTTGACGAGACATATCCGCTGGCAAGCTGTCATCGCCATCGTAGGCGTGGCGCTGATCATTCTGCTCCTGTGGTATGTCGCGTACACCACCACCACCGTGGTCGTCCCTGACGCCGGTGGCACCTACGTGGAGGGCGTCGCCGGACGCCCCAGCTACATCAACCCCATCCTCTGTCAGTACAACCAGGTCGACACCGATCTGGTCTCCCTCATCTTCTCGGGTCTCACCGACCTCAACGAGCGTGGCGAGATCGTGCCTGCTCTGGCCAGGGACTGGGACTTGTCTGACGATGGCCTGGTGTACACCTTTTATCTGCGCAGGGACGTGGTCTGGCACGATGGGGAGGCGTTCACGGCAGATGACGTGCTGTTCACGGTAAGCGCCATGCAGGATGAGGACTACCAGGGCCCACCTGAACTGGCCGAGCTGTGGCGCACGGTGGTCGCCGAGAAGATCAACGACTACACCGTCACGTTCACCTTGCAGGCCCCGCTGGCCACGTTCCTGGATTACACGACGGTGGGCATGCTTCCGGAGCACGTGCTGGCCAGCGTTCCGGCCGGCGACCTGCCGGGAGATCAGTTCAGCGTGCGCCCCGTGGGGACGGGCATGTTCAAGATCAGTGAGGTCAGCACCGACTACGTGATCCTGGAGGCCAACCCGGACTACTACGGCGAGCAACCTCTCCTCTCGAAGATCGAGTTCAAGTTCTATCCGGACAACCAGAGCATCTTCACCGCCTATCAGCAAGGCGAGGTGGAGGGCATCAGCGAGGTCTTGCCGGAGGACCTGCCCAAGGTGCGGGAGGAGGAGTACCTGAACCTGTACACCGCGCGTCTGTCCGGCTACACGTTGATCTTTCTCAATCTCGACCTGCCCATCTTCGAAGACAAGGAGGTGCGGCAGGCGTTGCTGTGGGGCATCGACCGCCAGGGTATCATCGATAGCATCCTCGACGGGCAGGGCATCGTGGCCCACACCCCGATCATGCCTGACTCCTGGGCGTACAACCACGATGTCCACCAGTACACCTACGATCCGGGCAAGGCCGCTGAATTGCTGACGGAGGCCGGCTGGGTGGACAGCGATCATGACGGTGTTCGCGAGAAGGAGCAGGTCAGGCTGGAGTTCAACCTGCTTACCAACAAGGACCCTCTGCGTCGACAGATCATCGAAGAGATCGCCCGCCAACTGTGGGAGGTGGGAGTCAGAGTAGTGCCCGTCGTGGAAGACAGCGCCTGGGTGGTGAACGAGGCCCTTCGACCCCGCAACTTCGATGCGCTGTTGTTCAGTTGGGGCAATCTGCCCAGCGATCCTGACCCCTACTTGATGTGGCACTCGACGCAGATTGGTGGGGAGGGGCAGAACTATGGCGGCCTAAACAACGTGGACATCGACCAGCTCCTGGAGCAGGGCCGCCAGAGCACCGATCAAGCCGAACGAGCCGAACTGTACCGGGACTTCCAGGATCTATTCGCCGACGAGGTGCCGGCCTTGCTGCTCTACTACCCGGTGTACAACTACGCGGTCGACGAGATGGTGAACGGCGTGCAGTTGAGTCCCCTCGTCGACCCCAGCGATCGCTTCCGTACCGTCAGCCAGTGGTACATCAAGACCCGGAGAATGGTGGTCAGCGAGGAGCCGCAGGAATGACTTGACAAACGGGTCCAGTGAGTATATACTGGCTTCAGGTGCCGTGCCGAGGTGGCGGAACAGGTAGACGCGCTGCGTTCAGGGCGCAGTGGGGGTAACCCCGTAAGGGTTCGAGTCCCTTTCTCGGCACTGAGCATGGGAGCCCCGGCGTGAGCTGGGGCCTTTTTTGTGGTATGGTGCTAGCCTCCGCTCTTGTTTCTCGCTCCTCCCTGGGGCTGGGGAACCTTCTTCCTCTCCGCGTCGTCTACATGCTGAGAGAGACGCGCTTTTGGGGCGCGATCAGACCAAGTCTGTAAGGAGGGCAAGTCGAGATGTCCAAAGCAGGTATCGTCGTGGGTGCAGTGGGCCTGGTCCTAGTGGCTGTCGTGCTGGTGCTTCAGTTGATGGTGGTGGCGGTGCCTAGCCCGTCGGGCGGTGTGACAGAGCCGACCGGCATCACAGTCATGGCCCAGGGAAAAGCGACGGCGAAACCAGATCTGGCCATGATCACCATCGGGGTGGAGACGAGGAATGCAGAAGCCCGGGCGGCGGCCGCGGAGAACGACGAGCGGATGGCCGACGTGATGGCTGCGATCCTGGAGCTGGGAGTCGCTGAGGAGGACGTCCAGACGGTGGATTACAGCGTCCGGGCTGAGATCGACTGGGAGGACGACGAGCAGCGGGTCATCGGCTACGTGGTCGACAACTCCGTGGTGGTGAAACTGCGAGAGGTAGACAAGGCGGGAGACGTACTGGATGCGGCGACCGGGGCGGGAGCCAATAACATCTACGGCATCCGGTTCACGTTCGATGATCCCACAGCGCTACGTGAAGAGGCCAGGGCCGACGCGATGGCTCAGGCGCGAGACAAGGCAGAGGCGCTGGCTCAGTTGGCTGGTGTAGGGCTGGGGAGACCCCGGTACATCAACGAATCCTTCACGGAGTCGCCACCGTACTATCTGGAGCCGATCTACGCTACCGCGGAGAGAGCGATAGGCGGAGGTGCGGCGCCGGTGCAGCCGGGCCAGTTGGAGGTCTCGGTGCAGGTCCAGGTCACCTTCGACATTCGCTAATAGTCTCCCTGGAGCAACGCGCTCGCGGGAAACATCGGAGGCCGCCTCAGTCTCTGTTGAGGCGGCCTCTTTTGCTTGAGACTATCCTCTATGGTATACTAGCGGAAGTAGAGGGATGCGCGCACGATGTCGACGGGCCAGGGCACCGTCGGGGTCGCGGAGTGACGAGGGCGCTGCGACATTCTAGAAAACGGGCGGAGGGCGTGTGATGAGCGTTTGGCGGTCTTTGAAGGACACCTTCTTTCCTACGGCACCCGAACCCTTGGAGAAGGGCATGTTCCATTACATGACTCCGGATGGTGCTGACCAGCGATTCCGGATCCATTTGCGGGTGGAGGATAACGGCGAGGGTATCCTGGTGGTCAACGCCGCGAAGGTCTTGCACCTCAACAAGACGGCCACCGAGCATGCCAAGCTGCTCGTCGAGGGCAAAGACACAGATGAGGCGGTCAGAGAGCTGAAGAGGCGTTACAAAGCGTCGACGGCCAGGCTGCGCGAGGATTACGAGCACCTGAAAGACACCATCTTCACCCTGGCTACCACCGACAACGTGTGCCCCATCTCGTATCTGGACGTACAGAGGATCGAACCCTTCAACACACCTGTCTCGGCGCCCTACCGTATGGACCTGGCGCTCACCTACAGGTGCAACGCTGACTGCGGGCACTGCTACGTTGGCCGCCCCAGGGATATGGAGAGCCTGACCACGGCGGAGTGGAAACAGGTTATCGACAAGCTGTGGGACCTGGGCATACCGCACGTGGTCTTCACCGGGGGAGAGGCGACCCTGTACCCCGACCTGGTCGAGCTGGTTCGGCACGCCGAGGACGTGGGGCTGGTCGCTGGTCTGCTAACCAACGGCATCAAGCTGGCGGACGAAGGGTACCTTGAAGAGCTGGTGGACGCGGGGTTGGACCACATTCAGATCACGCTGGAGTCTCACGACGAGGCGATCCACAACCGGATGGTGGGGGCAGAGGTCTGGAAGCAGACGGTGCAGGGCATCAAGAACGCGGTCGCCACGGACGTCTATACGATCACCAATAGCACGCTGACCACTCTGAACGCTCCGCAGTTCGAGCGGACCATAGAGTTCCTGAAGGAGCTGGGGATCGAGACCTTTGCCTGCAACAGTCTCATCTATTCTGGGAAGGGGCCCTCCAGCGGCATCGGCATCCTGGAAACAGAGCTGGAAGGTCTCATGGTCAGGGTGCGCGACAAGGCGATCGCTGAGGGGATGAGGCTCATCTGGTACACGCCGACGCAGTATTGTGAGTTCCATCCGGTGGATCTGGAGTTGGGAGCCAAGTTCTGTACGGCCGCCAGGTACAACATGTGCGTCGAGCCCAACGGGGACGTCATTCCCTGCCAGAGCTACTATTCGAGCCTGGGGAACATACTTCGAGACGACTGGGGTTCCATCTGGAATCATGAGGAGGCGGTGAGTCTCAGGAACAGGGACTGGGTGATGGAGAAATGTCGTTCCTGCGATGAGCTGCCGCTGTGTGGTGGTGGGTGCCCCCTGTACCTGAAGAACCAGGGTGCCCTGTGCGTCGAGAGCACGTCAACCGCGGTCTAGATCGCTCTTCGTGATCATCGGCTCTTCCGTACGGGGGCCATCGGCAGGCAGGATGGAGCGACATTGGTGAGCCTCACCGTTGAGCAATGGCATCGGCAGTTCCAGCGGCAGGCTCACTGGACCCAGGAAACACGTTTTCATCTCTATCGCCAGGCGGGACTGTGGGGCGCGGAGAGGGTGCTCGACGTCGGCTGCGGCACCGGGGCCGTGACCGCAGAGATCGCGCAGCGAACCCGAGGGAGGGTGACGGGTCTCGATCTGGACCCGTCCGTGATCAGGTTTGCGGCCGCCTGGATCTCGGATGTGGACTGGCTGGTGGGAGATGCCCAGCAGTTGCCGTTCCGAGACGGGAGCTTCGACCTGGTGGTGTGCAGCTACCTGTTGTTGTGGGTGGAGAGCCCGGCGTTGGTAGTGCAGGAGATGGCTCGCGTGGTCAAGGAGGGTGGCGCGGTCCTGGCCACGACGGAGCCTGACTACGGGGGACGGATAGACTATCCAGAAGACATTGAGCTGGGCCCGCTGATGGAGGAGTCGCTGCGCCGCGAGGGGGCGAATCCTCGCCTCGGCCGGCGCTTGAAGGCGCTTCTCTCGGGCGCCGGGCTGGTGGCGCAAGCGGGGATTATCGGCTCTGTTTGGGACGACCGGCAGCTCTCGGAGGAGTTCGATGCAGAATGGGATTTCATCTTCGAGACGCTGGACAACGTCGCCGACGGAGCCTTACTGCGGGGGTATCGGAACCGGGCGTGGAAGGCTCTCCAGGACGGATCGCGTCTGTTCTTCATGCCCCATTTCTGGGCCCTGGGCAGGAAGCCAGCGGCGAGTCGGCGGTGAGGGCCGTGTCCCCTTGGACGAGGAGGGAAAGTCATGCCCATGCTGAGGGATGAGGACAGGAAGGAGGTCGGCAAGCAACTGGCCGAGCTGGTGAGCCCGGTGCGGCTGTTGATGTTCACGCAGAACTTGGAATGCGACTTCTGCGCCGAAACGCACGAGCTGGTGGAGGAGCTGGCCTCTCTGTCCGACAAGGTGGAGGCCGAGATCTACGATTTCGCCACGGACAAGGACGAGGTCGATGAGTATGGCATAGACAAGATCCCGGCCATCGCCGTCGTGGGTGAGAGGGATTACGGGGTACGTTTCTATGGCATACCCTCAGGTTACGAGTTCGTCTCTTTGATCGAGGCCATCAAGGCGGTCTCCTCCGGACAGTCCAGGTTGTGCGAGGCCACGAGGAAGGCGCTGGCGGGGATAGATGAAGCGATCCACTTTCAGGTTTTCGTCACTCCTACTTGACCATACTGCCCCAGCGCGGTCGTGCTGACGCACAGGATGGCGGTGGAGAGTGATTACGTTACCGCAGACATGGTGGAGGCCACCGAGTTTCCCCAGTTGGCAATCAATTATCAAGTCCGCGGTGTGCCGCGTACCGTGATCAACCAGACCACCTTCGTGGACGGGATGGTGCCTGAACCACTCATGCTCCAGAGGGTGCTATCGGCGGTGGGAGAACGGGGGGAGGATACGGCCCCCGAGTGAGGCTTCTGTGCCTCCGTCTGGATGATCCTGTGCCGGGCCCAGTGGAACGGCTGTCTTCGGTAGCTTACCATGCGTGATCTCTCGATCGTCATCGTCAACTGGAATACCCGAGAGCTGCTGCGGGATTGCCTGAAGTCCGTATACGAGAGCGAAGGTTTGTTCACCTTCGAAACCGTGGTCGTGGACAACTGCTCTCGCGACGGGAGCTGTGCCATGGTGGGACACGAGTTCCCCCAGGTGCACGTCATCGAGAGTGAGATCAATGGTGGCTACGCCTACGCGAACAACCTGGGGTTGCGGCGCTTCCACGCGCGCTACTACCTCTTGCTGAACAGCGACACAGTGCTTCCTCCGCACGCCCTCGAGCAGATGCTGGAGTTCATGGATACCCACCCTGAGGCCGGCATGGCGGGCCCCAAGCTGGTCCTGGCCGACGGGAGTTTGGACCTGGCTTGCCGGCGCAGTTTCCCGACCGTGGAGAACTCCTTCTACAAGCTGTTCGGTTTGAGCCATCTCTTCCCCAAGAGCAAGCGCTTCGGACGGTACAACCTGACGTATCTTGACCCCGACGAGACGGCTGAGGTAGACTCGGTGGTGGGCGCGTTTATGATAGTCCGCGGGGAGGTCATCGAGCAGGTGGGCGGTCTGGACGAGTCCTACTTCATGTACGCTGAGGACTTGGACTGGGCTCTTCGGGCCAAGCAGGCTGGCTGGAAGGTCTATTACTATCCCGAAGTGACTGTGCTCCACTACAAGCGAAAGGCCAGCGAGCAGAACAGGGACAAGGCCAACTACGAGTTCTGGCGCGCGATGTACATCTTCTATCGCAAGCATTATGCCGAAACGACTCCGTCGTGGGCTCACTATCTGGTTCTCGGAGGGCTGGCGTTGCGCGGCGGGAGGAGGATGCTGCGAGAGATGGTGCGCCTGGAGGGAGAACAGACGGCTGCGGAGGCTTAGTGGTGAAGGGCAAGAGCGCGGTGCTGTTCGCAGGACTCCTGGTGATCATCGACATGGCGATGATGGTCCTGGCCTTCGTCTTCACCTACTACCTGAGGCTGTGGACCGAGCGGCTGACCCCGGCCGAACTCGGCTCTTTGCGGGGTTACGCGAGTGTGATCGTCATCCAGGTGCTGACCCTGGTCTCGGTGTTTTTCTTCTCCAGGTTGTACCACCGGCAGCGGGGCTTGTCTCACGTGGATGAGTTCTACTCCGTCTTCGTGGCCGTCTCTGTGGGGACCATCATCTCCGTGGCGGCCAACTCGTTTCTCATCAGGAACGGGCCCGACTACTCGAGGCGGATGATCGTCTTCTGCTGGTTGCTGACCATCGTCCTGGTGACGCTCGGTCGGTTGGTTTACAGCCGCTTGATATGGAGCCTCCAGAGCAGAGGTGTCGGCGGGGCCAGGGTGCTCATCGTGGGCACGGGAGAGACCGGGCGCATGGTATTGCAGGCTATGCGCAGGCTGCCCGGCCTGGGGTACGCGGTAGTGGGGATGGTGAGCCAGGCTTCGCAGCAGAGTGTGGACCTTGGAGTCCCGACTCTGGGAACCACTGACGAGCTGCTTTCCTTGATACGCTCGGAGCGCATCGATGAGGTGATCATTGCCCTGCCGGACGCGGCCAGCCGTGAGATCTTGCCCATCATCTCCGATTGCCACCGAGCGAGGGTGGCCACCAGGGTCTATCCCAGTGCGTTCCAGCTCATCACGTCCGATCTGAGCATTGGCCATCTGGGCGGCCTGCCGCTGCTGACGGTGAGGGATACCGTGCTCAGGGGCTGGAGACTGACTCTCAAGCGGGCCATGGACATCACCGGCAGCGCTGTGGGCCTGGTCATACTTTCGCCGCTAATGGTGCTCGTCGCACTGCTCATCAAGCTCGATTCTCCGGGATCTGCCTTCTACACCCAGGAGCGCATGGGACTGGACGAGAAGCCGTTCCGGATGATCAAGTTCAGATCGATGAAGGAGGGAGCGGAGAACGACACAGGACCAGTGTGGGCCGTCAAGGGCGATCCGCGACGGACCAGACTGGGTGCGTTCATAAGGCGCTATTCTCTCGATGAGTTGCCCCAGTTCATCAACGTCTTCCTCGGGGAGATGAGCCTGGTAGGACCCAGGCCCGAGCGGCCCGTGTTCGTGGAGCAGTTCAAGCAGATCATCCCCCGCTACGTCGAGCGGCACCAGGAAAAGGCAGGGATGACCGGCTGGGCTCAGGTCAACGGTCTCAGGGGCGACACGTCCATCGTGACGAGGACCAAGTACGACCTTTACTACATAGAGAACTGGTCGATCCTGTTCGACCTGAAGATCATTATCAAGACGTTCTTCACATTCTTCCGAGACAAGGCTGCCATCTGAGATCCCTGATGACCCGGAGCGGCCGATGCCCCGCACCGCGGTGGGCATACTATTTCGACCATCGCCCCGAAGGACGGAGGTACCCTGAGTTGTTGGTGACTTGACACTGTGCCGCTTGTGCCGTAATATCGGCGCTGACAGAACGCATGGTGGGAAGCACATGGTGACGCGACGGAGAGCCGAGCCTTGTGCTTTCACTCTATTTGAGGACTGGCCAGCACCAGTGGAGGATAAAGATGATAGAGGTTGAGGGCCTCACCAAGTACTATGGGAGCTTCGCAGCGATCAAGGACGTGAGTTTTCGAGTCGAGGACGGCGAGATCCTGGCTTTCCTGGGTCCCAACGCGGCGGGCAAGACCACCACGATGCGCATTCTCACTGCCTTCATGCCTCCCAGCGCTGGAACGGCCCGCGTCGCCGGGTTCGACGTCTGGGAGGATTCTCTCGAGGTGAGGAAGCGCATCGGATACATGCCCGAGATGGTCCCTCTCTACCCGGAGATGACGGTGTCCTCGTACCTGAGCTTCGTGGCCAGCATTCGCCACGTGAGCGATGGTCGCCGGCGCATCGAGGAGATCATGGATACGTGCGATCTCACCGACTTCGCAGGCGCCTTGATCGGCAGACTTTCCAAGGGCTATCGCCAGCGAGTGGGGTTGGCCCAGGCTCTGGTCCACGATCCCCAGGTGCTCATCCTCGATGAGCCAACCATCGGGTTGGATCCCAGACAGATCCGCGAGGTGCGGCAACTGATCAAGGGTCTGGGAGGAAGTCACACTGTCATTCTCAGTACCCACATCCTTCCCGAGGCCAGCGAGGTCTGCAATCGGTTGGTGATCATCAACGAGGGGGAGATAGCCGCTGAGGGCACTCCCGAGGAGTTGGGATCGAAGCTCGAGCAGGCTCGGCGTGTCCTGGTTCAGGTGCGGGATCCATCTCCAGACGTGGTGAGACTCGTGGGCGCCATAGAGGGTGTGACGGGCGTGGAGACCAGCGGAGACGGCCAGTACGTGGTCGCGTGCGGCGCCGGACTGGACCCCCGTGCCGAGATCTCCTCTCTGGTGGTTCAGCAGGGTTGGGGCTTGCTGGAGCTGCGCCCGCTGGGGCTCACGCTGGAAGACATCTTCCTGAGGTTGACCACGGAAGAGGAAGCGCACAAGGGAGAGGAGGCTGCCTAAATGAGGAACATGGTCGTCATCGCCCGCAAAGAGCTGCACGCCTATTTTGCATCCCCCATCGCCTACGTGGTGATCGCTGCCTTTCTGGCGATCATGGGGTTCTTCTTCTCGCTGATCGTCTACTATACCCGAGAGGCCTCGCTGAGGGGAGTCTTTGCCAACATGGCGGTCACCTTGCTGTTCGTGACCCCCGCGCTGACCATGCGACTGTTGGCCGAAGAACAGAGGTCAGGCACCATCGAGTTGTTGCTCACCCTGCCCGTCAGGGACTGGGAGGTGGTCCTGGGCAAGTTCCTGGCCGGTCTGGGTGTCTACGGGGTCATGCTGGCCCTGACTCTATACTACCCGCTCCTCATGATCAGCCTCGGTAATCCCGATCGAGGTGCCATCATCGGCGGATATGTGGGTCTGGCGTTGCTGGGGGCGACGTTCTTGTCTATTGGGCTGTTTACGTCTTCCTTGAGTCGAAATCAGGTAGTGGCAGCCTTGCTGGCCTTTGGAGCGATGCTCATCCTCTGGCTGGTGGACGTCGCAGGAAGCCTCTTTGGCCCTCCTGTGGGTGATGTCGTGGCTTACCTTTCGATGTCCGCTCACTACTTCGATTTCCTCAGGGGTATCGTGGATACCAAAGACGTCATCTTCTACCTCAGCGCTACCGCTGGGTTTCTCTTCTTGTCGGTACAGATGTTGCAGTTGAGGAGGTGGAGGTAGATGCGCGGTTGGTGGAAACGCCTGGCTATTCCTGGTGGCATCGCCGGGCTGGCTATTCTGACCTTGGCGGTGATTCTGTATCTACTGACCCAAGAGCTGGACCTGCGCGTGGAGGCGTTGTTGGGGCTGGGTGCCATCCTGCTGGTGGCGTCCGTGGCGGCCAGGCCGGACGCCTTGAGGTCTGCCATCACTGGGCGTGCGGCCAGGTATGGCTCCAACATTGGCATCGCCATCGTAGCTTTCCTGGGCATACTGGTTCTCCTCAATTTCCTGGGGGATCGACATCATCGACGTCTGGATCTGACGGAGTTTCAGGATTATACGCTGTCGCCTGAGACGATGCAGATCTTGTCTGATCTCACTGAGCCTGTGAAGGTGACGGCCTTCTTCGTGCAGGGCGATCCCGCGCAGCAGGAACTGGATGACCTGCTGGCCGAGTATGTGTACCATACGGACAAGATCACGTATGAGGTCGTGGATCCCGACGTGCAGCCCTTTGTGGCTCAACAGTATGGTATCACGTCATACGGCACGATCGTCTTCGAGTGCGCGGGGAGAAGACAGGACAGCTTGACGGTGGACGAGCAGGAGATCACCGGGGCCCTTCTGAAGGTATCGCGAGACTCGCAGAAGGTCGTCTACTTCCTCACCGGACACGGTGAGCGCGACCCGGGTGGGTACGATCAGTCTGACTACAGTGAGATCCGGGATGCCCTGGAGCGAGATAACTACGTCGTCAATACGCTGAATCTGGCGATCAGCAGCACCGTTCCCGTCGATGCATCTGTCCTGGTGGTGGCGGCGCCCAGCACTCCCTTGCTGGAGCAGGAGAGCGAGGCTATCAGCGCTTACTTGCAGCAGGGGGGAAAGGCACTGATCATGCAAGAACCTGGGCAGGAACCGGCCCTGAGCGAGGTGCTGGGCGAGTGGGGTGTGGAGTACGAGGATGACGTGGTCATAGATCCTGAGCGAGGGCTTTTCGGCGTCGATCCGCTGTCGCCCGTGGTCGATAGCTTCCGGTTCAGCGAAATCACACGGGACTTGCCCGGCGTGGTGCTGAGTACGGCGAGGTCGATTACCCGCACGGTGGAGCAGCCGGAGGGGGTGACGGCGCTCGCCCTCGTGGAATCCAGTGAGGGGAGCTGGGGAGAAACCGACTTTGAGGCGCTGCGCCGGCAGGAAGCCCGGTACGACGTTGGCGCAGACACCGCGGGACCGCTGTCCATGGCCATGGGCGTGGAGGCTCAGGGCGAAGGAGAGGCGACCGTGGGGACGCGCCTGGTGGTCTTTGGAGACTCGGATTTTGCCGGCAACTCCAGCCTGACGCTGGGAGGAAACAGCGATCTCTTCCTCAATAGCGTGAACTGGTTGGCTGAGGAAGAGGAGCTGATTTCCATAAGGCCGAAGCCGCCCGTGTCTCGCGTCCTGGTCCTGTCCCCTGGGCAAGCTCGTTTCTTGCAGTACTCCAGCGTCATCTTCTTGCCGGCGGCAATCCTGCTGGTCGGCGCCGTGGTCTGGTGGAGGCGAAGGTAACAGCGATGAGATTACACCAGCGAACTACGATCATAGTGGTGGCCGTCTTCGTGGTCCTGGCGGCACTGGTCTTCGTGCTGGAGATGAGGGGCGGCCAGGAGACGGCGCCCGAGGAAGAGGGTAGAGTACCCGTGTTTTCTTTCGAAGTGGAAGACGCCGTAACGCTGGAGGTGACCGATCAGAGGAGCAGCGAATCGGTGATGGTCCGGAGGCTTGCGGAGGGGATGTGGCGTTTGACCGCGCCTCTCGAGGCCGAGGCGGATGCGACGCGGATTGAGGGGCTCCTGGGGAGCCTGTCGCAGATGCAGTCCACGAGAGTCGTGGAGGGGGAGGATGTGGATCTGGAGGCCTTCGGTCTCGCCGAACCGGCCCTGCGCGTGGAGGTTGGCCTGGCAGACGGTGGCAGCCAGGTACTCCTGGTCGGGAACAAGAACCCCGCTGGTTACTCCAGTTACGTACAAAGAGAAGGGGGCAGCGAAGTCTATCTGGTGGCCTCCTCCGCCATCGGGGATCTGGAGCGGCTGATCAGCGAGCCGCCCGAGAAACCCACGCCCACACCCACCGATACACCGGGACCGACGGTGAGCGCAGAGCCCGCCACCCCTGGTGCTGTCTCCACGCCGAGAGCCACGGAGACGGCGGTGGGGGAGTGACGCAAAAGCTCAGACCGCCAGGCGCGCCGTGGGCATCCGCCGTGGCGGTGCGCTGCCAGACTCAAGGCTAGACGCCATCGCCAGAGGTCCCTCGGTCGAACACCGGGGGACCTCTCCCTTTCGGGAACTGGTAGCCCTGGGCCATCTTCGGCGTCAGGCCGTGAAGGGGAGCCTCTGCGACTCCCCGTCAGGGTGACCAGCGTGAGCCGCGCCCACGTCGCTCCAGACGAGGGGGTGTCCGTTGCGGCGCGTGGGACTTCGCTTCCAGGAGGGTGGAAGCCCAACCACTACTCCGCTTTCCCTGCGGAGGGGGCGCACGATCCGAAAACCGACCAGCGAGGTGCGAGGAAGACGATCAGTGCCAGAATCGTATGCTGATCGTCAGCGAGGGCTACATGGGCGAGAAGGATCGGACTGAAAGAAGGCACGTCTGCCTGGTGTGATTGGCTGCGGCCAGGGGCAGGTACGACGAGTCGGGCTGGTAGTCCGTGGTCCTGGCGGTCCGGCGCCGGGCTTGCTCTCGGGATCCCCGCCAGTGGCCTCGAACGGACGAAGAAACCGGAGAGATATCCAGCGTGCACCCGGATACCGCAACTTCGTCGAGTGCGCGGGCCGTCAAGCCCGGACCATGGCGCGCCAGGCTGTTCTGAGCTCCTTGATCGCCCGGTTGGTGAGCTGCCTGTAGTAGCGTTGCTCGGCGGGCACCACGACCGCCAGGATGAAATCCTCGCCGTCCACCTGGAAAGAGCGGCACACCAGCCGTATGTGATCGGAGGACCTGATGGAGACTTCGTCCACCGCAGCCAATCCCACCTGGACCTGAGTCTGCTGTGCCGCACTTCTCAGCAGGGCCACCATGGCGGCCGTGATCTCGGTGTCGTAGTCCGAGGGTGCGGTGGCGATGGGCAGGCCGTCGTGGGTGGCGAGCACCGAGGCCTCGAACTTGCCTTCGCGGTTGATTCTCTCCAGGGTCTCTTCGAAGGGTATCTTGGGCATTCTTCCTACAGCCTGGAAACTACCAAGTTGATGGCGGCCTTCAGTGTCTCCAGAACGCCGACGCCCTCGGTGGCTACCGATTGGAACTGCGGGACGCCGTCGTGGGCTAGCTGCATCCGCAGAAGGGCGACGGGCGCTATGCTGGGCAGATCCCGCTTATTGTACTGCATCACCAGGGGAAAGTCGCGCGGATCGAACCCCAGGGTCTGAAGGTTCTGGTGCAGGCTCCGCATCGTATCTATGTTGGCCTTGAGTCGGTTCAATTGGGAATCGGCCACGTAGACCACACCGTCCGCACCCTGGAGAACCAGTCTTCGACTGGCTATGTAGCAGGGCTGCCCGGGCACGGTGTAGAGGTTGAACTTGGGCTTGAGTCCCTTGATCCGCCCTAGCTCAAGCTGCATGAAATCGAAGTACACCGTGCGATCACCGCGGGTCTTGAGGGAGATGAGCTCTCCCCTGAGCTCTGGGTTGGTTCGGCTGTAGATGTACTCCAGGTTGGTAGTCTTGCCGCTGAGGGCCGGCCCGTAGTACACCACTTTGAGGTTGATCTCGCGCATCTTCCAGTTGACGAACATGGTGCACTCCACGGCAAAGGCCGTGGTTCCTCTCGATCAGATGAACGCTTTGTCCAGTTGGTCGGCCAGTGCCCCACCGAAGTCGCGATCCACCACCGAACCTGCCTTCTCCAACCAGGGCTCGAGCTCGGTGGTGACCTCCAGCAGTTCGTTCACCGCGAGCCTGGCGAAGATGCGCACCAACCCCACTTGTGACATCTCGTCAAAGACGATCACCAGCAGAAAAGTCTTGCCGACGGCCGAGACGTAGATGCTCCGCCTGGTCCCCTCGTGGAAGAGGTAGGAAAAAGGTGCAGGCTCACCTATCTGCCTGGCCATCTCCTCGGTCGCTGCCATGTTGCTGGCGGTGACGGCTGCCAGCGCCGAGGTGTCCAATCTGGTGTCCTTGCCTCTTTGTACGATCAACTGTCCGCTGATGTCGGCCAGTAGTACGCAGACTGCCCGGCTCCGATCGAGGAGCCGCTCGAGGCAGTCATCCATGCGGACGAAAAGCTCGTCTGGGGGATTCAGATGCTGCATCTTGCCATCTCCATCAGTTGGTCGCTACTCTTCAGGCAAGTCGTACCAGCGCCTGGCCTCGCCAATCCTTGCCCTGGCCTGCCAGCGGAGCGACTTGGGCACCGCCTCGATGACTTGCATGAGTTGACGGGCGCGGGATACGTAAACCTCCCTCTCCTCGTCTGCCAGGAAGTCATCTACCAACTCTATACTCTTGGTCAGGTTCAGGGTGATCGTCTTGTACCAGCCCCAGTCATCGCTGCAGATGGAGCCGATGTAGCTGGCTTCCACGCTGTCCACGTCTCCCAGGTGCCCGAGTTCGTGATCACATAAGATGGCGTAGATGTCTCTAAGGTCATTCTCTCCCATCTGCACTATCTGCAGCTTGGACAGCAACAGATCGGCCATGGGCAGCGTGAACTCGCTCATCTCCAGGCGATCGCTGAAGGGCAGTTGGTGACACATGTGGAAGGTATCGACGAACACGTCCAGCCCAAGGCCCTGCTCCTCGTTAAAGTACTTGAGGCGTCTGTGCCCGTGCAGGGCGTTGAAGCGTCGCTGAGGATCATAACCCAGCTCCTCCATGACGAGTTCCAGTTGCTTGCGATCCTTGCCATAGGCGGCGAGATCCAGGTCGAGTCCCTCCGGTGGCAGGGAAATGCTGGCCGCGCTCCCACACGTGGCCTTGACGGCCATGCCTCCCAGGAGGCGCAGACAGATACCTCTCCGCGAGGCAGCGCCGATGAGCTCGTGGGCCCGCGCCAGCAGCAAGACGGAGGGGTCTCCGGTGGGGACCTCCTCGAGCGTTGCGGCTTTCTCCGCGGCCACTGCTACCGCTGGAGGGCCGGCGGTTTCCGACTCTGGCTCCTTCAGCATCTCGGCCAGCTTCTTCGCCGACAGGTTGGCCGTCAAGTTCAGCAGGGGGACATTGATGTTGCGCGCGCAGACGACGTACAGGCAGCCTACACGCAGGTTCTTGACGACCATCCGTGCGTCGCGAAAGAGTATGTCCAATTCCTGGACCTTGCGCCGTCTGGTGGTTTCCAATCCGTCGATGGTTTGCAGAATGGTACGAGCGGCAGGCAGGATTCTGGTCTCATCGAGGGATGCGGGTAGGGCTCGCGCCACTATCGCGCCGTCTACGTCGCATACGAAGGACCCCTTCACGCCAGCCACAGCATTGATGTCAGCCAAGAGTTGTTCCACGGGCCTCCCTCCGTTTCTATCCCAGAATTTTCGCTGCCTCGGCGCTCACCAGGGCCGGTGACGCCTTCTCGCCCAAGGCCAGGCCGACGAAGAACCTGGGCCGTTCCATGACCAGCATTCTGTCTTTGCCCATGGTAATCAGTCCCCAGTCGAACGGGGCAAGCTCCATCATTTCCCCTGCTTCCTTGGCCGCATTGCCCACGAACACAGCGACCGCACCCTCTTTCTCAGGGTTGCCATCGATGTCACTGGCGAAGACCACTCCGTCGTGGGAGATGATGACCGTCCCTTCCACACCGCCTATCATCTTCAGATCGTGAGCGAGTCTGGTCATGTCATCACCCTGATCGGATGAGGCCGTGGCGGGTTCCGCCTCCACCTTGTCCCACGTCACGCTCTCGCCTTCATCCAGTCGGCGAATACCCTCGAGAAGAAGGGTGTTCCAATTGCCTGAGATGGTTCTCTCCGGCGCCGCCTGTCCCTGGTGCACGACGAAAGACCCGTCCGGCCAGGCGAGGAGTTCGTAGACAGCCTCCTCACCGACCAGGTCCTCCACGGCAGCGTGCACGACCGCTCCATCTGAGAAGCAGACGATGCCCTCCCTGCCTTCGTGCATCAGAACCACTGTGGCGGTGTTCATTTCGTTGCAGTTCAACTGGATGATGTTCGTCAGGCTTAGCTCCCGCAGGTTTCCCTCGAGCGGCATCTACCCCTCCCCTTTCGTGGACCCTTGCGGGCCTCTGGTTCGCCAACGGATCAGGTCCTGCATCTGTTCCTCCTCCCATTTGCCACTCGGTGGCGCTGGCGCTTTTCTATCCTGGAAGAGGTTATCCAGCTCGCTGCTAAGGGACTTGGCGAAGTCAGAGGTCAGGGTCTCCTTGGGCCTTGCGGCGTCTGTCTCGGCCACGATGCGCAGCAGGTCCTGAATGCTCCGCTTGATGTACAGCCAGACCATCCCGATCTTGGGAGCATAGGCATGCCTGTCGAAAATCAGGACCAGGAACAGACCGCTGGCGATGTTGGACGCATAGATGTCATACCTCTCTCCTTCGTGGAAGGTGAGGTTGAACGTCCTGCGCGCCTCCTTCAATTGACGTGACATTTCCGAGGTGGTGGCGAAGCTGGCTGCCAGGAGCGAAACGACGGTGGTGATGTCGAGATCGCCGACTTCTCCGGCCTGCGCGATGACCTGGCCCATGGTGTCGACCATGACCACGGACGCCGCATCGGCATCGACAAGCAGTTCTTTCAGCCTCCTGCTGATGGCTTCCAGGTACTCCCCCGACAGTGAAGAAACGGCCTGTCTTCTCATGCCCTCCCCTCGTCATCTACCCGAATGCAAAAAAGGCCAGCCCCCTATTCCATCTCCACAGAAGCTGACCTGCTGACTAACTCCCCTCGGCAAGACAAGGGACCAACGTGGTTGCAGACGCGAGGGCCTTGCCAGTGTAGTATATCACCTTTTCTCGCAGTTGTCAACAACTGCGCGCTCGTGCTGCAACGCTCGTGGATCATGCTGCTCACCGAGCCGGAGAAATTGCGTTCGCGTGTAGGCTCCGCGCCTGAGTGGGAAGATGTACGGTGAACGTGGACCCTTTGCCGGCCTCGCTCTTGACCTCGATCCTCCCTCCGTGTCTCTCAATGATGCCGTGGCTGATAGAAAGGCCGAGCCCCGTACCCTTGGGCTTTGAGGTGAAGAAGGGATCGAAGATGTTGCCGAGTTCCGAGAGGGGGATACCCGCACCCGTGTCGGTGAAGCTCACACTTACCTCGCCCCGTTCTTCGTCCCCATCCGTATCGATGTGCAGATCGCCTCCCCCAGGCATCGCTTCCACGGCGTTGATGATGATGTTGAGGAAGACTTGCTTCAGTTGATTCGCTAGTCCCCATACGGGAGGCAAGGGGTCAGTCGCATTCCGATGCACCATGACGTCTCCGTGCTGAATGCGCTTGCCGGCCAGGGTCAAGACGTCGTCCAGTACCACCTGCAAGTCCACGGGACCCTGGCCTTCGCTGGAGGGGCGATAGAAGTCCAGCATGCGTTGCACGAGATCGATGAGTCGCTGGACCTCTTCCTGAGCCATGGACAGATACACTTGACGCTTCTTCTCGTCGAGAGTGCGCCTTTGCGTGACCAGATGCAGGCAGTTCTGAATCGCCTGCAACGGGTTGTTGATCTCGTGCGCCAACGACGCAGCGAGCTTGCCGGTGGCGGCCAGCTTCTCGGCTTTCACCAATTGAGCCTGCGATTGCTCCAGTTCGCGGGCGAACTCCGCCAGCTCTGTGTATAGACGCGCATTCTCCAGCGCTATGGCGACGGTAGCAGCCATCGAGCTCAGCAGTTCGAGGTCTCCGCTCGTGAACTTGCCGTCCCGTTTGTTGACCAGCTCGATGGCTCCGATGACGTGGTCTCTGATCACCAGGGGTACACACAAGATGGAGCGACACTCCAGGCCGAACTTCTCAGCGGCTTCCTTGAGATGCCGGGGATCGGCGCTGACGTCAGGAACCAGGAGAGGTTGGCCATCTTTGACTACCCAACCTGCGATGCCCTGTCCGATCTGGAGTGTCAGGGGCGGGTCTTGTCGCAAGCTGCCGTGGAGACTCATGCGAAACACGAGTTCATTGGTCGTCTCGTCGAGCAGCAAGAGGGACCCGGCTTCCGCCTCGATGATCTGATTGATGCTTTGCATGGCCAGGCGAAGTACCTCGTCGAGGTTGAGCGTGGAGATGACGACTCGTCCCACCTCATTGAGGGCCGCCAACTGATTGGTTCTCTCCCTGGTGGCCGCGTGAACGCGTGAGTTCTCGATGGCGATGGCCACCTGACTGGCCAGGATGGAGAGCAGGTCCAGGTCAGTATCGTCGAAGGGGGAATCCCACCCGGTCTTGCTGGCGTTGAGAACGCCGATCACGCGTCCCCTGATCTTGAGGGGGACACAGAGTGCAGAGGTCAGCTCTTCTCTCTGCATCGCGCTGCGGATGGCCGGGTCTGCCTTGCTGCGGTCGGTCAGCAGGAGAGGCTCTTCCTTCTCCAGCACCCATCCGGCGATTCTCTCGCCGATCCCGACCCTGGCAGTGCCCACGAGCTCCATGGGCAGCCCCAGGGCAGCCTCCACGCGCAGGTCCTGGGTGGTCTCGTCCAGCAACATGAGGGAGACGATGTTGGCGCCGGTTTCCTGTTCTACCACACTGAGGATGAGGTCGTAGAGCCGTTCGACCTGCACTTCAGAGAGCAGGGTCTCGCTCACCCGCACCAGAGGAAGAAGCGCCCCGAGATCGCCTCTCCTTTCGTTCTCGTCTCGATGGACCGAGGTGCCCTGCTCAGCCATTTCTGCTCCCCCTGGTGATGTTATCACCATCCGTGTCGCTTGACAACTGTACTCTGTATAACGGTGCCTGGGCGCGCCGCGAAACGGCCTATCCGTGGGCAACGTACGGAGGGCGGAACCTTTCCCCGCGGCCAGGCGTCTCTTAGTCAGATTTGGCAGTTCCGGGGTCGCGGACCCCACTTACGGACGAAGGGAGGCTCGGGATGAAGAAGAGAACGCTACTCATGGGCCTGCTGCTGTGCGGACTCCTGCTGGGGACCTCAGGGGCGGTCTACGCGGATGGGGTGGTGATCGTGGATCCTCCGCCCGGTGTGCCAGCGCCCAGGGCGCCCAACCTCGTGGTCGAGTATCACCGGGTCTCCGTGGAGATCACGGATCAGGTAGCCACCACGGAGGTGGACCAGGTCTTCCTCAACGATACCCAGTACGACCTGGAGGGGATCTACATCTTCCCTCTGCCTGAGGAAGCTGCCATCTCGGAATTCGCCATGTACGTGGACGGAGAGCGCTGGAATGGGGAGATTCTACCTCGGGAGGAGGCCCGGCAGATATACGAGGACATCGTGCGCCGCAGGCTCGACCCTGCTCTGCTGGAATACGTGGGCAGGGATACCTTCAAGGCCAGCATCTTCCCCATCGAGCCGGGAGATGAACGAAGGGTGGAGCTGGCCTATTCCCAGATCCTGGGCAACGAGGGGGGCCTGATCAAGTACGTCTACCCTCTGGATACGGAGCGCTTCTCGGCTCAGCCTCTGGAAGAGGTAGTGATCTCGGTGAAGGTGCGCTCGGCGCAGCCCATCAGGGCCATCTACTCACCCAGCCACGACGTGGCCATAGACCGAGTTGACGAGCACACGGTCAACGTCAGCTTCGAGGCCTCTGATGTGCTGCCGGACCGCGATTTCGAGCTGTATTACACCGTCTCAGACGACGAGTTCGGCCTCAACTTGCTCAGCTACCAGGAAAGCGGCGAGGACGGATTCTTCCTGCTCCTGCTGGCGCCCAGGGTCGAGGTAGACGAGCGGGAGGTGGTGGCCAAGGACGTAATCCTCGTACTGGACACCTCGGGGAGCATGGAGGGAGAGAAGATCGAGCAGGCCAAGGGTGCCCTGGAGTTTATCCTGGAGCATCTGAACTCCGAGGATCGTTTCAACATCGTGGCCTTCAGCACCGGGGTGAGGGTCTATGAACAGGAGCCCGAGCCAGCCACCCGGGCTGATCAGGCACAGAGCTTCATCGACGATCTGAGGGCGGTGGGTGGGACCAACATCGACCTGGCGCTGGCCGAGGCGCTGGCCATGGCCAATGGAGAGCGCCCGCAGATCGTCATCTTCCTCACCGATGGCCTGCCCACCGAAGGGGTGACGGATGCGGACCGGATCATCGCCAACGTCGGCCGCCAGATCTCTGAGAACGTCAGGGTCTTCACCTTTGGGGTGGGCGATGACGTCAATACTTTCCTCCTGGACACCATAGCTCAGGACAACCGGGGAGCCAGTTCCTACGTGCACCCCCAGGAGAGTATAGAAGAGGAGGTCTCAAGCTTCTACGCCAAGGTGAGTATGCCGTTGCTGGCTGACGTAGAGCTGGATTTCGGGGACCTGAGAGTGGAGGATACGTACCCCTATCCCTTGCCTGACCTCTTTGCCGGGACCCAACTGGTCGTCGTGGGCCGATACAGGGAAGGTGGCCGCACGGACGTCGTTCTCAGCGGACAGGTGAACGGGGAGGAGCAGCGGTTCGTGTACGAGAACCTCAAGTTCTCGAGCCAGGGCGGTGAGGAGTTCATCCCCAGGCTGTGGGCCACCCGTAAGATCGGCTATCTGCTCAACGAGATCAGGCTCCACGGCGAGGGGCGCGAGCTGATCGACGAGATCGTGGATCTCAGCGTGCGCTACGGGATCATGACCCCCTATACGTCGTTCCTGGTGGAGGAAGAACAGGATATCTTCACGCCGGAAGGCCGAGAAGAGGCTGCCCACGAGATGTGGATGCAGGCCACCGCCGTGCCCGCGCCAGCGGTTGGTGCCGGGGCGGTCGAGGACGCGGAGAACCGCGAGGCGCTGCGCTCCACAGAGAAGGCGGCGGGCAGCACCGAGCAGATCGTATACATCAGAGACAAGGTCTTCGTGCTCCGAGATGGCATCTGGACCGACACCACCTTCGATAGCTCCATGGACACGGTGAAGGTCGGCTTCGGCAGCGAGGACTACTTCGCGCTCATCGCTGCCCATCCGGACTGGGGCCACTACTTCTCCGTGGGCCAGGAGGTGATCGTGGTGCTGGATGGCACCACCTACCAGGTGTCCGAGGGCGACTTCCCGCCCATCGACATCCCGGTCGGTATCCCCTCGCCGGACACGGCGACCAGTCCCTGGGACTTCCTGGCTCAATTGATCGAGTGGGTGATGAGCCTGCTGCCGGTCTAGGGGCACCGCCGCCGCACAGGGAGAGAGAAAGAGGCTGAGACTACCAGCCTCTTCCCCGTTGGTTCCCCTGACTGGATGGGGCATACTCGTAGGGGCCCGGCCTGGCGGGCCC
>DAOUME010000021.1:0-15227 GCA_034411995.1 Anaerolineae bacterium | reverse complement strand
CCCCCCCCCCCCCAGCCCCCCCCCATCCTGGGGGTGGGCGCTATAGTCGGGCCCGGGCAGCCGGTGCCCCTACCGAAGGATGCGGCGCGGCGACGCTCAGCCTAGTCATAGACCCGCTCCAGGTACCATTCCTGGGTGAGGAGGTCGCGGTAGATGACGCAGGTGAAGCCGGTCTGGACCTCCACCTGGAAGTATTCGCGCCAGATCTCCACCCGCCACCAGTCCAGGTGAACGCGCCAGCGGTGGCCCAGGTGGAGGACGCGGTGGACCTCTCCCCTCCATTGGAAGGCGAGGGGCTCGCCCTTATCGCCACTCGTGGACTCGATACTTTGCGCCGGTTGGTATAACCTGCTCATGGTCTCTCTTCAGTGGGAACCGTTCAGGGGAGGCCTCATGGTGCAGCAGGGCAAACCTCCTCTCCAGCAGGGGAGCGCGGAGGTCGAGCAACTGCGCCTGGAGGAAGCTATGGGCGCCGTACTTGCCCACGATGTTGGCCAGGGCGCGATCTATCCTCCTCTTACGCAGCGTGCGGGTGGAAAAGAGGCTCAGTTGATCTCCCTGGCCCTGAGCCAGTTGCCCCAGGGATACCCTCAGGACAGAGACCCGGTCTCGATAAGGGAAGCTCGATACCAACCGCTCCACCACCAACCCGATCTTGTGTTCATCGGCGCTGGGCTCGCTGAGGGCTGTCCGCTCCTCTTCCTCCTCGCCCGTGTCATACTGCAAGGTTACGCTCAGCCTTCCACACACCAAACCGCAGCGATGGAGTCGCCCCAGGAGCTCCACGCTGAGCTGTTGGGCCACCACCTGCAGAACCTGCATCTCCTCCACAGGGTCTTCAAAACGAAACTCCAGCTCTTGAGGACCCCGGTTGGTGCGGCCGATGACTTTACTTCCATCCTTACCCCGGGCCAGTTGGTGAGCCCTCCTCCCCTCCAGGCCAAACTGGGCCAGGACAGCGCTGATGGGCAGGGAGGCGAACTGCCCCATGGTGCGGATGCCCAGCAGGTGCAGCCGTCCTCGGTTCTCCTCGCCGATGGGCAGGAGAGAGACGGGCAGCTTCTGGAGAAACCTCCTCTCCTTACCAGGGGCGATAACCTGGATCTCTCCCCCCTCGCCTTCCCTGGCGGCGATCCTGGCCGTGAACTTGCCACTGGCTATGCCCACCCTTACCGGTAGACCAGTCGTCCCCTTGACGGTCCTGGCGATGCTCTGCCCTAACCGCTCCTCGGGGCCATAGAGGCGCTGCAACCCGCTCACCTCCAGATAGACACCCCCCAGACCATGAGGCTCGATGAGGGGGCTGAAAGGCTCCAGGGCCAGGAGCATCTCCTCGAAGGCCGCGGCGTACCTTCCCTCCCTCGGGGGCAGGAAGATGGCCTCGGGGCAGAGTTCCTCCGCCTGGCGCAGGGCCATCCCCACCTCCACGCCCTGCTCCAAAGCCTCCGGCGAGACCTCGTAGACGTTTCCTCTCTCCTGGGGCAGCCCGCCGATGACCACGGCTCTGCCCTCGAGAGAGGGGTCCTCCCGCTTCTCCACCTCCAAGGGGAAGTGGGGAACGAAGACGTAGGCGATTTTCATAGTTACCTTCACCTTCTGGTAGGGGCACGGCCTGCCGTGCCCCTACGCCGTTCTCATCGTCTGCCTCGGCAGCTACAGAAAGCCTCGCCAGGGTCGAGAAATAGAAACGCGGGAACCCCCGGATACTCAGATATCCGCAGGCTCCCGCGCGGCGTTCGCTGTAGGAGCGATGAGGCCTTAGCCTCTTCCCCTGCCTCTCAGGGGCGGGTTATAGAACATTTGTTCTCATTCAGTATAACACCCTCTCTCCTCTTTGTCAAGTCGGGGGTCGGTGGAGGCACTGGTTCCTATCTCCTTCCTCACCTCTACGAAATCGAGACGACAACACAGCATCTCTCACACTAGTCAACTTTTCCCATCTATCTTACTTGACAAGAGTCACGAACTGTGCTATTCTACAATAGAAGGTACACATCGGTCTTGCCTGTCTCAGAAGGAAGGGGCTCATCCGCAGCTGCTTTCTCTTTCTGGACTGCGCGACGTTGTGTAAGTGCTGAGGCTTGCCTGGAGCGCAGCCGCACCTTCAAACCCCTCGAGAAAGGAGAGAGAAGCAACTGTGGAAGAGCATCAAGAGAGATTCGACGGCACCGTCAAGTGGTTCAGCGACCGCAAGGGATACGGCTTCATCGTCCGCGAGGGCGGAGAGGACGTATTCGTCCACTATTCGGGCATCCGCGCCGGCGGTCCCCGCTCTCTATACGAGGGCGACAAGGTACAATTCGCCATCCAGGAGGACCCTCGCGGACCAAGGGCCATCGACCTGGTGGTCACCGAGGAGGCCCCCAGGCCCGCCTACGGGCGCTGGTAGCGGAATCCCAGCGACAGGGGCCAGCGAGTAGATCTCACCACGGAGCCTCACCGACTTCTCGTCAGTGAGGCTCCTCCCACTCTCCAGACGGAGAGTCCACGCGGCACCAGAGGCCACAACCGGAGCGAACCTCGGGAACGGCCACCACCGCCCTGGGTGATCGATTCCTGCCAGGAGCCCCCGACTGAGGATCTGCCCTTCGGTCGTGCCTGTCTGCCCATCTTGCCAAGGGAGGCTGCTCGTGCTATGATCGTGCCGAAGAGGGGTGCAGCATGGATGACCATGAGGGGGGCCAGCAGGGCGGTGGCGGTCAGAGACCTGGTCGGCGCCTCGTTCTGAGCCTGGTCCTCGTGCTTGGTGTGGCCCCCGTGGCCCTCTCCCTTCTCCTCACCCTCAAGACCGCATACGGGTACGGGGGGCTCCTGGGCAACGGCGGCTTCGAAGACGGAACCTCGGGTTGGCACAACTCGTACGCCTCCACCTTCGTCACCGTCACCGCTCCTGTCTGGTCCGGGAACTGGGCCGCGTCCTTGACCAGATACGATACCGCTGGCGAGATCGACATCCACCAGGACGTGCGCGTTTTCGCCGGGGCGTCGTACACCCTGACCGGCTGGATCTACGAGAATGAAGAGGCCATCAGCCGCGTATGCCTGCGCATCGAGTGGCACGATTCCGGGTGGCCACCTGTGGAAGACTGTCTGTCGGGCAACGCGAACTACTACCGGCCGATCACCGTCGCCCTGGTCACCGCCCCACCGGATGCGTCCACGGCCAGGATCATGGCTGTCGCGGAGCTCCGCGACGCCGCTCCCTCGAACCCCGCCTACTTCGACGACCTTTGCCTCACATCGAACATGATGCCCAGGGGCCACTTTCCACTGACGCTCAAGAACTATGGGCGTTAGGCTCTGATGCCCGTGGCTTGCCGCGCCTCGCCTGACACGATGCCCGGCCGCTTGCCCCCCGGTCATGCCCGCTCATTGCCGGCCTGCACGATCCGGTTCGTATTGACGATATGCACAGACCGTGGTATACTGTGCGCATGCACGCCTATCCAGCCCAAGCCGGCCACGGATCGGCATAGATGAAGACCGACCCCCATCTCACTCGAACGGCATGCGCAGCCCTGCTGGTACTTCTCGGCCTCCATCTGCTGGCCTCGACCGTGGGGCTGCCCAACGCCATGTGGGCCGCGGGTGAGATCCCTCCGGATGTCACGCCCGTCGCCTACCTGCCCTACCTGGTCCTGGAGATGCCCGTCCCGCTGACGCCGCGCTCCTATCTGCCCTACGTGCCGGTGTCCATCACCCCCACGCCAACCCCTACACCGACGCCCACCCCCGCGCCGCCGCCTGGGCCCGTAGGCCTGAAGGCCTACGACATGTACGGGGTGGAAAGGACGTACCAGTGGGCGGTACAGAAGTATGGCGTACAGGTGGAGCAGATCGGTGGGTGGGGCTACCACTGCGTGGAGCTGCGGGAGAGGAGCGGGCCGTCCAGCGTGGACGTATGGGTCTTTCAGTCGAGCGGGCTACCAGCAGGCAACGTGACGGTGGAGTTCCACTGGCCCGGGGACATGGCGGTACAGTACACTGAGAGCAGTGGCAAGGCTGGCTTCGCCTACGGGCCGGGGGCCTGGATCTACGACCCGGCGGTAGGCGGCCCCCACTGGCTGGTGGTGGCCAGTGCGAGTTCCTGCGATGCGGTGAGCAGGCTGGGCATGCTGGCCGGCACGCCTCACGACCACCTAGACGTGTCGTACCGCTACGGGTATCTGTCGGCACAGCCCTAGCTCTTATCCAGGACCGCCTTGATCTTCGCTGCGGTGGCCTCGCTGTAGTACTTGCAGCCGCGCTTCACTTCGTCGGGCTCGATATTCTCGGCCTCAATGACCTTCCTCACCTTGCCCTGGGAGACACCAAGCTTCTGTGCCAGCTTGCCTGCGGTGTACATCTCTGCCATGGCCCAGCCTCCATCTCGGCCGCTGGGAAGCGACCATCTCTTGCAGCGAACGCTGTGCAAACCCGAGCAATGGCAGCAGACCAGGCCTGGCACCGCAAACCCGTACCTGGACGGCGCGAGGTTCGTAGGAGCGACCCACAAGGGCGCAGAAGATGTAGGGGCGACCCGGAGGGGCACAGAAGATGTAGGGGCCACACGGAGGGGCACAGAAGATGTACGGGCCACACGGAGGGCCGCAGAACATGTACGGCCACACGGAGGGCCCAGAAGATGTAGGGGCGACCCGGCGGGTCGCCCCTACGCAGGCAACGAGAGTGGCAGGCGCCAACCGCGAGCCTTTGCCCCAGAGATCGTGGACCGCACCACAGGGCTGCGTGCACGCCCCGCTCCGTCCCCACCCTGCCGGTTGGTTGAAGTCGAGCCTGCGCGATGCTACTATCACCTGTAGCGCATCCACGATCGTCCGCTCGCGAGGAAGGACCTGCATGAGCGCCATTGTTCGTACCGAAGTCCTCCGTGCCCTGGATCAGGCAGAGGCGCGAGGCGGGAAGAGGGTGCGAGTCATCGTCGGCCTCCGCCCGCGAAGCGACAGGCAGGTCCTCAAGCGTGCCCTGCGGCAACTGGGCGTTGAGCCAGCGCTCCGCGAGAGCGAAAGTTTCCTGGTGGTACGCCTGTCGCGCGAAGAAGTCCTCCGCGTCAGCCAACTCTCGGAGCACGTGTCCGCCATCTGGCTGGACCGGCCCGTATCAGCAACGAAAGACTAGCCCATGGAGGCTTCGCCTCGTTCCATTCCATGACTCACCGTTTCAGACTCCACAGGGTGACAAGCCTAGCTAGCCTTTCTGATATCCGTGAGGAACTCCCTGTAGGCTGGGATCATGCTGTTGGTGTCAGCCACCCGGGCCGTGAGCAAGTTGGCACTGTCCCCCGTAGATAGTCCCACGTACCCCCAATGCCACGGCAGGGCGATCTGGTGGACCACCTGTCCATCGACCTCGAAGGGGCGAAGCCGCCTCGTGACGACCGCGACCGCCCCGATCGCGCCCCGCGCTGACTCTATTACTACCCAGTCGCCATTGGCGATCCCCTTCTCCGCAGCCAACTCCTCACTCAGTTCCACACACATCTGGGGCTGCGCCTCCACCAACCATGGCGAATTCCTGGTCATGGTCCCGGTATGCATATGTTCCACGAGGCGATAGGTGGTGGCCAGAACGGGGTGCCGATCCCGCGAGCCGCTCTCTGGTTCCCACGCCTTGAGAAGCGGATCGCTCTGAGTGGAGGACATGGGGTTGCTGACCGGGCTCTCCCAAGGCTCGTAGTGCTCGGGGAAGGGCCCATCCACTCTTCCCATCCCGAAGAGATGGGCCCGCCCGTGCGGCTTCATTACGAAGGGATAGGCAGCGCCCGGCGGAGGGCCCCCGTCGGGCACATCTCCAACCCATGATTCGGAGCCGGCATCCCAAAGGATGACCGGCTTGTCTGGATTCCAGGGCTTACCCTCAAGATCGACTGAGGCTCTGTTGTACATGATGCGCCGATTCACAGGGAAGCACCAGGCCCAATTGGAGTAGAGGCCAATCCCTGACGCATCAACCGGATCCCGTCGTGCCATCATGTTGCCTTGCTCGGTGTAGCTTCCGCACCAAAGCCAGTTGCCACAACTGGTGGTGCCGTCATCCATCAGCGCGCCAGGGCCCGACAAGAGTGCTCCCGTGGCCAGGTCGTAGCCGTTCATCTCGTGGGCTACCAGATGAACATCGGGCGGGTCGCCATAGTCCCAGACCAGGGAGGCGATTGCCTCCGCATGGGGCCCGCCCTCCTGAGCGTAGAGTTCCTTCAGCTTGAGCAGGAGACGATTGATCACCCAGAGATCGCTCTTCGCCTCTCCTGGGGCGTCAACCGCGCGATATCGCCACTGCATCCAGCGAGCGCTGTTCATCAGGCTGCCCTCCTTTTCCAAGGAGGCGGCCACAGGCAGAAGGAAGACCTCGGTCTGGTTCTCTGCTGAGTGTACCCCAGGGGATCTCCACGCCGCTGCCGTCTCTCTCTCACAGAGATCTGCGACCACCAGCCAGTCCAGCTTCTGGAGGGCCGCACGCACTTCACCAGCGTTGGGACCACTCACAGCAGGGTTCATGCCCCAGGCCAGCAGACCCTTTATCGTCCCACTCCTCATGGCCTCGAAGAGGGGAACGAAGCTGTAGTTGCCTCCCAGCTTGGGCAGGTACTCCCAGCCGAACTCATTGGCCGCAGTCGCTGCGTCGCCGTACCAGGCTTTCAATAGGCTGACAAGGTGTTTGGGACGACTGGTCCAGGGACTGATCACCTTCTCCATGGTCGCCGCTGGCGCCGTCACCCGGCCCAGGTAGGCCTCCAGACTCAGGTCAGCGGCTGCAGGCATGGGTATGTCGCCAGGGAGCACGTGGAAGAGCCGCCCCTGCAGAGTGCAGCCCAGACCATTACTCGCCCCGGCGATGCCGCTTATTCCACCGCCAGCTACTCCGATGTTGCCGAGGAGGAGCTGCAAGATGTAGTAGCTTCTGACCATCTGCGTGCCTGCTGCATGCTGCGCGGCACCCGAGGAGCAGACGATCGCGCCAGCCTTGTCCGGGGCGCCGGTGGCGGTGAAGGCCTGACAGGCCTCAAGAAAGACATGCTTCGGAGTACCAGTGATGGCGCATACGGTGTCCGGATCGTAGCGGCTGAAATGCGTCTTCAGTAGTTGGAACACGCAATCTTTGTCTTGAAGCTTCTCATCCCTTCTGGGGAGGCCATCCTCACCAATCTGGTATTGCCAGGTGGACTTGTCATAGCTCCCCTTGTCTGCATCCCAGCCCGTGAACAGACCATCCTCGAACCCGAACCCCTCATTGATCAGGAAGCTGGCATTGGTATACTCCCTTACGTACTCCTCGTGATACAATTCGTTCTCGAGGACGTAATCGATCATCCCTCCAATCAGGGCTATGTCGGTCCCCGTTCTCAAAGGGACGTGGATATCGGCCGCCGTGGCAGTCCGCGTGAAGCGGGGATCCACACTTATGAGCTTGCCGCCGCGGTCCTTCGCCTCCTCCACCCACCTGAACGCGACGGGAAAGGTCTCAGCCATGTTGCAGCCGATGCTCATGATGCAGTCGCTGTTGGCCAGGTCTATCCAGTGATTGGTCATGGGTCCCCTGCCCACCGACTCGCTGCCGGCCGCCACCGCTGATGTCACGCATATCCTCGACTCATTCTCGTTGAAGACGACACCCAGGCTGCGCACCAGCTTTGTCAGCAGATAGGCCTCTTGGCTATTGGCAAAGACCGTTCCCAGAGCGGCGATAGCCTCAGTGCGGTTCACAGAATACCCTTCCGCGTCTTCTGCTATCCAGTTGGCATCGCGAGTGGCCTTGATGCGACTCGCGATTTCATCAATGGCCCAGTCCCAGGACTTCTCTTCCCAGCTATCGCCGCCTGGAGCGCGATACTTGACCGTTTGCAGACGATGTGGGTTAGGCGTTTCACCCACCGTGGCCAGCTGATGCAAGGAAACGCCCTTGGGGCAGAGACGGCCCTGACTGATGGGGTGATCCGGATCGCCCTCAATGTTCACCAGCTTTCCGTCGGCTGCAGACACAATCTGGCCGCACCCCACCCCACAGTAGGTACAGACGGTGATCGTTTCACCGATGCGCTTGTGCAGCGGGAAGGATGGTATCTGCTCGATCACACCCTGCTCACGGGGGAGCAGCAAGCCCCCTGCCACCGCACCGGACAGCTTGAAGAAGCCCCTCCTCGTCACTTCCTTCATCGTAGGATCTCTCTCCTTTCTACATGCTCATGTCTTGCAGATACGGAAGGACCGCCACAGGAAAAAGCGGCCAAGGAAGGGCCCGAGGAGGCCGCGTCTGGCCGCGGAAAAGAAACTGTGAGTGCCGTTTCATCGACAAAAATGGCATCGCCGCCTACCGGCCCGCCAGTCCTGCAACGGCCTACAGAGCCACACGACGGTAGATCCCTCTTTCCACTCCAAAGACATCCGCAACGATACCAAATGATAATGGATACTATTACCCATGTCAAGTATTCATCCTACGGTTGCCTTCCGGTTGAGCAGTCTTTTACAGGGCGCCCTCGCCGACGCCGAAACTCGTGGCGAGAAACGGGTGCGAGTCGTCGTCCGCCTGCACCCACGGGGCAGCATGAACGCCTTGAAACGGGACCTCGCTCGGCTGGGTGTGGTCCACTACCGCCGCGAGTCGGAAACCTTCCTGGCCGTAGAACTGTCCAGGGACGAGATCCTCGGCGTCAGCCAGCTCTCGGAGCACGTGTCCGCCATCTGGCCCGACTAACCCGTCTCCGCCGCACAGAACTGACCCCCAGCCCTTGCCCTTCTACCGTCCTCACTTGGTGGCCCTGGCCGGCCCGTCTCCAACTCTCATCCTTAAATCTTCCGTTACCACGTGCAGACCGAGGTGTTTCCAGGGTTGGGACCTTGACAGCCCACGAAGAAAGTGGTACTGTCCCACAACCGTAAGAAACAAAAGAATACACCCCCAGGACGGCTGCACGATGAGTCAGAGACGATCTTACGGCACTGCACCCGGGGCCCGCCGGTGGATAAGGTCCTTTCTCGGCACCTTGGAATTAACGAGCGACTGCGACGATGCTGCCGCTTTTTTGCTTTCCTCAGGGGCTTGGCAGACCGGCGAGGTCATGAAGCACGGCTCTGCCGTGCAAGCACAGAGGAGACTGAGGTGGACAGCAAAGGACGTGTTCGACAAGAAGCCTGGCACGCCCTCAGGCGAGTGGCAAAGCCAGACAGCAGATACCACTTCGACTTCGCGGAGTTCATACCCGATTTCGAGGGAAGCGGAGCAGCTCTGGCCCGGCTAGTGGCCCTGCCGCTATACGAGGGCGCCGCCCTCATCTTCATCACACCGGACAACTGCCTGGAGGAGCTCAGAGCGCAGGCCCTCAGAGACGGGAAGACGATACTGGTACCTACGTACGGCATACGCAGAGGGTTCGTGAAGCTGGGGCCGGAGGACGTGCCCGAGGGCCGAGAGGAGTACGCCTCGTGGCTGGATGGCATGGAGCGGTTTGGCGAGCACGTTTCACTGGCCCAGATCCAGGAACTGGGTCGGTTGGATTTCCTGATCACCGGAGGAAGCGTCATCAACCACGAGGGGATCAGGTTTGGCAAAGGCCACGGCTTCTTCGACCTGGAATGGGCGATGATGTTCCAGATCGCCGTGGCGGACGAGTCGACTCCGGTGATCGCTTTCGTGCACGACTGTCAGGTCGCGGACGTGCGTCTCCAGCCATCCCCCTTCGACACCGTCTGCAACCTGATCGTCACCCCATCCCAGCTCATGGAGGTGGCGAAGCCCTCCAAGCCCACCTGCGGCGTATTGTGGGACAAACTCGCGCCCGGCATGTTGGAGGATATTCCCCCTCTCCATGAGTTGCGGGACTTGTCTGCCGAGTAACATCCAGGGTATCGAAAGGAGGTGTCCATGCACGAAACCCGGCTTTCCCCTCAGCCGTGAAAGCGGAGGTGGGCTTGCCCACAGGGGGCGAGAGGACGTCCGATGAAGTGAACAACTAAGAAGACGGAGAAGTCAATGAGTGAATCAGAGGAGTACATCAAGAAACGCGACCCTGCATTGAGGTACGGCTTTGCGCTCTTCATGGCTGTGGCCATCGCCGCTGTGGGCTGGGTGATGATGACCGTCGGTTCCTCGCCCACGGTAAAGGGTGCCAGCTTCCTGTGGCTGCCAGCCGCCCTCCAGTTGGCGGCCGGGGTCTGGCTGGGCCCCTGGCTGGGGTTTCTGGCCGGAGGTCTGGGAGCCTACGCGGCTGGGATCCTGGCCTACGGTGGCTGGGGACTGGTCGACATCATCATGAACCCCATCGCTGGAGGGTTCGCCAATGCGATGCTACCGGCGCTCCTGTTCAGGGCGATGAAGATTGACCCCAAGTTGGGTGCGGAGAACCCCTCCAGCGTTCTCTCTGGGGCAATCCGTGTCATCATCCTCGGCGTGCTGGTGCTGATCGCGGGGCTGGCCAATATCCTCCTCAGCCTTCCCATGCCCTGGGGGTATCTGATTCCACTGGTGGTGCTGGTCGTGGCCGCCTGGCTGCTGCTCAAGGATATCGGTCTCAGCAGGCGCCATTTTCTGCCCGCGGTGGGAATAGCCGTGTTCATCTGCGCCGTGAGCGCACTCATCGGCGCCATTGGAGCGACCGTGGGTGGAAAGCCCTTTGCAGCGGCGCTGGTGGATCCCGGCATCGGCTGGTTCGCGGGCGATACCGTGTCGGCAATCCTGGGACTGTACCTGTTGCCGCTGTTCACAGACCGGTTGCGTGCGGCAGGAATCACCTAGTCTTCTGAGGACGGGTGGTCTCCGCTGCTGGAACCACCCGTCCTTCCACTCCCACCGGGGAGGCAACACGTTATGAGCTCAACTGAAGGTAGGGGGTACGGCCTCGGTCTCCTTCCACCAGCCGTCAGGCTGGGGGTGGTCTTCGCCGTTAGCGTACTCTTCATCTTCATCAATAGCCTCTTCCTGGCTGCCGCCCTCTTCGTCTTGGGGCTCTTGCTGTTCCTGGCCAACAAAGAGCACAACTGGAAACTGGCTGCCACGGCCCCGCTCTCAGGAGCAATGATGTTCGTGTACAACGCAATCCTCTCACCAGCGGAGCATGGCGGGTTCCAGTGGTTGCTGTTCACCGTCAACCCAGAGGGAGTTGAACGAGGCCTGGTCACTGGCTTGCGGCTCATCGGAGTCATGCTCACCTCTTTCGCCTGGCTCCTCTCGACTCCCATCCCGGAGATGTATGGAGGCATCGCCTGGGTGAAGCCTGCGCGGGAGTGGGCCCTCGGTCTGCTGCGCGGCATCCAGATCCTCAAGCGCGAGTTCGTGGCCCTGACCCAGTCGCTGATCATCCGCGGCCTGAAGTGGGACTCCATCGCAGCCAACATCAGAAACCTGGTCCCCCTGGCCACGATGATCATCCCCCGGATCATCGAGAACTCCCAGAAGGCGACACTGGCCGGCCAGTCCCACAGACGCACGCCGCCTTCCGGTGACGGTGGCATCCTGGCGCAGGACGTGTTCGCTCGCTACTCCTCGCGGCAGCCGGACGTATTGCAAAACATCAATCTGGAAGTCGAACCTGGGGAGTTCGTCTACGTGGCCGGCAAGAACGGAGCGGGCAAGACCACCCTCTTGCGCGTGCTGGGTGGGGTCATTTCCTGGATCATGGGCGAGTTCAAGGGAAGAGTGGTCATCTCCAACATGGTGACCCACGAGACCCCTCTGGCAACACTCTGTGGCGCCGTCCGGTTCGTCGCTCCCGACCCCTTTGCCTCCATTCACGGATTGACGGTGGGCCAGGAGATCTCCTTCCTGGCGGCCGACGAACGCGCGGCCAGACGAGCGCTCCAGACCATGGACATCGAGAGCCTGTGGAACAGAGAGACGACCAAACTCTCGGGGGGACAGCAGGTCCGTCTGGTCCTGGCCGGGGCCCTGGCCTGCGGGGCAAACGTGCTGCTTCTAGACTCGCCCATGCAAGAACTGGACCCGGAAGGCAGGGCTGCCTTCATGGAGGCGCTCCGCATCCTGCGGCGGGAAAGAGCCTGCACCGTCGTCGTGGCCGACCCTTTCTGGACCGAACTCCGCCCGTACACAGACCGCGTGATCGTTCTAGATGACGGCCGCCTCGTGAACCAGCTCGAACCCCAGACCTTCTTCACCGGGAAGAGGTGGCTCTCCGACTGCAACCTGTTGCCCTACAGCGACGAGTTTACCATTCCGGAGCCTGGCGACCTGGTGGCCCGGATGCAGGGCGTTCACGTGACCATGGAGGGCCATCACATCCTTCAAGGGGTCGATTTCACCCTGCGAGCAGGCGAACTGGTGGTCATCATGGGGCCCAACGGCTCCGGCAAGACCACAGCCATGCTCACCCTGGCCGGCGCCATCGCTCCCGCACAGGGGAAGGTGACACGAACTGGGCGCGCCGGCTTCGTCTTCCAGAATCCGAGCCTGCAAACGGCAACCATGACCGTGAAGGAGGAGCTGGCCTTCGGACCGAAGATCCTGGCCTGGCCCGAGAACGAGATCCAGCCCTTCGTAGACGCTGGACTGGCCTGGACCGGGCTAGACCCACTCTCTTGTCCCCTGGACTTGCATCCCGCCCAGATCCGTCTTCTGGAATCCGCGGCCAGCAACGTGCAGGTCTCAACCCTCATCCTGGACGAGCCAACTATCGGACTGGACACGGAGGGCGTCCGCAAGGTCATGGGCCTGGCTCGCTCCCTGCTCCACGAGGGCAAAGCGGTGGTAATCATCACCCACGACGCTCAGATCGCCCGCCTTGCCAACAGGCTGGTGATCATCGACGAGGGCCGGGTGGTCGTCGATGGGCCTCCCCAGGGACGACTCTAACCACAGCCGATGCGCTCAGTACGCCTGTCTGACTCGCGAAGCTCGCGGATCATGTGTCCAGCATCTGGCTGGACCACCTCGTCTCGGCGGGGGACTAGTACCGGACTTTCATCTCCCTGCCCAGCTCCACCGCCCGTCACCGGCCAAGAAACCCGACCTGTGGCCAGATCTTCCCTTTTCCCCCGGCCTATGTTAGAATCCGCTCAAATCCCAAGGAGGAAAGGACGCCACAATGGGGGAAAAGATTGGGGTCTTCGTAGCCTGGCCGTACGCCAGCGGTGACCGACACCTGGGCCACGTGGCGGGGGCCTACCTCCCACCGGACATCTTCGCCCGCTACCACCGATTGCGCGGCCACGACGTGATCATGGTCTCAGGCTCCGACTCCCACGGTACTCCCATCACCGTCGCCGCCGAGCAGGAGGGGATCCCGCCGGAAGAGCTGTTCCTGCGCTACCATCGGCGCTTCCTCGATGGCTTCGCACAACTGGGCCTCAGCTTCGACCTCTTCACTCACACGGACACGGAGAACCATCGCCACGTGTCCCAGGACATGTTCCTCAAGCTCCTGGAGAACGGGCACATCTTCAAGGACGTGATGAGGCAACTGTACTGCCAGCAGGAGGACCGCTTCCTTCCCGACCGGTATGTCGAGGGGACCTGCCCCCTCTGTGGCTTCGACAACGCCCGAGGCGATCAGTGCGACAACTGCGGCCGGCCTCTGGACGCTACCGAACTGATAGAGCCCCGCTGCAAGTTCGACGGCAGCACCCCGGTGGTGAGGGAGACGGAGCACTTCTTCCTCGATCTCCCCGCGTTCACCGAGAGGCTGACGGAATGGCTCGCGGACAAGGAGTACTGGCGTCCCAACGTCCTCAACTTCACCCTGAACATGTTGCGAGACGGCCTCCGTCCCCGCCCCATCACGCGAGACATGGAGTGGGGCATCGAGGTTCCGCTGGAAGGCTACGATGACAAACGGATCTACGTCTGGTTCGAGGCGGTGATCGGCTACCTCTCAGCGAGCATCGAGTGGGCCAAGAACCAGGGCCACGCGGAGAAATGGCGGGAGTGGTGGCAGCAGCCCGCACGCGGCTACTACTTCATCGGGAAGGACAACATCCCCTTCCACGCCATCATCTGGCCGGCCATGCTCATGGGGTACGGCGACCTCAATCTGCCCTACGACGTGCCGGCCAACGAGTACCTCAACCTAGAAGGCCAGAAGCTATCGGTGAGCCGCAACTTCGCCGTCTGGCTGCCCGACTACCTGAGCCGCTACGACCCTGATCCTCTCCGCTACTATCTGACGGTCAACGCCCCCGAGAATCGGGACACCGACTTCTCCTGGTACGACTTCTGGCGCCGGAACAACGACGAACTGCTGGCTACCTGGGGCAACCTGGCGCACAGGGTGCTGACCTTCACCTACCGCAACTTCGATCAAAAGGTGCCCCAACCTGGAGCGCTGAGCGAGAAAGACGAGACGATCCTCCAACAGGTGGAGGGAGCCTTCGAGCCGGTCGGTGACTTGATAGCCCAGGCTCACTTCAAGGCCGCACTGGCCGAGGTCATGGCTGTGGCTCACGAGGCCAATCGTTATCTGGACGAGCAGGAACCCTGGAAAGTGATCAAGGAGGATCGTCAGGCCGCGGCCACCACGATGTACGTCATGATGGGCGTGATCAACTCTCTCAAGATCCTCTTCTACCCCTTCCTGCCCTTCACCTCTCAGAAGCTACATGAGTGCCTGGGATGCGAAGACAGCCTCATGGGCCAGGTGAAGATACAGACCTTCGAGGAAGACGGGAAGACCCATGACGCTCTGGTCTACGATCCTCCTACAGCCAAGGTCTGCTGGGCGCCCGGTTCGCTGCCGGCCGGCCATGCGCTCAACGAGCCGCAGCCCCTGTTCAAGAAACTGGACGAGAGCATCGTAAAAGAGGAACTGGCCCGCCTGGGTTAGTGACAGGACCTCTCTGTGCGCTGTTCAGCGGCGGCTTCAGACGAAGGAAGAGGGTTGAATGGAGCAGTGCCATGAGAGTTTGGGCGTACGTGTTCATCACCACTAGGCAACCCCGCAAGGTGGTGCAGGCCATACGTCAGATGCCCGGAGTGGCTAAGGCCGATGCGCTCTTTGGGTCACCAGACGTGATCGCTGTCGTAGAAGGCGAAGACATCGCCGCCATGGACGCCGTCATCGATCGTATCGTCGAAGTGCCTGGGGTGGACGGCACCGACTCGAAAGTCGCGCGCTGGATCGGGTGAAGTCCGGGCCACGACGTGAAGCCCTAGCGAACAAGTAGGGGCTGTCCCAAAAGCAAGTAGGCGACCTCTTTTCTTTGTGGAGGTTGGGTGTTAGACTAAGCACATGATGAAGAGAAAAGGACACGAGCGGGTCACATTCAAGCCGTACAGTCAGGCGCAGA
>DAOUME010000020.1:0-196188 GCA_034411995.1 Anaerolineae bacterium | reverse complement strand
CCATCATCGCCACTATCCACAAGGTGGGCCGTCAGGAGGGGTTTGGCAGGCTCTTCAAGGATGGGGTGCTGGAAGGGGCGCGGCAACTGGGAGAGGGCGCTGAGGAGTGCGCCATGGTGGTGAAGGGTGAAGAGATGGAGCAGTTTGACGTTCGCGCGTTCAGATCCATAGCCCTGGCCGCAGCGGTGGGCAGTGGATCCATCGCCCAAGGGTTGTCGCTGGAGTACTACGCTCTCTTCGCTGAGGACCAAGTGACAGAATGGGCAAGGGAGTTGTATGGGCTGGATAGCCTGCCGGCACCTACTTCGTATGAGAACAAAGCGATGATGGTCTGGGACTATGAGAACAGAAACACGGCCATGGACCTCTTGGGGATGTGCCAGTGGGCTATCCCCTGGTCGATAACGCCGTTGCTGGAGACGCCGACCAGACTGTTTTCGTTGGCCACGGGCCGAAAGACAAGCGTGGCCGACTTGCTGCTGGCCGCGCAAAAGACCATTACCCTGGAGAGGGCCTTTGGTGCCATGAGGGGCACGACCAGGGCGGAGGACACGCTGCCGGGGAGGCTTTTCGACACCGCCGTGCCGGGCTCAAGATTCAAGGGCGAGCGGTTGGACAGGGCGAAGTTCGACCGGATGAAGGACGAGTATTATGCGCTGCGCGGGTGGGACACGAATGGTGTGCCCACGAGGGAGGCGTTTCAGAGCCTCGGACTCTCATCCGAGTGGCAACTGTTCTCGAAGAAGCGTCCAGCAAGGAAGGTTACCAGCTAGATCGGGTCTCGCGAGCAGGTTCAATGATCGCTCGCCGCAGGCAACACCAGTGGTGCTGGTATCCCCATAGCCTGATGCACAAGCTGTCCGTTTTGCACTGAGTCGTGCCAAGACCGAACGGGGATGACCAATGGTTGACAACACGATCGATCGTGCCACAGTGGGTCGTGCCCTCCGGGAGCAAGGAGGTGAGATCGTGATGTAGGACGACTCCAACGATCAAGGGCTGAAGCGTCAGATGAAGTATGACGAACGAAGGAGGATCAAATGAGGAGACGGCTTTGGATTCTGACTACCGTGCTGGTGGTGGTCATCCTGCTGATGAGCGGTTGCGCCACCCCATCGACCCCAGCGCCAGCCGGCGAAACGCCAGCACCTGAAGCGACGCCGACTGAGGCGACAGCGGCGCCCACGGAAACGGCACGGGCCCCGAAAGTGGCCACAATCATCTTTTGGACCGATTTCAATGACTGGAATCCGGCGGCCCTCTACACCAGCGAGACGGTCGTTACCAATCAGTGCTACGAGAACCTCGTCTGGTACAGCCCGCCTGGCAGCGAGGAACCACTCAAACCTGGGCTGGCCACGAGTTGGGAGTCCAATGAGGATGCCACCGAGTGGACTTTCCACCTGCGTCAGGGGGTGACTTTCCAGGACGGGGAACCCTTCAACGCCGATGCCGTCAAGGCTACGTTCGACTACTATCTAGCGCAGGACGGGGGCGGCTATACCTGGATCTGGGACGCCCTCGAATCGGTGGAGGTGGTTGATGACTATACGGTCAAGTTCCACCTCTCGTACTCAGCAGCGGTTGATCTGATCGCTACGTCAGGCTATGCGGCAGGGATCATGAGCCCGGCCATCCTGGACAAGCCCAACGAGTGGTTCGACGAAGGGCATTGTGTGGGCACCGGTCCGTACACCGTGGAGTCCTACGAGAAGGGCCAGCGGATTGTCATGACTCGATTCGACGACTATTGGGGGGGCTGGCAGGACAACCAGTTCGACAAGATCGTCTACGAGATCGTGGAAGATCCGGTGACAGCACTACAGATGGTCGAGGGAGGAGAGGCGGACTTCCACAGAGACGTGCCGCCTGACAAACTGGAGAGTCTGCGCAGCAGAGACGACCTGAAGGTCTACGTCACCCCGTCGTTTATGCATACCATGTTCTTCCTCAACACCACCAAGCCGCCACTGGACAACAAGCTGGTGCGCCAGGCGCTGGCCTACAGCTATCCATACGGCCAATTGGAGGAGCGGACCGACGGGCTGTACACCCAGTCGCGTGGTGCCGTGCCACTAAACATGTGGGGAGCCTGTGACGACTGCTTCCAGTACACCTACGATCTGGACAAGGCGAGGGAGCTTCTGGCGGAGGCTGGATATCCGGATGGAGGGTTCGAGCTCCAACTCAACTACGTCGCCGATTTCATGCCTGAGGTGTGGCCGGTGGAGCTCTGGGCGTTCCCTCTCGAGGAACTGGGTATAACACTGAACGCGCAGGGGATGGCCTATGCAACTCAGTGGGAACTGGCCAAGGCAGACCCCACCACCGCCCAGGACGTCTTTGCTGAGACCTGGTGGCCCAGTTGGGTGACGCCCTACGACCCGCTCTTCAGCCTGTATCACTGCGAAGACGAGACATTCTACAACCTCGGCTACTGGTGCAATCCAGAGTTCGACGCCTTGATCGATGAGGGTAGTGTGCTCACCGGCACCGACCGCGACGCAGCCGTGGGGAAGTTCGTGGAGGCGCAAGAGATCCTGGTCGAAGAGTCTCCCGCGATCTTCGTGTGCGATGTCGCCAACGTGTGGGTCGTGAGGTCGGACATCGAGGGTTTTGTGGACAACCCTGGCTATCCCAATGTGGTCTTCGTGTATGACTTGACCACGACGAGATAGGGCTGTTTGTTGCCTCCTGTAGTTCGAGTGGTGCGGCTGGGTCAAGCCGCTACGGATGGCGCAGGGGTCTAGCCGGCCCGCACTGCCGGTGGCCCCTGCGCGCTCCTGTTGAGGTATTGTTGTGGGAAGAGCTGAGTACGTGCTGCGGCGCCTTTTCCTCGCTATCGTCGTGTTGATCGGGGTGTCGATGTTGACATTTGTGATCGCGCGTCTGGTTCCGTCCGACCCGGCGCGGATCTGGGTTGGGCCACGCGCCAGGCCGGAGCAGGTGGAGCAGGCTCGCGTCAAGTTGGGGCTAGACCGACCTCTGTATGAGCAGTACTTGCGCTACCTGGGGGATGTTGTGACCGGAAACTTCGGCGTTTCCGTCAAATCCCACCGGCCCATCGTGGAGGAGCTGCGGGTCTTTCTGCCGGCGACGCTCGAGCTGGTGATCTTCAGTATGGTGATCACAGTGATCATTGGCGTTCCCCTGGGCGTTCTTTCTGCGGCGTGGAAGGACAGCCTGATCGACCACTTCAGCCGCATATTCGCAGTGACAAGTGTATCCGTGCCAGTATTCTGGCTAGCTCTCATCTTTCAGTTGCTTTTCGTTCGCGAACTAGGCCTTTTGCCCCTTGGCGGTCGGGTTAGCCGTGATATCAGCTTGTTTGCCCCGATCCAGCAGATCACTGGCTTCTATTTGATAGACACCGCCGTGACAGGCAACTGGGTCGCCTTCCGCGACGCGCTGGTGCATCTTTTCCTTCCGTCAGTCACTCTGGCAAGCTATGGCATTGGCTTGAGCATACGCATGACCAGGGCCAACATGGTGGAGGTCTTGGAGCAGAAGTACATTGTGGCGGCGAGGGCGGCCGGGTTGAAGACACGGACGATCTACTTCAAACTGGCCCTGAAGAACGCCGTGGTGCCCACGCTGATGGTGCTGGGGCTCACGTTTGTGTGGCAGATAACTGGCGCCATGCTGGTGGAGATCGTGTTCCTTTGGCCAGGTTTAGGTACTTATCTGACGAACGCCGTCTTGAACATCGATTTTCCCGTCATCGTGTCGGTGGCTTTGGTGGTTACCGTTTTCTACGTCTTCGTCAATCTGGTTCTGGACCTGCTGCAGGCTCTGATCGATCCGCGGGTGAGTCTGCAATAGCAGCAAGGAGGTGTATCCTCTGTAATGTTTCAGCAACAAAGGATGAAGAAGCCACTTGGCGCTTGGGGCTCGCGCTTTGAGGAATACGGGCTTATGTGGCGTGCCTTCCGGCGAGATCGGATGGCGTTGGCCAGCCTGTTTATCATTGTAGCCTTTGTCTTCGCTGCCGTGTTCGCCCCTCGGCTTACCCCATACCCCAGACAGGGGATGGGCGAGGCTAATCTGGGGGAGAAGCTGAGCCCACCCAGCCGAGCACATCTGCTGGGTACCGACGATCTCGGTCGCGACGTGCTGGCGCGAATCCTGATGGGAAGTCGGCCCTCGCTGGGGATAGGCTTTATGGTGGTGGCCATAGCGATGATCGTGGGCACACCATTGGGGGCCATTGCCGGCTATTTCGGGGGACAGATCGACCAGCTAGTCATGCGCATCACTGACGTCTTTCTCTCTGTCCCTGCTCTGCTCTTGGCGATTGCCATCAGTGCGGCGCTAGGCGCCAGCTTGGCGAATGCCATGATCGCTATCGCGCTAACCTGGTGGCCCTGGTATACGCGTCTGGCGCGGGCACAGGCCGTATCACTCAGGGAGCAGACTTTCGTCGAGGCGGCGAAAGCCATCGGGGTTCGCGATCTGATTACGATCCGCGAGCACATCCTGCCGAATGTTCTCACTCCGTGTCTGGTGCAGGCCACCATGGACATTGGCTCGGCAATCCTCATGGGCACAGCGCTGAGCTTTGTGGGCCTGGGGGTACAGTTGCCGCACCCCGATTGGGGCAACATGCTGACTGTGGCCAGGGTCTACTTTACGGAGGCGCCATGGTTCGCCCTCTTCCCGGGGCTGGCCATCTTGACTGTCGCGATCTGCTTCAATCTCCTGGGCGACGGTGTGCGCGACGTCTTCGACCCGCGGTCCAGAAGGAGGGCCTAGGTGGAGGAACCACTGGTCGCTGTTCGAGACTTGCACTTGCACTTCCGCACGTACGCGGGAGTTGTACGGGCGCTCAACGGCATCAATCTCGAAGTCTATAGGAGGGAGATACTGGGGCTGGTCGGCGAGACGGGCTGCGGCAAGTCACTGACGGGACTGTCGATTCTGGGTCTGATCCCCGAGGGTGGGGAGGTCGTGTCCGGCGAGATACTGTTCGACGGCGAAGACCTGTTGACGAAGCCGGAGTCTTACCTCCAGGAAATCAGAGGGGCGCGAGTGGCTATGATCTTCCAGGACCCAGGTGCCTCGCTGAACCCCCTGTTCACGGTGGGACAGCAGATCGAAATGATCATGCAGCGGCACGAAGGAGGTGACCAGAAGAGGATCCGGCAGAGAGCCCTGGAAATGCTGCACACGGTTGAGTTGCCCGATCCGGCCAGGATCCTCGGGACCTACCCACACGAGCTGAGCGGGGGCATGAAGCAGAGGGTGAGCATTGCCATTGCCCTCTCGTGTGGCGCCGACTTGCTGATTGCCGACGAGCCCACCACGGACCTGGACGTGACTGTCCAGGCTCAGATCCTGGATCTGCTCCGCCGCCTGAGAGACAGGGAGGGCGTCGCGATTCTGATGATCACTCATGATCTGGCCGTGGTGGCAGAGTTGTGTCAACGCGTGGCTGTGCTCTACGCTGGGCAGGTCGTGGAAGTTGGCCGTGTCGATGACATCCTGCAACAGGCCAAACATCCGTACACTCGGGCCTTGCTGAAGGCCAGCCCCCGGCGTGACAGCCGAGGCGAACCTTTGGAGGCCATTCCGGGTGATGTCCCGAGTGGGTTGCAGACGCTGGAGAGCTGCTCTTTCAGGCCCCGCTGCCTCGAGGTTATGGACGTGTGCGACCAACGACCGCCGAGGGTCTGTGTGGGAGAAGGACATACCGTTGCCTGTTTCTTGTATACGTGATTAGAGGTGAGATGAGCGAGACTCTGCACAGTAGCGAGCCAGGCAGCCTCCTGGTAAGCGTGAGGAACCTGGTGAAGCACTTTGTCCAACGCGGCGGGTTGCTCAAGCACAATCAACGTCCCGTGCGCGCCCTGGACGGGGTGTCCCTGGACCTGGAGCGGACGCGTACGATGGGGGTGGTGGGGGAGTCGGGTTGCGGCAAGACGACTTTGGCGCGTTGTATGCTGAGGATCATCGAGCCGACTGCGGGAGAGGTGTTCTTTGAGGGCGTCAACATCTTGGGCTTGCCCGGGCGGCAATTGAGGCTGCTGCGACGAGACATGCAGATAGTGTTTCAGAACCCCTACTCCTCGCTGGACCCGCGCATGAGTGTGCTCAGGATCGTGGGTGAGCCGCTTCGTACCCACCGCTCGATGAACAGCGGTCAGGTAAGAGATCGGGTAGTCGAGCTGCTGGAGCAGGTGGGCATGGCCGCCGGCCACCTCTATCGCTATCCCCACGAATTCTCTGGGGGACAATTGCAGCGCATCGCTATCGCGCGAGCGCTGGCTCTCGAACCGAGATTCCTTGTGCTGGACGAGCCTACTGCGGCACTGGACGTTTCTGTGCAAGCGCAGATCATCAACTTGCTGAAGGAGTTGCAGCGCGATCTGGAGCTCACCTACCTTTTCATTTCCCACAATCTGACCTTGGTCCATCACGTGAGTGACGCCATCGCCGTGCTCTACCTGGGCAGGGTAGTAGAGCGCGGCAGCGCCGACGAGGTCTTCGACCATCCCTTGCACCCATATACAGAGGTACTGCTTTCGTCGACGCCATCGCTCGACGCTGAGCTGCGTCGACAGCGCATCATCCTGGGTGGTAGTGTGCCGGACCCGGCTGATCCCCCGCCAGGATGCGCCTTCCATCCGCGATGTCCCCGGGCCGCTGACGATTGTAGCAGAGCGGCACCTCAGTTGGTGGACTCGGGAAACGGCCACCTGGTAGCGTGCCACCTCTGAGCGGCGACATGGACATTCCCAGAAGGCGGCGGATCGCTTGCGAAGACGCCAGCCAGTTGTCACTCTTAGCACTGAATCGACACGGAGGAACGTCGGTGGGCTGACCGCGACGTCTCCGCGCGGAGGTCCCAGCGTGACACCAAGGAGGCAACGAGCATGACAGAAGGGTACGTGGCGGCCACTTACTCCAATCTGGTAGATCAAATGCTGGATCGAGGGGCCGAACCAGGCCAGGGAGGCCATCTTGAGGCTACGGCCGAGGAAGTCGGCCTGGCGATCTCAAGGCTCGATGGCTCTTGTTTCTCCTTCCTGGCGAGCGAGATGAGCCGAGCGCTCGGCATGGATAGAGCAGAGCCGTTGATGCGGCGGATTGTCCAGCGACTGGGTCGCTACAGAGGAAACGAGATGCGCAGGGAGGTAGAGAGGCGCGGGCTCCCGCTCGACGCAGTCCATCTGCTGGACTACTGGGACTACTCTACCGACGAGGCGGTCAGCATGGGCTACCAGGATAGAGACCCCCACTACGTTGCGTTCGAGGTGCCCGATTGCTCGTTCTATGACCAGATGGGTACCCTGTGCCCTCAGCCGCTGGCTATGGCCATGTGCGAAGAGGTGCACAAGGCCATCGCGTCCGAGTTCAATCCCGCCATCGCCGTGTGGTATCCGGCGCTCTTGACTCGAGGAGAAAGCAAGTGCGTCTTTCGATTCTCCATGTCCCGGGAAGCGGCCGAAATGGCCGCGCACCAGGCGGAGCGGGTGTCCGAACTGGCGAGGGAAGCCGGAAAGCCGTTGGTAGGGGAGCGCGGACCGAAAAAGGCCGACGCAGCTGCCTCGTATCGTGAACTATCGCGGGGTCACGTCATCTTCTATCATTACGTTGTCGATGGCCTGCTGAGGGCTCAAGGGCAGGAGCGGACGAGGGAGATCGTGAGACGAGCTATGCACGACTGGGGGAGCTGGCGCGGCAAGGAGATGCGTGAGGACCACCAATCCAGAGGTTGGCCGCTAAACCTGGATACGTTCGTCACCTATTTCGACGATCCGTCCGCCCGTGATGCCTGGGTCGCCGAGAACGTGACCCTCGACCCACAACGGCATACCATGGACGTGACTTCCTCCGCGTACTTCACCATGTTCGAGAGCTTGGGTACCGGAGAGTACGCGGCCGTGATGTACGATGAGGCGTTGCCCGCTCAGGCTGAAGCCTACGAGCCATCCATCAGGCTGGCCATTCCTCTGCTCTTGGAGCGTGGAGACCCGAGATCCAGGTTCGCCTATACGATGGGTTCCTAGGGGCCAGGAAGCAGGGACGAAGCAGTGAGCGCTGCGCCAGTCTGAAGAAAGGCTGCTGAGCCCTCCCAGGCGCGCGCATACTTCGAGCAGGGAAACGCTCAGGACCTCGGTCCGTTCGAGGCCGACGAACAACCGTCTCAGTGTTCGCGCTCGCCCCGCAATGCGGACAGGAAGTCCGCCTGCTGCACCGGTCTTGTCAGCATGACGCTACACAGCCCAGAGGCCAAGATGCTACAGAGAGCCAATGAATTGCTGTCCGAGATGGTTCGGCTGCGGCGCGCCATCCATCAACGTCCTGAGCTGGGCTTTCGGGAGACCCGGACCGCGGCCCTGATTGCCGAGACTCTGGACTCACTGGGAATCAGAGTAAAGACGGAGGTTGGGAAGACAGGGGTGATCGGGTACCTGGGCGATGCAGGTCCGTGCGTGGGCATCCGGGCAGACATGGACGCCCTGCCCATCCAGGAGTTGAACAGAGTGCCCTACGCGTCTCAGGTGCCGGGGGTGATGCATGCCTGTGGCCACGATGCGCACGTGGCCATGGTACTCGGCGCGGCCAGACTCCTGCGGGATGCCAGGTTGCCTGGCCAGGTTCGGTTCCTGTTCCAGCCTTCGGAAGAGGTGGAAGACGAGGATGGAAAGACCGGAGCTGCTCGTGTGGTGGAGTCCGGTGCCATGGAGGGCGTGCATGCGATCTTGTGCCTTCACGTGCACGACGAGACAGAGACGGGCTATGTGCTGATCAGCCCCGGACCCATCTTCGCGTCCGTCGACACTTGGCAAGCTATCATCCAGGGTGTGGGCTGTCACGCCGCCTACCCCCATCAGGGACTGAATCCCATCTTCCTGTCGGCCCAGGTGATCTCCGCGCTGCACGGGAGCCTCTCCCGCCGCGTCGATCCGGCAGGGCCAGCACTGATCTCGGTATCTACGATCAGCGGGGGGACGGCCAGCAACGTCATCCCGTCTCAGGTGAGGATGTCGGGGACCATTAGAGCTCTGGACAGGGGAGTGAGGGAGAAACTGCTCGGGGACTTGACCAGGTGTCTCGAAGTGACCAGGACCCTGGGTGGCGACTTCGAGCTGACCACGAGGGCCAGCAGCCCGACCCTCGTGAATGATGAGGGGGTGAGCGAAGTAGTGCGCCGGGCAGCGGTCGCTATCGTGGGTAAGGGGTACGTCCTGCCTATGAAACCAGAGATGGGAGGGGAGGATTTCTCCATCCTCGCCCGGGAGGCCCCGGGTGCGATGTTCTACCTGGGGACGAAGAAGGGGGAGACTCGTCCGACACATACTGCCCTCTTCGATATCGATGAGGAGGCGCTCCCCATCGGGGCGGCGGTCCTGGCACAGGCTGCCCTGGACATGCTTTCCAGACTCGCAGGCTCGCGGCGCGGGGCGCATAGTTGAGAAGCGATCACCTGGGCCTGGCGGAGGCCGAGAGGGGAAGGGGACCGCTCTCCTATCGCCGGGGAGCCGAGGCTCGGGTCGGGGCTCCTCGAAGTCGAGGATGACGTACACGGCTACTTGTCGCCGGGATGCAGCGGCGGTCATCCGGAAACCGCGGCCCGCGATAGAGAACGTGCGACGTGCCGCTGTCTTTCTCCGATCACCGAGGCACCACGTTATCTCGACAAACGGGGGATGCCCGGGGGAGAAGCGGCAGAAAAGGACATGGAGGGCGTGACGCCCGCAACACGGGTGGTGGTCGATCATAGACCTCAGAGACAGAGGGCCCGTTTCCCGGCTTGAGTGGGCTGGGGCCGGAGGCACGTGTCCCTTCGTCTGCTGTGACGCTCGGGGCCACGGGGCACCGTGGGCGCAATACCCATAGGAGGTGTGTACAGTGAAGGTTGTCGTATTTGGAGGCTCGGGAGCGATAGGGCGGGCAGTCGCCTGGGACCTGGCTCAAGACGACGAGGTGGAGGAGGTAGCCATCGCGGGCCGCGGGAAGGATTCTCTGGAGAGGACCAAGGCCTTCATCGGCAGCGATAGGGTAGTGCCACAGCCCCTGGATATCCTCGACGAGGAGGAGACCAAGAGAGTAATGAAGATGTACGACGTGGGAGTGATTGCTCTACCGGACAGGAGACGGAGCTACAGGCTGATGCACAGCGCAGTAAAGGCTGGTCTCCACGTCGTGGACATGCTTGAGGAGTATCACCGGCGCCCTGACCGGTACGAGACCGAGGGGCTGATGCTGCCGGAGGGCGTGAGTCTGAATGAATATGGGGACTGGATCCACGAGACGGCTATCCAAAACGCTGTGACGGTCGTAGACGGCATGGGTTTTGCCCCTGGTCTAAGCAATGTGACCACCGGCGAAGGGATAAGGAAGCTAGACAAGGCTGAGTGGGCAGTGGCGAGGGTCGGGGGCATACCGTCGAAGGCCGCGGCGGAGAACCATCCGCTGAAGTACATGATCACGTGGGCCTTTGAGCACGTACTGAGGGAATACATGGTCAAGCTGGACGTGATCAGGGACGGGGAGCTGGTGGAGGTGGACGCGCTGATCGAGCGAGAGAAGTTCCGGTTCACCAAGTTCGGGAGGGACGAGGAGCTGGAGTGCGCGGTGACGCCTGGGATGCCGAGCTTCAACTACACCAGGAGGGGGCTGAGCCGTTTCAGCGAGAAGACCGTGAGGTGGCCTGGTCACTATGCGGGCGTGGACACGTTGAAGGAGATCGGCTTGCTGGATCTGGAGCCGGTGGAATATCAGGGCAAGCAGATCGTGCCGCGAGAGTTCCTTTTGGAGATGATCACTCCGAAGCTAAAGCCGTTGGAGGGCGAGGCCGACGCTTGCGTGATGTACAACACGGTCATGGGAACCAAAGGCGGCAAGAAAGCCACGGTCGAATACTTCATGTGGGATGAAGTGGCCCGCGACGAGGGGTTCACCTCGATGGCGCGAGTGACGGGCTTCCCGGTGGCCATAGCTGCGAGAATGGTAGCGACCGGTCAGATAGCCGACAAGGGAATAGTTGCTCCGGAGGATGCGATAAGCGGAGAGCTGTACCCGAGCTTCGTGGCCGAGTTAAGCAAGAGGAACGTCAACATCCTCGAGGAGGTCAGCATACTGGAATAGAGCCGGAACAATGCTGACCAGCGCTCAAGGTCGTGAGCCTCCACGGATGCCGGATCGGCCCGGATAGTGTAACGGTGTCCCTGGTTCGCAGATTCGATGGTGGTCTGCGCAGGCCGGGGTCTTGGGGCGCCTTGAGGGAGCAGCGACGGCAGGGGGTAGAGCCGCCCTTCTTGAGCATGGTAGGCCGCAGCGTCGTCGAAAGGCGAAGGTTGGCCGGCGATTCGCTGGAGCGGCTCTAGGCCTGCCGGGCTTTGCGGGACAATGGCGCTTCGGGAATCGCACCGTGAGGCTGGCGTCGGGCGCTTGGTTACGGCTTTTCGTCGTGGGAGCGGGTGGTTGTCCCGGCGCCCAGGGAGCCGGGCATGTCGCGCGCTAAGCGGTGGCGGCAGTCCGGCTTCTGCCGGTGACGCCTGCTCAGGTTTGCGTCCAGAGGTTGTGAGTTTTCGCCGGGTGGCTCGGGCGGGCGCGAGACCAAGAACTGAGGAGAGTGGGCTAATGGTTGAAATCAAGGTGACGGCCAGCGAACGTCCAGGAGGGATCGAAGGGATGATCGAAGGAGCCTCGTCCGCAGGGCTGATCGATCGCGATCATACGAAGGTGGCTGGTGCCATCTACCGCTATACGGACATCGCCTTCGCCCGAGGCGAGGGCGTCCATCTCTACGATCTTGAAGGGCGTGAGTATCTGGACCTAGTGGCCGGCATCGCGACTATGAACGTGGGCCACTGTCACCCGGTGGTGGTGGAGGCGATCTGTGACCAGGCACGTACCCTGATTCACGGTGCGTCCCACGTGGGATACATGCAGCCGTACGTGGACCTTCTTGAGGCAATCCTCGCCCTGGCGCCAGGAGAGATGGCGAAAGGCAAAGGCGTTCTAATGAACAGCGGGTCGGAGGCGGTGGAGGCGGCTGTGAAGCTGGCGCGCTACGTGACCAACCGCCAGATGATCATCGCCTTCATGGACGCCTTTCACGGGCGTTCCATGGGGGCCCTGGCCATGACCGCGACCGACACCCTGTATCGCCACCGCTTGACGGGCCTGCTGACGGGTGTCTGTCACGTTCCCTATCCCTATTGCTACCGGTGCCCCTTGAAGCATCGATCACCCCAGACCTGCGGGCTTGCCTGCCTGCATCTGGTGGAGAAGACGCTACAAACGGTTGTGCCACCCGAGGACCTGGCGGGTATCCTGGTGGAGCCCATCGCCGGGGAGGGGGGGTACATCGTGCCGCCGGACGGCTTCCTACAAGGCTTAAGGGAGATATGTGATCGGTGCGGAGCGTTGCTGATTACTGACGAGGTGCAGACGGGATTGGGGCGCACGGGCAAGATGTATGCCGTGGAGCACTGGGGAGTGGTACCGGATGCTACCTGCCTGGCCAAGCCGTTGGGAGGCGGTTTGCCCCTGGGCGGGATGCTGGCCAGGGCAGAGTTGGTGGATGCATGGCCGCCAGGCGCGCAGGGCAGCACCTTCGGGGGCAACCCCGTGGCATGCCGCGCTGGCCTGGCTACCTTGCGCATCGTGCAGGAGGAGGAGTTGATGGCCCACGCGGTGGAGGTAGGCGACTACGTACAGAATCGATTCCGCGAAGCGCAGAGGGAGATGCCCATCATCGGTGATGTGCGAGGGAAGGGTTTGATGGTGGCGGTGGAGTTGGTGAACCGCGACGGGAGTCCGGCTAGCGAGGCCATCAGGTGTCTCATCAAGGAGATGGGCGCCAGGGGTCTGGTACTGACGAAGTGCGGTGTCAGCTCTGTCCGCATCGCGCCTCCGCTGATCATCACCAGAGACCAGGCAGACTTTGGGGTGGACGTGATACTGGAGGTGCTTGGCCAGAACCAGTGGTAGCCCCTCTGTCTGCTGAGAGTACGCGAGGCTGAGGATTCGTAGATGATCGTACCGGTGCTTGCCACCCAGTTTCTGGAGAGGGCTTTGAGGCTCTATCCGCACAAGCTGGCGGTGGTGTGCGAGGACAAGCGTTTCACCTATCAAGAGTACGGCCAGCGGGTCAACCGCCTGTCGAACGTGCTGCTGGGGCTGGGTGTGGGACGGGGGGACCGCGTGGCCTTCCTCAGCCCGAACTGCCATCGGCTGCTGGAGGCCTATTACGGCGTCGTTCAGATCGGCGCCATCTTGCTTCCGCTGAACATCCGTCTCCTACCCTCGGATTTCGCCTACATCCTGGCCGATGCCCAGGCCAAGGTGCTCTTCGTGGACCGTGACCTGCTGCATCTGATCGAGCCTGTGAGAGGGGAGTTGAAGTCGGTTCAGCGGATTGTGCTCCTGGCCGACGATGCTCCTCCCGCGGATTGGCAGGGAGAGAACTACGAGGAGTTGATGGCCTCGGCCGCGGTGGATACGCCGCCGCAGCCAGAGATGGACGAGAACGACGTCTGCGAGCTGTTCTACACCAGCGGCACTACCGGCAAGCCGAAGGGTGTGATGCTGACCCATCGGAACATCTTCTTCAACGCCGTCAACTTCGTCATCGGCCTGGGGCTAACGGATCACGCCGTACAGTTACACACCATTCCCCTCTTCCACGCCAATGGCTGGGGCACACCCCACGCCCTCACCTGGGTGGGCGGCACGCACGTGATGATCAAGAGGTTCGAGCCGGAGATGGTCTTTCAACTCATCGCCGACGAAGGCGTCACCCTGGCCGCCATGGTCCCGACCATGGTCAACATGCTGCTCAACTCCGACGAACTCTCTAACCACGATCTGAGCAGCCTGGAGCGGCTGGTGGTAGGTGGCGCTGCCAGCCCGCCGGCCTTCGTGGGGGCGGTGGAAGAGAAGCTGGGCTGTACCTATACCGCCAGCTACGGCATGACGGAGACGACTCCTGTGCTCACCTTCGCTACGATGAAGGATCACCTCAGGGCTTTGCCTGAAGAGGATCAGCGCACGCGCAAAGCCAGGGCTGGCTTGCCGGTGCCCTCGGTTGACCTGCGGGTGGTGGACGAGGAGGGGCACGACGTCACGCCAGATGGCACGGCCATCGGCGAGGTGGTGGTCAAGAGCAACGTGGTCATGGCCGGCTACTGGCAGGACCCTGAAGGCAGCGCCGCGACCGTGGACGAGCACGGATGGTTTCACACCGGCGACATGGCTACCATCGATGAGGAAGGGTACATCCAAATCGCCGATCGGAAGAAGGACATCATCATCAGCGGCGGGGAGAACATCTCCTCTTTGGAGGTGGAACGGGCCCTCTACTCCCATCCGGCGGTCCTGGAGGCAGCGGTCATCGCCGTGCCTGACGAGTTCTGGGGAGAGGTGCCCAAGGCTATCGTGGCCCTGAAGCCGGGACAAAGGGCGACGGAGGAGGAGATCGTCGAACACTGCCGCGGCATCCTCGCGGGCTACAAGGTGCCCAAGTCGGTGGAGTTCGCAGAGGAGTTACCCAAAGGGGGCACGGGCAAGATACTGAAATCGGTGCTCAAAGAAGGGTGCCGAGGAGCGGATGCTTGACGGTGCGACGGGAACGCTTAGGATGGCGGTCCCGTTCTTGTTTCCTGCGCCAGTTGGACTAGTCAGGCGGCGTCAGCCTGGGTCACCGATGCCGTAGTCATCAGTGTGGGTGGATCCTCTCCAAAGAACTCACTTTCTGGACTGGTCGGCGGCTCCAACTATGTGACTTGGGTGCCAGCGTGTTCGGGTTGCGTCCAGCATCCGCTGTGCGCCCCGTCTCTGTGGGGTGCTGACGCGCCGCGTAAGAACCTTGCGCGGTTCGCCGCTAGGTGGCGACCCGGCCTCCGCTTGGAGCCACCGGGACACAACGGCCGCTTCCTCGCCAGGGCAGCGCACGTGCACGACGAGACTCATGTCGCTCCACCTGGCGGGGTGGAAGGCAAAGCCGTCTGGCTCGATATGCAGGGTGCCGTCCGCGACTACTGCATTGGGTGAGTGCTCCCAGCGAGAAAGACCTGGGTCGTCAAACGACTCTGTAGAGACTGTATCCTGGGCAAGGGCGAGAGTGGCCTGGGTGGCACACGCCATCAAGGTGACAACTGCCAGGGCTGCGCGAAGAATGCGAAGGGAGTTCATGGGTCCCCTCCTCCCCCTGCGAGCCCAAGATCTCGTCGGTCCATAGCATCTTGCTTCATGAGTCAAGCCTCTGTGGTCAGTGTTCTTTCTCTTCGAAGTGACGACTTTGCTGTTTCAGGTCCAGATACGCGCGCATTAGTGAGGGATACCACCCAGAGGAGGGTCGAGACCATCGTGGCCAGACCCGTCCAAGCCTCATTGCCTGATGCCCGCTCATCACGCCCCGATCTGTCTGCCGATGTCTACAGGTGCGTCCTGGGCCTATACTGCAGCGCCTCGGGCAGGTGTGCGGTCTCGATTTCCTCTGAACCGGCCAGGTCGGCGATGCTCCTCCCCAGTTTGAGGACACGATGAAAGGCCCGGGCGCTCATCTGCAGTTGCTCCATGGCCGCTCGTAGCAGGCTCCGCCCGGCGTCGTCTATGGGACAGTACTCCCGCACTTCGGCGGGTCCCATGTCAGCGTTGCAGGACAGTTACCCATTGGCGAATCGCTGGCGCTGGGTGCGGCGGGCCTTCTCCACGCGGGCCCGAATGGCCTCCGACGGCTCGCCCAGCCGCTCGTCGGTCAGCTTCTCGTAGTCCACCCGAGGCACGTCGATGTGGATGTCGATGCGGTCCAGCAGAGGGCCCGAGAGGCGCTTCTGATACCGGCTGACCATGGACAGCGGGCAGGTGCACTCCCTGGTGGGTCAGGCTGATCTCGCCTGGCCGGGGCCACTGGCCGCCGCCGACCAGGCCGGCGTGGCTGATGGTATGGTGGGGAGCGCGGAAGGGCCGGTGGCGGATGAGAGGCGTCTCGGGCGGCAATAACCCCGAGACGGAGTAGATCTTGGTCACCTCCAGGGCCTCTTCGATGGTCATGCTGGGGAGGATGGAAGGCATGGCGCGAGCCATGAGGGTCTTGCCAGCACCAGGCGGTCCCGTCATAAGCACGTTGTGGACAACACCCCAACCCCCCTGAACCATACTTCACCGTAATTGTACACTTGTGACCCAGTCGGCGCGCCGGAGAGAGGGAACCATCGTGGCCTTCCGACCTTCATGGGCCTTGTCGTACCCGGCTTGCGAGCTTCACGACTCTGCGCTCGATTGTAGCTGACTGTTCGAGACATGGCAATGGTCACCCCGGGAATAGGGTCGCGTTCAGTGCAAGAACTAACGAATCCAGGCGCACGCTTTGCGTGGTCTGTCTGCTACACGAAAAGACAACCTCGCGCCCGAACCGGACGTTGGCACACACCAGTATCCTAACAACATGATTCCAGGTTGGCCAGGAGTCAGATTGTCAGGAAGTTGGTCACACACCACCTCTGTCGGTTGACACATTGCTCGAGGTGTCACGGTTGCTCATGGGGGCAGACCGATGGTGTGCGACCGAGACGAGCTGAGTCGATCTGGGGACCGCAACAGGAGGATGGGTGTAGCGCGGGAGGCCTGAGATGTCTGCATACAGGATCGAGGACAGTCTGGTGCCCATCACCAAAGGCAGAGAGGGGCTCCGCGGGTTTGGCTTCGAGCCCGCTTTCAACGAGTTCTACGACCTGTATGCCAGCGACAAGGTACTGAGCAAGCCGATCCTGCGACTGGAGGACATCGCGATGTATCTATACCTGCGCAAGTGCGTCAACGTTGAGCGGGATGACTGGAATCCTCCGTCTATCAGGCATTTGAGGCGGAAGTTCAAGATCAGCTCGGGCAAGATCTACACGATACTGGAGCGCCTGGAGAAGGCTCATTTGCTGCGAAAGCAATCGGGGGTCAGGGAGGAGGGAGGGAACGTACCGAACCGCTATGCCCTCTTTGACCCGTTGCCTGAAGAGGAGTTCGTCAACGCGGCGGAGGCGGGGGTGTTCACGGTTCCGGTACGAGACTATTCGAAGGGGCGTACCCGAGAGCGAACAGGGGGTGTGCCCGAGAGCGAACAGGGGGTGTACCCGAGGCGGAACAGGGGTGTACCCGAGAGCGAACAGGGGTGTTCGGTGTCGGGCACAATAACAGACTTGTCGGGAACAGACTTAGTAGAAACAGACTTACAACAAACAGACACCGCTGCGGTTGTCTGTGACCAACTGCTCGGTTTCGCTGATGCTTACGACGAGCACCTGGCGCGAGATGTCGCGCTTGAACTGGCGGAGCGAGCAACCCTGGAGCAGGTGGAGGGGTGGATCGACTATATCGAGCATAAGGGGGACAACCTGACATCGCCGTTGGGCTTCCTGATCTCCAAGTTGAGGAAGGGAGAGCCGCCGCCTGATGCCGCGACACCTGGCCGACTCACTGTTCGCGATCCTGCCGAGAGAGCCGAGCTGCGAGAGAGGCAGAGCAAGATCCTGGAATCGAGAGGAGTGAGTCCGGAGATCTCAGAAGGGCTACTGGATCTATGGTCGGATGTCTTGAGCAGCGTGCGAAACCAGACGACAGGCGAGATCTTCGAGGAGTGGTTCTCAGAGACCGTGCTTCTGGAGCAGGGAAATGGACACACCGTCATTGGCGTACCCAGCGATGTGCATCAGCATATCCTGGGGGAAAGGAAACGTCCTTTGATCGAGAGGGCGTTGAGATATGCGGAGTGCGATGTGGGGGAAGTGATTTTCGAGATCTACGATCGTGGAGGCGAGAGATGCACGTGATAGCGATTGTGAACAGGAAAGGCGGCTCGGGCAAGACCACCACCGCCTTCAACCTGACTGGAGCATTGGCGGAGCGAGGACTGAGAGTCCTGGCGGTGGATCTCGACCCGCAGGGCAGCCTGAGCAGGCAGGGTTTCGGCGTGGAGTCAGGGCGACTGACCCTATCCCAGGTCCTCGACCGGAGAGGGGAGAGATTCTCCCAGCTGTTGCAGGCCGTCGACGGCCTGGAGAGAGTGCTGGTCGTGCCAGGGGACAGGGAGTTGAACGCCATCGACAAGGGCTTGAGGGAGATGGTGGGGCGAGAGTTCGTGCTGCGCCGGGGGTTGCAGGAACTCGATGGTCTCTTGGACGGGCGACATGGCGTCCTCGATTTCATCGTGCTGGATTGCCCGCCAAGCCTGGGGTATCTGACCGCCAACGCCCTAGTGGCAGCCTCCTGGGTGCTGATTCCTGTGGACACATCTCCCATGGGCCGGGAGGCGTTTCTGGATACCAAGAGCATGGTGCGCCAGGCTCAGGATGGGATCAATGCCCAACTGCGGACACTGGGCATCCTGGTGACCAACATCAATCCTCGAACAGTCTTCGAAAGGGAAGTGGAGGACGCACTACGACGGGAGTACGGAGAGCTCGTGTTTCGCACGGTGATTCCTCATTCGATCAAGGCCAAGGAGGCCATGGAGGCCCAGCAGCCGTATGTCTTCTATGACCCAGGCGGCCGCCATTCACCTCTGGCCCAGAGGTACAGGGAGCTCGCGGCGGAGATCGTGGAAAGATCCGGGGGGAGGCGATGACGAAGGGAAGAGCTTTCCAGCTGCGGGAGATCAAGACCAGGGAAGTCTCCGCTGGTGATATGGAGATGCTGAGCCCCACGGTGGACACCGGGGTGTGCAAGAGCGAAGCGGCGGTGCTGGAGATAGACCTGGAGCGGATCAAGCCTGACTTCCACCAGGCCCGTCGGATACTACCCTCCGAGCTCCACGAGAGACTGCGAAAGGGGGACATATCCTCTCGCGCTGCCATGGAGAAACTTCTTCAACGGCGGAAGAGCGAAGAAGCAGCTCGGCTGATTCTGGAGGGCAACCAGGAGGCCAGCGGGTTGCTTGAGCTAGCGCAGTCCGTCGGCGAGGTGGGGTTGAGACAGCCCATCAACGTCTACGAGATCGAGGACCTCGAGCACCCCACAGGAGTCGCTTACCGCATTGGGGAGGGGGAGCGGAGGTACTGGGCGCACTGGATCCTGGTGCTGGGCGGGCGTGAGGAGTTCGATACGATAAGGTGCGTGGTGGAGAGGCGGGTTCCTGACGACCTAGAGGTTCGCATCAGACAACTGGCTGAGAACGCGACGCGGCAAGACTTGCCAGGGATGGCCAGAGCGCGGTTGATGTTGGGGCTGAAGACGTGCCTAGCCAGGCGGGTGGGGGTAGAGGTTTCCCGCGAGGCCACCTTGCACGAACTCGAAGAGGCGATCACTCGAGCTCGGTATGGGGGTTCAGGAACGCGCGTTCCTAGACCGGGTGAACGGCACGCAGACGCTCAGGTGTCTGGACCCGCGGTGCCAGACAGTAATGAGTTAGACGAGATGGTGGGTCGAACTCTGCGCCAGGCCACCGGTAGGGTGGTGGGTGGGCGGATGGTGCGGAACTACCTCGCCCTTCTCAGGCTACCGGCTGAGGCACAGGAACTGGCCAACGCTGGGGGCTTGAGCGAGTTCGGGCTTCGTCCGGTCGTCCCACTAGATGATCCCGATGAGCAATTGAAGACGGTGCAGCGGATCGTCGAAGAGGGGCTGTCCGGTCGAGAGGTGGAAGCGCTAGTGAAGCAAGCGAGAGCTGCCGCTGAGGGACGGAAGAGGACGGTTAGTGGAGGCAGAGTGAAGGCTTTGACCCCTCGGGGTCTGAAGCGCAAGCTGCGGTCCGTGGTGGCCTACTTGGAGAAACACGTGCAGGAGGTGGGCAGGGCGTCTAGCTGGTCGGCGGAACTGCTCGGTGTCAACGAGTACAGAGAAGCTGTAGAAGAGATGGTCAACCTGCGGGATCTCCTGAACAGGATCCTTGGAGAGACTGAGGTTGTGGGGCACACGCTAGCGGATGGCAAGGGACCTGGAGAGTGAGTGGAGGTGTGACCTTCGGACTAGGTAGGTGGCTGGAGATGTACCTGACTTGTCGCAACAGTGTGTAGGGCCGTGAGAAGCCCGCTGAGCCGTCTTCTGGGGGCAATCCATGGCATAGATGGTCGGAACGCATGCGTCAGACGGTGGCTGGCAGAGCCACGGAGAAGGAGATCGAGATAGCGGAGAAGAAAGCCTGGGGACGGCCCCGCGTGTCTCCTTGGTCGGAGCGCGAACTCCGCGCATTCCGGGGTCGAATTGAGGAGCTTCTGGAGACGGTGTCTTACAGCCCAGAGGAGCTGGACTACGCCCTGGGATACAGCCCTCGCGGACGTATGACCAGACGCATTCTAGGAAGTCGGCAGCCGTCCCGACCCTATGCTGAGAAGCTCGGGAGACTTGAGCGGAATCCGCCTTCACCCAAACCGACGTGGACACCATGGGCACCCAAGATTCTGACTGGGGAGGCGATCCCTGTCTTCATGCTGGAAACAGAGCAAAGACGGTGCCTGGAGCGTATGGCAGTTCAAGCGGGGGGGGAGATGTAGACCAGCCGCACTTCTTTCGGGGCATCCGAGACAAGTGGTGTACGCTCGTTGCCGGAGTGCCTGGCGGGGGAGACGAAGGTGGTGTCGTCGGTGCGAGGAACTGGACTGCTTCGATCTGACCATATTGGAAGGGAGCCAGGTTCCGATCTGCGAAAGCCACAACGGATGCGACTTGAGGAGGAAAGGGTGGCATGAGGGTGACAGGCGAAGTACTGGAGACGGAGGGACAGGTGGGAGTCGACCAGGCCATGAGAAGGTGCGCGCGTTCGAATCCCTCCAGGCGCGTGTGTCTATACACCGACGCTCCACGCGGATGCTCGCCTTTGCGACCCACTCCGGCCGCTTGCCCAAACGGCAAAAGTCGCCGGTGTCATCCCGGCGGCGTCCATCGGCCCTCCGCTACGCGGCCGAACGAACAGCAATAATCAACCGCCCGCTCCGCTTCGGGCAGGCCGTCACCTGGAGCCTCGCAGCCGCTCAGATCCAGGCGCCGGCAGCCCTGCACCTACGCCATGTAAGCCCGCAAGCGGGGCAGGCTGCCTCCATCCACACCCCTCCCGCACGCTTTCGCTCTGTCACCTCGCCAACAAGGTCCCGGGCCTGTCTCTCACCCTGACCCCACCGCCGACCCCCGCTGCCGCTACTCCAACTCTCCTAACCCCTTCCCCGCTTCGTCCCACAGGTCCAACGACATGATTGCCACACCGATGGCGAAGCTTGGGAATCTGAAGGTTTGCCCCGACAGCAAAGCCGCAACAGTATTCATCAGTCCACTCATCCGGCGCACCGCGTCGTCGGGCGGGACCTTCCCTTTGTGGAGCATGTCGTTTCTGACACGGACCAACTCGACACTGTCCTCGATACCTTGCTCCGGGATTCCGCCGAGGGTGGTTGCCACAACAATCACCTGGGCACGCAAGGGAAGATTCCAGAATGACTGCATGCACTCCGCAAGATCCCGATCACAGCCGAGCCTGTCTCGCACGAACTCGCTGAGCGCAACCTCAAGCGCGCAGACCCCCTCGATGATAGCCTGTCTCACATCTCCACGGCCCAAGAACCGATGCGCCTGGGCCAACACAAGTGCGCCGGTCGACGGCTCATATCCATCTCGAATCAGCAACCCAAGTTGACGCCAGTCCACCTCGGATAGATACTCGCGAAAGAGGTCCGGAAAAGGCTTCCCATCATGCCTCGCCACATTACCCCCCTCCCCGCGGCCTGGATGGAAGGGCGCCCAGGTCTCCCCTCCATCGAGACTCCAAGTCAGCCCCAGAGGCCGCTCGCAGTATTCGGCAAGGGAACGATAGCGAGAGTCCCACTCTTCGATCTCCACTATCCAGTGCTGTCCGTAGTTCACGCGAAGGATCCTCAGGAACCTGTTGACGTGACTCACGAGCAGATTCCTCACTATTCGCTTCCCTAGACCCACGTAGTCAGCGTGCTCAGTCCGGCCGCCCCGCACCGCGGCTACCGCGCCCTCCCCCAGTCCCCGAATCTCCAACGATCCCACAAGAGGCCCCCCCGCGAGCACCGCTTGGGTCCTCATGACGTCCGGGCTGACCTCCCGTCGTTCTTCGTCGAACACGATACCGCGCCAGCCGTCCACGAAACCCAGCCGCTCAAACCACACTCTGAGATCAACATCAGGCTCGCCCGTATCCAGTACAATCGCATCCTTCTCACCGTCTGGAAGCCACCTGTGGAAGAATGGGCCACTCCCCAGCCAATAGCTCGGAAGGCTAGGGTCGTGGACGTTCACCTTGAACCTCAGCAGGAGCGTCTGCATGATGCACCCACACCTCCCTGGACAGTTTCTCCTCTCCGTCCTTCAGCCAATCCCCCGCACGCTCCCTACTACATCACCGTTCGTTGACATCTGCCATCCACGTCGAATGTCTGAACCCGTGCACCGCTACGCCATCAGCGCTCTCAACTGTGGCACGCTCCGTCCACCCGCACCCCCTCCAGGCGCGATGTTTGCCTCAGAGTGTCGCACCAGCATGCGGCGCAGCAGTCACCACCAGGCCTCATCAGGTTGGGGTCAGAACTTGGCGTTCGCCCTGGCCCGCACTCACCCTCTTTGTCTTTGCGAGGGGCTAGGTGTACCTTGCCAGCTTCTAGCCCGCCTCGCGGTATCCTGTGAAGCGAGCCTTGGCTGCTCTACTGGGCTTCCCGAGCACCACACTGTGCTGCTTCCACTCGATCAACTGTGCACTACTACGATCACTATGGGCGCGAAGAAGCTCACAAGCAAGGGCACCCGACTTCGAGCGAGCCAGCCTAAAGGACTAGAGCGTCGCTCTTGCGGGTTCTTCGGTCTTCTCGCGTTCGGACGGATCTTGACGGAGTCGGACTCTTGTGCTATACTAGAGATGTCCCTTACCCAAGGTAGGGGACCCACAAAGGTTTCCGCCGCTGAACCATACAATCAGCGGCGATTTTCGTCTCTGCAGTTCCCTACCATTGAGGGTTGGAGCGTATCTTGGCGAGGGTACTGCTGTTCGGATTCCTGACCCAGAAGGCCGTTATGAAGACCTCCCTACGAGGGTTCTGGCGGTAAACTTGTGTAATAACGACATATCGAGCTCTTGGATGGAGAACGATACGTCGTATCTCTCCCTTCTCCATCACTCGCCGGTAGACCTCCAACGATTGGTCGGCAAGTACGGGGCGAATCCAGTCCATGCGTCTCGCACGGTCCACGTCAAAGACAGCCTTGTCATTTGCTCCGCGCCTGCTATCTCTGTGGAACGCGTGTCGGAACTGAGCCGCGAGGAAACGGACCTGCACTCCATCGTACGTGGTCACAGGTGGTCCCTGCACATACTCTCGTGCGAAGTGTGCTACATACGCCTGTTCGTCCGCTAGGCGCAGCAGGGATGGCAGTGGCACCGCCCTTCACCTCGGCCTTGGATGGAATCGAAACACGTTGAACTTGCTTGTGCTTCTCGGTGTCCCCCTGATGGGATGGCCGATGTGGCTCTCGATTTCTTCCACTACGGCGAGTTTCGCGCCACTCGTGTCAAGTGCATGGAGTCGGTAGCCTACTGCGCCGATCAAAACATCAGCCAACTGCAACAGGACAAGTTCATCGGAAGGGAGGGCCTGAACGGTGATCTGACAGCCGGGGTTCGCGTTGCAGAGAACGTTTTCTAGCGTGGACACACGGCCATGCACTCGGTTTGTCTTCACGTCGAGGAACACGCGGTAGCTGTGTGGGCGTGCGATCCAGTGATGCAGTAGCTGGTAGTAGAATTTGTAGAACATCAGTTCTTCATCGCTCTGGTGGAACGTGCCGGAGTCAAGCTGCGACGCGGGCAACACTATGCACCTGAACTTCATCGCCTCTGCGAAGAAGAGCCTCACCAAGTCCCGGTACAGATCCAGTCTAGACGGGCTGATCTTCTTCCACTTCAACTCCGCGTACACACCATGTGTCTCCCGGACCCGTTGAATCTCATTCTTGAGAGACTGTCGATCATTCGCGTCGATCCATAGACTGCCGATAACCGCATACTGCCCGTCGGTCAGTTGGGCGTCGGTGAAGAGTTGCTGACGGCTCTCGTCGCAGTAGACCTCGTAGATCATGTTGTCTCTACCATGCCTGGTCCGACCAGTCCTCAACATCCCCGACTCGACTAGTTCTAATGCGCCTCCAAGTCACTTGGCCAGCTTCGCAGTGTGGGTGTCGAAGATCGTGGGCTTGCTTCTGTACCGGCGCCCAACCTCATCGTCATAGAACCCAACGAGTGACACCTTCTGCGGAAAACCTTTCGCCTTCAGACCTGCCGCGAGGTTCGAGGCGGAGGTGGGGGCTTTGCATGAGCTCTCTGGCAACAGATCGTAAGGGAACACCACATACGGTGACGGGCGCGGAATCACAAGCTGTTCCCCGTCTGGCAATTGAAAGCCGACCATCTTGAGCGTGATCGCCTTGTGGCCGCGGTTGAGGGCGTCGCAGAAGATCTTGTGCTCGCTCCACCCGCCGGTGGCCGACCCAACTGCTCCCTCTGAGACTTCAACCGTCACGTTCGGTCTCCTAGACCTCCATTCGGAAATCGCGTTATACGCGGCCACCAAAGTCGCCAGGACCGCCCCATATGCGGCGATGTAGAGAGTCCAGTCAGTCCCTGTCGCCTCTTGCACGCCTTCCTGCCACCCTAGCGCCTATCTCCTGAGATATGAGGGCCAGTCCTTCCGACTTGGAGTTGAGTGTCGTGTCTCCGCTCTTTGTGCCGGTTCGACGGTCGTAGTCTGCCTCCGCAGCATTCGCGCAAGTGCCGTAGAACGCAATTCGCGGCCACATGGGGCAACAGCTAGGTCTGCCACCAGTTGGGAAGGGCCCCGAGCTGCTTGAGTAGGGGCGCGGGCACTGGTACATAGGCGTACTGGTTTCTCACGACCAACGACTTGAGTTCGACAGCCGGGGGAGAAACAGTCCCGACGGTCGATAATAGGGCTACGGCCCCACACCGGCGATTCATCTTCGGCTGCAAACGGCGTTTGACTAGCGGTTCCCAGCGTTTCAAAGCGCCGATAACTCGCGAGATGTTGAGTACGAGGACGTTTCTTTCGCGGCGCGCGAAGTGGCTCAGTTCTTTATGCATGAGTCTCTCCGCTCGGTCATCCGTGATTGGGAGCTTCACGTCTGCCCGTGAAAACGCTCCCTCTCTTCGTGCGGCACTGGCCACCACCAGCCGCGGCAGCTCGTCAGATCCGTGAAGCGGGTCGAAAGCTCCTAGCTCAGCATCGACGGTCGCACATCGCAAGTGCGCTATGCCGGATAGCTCGTCGAGAGTGCCGGCGTCTGTAGGGGTCAGGCGTGGTACTTTCTCCGCTATCTTGTGAAGTGCCTGGGCGGTCGGCTCTGCCACTAGGTACACCGATATGCTCGTTCCCGGGTTCTCGTTGGTTAACCTCGTTGCGAGCGTGTTCATCCTTTGCCAGGCTTGTTGTACCGCGTCGGAGAACTCAGGAGTAGCGACTTCGAAGTAGACATTCTGATTGGCCAGAGAGATCACGGCATCCAGTACCTTGCCCTTAACGCTCGGTTCCAGTGTGGGCCTGTGGCCGAGGGCAAGGAGGGTGGCCGCAAACCTCAACTCCGATCGTGCGCCACGCTCGCCTTCTTTCCATCGCTTGAACACTCTGTTGAACCCGGTAAGGTTCTCGCAAGCCGCTATGGTGAGGCCATCGTCGACAAGCGCCACGACAATTGGCGAACCTCTCGCAGATGAGTTCAGAACCTCGTCCAGACGTTGACTCCACAGACGCTCTAGCACTCCAAGTGCGTCCCAGCCTACCTGCGGAGCTATGGCAGGTGAGCTGCCAAGACACCAGTCTTGGACGATCTCTTCCCAGTTGTCTCCAAAGTCAGCACGTTTTGCCATGTTGGACACCGACTTGGTGTAGGGGGATCACATCCTTGCTCACACGCAGCCGGACTCTCGGCAGGCAACGGACGCCAGTGGATCGACGAAGCAGGGGAATCCGAGTGAGTCCATTGTACCGCAAAGCTGAAGACAGGACAACAGCGGTTTCAGGGCACGACAGAAGGCCTCGCTGCTCAGCACAGCATGTATCACACGGCTGCTCAAGCATTTGACTGTCCGAGGGGCCCCGCAAGATGAAGTCGCTCGCTCTGAGCCCAATGTCAAGCAGAGCCAGTACCATGGCCCTCTCCCAGACGCAACCCCCACGCCCCCTACCCAATCAGGCGGGCCAGCCGTGGGACGCTGTGTGCACCCGGACCCCTCCAGGCGCGTTTGTCTATACACCGACCCTCCACGCGCCCCCTAGCGTTCTGGCCTCCTGGCCAACTGCTTCCGCGCGCCCTCCGGCCGCACAATCACGAGAGGCCGCGGGCAATAGCCGCGGCCTAAACCTCACACCACCCCTGGCGACAAACCAGGTGCTCGAGAAATGCTGGCCACCAAACTCGCGTCACCAGCGCCACACTCAAGAGATGAGATAGATCATCTGAGACGAGCTTGCGGATATCATCGAATATTGATATACTATTCTTAGGCTGTTCTTGCACCGCGACCGCGTCTGGATACCCTGGACCCGCAAATACGACCTCTTCAGGAGGTAGAGAATGCCGGAGCGAAAGCTCTTCGCCCAGCAACGTCTCAACAGCCACATTGACGGCCTGAAGGAAGGAATCCCTCGGGCTCTAGCCAAGATGGACAAGGACTACTTGCTCAAAGCAAGCGAGACGGACCTGTGCGAGAGCCTCGTCTCAGAGAGGAGGCTCGACGTACCGGTTCTACTGCGTGACCAGGCTGAGGTTCTTGAGCCCCAGGATGCTCAGATCGACGTCAGTCAAGAGCCACGGCGCGTGATATTCGACCGATCAAAGCCCTTCTACGTCACCGGGACCTCCGTCACTGTCGCAGTGCCCTTCCGTGGCCCGAAGGAAGCCTTCCACTTCCAGCCGTCCACCTTCAGCACGCGCGAAGTGCGGGCCGAGGTGCTCGACCAAGAGCTGCGCCTGTCGTACGTCACGACTGAGCCTAACGCGGAATCCCTCCGGAACGAGATCGACAGAGACCTAGCGAATGTCGAATCCTACCTCAACTGGATGCGGCAGGATGTCGAGGCCTACAATGACCAACTCCCGGAACTCGTCAGGAACGCCGTTGAGAAGCGCAAGGCCAAACTCCTTGCGGACCAAGGCCTCGTCGCTTCTTTGGGTATCCCGATCAAGAGGAGACCCCAAGATAGCCTCACCTTCATGCCTCCTGAGATCAAGAGAAAGCCACCCATACGCCGACCCCAGGTCGCTCCTGGCAAGTTCGAGCCCGAACCGTCCCTAGATGAGGAAGAGTACGCCTACATCCTCGATATCATGCAGAACATGGTCAGAGTGATGGAGCTCAGCCCGACCGCGTTTGCAGCACTGGATGAGGAGGCCTTGCGCTTCCACGTCCTCGTCCAGCTGAACGGGCACTACGAAGGACTTGCCACTGGGGAGACATTCAGCTTCCAAGGGAACACGGACATCCTGATTCGATACGACAGCGGGAACGCCTTCATCGCTGAGTGCATGATCTGGCATGGTCGCCAGAGCCTCTTGAACAAACTTGATCAGCTGCTTCGCTACGTAACCTGGCGCGACACGAAGGCAGCAGTCGTGCTGTTCAGTCGCAACAAGGACTTCTCAGCTGTTCTACAGAAGATACGAGACACTGTCTCCACCCACGACTGCCACAAGCGAGACCTTGGTCAGCCTTCCGAGACACAGTTCAGGTATCTCTTTCACCAGCCACGTGACCCGAATCGTGAAGTCACTGTCACAATCCTAGCTTTCGACGTGCCCTGTGAGTTGTCGCCGGTGGAAGCCGGCGCTGGGTCAGATCCAGAGACTCCCAGCACAGACGCCTGATCACTCCACTCGTCCCGGCGCCCGGCCAGCGCCGCCCGGATGCCTCCGGGGCCTCACTCTGCCTCCTCCACGTGGCGACGGACAACGCCGTCACTAACCCCATCGGGTAGCGCTGGCGTCATCAGCATCACACCTCGCCGCCAACCTCCATTCGTGATAAGATTGTCTCGCTTTGGGCGGGCTCCGCGCCATAAAGGTCTCTGGCGAGAGGAGGGAGCCATGAACCTGTCCGGTGATCTCACCATATTCGTCAAGAGAGTCGTCGGGATCTGGGGATTCTGGATAGGTATCTTCCTCGACGCCCTTGCCTTCGCGGGACTCTGGACCCAGCAAGACCTACGGCCAGCAAGTTGGCTAGTGCTGGCCTTCCTCCCCCTGCCGCTCTGCTACGCTGCGTTTGCACTTTGGAGGGAAGATCATCACCGGCTGCAGGTCGCTCTCACAGACGACGCTGACATAAGAATCGAGCAGGTGCTCGGATCCGGTTTCCTGCAAGTCAGCGCGCGATGGAACGACTCTCCTGTCCCGAAGATGATAATCCTGTCACTCAGCTTCAGGCTCATCAACAGGGGCAAACAACTGGGGACTTTAATCGAGGCACACGTTCCAGAACCCCGGCTATTCCAGAGTCCCAGTATCTCTCCCGTCAACCTCGGTCTCTTCCTGAGTCCGTCAGGCGGACAACACCTTCGCCCCGGGACAACCATGGGGCCAGGCGACCACTTCCCTGCCTGGCACCTCTGCACCCTGCGCCTCAGCGACGAGGTCACACCCGAGGCACTGATCGACGAACTCAGAGGACTCGCGGACCGCAAGCACTCCATAACGTGGCGCTTCCCTGGGAAGCGGGCCGACCGGACCGAAACACTCGAGTTCGATCTGCCCGCCGAGCCCATCGTCCGTCGACTCACCGACGACTGGCGAGGAATGGGCCACCAAGTCTGGGCAACAGCCGTCGAGACTCCCCACCCCTGAACACTCGACGCGCTCACGTACCATCACCCGTCTGGAGTCACCCCGCCCTCGCCCGCCCCCGTCAGCCCATGAGGGCCGCCAGCCTTGGCACGCTCCGTGCACCCGGACCCCTCCAGGCGCGCTCTGTATATACAACCAGTCTCGTGGCTTTGTTGCCTCCCGGCCATCTCCTTCCGCTGGCTGATCGCGGCGGGGTGGGTGGGCGCATGCCGATGGCGAAAGGATGCAGCTGAGGTTGTCCTGGCTCTAGTCTCGATTCGGCCCAGAGCGCTGATCACTCAGGCGGTGGACGACTCAAGGGAGAGGGGGCTCGTTGTGCGACTCAGCCTCTCGTTCTTCTAAGCCACTTCCTGAACACTTCCAGCGAGATGACCTTTTTTTCTTTCCGCCTTCCATCTCGCCCCGGCAAGGATCTCCTCCTTCTCCTCGTCGGTGAGTTCGGCGAAGACGTCGGCAAGCTCTACGACGTAGGGGTCGGCGATGTCCACGGGCTCGATCATGCCCGCCTGCTCGAGGATGTATCTCCTGGTGACGTCCAGGGCGTGCGCGAGAGCTTGCAGCTTCTCCTCGGAGGGCATCCTGATCTTGCCCCTTTCCAGGTTAGCCACGTATCCGCGGGATACTGCGCCCTGGGTCAGCTCCTCCAGCTCGCGCTGAGTAATCTTCTTCTCCTCGCGTAGTCGCCGAACTACTTCTCCAATGCTTGCCATGGTGTTATGCCCTTGTTTTGTCCTGGCATAATTCTACCACATATGCCCGCAGAATGGTAACCAGGAGTTACCAGGACCTAAGCATTGTGCGCGCCACGGGGACATGGAGATCCCTCAGAAGTACTCTGTCCAGGGCGTCGAGAGTAGCGCCTCCGAAGGGCGATCCCACGGTGAGGGCTCCGCGATGGCCAACGCCCCTGAGCGCAGACCTGGCACTGAAACGGGGCGTGGAAGAAGCAAGTTCTCTCAGGAGGAGGGTATACGGGAGTTGCCTGCAGGCACAGGCGAGCCCGGGCAAATCGGCGATTGAGTACTTGACAAATACTTACATTCCCGCTATAATGACTTACATCCTCGTGTTGCGCATAGGAGCGCCCATGGCCAGGCCACCGATTCTGAAGTGCCGCCGGGACCTCACCGTCACCGTGGAGAAAAGGCAGTCGGAGAAGATCAAGAGGTATGCAGCGAGGGTGAGGAAGTCCGTGAGCCAGATCATCCGCGAGTTCATCGACGAACTGGAGGACGAGCCGCTGGAGAGGCCATAGGGTAGGGAGGTGGAAGAGTCAGTCTGGGCAGGAGCTGGTCCTTTGCTCATGGGCCTAGCGACGGCCCGCTATGGATGCGGAGACCAGTAGATCTGAGGCGGTTGGCCGACTGAAGGCCAACGACTGGGAGGGCACTGCCCCGTGCACGGACATGACCTGAAGCTGTACACCTGGGGGCACTCTGGGAGGACACAGGCGGAGCTGTTCGACCTGATGACCGAGCACCGCATCGCCCTGGTGGTGGACGTGCGGCAGAGACCCTGGTCACGGGATGTCCGGTGGGGGAAGAGGGAGCTCGCGGCCACCTTCGGCGCCAACTATCGCCATTTGCCCCAACTGGGGAGCAGAACCCGCAACGTCCCGAAGGTGCAGCTGGTGGACGAGGAGAAAGGTCTGGCCCATCTGGAAGAGCTCTTGTCTGTCCACCAGCGCGTGCTGATCATGTGTTTGGAGCGCGATCCGTCCCGATGCCATCGCTCGTACGTGGCTCAGAGAGTGGCGGAGCGGATCGAGGGACTGGAGATCGCCCATCTTTGATGGGAGCAAGTGGCCAAAAGGGGGCTTCGTGGACCCGGGAACCGCGACGGTGGGGCGAGGGATGATGGCCCTTATGCAACTTCTGTCCCTTCCCCTGTTGGCGGTCCTGGCCTGGATAGATCGCGGGGAGCAGAGAGTCCCCAACGTCGTGGTGATGCCGTCGCTGGCGGCCGTGCTGGGTCTGCTCCTGATGAGCGGAGATCGCTGGCTCGTGGCCGAGCACCTGGGATGTGCCTTCCTCCTGGGTTTGGCATTCTGCCTGATGGCGCTCCAGGGAGGGGGCATGGGGGACGCCAAGCTGGTGACGCTGCTGGGGCTGGTGTGGGGCCACCTGGCGTTGTGGATGGCGTCCCTGGCAGGGATGCTGGCCGTAGCGGTCACGGTGATCCTGGCCCTCCTGGGGCGAAAGCCCATCACCAGAAGCACGACCTTTCCTTTCGTGCCCTACCTGTTCTTGTCCGCAGTGGTGATTATACTGACGGAGTTGACGAGGTGATCGACTCGGAGGGCCAAACGAGAGGCGCGGCTCAATAGCCTCCCTCCGATTTGGCGTCAAAGTTGTGCCGGCCTGGCGAAGGTGATCGACGATGCCGTCCTTGAACATCGTGGCGCTGATGGGCAGCCTGTGCGCCGATCCGATGCTGACCACTTCCAGGAGGGGCAAGCCCATCCTGAAGTTCACGCTGGCCGTGGACCGCACGCCGGGGCAACCGCCGAAGAGAGGTGAGGCCAACGCCGACTTCCCCGTGGTAGTGGCCTACGGCGAAACGGCATCCCAGGCCTACCCCTTTCTGCACAAGGGATCGGTGGTGGCAACTAAGGGGTATTGGCAAACCCGCAACTACCAGCAGGATGGGAGGAAGCGGGTGGCCATGGAGATGGTGGCCCAGGAGATAGCCTTCGTCAGCGGCATCGACTGGTCCGCTGCGCAGGAGGCGGAGGAGGAGATCAGCCAGAGGATCAAGTCGGTGATTCCTGAGGAGATGGAGGCCCTGGCCGCCAATCCGGGAGGGACCGAGGACGACGACGATGGGTAGAGATGACCTCGTCGTGAGCAGGACTGCTCTCCTCACCGCGGGGATGGCCCTGTTCCTGGTGGCCGCCTTCGTGCTGGGTATGGTCTCCACCCCCTTCGCGGGGGAGGAGCCGTTGCTGCTCACCAGGGAGAACCTGGCCTTGAAGGAGTATCTCAGGGCCGCGGAATCGTGGGTGCGGGAGATGGAGAGCACTCGGGCGACTGCGAGCAGTCTGGTGGGTGAGAACGTTGGCGACGGCCATGCGGTGAGCCTGTACGCGCAGTCGGAGAGCGCGCGCACCGTGGCGCTGCGGTTGGAGAGACTGCGGCAGGACGTGGAGAGGGCCAGGATACCGGGGTCCATGCTCGCCTTCCACAACCTGGCCCTGGAGGCGCTGGAGGACCACCTGCTGATGGCTCAGCTGGCCCTCGACTACACAGGCGCTCCCACGGAGGAGAATCGAGCCTCCTTGGACGAGCAGCTAGCATCGTGTGACGAAAGCCTGAACAGCTTGCGGGAGGCGTTGGATGGGATCTGAGCCTGCTCCTGTGACCCTGATGGAGGCGGATGGCTGGCAGGTGCGGGATCTCAGGTTGTCCTTGAGGCAGCTGAAGGCCAACTTCGACGAGGTGGTGCGCGAACGCGACGAGGCCCGGGAGGTCTCTGGAGACGCGCTGGAGGTGGTGAGGGTCCTGGCCAGGACCTTCGCCGCCGCGGAGTTGACCGAGATCAAGCGCCGGGATCCTAGGGGACTGGATGGTTGGGGGGTCCACGAGTACGGCAACTTCGTACTGACCACGATCTCCGCTATGAGGCAGCGCCTGATCGCCGAGAACAGGGAGCTGAAGGGACATCTGGAGGAGGCGACGAGGGATTCGGCAGGGACTTCTTTGTCTGAGCTACAGGCCATGGAGGCACAGCTGGCGGAGTGCCGGGAGGAGAGAGACCGGGCCATAGGGGCATCGCAGGAAGGTGTGACGCGGAAGGCCCAACTCGAAGCCAGGCTCGAGGCTGCGAGGGGCAGAGAGGCGAAGCTGGGACAGGATCTGGCGGCGGCGCACGAGCGCATCCAGGAGCTGTTTGTCAAAGCCGGGAGAGCAGCGTCGGCGGGAAAAGGCGTGATGGAGACAGGCGGTCAGGGACTACCCCGGGAAGGGGCTACTCTTGACCACGAACTCGGCGAGCACGAACTGCAGCTACTGAGCGCGCTGGCCCTGGACGGCAGATGTCGCAGGCCCGAGATCGAGGCCAAGTTGAAAAGGGAGCACGGCGTCCCGCTTGGGGGGACCATGGCCAGGTTGTTCAGCCGGCTGGAGGAGGGGGGACTGATCGAGCAGGTCAGGCCCAAGAGCGAGATCGGGTCCGGCCCGCCGCCCACGCTGGTCTGGCTGAGCAGAAAGGGCGCCCACGTGTGCCGGGAGGTCTTGGGCACGGAGCCGGTGGAACAGGAGGGCGCCAGGCTGAGGAGCAGGCACAAGTCCACGGAGCACGCCTTCCTCAATCTGGTGGCCGGGGACATACTGAGGGATGCGGGGTACGATGTAGACTTGTTTCCCGATCCCATACAGGTCGACGGCCACCTGGTGGACCCAGACATCGTGGCCACCGCGGACGGTCGCGCGATCATCGTGGAGTGTGAGCGCTACACCCGGAAGGACAGGGACCACCGGGCCCGGAAGTGGAACGGCCTGGCCCAGGCTACGGAGCTCCTCAGCGGCAACAAGGACCTCTACGTTGTGACTCCCAACAAGGAGGCCAAGAACGCCATCATCAGCGAGCTGAGCCAGTGGAGAGGGGAATGGAGGGAGACCTCCAAGGACACGCAGGTTCACGTCAGCTCGGCACACGAGGTGCTGGTGCAGGGCAAGGGGTTGTGGACCTATGAGCGCAGGTTCTAGGTCGAGGGCCAGAAACGGCGATGCCCGGCGGCGTACAGGGCAGGGGAGGGACTGGTCTCGATCCAGCCCCTGGAGTGCTCTGGGAGTGGCCGTCATGGATAGGAGAGGCAGGAAGCCCTGGCAGGAGGAGCCGAGGGAAGCGAGACGGCCCCTGCCTCTCGCTCAATGGGAGGGTGTGAGCAGAGTTGAGGGTGTGCTTGATGGCATCGGATGCCGCAGACGCGCTGGTGCCGAGTGGAGGAGAGACAGACTGGGAAGTGCTGGAGGTCATGGGCACCTGCAGGTGTGTCCAGCAACTCGGGATGGGTTAGCACCAGAAGGGGTTACGACCAGCGGTGTTTACTCCATACCAGACTAGCGGGGTTGGTACCAGTGGGGGTGTGGTAGTAGCCCACCCCCAAGACGTGAGAAAGACTTGCCGAAGGCGTCCCTTTCTCTCCCGCTGCTACCCCTTCGCGAGAGGGGGCTCTCGGACCGGCGAGACTCATCGCTCCCGCTCCCTCCGATGCTGAGAGTGCGGGGAGGCAGGAAGAGTGTAGTTGCCTCCTTGTCCACGAGGTGCAGGAGGGTGCTCAACCTCGGACCGGGGAACGAGATAGGGAAGTGGCCATCGAGGAGGATCTTTGGGTGTCGGTCAGTTGATCATGGGGAGAGGCAGCTCAGTAGCTGTGGGCGCAGTGAGTGCGCTCCTGATTCTGTTTGGCTTGGGAGCGACAGGAGTGTGGGTGTGGGATTCCCTGCACGACGAGCCTGTAGTGGCTGGTGTCACTGTGCATCCCGTCAACCCGGCGGCCACTCCTTTTCCCACTGCGGGATGGTGGCAGACCACGCCCAGTCCATCTCCCACCATGACGGGAGGAGAGATGGCAACGGCCACCGCCGCTTGGTCGACGACGTGGAGCCCTTCCCCCAGCCCCACACCTTTGGATCTGCAGCGGAAGATCCTGTTCAAGACCAGGAGGGATCGCCTGGTGGAATACTGGTGCATGGATCCGGATGGTGCGAATCAAGTGAAGATCCCATGGGAGATGAGAGACACCTACTTTGAGGCGCGAGAGGCCAGGGCTTTCTCTCGCGATGGGCAGTACTTGGCTTTCGTTGGAGCTAGCGCCGACATCTACGTGCAAGAGACAAGCTCCGGGAACTCCTGGCAGTTGACCTTTGACACCCTTCCCAGCTACGATCCGGCCATCTCCAGTGATGGGCACTGGATCGCCTTCGTCTCGCAGGAGGGTGAGGGGGGACAGAACGACGAGATCTGGATCATCGACAAACACGGCGATAACCGTCAGCAACTCACCTTCACCGATTGGGAGTGGAACAAGTTCCCCTCCTGGTCGCCCGATGGCAGTAGGATCGTGTTCTGGTCCAATCGGACCGGCACCAGCCAGGTGTATGTGATGCAGAGAGACGGAACAGGTCTGACACAGCTGACCTTCGAGGGGGCGAACTGGGACCCGGTCTGGGTGAGGTGAGGAGTTGGGGGGATCAGGGGAATCCGACTTAACCGTGGGTCAAATCAGAGAAAGACCATGGCTCTAGCGCAGCGTGTAAGGACGCTATCGACATCTCTGCTGATGGCGGCGGTCATTGGCGGCTGCATAGCCTCTGCCCACACAGAACAGCTCGGCCAAGTCTCGTCTGTGGCGGAGACTGAGGACGTCGCAACACAGGGAGTTCAGACCGCGACTCCCTTCGACACAGAGGCCATTCGGCAGGAGATCATTCGTAGCGCCAACGAGGAGCGCGCGAAGGTCGGCCTTTCTCCTTTGCGGACCGATTCCACTCTGATGGAGGTGGCTCAGCAACGGGCGCACGAGATAAGCGCCAACTTCGACCATCGCGGGCCAGACGGGGAGCGTTTGGCGGCGATCAAGGCTGAGGAGCGAGGCTACCAGGGGCAGGTTGGCGAGAACATTGGCCTGGTGAGGAGCTCTTTCACCGCCAAGGCCGCGATACGCATGTGGTGCAGCAGTCAGGCACACTACCAGAACATGACCGATGGGCGATACGTGAGTACTGGCGTCGGCGCTGTCTTTGTGCCGTTCGGCGGTATGTACGTGGTCCAGATCTTTGGGACTCAGTAGTAGATGCTGGGCGGGCGCTGACGCATAACAGGTGTGGCCTGGTGTCCCTTCGGCGGTACGTTGGTACCATTGACAACCGATGGGCATTCCTGATAGACTAGCTCTGGCGTTACCGCGTCGGAGAGCGCGGTAGCTTCGCTTCCCAAGGGGAGCAACGCCCACGTTGCGGCCGCTCCGTGCGCACGTGGTAGGCGAATAGGTCAGTCACGACATCCCCCGCTCTGGGCGGGGTGGGGCTCTGGCCCCTGAATATGACAGCTTGACTTCTCGTCGGGAGAACGGGACTCCCGATGGGGGCAGCTGTCTTTTTTGTTTCTGGGGAAGCGACCAAGGCATCGATCACGCTGGTCCACGGCACCGACTAATCCGGAGCCCTGAGAGGTTGAGATGGAACTGCTGAGGAAGGGTCTGACAATCGCGCTCATGTCCCTGACGATCTGCACCAATGGATGTTCGGTGCTTGGGCGAGCGGTGCCCACACCTCTCCCCACGCTCACGGTGGAGGAAGAGGAAGAGCGGGCGCTGGCCAGGGCCGAGGAGCTCGCTATTGCCATGCAGAGCATCGACACCTCGGATCCCGATGGCTGGCAGGGTAGGGTGTACCCCTTGTGTAACGACGACGGCCGCTGGCAATGGCAGGAGAACTTCCGACGCGGCTTCTGGGAGCGGATGGTCGCAGTAGGCAGCTTCGTCACCGACGAGGTAGTGATCGAGCAGAACCACTTCTTTGCGCCACCAGACAGCCCAAACATCATCGACGAGGAAGGGTCACTGGTGACCTTCGTCATCGTGGAGGGCATAGCTCACCGGCGGATGCTGGACACAGGGGAGACCAGCGAAGACCCCTTTCGGAATCAGATGATGCTGGCCAAGGAGTCCGGCGGAGAGTGGCTGCTGGCCATGCTAGATACCGTCAACCTGTGGAGCGACGAGCCGGCGGTGACGCAGTCCGGAGAGCAGTGAGGGAAAGGAGTGAGGGAAGATGAGGAAACTTGGACTCGCGATCATTCTAGCTTTCGTCATGTCGCTAATGCTGCCCACGATGGCCCTGGCGGAGGGCGGCTGGGCGACCATGAGCGGGGCCCTGCACGCTGCGGGCACCGACTACGCGGGGAATGCTGCGGCCGCCCACGCCTCGGGGCTCACCACCGGCTGGGCCAACCAAATGTCGTCCGGTGCCCTAAGCAACTACGCCAGCAACTTCGCCAACCCGCCCCATCCCAGTATCCCCTTCGTGCAGCAGGGGGTGGGGTATTCTCAAGGGCTCAGCGACGGCATGCAGGTCAGTTACACCGGGCAAGGGACGTACTGGGTACAGGGAGCGCACTGGAGCTTCAACGCCTTCGGGCACTCCATCGACGTGGGCCTGGGGTACAGCTACGCCACTGGTGTGACCGACGCCGGGGCCCAGTTCCTGCAGACCAACGCCATGGGCTCCTTCCTGGCGGCTCTGGGGTACGGTCCAGCGGCCAGCATGGATGCCGGTTTCAGCAGTCTCTTCGAGTCAGCGACGGCTGGGTGGGGCACGATGCTGGGCATGGCTTTGGAAAGCAACTGGAGCGGGTTGGCTAGCTTCTTGAGCTCCGGCTTGGAGTTCCCAGAGGGCGCGGCGACCAGGCTCTCGCCCTTCGACATGCTGGCCCTGGTCGCAGCGGCCAATCAGTTCACGGGAGGCCCCAACTGGATGAGCGCCTTGTACTTCAGCCAGCTTCCTGACGTTGCCAGCCCGGACTTCCCGCCATGGTTCTCTCTCATCCCCATAGACTGGGGCCCTGATGGCCCGCCGGAATGGCCTCCCGATTGGCCGTTGCCACCCACCGTGGAGCCGCCGGAGACGCCGATTCCGACGGCGGGCCCCGAGACGCCCGTGCCCACACAGAAGCCGCCGGCAACGCCGGAAGTACCAGAGGTACCCGAGTGTCCTGCGCCTCAGTTGATCCTGAGTCCACCCTCCTTCGGAGAGGTGACGATTCAACCTCCGTACCCGATCGTGGTGGGGCAGGATCCCGAGAAGCGGGGTGTGGACTTCATCATCCCGGCGTATGGGGGCTCCGCCACCTGGCGGTGGTGGGAGCTGGTGATAGTGATCGACGAGTGGCACGAGGAATGCCACGACGTCTGGGACGAAGACGAAAGCCGGTTCAGGGAGAAATGCCGCCGGGTGATCGATGAGTGGCACTGGGAGTGCAGGGCCTTCGAGGAGACCTACGAGGACCCGGTGGCCGAGATCGGGGCCAAGGTGGAGCTGGACGGCGGTTCCGTATCCTGGATCGAGGGGGAGATGGCACAGAGGTTCCCTGGAGCCCATGTGTACGCGTCATACCCTGTGGGATTGGGGGGCCACAGCGCAGGTTTGGGTTCTATGGAAGCCACATTCTATGCCCCTGAGACACAGCTGCAAGACCCCGGGCTGTACCACATGAACGCCAGGGTGAACACCACGGGGACGCCGATGAGCGCTCCGCAGACCGCGCGGACGGAGGAGGACTTCGAGGTGTGGCTCAGGGACGAGACGCTCACATACTAGACCTCTTGGGGAAGGAAGGGGCCTTCGCTCTCCACTTCGAACCTTGTCCCCTTCCTTCCCTCAAGCGAGGGCAAACAGCCAGGAGGATCCGTGCCAGGATGGGAGCAGATGACAGACAAGCTCTATCTGGTTCTGATGTATGAGCTCAACGGCCTGTTGTACATACTCTACTGGGTGGTGGGCCACCTGCCGCTCTTGGGAGCCGTGGTGTGCGCGCTGGCGGTGATGCTGGTGTACGACCGCCAGGCGCAGGACCTGGCCTACGCCCAGCAGGGGCGTTGGGGGCGCATGGGGATCACGGTGGAGAGCGTGGCCCAGAGGAGGATGCAGCTGTACACGGGATCCATCCTCGTCGTCTATCTGGCGGGCATGCTCATCTTCCCGGAGCCCGTACCCTTCCTGGGGCTGACCATGTGGGCCAGCACCGTACTGGCCCTGTGGATGCTGCCCTCGGAGCGGGAGCCACTGCTCTTTCGCTGCAAGGGGTTCATCGTCACCTACGCCCTGTTGCTGATCGCTTTCAAGGTGTATCTCAGCCAGGTCCACGGCGCCCCGGTGGGCGAGTGGGCCCAGGCTTTGGGGGAGTCGACCAGTGCGACGGCGGACATCCTGGCCCGGAACGCGGCCATCTTCACCTTCGTGGGCATGTTCGCCTGTTGGTTCGCCATCCCCTTCGCCCACGTCAGCTACGTGGTGCAGAGATTGTTGATCAACCCGGAGAGCCTGTTCTTCTCCAGGAAGGGGATGGAGGCCGTGATCAAGGCCTACAGGGCTCGGGAGATGGACTAGGAGGGCTCCTTCGGGAAGCTCACGACAGGCTCTTCGGCAAGCTCTTGGCGCCTGGCCGGTAGGAGGCGGGCTAGCGACCAGCCGCCAGCAGCTTGCACCTTAACAGTGCGCCAGGTCTGGTGTCCTCTGGGCTACTCGCTGCCCAGGGTCACCGGAGGATCTGGAAGATAGTGGGCGCGGGGCCAGTTGGCAGGCAGACTGACAACTCGCCTGGGAACGACGGTCAGAGGCCCGGTTCGTGAGTTGTGGTGTGTTGCCGGGGCGGGGCGACTCATCCCTGCCCCGGATGGACTCATAGACCTTTCTACGAAGGGTCGCGATACTCCTCGGATTGTTCTTACACACGCCACGCTCGCCGGACAGAAGGGCGAAATCTGACAGAGGTCGTGGAGACGGGGGCAGAAGACCAGCCAGCATGGTGGTTTTCTGCTGGCCATCCACTACCGAAGGAGGCAAGACGATGCCAGCCTTACCCACCGCAATGGTCCATCTCTACGCGGTCATCGGGACTGCCGCCCTGGTGGTGGCAGGGATGTCCGTGCTGAGACGGCGGCGGCGGACCTCCTTGGAGAGAGACGTCCAGCGCCTGGAGCACCTGGTCCGCCTGCTGCGGGCCGGGAGGGAGCTTCGGGAGGAGCTGGATCTCCAGGAGGAAGGCGCATAGGTAGCAGCCCCGCGCCCGCCCGCTGCTGGCCAGGAGACGGTTCTGCCGTCTCCAGCGACAACTCTCGGGGGACAAACGGTCGCCCGTGGACTCGATAACGGAATCTAGGGATGGGAGTGCCAGGGACAATACACATCGCTGAACTAAGGGGGAGTGTACCAAGCGCAGCCGCCGGGCTGGTCACGGCGGCGGAGCGCGGTAGTGGTTTCGCTGCCGCGGATACATACCACCGGCTTCCCCCTATAGGCCTGGAGGCAGCAACGTGATGGGCAACGGCATCGTGGAACTGATGAGCGTCCTGCGCCTGAGGCAGGCTCCAGCGTTCTCGTACGGGGCCCGGAGGTTAGCCAGCCTGGGAACAGGACAGGCCCCCGTGGACGTCCCCGACGACCTGGAGCTGCTGGAGGACGATCTGACCTACACCGCTCACCACCTGGACCACCTGTACTTCCACACCAGGGAGGTGGAGGGTGGTCGGGAGCTGGACGTGCACAAGGTGGTGAAGCTCCTGGTGCTGGACTACCTGCCCCGGGAGGCCAGGGAGCAGATGACGCTGTTGCAGAAGATGCGCAAGGCGCTGAAGGGCCTCTACGAGGCAGAGGTGGATTTCCTGAGCCTGGTGTGCGGCATCTTCGAGCCCCACCTGGGCATCCTGCAGTGCTACGGGGTGCAGGGGCTGGGAGAGGACAGGGGCGAGGCGCTGAGGAGGGCCTCGAGCGGCATCGCTGCCGTGGAGGGGGTCATGGCCAACTTCGAGCAGTCCCGGCTGCGTCCCGTCACGGTGGACATGGCGGACTGGATGCGTGCCGCTTTGCAGGAGATGCGCTTCGCCCTGGTGGGCATAGGGCAGCCCGATCCCCGGGACAACCCCCGGGGCATGGTGGACGTGCGCCAGAGCAGCATGACCGACGAGCTGCAACTCCAGCAGAACGAGCTTCTCTACAGGGGTATGGCTCGACTGCGTCAGGAGTTCATCAATGTGCTGATGGCGGTGCGGGTAGAAAACGATGAGATCTACCGCTTGCAGGTGAGAAACGCCAGGGAGTCGAGCCGATGGGCCTCCATGGTGGAGGGCACCAAGGGCATCTCTTTGATGATCTCCTTCCCCACCATCATCTCGGGCATCGTCTCCGACGGGGCGGGGACCAGCTATTCCCAGGGCACCGGCCACGCCGAAGCGGACACAGTGGGTCAGGCGGAGGGCACGGCGCACACGGACAGCCACGGGACGGGGAGCGTGGACGGAGTGGCCCACACCAGAGGCCACACCGAGGGGTACGCCACCACAGAGGGCCAGGCCCACACGGTGGGCCAATCGACCACGGAGTCCCACGGCAGGGTGGTCTCCGCGGTCAGCACGGAGGGTGGAGCGGACGCCGACACGGCCAGTTCCTTCCAGTCCACCACCGATGGGGAGTTCCACTCCGATACGGAGGGCCAGGCCCACACCACGGGCGATTCCTGGTCCCACACCAGCACCGCCTCCGTGAGCCAGGGAGGATCCGCGGGAGAGAGCTTCAGCCACAACCTCTCTGGCAGCACCACCATGAGTGGAGGCGTCTCGCTGGGGCTCAGCGCCCAGGGTGGCGTCTCGGCCAGCGAAGGCATCTCCATGGGCCAGTCGGAGGAGGCCAATTGGGGGGTGACCGAGACCCAGAGCCACAGCCAGGGAGGTTTCGAGAGCAGCACGCATAGCACTGCTCACACCGACGGTGTATCCCACTCTGAATCCCAGGGCACAGGCCAAGCCCACAGCGACGTGGCCAACTGGAGCCAGGCTTTGGGGATCTCGAGATCCCGTAGCGTGTCTCACACCTCCTCGGTGGCCGACAGCAGGATGCAGAGCGCCACCGAGAGCTACGCCGAGAGCGAGGCGGACACCGAATCCCACTCCACGAGCAGGTTCCAGAGCGAGGCGGACAGCCAGTCCCACGTGGACAGCAGGGCCCACACCACATCCGAGGCGCGGGGCATCTCTCAGGGACAGACCCTGGTCAGGGCCGTCGGAGGAGGTCTAGGCATGGGCATCTCCCCAGCGTTGGTGGCCTCCAAGTCCTACCGCTGGGAGGATCACGTGGCCCGACTGGCCCGGGAGATCACGGAGAGACTGAACCAGATGCTGGACGAGGCTTCGGCGGAGGGAGCCTTCCTCGTGGACAACTACTTCCTCACCCGCACCGCGCGGGGCGCCAGGGCCTTGAAGGCCTTGATCGCCCAGGCCTACCACGGGGTGGATACGGTGACCCCGGTGCAGGCGCGGCTGGCCCTTCCGGGGGAGGAGACCGACTACCTGCGCCACCACGCCCGGACCTTCACCCCCACCACGAGGAGGGAGCGGGTGCCGGGGCTGCTGGAGATGTATCGGGACACCACTCTGTTGCCGTTGGAGAGGCTGGCGGCCTTGTGTTCCCCCGGCTGCTTCGAGGAGGGGGTGGCGCTGACCATCCAGGAGAGGATCCCGCCCTACGCCCTGCCCACGGACATGAGGGGGGATGTGGTGCTGGGCAACCTCATCTCCTACGAGACGGGGGAGGTCACGGAGGCCCAGTGCCGTCTGGGCCGGGAGCAGCTGAGCAACATCGGCTTCTTCTGCGACACCGGCTTCGGGAAGTCGGTGGTGGCCACCTGGCTGGAGCAGGAGTGCTGGAGGGAGTGGCAGATGCGGGTGGTGGTGCTGGACTACGGTCTGGGCCACCGCACGCTGATGAACGTCATCCCGACGGAGCAGTACGACCAGTATGGGTTGTATCAAGGGTCTCCGCGACCCATCCGCTGGAACTTCCTGCAGATCGGCCGTCGCATCCCCCCGGATGTGCAGCTGGACGCCACGGTGGAGGTCTTCTGCACCGCGGGGCGGATGGGGCAGCGGCAGTATGGCTTCATGTGGGAGGAGCTGAGGAGGCTATACCTGGACCACGGCGTGCTCACCAGCGACCCCATGGTGCTGGAGCCCGAGGACAACCATCCCGCCTGCCTCAAGGGCCCGGGCAGCGAGGAGGCGAAGAGGGCCGTGCGCCTCTCCTTCGTCTCCGACGGGGAACGAAGGGTTATCGACGCCCATCGGGCTGCGAGAGGGGAAACCCCACTGCCATCGGGCCCGGTACGGGTCAAAGATCTCGGCCCCCAGGGGCGGCAGCTGGTGGCCATCGAGAGGAGCAAGGGGGTGGACGTCTGTATGTGGTTCGACGAACTGCAGAGGCGCCACGACGAGATGTCCTCCCGGAACATCACCGACCGCACGGCGCTGTCGGGGGTCCTGCACCGCATGCGCCCCTTCCGTCACGGGCAGCTGGCGGAGATGTATGGCCGGGGCGAGGGCAGCATCGCGGTGGAGGACTTGGCCTACCCCTACGGAGTGGTGGTGCTGGAGGGAGGCACCATGGCCGAGCAGGCCCGGGCCACCGTGCTGGGGCTTCTGGCCTGGCACATCTACAACGACGCCGTGTTCCGCAGGCAGGAGACGGTGGGCAAGCTCAACAGTGACTTGCACAAGACCTTCCTGGTCTTCGAGGAGGCCAACAAGATCATCTCCGGCGTGGCTGCGGGCCCGGCGGTGGACGACCCCTTGCCCATGACCAGCAGCATCTACTCCACCATGTTCAGGGACGCCAGGAAGTACAACTTCGTGTTGGGGGTTATCGGCCAATCCCCTTCGGAGCTGCCCCGAGAGATCGTCTCCTCGTGCAACATCCTCCTGGCGGGGCGGTTGAAGAACCCCGACGACCGGGACGTGGTCATCCCGGCCATGGGCCGGAGCGAGAAGGGCTTCCACTACCTCGACTACATGAACCACTTGGAGCGGCTGGAGGTGGCCAAATTCGTGTGCGTGGTGGGGCTGCAGAGGGACAAGAAGTTCGTGGAGCCCATGCTGATCCAGACCCTGATGCTGGAGGCGGAGGAGCCCTCCAACGAGGACATCGAGGCCCACTTCGGGGCCTGAGGAGAAGATCGGGAGGAGCATAGAGCCATGCCCGGGATCATCGTGATCAAACGTAAACACCTGGCCTGGGGCGTGCTGATCCTGGCCCTGGTGGCCATCCTGGCGCTAGTCCCCTCTCTCCGGAGGGCCGCCGCCAAGGACACCCCGGAGGTGGCGGGGGAGAGGATCGCCAAAGCCATCCTCTCCTTGGACTACCGGGAGCGCGAGCTCTGGAAGGAGGTTCTATGGCCCCTGTGCAGCGAGGAGGGGCAGAGGTTCTGGCAGGACCAGATCGATGGGGGTTTGTGGAATGCCGTGGAGGAGAGCCGCCGGATCACCGACCAGGTGGTGATCGAGAGCACCGAGGCGGTGGAGATGACTCTGGAGGACGGCAGCTTGGCCGCCTTGGTCATGGTGGAGGGGCGGGTGCTGACCCACGACGAGGCGGGCGAGGACTTCGACGAGGGCTTCTACCAGCGGCTGGTGCTCGCCAAGGGGATCGGCGGCCGCTGGCTCCTGGAGACGTTGATCGATCCCCAGCTGTTCGAGGGAGGCTAGGGAAGGACTCAGGACACCAGCATCCGTCTGCTGAGGAGGAGAAAGGTATGCTCAGAAGAAGCGGGACAGCCTGGCTGATCGTCATCGTGTTGGGAGTCGTCACCTTCGGCCTCTTGGTGGTCTTCCTCACGGGGTTGACCAACAACACCACGGTGGTGGTGGCTGAGGTAGCCTTGCAGGCAGGGACCAGGCTGGAGAAGGGACACCTGGATACCAGGACCATCAGCGCCAGCGCGGCGTTGCCGGGGCACCTCAGCGACCCCGAGGACCTGGTGGGGCAGGTGCTCACCGTACAGAGGATGCCCGACGACCAGATCACCGCCTCCATGGTGGGGGACGAGGCCCTCTCGGCCATCGCCGCCACGCTGCCCGCCGACCACGCCGCGGTGGCGGTGGCCATCGACCAGGCCACGGGGCTGGCGGGGACCATCCGCGTAGGCGACCGGGTGGGCGTGGTGGGCATCCTGGACGTGGAGCAGGCGGGGTTGGAGGATCTCTTCGAGGAAGAGCCCCAAACGCCCAGCCAGGTGGTGATCCCCTCTCAGGGTATGGAGGAAGCGGAGGGCGAAGAAGCGGAGATCGAGACCCCCCGGAACCCTTCGAGTATCGCCAGGGTGGTGCTGACGGACCTCAAGGTGCTGGTGGTGCCCTACACCTTTCGGTACGAGGAGGTCAATCCCGCGGGGAGCGAGGATGCCATCTTCAGCTTGGCCAGGACCACCAGCAGGCAGCAGGAGCAGTCGGTGGTGGTGCTGGCAGTGCCCATCGCCCCTGTGGAGATCGTAGAAGGCGTGTGGGTCTCTCCTCTGGAGGTGATGGCCCTGCTGAACGCCAAGGGCACCGTGCACCTGTTCCTGGAGTCGCTGCATCCTCAGATCCCTGACACGCCCGGGGCGCAGGCTGACGACCTCCTGGAGGCGATGATGGGCCTGCCCATCACCAGCAGCCTGACCGTGATGCCTGAGCCCGTACCTCGAGAGCCCGTATCCCCCATCAGCCCCACGATACCGGCCGCCACGGCCACGCCGGGGGAAGAGTAGGATGGAGCAGGTCTACGTCCGGCTGTTCCTGGCGGTGGGCGACGAGGCTTTGCGGAACGAGCTGCACCGCACGGCGCTGTCCATGCCCGATCGCGTCTCCATCGTGGGCCTGGCCCCCACGGCCAGCCTGATCAAACAGAATCTGGCCGTGACCCAGCCCGAGGTGCTGATTATAGATGCCGAGCTGGCCCAGGAGATGGAGGGAAGGGACCAGGAGCTGGTGGACCTGGTCTCGGAGATGGCCAACCTGGTGACCATCGTGCTGTTGCCTCCCCAGTGGCAGGGGCTAGGGCAGAGACTGGACCAGGTGGCCCAGGTGCGGGGTGTCTATCCCAAGCCGGTCAACGCTGAGTCCATCATAGACACGGCTGTGCAGGCCGGGTTGACGGAGAGGCAGCGCCGGGAGGAGATCGCTCCGGGGGCGGTGGACCACAGAGGGCTGGCCTCCAGACGGCCCACCTCCACGGGACAGCACGTGATCACCGTGATCACCTTCAAGAAGGGTGGGGTGGGCAAGACCACCATCGCCGCTAACCTCTGGCACTGGTACAACACCCAAGTGGGCGACGCCTTGCTGATGGGCTTCGACTGCCCCGACGACATCGGGGTCATGCTGGGCCTGCCTCCCGAGCCCAACATGATGAACTTCTTCCGCCGTCCCGGCCCCCAGGGCTTCGAGGCCAGTTTGCAGGAGTATCACGGCCACGACGTGATACTCTCCCCGGGGGACGACGCCCAGGCCCAACGGGTGGTGATGGAGGCGGGAGGTGCGGAGCCCATCGCCAACCTGGTGATGCATGCGCGGGACCACAAGCCCTATGTGGCCGTGATCATGGACGTGCCTCCTTCGTACGACGACTGGAGCCTGGAGCCTTTGGCCAGGGCCAACCGGGTGCTTCTGGTGCTGGAGCCAGCGATGACCAACTTGATCAAGGCGGTGGACGGCATCAGGCTGGTCAGCACCAGGCTGGACCCCCGGTACCGGGTGGCCCGGGAGAAGATCTTCGTGGTGTTGAACAAGGTCACGGAGCGGACCAACATGGGGGTCAAGGACCTGGAGGGCATCTTCAGGAAGGGGCTGGGAGGCTGGTCGCCGCCCATCATCGCCAGCATCCCCTTCGATGCCCGGGTCACCGCCGACCAGGTGGACAACAGGATCACCAACACCGTACAGTGCCCCTTCAGCGAGGGGGTGGGAGCCATCGGACGCTTCTTCACCCAGCAGGACAGGAGCATGAATGTGGACGAGAGAGGGCGGAAGCGGTGGAGGATCCCCAGGATCAGGATCGGGTAGGGCAGAGCGGATGAGTCTGGGCACCTTCGACCGTGGCAATCGCAGAACCCTCCTGGACCGTATGGGCGAGTCCAGGGAGTGGGAGCCCGACGTGCTCACCCCCGAGCAAAGCGATGAGATCTCCAGCGAGGTCGCCCAGCGGGTGAACGCGGAGCTGGGCCCGGCCACCTTGCAGCAGCCGGTGGAGCAGATCGCTGACACCGTGAGGGAAGCTATCCAGCGGCAGCTGGACCAGGCGCTGAAACGGCGGGAGCTGCAGACCTCCCTCTTGGAGGAGGATGCCCTGGCCCTGGAGCTCTTCCACCGCATGGTGGGCCTGGGCTTCCTGGAGGAGCTCCTGCCGCCAGCCCGGACCGATCTCACTGAGATCATCGTCAACCCCGACGGCAGGCTGTGGGTGATGGAGAAAGGGAGGACCCACTTCACCCTTCTGGAGGAGTATTCCTTCACCCGGGCGCAGCTGATGGACGTGGTGGACAAGATCCTGGCCCCCCTGGGGCGCAGGGTCACCGAGGCCGAGCCCATCGCCTCTTGCCGTCTGCCGCGCTCTGCCCGGTTGCCCGCGGGGGCCCGGGTCCACGTGGTCATCCCGCCCATCGCCGTGGGCACCAAGGGCGCGGAGGCGGGGGAGTACCCGGCCTTGAACATCAGGCTCTTCGAAGAGGAGCCCGTGGTTCCCGAGCAGCTGGTGGAGTGGGGAGCCCTAGACGAGGAGATGCTCCAGTTCCTAGCCCAGGTGGTCAGAGGACGGAAGAGCCTGGTCATCGCCGGGGGCACGGGCACCGGTAAGACTACCATGCTGGGGGCCCTCTTGGCCTATATCCCCCCTGAGGACCGAGTGGTGACCATCGAGGACACGGCGGAGCTGAGGCTGACCGTGCCCCACTGGGTCTCTCTGGAGAGCAGGCCGCCCAGCGTGGAGGGGAAGTACGAGATCAGTATGGCCGACCTGATCAACGCCAGCCTGCGCATGACCCCTACCTGGGTCATCGTGGGGGAGATAAGGACGGGGTTGGCCTGCGCCCAGCTGTTGCAGACCCAGATCTCCGGCCACTCGGGGATGTCCACCATCCACGCCGAGACCCCCACCAAGGCTGTGCAGACGCTGGTCTTGCGAGGGTTGCAGTCGGGGCAGCTGCCCAAGGTGGCGGCCATCAAGACCCTCATCGCTTTGGCCGTAGACTGCCTGATCCAGATCCAGTACGACCGGCAGGGCCGAAGGAGGGTGACCCACATCTCCGAGGTGGAGGAGGAGCTCCACGGCGGCGAGGTCCAGCTGAGGGAGCTCTTCCGCTTCCGGGAGGAGTCAGGTGAACCGGCCTGGGAGAAGGTCGGAGAGCCGCAGAGGCTAGCCTTGTGAGGAGGCTTGTGGCGCTATGTTATCGATCCTGATCGCCGCGCTGAGCGCCTTGATGGTGGTGCTCTTGGCCTGGGCCGTCTTCATTCGTCCCGGGCTGTTGCAGGAGAAGAGGGAGAAGCAGTTCGACCGGGTCTCCGGCGGCCAGCTGGGCCAGGAGATACCCGTAGATGAGAAGAGCCTCCAGGCCCAGCTACAGGCGGCTGGGCTGAACCTGGGCTCCAACCCGGAGATGGCCTTCTGGCTGGTCTCCTTGGTCCTGGGGGCAGCCATCTTGGGCTTGCTGACCATGGTGAACATGCCCCTGCCCCTGGCGGCGCTGGGCGGCGGGCTGGGCTTCTACCTGCCGCGTTGGTACCTGAAGCGCAGGTCGGGGCAAAGGGGGCGAGAGATCGATCAGGAGCTGCCCAAGGCCCTGGGGTATGTTATAGCGCACGTGAGGACGGATCCCTCGGTGATGGACGCCTTGACCACGGCCTCGACGCTGCTCACCACGGCGGGGAAGAGGTCCCCTCTGGCGGAGGAGCTGTCCCGCACCGTGGCCGAGAGGAGGGCCCTGGGTGTCGAGGGGACCTTGAGGGCGCTTCAGGAGCGTTCCCCTTCGCCGTCTCTGTCCATGCTGTCCTTCGCGTTGCAGATCTTTCACCGGGCGGGCGGGGAGTACACCAGGACGCTGGCCGAGCAGGCGGACGGCATCCGCACCATCATCGAGGCCAGGGGCGAGGCCAGGGCCTCGGCGGCCGACGCGATGCTGGCCGCCAAGGCCATACCGGTGATCCTCTTCGGCGTGCTCATCCTGATGCTGCAGGATCCCGAGTATGCAGCCTTCTATTCCAGCTTCGTGGGGCAGGTGTTGCTCGTCGTGGCCATCGGTCTCATGGGGGTGGGGTACCTGCTGATGGAGTCCATGGTCCAGGAGGTGGCCTGATGGTTAGAACCGAACTGCGGACTTTCAGCTCTGCTGCTCGAGCCGTCTCTGCCTGCCCCCACTGCGACGCTCATCTCACTCACCTGCAAGGCTCCACGGGCAGGATCAGCATCTGCCAGCGCTGTGGCTGGAGCCGCACGGAGACCGCGCAGGAACGAAGGCCCCTCGCACGAGACGAGGTGAGGCAGGGCCGTGGAGAATAGACCCATTCTGTTGTGCTCTTTGGTGGCGGAGGACATCCTGAGGGGCACGGACCCAGGAGATCCCCGGTTGACCATCTTCGGTGTGCTGAGGACCATCTACGCCTCCCGCTTCCCGGCCATCCACGGGCGGCTCACGGTGTTCGATACCTGGCTGGGCCTTGAGCATGGAACCTTCACCGAGAAGGTGATGATCCTCTCTCCCGACGGGTCCGAGGTGATAGGAGAGGCCAGCACGCAGCTCACCCTGGAGGCAGGCCAAACCTTCCAGGTTTTCAGCTACTTCCGCAACCTGGTGTTCTTGGCGCCAGGGGAGTATCTGGTGCGGGTCCTGCTCGACGGCCAGGAGATGATACGCTATCCCCTGCCGGTGGTGCACATGCTGGAGTCCAGGACTCCGGGAAGAGGGGAGGTGTAGAGATTGTGCCCTTGGTGATCGCCTTGTTCGCGGCCTTGACGGTGATGATTCTCTGCTACAGCCTGTTTCCGGTGGCCACCTCGACCCGGGTGCGCCAGTTCGAGGTAGCGACAGGCGAGCGAGGGCTGCAGGAAAGCCAGGCCCTGCCTTTGTGGAGGGCGCTGCTCTTGCCTCTCAACCCCCTGGTGGAGAGGTACATGCCTCAGAACGTCCTCCACGACACGGAGACCAAGCTGTGGTGGGCCCAGTTCGGAGGCGACTGGCTGGGCTGGGATGCCCCCAGCTTCTGGGCCATGAGCCTGGCCTGCGGGCTGGCGGGGGCCATCGCGGGGCTGTTGATGAAGGCTGCGACCATGGTCCCCTTCGTGGGGCTTCTGGCCGCCTACCTCCCCACGCTGCTCCTGAACAACAAGGCCCGGAAGCAGAGGAAGGAGTTCATCAGACAGCTCCCGGAGGTCATGCAACTGGTAGCCATGCTGGTCTCCGTGGGCCACTCCACGCCGGAGGCCCTGCGTTTGGTGGCCCAGTACCAGGGCTCCGTGGCCCGCTTCCTGGCCATGGGCATCGCCCAGGGCAGAGGCAGGGTGGTGCTCTCCCGGGAGGTGGGGGAGAAGGGCGTGCTGATGCAGCTAGCCCTCACCTCGGGAGCCGAGGAGGCGGCCAGCTTCGTGGCCCAGTTGGAGCTGATCGAGCAGAAGGGGACGGGGGCGGAGGAACTGCTCACCGATTTGGCCCGAGACCAGGTGAGCGCCTTCCGTACGGAGGCCATGGAGAGGGCCAAGAAGCTCTCCAGCCAACTGGTCTTTCCCATCCTGCTGTTCGACTTCCTGCCCTATCTCTTGGTCATTGGCGCACCATTGATGTTCAGCATGTTCACCCTCTTTGCACAGTAGACGGAGGCTGCAAGGGGTAGTGTGAAGAAACGAAGGTCTGGAGCATGAAGCGAGGTGTGATGCTCACCGTGTTCGCTGTGGCGGCCCTGACAGTCATGGCCTGGGCCGTGTCTGTCCAAGCGGCGGCGCTGCCTGACGATCTGCCTCCTTCGGGAGGGGAGTGGCAGGAGACCTACGAGACCTTCTGCCAGGGCCGGCCGGTCACGGTCACCGTGATCCACGGCGACCCTGGGGTTCTGGCCTACGTCCCCTGGGCCGAGGATGGCACAGCCCTCTGCCGGCTGGACCTGGACCCCTATCCCCCTCCGGTTTTGGGCGAGGCTGTGGCTATAGCAGAGGGGGAACCGCCCATCCTGGGCGCACCTGCGCCGTTGCCTTCCTGGATGCAGTGGTGGGACCTCTTCGAGATCCCCTGGGACACCTCCACCGTCGAGTACATGGACCCCGGCATCGACTGGGGAGAGTACGGCCTCCCCAGGAGCGACTCCCTGTGCAACCCCTCCAGCGGCGGTGGGTGGTACGGCGTGTGGGGGAATCTGAGCAGGTCGTCCCACCAGCGGATGCGGTCCATAGTGGTGCACCCCGCGAGCACCTTGACCGAGCAGGTGACGGGCTGGAGGCAGCTCACCGGGCACATCAACTTCTGGGGAGCGGCCGGCCCGGCCTGCTGGCGGGTGAGGGACGCCTCCAACGCCCTGCTCTTCGAGTGGTGCTGGACCTGTCCCGGGGCCAGCTGTGGCATGAGGCTGGCGGCAGACGAGTCCGATCTGGGCTTCACCTACCAGGAGCAGCCCTACGTCAAGCTGGAGGCCTACCTCCCACCTCGGGTGCCCAGCGAGCCCAACCTGCAACGCTGCTCGCCTCACGTCGACGATTGGGGAGTGGCCTGGTATACGCAGAGTGTCTCTCCGCCTGAGCTGGACGGCGAGCCGCTGTGCACCGCGGCGACCGAGAACACGATCTCCTGGAACAATCTGGGGTATCCCTACGAGTATCGAGTGCAGAGAGCCGAGGATAGCGGCTTTACCACGGGCCTGGAGACCAGCGCCTGGCAGGACTATACCTCTACTGACTACACCTTCACCGCCCTGAACCACGACCAGACCTACTGGTACCGCTTGCGCTACCGGGTGCCGCCCCCGGACCTACAGACCTCCGAGTGGGTGGACGTGGAATCGTCCACTCAAGACGGGGCGCCCCCTTCGACCACCCACACGGTGGACGGGACGCTTATGGGCAACGAGAGCTGGTGGCGCAGCCCTGTGGATGTAACCCTCGATGCCGTCGACGACGGTTGTGGAGGAATCCTGGCCACCTGGTACGACCTGGACAGCGTTGGCTACACGCCTTACACGACACCCTTCCCCGTCACCACCAACGGGATTCACCCTCTCAACTACTACAGCGAGGATGGGGTGGGGAACCCGGAGACGCCTAAGGCCGACAACATCTCCATCGACCAGACGCCGCCCCTGAGCACTGTGAGCTTGAATGGCACTTTGGGTCACGACGGTTGGTACGTGAGCCCTCTCACCTACGATCAATCCTTGATCGACGCCACGTCTGGTCCCGACGAGATGTATTACGACGACGGGAGCGCCTGGCAGGAGTACACCGGCCCTCTTACCTTCTTCGACTGCTCTCATACGGTCAGCTACTATGGCGAGGACGTGGCCGGCAATCCCGAGACGCCCCAGACCATCTCCTTCGGCGTGGATGGCGTAGCCCCCACCAGCGGCGTGATGCTGGAAGGCGTGTTGGGAAACGAGGGCTGGTACGTCAGTCCCGTGGTCTACACCCAGAGCCTTGAGGACGCCTGCTCAGGCCCTGACGAGAGGTATTACGATGACGGGAGCGGGATCACTCCCTACACCACGCCCGTCGCCTTCGGAGATGGCTACCACTACGTTGACTACTACGGCGAGGACGCGGCGGGCAATGTGGAGACAGCGAACAGCATCTCCTTCAAGGTGGACGCTACGCCTCCCACCAGCACGGTGGCGGTCACTGGCACTCTGGGATGCCACAATTGGTACACCACCACGGTGACCTATACCCAGAGCCTCACCGACTCCCTTTCGGGCCCCGATGAGACGTATGTCGACACTGGTGGGGGAAGAGATCTCTACACCAGCCCGCTGGTGTTCGGTGACGGGATCTACGACGTCGAATACCTGGGGGAGGACGTGGCCGGCAATAGGGAGGCCGCCGCCACCATCCTCCTCCAGGTGGACACCGTTCCGCCCAGCTTTCTCGTCGATGCTCCCTTGAGCTTCTGCGTGGAGTGCGCGCAGAAGCTCGGCATCCATCGCCAGGCGTCCGATGCCACCAGCGGGGTGGACAATTGGACCCTGGAGATCAGAGATCAGGCAGATAACGTGGTCCGCAGCTGGTCAGGAGTGCGAGCCGTGGATGATACCCTCGTCTGGGATGGCAGGGATGCAGAGGGGGATCCGGTGCCGCTCGGCATATACAGGATCGTCATGATGGGCCAGGACATGGCCTGCTGGTGGGGTGAGGGCGAGGATGCTGTGCAGGTCGTATCCGAGCCACCCCCCACGCCGAAACCGAGGCCAGCACCACCGGAGCCCATCACCCCGCCACCTCCCGAGGGACCATCTCCGGAGACACCGACCCCGACACCGACGGTCACACCATCGCCGACGCCCATGCCCACGGCGACTCCTACTCCAGGGACGCTGGTTGGCCCACCCGCCTGGGACTTCGGAGACGCGCCCGATCCGGGGTATCCTTCGCTCTTGGGCAGCGACGGGGCCCGGCATACGGACAGCTCCTTCGAGTGGCTGGGACAAGGGGTTGACCAGGAACCAGAGGCCAGGATCGCTGATCTGGACCTCTACGACGATGGCGTATCCTTCCCTGAACTCGGGGCCTGCCAGGAGGCCGTCTTGGAAGTGGTTGTATCCGTGGCAGATAGAGGCGATCCTGCGCACCCCTACGATGAAGGCCGCCTTCTGTACCTCAACGTCCTGGCCGACTGGGACCAGGACGGTGGCTGGGATGGCCCATCTGAGGGCGAAGTGCCTTGCTGTGAGGACGCGCTCCTCAGCGAGTGGCTGGTCAGGAACCTGGCTATGGATCCTTCCGAGTGGCCGGACAATACGACATCCACCGTGCTCCACGTTCCCATTGTCGTCGGGCCGGAAGGGCACACCTGGATGCGCTTCACCCTTACCTACAACGAAGCGCTCCCTGGAGACCATTGGGATGGGAGGGGAGGCTTCGCCTACGGCGAGACTGAGGATTACTTGATCACCATCCTCCCCGCGCCGGCGCCAATTCCACGGGCGATACCCGCTCCTGCGGTAGAGGAGACCTGGATTTTGGAGGGAGTGGTCTTCCAGGATCTCGATCGGGACGGACGCCACGGCGGAGGCGAACCGGGCATGTCCGGCGTCACCGTGTTCATCCGCAACGAAGATACCTCCTGGGTGAACTCTACGATCACCGATGGTGATGGGAGGTACTCGTTCGCCGTCAGACGGGGGAGATATGTGATCTCAGTAGTCAACCTACCGGCGGGGTACTCTCTGACGACACCAGGGGAGGTGTCGCTGGAGGTGCCCAGGATGCTTGCCGCCGACACCGGCCTGATCATGGACTTTGGAGCACGCTGGCGTTTCCTGCCCTGGCTCCTGGGCACAATGCTGAGCGTACAGGGGGGTATTGTCTGTGGCCTAACATGGAGCGGCAGTCGCGTGAGACCAGCGATCATGGAACGCAACCGCCTGCAACTAGCTATCGCCAGGAAAAGGCGGGAGCTGGAGGTGGCGGCCTGGGCGCAGGAGAACCGAAAGAATGGGGACAATGGAGGTGATCGATGACACCGCTCGAAGCAAGCATGTTGTTGCTGATCCTGGTATTCTGCATCGTTCTGGCCATAGCCATAGCTCTCTTCGGCGAGCGGATCAGGAACGCCATCCTGCGAGGCAACCAGCAGATGAGGCGGGCAGCCTTGGCTGACCTGGAGCTGCAGAGGGAGAGGCTGCAGTGGCAAGTGGAGGTCCCCAAGGACCAGATCATCCCCCGGCTGAACCAGATTGCCTTCGATGTGACGGGGGCCAATCCAGGCATCGACCAACTGATCGAGGTCAAGGATCAGCCCGCTCCCGCGATGGTGGCCCTGGGAGGGAGGTTTGAGAGGTTCATCTTCACCACCAGCCGGCAGGCGCTGCTGAAGGCCAAGGAGGTGGGCAGGAGAGCCAGGCACCATACCATAGATGCGGTGAACTCGGGGCTGTTCGTGGGGCAGGAGCTGGACCAGATCTACCGGGTGGCGGCGGCAGAGCACGGCATCAAACCCGTAGTCTTGCCGCGCACCTCCTCGTGGGAGCTGGTCATCGTGCCCCATTCGAGGGCGGGGAAGAAGCGGAATTGACATAAGCATCACGCTTCGTGTGGAGCTATCGTAGACAGGGAAGGAGGTCTGTGCAGATGGGCACTTTCTATCTGACGCGAGGGTTGGCCAGAATCTCGAGCACAATCGTGTGGACGTTGAAGAGGGAGGAAGGCATTGAGACCATCGAGGTCGCCGCTCTGGTCGCCGTCTTCGTGGTGGTGGTGATCATCGCCTTCCAAACCTTCGGGAGCCAGGTCGCTGGCTTCGTCCAGAGCCTGCCTGGCAGGCTGGGGATGGGAGGCTAGTCTTGAGGCGGCTCAAGAGGCTGGCTCGCTGCCTCGGAAGCCAGCGGGGAGTGGAGACCATCGAGGCGGTGATCACCCTGCCGGTGGCCATCTTGGTGCTGATGGCCATCGTGCAGTATGGGCTGTTGATGTATTCGCAGCAGATGTGCCAGGAGGCAGCGCGCCACGGGGTGAGAATGGGGGTAGTGGCGCAGGAGAACAGGGTAGGGGTAGCTCTAGCGGAGGCGTCAGGCTACGGACACACCGCTCTGCCCTTTGCCCCGTTGGAGGTGGTCCCTGAAGCCCCAGGAGGGGTCGTGGGCTCAGTGATGAGGATTCGGGTGAACGCCCAGGTGCCCAACTTCATCGGGCCCATCCTGGCCTTCTTTGGCTTCGGCAGTTCTGAACCCTTCGCGGTCGCCGGTACAGCCGAGATGCGATGTGAGGGCTGGTGACCGTGGCCAGGAGGTTGATATGGGAGGAGAAAGCGGTCTCAGTCCTCTTCTGGGTGGGGTTCTTCGCCTTCATGTTCGCCCCTCTGATGGCTTTGGGGATAGAGATGGGGCGGTTGGCCCACGCCAAGTCCACCGTGCAGCAGGCGGCGGATGCAGCAGCTCTGGCCGGGGCGCAGGAAGTGGACTGGGAGCTCTTTCGTTGGACGGGTATCGCGACATTGAAGGGTTCCGCCATTGGCGTAGCTCAGGAGTACGCCCTGGCCAATTCAGAGCCCTTGACCAGGAGGGACATCTATCCTGTGGTGGATGCGCTGTTCATTCACAGCCAGACGTTTGTCGTGGCCGGTGTGGGTGCCGACGTCTCTCCTCTCTTCCCGGCCTGGTTCCCAGCAGGGCATGTGCATGCCTTCGGAGAGGCAGAGATGAGGATGAGGAAGGACTAGTTCAGAGCAAGGACGACATCGGCGAAGAACATGTGAGTGTTCGAGGAGATGGTCAGGGTGGGTGGTCTAGGAAGGCAGCGGACACGAGAGGGCGTAACGAACGGCCTATGGGGACGCGCGGGGGGCTACTACGGACCCAGAAGGGTGACCTCACAAGTCTGGCCCGCTTGCTCGAGTAGATATCTCATGCGGCCAGGACAATCGCTCGCGTGGATGGCTCCCACAATGGCTATCCCCCAGTCTGCTGCGTGGCATGTGATCTCTTGTAGAATGAGCTCGGCAAACTTCTGGTCGCGCCCGTTACCCTCAACGGGAGGATCTGCCCTTCTCCATGCCTCTTGGGACAGCCGCGTTAGGGCAGCGGATGCTTCCGGCGGCAACTCTTGTCTTCCGAGGAATTGATGGTACATTATCAGACGCTCCTCAGCGAAGCCTTCCACGCTGTATGCCCGTCCTTGGTCAAGCCAAATGATCTTCGCGTCGGGGAAGACCCGTTCATGGGTATCTCCCTCGTAGCCAAGAGAGAGCTCAAGTTCGTCCAGGAGGTCAGGCGCTGCGTGAGACCAGTGTTCGCTGAGCAGGCAACGGAACGAGGCCCTCTGAGCTTCTATCTTGGCGAAAAGGTCGGAATCATACTCAAGGGCCACGAAGGCCGGTCGGTTGGAATGCTGCATAGAGAGTCGCTGAAGCCACTCTATCAGGCGTTGCCTGCCCGTGGGATCGAAGTGACACACACCGGCGATATGGAGTTTCATGCCTGCTGGGTCCAAGTCGGTAAGCTGATGAAGTACACATCCTGCGCACAACCGGACGCGCTCATCTCGGCAGGCAGCATCATGACGCCGCTCAACATCTTGACGTCCTCAGCGGGTCCTCCTTGGTCGAACTGTAGGAGAGGTGCATAGGGCGAAGAGGCGTACACTCGGATCCCACTCGCCGGCACCATGACTACGGGACAGATTCTGTGGCTCCCTCGCTGCGCCAGGCGTAGATGCGTGTGTCCATCTCGTCCATCGCAAGTGGGTCGTCGCGCCTCTCGCGGCTGGCCTCATGCAGTCGCTCCACCAGGTCCTTGGCCTGGTGCTCCAGTGCAGAGAAGTGACCTTGGAGCGATTCGCGCGATCGACCCTGGATGTGCACATACCAAGCATCAGTGGGGCTTGGTCGCGTTCCGTCCAAAGGCACCAGTGTCAGGAGAGGTGCAAACGGATAACCGTGCCTCTTCAAGCCCAGGATGGCTTGTTCGGTGAAGGCTGTGGGAAGCGCTTGCTCCTCAAACATCTCTGTCTGTTGTGCCATGGCCAGCTCGACAAGCGCGGCTCTCACCAGGAGTTCTCTGCCCTGCTCCTCCAGCGCGAGGCGCTCGGCCTGACGGCGCGAGGTGGCGACCTTGATCATCTGCTCCTGAATCTTGGCACGCTCATGATCGAAGTCTGCTCGCGCCAGTTTCACGGATGCGTCCGACCAAACCTCAGCGTCGGCCACATCATCCAAAGCAGCCTCCAGTTCAGCAAGGCTGTTAAGCCGACAAGGCTTGCTCTCGGCAAGCGCATAGTAGGCTCGCAGGGGACAGGGGTACTGGACGCTGCAGAGAAGGATGCCTTTGCAAGCGGTGGCTGTCCGCGGCGCTTCTATGGAACCCAACAGGTCCTCCAGAACATCGCTCCCGTAGGAAAGCAGTCTCAGGGTATTGGGGTGGGCATCGTACAGGTCGGCGTCGAAGGTGACTGCGAGGTCGCCGTCTCCAAGATCGAGCAGGTAAGCGTTATTCAACTCCGGATGGGGCTGAAAGCGCTGCTTCAACGGGGGTGCGTTGAGCAAGATGGTCTCCAGATCGGATAGCTCTACAGGCGTGGAGATGCCGCCAGCCGCCGCGGCGGCTTCGAGGTATTGATCCAAGTCCAGCAGGGCAACCTCTCGTGCCTCAATGTCGTGGTGGAGGCGGTCTATCTCTTCGAGGAGCCGGCGCTCGCGTTCGGCGCTCGGCGTCATGGCCACGGACTTGATGACCTGCTCGACCTGGTAGAGGATGGGTTGGAGTTCTCCGACCACCTCTTCGAACCAGTCAATGCGATCTTCGAGCGCCCTGTAGACCTTCGCCTCCACGGTGTCCTCGTAGAAGTAGTTGCGGATCCAGACGACGTCATGCTCCTGGCCGATTCTGTCTATACGTCCGATCCGCTGCTCAACCCTCATGGGGTTCCACGGCATATCATAGTTGATGAGCACCCCGCAGCTTTGTAGGTTCAGCCCTTCACTGGCGGCCTCGGTACAGAGGAGAATCTTGACCTCCTCGCCCTCGCGAAAGGCGTTCTTGATCTCCTCCTTGGTGGTGGTAACCCACGCGATGCCATTCCACAGCTCGCCGCCACGACCGCTGTAGCAACCCACCTGGCTCCCGTAGACTTCGCGAAGTTGCTCCCTGAGGAAGTCCATGGTGTCGGTGTACTGAGTGAAGACCATGACCGTCCTGCGGCGCTTGAAGGTCTCCTCGAGGTCTTTGAGCAGTTGACCGACCTTGGTGTCGGGCCCGCCGAGGCTTCTGAGTTCGCGCAGGAAGTCTTCCACATATTCGATCTCGTCCCGGAATTGGCTGCGCTCATCTTCATCAATGTCCTCAGTGATGTCGAGCGTGAGGTCGTCGAGCTCCAGATCATCCTGGTCGAGCCCGGCTGTTGTCCCGGCGGGCGTGCCGCCCTGGAGGAACTTCAGGCGTCGCTCCAAGCTGCGCCGCACGGCATAGAAGCTGCTGGTAAGGCGACGCCGGTAGACGGTCATCACGAAGCCTAGGCCCTTCCGTTCGTCCTCGTATTTCTGATAGAAGCCACTGATGTACTCCTCGATCCTTCTGTAGAGAGCCTCCTCTTCTGGACGCATCGGGATCCATTCCAGGTGAGGCTGGCGGGTGGGCACGTTGGCTTGCAGTAGACCCTTCTCCCTGTATTCGCGGAGCAAACGTCGGGTGCTGCGGAAGAGAAACCGGCGCAGAGGCGTGTGTCTTCTGGCCATCTCGACGGCCATGGCGCGGGCCGAGGGCGCGAGACGGGCTAGTTTGCTCTTGCGCTTGGTGGCGAAGGGGAGCTCTTTCAGTTGGTGCCAGTCCACCAGGCCGAGCCTATGTTGGGCCTCGCTGGCGAATGCGGAATCGAGTTCGCCGCCAGTCGCCAGGAAGTCGCCCACCATATCGAAGATAAAGTCCCAGTCTACCTCGTCGAAGGGCAGGCGAAGCTGCTGGAAGAAGGCCAGGAAGTTCTCCTCTGCAGCGCCCCAGCGACCGCCCAAGCCCAGCATCCGCAAGAGGTCCCACACTTCCACGGGGTGTACCTGCATAGGAGTGGCGGTCATGAGCAGCAGTCCTCTGGTCCTGTCTCTGAGCGCGGTGAGCAGTTCCAGCAGCCGGTTGGCGCGATAGTAATTGGCCAGGAAGTCCTTGCGACGCGCATGGTGGGCTTCGTCCACGACAACCAGGTCCCAAGGCCTGGCCCCCAATAGCTGCGGTTGGCGCTCCCGTCTCTTGGCCAGTTGGCTGGAGGCGAGAATCGTGTCGAAGGTGTCCCACGGGTTGTCGGTCGTGGGCACCGACTCGGTTCCGAAGACGTCGATGAAGACGTGGCCGTCATATCGCTGCACATTGAGCACGAACTTCTCGTAGAGTTCCTCCTGCCATTGGCGAGATATGGAGGCAGGGACCAGGATGAGGGTGCGTCGAACGCGCCCAGAAAGCAGGAGTTGTCGCATAGCCATGCCGGCCTCTATCGTCTTGCCCAGGCCGACCTCGTCACAGAGGAGAAAGCGTTCTGGAAACGCACTGACGATGGCATCGGCCACCCTGATCTGGTGAGGCCATGGGGTGACAACGCTGGTGGCTATGCCCAGTTGCTCGGCGGCAGACAGATAGGGGGCGTCGCGGAGGAACTGAAAGACGATGCGCTCCCGCTGCTCCGCGTCTGCTATCTCGAACTCCTCCGGCTTCTCGACCAGCACCTCCACCTGTTCGAGGGGATCGTAGATCGGCGCCGTCGACGGGGCATAGCGTAGGAGCCGCTCGCGGACCGCTTGTGGAACGTCCACGACCAGCCAGTCTTCTTCCTGGCCGTTCCACAGGCCGGCGAAGTGATGGGCCACCTGAGCCAGGAAGGGTCTGCTTTCATCCCAGGAGCGGAAGACCATGAACCGCTCGTAGTTACGTTGCCAACCAGCAGCGGATTCGTTGACGCTGCCGCTGAAAGCCACCTGGTTGCCCTCGGCGTCGGTGAAGAGACCCTCCTTGGGGTGGAAGTACTCTTCGGCCACAGAGGCGGGGAGGGGATATCCGTCGCGCCCTTTGGGCACGACCACGCGGATGTCCAGGGTCTTGTTGGCCACCATCCAGGCGAGGACTTGCAGCCGGCGGCGCATCAGTTCGTCCTCGGGATCTGCGAGCTTGGTGAGGAGTTTGCCAGAGAGCATCTCGCGCATGTCGTGGCCCCGGGCAATGGCTTCGACGTCGGCCTCCTGGAGCTGGGCGCCTACCAGCAGCCTCATGGCGCCCTCGTTCTTGATGAGACGGGCGACACCCGCTGCGGCTACAGCGAGGGCGGAGCTACTGAAGAAGCCGGCGAGACGGTCGTAGCGGACGCTGCAAGACAGGGCAGGGACGTAGAAGGCGCTGAGCCGGTCATCGGCAGGGCCGTACGAGATCTGGAACTCACAGTCTCGCAGGGAATCTGTCACTCGCCTGTACCCCAGATCTCCATCTGCTCGGGCTTCGCCGCAGGCGGCTCCTCTTCAGGGGGGACTTGCAGGTCTTCGAAGAACGCGAGGCGCAGCTTGTCCAGCAAGTCCGCCTCCACGCGGACGAACTTGTCCTTGATCTTGGTCCTGGGGATGGCGTTGACGAGGGCCTGCAAACAAGCCTTGAAGGTCCCGTCGCTCAGAAGACCTGTGTTCTTGAGAAAGCTCTCGCAGGCCCTGGCTCCATCCTCCTGGTAGATGAGCATGGCAGCGTGGGCGGAGTCCAGCATGGTATCGAAGACCACGGCCTCGGGGTCGGCCAGGCCTCGACGGCGGCGCTGCTTGGGCTTCTGGAGGACGACGTAGCTGCCCTTCTTGCTGATCACCCGCTTGCCTCTCACCAGATCGGCCTCCACGTCCAGGCCCAGGGCGATGGCCAGTTTGCGGGCCTCGTCGGCAGGGAACTGCTCGGCGCGAAAGGCGTCCCAGGCCATGAGGTACCAGTCGGTGATGGGATCGAACTGCACCTCGCGACCGAGGAGCAGGCCTCGCTTCCGTAGGGCGATGACCTCTTCTCGAGCCAGGTCCAGCGCGGTCTCCGGGCGCAGGGGTTTGGGCTGGCCGGTCTTCTCGTCTACCTCGCTGGTGAGCACAGGCCAGTTCTCGGAGATGACCGACAGGGCAGGGCCGAAGGTGGAGATATAGAGGTCTACACCGGTGATGCCCTGGGCCGCGAACTCCTCCGCCTTCTCCCTGGCCACCTGGCGCACCTGTCCTCGGATGTCGTCCCACCACACGGACTCCGACTCAGGGGGTCGTTTGCGGCACACCAGAAGAATTGTGCTCGCCGCGGCGTTCTTCTTAACCTGGTGGAGGGAATGCTCGCTCTCTGTGTGCACCGGCCAGGAGGCTTTCACAGCAAAGCCGCCGCGGATGAGGGCTGTGGCCAGCGTATCCCACGCCTCGACGCTCTTGTGGGTGAACATCACCGTGAGCACCCCCTGGGGATGGAGGACCCGATACATCTCTCGAAAGGCGGCGGCCATCTTGCGCTGATAGTCCTGCTCGGCCAGCTCTCTCTTCTTCCGTCCCATATCTGCGAAGCGGGCGGGGTTGGCGACGGCCTCATCGTCCTTGTTGGTGAGTTGATCCCCGAAGAGCTCAGGATAGATGCGGCCCACGCTCCGCTTGAGCCACACGTAGAAGAAGTCCGAGAGTTCTGCGTACATGACATTGCCATAGTAGGGAGGGTCCACACAGACGAGATGAAGTGACCCATCCTCGAGGTGTTGCAGAGAATGGGCCGACGCTTGCTCGATGGATAGGCGCTCGACAGGAGACCCGACGCTGGCCCGCCACAGTGGCAGCTGGGCGGGGGCCGCTAGCTCGGCCATGCCGCGGTAGGAATCCTCCACCTCAGCGATCGACCATGGCAACAGATTGGCCGCAGCATCGAACTCAGTGAACGTCCACTTGAAGCTAAAATCGTGTCGGTCAAACACGCTCCTCACAACGGTCCGCGAGGCATGCCAGCTAGAGAGCAGAGAGTTGTAGTTGACGCACTTGCTAACTGCGAGACCCAGGTAGGTCTCAACGGCCTTGGCCCGCTCTGGTGGGAGTTCTTGGCGTAGCTCGGCACTTATCTCACCCAGCGTCTCCAAGAAGGTAAGCAATGAGAGAAGCTGGCGAGGACAGAAGAAATCGGCCCATGTGGGCATGCCATACCGAAGCGGCCGCGGATCATTGCTAACCTTGGGAAACAGCTCCCTGGGCACCAGGCCCGCTGCGTCCCAGCGGGGCAGGTTCTCGGCCAGGGCGGCCTCTGCACGTCGCACCGCCTCCAGGTCGTCTTCGCTGGGGACCCGAAAGCTCGTGGCAGTGCTCGTCTTGAGGGACACCGCGTAGAGGATCTGCCCCATTCTACCTTCCTGCGCCTCACGTTTGATATAGTCGCTGTCGAGTACGTCACCCGTCCAGGGGGACCGTCCCACGCCTCGGCTCACTGTGCCTTGATCGGGCTCGAAGTCTATGTGCCGGCCTCTAGCGATCTCGAATCGTGGAGTTTCCCACTGGGGCTCTACGCGCACTCGAACGGCTAGCGGATCGGCGCTTCTCCGGAGCCACCAATTGGGGGAGAGAGGGACCGGCTTGCCCGTGGCCGGGCAGGCGACCGTGCGTGCCCACAGATATGCGGCTCCCTCGGCATCAGCCGGCAATGGCGTGAAGTAGCCTGCAAGACGTTCCTTCGCGGCCTCATACCACCGGTCTCCCCACTTGCGGATCACCTGGGCCAACTCCACACCGTGTCGGGCGGGATAGTCCAGCGTGGCTTTGAGGATGACCGAGGCAACGGGGTTGAGCTCGCTGGCATGAGTTGTCAAACCATAGCGCACCGCTTCGAAAGGTATTGAGCCGCCTCCAGCCATCGGATCCATCACGGCCAAGTCGCGCGTTCTCCACGCGTGCTCCCATACCTCCTGCATAGTCTCGAGATCCGAGGCGCCAGGATTGACTGTGAAGGCTCGTGGACCTTCGTACGGGTTCGGGATGCGAACTTCTTGCCGTCGTGCCGCAACGAGTCTCTTGTACGCCGATACCGGATCCCCACGTATACCAAGCAAGTGAGTGAACCACTCGTGGTATGCCTCCTCGCTGGGGAACCTCGAGAGCAACTCTTGCGGCCAATCCGCGCTCCACTGCGGCAGGAGGCTAGCTAGAACCGCCGCCCGGCTCACCGTCAAGGGTCGCCTCGCCCACCACACGTGCAGTCGATTGGGTGCGGGATGCTGCCCTGTCGCGTTCTCCCGTCTACTCTCGACCCCCAGTTCTTGAATTGGCAGCCATGTCTCGATCAGGACAGGCGGGACCTCTCCATCAATGGGCATAGACTACTCCTCTGCTAGTAGGACCCTGAGCGCCTGTTGGGCGCGAGCTGGGTTTGACGTTGCCGTGCACTTGCTGAACCAGTAGTAGGCCTCCTCGCTGGGCATGCACCTCATCTGCGTGGAGATCGCTTCCACCCGGCTGAGCTTGCTCAGTGGTTTCACTGCCAGAAACAGCAGCCCTAGCCGCAGGCCAGTCTCCTCGTCGAGACGGAAGGGCTCACGGCGCGCGCGAGAGAGGTCTGTTACCTTGTAGCCTCCCTTGCGCAGCGCCTCCAGCACATGATCGCTCACCGCTCGCAGTTGAAGGCCCCACAGCTCCACCAATCGCCTCGGCCCGGCCAGCGGTGCGTGGTTGGACTTCACTGGCCACTGATACAGAGCGAGACCATAGTCACTCTCGTCCCGCGGAACCACCCGCAATTCGAAGGGCTTGTCCGGGCGAGTCCTCGCCTCTATGGTGTGCCCTTCTGCGTCGAGAGACTCCGATAGACCGTCGGGAACGTCGAAGAACTGCCTGCGTCCCCTCATGGGGACGGGCTCTGACAATCGCTCTGGGTTGGCCAGCCGCCAGCCCCTCCGGGGCCCCGGATAGTCCCCCAGGGCCAGGTGTTCCTCTCGTAGCTCGTCCCAGTTGTCCTGGCCTACTTCGACCACTCCCACGATATCCACGTGTCCCAGAAGAGCGCCGCGCACCAGGTTGGCTGGGTCCAGGTCGTACGCCTCGCACGCGGCTGGCTCGACCTGCTTGCCCGCATGGACCGCGACACGACCGCGTATCCTGGTGTCCCAGGTGCGTAGCTCCATAGTCTTTCGCCCCCGGAGGATCAGTTCGGCCCAGGGTTGCCTGATGCTGATGGCTTTCATGGCCGGGTCACTCCTCCCCAGGCTCGTAGGGCACGGCGTCCACCACCATGTGTCCGAAGCCCAGAGTGGCGAAGACTTCGTGGATCGTCTGGAACTGATCTGAATGAAGCGCCAGTCCATCCGCGAAATCGGCTCTCAGCGTGGTGTCCACGGCGAACTTCGAAGCCTCGTCTCCGAACGGATCCGTCACCTGCTTGAGCCGCTTGTACCTGTCCCACGGTCCCTCGAAGTTGACGCTCAGGTATCCCTGCTCATCGAACTCGGCGTTCAACGCCTGGTGCACTTGGTACACTCCCTTGCCTAGCTGCGGTATGGCCAGGCCCATGGCGCGGGCCTCGGTGGCGCCTTCGCTCCCCGTCCCCTCAACTTGCACGACGAGACGGCTTACGGCGGATACTTCCTGGTCTTTGGCCTGGTCCAGGACTTGCTGGAAGGCCTGGGAGGGAGCGCCTTCGCCGTGCAGCCGGGATACGCCTGTGGGTCCTTCGCCGACCTCTCCGCAGATGCACTCTTCTTCCGGTTTGCCGCACACGGGACACCTGCGCCTTGGTACTTCGGGTGGCTCTTCCTCCCCCTTGATGCGCAGGCCCAGGCGCCTGGCCTCCTCCACCGTGTAGAGGAAGGCGTCCTCGCTGATCTGGATCGCCGGGATGGGTGAGATCTTGCCGTATCCGGCCTGCTCAGCAGCGTCAAAGTAGATCCAGACCCCTCCGCTGATGCCATCGCGGATGGTGCGTTTGAGCTGATTCAAATCCATCAGAATGCGCAGGCCCATTCTTCTGGCAAAGGAGCGTCGCAGGTCCTCGGTCGAGATCCTGGCCTGATTGGCGTCCCAGGCCTTGGCCTTCACGTAGGCGGCTGCGAGGGGGTTGTCATCGGCGGTGAGCACCTTCTGTAGCTGCTTGAGGACCCTTAGCACCACGTTGGCTTGATTCTGATCGACCTCGCCCTGATCTTGAGCAGGCAAGGTCTCTCGAGCGAGGTTGCTGTGCTTCTGCGGCGCGTCGGCGCTGGGGTAGTACAGATACCGGTACGCCTTGGTGATGGCAACCCGCACCTCCAATTCGGCGGCTTCACCCATCTTCTTGAGCCGGTTGCGTTGCTCTTCGGTGAACTCGCCCATGCGCTCGGCGTCGCCCAGGATGCGGCCAATGGCCAGGTATCGCTCAGCGACGTCGACCATGTTCTCCACCTGATCATCATCAGCCACGAGGAACAGGACGTTGTTCTTGAAGGTTCGATAGCCCTCGAGGGATCCCGCGCGATCGAAGATCTTGGTCACCAGATCTGGCGGGGCAGCGGCTGCGGCGGAGGTCGTAGCGGCATCGTAGTGGACGATGACCAGCTTGGGCTTTCCAGCATTGTCATCGACGTCCCCTGCCTCGCTGGCGAAGGCCACCGGCTCGAAGAACCCCCTTTGCCAGACCCTCCGGATGCGGTCATCTAGCTCCCCCTTGGCTCTGACCCTGCCGACGAGTTGCATCTCGTCCGCCACTATCTTGTTGAGGGAGGGCTCGGTCTTGAAGCGGTAGCGGTGTCCATCCCAATCGAAGAACCAGCAAGCGTCGACGAGCCTGCCCAGCGCTTTGCCCAGCATGGCGGGGTCGTCATCCGGCTCCAAGACGGCCAGTGTGAGATCGGCGGGATCCACACCCGTGGCCACTCCCTGAGTTAGAGAGTGAATGAAGGCCGTGGTGGCCGCTTCCCGAGCGTAGAGGGAGCGTCCGGCCTCTTGCCAGGGCCTGTCGATCTCCTGGGCGTGGGCTGGCATGCCTTCCCTGGGGCTCACGATGTCGGCCTCGATCACCTGTTTGAAAGCAGGTCGGTCTAGGCGGCTGGTGAGTTCGTCGGCGATGGCATCCACTCCCAGGTCGACGTGATGAGGGTGGACGAGCCACGTGTGTGGGGGACGTTGCTCCCACAGCCTACGCACCACGCGGGCGAGAAGTCGCAGGGCCCCGCGGGTTCTCTGGAAGTTGGGAATGGTGCTGGTCTTGCGATAGAGAGTGGTGAGCAGCTCGGGGTGGAAGGGATAGTCGGCCACGATCTCCTGGGCGTACTCCGCACGGACCGCCCGCTGTGGGAGGTCGATGTCCTGACCAACGCATCTCTTGAGGTAGCTCACGTATGCTTCGGCCGTCTCCTCCGCGGCTGGCCTGTCGATAGACTTGAAGAGCCGATGCGTGACGATGGCTGCGATTTCCGTTTCACCCGTGGGTGTGATGACCCGCTCCTGGCGCGCCGACACGCTCCTAGCCTCCGCCAGCGCCTGGCGGAGCTCCTCGGTCTCCCTGGCGAAGGCATCGGTTTCTCCGGCGAGGCTCAAGACCACAACCACCTGCTTCCTGCTGGCTGCGAACTCGAGAAGAGACATCAAGAAGGCCACGGTCTGCTCTGCGAGGTCGGACTTCCCGGTTGCTGTGGGCACCGCCGTAGCCGCTCGCATGTGGCGTCCTAACTCGTCCAGCATGATCAGGGTGGGCTGTTCAGTGACCAACTCCTCCCATAGTCCAGTCCCGGGCGCTGACTTGTCGTGGTCGGCTTGCTGCACTAACTCGTACGCCGTCTCGCCACCAAGTTGGTAGGCTACCTCTCCCCACAGCGTATGGGTTCGCAGCCCGTCGTGCTCCAGCCCGGTGGACGGATCGAGGTCAGAGCCCACCACTCCGACTGCGCGTATCGCTCCCCCGGCTGGGATGAGTTCCTTCTCCACGTCCAACTGAGCGGGTTTGTAGCCACATGCGGCGTGATAGAGAGCGATCAGGTTATGGGTCTTTCCGCCTCCGAAGGCCGTCTCCAGGCGGATGATCGCGTTGTTGGCAGGCCTGATGCCCGTCAGCCGGCCCAGCGCCTCGTCGAGCAGAAGCCTGAGGCCATCCGTGGGATAGGTATTCTCGAAGAAGAGAGTCGGATCCTGGTAGACGGGATCGGCCTTGCCGTCTATCACATCCTTCAGGCGAGCGGCGAAGAGCTCCTCTCGTAGCTCTCCCTCGAGAACCTCAACTCGAGGTTCGCACGTGTCGAAGATCTCTTTCATTGACTGCCTCCAACTGAGACCACCAAGGCGTGGGGTATCTGACGACCCGTGTATCGGTCTGATCATCGCTCACGTTAGGAAACGAGAGCACTGACCCTCAGTACAAGGCTGCATCGTGCTGAGAGGATATGGCGTAGTGGCGCCGCCCTGCACCTTCTAGTCACATTATAGCACAAGCGGCGGGGCGTGTCAACGAAGGGTGCGCGTCGGATGAGAAGAAGCAGCTCGCCAGTTCCAAGGCTGTATGGCGTCGGGATTGACGACGAGAAGGGCACTGCGTCTTCAGTCTCGTTGCGGGTGAGTCGGATCGGGTCTGAGCCGTCGTCGATCTGTAGATCTCGGCGTTGCCGCACCGGTCTGAGGAGAAGACAATCGTGCCGGCTAGCTGGGGCAAGGTGCAGCCCGAGAGGAGGATTGACTGTGTGAGTCTGCGGTTCTCGAGTGTCCTATCTATTTACCGGTCGCAGGGCCTACTGGTCTTTCCCTATCGGTGTCTCGCCATTGCGGGCTTTCGTGGCCGGCTGGAGATCCGTGGGCTTCCTAAGCGGAGGCACCTTGGGCGTCGGTTTGGTCGGGCGTTTGGGCGTTGGCTTGGGTTGTTGGTCTTGTTCCTCAGGCATTGCTGTCTCCGATGCTACTGTCGCATGACTAGGATGCCGGTGGCAACGGCGCCTATCAGGAGGATAATGTCGATTCCGGCAAGGTAGAGCGCCCTCTGGACCCAGCGGGCCTTGCCGGCAACAATGGCCCAGTTTAGCTGCGAGGATTCTATGTAGTTGGCCAGTAGCTGGTCCTTGGCCTGTGAATCGGTGAGTGAAAGGTAATCGGTACGAATGTGCTCGCGGTCCATTCTCAGTGGTAGGTAGTAGACTCTGAGTTGGAAGGCACGTATCACGCAAACCCACGTGGCGGCGTAAGGTAGAAGGGCTATGGCGAAAGCGCCCAGCACAAGCCAGCAGGGGGGTGAGTATGCATGGTTCTCGTTCCGAAGGAACAACCCTATGGCAAAGGTGAGCAGCGTTGTTGCCACGGTGACGACCTGGAAGAGTTGGCCTACCTTTAAATCGAGACCATCAATGGTGGCTAGCTGCCGGTCGAGGGACTTCTCGGCTTCGGAGAGCAGGACTTGGATGGTTTGGTTTCGACCATTTTGGGTGCGTCGGCGTGCCGCCAGTAGTATCATTTGGCCAGCCTCTCGTGGGTGCAAGTCTTATGATACCCCGTGGTGTGGAGAACGTCAATCAGGGTGACTGGAGTGGTGGGGAAGACATGGTGACAGCGGTTCCAGTGGGAAAGCGGATTTCCACTGTCAGCCCTCTCCGTACACCTGGAAATCAGGGGGCAAAGGGTGTTTGGGGCTCTTGTTCCTGTACGTCAGCCTGAAGTGCCCATAACGAGGCCCCAGTTCATGCTCGTCAAAGAACTCGCCTGAGACAACAACCGCAGATATGGTCGAGTTGCTTCTCAGCACGTTGCCGATTCCACAGTCGAGTCGCTCCAAATCCTCACCGGTCATCTGAGGGTCGACCAAGTTCACACGCACGTAAACGAGCGCAGGTACCCTTGAGCTAAACTGTCGGCGAGCGTCCCTGACTGACCTGACAATGCCCGCAATTCGGTCGGGAAGCTCCATGCTCTTGAATGCAAATGCCCTCAGGTTCTTCTGAAATCGCGTACCATGCTCGTCGCGTCGCTCTTCCCATTGAGTGGAGGAATACTCTGGTTCATCGCGCGATGCCAACAGGAATCCCCCCGCCTCAATCTCTTGATCCCTGCTGGACAGCATCTTGAGGGAAACGTATACACCCTCTCGTAGGAACTCAAACTCGCCTTCTCTCCGTTGTTGGAGTAGTGCTCGAATCTGGCCCAGGATGAATGCGACATCGTTTTCGTTGGGGTCTCGCTGGGTCCTCACGTACACGGCATAGTTCAGACCGAAGTACTCCGCCCATCCGCACGTTCGTCGAACGATCAGATTCCACCGGTCGGCGTTCCTAGCGTCCCTTTGGCTCTTCCAGTCTTTGCTTTTGCATTCAACCTCAAGGCCGCCTGCGAAGCTGATGAAGATATCGGGAGTTGGCATACCCTCATTTGACTTCGTCTCGACAAACTCGACAGTGTAGCCCCTCTCCGCATAAGCTGCTGCTATTTCGATCTCATAGGCCGCCTTGTCAAACTTGGTACTGGTTGATGAGGTGAGTTCCCCCACCTTCCAGTCCAGACCCTCCGAGTTCGCCTTCTCCAACACCGACAGGTTCTTTCCGAGATAGGACAATCTCAGGACTTGCTGAGTAGCCTGGACACACGATTTCAACTGTTTGTCCGCCTGATAGATCAAGAAAGCAAGAGGGTGAAACTCGTCGTAATAGCGGCCATAGCCGAGCCTATCAGGCCTTTGTGGAGGTTCATAGGCACGTATCATGTCAAGCTCCTGAGACAGCCACGCGTCGCCTACCAGGCGCTTGACTACGCCTATGTACTCTTCGCACGTATCGAAGTCTATCTGGGTCATCCGCTCCCCAATGACCTCGGCGCCTGTCTCCCTAGTGTTCGATCTGAGAACGATGGCATGCCCCTAGGGCCGGACTCGCATCTCAGCAGCCGCGCTTTCTAGCATGTCCTTTGCTTGGTGCACCAAAGACAATGCCTTTTCGACCTCCGGCAGAAGCTGGGCCGTGGTTTCGGGGTCGCTGTAGGGGTCCCGAAACTGGCTGCGCCTGTGGGATCTCAGATTCTCCGCTTGTCGCTGCGAATCGTAGTAGCTCATGTGCACCGTCCATACCAAATCGGATGGCAGCTGCGCAATCAGTGGGCTTTGGACAAGCAGGCTCCACTGCTCGTTCTTGAGATTAGGGCGATCGATGGGTGGCATAAGGCCTCCCTGTAGGTTGCCCACAGTCAGTTCCATTTCCTTTCTGTTTTCCTCGACTTCCATGCCGACTATGCTGAATGCCTTCCGTTGTGCCTCGATTCGCTGCTGATGGCTTTGTGTTAGCCCGAAGATCACATCTGCTACGAGGAATGCCAATCCGGCGACAAGCAGATCTGCCACAAGATTGGCCGCGATGCTTTCAACGTAGCCACACTCTCTCGACGATCCTAAGAGTCCGATGACTGCAACGACCAGGATCATTAGCACCCAACCTATGGCGATAAGGCGGTACGACATAAGCCACTCCCGCGCATTGATCATCGTCTACATCCTGCAATCCCCGCGTCCGGTGGCTGCAGGGTCACACCGAGCTTGCCACTTGGCGCCAAGTAGGCGCAGCCCCAGATCGTGATCCGTGGTAGCACCACCGCAGACGGTGTTCGAGTGTGCAAGCCGCTCCTTACTGCCGGCCAACGCGTGTGGAGACCGTGGAGGATACCGTGTTCCCGCCGCTCCTCATCCTCCTGATCCACCTGCTTGAGTGCGTGATCGCCCGACACAGCGCGTGTCGGGTGATCGGAGTGAAGAGACAGACCCCATCACCATCACCGTCGAAGTCGATGTCAAAGGGATTGAAGTCAGGCATGCGAAGCCTCCGTGTATGGTCAGCGCTTCCTACGTAGGAACAAGGACGCTCGGCGTGGCTAAAGGAGTAGGCTGCAGGGGTGGTAACCCCGCGAACCAGTTCTCACAGGAGAACTCCCTTCCTTCTACCGACCTGCGCCGGTCGATGCCAACCAGGACGAGACTCATGTCTCAGAGGATGATCGAAGTAGAGGCGAAGTCACTTGATGATAGCGGAAGTGGAGGGAGAAGCCAAGTCCGTTGCTGATAATGGGAAGAGACCCCGCTGTTCGGGAGAGGCGGATGCATCAGACGCGGTCAGCTTTGGCTGAACGACAGCAGGGCCTATCTGGAAATGTAGCGCAGGCTGGACGAGTTGACAACGCGCCAAGTGTGGTCGCCTAGCGGGTCGGCCGCCTTTGGTCGAAGACGAGGAGGCCAAGTATGCGGGTTCGTCGTAGAGATCTAGGCCGAGGACGCCGTTGACAAAGTGACGCTTTCGGGGCGCCGACCTGCGTCCGGAACGGAGGAAGGAGACGGCCCCGGTGACTCGTAGCTCGACTAGTCAGTCACTTGCGAGTCTTCTTCGCACTCCAAAGCGATCTGCAGGAATACATCTGGGTCACTGGCGATCCGCTTGTCCTGAGCACGGCGTGCTCTTTCGACGCCGGCCTGAAAGCGCTGTGCAAAGAGTAAAGATGAGCGCGTCACCTCACTTAGGTCCGACCTGGTGTCGCCAGCGGATAGCGTGATGTGATCGACAGGCGTTCGGAAGGTCTTTCCGGCTGGATTGACCATTTGGTACCCTTTGGATGTGGCGAGGGTGCCTGGCACCAACAGTACGCTCTCGATCTTGGCAGGCGGTTGTGTGTCGGGAGGCACCCATAGCCAAGAAAGCGAACCCCAGATAGGTCTCCCAGTGTCCGCGAGTGCCATCACCTCACCGGGTAGGTGTTGTACGAAGTTGCGAAGCGCCTCGACGTCCTGGGTCGTTCTTAGGAAGGACTTCACGGGTGCGTCGCGCTTGAGTCCTGGAGTTTGCATAACAAGCACGCGAAGTCTGTTTATGGTGTCGACGAGCGCCCATGAGTAAAGTAGTATCGCGTTTTGGTGGAGAGTTCTAGAGTCGCTCTGAACGGCCGCCTGTGAGTATCCAAGAACTGCGTGGCAAAGGCGTTGGTAAGCCATTTGTGTCATCTGGAACGAGGTATCAATGCCGTCAAGAAAGAGTTCCTGACGTCGCTTCAGACTCATTGTGTACTTCCCGGCTATATTGCGCAGCGGACGTCGGCTGGACTTGTCCGGATTGTAGCATCGAAGTAGGTTGAGTGGCGAGCAAGGGGGTCTGCGATTCTGATCGCCTGCGGTCGAAGAGCAGCAATGCCAGGGACGCGGGTTCGTTCTCGGGGTCTAGCTCAAGTACAGTGTTCTGGCGCCGGCGCTTCTCTTCGAGGTCGTCTGTCTGTGCTGCCAGCCAGAAGCAGGCACGGATGAGCAGGCGGCGAGGGCGGGCGAGGTGTTCAATTGCGAACCTGACTAGGGCAGTTCGGAACCTGTCAGGCATGACAAGGTCACCAAGATGCAAGGCGCAGCATGGTACTCATAGCTATGGTCGGCAGTCGACGTGCCCACGTCACGGCCGCAGTCATTCCACCTGGACGCTTCCCAAATCTCGAACTTCCGCCCGAGTTTGACCCGCTACTGGGCGAGCTCTGGGAAGAACCTCTCGTTCTCAGGCGAGATGAGGCTTTCGATCTCTAAGGTGATCTTGGCGACGCCAGGCAGATGGCCGCGGGGATAATAGTCGACCTCTGCGCTTTGGCCGGGCTGCAGGTCAGCGACCGAAATGGAGGGCGCTCGGGAAGACCCAATCATTCGACCAGTACTGTCGAACCGCTTGGTGAGGACGGTCAGATAGGGAAGAACGACGTTCGAGCCGTTTGTGATCTTCACTCGGACGTAGTCTGAGTACGGGAACTCCGCTCCGAATTCCTGTGACGCATCAAACGACACCACCTCCACGACGAACATTCTGCGTGCCTCAATGACCTGCTCTCGGCTGAGAGGTCGCTCAGGAACGCTGGCTGCCTCCTCTGTGGCGGCGATTGTCGCCACCGTCGTGGGGGTTGCCGTGCTTACCCTAGGCTGCACTGTCGGTCGTGGTGTTGCTCGTAGCGTGGCTGATTCGCGTGCCACAAAGGCAAAGACCATCAGGCACAAACACATAATGGCCGCCGCTGCCAAGCACACAAAGCCCACTATTGCGGCAAGTCTTCTGCTCACTTTGCCCCCTCCTTGTGGTATGAGACCTACTTATTTGGTAACTGACCCACCCCCATGCAGGTAGCACCGCTCAGGCAGTCCAGCAGGAACCGGAGCATCAGTCCTACACCGATAGCCAGGGTCGGCGGGTGTCATTGCAGCAGCAAGGGAGTCTGCCGGGAAGCCAAACTTGTGAAGGAGTCGACTGGCATGACGGCTTCACCAGTGCGGCGCGACTAGCCAAGGACCCCGGCAAGCCAATCCGAGAGCGCCTGGAGAACTCGGGCGGTGCTCGCCAGGAACATCAGACCATGGATCAAGAAGAAGACCGCAACCACACCCCGGCCGGCGTGTCGCATCTTGAGCCGAGCTGCCCATGACATCCTGTGCGACTTGCTGCCTTCGCCGTTCCTATAGGTCACCTTCTTGCCGCTTCCGAAATCGTGCCCGTCTTGCACGGTCTTGACGCTCTCTCCGGGAAAGCACCACTCCAGTTCCCTGGCTTTCCGAACATAGTGCGATTGGTACTCGGCTCCCCGCTCAAAGATGGCAAGCCAGAAGATGCAGAGTGCGAAGCCTGCGAGTGGAAGAAGCGGAACGGCACACAGCATGACATCGCTCGTGAGCATAGCGGCGACAGTGGCAAACACGATCGAGTTGGCCAGGAGCATGGCGCTGTATGTCGCCCAGGAAGCAGTACCTTGGTATGTCCACAGTCGAACGGCGACTCGATAGCCGACGAGAAGGATCTCCGTATCATCCTGTGCTCTGTCTGCACTCTCGTTGCCACCCTTGGTCATTGAGGCTCCTCCTCACCCTTGCTCCGACTCCCTTCGCCGAGAGCGCAGGCATTGGCCATGCTCATCCATGCAGCTTGGTCACGGCACGGACAAGGTGTGAGTCTCAGAGGATCGTGGGAGTAGAGGCGAAGTCACTAGATGATAGCACAAGTGTGGAGCGAAGGCAAGCGTGGTTGCCCTTGGTGGAACGAGGCCCCACTGTTGGGGAGCGGCGCATGTATCAAACGCCGTCAGCTTGTGCTGGACGACAGCAGGGCCTATCGGGGAATGTAGCATGGACTAGACAAGTTGACAACGCGCCAAGTGTGGTCGCCTAGCTAGTGGGCCGCCTCTGGTCGAAGAGTAGGAGAGCCAGGGACGCGGGCTTATTCTCAGGGTCTAGCTCAAGGATCGAGTTGAGGCAGCGGCGCTTCGCTTCGATGTCGTCCGTCTGCGCGGCGAGCCAGAACCAGGCGGGAACCACGAGGGGCGCCGGCGGTGGACAGGCTAGACAGCGAAGAAAGCGGAGATCGTTCGCGGTACGTGCAGCGTGAGCCGCGAACGTGAGTGCAGATCTAAGGCAGGAGACATGCATATGCTCCCCATGAGTACTGATCTGAGCTAGATCCTCTCGTAGGATACTAGATACAGTTGCGTAGTTTCCCTGCCCGTTCCCCGTTGCTGCTTGAGCCGCTCGTCACATATGAGCGCATACCTCTGAGTGCCGATGATAAGGCCGGCAAGAGTAACGCCGCCTGAAGGATCACATTCACCGCTATGCTCGCTGCCGTCTTCTGCCACAAGTCGCCATTTGCCGTATTTCTCGTCGAGCTTAGTGAACTTGCCTGTCAGCTTTCTCTCTTCTCGACCGATCTCAACACGCTCCACAAGAGCCGCATACAGGGGTTTCGCGACTGTGGTCCGAATCTCTCTTGTCGTGCTGTCTCTCCGTTCAGGCATGGACCATTCGTAGGAGATTCCCGTGTCATTCTTGATGACGAATTCCAGCAGATCTCTGTACGCTGCGGCGAAGTGACCCCCGTAGTGAGCAACCAATTCGACTGCATCCTCTGGGTTGTGGATCTCGCGGTTGACTCTATCCAGTATGTCAAGCGCTCGCGCAACTTGAGAGTAGCCGAGCAAATCCGCTGTGGCCGCTGTCTGCATCTGGACGGTGAAGGAGCCCGGCGAGAACGCGTAGACCTCAAGCTCGTAGTTCGAGGGTGAGAGCAAGACATCTCGATCCGGGAATCTCACGTCGCGTATCGCCTTCACGTATGCATGTCGCACTATCCGTTGGATCAGTGCCACTGCCTCACTCAGATGCTCTGCCGTAATCTTGGGTTCTTCCCATGCCTCAGGGGGCCTTAGCGTACAGTGGATAATAGCTCTTTGCTTCTGATGAGCATCTTCCACGACTGTCACATTCGGCATAGGCTCCCTTGACAGGAAGAATCCCTCCTCCGGCAACCAGTGCTCGGAGATGTCGCCGTGGGATATGGGGCTAGTCTCGATCTGGTCCAGATTCCCATTGACGGCCCTGCCCTGGTAGGATTCTCCGGTTTCCGAGAACTGCAGAACCTCCCTCAAGTCCACCTGTCCATCCAATAGACGGCGCAACCGCCCTGGTGAGACGGGCACGCACAGGTACTTGTCGGACTCCTCGTCACGTTCCACCACGAGACAGACGAAAGACGTGTCGAGGTTGTCGCGGGCGATGAACACTTGCGGTCCGTCGTAGAACACGAGCGTTTCGAAGTGACCTAGTACACGCACGGTCATACCTTCATGGGAATCTGGGCGCGGCCGGCTGGCAGCAAGGGAGAGGATCGAATCCTTTGGCTCGCCACCAAGAGAAGTGGTCGGGGTGGCCGCCGGTCTTCGATATCACACCACACTCCGGAGGAAGGACGATCCGGATGATCTCCTTGCCCTTTTGCGCTGGAAGCTTCGTGAGTTCGATGCAATGATCGTAGTTCTTAATTAGTGAGCATGATCTCGCGATGCACTCGCTAGCATGGAATTCCCTCTTGGGATAAAGCATGCGGTGAGAGTAGAAGTCGCTCTCTTGTGGAGGCAAGGATCTCACCAAACGGTGAAATACCTCGTCGTTCGGTGCTCTAGCGTCGCTAGGCGGGCAGTTGTCCGGCAAGGGCTCGGCCCATCTATTCTGATTGGATCCATTCGCCATCAACAGCATCCTTGCTTGTTGTCTGATCCGCGTGTATTGCCGCTGGCAGCACAAGAAGTCAGCACTCGGCGGGCTGCACTGGGTTTCTGCCACTACCACTAGTCTGAGGCAGTCCCCTCATCAGCATCAATGCTCGTCGCACCACATTGCATAGTATTGCGCAACACGCCGTTCCTTGTCAAGTCAGGGACAACACGCGCTCCAGTTCAACGGCCGCATTTGCGGCCCACGGGATGCGCAGGACGGTCACAGCCGTTAATGTCCTGCTCTGTCGTCTCAACTCTATCTCATCGCAGAACAGCAGGAGGCGTAAACGGGTATTCCACTCGGAGACGGAATCCGCATTGGCAGGAGTCAGAAGGTCACCACTAGTGGTTCGAATGTGCTCCCCTTTATAGTGAACTGCGCCGGGGGTTCGAACGCGCGCACACTCATCAGGCAGTGAGGGAGCGTGGTTTGCGCTGCCCATCTCTTGCTCAGCCGCTTGAGCACAACCAGAGTTTCGATCCCAGAACGCCTCGCTTTGCGGGCCCTGGAAGACTGCTCCCTCCTGAATGCGTGAGAGTTCGGCTGGTTCGGCGCGGAGCGCAGGGCCGGAGGTTTGCCGCTGGTCTCGCAGCAAAGGACAATCGGGTGGCATCACTTGATCTCTAGCTTCTCTACCGCCGTCGCCAAATCAGCGCCACTGGGCCTCGTATACACCCGTGTAGTATTCAGGTTCTTGTGGCCCAATAGAGTTGCCACTTTGTCGAGGGATACCCCGGCATCCACCAGATTCTTCCCAAAGGTGTGTCGCAGAGTGTGCGGCGTGACGCTGTCAAGCTTGGCCAGGTATGCATATTTGCTGGCCACGTACTGAATGCCCCAGGGCTTCAATTGGCCCTTTTGCTTTCCCACAAATACATAGTCGTGTAGGGCCTCGGGTCGCGACTCGAGGTACTCGGCCAGAGCTCTGCGCACATCAGCGTTCAACGGAACCACTCTGTGCTTGCCACCCTTACCGTCCCGAACTGTGACCTCCCCTTTTCGTTGCGAGATCTCAATGTCCGATAATCTCAAGTTGGAGGCCTCGCTGACCCTTAGGCCGGTGTGCAGCAGAAGCATGATCACCGCCTCATCCCGCGTGTTGCCATCCTTCTGCACGGCACGCACAAGGGCATACTGCTCCTTCCTGGTCAGCCATCGAGGCGCCAGTTCGACTTCCTGCACGTTGCCGATTCGCTCCGCAGGGTTCGCCTCAACGAGGCCTTGCTTTGTTGCCCATGCACAGAAGGCGGAGATGGAGGCGAGTCTGCGGTTGACCGTTGCAGGCTTGAAGCGCTTCACCTGCAGCAGATATGCCTTGTACTCTTTCACATCGATGGGGGTGATTCCCTCGGGCGTCATCTCCTCGCCATTGCTGCTCTGGAACCATTCGCCAAACAAGCGCAGATCCCGGAGGTAGGCCTCCACGGTATTGTCGCTCTTGTCCGATGCGCGCAGGTACTGAGCGAATCTGCGCAATGGTCGTGTTGACATTATGCTGCTCCCAGCGTGGTGGAGTGGTGTTGGGCTAAGCCGGGTGACGTTATGCTGGGAAAAACGTGGCTGTTGTTGGTGTGATTCTACCACGTTATGTGGGGAAAACCCAGTCGCTTTGCTCGCATAACGTCTATTATGCGAGTAGATTCTGGCAGTCACAGGCGGGGGCTCACGCAGATCTCCCGGGCTGGCGCATGGCTGCTTGCCCAGCTGCGAGGACGAGTCCCGGATCAGCCAACGGAGTCATAGGACACCGGCCTGTCGGTCCTGAGGATGGGGGAGCGGTGTAACGGGGGAGGGCTTGGCGTGGTAAACTGTTACCGGAACACGTATTGTGGCCCAGATCAAGTTCGTCAAACTGCATACCTGATCCAACTTCGCGGTAGGACATCCGCGTCCGTAGCGGGTTGTTCTTCATCTAAGAGGATTTGACGAAGAACGGGTGACTTGCACGGGCAGAACAAGTGTGCTATGATTGAAGGTGATCGACAACTAGATGTGGTATGATAGGCATTGAGCGGTACAAGATGGCGGCGGTTTTCGGGTTGCGTGGGCCCAGGGAGGTTGCCGTGTTCCCCGTGTTGTGCTAAGATTGATTGACATAAAAAGAAGGAGCCCGCCAGATGGCGCCTGGCGGGCTAGAACTTGAGGTGGCAAGGGGGTATCTCCTTCCCTCCTCGTCTGCATTGTAACAAGGGCCCGAGAGCGTGTCAAGAATCTAAGGAAAGTGAGGGAGATACTATGAAAGACTTGTATGCGGATATGGAGTGTCCCAACTGCGGGCGCACGGTCAGGATCAAGATCAAGGAGATGGTTCCTGGCCGGTCAAGAGACTGTCCGCACTGTGAAGCTGTGTTTGAGTTCTCGGGTGAGGATGGCCGCCAGGCGCAGCGGGCTCTCGATGACTTCGAACGTCAACTCGAACGGCTCAGTCGAGAGTTGACTATCAGACTGTAGAGGCTAAGCGTGAGTTACTCTGAAGCGGACTTCAGAAGGCGAGACCGGGATCTGTGATGGCATGGAACGGCGCTGCTATGGGCGGGATGGATTAGTACTGGGACTAGCTTCTGGAAACGGTGAGCTGTGAGCGCTGATTTCATCTTCCCGAAACCCAAAGACTGGGACACATTTGAGGACATCGTCTGTGACGTCTACGCCAGAAGGCTGAACAATCCGAACCTGCAACGGTACGGCCGCAGTGGCCAGAAGCAGTCAGGAGTCGACATTGCGGGAGTCACTCAAGAAGGGGTCCTGGGAATCCAGTGCAAGCATCATCCACTTGGCAACATGACTAAGAGCGAAATCGACGGCGAGGTTGCGAAATCAGACGGTTTCCGGCCGGAGCTTGATGAATTCATTATCACGACTAGCGCCGATCGGGACTCGACTGTGCATTCGCATGTGCTTGGGCTGTCCCAGAGAAGAGTGAGCCAAGACAAGTATCCTGTTGGAATCAAGTTCTGGCAGGACATTTGTGGATGGCTCGCTGAGTTCCCGGATTTGACGTACAGGCACTTCACCAGGTACTTCCCGAGGGGCGAGTTGGAGGAAATCCGGATCCCCGCATCAGTAGGTCGCCCAAGAGAAACGCTACGGTGGCCGGTCACAGTGGACAGTCTGAAGAAGAACGTCATTCACAACATCGGGGGGCTCAAGAAGGTCGAACCATACAAGCTTACGATGGGATATACCACGTTCCCCGAGATTCGCTATGACAGTGTAGTTGATCTGGAGATCTCTCTATCTGAGCTGCTAGGAGACGAATCGTCGAGTGAGGCTGGTTTTCTTGAAGCCGCCAGAATCCTGAACGATGTGAAGGCAGCGGTAGGTGACCCGTACTTCTCGCACGAACTCTGGGTGCACTTGCAGGCGAGGTTGACCGCGGCATTCCTACTGGGCTGGGTTTTCCGTAGCGTCACTGATTTTGACCTGAGGATCGTGTCCAACGATCGGGTCTGGGCGACCAGTGGGCTTCCACTTGTACCTTCGGGGATTAGTGGTGGACTTCCCTTGCCTGGCTTCCAGGGTGGTGATGATGTGGCCATAATCATGAATGTAAGTAGGAACATAGATGGTACCGTCGCAAGCCTTGTTGGTGGATGGGATAGTCAGCCAAGGGCGGTCCTTGTGTACAAACTGGAGGGAAACCGAATCACTAGCGCTGCGCATGGACTCTCGGTGGCGATTGAGCTTAGCAGGAGGATGAAGACCGTCATGGACGAGTGGCGACCACCCAGAATTCACCTCTTTGGTGCAATGCCGGCAGCCTTGGCTACTCTCATAGGCTACCACCTGAATGCGATTTGTCCCATTTCGATATACTTCCTGGACGATTCACGAACGCGGTACGAAGTGGGGGGGACACTGGTCAACAGTCTCTAGCGGAGGAACATGACGAAGGCAAGCGGTCTATTCGAGGTCTTTCTCAGCAATATCAACCCTGACAAGAGGGCAGTTGAGTATGCAATGGATGCACATGAACCTATCAGAGAGTGCTTGGAGGAGCATGACGAGTTCAAGCGATATGTGGAGGGGTCCTTTCTCTATGGATCCTATAGACGCAACACAGCGGTCGGCGAAATAAAGGACGTAGACATCGTCATCCTCACCAACTTCGACATTGATGATGAGGACAACACCCCACGAAGGGTCCTTCGCAAACTGAAGGATGCTCTGGGTAGATGTTATGACGATCCTGAGAACCCGAAGTATCAGAGGAGGTCCATCCGCATTGATGACCCTCTTCCAGGCAATGAAGAAGTCCAAATGACACTTGACATTATTCCTGCTGTAGTTGTCACCAACCAAGACGAACCCTTAGTAGTTCCCGATCGAGTGCTGGAGAGTTGGATACGGAGTCATCCCAAGGGACATCTGGAATACACTACTACGTTGAACTCCGATGACCATGGCAAGAAACGCTTTGTGCCACTTGTGAAGATGATGAAGTGGTGGTGGAAGCATCAGTGTGAAGTGAGGCAACCTGAGGTTGAGCGGCCCCATCCAAAGGGCTTTTGGGTGGAGATCCTAACTGGAGAGAACTTCGATGCGAGTCAAACGGCTTGGGCAGATCACTTCATTGCGGTTCTCCAAGGCGTGTCGGACAGATACACAGATGAGGACGAAGTGCCAGAGCTTCAAGATCCTGGCCTTCGAGATGAGACCATAAAGACCAGCATGACTTTGGACGAGTTCGAGGTCTTCATGGAGGCAGTCAACGAAAGCCTGAAAACAGCCATGCTGGCTCGGGACACACCAGACAACCTGAAGAGTTCTGAGTTATGGCGAGACATCTTTGGAGAGCAATTCCCTCTCTATGACGTGGACGAATCGGAGGAAAGTCGCTCGGAGTCTAAGGGATGGCGACTGGGGGACTCCTCGCACGCCCGGCCGTTACCGTGGCGAGAGGAGCTCAAGAAGCGGTACAAGGTGCGACTGGATGCCTACGTCTACTCGCATTCGGGCCAGAAGCGATTCGGCGGACTTAACTCCAACGGCAGGGTAATTCCAAGCGGGCTGAGACTCAAGTATATCGCCAAGACCAGGGCAAGGGGAGACTACGAGGTCTTCTGGCAAGTAGTGAATACTGGACAACATGCGGCAAATGAGAAAGGCCTACGAGGTGAGTTCTTCGAAGCCAGACTGTCTGATGCAAGCCCATCAAGTAGTCCTTTGGTGAACTGGGAGTGGAGTAGGTATACAGGCAAACACTGGATAGAGTGCTTCATCGTGAAAGATGGGATCTGTGTGGGGAGAAGTGGCAGATTCTATGTAAGTATAAAGAACCCGAACTACCCAAAGCAGTAGCATAGCGAGATCGTCTGCGGTGTTGGATAACACCTCGCGGGAGGCCTCTCGACATAGTCCCTGCTTGGAGAGGGCCCTGTGGCTTACACCGGATTGTTGGAGTGGTCGAGCAAGTGGGTGTTCAACGGGGGGTGGGTGGGATCCGTCACTTCCCAAGAAGGAGCTGAGGGGAGGCTTGAGGCCCCCGGTCTTCTGCTTGGAGTAGCCGATACGGATCGGCCAGGAACCTGAAGGTGGTCCTCTTCTGGCCTTCCTTGTCGGTGCACTCGGAGATGTCGGGCTTGTCGTCCAGCAAGGCCTTCGCGCCTTCTTGACTTTCTCATGGCCCTCGGCGAGTCTGCCGAAGAGCCTGACCGGCAAGAAGGTCGCTTGTTACTTGGTTCTCTCCGCGCATAGTAGCACACCGACGATTTGCGACAGGCAAAGCAGCAACTCTTGTGAGACTGGTGCTATGCTAAGGAGAGAGGTCATTCCCAGGAGCCTAGTGAGGGATGAGGCAGCTGTTCCTGCCCGTGGTACAACGGAGCTTGCTGTTCGGCTCAGGATATGGTATGATAGATGTAGGTGAACCTGAGGACTTGGGAGAAGGGTTCCCGAGAACTGAGTGCCCCTTTGTTTGGGATGGAAGGAACTGGAGAGTGTCCAGAATCGAGAAGCCAGCATCCGCAGCACAGTCACCCGTCGTTAGGCCCGTAGTGTTTCTGGAGAAACCTGGCTCATTCCGCTTTTCGGTCCCAGTCAATCTTGGGGTTTCATGCGGGGACTATGTCCTACTATCTTCTGCCGACCATACTTACTTAGGACGAGTTGACAGCACTGCACTTGATTTCGCTCGTAACCGGGGGACTGTGCGTACGTCCGTAGTGGTGACATCAGTGGAGATGCCGATCATACTCTCGACTGGATACTGCACGGGGTATGGTGATGTTCTGGCCGAGGTTTCCGAGGAGACCGCAAATCTGGAATTCGACCGCGAGTGTTGTGTCGGAGAGGTGTCACTCGAGGCAGCTCCGACTGAGGTTATCGAGTCCTATCTTGCGCGCGCTTATTCGAATGTGGACCCTCTTCTACCTGTGGGTACTCTGCTAGCTGTCAGAAAGCCACTCCGAGTCAATCTAGTCCCCGATGGTGTCAAGAGACCCACAGGTTTGTTCGGTCAGTCAGGTTCAGGGAAATCCTTCGCACTTGGCATTATTCTTGAAGAACTGCATCTGAGGACTCAGGTGGACATCATTGCGCTTGATCCCAATGGCGACTTTGCTCGTCTAAACCAGTCTCTTAGGGCATTGGAGGAGATTAACCATGAGAGCAACAAGTACGTATTCAATCAGAGAGAAATCGACGAGTATGCTCTTCTCCATGACGCCAAGAAACATAGTACGAAGATCCTTTCTATGGATCCCTCGATAGAGGACGCGGAGCCGGTTGCTGTTAGGCTCAGTGACTTAGAGGTCCGAGAGCTTGGTCTTCTGCTCGGTCTAGATCCGATAGCAGATGGGGCAGACTATCGCCTGTTATCCAGAAAGCTAGAGGACTTGTGGAAAGACAAGGGAAGTGACGGAACAGTGTGGGACCTTAGAGCACTACTAGAGCTCGAATGGGCAGCAGACGCGAAGCTTGGCAGATCTCTGCTTGATAGGATTGATAATCTAGGGATTGAATACCTGCGCATTTGGGACAAGTCAGGAGGGAGTGAGGCACTGCTGGTGGATGTATTGAGCGAGCCAGACCCACATACTGTCATAGTTGACCTTTCTGTCCTAACGAGACTGGAGCGGATGGTCGTTTGCTCAGTAGTATTTCGCAGGCTCTGGGAGACACAGACCGAGCGTAAACGAAAGAATGTCAAGAAACCCTCTCTCCTTTTTGTGGATGAGGCCCACGCTCTGTTTCCAGCAAGATCTATGTCTCCAGAGCAAGCACTCACCCTGGATTGGGGTAGCAGAATCGCTGGAGAGGGGCGCAAATTCGGACTCTATCTTCTCATATCCTCACAGCTGCCTTCCAAGATCCATGAGCACGTCCTGACCCAGTGCGGAAACCTGGTGTTGATGAAGATGTTGAGCCAATCTGACATAGACGCTCTAAGGGATTCCTTCAGCTTCGTGTCGGAGATGCTTTTGCAAACGTCGAAGTCTTTTGGCATCGGTGATGCCTTGGTGGTTGGCGGCATCGTGCCATCACCGTGCCTTGTCCATTTCGAGGGCCGGAAGACGCAGGAAGGTGGCAGAGATCTCGAAGTGAACTGGGCTGAGGCATAAGGTCAATGGAGTGCTGCAATCCCTTGGCCACGGTGACGCTGAGGTTGCGGCGCGCGACCCTGTGCGGTTTAACTGGCTGCAGTGCCGGCTGTCGTCGCCGACACCGCAACCCCTCAGTCCCCGCATAGTCTGTTCATGCCGCCGATGCGTTGATCTTCCTGGTTTGGTCAATAGATCAACACTTCCACCTCGCCCGTTCCCTTCTACTCACCGGCCCGCACTTGCTGCGACCACAAACAGGCAATTCCACGACACAGTGGCATTGCCTTAGGGTCACTCTAGAGCTCAGTCCGGAGAACGCCACGATGGCTTTGGTCGTGCTCGATTGGCGAAGGACAGTCGAGTTGGCACCTTGCGTCCTTGGGTGTAATGCTGCCACCTTGGTCGATCGGCTGCCAGCGCGCGCCTGCGATGGTGCGCGCAACACAGCACGCGGGCGAGTACCCTGTGAATATGCCGTGGTGAGTGCCTGCCAGGGGAGAACTTCGTACCCCATACTCACCTGCCTACGAGGTCCGACCTCGGCATGTCAACCCGCGCGGATTGCGGCCGCTGGGAACCCTCCAGATGCTGCGTCGTCCCTGCCACGACTAGATGAGGTCCCATATCATGGGCGACCGACCGACACTGTGCTGGTGTGGAAGTGGAATGAGTACTTGGACAAACTTGGGGCCGGTTTGCTGTTGGCCCCGCCTCCGCAATTGACATATAATGGAGTTCTGCACTGCGTAACGGACTCACAGCATCATCGCAGTGCGTACTAAGGAGGCGGGAGATGTCGCGTCATGCCACTTTGCCACTCTGGGAGTCGGCAACTCCGGTCGAGAGGATAGAGATCTTGCGACGTATGGTCGATGATTTGTACTCCTATGTGTTGGGCGAGAGCACTCGCCATCTAATCGCGGTACTCGAAAGACACGAGCCGGACAGTTCCGAAGAGACCAAGAACGTTCAGTTCATAGTTGAAATGGCGAGGAAGCACCCGAACATTCTGAGCAAGACTTGCGAAGAGGGACATATCACCAGTTCCGCCTTGGTGGCAAACCTAACCGGTCCTTCTGCACGCATACTCCTGAACTATCATGCGGTACTCAAGAAGTGGTTGCCATTTGGGGGACATGGCGAGTCGGAATTAGCCCCATGGCAAACGGCCCTGCGCGAGGCCCGAGAAGAGTCCGGCCTGCCTGATTTGCGTTTCTTTCCTCAAGAAGGGGATCCCAAACCTATCGATATTGACGTACACGTCATACCTCGGACTAGAGCATGCCCAGAGCATTATCACTTGGACTTTCGGTATCTGCTGTTGACTGAGAGGCCTGACTTGGCAGAACCTAGTTTGGAATCAGCGAAGATAAGGTGGACCACATTCTCAGAGGCCATGGGATTGGAGCTAGAGGAAAACACCAAGCGCTTCATTGCTAAGTGTCGCGAAATCCTGTCAGCCACGGAACGGGATTCCGAAACGACTGGTTCTGCGCGGTGATCAATGTATCCCACCAGAACAGCGCCACGTATACAGGAGGATCTACTGTGAGAGACCTGAAGATTGGCTTCATTGGCTGCGGGCGGCACGCGAGCGCCAATATCTACCCGTCCGTCAAGCTGCTGGGTATGGAAATAGCTTGCGTGTGTGCGAGGCATCAGGATCGAGCTGAAGCGTGCGCCAAGCTATGGCACGCTCGCAGAGCCTATGATAGCTATCAAGATATGCTGGAGAAGGAACAGTTGGACGCAGTTTTCGTCATCACATCGGGTGATCAGCATCCAGCAATAGTCAAAGACTGTCTCTTGGCCGGCACGAATGTGTTTGTCGAGAAACCATTTGGCTGGGATGAATCAGAAGCCAGGGCAGTCGCCGATGTCTCAAGGGAGGTCGGTAGGCATGTGATGGTGGGTTTCATGAAGCGGTTCGCTCCTGCGTATGTCAAGGCGAAGAGGATCATAGATGATGCACAGAGCTTTGGCGAAGTCCTATCTATGACTGGCATGTTTGGAGTTCGAAGCTTTGGCCCGCAAGACGAACCGTTCTTGAAGTATGGCGCTATTCACTTTGTCGATTTGATTAGGTTCTTCCTGGGGGAAGTAAGGAGTGTAGCAGGATTCAAGAGAACTCCCGATGAGGGTGTAGATCAAGTCTTCAGCTTTGCCACTGAGTCTGGAAGAATCGGCAACATGTTCTTTGCTGGATTGTCGGCCTGGGCGCGACACCATGAGGAGATCACCATCACGGGCGTGAACGGGTTTGTCAAAGCAGAGAACATGACAAGGGTCAGCTGCCACCTGCACAGAGAATCGGGCTTTGAAGGGCCTCGCTGGCAGACTCTTGACGAAGAGGATGTGGTGTGGACATCTATTGACACTTCTAGCTCAGGTGGATTGCAGGACTTGTACCTCCGCGGGTACGTAGGTGAGGTTAGGCACTTCTTGGAGTGCGTTTCGAGTGATCAACAACCTACTTGTTGTGCGGAGGACAATGTCAAGACGATGGCCCTCTGTGACAGGATAGTCCTGGCTCTCGACGACCCCACTGCCTAGTTGTTCACTACCCGGCCGTTGCTGACGGCTAATAGGCGCAGCCGGGCCCTCGCGGGATGGATTCATGGGCGACACAACTGACCAGATGGACAGACTGTACAAGAGAGGGGCAAAGCAACAACTCCGAGTCCACAATGAATGCACTTGAGTCACAGGGCAAGAACGGCACCGATGCGGCGTCTTTAACTCGATGCGGGAGAGCATAACAGGCGGGTCGCAGTACCCGGCTAGTGACATTGCCCTCAAGATTGGGCGAGTATTGGCCTAGTGCAATGGAGAGAGGACTGTGGAGCTATGAGGAAAGAGCCTCTACAAATCGGATTCATTGGCATCGGCGAGCAAGGATGGAATAATCTGTTGCCCGCAATCTCCTTGATGAGTCAGGTCAAGCTCAAGTCTGCATGTGACTTGGTCCTGTCCAGAGCCAAGGCCGCAACCCAGAAGTTTGGCGCGGACCATCATTCCACAGACTACACACAGATGCTGGATGCTGGCGAGCTAGATGCAGTCGTCATGGCTGCCCCACCTCAGGTTCACGCTGAAGCGTCGCGCTTCTTTGTCGAGAGGGGAATTCCCGTCTTTGTAGAAAAGCCTCCTACTGTCTTCACACACGAGCTGGAGGCGTTAGCCGGTTTGGCTGCTGAGCGCAGGGTGAGCACAGGTATCGGCCTCAATTTCAGGTTTGCGGAACCTGTGAAGCTGATCAGGAGTGTACTCGCCCAGGATCCAGCTGACCATCCCGCCTACGTTTCCGTGAGACACATATCATCCAAACCGCAGGTGCCGTTCTGGGATCTAGATTCCCTTACAAGATCGTTCCTTCTGGCACAGGTGATTCACCCCTTGGACACTCTGCTCCTATTCTGCGGCCCTGTAAGAGAGATCAAGAGCGTATCTTGCCACAACGAGAAGGGTATTCTGGCTTCGATCAACTTCCTCTTTGAGAATGGTGCAATTGGACACCTGGAAACGGGGACCGTGCTTTCACATTTCGAGACGGCATTGGAGGTGATCACCCGAGGAGGAAGGATCTGCCACCTCGATTCTCTATGGAATCTCACGATCTCCGATGGTGACAGCCCAAGCATACGCCACCGCGATTCAAGAAGGTGGGGACACTCATGGAGTCCAAGCCCGCTCACCTCTGGGTATTCACGAACCGGTTACCATCAAGAGCTCGAGGAATTCTTCGCATGTGTCATTCAGGACAAGTGTTTTGCCCCATCTTTTCAAGACGCTCTTCCTCTTTACCAGATCATGGACACTCTAGAACAGCAATTGGGCCGATGCGTCGAGTAGGTCCTAGGGAAGGACAGTAGTTTCGCGTTCTGTCATGCTGTTGGTGTACTCACGTCTGGCGTACCAGAACCTGTGCCGATCAGCCTGAGTGGGGCGGCAGATCTGATTTCATCGATTCAGTCAGCGGAACTCAGCAAGTTTCCGCGGAGGCGATTGAAGCATCCATCATGATGTACCAAGAATCGGCATTGGCCCAGCTGCCATCTGGCGAGTTCTACAAGCCCAAGCGGCCCAAGTCGTCGGGAATCGCCCGTCTGGTCACAAGCCCATTCGTTTGACGCTTCTCAGCGTTTGCAGTGCGTTCTGGGTTATGAGGGCATTGCGAGAATCGACCAAGAAGTGTAGACTTGAAGTACACAATGTGCAACTCTCGCGTGGAGCGCACGCACTCCGTCTGGGGCGCCCGCGAGCCGCAAGTGATGTGACCGCTGCGACCGTCGTTGTTCCATGCCGCTTGTTGTTGTCACTCAACCTGTCTGAGTTGACGAAAGCGCGCCTCAACAAGCGCTGTCCGTGCAGCGATGCTGTCACCAGGTAGTGCCCTGTCTTACCCTTCAGCGAGGACATCCCGCTCCGCTGGAAGCCGGTTGAACTCAGCATCAAGACCCAGAGCGGTCTTTGTGCAGAATCATGCACAAAGCAGGATAGATACCATGAAGAGATGGATAGTCATCTTCTCTGGACTCATCATGGCTACCTCGTTTCTGCTGATTTGGGTCAGCAGGTACGTTGTTGCTCATCCTCGGGCTTGGTGGTCAGACTACCTGCTATGGCTGGGAATCGTTGCTCCTGCGGTCGTTTCTTTCGTTGCGTCTCTCAACGACATCCTACAGATCATCGACCGCCTGCTCCAGAGTCGTACACGCAAGGATGATTTCCAGCAAGAGCTTGGGGATTATCTCAAATGGCTCCGTAAAAGGTATAGCCGCCTCAACTTGCGGGGGATCGAAGAGCGTCACCAGAAGATTCATCGGCTAACATTGGACGACGTCTATGTGTCTCTTAGCGTAGTACTCGATCCCGAATCTGACCAGACGAGTCCGAATCGAGAACAAGCCGCATATCGTCGAACACTGACTGACATGCGCGATCTACTGGCAGAAAACAGGTGCTTGGCAATCGTTGGCGGACCTGGCACCGGCAAGACGACCTTCCTGCACGTCATTGCCAGCACCATTGCCTATGCTCTCAATAGCGGTGACACGGAGAAGGCTGAGAGTATTCTGGGCTTGAGAGCGCCTCTGCCAATACCTGTTCTGGTACCTCTAAGCGAATACAATCAGTATAGGCGCAAGCGCTGGGCCAACTCGAGTCACTCTGTCCACACTCTACGCTCGTATGTTGCGACACATCTGCTCAAGGATGAAGTTGGTCTGTCCTCCGACTTCTTCGAGAAGCTGCTGGAAAGCTCTCACTCCTGCCTGCTGATGTTGGATGGGTTGGACGAGGTGGCCAACGAGGATGAACGGGTGATGGTGCGTGAGGCAGTCGAGAATCTAGCGGACACCGGCGGGATTGAGCGTATCGTGGTGACAAGCCGCACTCACGCCTATTATGGTCAAAGCCGCCTAGCCGATTTTCGTGTGGCCTTTGTGCAGACCATGACTCCTGAACAAGTGGGGTGGTTGGTAGAGCGTTGGACAAACGCGGTGTATGATGAAGACAACAAGCAGAGAGAATCCGAGAGAAGGGATCTGCAGAGGGCTATTTCGAGACTGGAGGTGATGCGGGCCCGTCTCAACCAATCCCCGTTGATCGATACCCCACTGATGGTCACCATCGTGGCGATTGTGCACTACAATCAGCACCATTTGCCGGAGCACCGCGCAGAACTGTATGAGAAGTGCGTTGATGTGTTGTTGGCCGAAAAGACAGACCGTCCACAGGAAGTACGGACTGAGTTGACACGACTGGGGGGAACGATCAGTGAGAAACGTCAGCTGCTGGCTTACCTGGCCTACAGGATGATGTTGTCAGGCGAAGACGAAGGAAGAGCGGTAGACGAGTCGCAGATGACAGCATGGTTACTTCCTAAGATGGCACAACTGTACAGTCGCGAGGTCGCCGAACCGCGCATGCACAGTTTCATCACCGCTATCCGCGAAAGAGGTAGTCTGGTGGCCGAACGGAATGGCATTTACAGCTTCGTCCACTTAACCTTCCAAGAGTACTTGGCCGCCTACTATCTTGCGGAGAACATCCGGAGTGTATCTGGGATTCTTGAGCAACTTGCAGAGAAGGACCGCGCCGCTGGAGGTTGGTGGAGTGAGACCGTGTTGTTGCTCGTCGGCTATCTCAGACAGCGCAACTCAGATTTGGCGCTAGAGATCGTTCGCCGCCTGGCTCAGGTTGGCAGCACTCCTCGCGCTCAGCTCAAAGCAGCCGTCTTGGCTGCGGATGCATTCATTGAGCTAGAGCAAGATCAGGACTTCACTCGAAGTGAAGTGCGTCAACGCCTGGAGACGCTAGTAGACAATCCAGAACTCATCACGGCCGGACCAGAACGAGCACAAGCCGGCATAGCACTGGCCCGGCTTGGGGACGAACGCCCCGGCGTAGGTGTTTGTGCCACACCGGTGTCGCGCATGAAGCCGCCACTGCAACCCCTTCCGGATATTCGTTTCTGCTATGTGCCCGCTGGCCCCTTCGAAATGGGCGAGGGAGATGAAGCTCATTTGAACACGTGCCTTGATCAGCCCTATTGGATTGGTCTCTACCCAATAACCGATGAGCAGTTCAATTGCTTTGTACAGGCCGGGGGTTACGGTGAACCATCCTACTGGGATGAAGCGATTCGCAACGGGTTTTGGCATGAAGGTCTCGTCAAAGGTTATAACGATGTCGAAGCCAGAAGGGAACCCGCGCGGTTCCCCGAATTGTTCCGGACACCCAACCACCCTGTCGTTGGAGTTTCCTGGTATGAAGCACAAGCCTATGCCCGCTGGCTGACGAGCGTCTTGCCCTTGCCGGATGGCTGGCGCGTCCAATTGCCGTCAGAGGCGGAATGGGAGAAGGCAGCACGGGGCGGTCTGGACATACCGCAAACCCCGTGTGTTGCGAATTGGCAGCAGGTACTAGCGCAATTGCAGCCAGCGGCTGCTATGCGGAGCAACCCGCTGCCCACACGCCGGTATGTCTGGGGCAACGAGCACCCAACACATGATGAGGCAAACTGTGATCGAGCTACCAGCTGCACTTGCAGTGTTGGTGTATACCCGAAGAACGAATCCCCGTATGGTGTTCGGGATATGCTAGGTAATGTCTGGGAGTGGACACGTAGCTCAGTGGGTGCCCCATACCCTTATTGTTCGGACGAACGGGAGGACCCGAAGCTTGTAACCAACAAGACAGCGATCCGCATGCGTGGTGGGGCTTGGTGGGAAGGGCCAGAACGTTGCGCCTGCTTTGCACGATATGGCAACTTCCCATATCGTGGCGATTCCGGCATCGGTTTTCGTGTGGTGCTATGTGCCGGCACTTCTGGCAACGATAACACAGAAGACAGCAACTTGTGCCACAAACCTGTTCTATCTTGCGGGCTGGTCGGCCGGAGGAGGCCAATCGATCGGCAGGCTACTCGCACGAGTTGATTTGACAGAGATGGATGAACTGCGTCTTCTTGACAATAGCCTCAGTGCACGATAGAATCACAGAGACCCAAGAGGAAGACAGGCTTAGGAGAGCTGGAAGGAGGCAGTGCCATGGTGCTCTATCATCTTGTAGAAAAGGACCAATGGGAAGAATCGAGGGATGCTGACTTCTACGCGCCGCCTTCCCTCGAAAGCGATGGCTTCATCCATTGCTCGTCTGCCGATCAGGTTATTCCTGCAGCCAATCGATTCTATGCTGGCAGCACGTCTTTGCTCCTGCTGGTGATCGATATGGAAGAAGTCCCATCAGAAATCGCTTTTGAGGATCTTCGCGGGGGCGGCACGAAGTTCCCCCACATTTACGGCAAAGTGCCCCTGACAGCCGTTGAGGCAGTGATACCGCTGAAGCCAGCTGAAGATGGCCGATTTGCCTCTCTGCCACAGGAAGCACTGCGAGAGACTGGCCCCGCGAAGCTATATCATCTCGTACACAAGAATGCGTGGGAAGAATCGAAGGATGCCGATTCCTACGCTCCTCCTTCGCTTGAGGGTGAGGGCTTCATCCATTGTTCGACCGCCAATCAGGTTGTCGCTGCTGCGAATCGATTCTATGCTGGTAGCGAGTCTCTCCTCCTGATAGTAATCGATCCGCAGAAAGTGCCAGCGAAAGTGGCTTTCGAGGACCTTCATGGAGGCGGTGTCAAGTACCCTCATGTTTATGGCAAACTGCCCTTGACGGCCGTTGAGACGGTGGTACCACTGGAGCCGAATGACGATGGGCAGTTCACCACTCTGCCACCGGAGGCCTTATAGCGACAACGCGCCCTCACTGCGGCGGGGCCGCGTGCCTGGGGCAAGATCCATCGGGGTTTGCCGCGCCCGAGAGTACCTCCTTAGTGTTGGAGCTGTGTCTTCGGGCTAGGTTGGCCCTTCGGCTGCCACCGCCGACTGCTGCCGCTACCCGTTTTGTCCGAGAGTCCTCGCGGGAGCAGCTCTCTTGCAGCTTCACACCATGTAGTCGCGGTCTGCTAGTGTCACTCTCCTTCATGTTGACTACAAGATCGATCACCTAGGCCCGTTGGGTCTGAGTGTGATCAATCGTTGCGACTCGTCGGCTACGTCAGTAGGGGCTGGGCCTGCTATTCGTCGTGATCTGGTGCGCAGGCTAGTGCGTCTGTGTCGGTGTGGTCAGCTTGAATCAGGGGCCTATCATCATGATGTGTCTCCAGTGCTGCAGCGGACGAGGCGCGGGTGCCTGGAACATAGGGGGCTCAGGCGCCCACGACAGTCCTTGGAGAGAAGCTGCTACGCCAGGAACGAAGGGCAGCTACACATTCGATGGGCGAGCTTCTTGCTCTTGCCGCTCGCGAAGCAGGGGCTTCGGCACAGCACGCGACGGGATTGGCCAAGGATGCGAGGAATCTGCAAACGCGCGACATCTCACTGGGGTCGGACGGAAGGGTTCTCAATCTGTTCCCTCAACCGGGCTTTCGACTGCCTTGTGGACGGGGCCGTGAACAGCAGCGAGGGTCAGGATGAGACAGCACGTCATTCCCTCCGGGGGCACGTCAATCCAACTCGTGTGAAATCATCCTTTCGCCGTTATCATGACATCAGCTGTTTCAACACTTCGACCGTATCAGTGGCGGTTTCGGCGCAAGGCCTGTCGGCCTGGAGGTGTGCGTTCCGCGTCAGGCCGAGTGGTGCGCCTCTGGTGATCATCTTGTCTTCGTCTCAAAGGCCAGCTTCTCTAAACCTCGAGCTCTTTCCTTGACCTGCGGCTCATTCTATTCAGCCTCCACACTGCAGGTGTTGCTCTCGTCACGCCTCCGCCATTGAGGTGATGCAACCTGGGACCAGCGTGCGCACATCCTTGGCCCCTACCTTGACTATCTGTTGCTATCGCCTCAGGCTGTCCTCCCCCGGGTGTTCGTTGCCCGTAGTGAGCTTGGGAGAATCACAACTCCTCCTCAGCGGCGAAGCAAGTGGAAGGCGTGCTCGGCCGCATTGCAAATTGGTGACCTAGTACCTTAGGGGGAAGACCATAACGACAATTGCTGATTCCGAAGCGACAGAAATCGGGGTGAGCGGACGGATCTGGGATCTGACGGGGCTCTCAACGGGGCCGTTCCTCCTATAGCCAGTGGTTCAGCCAGGATCGGCAACCCAGGGGCCCGCCAATCCGGAAGTCTCCACAATCCCGTGATGTGCCCCGCAGGAAGCGACAAACTCGAGAGGACCGTACATGCCCGCCTTCGCGTTGTAGAATGCCTGGACGGATGTCTCGTCTGCAACGAGTAACCGTACGCCACGAGAGGTCATTGGGGAGGATTTCGGCTTTGGAGTGGGAGGGCCCGAAGGGTGGTTGTGAGACTGCGAACCGCTGACTGGACTCATCAATGTATATCGTCGTCATACGATGGAAGCATTGATCGCTCACGCGCAAACGACTAGCCATCCTGTGAAGGGTCCAACTCTCGCTTGTGAGACGGTGGAACTTGGTGTACGACGCGCCATGGTCGGTGCGAGGATAGGGCTGTTTGAGCAGGAACTTGCTCCAGTGGCTCCCGCAATCAGAGGGTTGACAAGTCGCCACCTTTTCTTCAAAGCACTCCAGACTGTTGCGGATACGAAGGGCAGCGATACTTGTGCTTGCCGAGTGGTGACTCTGCGGCCATACTGAATGTGGTTAACGACGTTGAGGGTGGCAGTGACCGATTTCGGTTCTTGGTCGATGGAAACCGCGGATTGAACTGTTGCGGACTTGGTCCGCAGCCAGATCGATTCGCGGAGTGCTGCGCGGTTGGGAAGAGGCAAATCCTGCGATGGGCGCAGACCTACAGATATGGGTATCAGCGGCAGTTTCGTTGTACATCTTGTGTGGTGCGGATTTGTCAAGTGCTGATGACTAGAAATCCGCCAGCAATTGCCTCTTGCCGGGTCTGAGCGACGCGGGTTGCGGCAGGGGGCTGTGCCCTGTGCGGCTCGGGGGGAGGGGCTGCGGGAAGACACCTGGCGTTGTCTGGATGGCAGACCCAGAAGGGGTGCCAAGAGGGCACGGGGCGTGCCTGCTAACGCCTTCGGTGGAGAGGGGCGGTACCCGAGTACTATTGCCGAGTAAGCGGAAGTGTGGTATACTACTGCTAAGATGCCGGGCAACCGGTGCCTCGATGACAGCCCGAGGCAAACGTGATAGCAGGAGTGTAAGGCTCAAGCACGTGTTTGCGGCGGGCTGTTGTTCTTTACAAGTGAATACCGAGAGCAGACAGCGGGGATTGTCCGACTCTACTGGGTAGGGTCTTCAGTCCCCACAACGTGACGGCCGGATAGCCGCTCCCACGAGACAGCGATCGTACTGTCAAGATAGAAAGACACGGGGCGGAGCTATCCGGCCCTTTTTGTTTTTCGCCCCAGGTAGCACAAGCGGGGGCCTGGGCTTCTCGAAGGAGGGTCAACCTCGCCCCCACAACCTGACAGCTCGGAGAGGCTTCTCCACGAGATCATCTCGTTGTCCAGCAGGGAGGCCCCAAGACCCGAGCTGTCTTGGCGTCAAGAGAACCTTAACAAATACGAACCGTTCCTGTGGTGAGCAGAAGTCGCCACCCCGAAGGGAAACCGAGGCGGGGTAACGGGGAAGCATCAACGCACGATGTGGACGAGGAGCTCACACAATGGCGAGGTGTCCAGTACCGCTAGGCCCAAGATCACACACCAGGGAGTAGCCCGTGGGGACGACCTGGAGAGGGGCCGACGAGAAAGCCCATCACAGGCCCGGGGAGTCATAGAGCTTTCAGAACGAAGCTCGTGACAATCGAGAGGTCTGGCCAGCCTCTCGGATACCGTAAGACCGAAAGACACCATCCGTGGCCGGCTCACCTCCGTCGGCCACGGATCAGCAATCATTCTTCATTCGCCAGGAAACCTACGAGGCAAGCAAAGGGAACCACCATGGACTACGATGTCGCCTTCCAGTTTCCGCCGCTTGCCGGTAGCCAGGCCTCAGAGAGCACTGTAGCATCCTCCGAAGTCTGGAGGGCCTCTTGCCTTCCTGGATGGGTTCTCGTTGTCCATGATCATCTCTCGTTTCTTTCAGTCTCTCTTGGAGGGGCTGGTTTGCGGGGCGGCTCTGGCAGGGGCAGGGCGCCATGTCTTCGTCCCTACTCTCGCGACACGAGATGCGGGCACGAACCTGACAAGCTGAGGACAACACGACAGTCGGAGGGGCGCATCAGGCAAAGAAAGGAGGTGAGCGCCGATGCAAAGCGTCGCCATCAAGGGGGGCTTCTCTTGCACGAAGAACGGGTGTCAGTTCGCGGCCATTGTCGAGAACGGCAGCCTGCGGTTCCTCGATCGCCATCCTCAGGCGACCTACGAGGGACGGCGAAACGGCGTGGAGACGTACTCCTTGACCATAGGCCAGGGCACGCTATGGCTGGAGTTCATCAAGGACGATGGTGTGGAGATGGTCCTGGTCCGAAGGGCAGGCCACAGCATCCCTGTCCAGGGCTTCTGCTCGTTCAGACTGGCGCAGGCCTGGGTGGAGCAGCGGTTCTCCAGCCTGGCGTCCTGAGGGGGAGCTACGCAGCGAAGTGGCGTAGGGCCTTGGAGGGCAACGGCCGAGCCATCTGGGAGCCGGAAGGCTCCCCTGCAATGATTCGTCTGGTCTATGCGGCGTAACTCGGACTTTCGACGGTAGCACCGGGGCTTTCCTGCTCTTTCCAGCCCCTCTCTGGGGCTGATCGTTTGTCCCGGCATCGTGACAGTGAGAGACGACGTAACAGGAGGTAGAGAACATGAGAAGGCACAAGGGTGACATGTGGAGCGCGTGGCCCACCGCAGGTCTGTTCCTGGTCGCCACCAACTCCTATCTCAACAAGCGGCGGGAGTTGGTGATGGGCAGGGGCATGGCCTTGCAAGCGAGGCGGCGGTTCCCGGGCCTGCCCCGGGCCTTTGGTGAGGCCATTGCAGCTGGGTGTGGCCATCTGGGCGAGTACGGTCTCCTCATCAGCGACCGCTGGCCGCAAGCCCGGGTGGGAGCATTCCAGGTCAAGAGGCACTGGGTGAGCCGAGCGAGTCTATCACTGATCCGCAAGGCGACACAGATGCTCAAAGCCTGGGCCGAGGAACGCCCGGATGTGGAGATCCACCTCAACATGCCAGGTGTGGAAAACGGCAGGCGCTCGCTGAAGGAGGTGCTGCCCATCGTCGAGGTCCTTCCGGACAACGTGCACGTCTGGGTGGGCGAGGACTTGGATGACCGGCCGCTGCAGGAGGGCCGGTACCTGGCCTTCGACTTGGAGATCCCTCAGCTACCGCAAGAGGGAGTGCCGGAGGCGATGTTGCTGGACCAGTTGCTCAGACCTGGGGGGATCTCCTGCGCAGCCACGTTACGGAGCGACGGCCAAAGAAGGGTCTGGCACGGAGGGGAGGTAGCCGATGGAGAGCCACTCCCGGTGAAGATGTCCATCGAGGAGTGCGACGCGCTGGCCGCCTACCTCATCCGGCAGCAGCAGGCTGGATACCCGATAGTGACCTGGAACGGCATGGGGTTCGACTTCCCCGTGCTCCGAGAGCAGTGCAGCTCCGGCATGTCAGAGGCCATCATCGGTCTGGCCCTGAGTCACGTGGACATGGCCTTTCATCTGTTGTGTGTGAGAGGGTACATGATCGCGCTGGAGACGGCGGCCAGAGGCATGAAGCTCTCCTCCAGGAAACCGGAGGGGATGAATGGGGAACTGGCCATGCAGATGTGGGGGGAAGGGAGGGAGGGCCAGGGGAGAGTCCTGGGGTACGTTCAGCAGGATGCCCGAGTGACGGCTGAGCTGTACGAAGCGCTCTGCCGCACGGGGAAGCTGGAGTGGGCCTCTAGGAGCGGCAGAGATAACTCCTGGAACTTCGACAGACTGCTGACGGTGGAGGAGGCCATGGCTCTGCCCAAACCTGCCACTTCGTGGATGAGCCAGGAGTTCAAAGAGCAGTGGACCAGGGAGAGGTTCATCGGCTGGATCCACACGGACCAGTGTCTGATCAGGACTCTTCCGCTCCTGCCGCATCTCCTCAGAGCGTTGTCCACTTGACCCCTGGCCACACTCCCCACTCCCGCTGACCCGCACGCGGGCCGACAAGAACGCCTACTGCCGGGGAGTACGGATCTCCCTGGCGCACTCATACCTCCGCTCTCGCCGGAGACATCATTCCGTCTTTGGGTGACTCGCGCCTCTTGAATTGTACGCCCGGTCTCAACCTTTGGCTTGGCCGAAGGGCCTCGGCGACGAGGTCCAGCCGGGGCTATGGCGCGTCATCAGGACGTACCGCACTCACCACGCACTTGTCAGCCTCCTGGATCGCATAACACAAGTGCGTCAGGAGGCTGATCGACTTTCTCTCCCACAGCACGGCAGAAGGCGCCCTCCAGAGGGCACGACCTGACAGAGAGTGGGGACGGGGAGAACTGCTTCCCGGCCAGGAAGGGACAGTTCTGCAGATGACAAGGGCCAACAGGAGGGGGAGAACCTGGCCTTCTCCGCCTCCACTGGGGATCGGCCCGCTTGTTGTCGGGGCTAGCGCTGCCGATTCCAGCATACCGACAGAGAGGAGGTCAAAGACCAGATCATGACAGCCAGCATGCCCATGACCTTAGGGCAGAGGGAGGAGCTGCGGCGAGAGCAGTTGGGTCAGCATCTCTTCGAGCTGGAGCTGGGGAAGGCTCAAGCCCTGTCCCAGGTAGCCGTCCTGCCTGCACGAGGAGGAAGCAGCATCGAGGTGCTCAACGGCGAGTCGGCGGGGAGGTACGAAGTGACCTTCGACCCTAGCTCGGAGGATCTACCCTCGTGCACCTGCCCTCGTTACCGCTGGAGGGGATACTGCAAGCACAGCGCGTATCTGGAGTTTGTGTGGCTGGGGACGAAGGCTGGCCGCACCTGGGCCAGCAGCGTGGATGGCCACCTGAGGGTGCAGGAGTGGCGTCCCCTGCGGTCGAGGAAAGACCTCGCCGTATTCTTCACCGACGGCAGCTCCATGGTCTTCGGCGAGGACGGCAAGGCCACGCCGTGCTCCCGCTGCCCCGTCCAGCCCCACGGCATCTGCGCCCACTACCAGCTGGGCCAGGCCATCCTGGAGAGGTGGCTGGAGGAGACAGCGCCGCTGCGCCGCCTAAGGAAAGGCCAAGAGGGCCTCGATCCTGGGGAAGTCCAACAGCTCCTCTGCGCAGGGGGATTGCCCCCATACGGGGATGACGACAGAACAGACAGCAAGGAGGTGAACGACAGTATGGCAAAGATTGAAACCAGTGGCGACAGGCGCAACCAGGTCTCCCCGGAGATGGTGGTTTACGCCACCAACAAGGCCTTCCTCAACCTGTATGATGCCCTGCCCATCGGCAAGGTCAAGGTGGAGGTGGCCAGCTACGACCCCCGTTCCCGGTCGCAGACCGCCAGGGCCGTGGCCTGGGTCGGCGTGGCCGACGTCAAGCTGCTCACGCACCTGGTGAAGGCGCAACAGTTTCGTCAGGTGCAGGGCGGCAAGTACGAGGACTACGGTGGCTCGGACCGAGACGGCCAGGTGCAGTCCCGTGTGCTGCGGCTGGAGTGGGACGACCAAGACGGCAGGTTCGCCAAGGTCCCCTATCGGCTAACCATCAGTAACGGCCCGGGGCAGCGGGACGGGCAGGGGCGCATCGCCCCTGCGGGCAAGCCCACATCCCAGGTCTCCATGCGTTTCGGCGAGGCCACGATGATGGGCATCCTCATCCAGGCCGAGGACTACATCCGGGACTGGGAGGCGGCCCATCACGAAGCGATCGTGGCCGGCAGGGTGAAGGACCTGAGGGCCCGCCTTGCCGTCGATGGCACCCAGACGACGACGCCAGCCAGGGACGCCGAGACCAGCCAGGGCGAGAAGCCTCGGATCAAGGATCCGGATAGTCCCATGAGCAGGGCTCAGTACGGCAAGATCCTGTCCCTGGGCCGGAGGATAGGCCTGAACGACAGAGAGGCCGTGGAGGCCCGACTGGGCGTATCCCTGAGCGCCCTCACCAAGGGCGAGGCCTCGGAGACCATCACCAGGCTGACGGGCCATGTGACGGACGGCCAGGGGCCTCCGTCCATCGAGGAGTTGCGGTCCCGTATCTTTCACCTGGGCCAGGAGAAGTTCGGCTGGACTGAGCAGATGACCAAGAAGAGGGTCAGCCAAAAGATGGGCAGGGACTTCGACCGTCTGGATGCCAGCCAGCTGGCCGACACCGTCAGCGTGATGGAGGACGCCGAGGCTCCAGCCAAGGTCGTCGCTTAGGACGAACGGAGGGGAGGGAGATACCTACCCTCCCCTTGCACTCATCCCCTTACATCCTATGGTGAAACCCCTTCAGAAGCAGTGCCATCACCGTCTTTCCCAGCCCGACGACGCAATCGGGCTGTTTGTCTACCCCACACCGTGAGGTCGGCAGGGTCCGGCTCGGCGACGCTCCGGTGGGGAACTTCAGACTCTGACACAGAGGAGGTAGGAGCATGGCCAGTAGAGGCTTGAACAAGGTCCAGATCATCGGGAACCTGGGCGCGGATCCAGAGGAGCGGCACAGCGAGGGCGGCAGTCCGGTGAGCAACTTCCGCGTGGCGGTGAACCGCCGGTGGAAGGATGCCGAGGACAACGCCCAGGAGCACACGGAGTGGATCCCCGTGGTGGCCTTCGGTCCCCTGGCGGAGGTCTGCAATCAGTACCTGAGCAAAGGCCGCGAGGTCTACGTGGAGGGGCGGATGCAGACCCGCTCCTGGGACGACGCGGAGGGCAACCGCCGCTACAGAACGGAGGTGGTGGCCCAGGACGTGATCTTCCTGGGCCCGCGCTCAGAGGTGCCAGAGATGGAGGAAGAGGAGGTGCCCTTCTAGGGGTTCTTCCCCGCCAGAGGCCGGAGAATGGCCACTGTCAAGAGGTGCACCCGCAACAGCCTCGCCCGCTACCGGACCGGCGGGCGGGGCGCAATCATGACAGGAAGGAGATGGAAAATGATAGTGGGCGTCGAGTGCCAGAACGGCAGAGGCCGGGTGAGCTTCGAGGAGTGCCTCTCCTGCGCACAGGATGGGCCCCGATGCGACTTCTCGTATCCCCTGATCCACGGCATCTGGAAGGGGTTGCGGGACTGGGTCGGCATCACGGCGACGACCTTGCTGGGGTGTCCTTTGGAGAAGCACTTATCGTGGGAGCACGACGTGTACGCGCCGCTGGAGAGCCTGATGTGGGCCTTCCGGGGGCAGCTGTTCCACGATCTGATGGAGACCCACGGACAGAGGGAGGCCGAGGACGCCATGGTGGAGGTGCGCCAGTCGCGCATGGTGATCATCGACGGCGATGGGGTGGAGATCTCCGGCCAGCCCGACCTTGTGATCCCCTCCAAAGGTGTGATCCGGGATCACAAGACCACGCGCAGCATCCCCAGGGACAGGTTCAGTTGCCCGCTTTGCGGGCGAGGCATCAACCCCCACTACGGGCTGGTCTGCAAGGGGTGCCATACCCAGTGGGGATCCTTGGAGGAGCTGGTGAGGAATCCAGGCCGTATGTATGACAACCACCGGCGTCAGCTCTTGATCTACCGCTGGCTCATGGCGGGCAACGGGATCGGCCCCTTGAGATGCCTGCAGATCCAGTACCTGGACATGAGCAAGGCCAAGCTGATCACCATGCCTCAGGAGGAGGTGGCCTCCCTCCAGACCATCGAGGGGGCGATCATCGAGCGGGCCCGGCCTCTCCATCGGGCCCTGGCCTACGGGGAGATGCCCCCGGCCATGGACCCCCACTGGTGGCGGGAGGAGGCCGATCCGCATTCGAAAGACAGGTACTGGCAGTGCCCCAAGCCGCAGGCCAACACCCCGGCCCAGAGGCAGGGATACTGCAACGTGAGCCAGTTGTGCCGCGCCTATCACGAGAGCGGGATCGCCCCAGCGGCGGCAGCGGGCAGCAACGACAGCTCTGTTGCCAAGTGATCAACGGAGGGCCGACAGGCCCTTCGCGCCATTGTCTCTTCCTCATTCCCATGTGTTCCATCCATGTTCTTTCCGAACGCCTTGCTGGAAGGCGTTCGTCTGCCCACAGCCTGACCGTCTGAGCAGGTTTCGGGCCGCCTGCCAGGGACAGCCCAGCGGGCAAGATGACAGCCAGGAGAGAGGAGGTGTCTGTGATGGCACAGACGCAGGAGTTCCCTATAGACCTCGTGGAGTACGAGGTCACTACCCAGGGGCAGAGGCGCCAGCTGCCCCTGGACGGCGCGATGGGAGGGATCGCCTTCGACGCCAACGACTTCGTGGGGGAGGCCACGGCCATCCTGGGGGTGAGGGGCAGTGGCAAGTCCAACACGGCCAAGGTGCTGATCGAGGAGCTGCTGAAGCACGGGGTCCCGCTGGCCATCTTCGACATTGATGGCGAGTACTGGACCCTGAAGGCCGACTACGAGATGCTGCTCGTAGGGTACGGCCCTCGTTGCGACCTCTCGGCGGACCCCGAGGAGATGGGTCTGATCGCCGAGCGGTCGTTGCGGGAGGGGGTCCCGGTGATCGTGGACTTCAGCACCTATCCCAGCAGCGCCGAGGTCTTCGGTGCCGCCACCTACTACGTGGACGTGGTGTTCAACCTGTCCATGGAGCTGCGCCGTCCCTACCTCTTCGTGTTGGAGGAGGCCCACGACTGGCTGCCGGAGAGCGGGTTCAAGCACCTGGGCGAGGAGGCGGAGAAGTTCCGTAGGTTGGCCATCCAGGCCACCCTGAGGGGGCGGAAGCGGGGGTTGGGGGCCATCCTCATCACCCAGCGGGGCCCCCGCTTGGACAAGAACGTCCTGACCCAGGCCCGGCAGCTGTTCCTGCACCAGGCGGTGTACGAGACGGACATCGCCGCCTACAAGCGCCTTGTGCCCAAGAGCATGTGGGGCGGGGACATTGAGGCCACGCTGGCGCGGTTCATCCCCGGCGACTGCTACATCAAGATCCTGGGGGAGGACTGGGCCATCGGGCACATCAGGAAGACCGAGGTCTACGATGCGGCCTTCACCCCCAAGCTGGGACGCACCAAGGTCCCCACCCTCCCCGAGCTCAAGGCCTTGCGGGAGGGGTTGGTGGCCCAACTGAACCTGGCCAAGGACTCCCTGGCGGAGGGGAAGGGCAACCCGTGGCAGAGCAAGTGGCTGGCCTCCCACCAGGCGCTGATCCGCCTGGAGAAGGAGATGGAGATGCTGAGGCAGCGCAACGCCGAGCTCCACAGCCAGCTGCGGTTCACGCGCAGCCTCAGGGTGGACCCTGACTCCTTGGCTCAAGGCCTGGCCAGGGCCCTGGAGGGCAGCGGAGTGCTGGTGCCCGGAAACGGCGAGCCTCGACCCCTGGTCGATGGTACGCAACCCCTCACCAGCAGCGACCTGGACCAGGTGCTGCGGGAGATGGCCCTGCACCTGGGATCGTGTCTGGGCTGGTCCCCCGAGGAGACCGATCGGGCCTTTGAGAAGGTCACCGGACTCCCCCTGGACAAGCTCAGAGGGCGGCGGCTTCACGCCGCGCTTCAGCGCTTGGAGGCCCGGGTGCGGCCGATGTAGCGACAAGGTGATGGGCCATGAGGATGCGGGCGGCCGTACGTTTGCCTGTCCCGACCCCATGGCGGCCACCATGACAGATCTCCACCCGGAGGGGTGGGCGCGTTTTTGCCCCCTTCCGGGGGTGGAGTGCGCCTGCCCCTCCCGTACTCGAGAGAGGAAAGGAGGCGCGCATGGCGCAGATGGATTTCAGCGAGAGACCGATCTCCAGTTTGCTCTTCGCCAGCAGGCAGGAGGTCCAGTTCTTCCCCGCCTTACAGGGCGGGCAGGCTATCGCCGACCCTCATAAGGCCCGGCGCAATCAGCGCGAGGGGCGGCTATCTGCCCTGCTCTGCAAGGCGGTGCTCGTGGCCCTGAAGGGGCAGGTCCACGAGGTGTATGCGGTGCCCGAGGCCGCACAGTTGACGCTGTACGCGGAGAGCACCACCACCCCCGGCCTGATGCGGTCGTACACCGTGGACTGGGGCCAGAACCGCTGGTGGACCCCCACGGGGATCTCATACCAGTTCGGACTCCTGGCCCTGGCCGAGGCGCTGGTGAGGCCCCAGGAGGCCAAGGACTTGCTGGACGCCTACCAGGACCTGCTCACCTACACGGGGGGACGGGTCGCCGACCCCCAGAGCGCCTACGGCAGCGACGGTACCTTCACCGGCCTCCTACAGCGGACGTCAGACGAGCTGTACTTCTGGCTACGGTATGAGGATGGAGATCCCCAGGAGGAGCACGACCGGCTGCCCCACGAGGCCATCACCGTCTACGATCACGCCGCTGAGCAGGAGATCAGAGAGGGTCCCAACTTGGCGGGCGCCCTGGTGGACGCGGACCAGCTACGCGACCTGCGTAGAGGTCGAACGCCACAGGTGGATCACGGCGTGGCCAGCAGCCTGCCTGGGTTCCAGACCGGTTTCGTGGGCTGGCAGGCGGAGGAGCTGGCCAAGGCCATTCTGGAGGGACACCACGTGCTGCTCACCGGCCCCACGGGGACCGGGAAGAGCTTCTGTGTGAACGAGGTGCTGTCCTGGCTCCATCTGCCCCACGAGTCCATTGAGGGCAAGGAGGGGCTGGACGACCTGTACCTGCTGGGGGCCATGGTCCCCGTGGAGGGAGCGGCCGGTACCTTCCGCTGGCACGACGGGCCCCTGGCCAGGGTCTTCCGCCGGGCGCAAGAGGAGAAGATCGTCCTGTGGTTCGACGAGGTGACCAGGGTCAAGACCCGCCACCAGAACCTGTTGGTGGGGGCTTTGAACCCCAAGACCAGAGGGCAGCTCCAACTGATGGGTCTGGACGGCCGCATCCCCGAGAGCCCCTCGAACACCTACTTCACCGTGGAGATCCCCGAGACGGCGGAGGTCCTGATCTGCCCTGGGGAGAATCTGGTGGTGGTTGCGGCCTGCAACATGGGCACCGACTACACCACGCATGCTATGGACGTGGCCCTGGACCGGCGCTTCCCGGTGCAGCTGGAGTTCACCTATCTCCCAGAGCGGGAGGAGGTGGGTTACCTGGCGGAGCACGCGGGCGTCAGCCGCCGGGTGGCCACGTGGATGGTTAAGGTGGCGCACGAGACCAGGCACCTCTACCAGCTGGCGCAGGTCCATCAACCCTTGGATCTGGGCTCGCTCGTCTTCTGGGCGACGAAAGCCAGGGCGGAGATGGAGTCGCTGGGCCTCGATCCAGCTGCGGATCTGACCCGCACCGCCGCCCTGCTGACCCACACCGCCAGCATCACCTGGTTCCACCGGGTGGCCGGACGCGATCACCGGGGCCTGCTCAACGAAGGCGTGTTGCGTACCCTGGAGGACTTGATCGCGGAGTGGGTCACCGGGGAGAGGAGGTAGCCATGGCTCAAGAGATGAGATGGCACGATTGGGGGCCCGTCCGGGAGCATCTGCGCACCTGGGGGGCCTCCCTGCTCAGGGGTAGACGGTACACCGTCACCGTCGATCCCCGCTGCACCAGGACCGGCGTCTGCGACTTCACCCAACGGGCGATTCGGGTCAACCCCGAGGGCTTCGGGGAGACGGACGCCGAGCAGTACGGGTGCACGAAGGCCGTGCTGGCCCACGAGGCCGGGCACGCCTGGTACACCGATCAGGCTGCCCTCAGCGGCGATACCGGCACAGAGGGGAGGGGTCGCCACACCATGCTCAACCGTCTGGTCAACATCCTGGAGGACGAGCGAGTGGAGCGGTGTTTGATGAGCCACTTCGTCCTCTGTCGCAGGCTGTTCGACCTTCTGGGCGACGTCGCCTATCGGGACAGCGACCCGCTGCCCTCGGACGCCGACCCCAAGGCCGTGATGGGGGCCTGCCTCCTTTGGAGGTGGGCTCACGACCGGCGAGACCGGGGGAAGGAGAAGATCCAGGACGCCCTGTCCGCGTCGAACCGGGCCCTGTGGGAGCAGGTAAGGCCGCTAGTGGAGGAGTCCTGGGTAGCATCTAGCACCATAGAGGTGGCGGATGTGGCCAGGGAGATCCTGGCCATCCTGGACATCCCCGAGGACGACCCGGACATGCCCCCATGGCTGAAGGAGCTTGTTGATCTGTTGGGCCAGCTCTTGGGTCAGAGGAGACCGGGCGACGGGGTGGAGGAGGGCACGCCACTGCCTCTGCCCGTCCCCAGAGACGGGCATGGCGAGGGTGACGACGGTGATCCCCCAGCGGACAGTGCTCAGTTCGGAGACGAGCTGGGCGACATGCTGGGGTTCCTGCCAAGGCAGGCGGGTCAGGGTGGCGGTAAACTGCCCATCCCGCCCGCCCCCTATCTGGACCTGGAGGCCCGCTGTCGGCCCTGGGCCAAACAACTGGTGGCCCAGCTGCGGATGCCGCAGCCCCAGGCGGAGACCATCTTCGGCCAGCGGGGCAGGGTGCAGATCCGCGCAGCTATCAGGGACGTGGCTAACCCCATGCGGGAGCAGGTGGACTCGCGGCCAGAGGTGCCCCGGGCCGCCTTCGAGATCCTGCAGGATCGGTCGGGCTCCATGAGTCGGATCATCAGGTACTCGCAGGAGGGCCTGATGACCGTCCATCTGGCCTTGAGCGAGTTGGTCATCCCCCACGCCATCACGGCCTTCGAGGGTTGTGTGGTCATCCGCGAGTATGGGGACACGACACCCATGCCCAGGGCCCTCATCGCGGGGCTGGCGGCGAGCACAGGCACCACTGTCGGTCCTACGCTCATAGCCAGGGGAGATGCGCTTCTGGCCCGTCGGGAGCCCATCAAGGTGATGCTGGTCGTTCACGATGGTTTCCCCTTCGATCCGCAGGTCATCGCAGAGTGGATACGAAGCCACCCTCGCGTCTTTACCGTGGGGGTGTACCTGGGCGATGACCCTCAGGAACGCTCATCCATGGAGGAGCTCTTCGGAGGGCACAGGCTGATCGCCTGTATGCCGCCTGAGCTGCCCTCCAAGATGGGCCGGTTCGTGGCCGACATCGTGCCACGTAGATCATAGCAGACCTGAGGGGCGGGCAACCGCCCCTCTGCCATCATACCTTCATTCTGAGTTCAAGTCTCCTCTCTTTTCTCTCTACGCTGGGGAAAGGCGGGTCTAATCCCTTCTCTCCTGTGTTCTATCCGATCCCGCGGGATCGGTTCACGTCTCTGCTCCCGGAGCGGGACCGCGAGAAACAACGTGGCAGCACGCGGGAGCACCCCCCAGGCTAGGAAGGGAGGCACGACAACTGGAAACGTGGAAAGGAGGTGCAGTCGATCATGACAGGCTTTGAATGCCCCCATTGCGGGAGTGATGTGATTCGCGGAGATGTGGAGGTCTTCTACGCGAAGGTGCCGATTGAGCCACGTGGCTATGCCGCTCAGGATGGCAAGATCCAGGAGACCCAACTGGAGGCGGTGTACTGTGGGGACTGCGGCACCCGACTGGAGGTGGCGAGTTGGGAGCCTCCAGAACTGGCCATTCTCAAGCCTAAACCATCACAGCCGGACTGGCGGCAAGCGGCCAAGAGGGGCTGTCCCCACTGCGGCGCCGGCAGGGATGGGGCCGAGTATGCCATCGGTGTCGGCGTCACGGAGGTGGACGTGGGCTATAAGGCGTGGGTGAACGCCGAACGGCTGAGAGGCATCAAACACACAGAGGCGGACGACGAGGGCATCTTGTGGGGTGCGGATCGGGAACCCGGTGCCAGAGAGGTCACCTCTGTAGTCTGCCTCGAGTGTATGCGGACCATCTGGGACAGGCAAGGCAGCGCCGAGCTTACGGGGATACAACCCCGTAGATCCTGCTTCTGCTGCGCCTGCAGTACGGCCTTCGAACTCCTGGTGGTGCACACGAAAGCGGACGCTGCCATACTGGAGACCGTCGAGCGGCATGGCCCCTACTGCCCCGTGTGTGGGGCGGACGGCGATCAGATCCTGCTGGAGGACAAGCAGGCGACCGTTGTCCCTGACCGCTCCCCCTAGCAGGAGGCGCCGAGAAGTGGCTGTCCCCATTGCCACTCCAGTGACCTGGTAGTATGGGAGGATACCTCTGAGTCGCGGCACGTGCACATCGAGGACGGAAAGGTCGCTTGAGGCGGGCTGGGAACCTGGGGCGAGAGAGAGGCCAGCGAGCTGTCTTGCTGCGGGTGCGACCAAGCCGTCTGCAAGGCACCTTAACGTGTCCGGCTCTCTGCCCTACTACCGGACGTGCGGTCTGCCTTCTTAACCACCGTGCAGTTGCGCTCGTTCTTGAGCGAGATGGGCGCCGAGTGTCACCACGACCAGTTGGAGTCCATCGCCCACTGGCTGGAGAGGGTGCTTCAGTCTCTGGGCGAGGATACCGGAGCCCTTCGCGAGAGGGCGAGCAGTCCTCAGTTCTCGCCATTTGCCGATCGAGACTAGCATGCCTGGGAGCAGCCTAGCCCTGCTCCCAGGGCCATGAGTATTCCCTGCCTTGTTTGCAGCCCTCTTGCCTGGGCTGCCTATCTCTTCGCCCCGACGACACGACCTGTCGAGAACGAAGATGACAAAGTGCGGGGCACAACGAGAAAGGAGGTGCCGCGATGACTCACCAACCCCGGACGGCCAGAGCGGAGGGATTCGAGGGAGGCCTCCTCTGGCACGATGCTGGGGTGCTGATCTGACCAGCAAGGTCGATGCCGCCGCTCGGCGGTGTGAGGAGAGGTTCGGCGTCAAGCTGGACACCTGCCACGTCAAACCATCATGCTGGCCAAGCACGTCACTACGCCCAAAAGGGTGGGGCAGATCAGGGTGCTGGGCGATCCCGGTGTCCTGGCGAACCACTTCTGGGTGGGCGTGCCTGGCCAGGTAGCGGATGGCGGAGACGGCTGAGATCTATGAGGCCCAGATTGGTGAGGGTCAGGGCGATCAAGGCCGACGGTTCGGCTCGGCACTTGACATCGCACCGATCAGAGGTTGGCCAGCCAGTGCTCGCCAACACCCCCGGAGGGGGACTCAACGCCCCCCTTGGGGGGTGCGCGTCCCCCTTGAGCGATTTCCAAGCAGAAGGAGGGACAACCATGACAGAGAGATGCCAACTCACCCTGCAGGGGATGGAATCGAGCCTTTCCCCAGGACAGAGGCACGCCGATCCACGAGGTGGACGGGGGTCCCTGAGGGAACTACCTGCGGCGGAGCTTCCCGTGAGGAGGCTCGAGTGGTCTGGACCAGGCGCACTGGCCACAGCAGAGCTTCTGGAGATCGTGGTCGGAGCTCGACACGATTTGGGCAGGCCGCTCCTGACCACGTTCCGCGACCTGGAAGGGCTCTTGAGAGCCACTTTGCAGGAGCTTCAGCAGGTCCCGGGGATCGGGCCCGTGAGGGCGGCGCAGATCAAGGCTGCCCTGGAGCTTGGCAGAAGGCTGATGATCGCCTCACCTGATGAGCGGCGGCAGATCAGTTCGCCAGCCGATGCCGCCAACCTGCTGATGCCGGAGATGAGCTTCCTGGAGCAGGAACACCTGCGGGTCATCCTGCTGGACACTAAGAACCGCCTGCTGGGCATGGCTACCATCTATGTGGGTAGCGCGCACACTGCTATCGCCCGCGTGGCTGAGGTCATGCGGGCGGCCGTGAGTGCCAGAGCGGTGGGGATGATCATTGTGCACAACCATCCGTCAGGAGATAGCACGCCCAGTCCGGAGGACGTGGCGCTGACCAGGCAATTCGTCGAAGCAGGAGAACTGCTGGACATAAAGGTGCTGGATCACCTGATCATCGGGCGGCAGAGATACGTCAGCATGAAGGAGCGTGGTTTGGGCTTCTAGCCAGGACCAAAGATGAGGGGCCTACGGGCCCCTCCCCGCATATCTAGCATACTCGTGTCCGTCGGTGGAGGGAGTGCCTGCAGTCGGCGCATGCGTGTGGCCCTCTGTAGACTCGGCACCGCATGGCTGATCTGTGGGCACGACCGCGTTCCAGGCCGTTCACTAGGGAACAAGCAATCGTGACACGGATACTGAAGCGAAGGGAGAACCGCTACGGAACGGTGAGGCGGGGGAACTGCACGGATTCAAGGCGAGTCTCAGCGTAAGAGGTTGTACACCTCACTGCGATGTCGAACACCGTACAGAGTCAACGTCTCTGCGTCACGATCTACCCAGAGAAGGACTCGGTAGTCTCCCACGCGATACTTGTGCAACCCCTTCAGGTCTTGAGGGAGGTGCCGAAGTGGGGACTGGAGGGCTTCTGGATGCTGGGCCAGCCACTCCACCTTGCTAATGACGCGGTCGGCGACTTGGCGTTCAAGGCCTCCGAGATCGTCTTCAAACTCGGGTGTGGTCTCTATTCGATACACAGTTCATGCTTCAGCGCGTCCAGAGGGCGAGCTTCGCCCTCAAGGTGGTGCGCTCGAGCTTGGCGCATGCGCTCGAGAAAGGCCGCGTCCTGAGAGAGTAGATAGTCCTCCAATTCGTCCTCAAAGGCCTCAAGCGTCCGTGCGGCCTCTATCATCTTCTCCAGCAAGGAAACCGGCATGGATACGCTGTCGACCCCCGTGTTCTTCTCGGATTCCTTGATCCTTTGGGGTGATTTGCCCATTGTCTACTCCTCACTCTGTAGACGGTGTCTCCGCAGCTACGTCCATTATACTTTGGTCCCGTTGGGCAGTCAAGTGGCCGGTGGTCCGGGAAGGGCCTCCTCCAAGAGGCTGATGATGGTGTCGGTCGATGAACAGCTGCAGATCTCTTGTCGGGTTGAGGCTGCCAATCTGCTGATGGCGGAGATAAGTCTCCTGGATCAGGAGGAGCTGCAGGTCACGCGCTATCCACATAGGTGCTGTACTACCTGATGGTCGAGCGGCACACAGGAGGCGGTTTGAAGGAGTAGGTCTTGGGTCGCATGGCTGCCTTCGCAGGTGAGAGCCATGGCGTTTCCTACTGGGTTTGCGCAGAGAGCAGGAGGAATGATACAGTCTTGTTCGACAGCCACAGAGAGAAAGCCTCGCGGTTTGGCGAAACCCGAGGCGGTGGCCAGGGTGCATCGCGGGCACCATGGCAAGGATAGCATACCACGAGGGCCCGCCTACTGCAACCAGGCGGGGCTTTTTCTTTTGGGGTCTGGGCGCCTTGTTTGGCAAGCGATGTCGGATGATGGACATCTCGCTTCGGAGGGAATCTCAGAGAGGACGGGATACGGTGTGAGAGGGATAGGCGAGGATCCTTCTATGGAGTGTGCAGCTAACGTGCGCGAAGAGGTGACTCTCTACCTGGGTACAACTGAGAGTCATTTCACCAGGTGGCTGCGGGACCACGTCTCGCGGCATCTTCCACCCTCTTGTCTGGCTGAAGATGGGATGCGGATCTATCTGGAGAGGGCCAGGCCCCCACTACGTGATGGCCTAGCCAGTAGGGTAGATATCGGTGCCACCGCTGCTTCCCAAGGTGGCTCTGTGCCAATGGGCACGGCGATCTCGGTCAGGTACATGGAGTACAGGCCCACGACCGTAGAGGTGATCGCTCAGTGTCATCTCGGTGAGGCCGTAGACTACTTCGAAGCATTGCTGGCGGCGATGGCCGAACGTTGGCCTACTCTTGGCGGCAGGACTGCTGCCGGAACCGCGGTGCGCAAGAGTCAAAGGCAGGGGGGACGACCAGGGCTGGATCACGATGAATTGATCTACCGTCTGGCGAAGGCCCAGGAGGCGGAGGAGATCAAGCGGGCGAATCCGGAGATGTGGTGGAAAATGGTCGCCAAGGAGATCAATTGGCGCCATGGGATCGGCGGCCCTGGATTGACACTGCTGAGGGATGCCCGGAAGAGGCTGCGCAGCCTGGAGCAGGACGATCCTGGAGGTCTTCTCCAGGAAGTGGCTGAGCGGAGGAGAGCGCAGGAAACGCGGAAAACGTAGAAAACCCTATATTCCTCGCTGGGGTTGTTGTATGCTCTGGGTAGAGATCACCCAGAGCTTTTTTGTTTGTCCGGGAGGCGTCGATGGTTAGGTTGCAGGTGATGTTGGATCCAGCGGAGGCTGAGGCGTTGGCGACATGGGCTGAGTGCGAGCTGCGGGACCCGCGCGACCAGATACGGTTGGTTTTGCGGCGGGAGCTGGAGCGCCTTGGACTGCTGGAAGCGAATCGCGAGATGCGCGTAGGGCCCGATGGTGCGATTCAGGCAGATCAAGGCCGGGTTGGACCTAGCGGGCCTGACTGAGCGACGCGTGGGAGGAAGGCTCGTGGAACAGGGCACGACTGACCCGTCACGACCCGCCAGTACGACCCCAGCCAGAGCACTGGAGCGTCGCTTGCTCGTTGATGTATTGGTGCAGATGTCTAAGGTTCTTCTAGCTTCCAAACGGGCCTCCAATGCACAGACGGGCCATCCGGACGCCAATGAGGCGGGTAGGAGCAGGTCAGGACCGCCCAACGGATCTGTTGGAGAGTAGTCATGTTCCTTGTATCGCGGAGGTTCCGGGCGACATGCGTCTGGAGGAAGTGGTTTCTGGGTAGCAAAGGACTTCTGTGTCTCGGGGGAAACTCTCCATCGTCTGCTGGTCCAGCGAGTTCTGCGCTGCCTTGCCACAGCACACATCTCTTACGAGCAAGGGCTGGTTGTCCTTACCTCTCGAAGCGCGAGGACTTTCTTCGGCATGGGCCCATACGCATCGAAGCACACCCTGAGTTGCACGCATTGCGAAACGGTGCTATCATGGCCATGCATCATTATGCCTCGTTGATCGAGCGAATACACATGGCCAAGCAACTTGATAGAACTACTCTCTCCATACCTCGAGAACTCAGGCGTCAAGCCAAGATCAAGGCTGCGACCCTGGACGTGAGTCTCTCGTCTGTGGTCCGGGAACTACTGGCGCGTTGGGTTGCCGGGGAGATCAGGATTGATGCGGAGCAGCGGCCAGAGCAGCTTCTGTGAGAGGCGGCAGGCTGTGCGTGTCTGCCTGACTGTGGAGTCTTTTCCCGCAGACCGCCAGTGGCAACTGAAGCCAGCCCGAAGTGCCGCTGCGCAGCAACAGCAGATGCGAATGACGTGTGAAGGATACGGCCGATGAGGCGTGTGGATGAGACGTTCGGGGGGCGGATTCGACCAGGCAGAAAGGACCCGATCAGCCGGGAGGGCTTGCTGCAACTCAGCAATGAGGGCGTAGCCTTCGTCTACTTGCGTTTATCGTCCCACGAACAGGTCAAGAAGCACATTTACTCCCTTCAGGCACAGCATGAGTTGGTCGATCTTGCTAAGAAGGACGGTTATCCTGACCAGTTGATTCACGTCGAAACTCGTGATCTTGGGATCTCCGGAACGCTGGGCCAGACGGAACGGCCAGGGCTGGCTCATCTCATTGCGCAGATCGAGGCGGAGATCGTGGAGAGCGTCTATGTGGTGCAGATTTGTCGCCTGTTCCGCGACCAGACGCTAATCATGCCACTCACGTTCGGAGAGCTGTGCAAAGAGCGTGGTGTGATCATCGTGACCCCCCAGATGAGGCTGAACCTCAGAGATCGGATGCACATGCGGATCTACCGGATGGAGGCTGAGCGAGCTGCGGATGAGTTGGAGGTGATGAGCGCCAGGTTGCACGGTGGGCAGAACCTCAAGGGCCGCCAAGGCCACTACGGTGGTGGCAGCATCCCGGCTGGATATGTGTTGGATGTCCGAAAACAGATCGAGGTGGACGGTCGTTTGGTGGACAACCCGGATTATCACAAGTACCGCGTATACGATCCGCACGCTGAGATCGTCCGGGCGGTCTTCCGGATGGCGAGGGGTGCCGGAACGACCGTTCCCCAGATCGTGAGGCGTTGTCGCTCTGAAGGGCTCGATTTTTCCCCTTTTCCAGCGGAATTGGCGAATGTCAGGGCGAACCTGAAAGCGTTCGCAAGATCAAAGCGCGCTCCTGATGGAAGCTGGCCTCTCACGCCGTCATGGGTGCGGAGCATGCTCAGAAACCCTGCCTACATAGGATGGTGGATTTGGGCTGGGGAGCTGGTCAAGACCGATAACCATCCTGCGATCGTCGACGAGGAGGACTTCTGGGCCGTGCAGGGGATGTTCAGCGATCGGCCCCACCGGCCGAAGGGAGAGTTGCCTCCGCTGCCTCTCTCTGGGTTGCTCTACTGTGCCTCCCATAGCGTTCCCAGGCGAATGATATACTCGAATGACATCGGCAAAGCCTCCCCGGTCTATCAGTGCAGAGATGAGTTCCACACAACCCATTGCACGATCAGGGCACACTATGTTGATGGTCCAATAGGCGATGCGGTTGTCTCTCAGTGTTCGTACCCCGAACTGGGGGACGAGGTCCTCGGTCGTTTGGCACAGGACTATGAGAAAGCCAAAGCGCGAACCACATCCTTTCGCAAAGAGCGAGAGCGTCTCTCTCGTGAAATCGAAATCCTCGAACACAACTATGTCACCGTTAAGCTCACGGTTGAGAGAGCCGCGAGAATAGAAGCTCTGATCCAAGAACGATGTGCTCGACTGAAGGGGCTATCCGATCTCGAGAAGGGCGGTGAAGCGAACAGGATGGCTGAGCCGACCATCACGCAAGATGACATCGATCTTGTGAGGCGCTTCCTCTCGAACTTGGCAGAGGGCTGGAAAACTCAACCACCTGACGTCAAGAACGCATTCCTAAGGTTGGTCCTCGACCGAGTCTTGATCTGGCATTCGCCAAGTCTCATCCGCGTGCGCCTGATCTGGCGCACAGGCCTTGAGCAGGATCTCGTCATCCACCGCCCATACTTTGAACCCCGCAAGCGATGGTCTCGCAAGGAACAAGGGGTGCTAAGGCAGCATTTCGAGATGATGCCTCGGGACAAACTGATGGCTCTATTGCCAAACAGAACTTGGCGGCAGATTGCGGCCAAGAGTCGTGGTCTGGGGCTGGAGCGTAGGGTTCGGGCAAAGCGTGGGGCGAGCCGTCCATATGCACCTTGGGAGGACGCGATCCTGAGACAGCACTACTGTGGCGAGCTTAGCATGGTCGAGACGCTGTCACGGCTGGACAACCGAACCGAGGACTCGGTGCGGACCAGGATGAAAAGGCTGGGACTGAAGAGACACTACTCGGCCAAGCCGAAGTGGGAGTGGGTAGAGCCTACTTTCCTAACAATCGGATTGCAGATTGGGCGGGGATGATCAGGAAGTTAGTCAGCGGGGAGATGAGGGAGAGACGGCGGAAGTAGTAGAGGGTGATGGGCCACACCGCTAGTTGAGCGGACATGGTAACGAAGAGCGGATCGCTGAGCAAACGCACCAGCGAGGCGGCCCGCTCTTCGGCTACCCAACGCCCCAACAGGGCGCGGACCCCTGCCTCCCACGGTCGGACGAGAAGTATCAGTCCCACGGTGGCGGCGAAGGAGAGCTCAAAGCCCACGTCCCACAGCAGAAGAGGGTTCCAGAGCGTCATCAGCAGGGCTGCCGCGGCCAGGGAGGCCAGGGCGTAGGTCTGCCGCCCGGCGATGATGGCGATCAAGGAGATACTGCCCATGATCGCCGCTCGAACCACGGCGGCGTCGGCGCCTACCAGCAGTGTGTAGATCGCTATAGCGGAGATGGAGACCAGCGCTGCCCGGTAGATCCCCAGGGACTTCTTGGTCACGGAGCCGATGGCGCCCGCCACGATGGCGATGTTGAAACCGGAGATGGCGATGATGTGTGTGGTACTCGTGGCGTTGAAGTCTTCGAGCAGCGTGCCCGGTATCCTGGTTTCGATACCCAGGAGGATGCCGGTGAGCAGGGAGGCGCTGGGCTCGGGGAAGAGACGAGCGATGATTTCCTCCAGGTGGCCTTTCAGGGCATAGAGGATCTGGTGAAAGGGGTCTCCATGACCTCGGCTGAGGAGGGTGATGGACCCGAAGTCGATCAGGGAGTGGATGCCCTGGCGCGCCAGATACTCCTTGTACGAGAAGTCCTCGGCCTCGGGAGGCGTCTCGAGTTGGCCCTCGATCCGCAGCTCGTCGCCGTAGGCGTAGGAGGGGTGACGCCCGGTGCGTACCAGGGCCAGGCCTGCGACCTGGCGCTCCTGACCCTCGGTCTCCAGGAGGCGGGCAGAGACCTTGAGATTGACATAACGGTCTCGTACGTCGGGGGCTTCGACCACCACGCCGGTGACCGTGGCGGTGCCTGTTCCGTTGTAGTAGGCGAGGTGCCCCTCGCCGAAGGTGGGCAAGCAGGAGGCGTAGCGCAAGGCACCCAGGAGCAGGAAGAGGGCGCACGAAGCGCCCAGCCGGACCCGCCCCTGACGCCACCAGAGGAGGATGATGGCGCCCAGCAGGGGAGTTGCCAGTCCGAGGACCCAGGCTGGCGGGGACAGCACCGATTGAAGGTAGATGCCGCTCAGCCAGGCTACGACGAGGTAGGGTAGGGTCATTCCATCACGGCCCAGGGATGGTCACGGTCTACGGTGGACCAGAAGACTTCTCCGCCGCAGTATTCCTTCACCAGCGAGACGAGTTCCTCCATCGCCGCCTCGATCTCAGCAAGCGTGATGCCGTTCACGCCTTCGATGGTCAGGAGCGCACGGCGCGTCTGCGGGCTGGACTTGGCGCGGTCGGACTGGCGCCAGGTCCAGCGGCGGGAGAGGGCGCCCTCGTCGTCTGTGAATACCACCTCCCCCGGCTTGGGATACTCCACCTCCTGGCCGTATAAGGGCAGGAAAGGCTCATCCCCCCTGGCTAGGCTAACCACCACCGGTCCCGAGATGTGCTCCAGATCGTAGGCGGCCACAGGAAGGACGTGCTTCATGGAGACGTAGTTGCCCAGGTCCACCAGCTTGTTGATGTGGGGCACCGCTCCCCCTTTGGTGACGTGGCGCAGTAGGGCCTCGATGGCAGAGCGGTACTGGGTGGGCTTGACGCCGAAGGAGGAGAAGGCAGAGCGCCAGGAGGAGATGTGGGGATGGGTGGAGAGGGGCGTCGAGGCGAACTGGGCCCTGACCACCTCCTCCTGAGCCCGCAGCAAGCCTTCGGCCGCGGTTTCGTTGGACAGGTTGTCGATGTCCAGAGCGAAGGCCGCGGCGCCGACGACGGTGGGGAACTTAGCCAGGAAATCATCGGGGTAGCCGAAACGATACGTATCCGTCATGGTCCTCCTCCTTGGTGATGGCAGAGCAGTATGGCCACTGACAGCTATTGTACCCCAGAGACGTCGTGGTGCGCAATCGGTGGTGCGGAGGAGATGCGCGCCACGGCGACGAGACTCGGCCTGTGCTATACTGTGCGGTGCCGACCGGGGCTACGGTTGGTGTTTCTGTTTGCTCGGCACCTGCGAAGTATTAGACCGAAGGAGGCGCGCGAAGTGTTCCATCCCGAACTGTGCATACTGTGCGGCGATTGCCTGGTCAACTGTATGTTCAATGAGTACACGCGTGAGGAGGCCATCGCCGAGCGCGAGTTGTTGATGGCAGGAAAGTGGGCACCCATCCTGCACAACTGCGCCTCCTGCCACGCCTGTAACGAGCGCTGTCCACAAGGGGCCAACCCCTGGGATCTCGTGGGCAGGCTGCAAGGCGTCTATGGCGAGGTGGATACCGGCAACGTGTGGGGAGAACGGGCCCGCAGCGTAAATGAGGAGCGCCCCAGGGTGCTGGCCGCCCCGGCGCCGGAACGGGCCGATACCGTAATCATCGCCTGCACGGCTGGTACGGGCGCACCCGAGGTGTTCGACAGCCTGCTCTACGCCGATGCGCCGAAGCTATTTGGTCCCGCCTACTACTGCTGCAACGCGCTGGAGTACTTCGGAGACGAGGACGGAGAGAGGGCGAGGGCACAGGGCTTCGTAGACGTCATCGCCCGCTACCAGCCCGGCGAGGCGGTGTGCTACCACGACGAGTGCTACTTCATGCTCACCTATCGTTTGCCCGAGTATGGGATCGACGTTCCCTTCCGGCCGGTGCATCTCTACGAGTACCTCCTGCGGGGGCTGCGCCAGCATGCGGACAGGATCCAGCCTCTCCATCTGAAGGTAGCCTACCATCGGCCTTGTTCCTCACGCGGCGCGCAGGACAAGGAGCACTTCCTGGACGAACTGCTGGAGGCCATCGGCTGCGAGCGGGTGCCCAGGAAGTATGATGGGGACAACGCACTGTGCTGCGGCGACGTGTACGGCTACAGGGGGCTGTCAGAGAGGGCGCACCAGGCGGTGCTGACCAACGTGGTGGATGCACTGGAGCACGGAGCCGAAGCCTTGCTCTACCTGTGTCCTAGCTGCTTGAGGAACTACGCCAGGCTGGCGCCAGAACGCGGTCTTCCCCTGTATCACGTGTCAGAGCTTTGCCAGATCGCGCTAGGGGAGGAGGTGACCTACCGCGACGAGGACCCCTTGCCGTACGGCGCCTATATGAAGAAGCCGCCTCTCCCCTGGTAGGCCCCAAGAGAGGCGGCCCGCGCCGTTTCGCGAGGTTGCCGGTCGAGGTGTTCGAATGACGCTGCTATACGAGGATGATCTCAGCGAGGTGCGGAGGCTCTCTGTGCACGCCGCCGACGCGGAGGTTGTCGACTGGCATGGTCGCCCGGCGCTGAAGCTGGTGGATGGGCTGGCCCTGGTGCCCGGCCTGGAAGTGCGAGACGTGAGCATCGAGGTTTTCATCGGCGCCGAAGGTCCTTCCTATCCGGGAGTGGCTTTTCGAGCGGTGGACGTCAGCAACTTCGAGCTGGTGTACGGCGTGCCTCACGTCAGCGGCTCGTGGGACGCGGTGCAGTACGACCCCGTGTTCCACGGCTCCAACACCTGGCAACTGTACCACGGACCTTCGTATCAAAAGGAAGCCCTGGTGCCCACGGACGAATGGTTCCGGCTGAGGGTGGACGCGAAGGGCGCTCGCGCGATCTGCACGGTGGGGGAGCAGCCGCCGCTGGTGGTGGGGCGGCTGGCGCGAGGGTGCAGAGCAGGGCTGGCAGGGATCTGGACCTTCAAGCCGGCCTATTTCTCCCGCCTGACGATCTCCACCTGTCGCCAACTGCCGGAGGTCTCCTGGAGGCCATCTGCAGCGCCTCAAGGAGTGGTCGACGCATGGTTCCTGGAGGGCTTCGGGGTCGTCCACTGCGAGCCCGGCGGAATCCTCAACGTCAATCGCTATCTCCCCCTCTCAGTGGAGGAGGTGGCCCTGACGCGACGGTTCGAGGCCCGCTCTCCAGGGGAACTGGAGCTGGGGTTGGGCTTCAGTGACGAACTCGAGCTGGAGCTGGACGGCAAAGTGGTCTTTCAGGGCAGCAACGCCTTCGCCGGCTTCGCTGACTACCAGGCCCGTGGGTATGCGTACCACGACAGAGATGTCGTCAGACTGAGAATCTCCAAAGGGGTGCACAGACTCGCAGCCAGGTTGAAGGTGACCGAGCCCTTTGGCTGGGGGTTGATCTTGGCAGTCCAGGGACACGACGTCAGTCTCCTCCCGGCCACCCTGGGCTGAGCCGTCTCCAGGCATCCAGGCTGAGACGAGTCATGTCAGGTTCGCGGTGGTGCTGCTTGGTCGCTCTCGCGACCGTCCCTTTCCACGAACACGGAGTACGGCCTCCACCAGGATGGTAAGCACACCCGCTGAGCGCCTACAGGTCAGATTCGTGCGTAGTTCTCGAGAAGAGAAGCATAGAACTTCTCACTACCGGCAAGGCCAGCCACTCGATCGTTTCCGTCTATGACGTAATACTCGTTGGGGGCATGAGCGCGAGCGAAGTGTCCCAGGCCACCATGCGTGAACGGAATGCCCAGGTGCTTGTGGAAGACCCAGGTTGGACCAAAGCTTGGTAGGAAAGGCAGGATGTCCGGCTCGTGTCCGGAGTCCCGGAAGGTCTTGACCATGGCCCGCACTATCTCGCTGTTCAAGCTTGTCTTGCAGGCAGAGCGTTGACCAAGTAGCCGGATTTGTATGTCTTCGTAGCCGTGGCTATCGAAGTGCTTCCTGAGGTTGGACACTAGCTCCTCGGGCTCCTGACGGGGCGTGAGACGCGCCATCACCCTGGCCGTTATCTTATACGGCAAGACCCCAGCCGGGGGGTGGATTGCGGGAGTGGTCGACAAGGCGCTTATGATCAGAGGTGTGGAGTAACAATACCTGAGAAGCAGGTCTTGGCCGGTGGCTTCATCCGTGAACGCCTTCACCCCGGACGACAAGCTGCTGAAGAAATCCCTCTCGCTCGGCGGTGGCAGATCAGGCCTCTCGGAGGACCTCTCGATGAGTTCGAGGTCCTCCTTCTCGGGCTCTACTACGTTGTCGTACCAGCCATCCACGAGGATGGTTTTGCCATCCTCAGAGGTCAATGTGGCCAGGGCATGAATCATGCGCCACACCGGGCTATCGAGGATGTCCGCTGCCATGCTATGGACCGGTCCAGAGGGACCTCTCCCCCAGTGTTCACCGCTGCACTCGATCTCCACGTTGATGCTACCCCGATATCCGAGGTACATCGTGACGTTTCCATGCTCGTCCTGCAACGGAGGGTAGGGGACGTACAATGCGTCGGCCCTGGCGAGGCCTAGCCTCTCCCCGTGTCTTCGGATGAACTCCTCATACGTTTGCGCACCTCCGGGGGTCTCTTCATCGCCTTGCACTGCAAACAGGAGATTCACAGGCAGTGTCCCGGTGATCTCCTTGAGCGATCTTGCCGCGTTCAAGAAGGCCATGAAAGGGCCCTTGCTGTTGGCGGTTCCGCGCCCGACAACGCATCGACCGAAGGGTTCGATGTTGACGAGTCTAGCCTCGAAAGGTGGCGAAGACCATGCGCTCTCGTCACCGGCAGGCTGCGTATCGTACATCAGCCGCAAGAGTAACGTCTTCTCCGCGCCTGCGTCGTACTCACCATATACCAGGGGAGCTCCCCCTGTGGTTTCCAGGAGCTCCACCTGCGCACAGCCTAGATCCGAGAGGTACCTGCACACCAACTCGGCTGCCTCGCGTAGCCCTCGATTCTCAGCGAATATGCTGGGCTGCCTCACAAACCGTTGGATGTTCTGGACATGCTCGTCGATGTGCTGGTCGATGTAGGCGTAGACGCTGTCTAGTTGCAGTGTCATTGGTTCTCCCCTTGCGTGCGTAGAGAGTCGGGCCTAGCTTAGCGCACTAGTCTGAGTGCATCCTCTAAGTCTTCCTTTGTCCTTTGAGGGAACAGCACCCCTATTCCCCATGGGAAATAGTGGTGAGTCCAACTCATGACTTGATTCACATATCTGGTGAGAGAGGCGATCAATCCGAGAAAGTCGTCCTCGGATTCGATGGTGTCGAGGATGTCCAGTGTGCGCTTGGTGAAGTCCCAGATCGTTTGGAGGCCACAATACCCGATGAACTCAGCCGAGACGGGGGCGTATATTCTGAGAAGGGCCTTCAGTTGATCCAGAGTGAACCCGGGTAGTTCCGCTGCTTTGAGTATGCCATAGAGGTTGTAGCAACCGAAAGCACGCACCTCATGGTGAACGAAATCGTACGTGGTGAAGTATTGGCCGTAACTACCAGCTCCACTCTCGATCAGGCCGAGCCTGATCTTCTTCACCTCATCAGGCTCTTGCAGCCGAATGCGCTCAGTTTCGGCCTCGATTTCTTTCTTTAGTTCCTTCCAAGACTCAGCCATTATCCTAGCTCCCGTCCTCCTTTGTGAAGTGAACTCTGATTAGCTCCTTTGTGTAGAAGGCACTATCCCACACAGCCCTTCCCACCGTTTTCAGCTTCTCTATGTCCTCTTCTGCCACTTGGCCAATGGGGATCAGTTTCAGCGGCTCGGTAACCGGCCCATACTTGGCAATGAGCTTGTTGCCCGTCATTTGGCTGTAGAGCAGCCTCCCCACAGGTGTCTCATCCAGTTTCTCTTGCGCCCTGACGGGTGCCGTGGTTACTATGGGTACCCAACAGTAGACTATTTCGCCGGAGATCACTCCGTGCTCTTGCACACATTCGAAGGGTAGGTGGTTCCAGAAGACCTGACATAGTTCCGGGTTCGTTTCCTCGAGCAGTGTAGCGGACACACTGACCTTGAAATCCGGAAACTCCATGATTACTCGCTTGCTCATCATTCTTCTCCTTCTGTCTCTTGTTGTGGACGCTTGATCGGACAGGGGACGCACCTTGATGCGACAATTGCTCATCGTGCGATCCCCACCTTCGCCTGTCGTCCAGGACACACATCATCGCCTATTCCTCAGCTTTGGATCCAGCTTCTCACGTAGCCAGTCAGCTAGCAGATTGATGCCGAGTATGGTGATGAGAATGGCCACGCCAGGGAAGACGCTCACCCACCAGGCCGTGGCGAGGTAGTCTCGTCCATCAGCGATCATGTTTCCCCAACTGGGTGTTGGGGGCACTACACCGAGGCCGAGAAAGCTAAGTGATGTCTCAACCAGGATCATGGCTGCGACATCCAAGCTGGCGAAAACCAGGATGGGGGGTGCCGCATTGGGCAAGATGTGGCGGAAGAGGATCGACAAGTCCGAGCAGCCGATGGCTCGTGCGGCGTCAATGAACTCCTGTTCCTTGATGGAGAGCACTTCGCCTCGGACCAGCCGTCCGTAACTCATCCAACCGGTTACGCCAAGGACGATCAGCAGGTTGACGAGTCCCGGACCCATCACAGCGATGATGCCCACGGCCAAAACCAGCGGGGGAATCGCCAACTGTATGTCGCCAATGCGCATAATGATACTGTCGATCCTCTTCCCATAGTAGCCGGCGACAAGGCCCAGCACGACACCTGCAGAGCTGCGAATAGAGACCGCGACCACCCCCACGAGAAGAGAGATGCGGGAGCCGTAGATGATCCGACTGAGGATGTCGCGCCCGACAGGGTCGGTTCCCAGGAGATACTCCGTGCTTCCGGACAAGGGGAAGGGTGGAGTTAAACGCCACCCGATATCCACGGCAATTGGATCGTGAGGCGCGACTAGCGGCGCAAGCGCCGCAGTCAATACGAACAAGAGAACGACAATCAATCCGAAGAGCGCCGTTCCCCTGCGCGGCAGCAGGCCTATCGCTCTACTCACATAGTAACGCCTCAGCGAAAGCACACGGACCACCTTATTCGTACCTAATGCGTGGATCCAGCATCATGTATGCGATATCGGTGAGCAGATTGGCGACTATGACCACGAGGGCAGCGATGATGACAAAGACTTGCACTACTGCATAGTCTCGGTTTGAGATCGCCTGCAAGACCAGTCTTCCCATGCCGGGATAGCTATAGACCTGTTCGATGATCATGGCCCCCCCCAAGATCCTTCCAAGCTGCAAGCCCAGCACCGTGACGACCGGGATAGCCGCGTTCTTCAGTGCGTGCCGGTAGACGACTAGCCTCTCAGTCAATCCCTTGGATCGGGCGACTCTGATGTAGTCACAGCCCAACACCTCGAGCAGACTGGAGCGGAGCAAACGGGTTATCATGGCCGCCGGATAGGCGCCCAGCGTGAAGCCAGGCAGGATTAGAGATTGGGGCCCTTCCCGCCCAGAGGCGGGAAGCAGGCGCAGATTCACGGCAAAGAGGAGGATAAGCACAATCCCTAGCCAGAAGCCGGGCACCGCCTGGCCAAGCAGAGTGAAAACCATGGCCGCCGAATCGAACACGGAATCTTGTTTCAGGGCCGATAACAGCCCTGCGGGGATACCGATGGCTAGACCAATCAGCATGGCGGCCGCGCCAAGCTCGAGGGTGGCTGGCACCCTTTCCAAGACCAAACCCAGTGCCGGCCGACCGTGACTCAGCGACTGGCCAAAGTCTCCCCGCAGGGCTCTTGCTAAGAACTGAACATATTGAATATGGATGGGCTGGTCGAAGCCCATGGCGTGAGCAAAATTGTCTATGTCCTCCGCCGATGCTTCCGGTGGAAGAAGAAGGGCGGCGGGGTCACCACTCAGGTGCATCAAGGCAAAAACAACCACCGAGACGCCGAGGATGACCCCGATTGAGTAGATGCAGCGGCGGATGATGTAGTTGAACATGGAGCTCCCTTAGGAGATGTCGGACACCCTGCCCACGGCTCTCCACCGGGCTGCCAGAACTGGTGACGCCAATGCGTGTCCTGGGGCAAATGTCCCGTCCACCGATGGATGACCCATCGCGCTTTCTACTTGAGGGATGCTTCCATCATCAGGATCTGTTGATCGGTACGTGGTTCCCAGTCCAGGCGTGTGCTCTTCCCGTAGATCTCCTCGGCCACGTACATGGGAATGATTGGAGCTTCTGCGGCTACGATCTTTGCAAGCTCCTCGTAGTACCCCAGCCGCTCAGCCTCGTCCATGGTGCTTCCGGCCTTGTCGATCAACTCCTCCACTTCCGCCGGGTGCCAGTAGGCCTTGTAGGACTTCGAGTGGAAGAACTGGCTGTACAAGACATCCGCGTCGAAGGTGGGCCCTGACAGGCCTTCCACACTCAGGCCTTCCAGGGCTTTGCCCTTATACTTCTCGGCGTACACCGCAGGTTCATTGATAACGAGCTCGACGTCGATGCCAACGTCCGCCAGCTGGGCCACTATCACATCGATGGCTTCCTTTCGGTCCGAAAGCAGGTCGGACGACAGGTCGAACTTCACGGAGAAGCCATCGGGGTAGCCCGCCGAAGCCAGCAGGTCCCTGGCCTTGTCTGGATCGTATTCGTAGGGCCAGGTGACGTCGGGGGCATAGCCGAAGGCATGGCTGGGCACCACGCCGTTCAGCCTGACTCCATACCCGCCAAGCACATTCTCGACAACGGCGTCCACGTCGACAGCATAGTTCATGGCCTGTCTTACTCTGACATCATCCAGAGGCTCCTGGTCGGTCCTGAGTCTGATGAACCACAGCGATGTACCTGGCTTGGTTACAATCTCTGCGTTCGGTGAATCATTCACCCGCTGGATGTCCTGGATGGGTACGTGGGCAACGACATCAACTGCTCCCGTAAGCAGTTCGGCGATCCGCGTACTGGCCTCCGGAATGGGCTTGAAGATGACGGTCTTGATCTCGGGTACCTCTCCCCAATAGTCCTCGTTGGCCTCCAGGACGATCCTCTCGTCCTTGACCCACTCCACTACTTTGTAGGGCCCGGTGCCGACCGGGTTTCGGCCAAACTCTTCCTCTCCCACCTCGTCGACATAGTCGCTTGGAGCCAGAAAAGCCACAAAGGCCAAATACAGGGTCAGGGTCGGCGTAGGAGCTTTCGTAACGATCTCCAGGGTGTAGTCGTCGACGACTCTTATGCTGTCTATGGCGGCAAAGAACATCTGCTTCCGAGGGGAGGCCATCATCCTCTCCAAGGAGCTCTTTATCTGCTCAGCCTTGAAATCCGCACCATTGTGAGTCTTCACCCCGTGCCGGATGTGGAAGGTCCAAGTCAGACCATCCTCCGAGGTCTCCCAAGACTCTGCGAGGCCCGGTGCTATCTGCATATTCTTGTCCCTGGAGATCAGACCGTCGTAGATGTGCCACCCGATGTTGAACGTCTCCATGTCGGTATAGACGTTCGGGTCGAGACTCAGTGCATCCACCGCCTGAGCCACCACCACTGGCTCGGGCGGTGGTGCTTCGGTGGGAGTGGCTTCCGGCGGCTGTGCGGCCGGTGTTTCACCCACAGGGGCCGAAGTTGGCACTGGTTCCGCTGTCGGCGTCGCCGCTGTGCCGCAGCCCACCACCACGGGCATAAGCATGGCGGCGACCATTACGAGGCTGATTGCCGAGTATACCCGACTTCTCATTTCTTCCCTCCTTCAATGGTGGGAGTGTCTCGCAACCGTAGAACGTGCCCTCCCGGGCCTCTGTCGGCGGCGAGAACACTCGTGAGAGTGAGCGGCGGCTCTTTCTGGAGCTTGCGCGACAGCCTCATGCCGCATACCCGAGCCACGTGTCCGCTCAATCGACGAGCCCGAAGCAGCTCGAGGGGCCAGGGCCCCGTCTAGACCGTATCGTGCATTGTTCCTACCTCCTTGGCTACAGCTCCGGTCCCTTGCCGGAAGGGCCCCACTCGCGAAATGAGAAAGAGCCCCCGGGGGGCTCGCGCCGGAGGGCTTCATGGAGAGGCGTCTTTCTTGCTGGGTACAAAGTCGCTATTTGTCCCAAATGGTCTCGTACTGGCCGCGGTTGTATCCGAAGATAACGACTGCGGTCTCCTCACCATCGTTGACGATGGCGTGTCTGGCTCCAGTCGGTATGTAAACAGCCGTTCCGGCATTGGCGTCAAAGGCCTGGTCGCCAACCGTTATGGTTGCCTGGCCCTCCAGCAGATAATAGAATTCACTGGCATCCGGGTGATGATGCGGTATGTGTACCTCGCCCGGCTCAAGCCAGCCCACTCCTAGTCGGAGATCGTCCGCTTCAGTCAATTCCTTGGAAATGAGTGTTTTCGCTCTGCCCCTATCCTTCGGGTTCATGTTCGCGTTATATGACCACTCAACGGAATCGAGACTGACCGCTCTGGCTATCGGAGGCATTGCAGTGGCTCCCTGGGGGGACTACCGACCGGTCGGTTCTTGTGGGGCACCGACGCCTGACGGTCGACACAGCATGCGGTCATGTCGGCAAGCCGTACAGCGTGAACCATCCCCGAATCGGCTATCCCCGTTGCTACGTCAAGTCCTCCCTATCTAGAAAGGAGAGGGCGCTACGATCCAGACTATTTCCAGTTCCTCTGTGCCGATGTTCTTCCACTCGTGAGGTACTTGTCTATCGATGTAGATGGCATCTCCCTCCTCGAGCACGTGTTGCTGATCAGCTACTTGGACCTGCATCTTGCCACTAATCACAACTGCGCATTCCTCTCCGCCATGCTGCACCGATTGGGTTCCGCTGCTGGCCCCAGCAGGAGCCGAGATCCACAACACCACTATTTCTCTCTTGAGGTTTGGAGTGAGTACCTGGTTCTTTATTCTTGACCTGGGGTATAGAATGGTCATTCTCTCATCTTTGCGGACGACGATTTGGCTGTCACTCGCACCCGATTTCCCGTCATCGAAAAAGGAGGCAATGGGGACGCCAAGCGCGTTGGCCATCTTTTGCAGAGCGGATACCGACGGATTGGCGATGTTTCTCTCCACCTGACTAATGTAGCTGGGGGAGAAGCCAGTCATCTCCGCGAGCTCTATGGCCCGAAGTCCTGCTTCGATTCGTCTTCTTCGGATCGCTTGCCCTATGTTGATTTCTTGCCTCCTTCCGGTGGGAAAAGAAGTAGGACTGAACTATGCAGCAATTATGAATCTGATGTAATTATACTGCAAGAACCAGTTTTGTCAAGAGGGCATTCCAGCCCGTCGAGTACGTGCCCTGTTGGCCCCCACTACTCCCCGGCGAGCGCTTTGGCCATGGGGCAGGCGTACCGACGCACCTCAATGTCATGTGTCGCCAGCAACGGGCTTCGTGGTATAATCCCGCGGACAACCGGTATGTTGGATCTTCATGCGTGCAACTGGCTCCTTGCCCTATCGCCGATCATCGTTGTGCTGGTGCTGATCATCGGGTGGAAATGGGTCTGCTGCGGCCCAAGATGACTATGCCTGTTTGGTGGATCGTGTCGGTCGTCTTAGGCCAGACTAGAGAACTAGCGGCTAGTGGCCGTCGAAGATGGCTGCGGACTGCTCGAGAGAACGGCAGCGTGGTCAGAGTTTTCTGCACAAGTGCGAGATGGGGGCATGTCTAAGGCAAGCTATGACTTGCTGAGCGTTTAGCCTGCAGAGGAGAGTTACGATGAGCAGAATCGGCATCATCATCTGTGATAGGAATAGAACGTGTACCGGTGGCAAGTGCTTCATGGCGATCCGGGAACGGTTAGGCGCCTTCAGGAAGTATCCCAAGGACGAACCTCTTGAGGTCGTCGGGTTTATCACTTGCGGAGGATGTCCTGGCGAACGCCTGGAGTTTGCCCCGGCTGAGCTGAAGAAATATGGCGCGGAGGAAATCGTCTGGGCATCCGGGTTTCTGGCGGGATATCCGCCTTGCCCCTACCTGGGGGATTTCATCCAGTATATCGAGAACTACGTAGGACTCCCCGTGGTCGTAGGCAGTCACCCGATGCCGACCAACTACATCAACGCCCACCGTGCAGCTGGGGACTGGGACAGAGGCGGCGTGCAGGAGTATTTGGGCCCGTTCACAGATGACCCAGAAGCTAGCGATCGCTACGATTCGACCCGGCCTGGTTTCTTGAAGGGCGGGTGATGGCGCATGGCCGTCGAGTCGTAGACGCGGAGATCGTTGCGATCTCGGCGAACGATGGGCGTGCTTTGATCTGTCAGCCGGTGAGGGCTGGGCCCATGCTGGTTATGGACTGTGCTATCCCAAGGGAGGAGGTGTTGCTGGGGTGACATGTTGACCGTGAACCCTGTGAGTTGGCTATTAGCTTTGACGCCCATCATTACTGTGCTACTGCTCATGATCGGCCTGAGGTGGAGCGCTGCGAGGGCCGGATCCGTCGGCTGGGCGGCGGCGCTGGTGGTGGGTCTGGTCTTCTTTGGGGCCACTCCCCAGGTGGTCTTCTACTCTCAGATCAGGGCAGTGTTGTTGAGCCTTTACGTCCTGTACATCATCTGGATGGCCCTGGTGCTATACCGTGTGGTGGACGAGGCGGGGGCCATCGAGGTCATCGGGGAGGCCATTGCCCGGCTGACCGGGGAGCGGACGCTGCAATTGCTGATCCTGGGCTGGGCCTTCAGCACCTTTCTACAGGGTGTGGGTGGTTTCGGCGTCCCCATTGCGGTGGTGGCTCCTCTGCTCATGGGCATGGGTTTCAGCCCTGTGGTCTCTGTGGCGGCGGTGGCTATCGGCCACTCCTGGTCGGTCACTTATGGTAGCATGGCGTCCTCGTTTCAGGCGTTGATCGCCGCCACCGGCATCGGTGGCTATGAGCTGGCACATTGGACCAGTATCTTCCTGGCGCTGGCGTGTTTCGCTTGCGGCCTGGCAGCGGTCCACGCCTGCGACGGTCTCCACGGGCTGCGGCGGGGAGCGGTAGCCATCCTGATCATGGGCACGGCGATGAGCCTGACCGAGTATGCGCTCGCCGTCAATGGCCTGTGGAACGTGGCTGGGTTCGTTGCGGGGATGGCAGGGTTGGTGGCTGGAGGGGTGACGGCCAGATTGCCCTTCTACCGGTGCCGTGAACGGGGAGGTGAGGCCGCGGCGAAAGCCGGCGGCGATGACGAGCGCCCCGGTCCCCTGCTGGCTATCTCGGCCTACCTCGTCCTGGTGGTCATCGTCACCGCTGCGGAGTTGGTGGCTCCCCTCCACGATCTCCTCAACCAGGTGGTGATCAGCGTCGATCTGCCCCAGGTGAGTACGACCCTGGGGTGGGTCACCCCAGCGGGCCCTGGCCGGACGATCAGCGTCTTTGGCCACGCCGGTGCTCTGCTGGCCTACGCCTCTCTGATCTCGTTTTTCATCTATCAGCGCACCGGCCACTATCGGCCGGGCGTTCTGCGCCGGATCTCGCGCGGCACGGCGTCCAGCGGCGTGCCTTCGAGCATCGGCATCGTGACCATGGTGGGCATGGCCGCGCTCATGGAGCATTGCGGGATGGTCCATCTCCTGGCCACCGGGTTGGCCGGGAGCGTAGGCTCTACGTTCCCCGTCTTCTCACCACTGATCGGCATGCTGGGTGCTTTCATGACTGGCAGCAACACCAACTCCAACGTGATCTTCGCCCCGCTGCAAGTGGCCACGGCACGGCTGATCGGGGCCAGTGTGCTGGTCGTTCTGGGCGCCCAGACGACGGGTGGGGCCCTGGGCAGCATGCTGGCTCCGGCGAAGGTGATCGTCGGTTGCAGCACGGCAGGGCTGGCGGGCCGTGAGGGCGAGGTGATGAAGAAGACCTTCGCCTACGGTGTGCCCATCGCTGCCTCCATCGGCTTGGTAGCCTGGCTGGCGGTGAATCTCCTCTAGGGCAGCCACCATCGCCACGGTCAAGGCCTCACCGCGGTGATGGTGACCGGCGCCGAGGGCAGGCGCAACTTCCCGGCGCCGCCGGTGTTGTGCCCTTCAAAGCCGGGCGAGATTGACCTCAGGGCGGGTGCTGGTTATAATACCGCCCAACTATGGCCGGTTGAGCGGGGTGTCCCAGCGGGCAGCCCCGCCAGACATGGGTCGCAACCGAAGTTCTCGTGGACCGCATCAGTGCCTGTGGCGCTGAATGCGGTCCTTCATAAAGGGAGCCAGGTTGCAATCGCAGGAGGAGCGCCTGCACCGTGGCGGACGAAGCCGTGAGAATCCCCAAGTGTATGAGCACGCAACATCCTGACAACGTCACCACCCCCTTCTTCGCGGAGAACGCCGAGCTCCAGGGCGAGGACGAGATCCAGGAGGCGTACTACGCCTTCTCCCACCTGGGCTGCGACGAGCAGATGTGGGACTGTGAGGGCAAAGAGGTGGATGCCTTCGTGGTCAAGAAGCTGCTCACCAAGTACCAGGCCTTCTTCGCCGACACCAGGCTGGGGCGAGACGCCTTCATCACCCTGAGGGTTCCCAACCCCACCATCGAGGCCACCGAGGCCAAGGTGCTTCTGGAAACGCTGGAGAGCATCCCACGGTCGTTCGACGCCGCCCGGCTGTTCTACGGAGACGACGTGCCCCCTGTTTTCGAAGTGATCCTGCCCATGACAGACTCTGCGGTGAGCCTCGATCGTATCTACAGCTATTACTGCGATTTCGTGGTGGGCAAGCAATGGAAGTCGTTCAGGAATGGAGGCTCCACCATCGCGGAGTGGATCGGCGAGTTCCATCCCTCCACCATCAACGTCATCCCCCTCTTCGAAACCATGGAGCACATGCTGGGGGCCCACGACGTGCTGAGGGAGTATCTCAAGGACAAGGACGTGGAGCACCAGAGGCTGTTCGTGGCCAGATCCGATCCCGGGATGAATTACGGTCAGGTCAGCGCGGTCTTGTTGAACAAGATCGCTTTTCAGAGGCTGTACCGGCTATCCCAGGAAATAGGTGTCAGGCTGTATCCCATCATTGGCGTGGGCTCGGCTCCGTTCCGTGGGAACCTCCGGCCCGATAACGTGGACGACATGATCAAGGAGTACCCCAGTGTCCACACCTTCACCATCCAGTCGGCGTTCAAGTACGACCACCCGCCTCAGCAGGTGCGGGAGGCGATACACAAGCTACGCCATCGCGACCCGGGCATTCCGCCGGAGGTGGACGAGGAGAGGTGCCTCCAGGTCATAAAGAAGTACTCCGCGGAGTATGCACGGCAGGTGGAGACCCTGGCGCCCCTCATCAATCACGTGGCGCGCAGCGTGCCCAGCAGGAGAAAGAGGAAGCTGCACATCGGACTCTTTGGCTACTCGCGGAGCATGGGGAGGATCACGCTGCCCAGGGCCATCCAGTTCACGGCGGTGCTCTATTCCATAGGTCTGCCGCCGGAGCTGCTGGGGCTAAACGCTCTCAGCAGAGACGACCTCGAGTTCCTCCACGAGGCGTACGTGAACTTCGAGCAAGACCTGCGCGATGCGGTCAGATACCTCAATCTGGACACGGGACTGGTGCCCCCGGAGCTGGTCTCTAAGGTCCAGGAGTGCCCGGGGATCGTCCCTCTGGACGAAGAGCACAAGGCGCTGACCGACTACATCTGCGGTTCCTTGAGAGAGAACGGGATCGAGGATCTCAGCGAGTACGTGCTGCGGGCCGCCAGTCTGAGGAGGTTCCTGGGCTGAATGGGAAAGGGTGGCGTGGGGTCTGGATAGCCGTGGAGCGTGGGGACCACCGTTAGCAGGGTGGCGAGAGGAGTGGAGAGATGCCTGAGGGGACGATCGAGGGGTTCCAGGAAGAGCGGGAAAGACTGAATGAGGTGGTGATGCGGTACGCCGGCTTGAGCATGAAGCGCTTCTACGGACTCGACGGCCAGGTTTACCGCGACGGCGCTCTTCCGGCGTCGGTCAAGGAGTTGCTGGGCCTGGTGTCCTCCTTCGTGTTGAGGTGCGATGACTGCGTCAAGTACCATCTCCTGCGCTGCCGCGAAGAGGGCGTGACCAGCGAGGAGCTGGAGGAGGCGCTGGCCGTGGGCCTGGTGGTGGGGGGCTCGATCACCATCCCCCATCTCAGACGCGCCTTCGACGCCTGGTCCGAGCTGGAAGCGTCAGGCGGGTGAATAGCCAGACACCTCTTCCTGGTGTGGGCATGTCTTCTGTGACCCACTACGCCGATCTGGCACAGCAGTATGCCTGGCATCGCAGGGTGCATCCCGAGGTGCTGCGCGACCTCCTCCAACAGAGCGGGATCGATGCCCAGTCCAGGGTGCTGGAAGTCGGCTGTGGCGTCTCCTTGTCGGCCATCGTCTGGAATCGCTTCGGCCTGGAGTCGGCCCTCGAGCAGTCGCCGAGGGCCATTCGAGCTGGTATAATGGGTGGCCAGGCGGTCCCGGTGGCTTGGAATGAGGCCGGAGTCACGACTTGGAGCAGAGAGGGTTGCTAGAAGACACTGTTCTCGTAGCCATGAGCGGGGGGGTGGATAGCTCGGTAGCTGCCGTCCTGCTGCACGAGCGAGGCTACCGGGTCATGGGCGGCATGATGAGGCTGTGGGCAGAGGAAGGCGGGCCTGCCAACCGCTGCTGCTCGCCCGAGGCGATGCTGGGCGCCCGCACCCTCTGTCAGGAGATCGGTGCCCCGTTCTACGTCTTCGACTACGAGAGCGAGTTCAAGACGTCTGTGGTGGACCACTTCGTCGCTGAATATGGGCGGGGCAGGACGCCCAACCCCTGCCTTTCGTGCAACCGCCACCTCAAGTTCGGACTCCTGCTGGAGAAGGCCACGGAGCTGGGCGCCCGTTATCTGGCCACAGGCCACTATGCTCGGATCAGGCGTGTGGACTCCGAGTACCAGCTTCTCCAGGGGGTGGATCCCGCCAAGGACCAGTCGTACGTACTGTACATGCTGGGCCAGGCAGAGCTGGAGCGCCTGCTGCTCCCGCTGGGTGAGCACACGAAGGAGCAGGTGCGCAAGTTGGCCAGGGAGAAAGGTCTGCCCGCCGCCGATCGCGACGAGAGCCAGGAGATCTGCTTTGCCATGGGCGACTACCGCCGGTTCTTGACCGCCCAGGGGAGCATGGTCTTCGAGTCTGGCCCCATCCTCGACGAGGAGGGCAGAGTCCTGGGACAGCACCAGGGGCTGCCGGCCTACACCATCGGGCAGCGGGAGGGTTTGGGAATCTCCGCGCCGCACCCTCTCTACGTGCTGAAGATCGATACGGCGAGAAACGCCCTGGTGGTGGGGCCTCGAGGCCGGCTGTTCCGGTCTGAGCTGAGGGCAGGGACGGTGACTTTCGTGTCTGGGAGGCCGCCAGAAGGACCTGTGGAGGTCATGGCCAAGATCCGGTACCGGGCAGCCGCGGCCTCGGCGACTCTGACCTACCTGGGGCAGGAAAAGGCGAGAGTGCGCTTCGTCGAGCCACAGCCGGCCATTACTCCGGGGCAGGGTGTGGTGTTCTATTGTGGAGAGGCCGTCCTGGGTGGGGGGATTATCGAGGAGGTAGGGTAGACGTGGACCTGGCGTTGGCTCCTTCGTTGGTGTTCTCTCTCTTGCTGGCCAGCTTGTACGGGGCGGTCTTTCACTTCATCTGGGGCAAGAGGTGGCGGGACCTGGCGCTGTACTGCATTGCGGCTATCGTGGGCTTTGCTCTGGGTCAGGCGCTATTCGAGTTCCTGGGCTTCTCTATCTACATGATCGGACAAGTGAGGGTGGTCGAGGCCACCGTGCTCTCCTGGGTCTGTCTGTTTGTTGCCAGGTGGCTCAATGTCTGATATAATCATCGTTACACCTTGTGGTGGAGCCCCCGGAGGAGGTTTCGGATGTCCGCTGTCGCGCTGATTCGTGACATTGCCATCATCGTCCTCGCTGTGGAATCCCTGGTGATCGGCGGGCTGCTCATCGTCCTGCTGCTCCAGATTCGGGGGCTGGCCAGGATGCTGCGGGAGGAAGTCCAACCCATCCTGGAGTCCACCAAGGAGACGGCGACTACGGTCCGGGGGACCACCGTGTTCGTCAGCGATACCTTCGTCAAGCCGCTGATCAACGCCGTTGGCTACGCTTCAGCGGCCAACAGAGTGATGAGCGTGCTGGCGCGAGGCAAGAGGCGAGGAGGGAAGTGATCTCCCGGCTGGGGACCGTTCTTTGCAGCGAATAGAATCCCTGCTTCGAGAGAAGGTTGGAAAGGAGACGAGCGATGGATGAGGGCAAGGGCGTGATCGGTTTTATGGTGGGCGTGATCATGGGTGGCATTGCCGGACTGCTGGTGGGCATCCTCCTGGCGCCTCAGTCTGGTGAAGAGACCAGGGACATCATCAGAGAGAAGGGGATTGAGCTCAAGTCCAGGGCCGAGGAGTTTACGGAGGAGGGGCGGATCCGCTTCCAGGATGCGATCGAAGAGGGCAAGACAGTGGCCGCCAAGAAGAAAGAGGAACTGACCAAGACCCTGGAGGTCGAGAAGGAAACGAAGAAGGCCAGCGGCAAGAAATCCGCTGCCTAGCACGGACGTCTCACGTCTGACCGAGGGCGAAGGGCAAGAGATATTCTCTTGCCTTTCCTTCTTTCTGAGGGATCAGTGGTCCGACCCGAGGCTCTTCAGCACCTGAGGCAGGAGCGGCAGCAGATCGCTGGCCACGGTCCCGGCGTTCCCCAACGCGGCTGTCGCCATCTCGCCAGCGGCTCCGTGGCAGTAGACCCCCAGTGTCGCCGCGTCGAAGAGGGACAACCCCTGGGCCGCAAACCCCACGATGGAGCCGGCCAGGACGTCCCCCGTCCCGGCAGTGGCCAGACCCGGGTTGGCGAAGGGACTGATGGCCACGCGGCCATCGGGTGCAGCGATCACCGAGTGGGCGCCCTTGAGCACCGCCACCTGCTGCCACCGCTGAGCTGCGCCGCGAGCCGCGGCCACCCGATCGGCCTCCACTTCCTCGATGGAGCAATCCAGGAGGCGGGACATCTCGCCAGGGTGCGGGGTCAACACCGCCCTGGCGGCGAGCATTTCCCACCAGCGAGGCACCAGGGCCAGAGCGTTGAGAGCATCAGCGTCGATGACCAGCGGAGGCAAAACTTCGTGCTGTTCTTCTTGCGCAGCTTTCTCTTCCTGGGCGCTGACGAACCCGATCTGTCTCCTCCGGCCGGCACCGTGCACGCCCAGGAGGCGATGAACGAATTCCACTGTGGAGTCCACTGTACCCAGGCCTGGTCCTATCAGGAGAGCGTCGTACTCAGCCAGCTTCTCTACGACCAGCCGAGTGGCCTCGGGCACCAGCGCGCCCAGATCGTGGGGCAGCACCAGGAAGGTCACTTCTACCAGCTTGGAGGCCAGGATGGGGTGCAGGCTCTGAGCAAGGCAGAGGGTCACCAGTCCCGTGCCTACCCTGGTCGCCGCCGCACTGGAGAGATAGGCGGCGCCCGTATAGTTGGGAGAGCCGGCCACGACCAGGGCCTTTCCGAAGGTGCCTTTGTGCGCGTTGCGGGGCCGTTTCGGCAGCAGACCTCGGGCCAGATGGGAGTCGATCAGCTCCATGGTCAGTTGATCCGTGAGGGCTGCGGAGATTCCGATGTCGCTGATCACGAGATCGCCCAGGTAGTCGGCGGCGGGGAAGGCGTAGAAGCCTCTCTTGGGTAGGGCCAGGGTCACCGTGAGATCGGCGGCGACGGTCGCTGGGTCCACGGCTCCCGAGTCACAGTCCACACCGGTGGGCACGTCGACGGCCACGAGGAGAGGGGCCGCGCCCGGGGACCTGGCCTCCTTCAGGGCGATCAAGATGTCCTCGAGGGCGCCGCCGATGGGGCGAGTGACTCCAGTACCGAGGAGGGCGTCGACCACTATCTCAGCACTGGAGAGCAGGTCTTTCAGTTCCCTCAGCTTTTTGTCCTTGGCAGCAGTCCAGTGGGGGATACCTCTTTCCTCTGTAAGCCGGAAGTTCTCGTCCCCCTCCGGGTCTCGTTTCCAGACGTAGAGCTGCACCTCTGCCCCGTCGTCGTGGAGATGGCGGGCCGTCACCAGCCCGTCGCCACCGTTGTTCCCCGGCCCGACCAGCACCAGCACCTTCTTGCCCTTGACCTCGAGGCGGGCCTGGATCTCTCGCGCCACGCTTCGCCCGGCGTTCTCCATCATCGTGGCGTAAGTCAGGCCCTGGGAGTCAGCCGCCTTCTCTATCTCTCGCATTTGCTCAGTGGTGGTGATTCTCATGGCACACCCCTCTGCGACGGCACGGTCTTGTACCGACAGCATTATACCATCCGCTCCGTGGGATGCCAAACAGTACCATTGGACCATTGACACCTTCGGGTTAAGTCCCTTATAATTTGTTTGTGTTTGCTGTAGCAGAACGAACATCTGATGTAGGTCAGGAGCCTGCTGCACGGCCACACCAGGGAGGCGGTTTGGCGCTAGAGGGAAGGCCCTGCTGTCTGCACAGCAAGCCCCAGCCGTGGTGGTGCTCGTATCGTTGAGCACAGGCGCTCTGGAACTGGTCCCAGCCGCGGCGTGAGGAGGTCTGGTGGCGACGGATAGCGAACAACCGACAATCATGACGGTCCGGGAGGTGGCTGGTTATCTGAGGATGCACGAGATGACCATCTACCGGATGGCCAGACAGGGAGAGATCCCCGCCTACAAGGTCGGGAACCGCTGGCGCTTCAACAGACAGCGTCTGGCGGATTGGCTTAGTGAGCACGAGGTCGGCCAGGGGATAGGGTAGCCCTGGTTTGCAGTATGCGCTCTCTGCCTCGCCTGGAGGGACAGGTTCGAAAGCAAAACCGATGAAGCTCAGAGTGTCATTGGGGCAGATCAATGTGGCTCTGGGGCAGCCTGGTGAGAACCTGGAGAAGGTTCGGGCGATGACGACCGAGGCCCGGCTGCGGGGATCAGAGTTGGCTGTCTTTCCGGAGTTGTGGTCCACAGGATACGATCTGGAGCGGGTGGACCAGTACGCGACGCCGGTGGACCAGGGCACCTTCGCCGAGACCGCAGCCCTGGCCCGGGAGAACTCCCTATATGTCCTCGGTTCCTTGCTGGAGCGCTCGGACCGAGGTTACCGCAACACATCTGTGATCTTCTCTCCTGAGGGTCGGCTTGTGGGGCAGTACTCCAAGGTGCACCTGTTCAAGCCCATGGGAGAGGATACCTACCTCGTTGGCGGTGAAGAGGCTCCATTGTTCAACTTGCCCTGGGGCCGGAGTGCGCTGGCCATCTGCTACGACCTTCGCTTCCCCGAGTTGTTCAGGAAGTACGCGCTGGGCGGCGCCAGGGTGGTCTTCCTCGTGGCCGAGTGGCCACTCCCGAGGCTCGGTCACTGGCTGACGCTGCTGCAAGCCCGGGCCATCGAGAATCAGTTCTTCGTCGTGGCCTGCAATCGGGTGGGAGACTCCGGCGAATGGAGTTTCTTCGGGCACTCTGGGGTCTACGATCCTTCGGGAGAACTGATCGCTGGTGCCGCTGATGAGGAGACTCTGGTGACAGCGGACCTCGACCTGGATCTGGTGGACCAGGCCAGGCAAGCGGTTACGATTCTCGAAGATCGGAGAGAGGACGTCTACTCCTCTGGGTGAAGGGCTGGTGGCGGCAGGTGGGGAGGTGCCGTGAGCGAATGGTTCGAGGTTTCGGAGGTGGCCGAAAACGTCTTCGCTATCTCCGAGCCCCAGCACTGGGAGCAAGTGATCTCGTACCTGATCGTCGGAGGGGAGTCTGCCCTGCTGCTGGACACCGGGATGGGCATCGGCAACATCCAGGAGTTGACGGGGCGTCTCACCGAAAAGCCGATCAGCGTGGTCAACTCTCACTATCACTGGGATCACATCGGTGACAACCATCGTTTCGAGCGCGTAGCGATTCACGCTGCTGAGGCGTCCCTTCTGGAAGAGGCGCCGCAGGAGGGGCTGCTGCTGGAAGCGATGAGGCCGGAGAACTTCTGCGGCGAGGCGCCGGAGGGCTTCGATCCGGCTCACTATCGAATCCTGCCCTCCAAGGCCACCAGACTCCTCGGGGAAGGTGATCTGCTGGATCTGGGACACCGACGACTGAAGGTGCTTCATACGCCGGGTCACACTCGAGGCAGCATCTGTCTGCTGAGCGAGGAGGAGGAACTGCTGTTCGCCGGCGATACCATTTACGTTGGACCTTTGTATGTCCAGTTTGCGGAGTCCGATTTCCAGGAGTACCGGGAGACCATGGAGCGGCTGAGTGGCCTGGCGAGCACGCTACACCTGGTGCTGCCAGGACACAATCAGACGCCGTTGGATCCCCACGTTCTCGTGGAAGTGCGCGAGGGCTTCGAGCAGATCGCAGGTGGAGCGGTGAGATGGCAGGCGATGCAGTCGCAGTGGGGTCCCCTGCGTCGGTATGATTTCGGGCGGTTTGGCGTGCTGATGCCTATGAAGTGATAGCCGCGGGTTCCGATGGGCGGAGAACCTCGATTGTGTATCACCGTCAGGCGGGTCGATGACAGAGCTCATAGGACCGAAGGAGGTTGGGGTGGCGCAGAAAGGTGAGTACAAAGTCGAATTGAAGGTCATCAAACAGGAAGGGACCTGTGGCTTCGGGCACAAGGTGGGAGATGTGATCGTCTTTGATGAGCGGAAGATCGATGGAGAGATCTGCTTCCACGCCCTCTACAGTGTGCTCCCGAAAGTAATGGCCATGCGGTACGGCGCCGAGTTTCCGTGGGCTGAGGACAAGGATGTGGCCACACACGCCTGCCCTGACGCCTACAACCCTCTGGTTTTCGAAGTGAGGCGGATCAGAGAGGAAGACTAAGGCTCTGGGTAGATCTCCAGCCTCTGAGCCAGCTCGTACAGGGAGAGATCTAGCGCCCTGGGTTTGGCCATCACGTCCTCGAGATTGGTGGCTATCACTCGTGAACCTACCAGCCCGGCCATCGTCCCGTGTCGTCCCTCGGCCAGTTCCTCCACTGCTTTCACACCGAGGCGCGTGCCCAGCAACCGATCAAAGGCGGTTGGGGAGCCACCGCGCTGGATGTACCCCAGGATGCTGACTCGGACCCCGAAGCCCAGCTCCGCCTCGCGGTCTTTGAGGTACCGGTCGATGGTCAGGCAGTCGGGTTTGGCCCCCTCGGCCACCACGGCGATGAAGTGAGCCTTGCCCTTTCCGTGGGCGTCTTTGATCATTTCCAGGATCGTAGCGCAGCTTGCGGGCACTTCGGGAATGATGATCGCTTCGGCTGCACTGGCCATGCCCACCATGAGGGCCAGGTAGCCTGAATCGCGGCCCATGGTCTGCACCAGGAAGGCTCGTCGGTGTGAGGTGGCGGTGTCCTTGATCCGGTCTATGGCCCTGAGGGCTGTGTTCATGGCCGTGTCCACTCCCAGGGCCATGTCGGTGAAGGCCACGTCGTTGTCGATGGTGGCTGGAACGCCGACGACGGGGAAGCCTGCTTCCTTCAAGCGCAGCGCTCCCCTCAGGGACCCATCGCCTCCAAGGATTACCAGAACGTCGACCTGCTGCCTTTCCAGGTTCTGGAGGGCCCTGCGTATTCCCTCTTCGGTCTTGAATGCATCCGTCCGCGCCGTCTTGAGGATGGTTCCTCCGCGGTGGGCGATCCCTCCCACGAAGCGTCCGTCCAGCCTCTCGAATTCCTCGTCCATCAGTCCGACGTATCCGCGGCGTATGCCCAGGACTTCGAAGTCGTGATAGATGGCCGTTCTCACCACCGCCCTGATAGAGGCGTTCGTCCCAGGAGCGTCACCACCGCTAGTCAGCACCCCAAGTCTCCTCATCTGTACCCCATCCTTTCGCTAGTAGGGATTCGCTGGGTCGGCTGCCCAGGATGCTGGGGAGCGCGGACTCCGGAGAGTCTCCACCCTCAAACACCCCTCTCCCAGTAGGTCGGTAACCGCCTTCGCCAGAGCCGGACAGTAGGTGGTCGTCTCGTTGGGGAAGATGAGCTGCACGAGCCGCTCGCGACGACGCACGTAGAGATTGAACACATCGTCCCCGGGTTGGCTGGTCAGCATCGAATGGATCTCACTCAGGAGCTTCACATCTTCCTGCTGGTCCCCAGTCCGAGGGATGTTGATGTGTAGCCGATGCTGAACCCTGGGTAGTGTCTCTTCGGTTTCATCGGCCGCGGACTCCTGGGCCCACGAATGATAGTCCACGGCCGATTCGCAGATCACCTTGGGTACGTCATCTCTGATCTGTACGGTGCCTCTCACCAGCAGCAGGTTGTCTGGCTTCCACAGCTCACGTGTCTTCTCGTAGGCATCTGGAAAGATCACGATTTCCACGCTGCCCTGCAAATCCTCGAGCTCCGCGAAGGCCATCAGTTGGTCGTTCTTGGTCGTGATGCGACGTATTCTGGAGACCATGCCGGCCAGGATCACCGTCTGCCTGTGCAGGCTCTTGTCTATCTCGCCGCACATGGCCGTGGTGTGTTTTTCCAACGTGGCAGCCATGCGTTCCAGGGGGTGCTCCGAGATGTAGAGCCCCAGCAACTCCTTCTCCCAGGACAGCGCCGTACGGCGAGGCACCTCGCGACCTCCGGTCAGGTCGAGCGTCACCGCGGCCTCTTTGCCGAGGTCGAACATGAGCAGTTGTCCGATTTCCTGGGCGTGATGGGCATGCTGGCTGATGGCCATCATGGTGTCGATGCTGTCGAGGAGTTGGCCCCTCGGCCCGAACTCGTCGAGTGCTCCGCACCGGATGAGGCTGTCCAGAGCTCGGCGGTTTACCTGGCGCAAGTCAACGCGGCTACAGAAGTCGCCAAGGTCTCTGAACGGACGGTCCTGGCGGCCCTGGAGAATGGCTCCAACGGGGCCCTCGCCGACGTTCTTGATCGCTCCCAGGCCAAAGCGAATTCCGGAGTTACCTGCGAGGCCTCGTTCGCGGTGGCCAGTGTCGGACACGCACTTCTCGATAGTGAAGTGAAGGTCGCTGTGGTTGACACTGGGAGGGAGGACGGGGATCTCCAGACGACGACAGTCAGCCACTTCCAGGGCCACCCGGTCGTTGTCGTCCTTGTCCACGGTCAACAGCGCCGTCATATACTCCACAGGGTAGTGGGCCTTGAGGTAGGCGGTCTGGCAGGTGATTACAGCGTAGGCCGCCGCGTGGGCCTTGTTGAAGCCATATCGGGCGAAGTACTCGATCATCCCGAAGATCTCTTCGGCGGTCTTCTGGCCAATGCCATTGTCGACCAGTCCGCGAATGAACTTGCCACGCTGGGCCCCAAGCTCCGCCGCTTTCTTCTTGCCGATGGCGTGGCGGAACATGTCCGCTTCGCTGGTCGTAAAGCCGGCTAGCTCTTGCGCCATGCGGATGATCTGCTCCTGATACACGATCACGCCGTAGGTCTCTTCCAGTATGGGTTCCAATTGCGGGACTTTGTACTCTATGGGCATCTCGCCGTGCTTGCACTTGATGAAATCGGGGATTTGCTCCATGGGGCCAGGGCGGTACAGCGCCAGGGCAGCCATCACGTCGCCGAAGCAGGATGGCCGCAGTTCGCGCAGCACTCGACGCATCCCTGAGCCTTCCACCTGAAAGACGCCGGTGACCTCTCCCTCGGACAGCAGGCGGTACAACTCCGGGTCATCCAGGTCGATCTGATCCAGCCGCAGTTCGATGCCGCGAGATTCCTTGATCAGATCCCGTGCTCGTTGAATGACCGTCAGCGTCGATAGCCCGAGGAAGTCCATCTTGAGCAAGCCGATGCTCTCCAGCTCGGCCATGGGGTATTGCGTGATGACGCCGTCGCCCTTGATCGCCCGTTGCAGCGGGACGTACTTTGTGAGAGGCTCGTCGGTGATCACCACGCCAGCCGCGTGGGTGGAAGCGTGTCTTACCCCGCCTTCCAGACTCCTGGCTGCCTCTATCAACTCGCGAATGTAGCTTTGTTCGTCGTAGAGCTGCTTCAGTTCGGGGACGGCCTGCAGAGCCCCCTCGATGGAGAAGCCGAAGGGAATGAGCTTGGCCGTCTTGTCCACTTCGCCTGGCGGCAGATCCAGGGCGCGCCCGGCGTCGCGGATGGCCGCCCTGGCGGCCATGGTTCCGAAGGTGATGATCTGAGCCACATGATCCTGGCCGTACTTCTGCACGGCGTAGGCCATGACCTCTGCGCGGCGATCCTCAGGGAAATCCATGTCTATGTCCGGCATGGTGCGTCTGCCGGGGTTCAGGAACCGTTCGAAGAAGAGCCCGTGTTCGAGGGGGTCGAGATCTGTGATGCCCAGGCAGTAGGAGACGATGCTGCCTGCCGCTGAGCCCCTGCCAGGACCGACGAGGATGCCTCTCTCCTTCGAGAAACGGATCAGATCCCAGACGATGAGGAAGTAACCGGCAAAGCCCATCTCACTGACGAGCTGGAGCTCGTGCTCGAGTCGAGCCTCGACTTCGGGCTTGAGCTGGTCGTACCGTTGCCTCAGCCCCTCGCGGCACAGGTGCGCGAGATAGCTCTCGGTGGTATGTCCGTCGGGGACGTCAAAGGGGGGCAGGTGGAGAGTGTCGAAATCGAAGCTGAGGTTGCAGCGCTCAGCGATCTCCACGGTGTTGGCCAGGGCCTCTGGTACCTCACTGAATAGCACTGCCATCTCGGCGGGGCTTCTCAGGTGGTATCCCGTCCCTTGCATCTTCATGCGCTTCGGATCGTTGATAGTGGTGTTGGTCTGGATGCAGAGGAGAAGGTCGTGAGCCTGGAGATCTTCCGCGCGCACGTAGTGCACGTCGTTGGTCGCCACCAGCGGGATGTCGAGCTCGCGCGACAAGGAGATCAACTGGCGGTTGAGGGGGGCGAGCTCGGGAATATCGTGCTCCTGCAATTCCAGATAGAATCTACCGGGGCCAAGCAGTTCGTGGTACCAGGCCGCTGCACGCCGGGCATCTTCGTACTCGCCCCTGGTGAGTAGCTGTGCAACCTCTCCTTTCGCGCACGCGGAGAGAGCCACCAGGCCGTCGCTGTGCTGCGCCAGCAATTCTTTGTCTATGCGGGGTTTGTAGTAGAAACCATCGAGGTGGCTTTTGGTGGTCATCTCCAGCAGATTCTGGTACCCCTGCTGATCCTCAGCGATGAGGACTAGGTGGTAGGGTCGCCCGTCTGTCTGTGGCCGCCGGCTGTGCATGTTCCGGCGGGCCAGGTACATCTCGCACCCGACGATGGGCTTGATGCCGCTCTGTATGGCCTTCTGGTAGAAGCCCAGAGCGCCGTACATCACACCATGGTCGGTGATGGCCAGAGCCCCCATCCCCAGTTCTCTCGTACGCTGAACCAGGTCTTCAATCCGGCTCAGGCCGTCCAGCAGGGAGTACTCGCTATGGACGTGGAGATGGACAAACTCAGCCATTGCGTCGAACTCTCAGAAGTCCGCACTTCTCGGGGATGACCTGGTCTCATTATAGCACAAAAGGCCTGGCCGCGAGAGTTCAGTTCGGTGGAGGGGGGCACTTTTAAGCTTGTTCGCTGACGGTTGTTTCCACTCCTTGCTGGGCCCATCGCTGCTATGGTACGATAGGACGTGGGCCGTCGGCTGAGGGGTAACTGGGACATGAAGCGGATTGTCTGCTGTTTGGTCGCTGCGTGGGCTTCTTGTTTGTTCTTGCTCCCGGGCTGCCGGGAGGTGGTGAGCCCGCCTCCGCCCACTATGGTGCCGCCGGCTGTGTCGGTTCCCTCTCCTGGCGTCACGCTGGTGACCGGAACCGGTGAGGAGACCAGCCCGAGTCCCACCCTGGTTCCCAGCCATATAGCGGAGGAATCACCGTCGCCTTCCGTCGCGTTGCAGCCCACCTGGACGCCCTCTGCGCCGCCCACGGCTACTGCCGAGGTGCCGCCCCCATTGCCGGGTGATCAAGTCCTCGTCCGAGAGACGACCGTCTCTCTTCCCGCCTATGTGTACGATCCGTATCTCAGGCAGGCCCTCGACGAACAGCGAGGCGTGCCGTATTCGTGGCTGGACCGCGCCGCCTACGGCGAACCTGCGCCAGAGTCCACCGTGCTGAGGCCCTTCACGGCCATTCTGCTGGAGAACCGGAATCTGCGATTGACCATCTTGCCGGAGTTGGGGGGACGGCTGTACGAGTGTGTCTTCAAGCCCAGCGAACAGAACATCTTCTACCGCAACCACGTGGTGAAGCCCACCCGGTGGGGACCGCTGACGCGGGAGGAGAACTGGTGGTTGGCAGTGGGAGGGATGGAGTGGGCCTTTCCGGTCAACGAACACGGCTACGAGTGGGGGGTGCCGTGGAGCTACTCGGTGGAGACTTCATCCGAGGGAGCGACGGTGACCGTGAGGGACACCACCGATGCCCGGCCTCGCGTGAGCGTGCAGATCGCACTGGCTCCAGACACGGCGTACTTCAGCATACGCCCCACGATCGAGAACCCTACCGGCGCCACGATCAGCTATCAGTATTGGACCAACGCCATGCTGACCCTGGGTAGCTCGTCCGTATCACCCAACACGGAGTTCATCTATCCCGACGACGAGGTGGTCATACACAGCGCGGGTCCCCAAAGCGGGCTGCCTGGGGAGAGAGCCATCGTGAGTTGGCCGATGTGGGAGGGCAGGGATCTGTCCTGGTATTACAACTGGCACGATTGGCTTGGTTTCTTCCTCCCCGAGCCGGGCGAGGGTTTCGTGGGGGCGTACAATCACGATACCGGCCTGGGCGTGGCCCGCATCTACTCCAGGGAGGCGGTCCCCGGGGTCAAGCTGTTCGCCTGGGGATCTGAGTCCGCGTACGCATCAGAGTACACCGATGACGGAAGTCAATACTTCGAGATGTGGGGTGGTCCTAACAGGACCTTCTGGCCCGAGGACGACCTCAGCCTGGAACCTGAGGGAAGCAGAAGCTGGATCGAGTACTGGTACCCCTTCCAGGCCATAGGGGGACTGGACTACGCCAACCGCGACCTCGCCGTGAATCTCGATCTCGAGGATAACCTGCTGCGGCTGGGACTGGCGGCCACTTCGCCGCAATCGGGCACAGCGCTCTTGACCGTGGGAGATGAGGTCCTATCCCGCCGTGAGACGATAGTCAGCCCGGACAGCCCACAGCTCGATGGTGTGCCCCTGCCTCCTGGGCTTGCCCCCGATGACCAGGTCTCCTTCACCTTCCTGGGTCCTGAGGGTGAGGTCTTGCTCAGCTACCACACCTCACTGGGTGCCCTCTAGGATCAGTATCGTGTTCGGAGGCAGGGCTATCTTGAGAGGCTGTACTAGTCCTTCTCCTCCTTGATCAGCAAGCTGATGGCCAGGCTCACCGCGCTGATCACCAGGGCACCCCAGAAGGCGGGCCAGAACCCTCCGTCTATACTGAAGCCGAGATTCAGTCTCCCGGCCACCCAGGCTGTGAACCACAGCATGACGGCGTTGATCACGAAGATGAAGAGTCCCAAGGTCACGATGATCATGGGGCAGGTGAAGAACTTGACCAGCGGCCGTAGAAGGGCGTTGACGGCACCGAAGATCAGGGCAACGACGAGGATGGTGAGAGGGCTCTCTGCGTGGATGCCCGGCACAATCTGGACGGCCACCCATAAGGCTATGGCGTTGATGAGCAGCCGTAGCAGGATCTTCCGCATCATGGGGATAGACCTCCGTTCAGCATTCTGACCTTTGGCCCCGATTCTACACGTGCGAGCGGGTGTTAGTCAACCTACTCCACGTATATCTCGACGCGCTCTCCTTCTTCGATGTCTTCCACGTCGACGATTTTCCCCTGGGCACCTTCCTTGATCGCCCTTATGATCTCCTCGATGTCCAGATCGGCCGGCGCACCGAACTTCGCTCCAATCTTCGCTCCGACGTCCAGGAGCTTCATGGGCAGGTTGATGTTCACCTTGTGTTTGCCGGTACGGAGGTCGGTGACGCGGACGCGGAACCAGCGCGGAGAGCCGCCGGCTTGCTCGCCGCTTGAAGGCCCTTCCAGAGCATCGAGAAGCTTGGCTCCTTCCTCGGCCGTGACCTGGCCCCCTTCAATCATCCTCAGGATCTGAAGTCTCTCCTCGTCGGTGGTCATGGTTCTTCTCCTTTTTATCCTTCAAGCTCAGTGTTAGCAGTTCCAGTGTCTCTTCCTCTGCGAACCCGTATTTCGTGAAGACCTGGCGGGCTTGGTCGTAGGAGGGGTGGATCCTGGCCACCAGCTCGTGCGAGCGATCGGTCTTGAGCGCGGAAAGTGCGCTCGTCAACAGCGTTTCCTCCACCTGACCTCGATGCGCTGGATGTACCATCAGATGGAGGACGTGGGCACGCAAGAGGCCGCCCGTGTGCAGGGTGACGACACCAGCAATCTCACCGCGCTTCTCCGCGACCAGCCGGAGAGTGGTGCGGCCATTCAGCAGGTCACCTAGTTCGGAGGCCAGCCGTCGAGGCCACGATCGCTGGTAGATCTCTTCTTCGCCCGGCATGATCTCTGTGGCCTCAGGAGTTAGGGTTTCCCTGGTCAGTCGAAGGAGTCCTGGCCATCGTTCTGCGCCCACCGTCTCGACTGTGTACCCCTCGGAGGCCACCGGCCTGGCACTGGCCAGGGGGTACATGCGCATTCTGCTGGCCGAGTCGACTTCTCGGAAACCGAGGCCCTCGTACAGCTTCCTGGCCGTGACGTTGTTGGCTCTCACCTCCAGGCTGATCCGCTGGGCTCCCTTTCGTCGCGCCATCTCCAGGCCAGCGGTCACCAAGTCGCGAGCGATCCCCCTCTGGCGGTAATCTGGATGTACGGCCAGGTTGCTGATGAACCAGCCCTGCTTCTCGGAGTATCGACGGTGTACAGTCACGTTACCCACGATGCTGCCTCGCTCCACCCATACGAAACCACTGTAGGAGTCGGCCAGGGGCGAACGGATGGCGCTGAACACCCAGAACAGCGGTCCTAGCAGCCAGGCCAGGGCTCGCATCTCGTGCAGGGTGTCGCGGCTCAAGGGGTCCAACGCCTCGCCGAAGGCGAGTTCGATCAGTTCTATGGCCGGCCTCAGATCCAGCAGTGGGTTGAAGGGTCGCAATCCGCGTGCGCTGGTGTCCTCCTCCGCCAAACCCGCAAGCATGGTTCACACCTCCACTAGCTGGTCCGTCGAGCGTTGGCGGCGCGCCCCCGGGGCAGGGTGCGCTGTGCTCTCGGGTTCTTTCATCATCGTCAGGGCTGGCAGTACGGAGAGGGCGGTGATGACGCCGGCGGCTATGAAAACGGTCCGGATCCCTATGACGTCGGCCAGAACAGCAGCACTGCCCATGGAGATGAGGTAGCTCACGGTTCCGGTTGTGTCTACCACACTGCTCACCCTGCCCAGCTTGGCGTCGGGCACGGCGACCTGCATCAGCGTGCTCAAGGCGGCATTCAGGGGTGCTAGACTGAGGCCGACCACGAGAGTGGCCAACGGGACCAACGCATAGTGGTTCAGGGTGCCGCAGACGGCGATGGCGGCGCCCAGCAGGGCTACGGACCAGGCGATGATACGGGTGAGCCTGAACCGGGCGGCCAGGCTGCCGATGAGGGCGCTTCCCAGCAGCATGCCGATGCCCTGGGTGGTCTGCACAAAGCCCAGTGCTTCCGGACCGGCCCCAAACTGACCTTGCAGAAAGGGGACGAAAAGTACCTCGATGGCTCCCACACCCAGTAGAGCGACCAGGAGGGTGACCACGATGCCCAGGATGGTGCTGTTGTGCGCGGTGTAGGACAAGCCCTCAGCAAGCCTGTCCCGGAGCACGTGCAGGCTGGTCCTCTCCTGGTCGGCATTCCTCCCATCGGTTCTAATGGCCAGGATAGCGGTTCCGGAGAGCACGTAGCTGATAGAGTCCACCAGGAATGCTGGCCCCGTGCCCACCCAGGCGATGGCGAAGCCAGCCAGCGCAGGCCCCAAGAGCAAGGCCACGACGCGCACCGTTTGTGAAAGGGCGTTCGCAGACAGCAGTTTGTCGTCTCCCTGGATAATGCGCGGGATCATGGCCGTCTTGGCGGGGCTGAAGAAGACGCTCACCGATGACATGAGGAAGCCCACGACATAGAAGACGTAGATCTGATCCGCACTGCGCACGGTGAGGAAGGCCAGGACCAGCAGGCCGCGCAGGAGATCTGAGAGAACCATCACCTTCTTGCGGTCCACACGGTCGACCACGACGCCGGCGAGGAAGCTGAACACAAGTGGCGGCAGGCTCAGGGAGATAACCATGGCCCCCATAGCCATGGTGGAACCGGTCAGCCGATTGACGGTGATCAGCAGGGCCAGGTAGGTGAAACTATCTCCAATCTGGGAGATGACCTGACCCACCCACAGGGCCAGGAAATCCCTGTTCCTCAACACGTCTCTGAACGGCGCTCTCGTGGGTCTGGACTCTTCCATCTCTATCTCTCGACGCCTTTCAGCAGTTCCACCGCTTCTTGTGGAGACAGTTGTCCAGCCTGGACCTGTTCCAGGATGGACTTGCGGCGCTCCGCGCTGATCGTGGCCTGGGCAGGGACCTCATATCCCAGGGCTCTGATGAGGTCGTTGAGCCGGCTCCGTACGGTGGGATAAGATAAGCCGAGCTCTTCCTCCACTCTGGTGATCTTGCCCTCGCACTTGATGAAGGTCTCTACGAAGTGCAGTTGCTCGGGGCTGAGACGGTAGAACTTGCCCAGGTTGAATTGTCCCTCCAGTGCCGTATCGCAGCTCCGGCAGTGCAGTCTGGTGACGGTCAGCTCTTCTCTGCATACCGGGCACTTGCCAATGACTTGATACATGGACCAACTCCTCTCCTCTGCGGCTGTGCTCAAATAACGGGCGCTACCGGCCGACTCCCTGAGGCCAGGACATGCCTGACAGCGACTTGGTCAAGGGTTCCCGATGGTGTAGGCGAAGGGAGGCTCCTCGCTGTCCTCTGCGGCCGTGCCCGCCTTTCTCGCAGATCAATAGTGAGTCTGTAGTGTGCTCGCCTCTTCCGTAGGTCAATAGTCACTTCCACTCCAACCTCCTCTACTGTTGTCCGGACAGTGTCGTCTCTGGCGGGCCACGGTGCTGCGCTGAGAGACGAACTCGCTGGCGGGTAAGGATCTCATGCCCGATTCTCGCAAATCTCAATTTACGCGTTGATTATTATAACTCAGAGTCTGAGATTTGTCAATATAGAACATCGAAATATTGAGGTACAAGGTGAGAATTTTAAGATTCTGGTCAAGATTCTTGAAATAGAAGTGGGGGAGAGCAAACGCTCTCCCCCACGTAGAACGCTGTCCTGCGAAGAACGGGCCTGGTCAGTCTACTCCAGGCTTATGATCCAGACACACAACCCCGCCAGCAGAATGGTGACCACCACCAGGGCCAGTACCTGGCCCGCCAGCAGACCCACGTGTTGCACAGCGATGAGTAACAGGACGACCATGCCCAACGCCAGGGCAGTCCAGGCCGCCAGATTGGGGTGCTGGTTCACGAATTCCTTGAGTGGTGCCATCGGTTTGTAGCCTCCTTGTGTGGAGTGAACTCGCTCCGTTCAGCGCTATGCAAAGACGGGGATCATCGAGGCGTGGGCCGCAACCTCTCCAGCAGCACGATCCCGGCGATGGTTGCAGATCCTGCCGCCGTGCCCGTCGCACGTTCACCCCGGACGGCGTAGCTGCTTTTGGATCTTGTCCCACTCTGCCTGGACCTGCTCCCAGGTCTGTTCCAGGGTTCCCCCGTTGTCTATGACCACGTCGGCCCAGTGCGCCTGTTCTTCCTCTGGCATCTGGGCCCGCAGTCGCTCTCGAACGTCCTCCGGGTCTGCACCCCTGCCCTCCACGAGCCGGCGCAGACTCTCCTCGCGGGGGCAGGTCACCAGCCATAGAGAGTCGAGCTTGTGGTGCAACCCGCTTTCGATCAGTTTCACAGCCTCCACCACCAGGACCTGCTCTTTCGCCTCCCGGACGAAGTGGAAGAACCGGTCATCGATGGCCGGGTGGATTATCCCCTCCAGACGCCTCAGAGCCTCATGGTCCTCAAAGACGATGGAGCCCACTTTGTGGCGATCGATACCGCCATGCTCATCCAGGATGGCCCGGCCGAAGGTGTCCACCATCGTCTGCCACACGGGGGTGCCCTTAGCCATCGCCTGGTGCACCAGGTCATCGGCGTCTACGACCTTGGCCCCCAGTTGCTGTAGCATGCCGAGCACGGTGCTCTTGCCGCTGCCGATGTTCCCCGTGAGGCCGATGACGTACTTCATCGCGTGAGGATTATATCACAGCCGGGGCAAGTTATCAATTGCCCTGACGCGCTGGATGTTGTACAATCCAGCAGTGCTCGTGGTGCAAAGGAGTGTGGTGACTGCTCGGCGACTGTGGACCCTCTCGTGGGTGGCGTGCGTATCCAGTTGCCTGGGTCTGGCCTATGTAATCTGGAACACGGACCCGTCCCTGGCCATCAACCGCATGCTCTTTCTTGGCTTGCTGTTTGTGGCCCTGCTGACCCTGCTGTCCCCGCTGGCGCACTACCTGCACTTCCGCTTCACGTCCGCGAAGTCCTACAGGAGCGACGCCAGGAGGTCTTTCCGCGAAGGGGCGCTGGCCGCCTTGTTCGTGACACTCTGCTCGTGGCTTCGCATGGGACAGGCACTCAACTGGATCAATACGCTGCTGCTGCTGAGCGCCCTGGCGCTCGTGGAGGTCTTCATTCTGGTCAGAGGCTCGTAGTGAAGGAGAGAGATGGTGATCGAAGGGGTGAAAGTCAGACAGCTGCGTTTTATTCCCGACGAACGCGGCTATCTGATGGAGATACTGCGCTCCGATTGGGACGAGTACGAGAGGTTCGGTCAGGTGTACCTGACCGCGGCCTATCCGGGGGTGGTCAAGGGCTGGCATTATCACAAGCTTCAGACCGACCATTTCGTGTGTATCCATGGGATGTCGAAGGTGGTGTTGTATGATCGTCGAGAGGGTTCGCCGACTTACGGTGAGGTGAACGAGTTCTTCATCGGAGAGCGGAACCCTTGCCTGATCAAGATACCTCCCGAGGTGGTGCACGGGTTCAAGGGGGTCGGCGAGGGAGTGGCTCTGATCATCAACGTGCCTACCCAGCTATACGACTACGACGAGCCCGACGAGCACCGCCTGCCATATGATACTGACGAGATACCATATGACTGGGGTTTGAAGCACAGGTAGAGTTGCCGTTCAGAGACGTTGCCCTACGATAAGCGAAGAGAGCCCGCAGCGCGGGCTCTCTTTTCGTCTGTCCCCGTGATCATCGGTGACGGAAGGTAACGTTGGCGAACAACTCAGGCCCCTCGAGGCAATCCTGGACTTGCCAGGTCAGGGGCTCGGAGAGCGGCTGGGGATTGGACTCGCTCTGCACTATCTGAATGGTCGAGGTCTTGTTGCCGTGGTAGATCGGCCCGGGGAAGATCCCGAACTTGAAGGTGCCCGGTTGCTCGATAGGGTTGCCGGTGACCCAGTAGTCCACGTAGCTGTCGAGCTGCCACCTGACGGTCACCTGGCCGGTGATAGGCCTTCCCGAAGCGTCCAGGATCACGCCTTGCACTCCCAAGTCGCTGCATCCTTTCTCGTACGGCTGCATGCTCCCGTCCACGTATTCGTACTGATACTTCTGTTGTGTGGCCGTCGGTGGAGGTGTGGTCGGCGTGGGGGGCTGTCTGGTGGAGGTCGGAGCGGCCCCGGTCTGGGTCGACGTCGGGTTCGCTGGCGGCAAGACTGAGCTTCCGCTCGAGGGGATGATGAGTTCCATCCCGATGTTGATGATCGGACCGCTCAGCCCGTTGGCGTCCATGATCGCTTGCACAGAAACGCCGAATCGGCTGGCTATACTGCTCAAGGTGTCGCCGGCCTGCACTGTGTAAGTGACGTAGGGCGGCGTGGCTGTGGCCGTGGGAAGTGGGGTCGACGTAGGCGTGGCAGGAGGGGTATCGGTCGCTATGGGAGTTTCAGTGGGAGTGGGTGTCGCGGTAGAGGTAGCTGTCGCGGTGAAGGTGGCGACCAGGCCTATGGTCGGTGTCGCCGTGGGGGCGGGCGCCCCGGCGACGAGTGAACCGAGCGAGCATCCCAGGCTTCCCACCATGAGAAGAGAGATCAGTATGCATAGGGGAACGGTCTTGGCGTTGATGATCTGGTCCTCCTCGTCTCAGTAGTTTCTCTTGAAATCGATGATCACCCACTGGTGACCGGTACCGTCCGGATCGCAGTCGTACGTGTCGGTCTGGAACAGCACGGCCTGGGAGAGGGGGTGGCCTTGAGCATCGACGACGGCCACCCACCAGTTGCCAGCCTTGGGACCCTCAGGGTCGAGAACGCCACTGTAGTATCCCGCACCCTTGTCTGGGTCCTGTCCAGTCTGGAGCGGCCCACACCAGAACTCGCCCTCCACGCACACCTTGAGAAGAACGCCTCCCAACTGCTCTGGCGGGTTAAGGCCCCACACCGTTCCCTCGATGGTAGTCATGGCGCAGTCCGGCAGGTACTCGACTGGACTGTACAAGGAATACTGGTACGAGACGGTGGCCGTTGCCGTGGGCGGCCGGGGTGTAGGGCTCGCCGGCGGCCGAGTAGCGGTCGGCGTGGCCGGACGCCTGGTCGGCGTGGGCGGTATTCGAGTCTGCGTGGGCGTGAACGTCGCCACCAGGGTGGGCGTATCGGTGGGAAGGGGCGTGGCCGTAGGCGATGGCTGGACCTCCACCGTTGGCGTGGCTGCCCACGTCGCCGTGACCGACGGCCTGGGCGTCTTGGTGGGCGTGGGAGTGACCGTGGCCGGGGGCGCCACCAAGGATAGCAGGGGGCAAGTGCAGCTTATCGTGGCCATCGTGATGGCGATTGCGACGACCAGAACGGCCAACTTGACTCTCGTCTGGCCCACGATTGTTTCTCTCACTGTGCGGTGGTTGCCCTTCGATCCCACGCCGACTTGTCAGCCCTGCTTTCTATCTTCATGACGGGATCGACCGTCTACGGTTTGTCTGCACTACCTTCTAGACACGAACGTGATGTTGGTGAACTGGCCGGCTTCGCTGCAGTTTGCCATGTCCACGTGTAGCTCCTCGGACAGGCGCACGGGGTTGCCCTGGCTGCCCACTACGTCCAGAATGAAGGGTTGATGGGCCCGGTTCTGATCAGGGGACAGGGGCGAGAACCCCCACTTGCCGGGCGAGTGCCCCCCTGCCGTGCCGCTCAATTCGTACTCCACATTGTCCCACCAGCGCAAGCGCACGGTTATCCCATCGAGAGGCTCGCCCGCCTCGTTGACGATCTTGCCCTCCAGATAGACGGAACCGCAGTTCGGTTGCGACGTCATGCTGTTCTCCATGTACACGAACTCCCAACCAGGAGTGGAGGTAGCGGTGGGGAGGACGCGGGTGGGGGTCGCCATTGGCGGTCGAGGGGTGACCGTGGCGGGCACCAGGGTCTCTGTGGGCGTGTCGGTAGGCGTGACCGTGGCAGCTTCCGTCGGCCTTGTCGTGGCCGTGGGGATCGGGGTCTGTTCGGGTGTCGCCGTGGGACTGGGGCTGGAAGAAGGTTCGACCGTCTTGGTCGGTGTAGGGGTTGCCCTGGGTGGCGACGACACCAGGGGCAACAGCGGGCAGCTACAAGCGACGGTGATCATCGCTGCCACCGCCGCCAGGGCCAGCCTGGCTCCGCTCTCCCTGTACAACGGAGATGTGCCTTTCCCCTGTGGCCTCCCATCCCGGTCAGACTTCAGGCCCTTCAAGCGCTGCACGGCATACCCGGCATCCTAGCGGGCGTACTCGAACACGATGTTCTCGAACTGACCGGCGACGTCGCAACCGACGAAGTCGATTTGCACCGTGTCCGACTGGGGCTGTGGGTTGCTCTCGCTGGAGACGATGTCGATCAGAAACGTGAACGGCGCGTGGTACATGTTCGGGGACAGAGGGGAAAAGCCCCACTCGCCCGGGGACTCTCCCAACCCGCTGGTCTTGAACGCCACGTTATCGGCGAACCTCAAGCGCACGATTCTGCCGTTGACCGGCTCGCCCCCCATGCCCGTTATCTTGCCCTTAAAATAGACGGTACCGCAATTGGGAAAAGCCCGCAGGCTTCCCGCCACGTATCTGAAATCATACGTGGGCTTGGGCGTGGGCGGTGGTGTCTTCGGCGTCGCTGTGGCAGCGGGCCGGGTGGGGGTTGGCGGAACGGGGCGCCGGGTCGCGGTGGGAGGGATTGTGGTCGGTGTGGGCGTGTCCGTCACCTCGGGTGTGGGCGTGACGGTGGGCGTGTCGGTGGGGATAGGTGTCGGCGAGTATATCGGTGTGGAAGTGTGGGTCGCCGTCGGTGTGAAGGTGGGTTTGGGGGTTCGGGTGGACGTTGCTGTGGAGGTCGGAGAGCCCATGAAAGACGTCAAAGAGCAGCCCAGGAGGCTGACCATGACCAGCACGGTCACCAAGACCGCGGTCGTTGTCCCTGCGAGCCTTCTACTAATCATTGTTAAACCTGCTGATCTCCTTTCCCCAAGGAAGCGTCACCCTGTCTCGCTGACAAGCCAAAGCGGGAGCTGGAAGACCTCCCGCCTTTGGAAAAAAACCCGCCCCAGCCGCCCCTCGCTGGCGGCCTCGCCGGGCGGACAGGGAATCGGGCACCCTAGAACTTGCGCCGGAATTCTATGCCTGTGTGCTGCCCTTTCAACGCCGCCTGGCCGCCCAGCAGATAGGTCTGGGACAGCGGCGTAGGGTCACCCTGGCTTCTAACTACGGTCAACGTGTACTCACCGAACGTCCGGCCGTCTGGCGATTCGAACTTGAATTGACCTGGCTGCAGCATCTTGGCCTCGTCACCTGCGGCACAGAATTGCACACCGAACACCGGGGAGTTCAGCTTGATGGCTACCGAATAGCGGTCAACAGGGTTCCCCTGGGCATCCAGAACATCCCCCCTGACCTCTGGCAGACAGGTCCCGGCATGGCAGAAGTCCTTGATCGGCTCCTTGGTCAGGACGTAATCGTATACTGGCTGTGGAGTGTTCGTGGGGGGTGGCGGCGCCGGGGTCGACGTTGGTGCCGGCGGGCGTGGCGTTGCCGTACTGGTGGGTGGCCCAACGGTGGGCGAGGGTGGCTGCGTCGGCGTCGGAGACTCCGGTGGTGCCGTCGGTTCGGGCGGAGAAGTCGGCTCGGGCGTGTCCGATGGACTTGCCACCGCCGTCGGTGTCGCTGTGAACGTGGGGACGAAGGTCTTGGTAGGCGTAGGCGTCTCCGCCGGTGCCTGGAACAAGCCTCCCAGGGAACACCCAAGGAGTATTGCAGCCAACAGGGGCAGAGTCAATAGTGCCACGAGTTTCCTGCTCATTACTGTACTCTCCCTTTCATATTGCGTCCATTATAGCAGGTTTCGAGCAGAATGCAAATCCGTCGCGGGCGCAGATCGGAGGGCGCATGTGCCTCTCTGGGCTATGCGCAACCGGTACGCACGAGGTACGCCATCAGCCACGATGTTGCGCTTGCGCTTCGCGGGCCACACGCCCTGTGATACGGAGGTGTTTGGGTTGCACGCTCGCGCCGCAGACCTTGAGACCGGCAATGGCTGCCCCTGGTGGTCGAGCCGGGCACCGGCCTCACTCTGTCCGTGCCCCGGGTGGTCCACTCGTCACCGGTGGCGCTTGATGCCGAGGGAGAGGAGTGTGGCCAGCAGAAGAAGGCAGGCACCGGCCGCGAAGGGTGCGTAGGGATGGAGCCGTTCCCACAGGTAACCGCCCACGACAGGCCCCACCGCCAGTCCGGCGCCCTGCACAGTGGCCACAGCTCCCAGGAGCAGGCCTCGACTCCCCAAGGGGATGCGGTCCATGGTCAGGGCGTTCCAGGCCGGGACCGCGAGGGCGTAGCCCAGGCCCGCACACGTTGCTCCGACGGTGACCACCAGCAGATTCGTGGTTGCAGGGGCACCCGCGTAACAGAGAGTCAGCAGGGCCAGGCCGGCCACGATGGGAGGCTTGCGACCGACGCGGTCGGCAAGGAGTCCAGCAGGCAGCAAGGCGAGGGCCGTGATGCCGCCGGGGATGGCCAGCATCAGGCCCATCGTCACCTTGCCCACCCGAAGAACGTCCGAGCCGTAAAGGCTGACGATAGGCAGGAGAAAGGCCAGGGACACGGTCAGCAATAGCGCAATGGAGCCCAGCAGGACGAGCTCTCCGGTCAGGGGCAGAAGGCGGTCCGCCTTCGCCGCGGTCGGGCCGTCTGGCGTGGGTGCCCTAGTCTCTCTGGCCATGAAGAGCACGAAAACGAAGACAGTGCAGACCAGCCCGATGCACACCAGAAAGGTGACGTGATAGGAGGTCAATCCCAGCAGCAGGTTGCCGCTGATGGGGCCCAGTGCCAGTCCGCCCAGCATCACGGTGCTCAAGATGCCCATGATCACACCGCGCTCGCTGTGGCGATAGGTATCGGCCACGCCCGCGTAGATGGCGGGCCAGATACAGCCTGCCCCCAGCCCATTCACGGCGTTGAGCAGCAGGAAGGTGTTAGCATCGGTGACTCTCATCATCAGCGCCAGAGGCAGAACGGAAAGCGCGATGCCTCCCAGGAGGACAGCCTTGCGCCCCCATCTGTCGGCCAGCCACCCTGCTGGAGTGCGCGTCAGGATGTCCACGATCAGGTAGCTGGAGATCACTGCCCCCACCACCGCCACGGATGAGCCCACTACTTCCGTCAGATAGAGAGGGAAGAGCGCCATCACTTCTACGCCGTGTGCGATTTCCATGAGCACGATAGCGATGAGGAACACCGCCAGGTTGCGGTTTGCGCGCCAGATACGAAACATCCTCGTCATGACGGTTTGAAAAAGGCCTCCCCTTCATCTATAGTCATCGGTATGAGTATCCTCTATCTGGCTGTGTTTCTGCTGTCTGCGGCCACCCTCGTTTTCGAGATCGCCTTGACCCGAGTGTTCTCCGTGGCCCAATGGTACCACTTTGCCTTCATGACCGTCAGTCTGGCACTGCTTGGTCTGGGGGCCAGCGGTACGTTGTTGGCCGTGTTCCCCCGGTTGCTGAGACGCGACCTGGCTAAGCTGGTGACACTCCTCTGCTTGCTCTTTGCGGTGACTGTAATCGGAGGCTACCTGGCCTGCAACCTCGTTCCCTTCGACTCTTACCAGATCGCCCTCGATGAGCGCCAGATGGTGTACTTTGCCATCTACTACCTCTCCTTAGCCGTGCCGTTCTTCTTCAGCGGGCTGGTGCTGGCGGTAGTCCTGGCGGCGGCGCCCGAGCAGGCGGGTAAGGTGTACTTCGCCAATCTCCTGGGGTCGGGGTTGGGCTGCCCTGCGGCCCTGGCCATGCTGGCCGTGGGCGGCGGAGAAAAGGCGGTGGTCATGGTTTCCCTCCTGGGCGCCGTCGCTGCTTTGTGTCTCTGCTATCGCCGCTCGCGGATGTGGCTGGCGCTGGCCTCGGGCCTGATCGTGATCCTGGCGGCCTGTACCCTGCGCCTGCCCCAGGTCTTCGAGATCAGGATGTCGCCGTACAAGTCGCTCAGCAACAGCCTGCGCTACCCAGGCGCCCACATCGCCTACCGCGGCTGGAACGCCTTCTCTCGCGTGGACGTGGTGGAGAGCGAGGGCATACGCTCCGCCCCCGGATTGAGCTACACGTACCCCCAGAGCCCTCCTCCCCAGAAGGGCGTGTTCACGGATGGGGACAATCTGAGTCCCCTGACGGCGGCCTCGCCGGGCACCGACCTGGGCTTCCTCGACTTCCTCCTGGGTGCTGTCCCCTACGAACTGGTGTCCCACCCTCGCGTGCTGATCCTGGAACCGGGCGCCGGGCTGGACGTGATGATAGCAGCGCACGGCGGTGCCTCGGAGATCGTCGCCGTGAACAGCAACCCTCTGGTCACGAGTGTGGTGAGAGACAGGTACGCGGAGTACGCTGGGGACCTGTACTCCCAGGAAGACGTTCACGTGGTGGCCGAAGACGGACGTAGCTATCTGCGTCGTTGCGATCAGGAGTTCGACGTCATACAGGTGTCTCTGGCGGACAGCTACCGTCCGGTAGGCTCCGGTGCTTATAGCCTGTCCGAGAGCTACCTCTACACTACCGAGGCCTTCGTCGACTATCTGGACCACCTCGCACCAGACGGTTTGCTGGTGGTCCCTCGCTGGCTTCAAATGCCTCCCAGCGAGGAAGTACGCGTCCTGGCCCTGGCCGTGACGGCACTGGAGAGAGTCGGGGTGGAGGGCCCGGGGGAGCACGTCGTCGCCCTCAGGAGCCTGTACACCATGATCTTGCTGGTCAAGCGACAGGAGTTCACCTCGGAACAACTGGACGTGGTGAGAGAGTTTTCGCGGGAGAAACGCTTCGACCTGGTCTACTACAGGGGAATCGGGAGACAGGAGGTCAACCGCTACGGCATCCTGGACGAGCCCGTCTACTACGAGGCCTACGCGGCCTTGCTCGGAGCGGAGAACACAGTGGAGTTCTATGCAACCTATCCCTTCGATGTCAGGCTGCCCACAGATGATCGTCCCTTCTTCTTCCACTTCTTCCGCTGGGCCCAGACCCCGGAGATACTCCGGGCCCTGGGCAAGACCTGGCAACCCTGGGCAGGCAGCGGCTACCTTGTGCTGTTGGCTTTGCTGATCCTGGTGCTTCTGGCTTCCCTGGTCTTGGTGCTCCTGCCCCTCGTTCTGCTGAGGGGTCGAGGGCAGACCCGGCACGGGGGACGCATCTTCCTCTACTTTCTGTTCCTGGGCATCGGGTACCTCTTCATAGAGATCCCACTGTTGCAGCGCTTCATCCTTTTCCTGAGCCATCCCGTCTACGCGCTGGCTACCGTGTTGTTTGGCCTGCTGACCTTCTCTGGCCTGGGGAGCCTCTTGTCACCCAGGCTGCCCCTGACAAGGGTGATGGTGGGCCTCATCTTGCTGCTGGCCTGCTACCCGCTGCTGCTTCCTGCTTTGTTCCACTGGCTGTTGGGACTCCACCTCGCCGTCCGTGTGGCTGTCTCCGTGGTCTTGCTGGCCCCCCTGGGCTTCCTGATGGGGGTACCGTTCCCTGCCGGCATCAGGCTGGTGGGCCGGATCGCGCCGGGTCTGGTGCCCTGGGCCTGGGCTATCAACGGCTGCGCCTCAGTGCTGAGCTCCATCCTGGCGGTGATGATCGCCATCTCCCACGGTTTCTCTCGCGTGCTGTTGGCTGGCGGACTGGCCTACGCCCTGGCTCTGCTAGTCGTTTACGGCCTGGTGACAATTGAGGCCAGCCAGGCCTCGACCACGCAGGAGAACCCTGCGAGAAGCCTCACAGGGGAAGGGTAAGGCTGCTCCTGCTGGACTTCCGTGGCCCTGGAGTGATGACCGGCGGGGCGAGCTCCGGTCGGGCCGCTACTTGAGCCTGGCGATGAAGGCGGCTATGGGGATGGCCACCAGGGTCTCGAGCCTCACGCTGCCCCGGGAGGAGAGTTCCGCCGATACCCGGGCGATGGTCTCATTGTCGGGGGCGTCGACGATATTTACGAAGTCATACCGACCCAGGGTGGCGTACTGGTGTACGACCTTCACGCCCAGCGCCTCGATCTCCTCGTTGACCTCCTTGATACGATCTGGGTTCTCTGTGATCGTCTTCGCCCCTTCGTCGGTCAGGGTGCTCAACATGATGAACGTGGACATCTCACACCTCCTGTTACCAGGGACTCACCCTCTGGCCCAACGCCGAAGATCAAGAATGCCCGGCCACGCGACCCAGAGTGCAACGACCCTCCTTGGCCTGCCGGCAGTGCGCGCACACGCATCTGGAGTGAGTGAGGACGATGACGACGACCAAGGCCAGGAAGACCATCAGCATCGCCAGTGTGGACACGGAAAAGCCTCCGGCGAGAGCGATCAACCCGGCGGCCAGGGGCCAGGCCAGGGCCAGGCCCACCAGGGTCCAGGCTACCGTCTGGGAGAGCGTCTGGCCAAACTCCTCTCCGCCTCGCTGGCGAAAGACGAGGGGGGCTATCTTCCCCAGGCCCAGGCCACAGAGGTGGCCATAGTAGGTGCATCTGGTGCACCCCCAGGCCAGGGACAGGATCAGTCCCAGGCACCCCACCGCCGTATAGGAGAGAACCGCCCACCAGCCCAGTTGGGCCACGAGCAGGACGCCAAGCACCAGGGCCAGTAGCAGCTCGATCAGGTTGAGGATCACGATGCGGACGGGGTAGTCTTCATAGTACGTCATCGCCGAGCCCCTTCAGGGCATCATAGGGCGCTCTGCCCAGCATTGGGGCGATCTCTGCGGCGACCCCTTTGACCCAGGCCTCGTCATCACCGTGGTGGAGCTGGGCGCCGTATCGGCGACGCGCATTGGCATACTTCTCCTCGATGTGCGCCAGTCCCGTGTCGCTCATCAGCGCGTCGGCCAGGATGGCAGTCTTTTCCTCCAGCGAAAGTTCGCTGGAAGACCGGCCCTGTCCCTCCAGTTGCTCTTGTTCCTCTGGAGTCAGCATGCCCAGTTTCACCGCCTGGTCGAGGGTCCGCCCTTTGAGGATGTGCAGGAGACAGATGCGCCCGTCCTCGCCATAACCTACGGCGCGCACCAGCAGGTAACCCTCAATGCCGTGACGCAGAGTGTGCTCCCGGCACCGGCCCAGGTCGTGAAGGAGGCCCAGCACCCCGGCTTGCTCCACGTCGATAGGGTAACCTCTCTGGGAGATGAGCTCCGCCAGGTAACGTGCCGCAGCGCTGACTTGCAGACAGTGGGTGCGCCACGACCCGTCGCCAGGGCAGTGCTCATTCAGGAGGGCGAGCGCTTGTTCTCGATTCACTTCGTTGTCCGCAGGTGATGCGTTCCGGACCCGGTTCGTGCCACCACAGACCGGCTTACCCAGCGGGGGCTAGACCCGTCTGGCCAGCAATACGAGCACGATAAGCGCCACCAACCCCATGACCAGCAGCAGCAGCAGCTTCTGGAGGCCCGAGACCAGGACGAGGGCCAGCGTGCCGAAGGTGGCGCAGAGCAGATAGAAGATGAGCACCACGCGCCGCTGCGAGAGGCCGAGGTCCAGCAGTCGATGGTGAAGGTGGCCCCGGTCGCCCAGGAAGGGAGAGCGATGCAGGCGCAGCCGGTTGATGATCTGCCAGGCCACGTCGAGGATGGGGATGCCCATCACCAGGAGGGCGGTGGCCATCTTGGCCCCGCCGATGATGGACAAACTACCCAGGGCGAAGCCCAGGAAGAGGGCCCCAGAGGTGCCCATAAAGACCCTGGCGGGATAGAAGTTGAAGGGCAGAAAGCCGAGGACGCAACCTGCCAGGGCCAGGGGCAGGAGCGAGACGCTGTACTGGCCCAGACGGTAGCTGTGGGCGAAGAGCAGGATAGAGGCGATGACCGTCACTCCACCCGCCAGGCCGTCCAGGCCGTCCAGCCAGTTCACCGTGTTCATCATGCCCAGCATCCAGAACAGGGTCAGGGCCACGGTGACCGGGAGCGAGAACTCCAGCAACCCTCCGAAGGGGTTGGCGATCTCGGCGATGGTGATGCCGGAGTAGATGGCCACGGCTGCGGCCACGAACTGCACGATGAACTGAGGTGCTGGCCCCAGCTCGCGCCTGTCGTCCCACACGCCGAGGCCGAAAACGATGGCCGAGCCCACGAGCAGACCCGCGAGGCGCTGCAACTCCAGCGGGTCCTTTCGTTCCACGGGGAGCAGCAGGGTCGATCCCACCGCGACCAGGAAGGGCAGGAAGAGGGCTACGCCTCCCAGCCGGGGGATCGGCACCTGGTGCACGTGCTTGGGCTCGCGGGGGACGTCGACGAAACCAAGGCGCCGCGCCAGGCGTCCGGTGAGGGGGCTGAGGAGCAAGGCTCCCAGGAAGGCGACAGCGAAGGGGATAAGGAAGACGATCATCGCCAGCCTGCACACCTGCCCGGGCGAAAGACCGGCCCACACGAGGAACCTGTCGGCTGTATGGGTTGGGACACGCCACACAGTTTACATAAGCCAAGAATGAGGCCGACTCGAGTAGTGGTGTGTGCGGTTACCTGGCACTGTCTGCTGCCGATGGCGGGGGTCATCATCATCCGTGGTCTGTCCGTCCTTCTGGGGCGATTCTAAGCCAGTGACCCGCAGGTGTCAAACGACAGTGGGTTCCGGGCACGAAGTTACAGAGCAGACACCTGGAATGGACTGACCGAGAGGTGACCACCGAGGCGGTTACCTCCGGCATCGAAGACCGGGAGCCGCTCTCCTGTGGTGGCGTCGTACAGGCCAACGATGATGGTGTAGGTGCCTGGAGGCGCGTCTGGTGAGAGGGGAAGTTCGTAAGGGTCGACGATGACCTCCCCCTCCATCCAACTGGTGGTGGGTAGGAGGCCCTGTCCTGGCAGACTGTCTCGCTGGGCGTGGATACTCTTGTCAGGCTGGAGAAGGTGGACGAAGACAGTGTAGGAGTTATCCATGGTGCCCAGGCACCGCCAGTAGAGGGTCAGAGCCAGCTTCTCTCCAGGATGCGCCTGCACCGGCTCCAGGTCGTAGCCCAGCAGCTTCACGGAGTCGCCGAGTCGTGCCTCCAAGGCGTGCCCCATGGTGGGCAGGTCGAAGGATCTTTCGCGGGCCTGAACTTCTATCTGCCCCAGATCGAGGACGCTGCTCGTCGGCATCACCCAGAACAAGCGTCCCAGGGGTTTGCCCTGCACCCGGACCTGCATCTTCAGGTAGTATCGTCCCTCCTCGATGTCAGGGGAGACTAGGAACGACTGCCACTCCCGGACGATCTCCCCCTGCTGCCACATCGTGGTCGGATAACGACCGCTGAGGACGCCTTCGGCCTCTCCTATGTGGCCCCCTGCTTCATTCTCCAACCACACCAGGACGGTGTACTCGTCCCGCAGATGGTCCAGGCCCTGCCAGAGGAGAGTGAGAGCGATCCCGTCCCCCGGTTTGAACTCCCCGCCGATCACGGAGTACCCCAGGAGCCTGATGCGACCGCCCAGATTAGCCTTTGTCCTGTGCTGTACGTCCCAGGGCCCAGCGCGATCCAGTTGTAGGGTGGGAGGGATGGCCACGGTGCCCAGGTTGGTCCTGGCCACAGGGGCCAGCGTGTCGGGGTCGTACAGGGTGAGCAGCAGGCCGTAGTCGGCGGGAGGCAGGCCGGCCAGGACGACCACATCATGCGTGTCCACGATGAGCTCGCCGGGCCTCCAGGCGTCGGTGCGGTAGGCGTCGAGCACCGGGAAGGCATCGCGAACAGCGCCCAGATGCCCCTCCGCGTCCAGGAGCCTCAGAGAGACCTTGTAGTCCCCGTCCACCTCACTCAGTGTCTCCCAGTAGAGGGTCACCCGCAGCCGTTGGCCGTTGTGGGTGGTCCTCAGCTCTGTGTCGTACCCGCGCAGCAGGATGGACTCGCCGAAGGGCACGCTGAGGGCGTGGCTGGGCTCCACCGTAAGGGTGGGCGGTCGCTCGTGGACCCGGATCAGCGGCCCCACGCTGGAGAGGTGGTAGGCCTCCTCCACGCCGCTCAGGGGGCGGGTCAGATAGACCGGGCGTCCGCTTTGCATCTGCGCCTTGACCACGGCCAGTCGTTCGGCCTCTGTGTCGGCGGGGATGGTGGTCAAGCTGGGGCGCAACCCTTCCGTCGACTGGAAATAGTCCAGCAGGGTCATCTCCCCCAGGATGCCCACCACCACGGCGTTCTCCTCCAGGGGCTGGCTCAGTACGTCTACACCGTAGTCGTGCACCTCCCGGCGCTGGCTGAGGTCGATCTCTTCCAGGTGAGCCTGCCATAGATGGAGAGGGAGCAGCGCTCCGCCCAGCAACAGGCCAGAGTACACTCCGTAACGCAGGAGGGCGGTTTCCGCTTTGCGCACTCTGCGTAGGAGGGCCAGGAGCAGCTCCCAGAGGGCGGAGAAGCCCATGCCGATCCACAGGGCGCAGACGAGGAACAACGGGATGAGGAACACCTGGATGTCGGGCACCCGATAGCCCAGGGCGAAGAGCGCCGTAGTCGCCGCAAAGAGGAGCAAGAGCAAGGCCACTCTGCGCCTGCCGAAGGAATAGGCCAGGCCCACCCCGGCCAGGATGATTCCTAGCCAGGTGAACTGGTCCCGCAGCAGCGCAGCGTAGAAGGCCAGGTCCCTGCTCTGGGCCAGGGGGTTCTCCGTGAGGAAGACGCCATAGGAGCCAGCGGCGACGTAGGAAAGGAAGCCGCGAAGGGTGTTCTCGTAAGTCCCATTGAGGGAGGACATGGTCAAACCCCGGAGGGGGAGGTAGAGGTACAGGGCCAGGGGGGTCACCAGAAGCAGGGCCAGCTTGACCAGCAGCCTTCCATGGGTGAGGACGCGCCGATCCACCAGGGCCACGAAGAGGAGCGCGGCAGGGGCCAGGAGCAACATGGTGCGATGGTGGGTCAGGCTCAGCCCGTAGACGAAGGCCAGCAGCGAGAGCAGTGTGGTAGGGTCGTGCAGGCGACCGCGTCGCTCCGCCTGCTCCTCCCGTCGGGAGTGAGACCAGGCCAGCAGCAGGCACAGCGTGGCCGCCACGAAGGCCGCGTTCAGGCTGTACACCTCGGCGATGACCGCTTGCGACCAGAAGACCGGTGACACGGCGAAGGTGGCTGCGCCCAGGATCGCCGGCACCCTGTGTCCCACGAGCAGTCTCAGCGCGGCGTAGAGCAAGGCCACGGTGAGGGCGGCGAAGAAGGCCGACATCAGGTTCACGCGGTAGGCCACGTCGCCCACGGGGAGCAAGGTGAACAGCTTGCCCAGAAGGGTGTAGAGGGGGTATCCGGAGGGATGGGCGATGCCTGGGAGGTAGCAGATCAACTGGAACTCCAGGCTGTCGTCGAAGATGGTGGCCACTGAGGGGGCCAGTGTGTTCAGGTAGACCAGCAAGGAGCCGAGGAACAGGCCGGCGCTAAGAAACCAGTCTGGCCAGTTGTGCCGGGGAAGGGGTTGGTGCAGGTTGCTCACAGCGATCGCTCCAGGTTACTCGATTATAGAGGCGCGAGAGGCAAAAGTCAATATCTCTTCCCAGACTCTTCGTTTCGCTCAGAGTGACAGGGCATGAGCGGACCTAATCAGACGCGAGCCCGCTTTCTGAGCCAGGCCGCTCTGTGCCTCCGCAGGGCAAACTTGAGTTTGCCCTGTATGGGGTGAAGAAGCAGGCCTCCCGGGATGTCCACCGGCGGGATGGGAATGGTGGTGACGAGGTCCATTCGGAGTGGGAAGGGGTTAGACATACCTTGAACGACGGCCTGGGCTTACCTGTCATTCCGAGGCGCGAAGCAGGGCCTGCCCTGAGCTCAGCCGAAGGGGAGCATCTGGGAAGAGACTCTTCGCTGCACTCAGAGTGACAGGGGAAGCGCGGAGATGTGTACCCGTGGGTCCACTCGTCAGAGTCAGGCGCCTCAACACTTCCGTAGGGCAAACTTGAGTTTGCCCTACGCGCCGGGCTTTGTAGCGACCGATAGGTCCATGTATAATGGGTTGCGCCTCGGAGAACCAGGAGGGACGGGCGTATGAGTGGGACTACCCGGTACAGCATCCGGCGCATCAGCGTGGGTTCCTTGAGCAGATTTGGCTGCCTGCTAGGGGTGCTGGTGAGCTTCGTCCCCAGCCTCATCCTGGGCTGTAGTGGCCTGTTGGTCGTGGGCGGGATGCGCCGCCTGCTGGAGGGCTGGCAGCAGGCCCAGATATACGTTCTGGGCCAGCCGATCCCCGTCGACGTCATCGCTCTTCTGCACCTGGAATCGCTCCTGCGTGGCGCTCGCTGGGCGGACAGCCTCTCCTGGGGTCTGTTCTTCCTCTTCGTGGCCCTGGGCTCGGGCCTGGGCGGGTTGCTCTTCCTTCTGGTGGGGGACCTGGCGGGGTGGGTCTACAATCTGGTCGCCGCCTTCAGCGGAGGCCTGGAGGTGGAACTGACGGAAGCGCGGCCTGCTCGCAGGAAGCCTGGGGAGGGTTGAGCGTCGGGGGCCGCTGCGGCGAACCCTAGAACAGGACCTCGCCGTCCACGTCCTGAGGGATAGGCACGCCCATCAGGTGGAGGATGGTGGGCATCACGTCCACGATGGAGACCACTTCTTTCCCGATTTCCTGCCCGCGGACGTAGAGCATGGCATCGTCGTAGGTGTGCGCCCCGGTGATAACCCCTCTATCGGTGAGGACATCCTTGCTCAGGGAGCCTTTGAGATCGTAGCCCCTGTGGGGCATGGCTACCAGGTCTGGCGCCTGGGGATAGCACTCCCCGCTGTAGATCTCCTCGCGCCGGTACACTCTCTCGATCATGGGCTCGCCGCTGTCAGGGTCCTGGAGGCCGGAGAGGGACTGCATCAGCTCCTCTCGCAGGGCCTCGTACTCCTTCCCCGGGTCCACGCTGCCCAGGGGCTCCCGGCCCCGCAGGTTGACGAAGAGGCGTCCCGGGTCCATGCTGTAGGCCCTGGAATGGGGGTCTATGTCCCCCAGCGACTCGGGAGGGTCCTGGGTGAAGGAGAGCCAGCCGTAGTCCTGGAGCCAGCGGTTGACGTAGACCTCCCTCTTCATCAGGGTGAAGCCGTGGTCGGACATCACGATCAGGGTCACGTCAGCGGCCAGCCGGTCGTACAGCCTTCCCAGGAGTCCGTCCAGCCTGCGATATAGCTCCAGGAAGGCGGGCGCGTATTTCGGATCTTCCGTCTCCATCTCCTCCCACAGGAAGTGGTGCAGGCGGTCGGTCTCCATGATCTGGAGCATGAAGAAGTCCCACTCCTCGGTGTCCATGAAGTGGAGCATCGCTTCCTCGCGCTTGTCGAGGGTGTAGTAGAGGTCCTCGACGAACTTGTCCCTGTCGTTTCTGGCCTGCCAGGGATCGACGTCTAGGCGGTAGCCCATGTTGACTAGCCGTTCCCCGACGGCAGGCGGATAGGTGCCCTTCTCCAGTTTGGGCGCCAGGAAGCCGGCCACCAGAATGCCGTTGACCTGCCTGGGTGGGTAGGTAACCGGCACGTTCATCACCACGACCCGCTTGCCGTGCCTGCTGAGGATCTCCCACAGCGTTTCCCCGTGCATGGCCCTGGAGTTGGGGATGAAGGTGTCGTAGGAGTGGGGACGATGATCCAGGAAGCCGTAGATGCCGTGTTTGCCGGGGTTCCTACCGGTCATGAACGAGGACCAGGCTACGGAGGACACGGCCGGGATGGAGGAGGTCATGGGCTTCACGCTGCCGTCCCGGAAGATACGGGCGAAGTTGGGCAGCTCTCCCTGGGCTATGAGACGCTCGACCAGACTGAGAGGCGTGCCATCGGGACCGATGATCACGACCTTCTTGCCCTTGGCCTTCCGCCTGTCGAACAGACCCACGTTGCTGAGTTCTCCGCTCTACTGGAACAGGCCCTTGTTGTCCACCACCCAGCGGAAGAGCTTCTCTATGCCCTCCCTGACCGGGGTGCGGGGCCTCCAGCCGAGCTCCCGCTCGGCCTTGCTGGTATCGCTGACGTACACCAGTTGGTCTCCCGGGCGCCAGTCGCCGTAGCTCACGGTGACATCGTGGCCCAGCAGTTCCTGGAGGTACTCGTGGAACTCCGCCCACACCGACATGGTATTCTGGGGTCCGCCGCCCATGTTGTACACCTGGCCGGAGCAGACGTCGATGCGCTCCACTGCACGCCCGAAGGCCTCCACGAGATCGTCGACGTAGAGGATATCCCGGACCTGCTTTCCGTCGCCGTAGATGGTGATGGGCCGCCCGAGGACGGAGGAGATGAGGAAGTGGGCCACCCACCCTTGATCTTCCACACCGAACTGCCGTGGGCCGTAGATACAAGACATGCGGAAGACCACTGTCTTCAGGCCATAGATGCGGGCGTAGTCCCGAACGTACTGGTCGGCCGCGCCCTTGGAGCAGCCGTAGGGAGAGTGAAAGTCGAGGGGCTGCGCTTCCGACACACCCTGAGGCAGGGAGGCGTAGGCGTGTCGCGTGTCCAGCTCCACGATCTTCACCTCTTCCATGCCCCCGTAGACCTTGTTGGTGGAGGTGTAGAGCACGATGGGTGGGGGATCGCTGGCCCTGGCTGCCTCCAGGACGTTCAACGTGCCCAGCGCGTTGACCTCGAAGTCCTCCCTGGGATCGCTCACCGACCAGGTCACGGCCACCTGGGCGGCGTGGTGGTAGATGACGTCACAACCTTGCACGGCCTCCTTGAGGGCAGGGTAGTCGCGCACGTCCGCCTGCACCAGGGAGAACCCCTCCCCGTGATTTTCCCTCAGCCAGGCCACGTTCTTCTCGGTGCCTTGCCTGCTGAGATTGTCGTAGATGATCACTTCGTGACCCTGGGAGAGCAACCGGTGGCAAACGTTGCTGCCGATGAAGCCCGCTCCCCCGGTGACCAGGACTCTGGACATGTATTTCCTCCTGCCTCTGGGCTGTGCAGACTGGGGTATCATAGTCTACGGCAGGCGCGTGTGTCAAATCTTGTGCTTCTCTGGAAGGATGTCGGGCGCGAGGGGGCCTCCCGGGGCCTGATCCGGCTTCAGCCCGGGGTGATTCTGAGGCGGCGTCCAGAACTAGCCCTGAGCGAAGCCGAAGGGCCTACCCTGAGCGCAACTGAAGGGAGGCATTCGCTGGAGATCCTTCGCTTCGCTCATGATGACAGAGGGGCAGCAAAACCGTCTGCCGATCGCTGCGCTACGGGAAGCGAGGCACCTCTGCTCTTCCGTGGACTAGGCACCAGGTTGCCGTACAGGTCAGAGTACAGCACACCTGCCGTACTCTCAGGGGCGTGAAGACCCGGAGGTTCGGCCCTGCGCGGCACAGGCGCCAGGCACGTACGGAAACCGACGCCTCTCGGAAAGCGGTCAGTAGTTCTTCACACCCAGGGGCAGGAAAAGCAGGTGGCAGTCGGATTCCACCTCTGCTGAAAACTCCGACGTGTTGCCGCTGCCATCGGTAGCCGTGGCGGTGACATAGGTGTCGAAGTTGAAGGGACCGACGACAGTCCAATCGCCCGCGCCATCGGCCACGGCGGTCGCCAGGTATGTCTTGCCCTCCTCGTCAGGCCCGGTGAACACCTCCACCGTGTTGCCTGCCACGGCCGTCCCCAGCACAGTGCATGGGTCACTGGAGGTGACCACAGTAGGCGCGGGGATTTCGTCGTTTCCACCGGCGTTGAGGTCAATGCCCAGATAGAGGGTGCCGCCGTTGCCGTGGATGCTGTTCTGAGCGATGGTGTTGCCTGTTGTGCCGGTACCATCCACGTAGACCCCCCGTCTGTCGTTGTGGGCGATGAGGTTGTGGGGGCCTATGGTGTTGTCCTTTGCTCCAGCGTCGATTCTGACGCCGTCCCAGGTGTTGCCTTTGTCCTCACTGCCCGTAAGATCGGTGCCGATGTAGTTGTGAGACACCGTGTTCCCGTCTGTGCCCGCCCCGTTAATGTGCACCCCGCTATAGGTGCTGGCCGCGATGACGTTCCTCTCCTCGGCCGTCTGGCCCCCGATGGTGTTGTCTTCAGCGCCATTCCCAATGAAGACGCCGTCGTAGGTGTTGCCCAGCTCCTCAGTGCCCCCCGCATCGGTTCCGATGTAATTGCCGGACACAGTGTTATGATCGGCTCCGCTTCCGCCGATCTCCACGCCGTAGAAGCCATTTCCAGAGATGACATTCCTCTTTCCTGCCGTCTGGCCCCCGACTCTGTTGTACTGGCCCCCTGAGGTGATCCTCAGACCAGCATTGGTGTTGCCCAGGTCTGACGAGCCGGTGGCGTCGGTGCCGATGTAGTTCCCGGAGACGGTGTTGGTCATGGTGTCGGTGCCGCCGATACTCACGCCCATCCAGTTGGCAGAGATCACGTTTCTCTCGCCTACGATGTCCCCTCCCACGGTGTTGCTCTGAGCGCCTCCGCCGACGACGACGCCTATGCCGCCGTTCCCCAGCCCCTGAGTGCCGCTTACCACGGTGCCGATGAAGTTACCGGATACCGTGTTACTCATCGTGTCACTTCCTCCGATAGACACTCCATCACCATCATTGCCGGAGATGACGTTTCTTTCTCCTTCGGTGTCCCCGCCTACCGTGTTGTTCTGTGGGCCATAAGCGATGCCTACGCCCGTCTCCGTGTTGCCCAGGGCCTGGGTGCCTGTGGCGTCTGTGCCGATGTAGTTGCCTGAGACGGTGTTCCGGTCTGCGCCGTTGTAGATATAGACTCCGTATTGGTCGTTTCCGGAGATCACGTTTCTTTCCCCAGGGGTGTCCCCGCCGCCGACGTTGCCCTCGGCCCCATCGCCGATCCATACGCCAGACTTGTTGCCCAGATCTGAAGAACCAGAAGCATCAGTGCCGAGGTAGCTGCCGGACACGGTGTTGTAGTTGGAACCGGCCTTTTGAATGGTCACGCCGGCCAATGGACACTGGTTGATGACCAGTCCGTGAACGACGTTGCCGGCCGATTCGATGACCAGACAAAAGGTGCCGCTCAAGAGCGCGCCGCTGATTTCTATCTCTGGACCGTCGGGGTTGCGGTCGCCCTGATTGGCGGCCTGGGTGGTCCCGCTGATGACCGTGCCGCCGCCGGTGAGGGTGGGGAGGGAGCTGGTCAGGGAGATGGTCCAGGTACCGGTGATCCCGCTCACCGCATAGCCTGTGTCAGTGAGGGGGATGTTGAAGGAGATGGTGTCACTGCCAGAAGTGCTGTTGCTGGCTTCGATGGCCTCCCGCAACGAGATGACGCCATCGTCCCCTGGGGCCGCGATCAGAGTGCTGATCGAAGAGGTGTCCCCATCGCTCGTATCGGTGGTCGAGTTCACCGTCACCGTGCCCAGCGAGCCGATGGCGGCTCCCCATGCCATCAGAAGGCACAAGAGGACCAGGCCCGCGATAGTGAGTACGTGCTTTCCCATCTCACCCCTCCTGTTTGCCCTGTGACATGTCATCCACACGCGATGCCGCCCCGCTGCCCGGCGTTTGGAGCACAGGGCCGCCCGATCTCGGCCTGATTGCCTCTGCATGGATGCGGGTCCGGCAAAGGGAACAGGCCACCCGCTTGCGGGGGGAGATGGGGTTGGTGGCCCTCTCTCGAGAACGCAAGACCCAGCCAGGTCAAGACCCTATTGTCGACCAATTCCATTGTCATGCTAACATATCAGAGCCACTGCTGGTTGTCAAGCATCGCCCAGGTGATGACGCGTAGGCGATTCTGCCAACCGCAGGCCTGGATCGAGAATCGCATCGTCCCGCGGATCAGCGCTAACCCTCAGGGATGGTCGAGTGGTGTTGCACCGGCCCCGGCCGGGAGGCCTCTCTGTAGGGGCCCGGCACGCCGTGCCCCTACTATGCCAGGAAGTTAGCCTCCCTGGAGGCCCGACGAGGCGATGAATCGGGGAGTACGCGCCGAGCTGTGCACGAGGTGGAGCCGCGTGTCCACATGGATCCCTGCGTGGTGCCGGCTCGCTGACGGTATGGTACAATACCTGGCCGGGGATCTCGTCACCGCCGGGAGCACTGGCTTGAGGGTGACATGAGAGAGAATCTACCGACCACTACGCGAACGAGGGAGAGAGATGATCGCACGTCACTACACTGATGTGAAGCTGGAGAAGTCCACAGAGGCTGAGGGCGTGAGCCTCCGTATCGTCATCGGGGAGAAAGAAGGGGCGCCGAACTTCGTGATGCGCGTCTTCGACGTGGAGCCAGGCGCTTCCTCACCGCTCCACTCCCACGACTGGGAGCACGAGGTCTTCGTCCTGTCCGGCAAGGGCAGGGTGTACGGAGGCGGCAGAGAGGTGGCCTTGGGCCCGGGCGACACCGTGTTCGTGCCGCCTATGGAGGAGCACCAGTTCACCAACACCGGCGAGGTTGCGCGGGCTCCTGTGAGGTCCCTGAAGACGAGTCCAAAGCTCGTGTCTGCAAACACCACCGCGCGCCTCACCCCCTGTGTGTCTGAGCTATGAACTCATTAGTCACATAGTACGGTCGGCACAGGATATAGTGACAGCAGGTCAGCGCCCGCCGGCGAATAGCACAACACTACCAACTCATGACTACTCAGTCTGAGGGGAGACTTACGTACTCACCATCCTCACGTATGAATCCATGATGTAGTAGCGTCCCGACAATTTGGTCTATAGCGGCCTCCATGTCACGCGTAGTACGCTTGAATCCGAACAACCTGCTCACTTCTGTCGGGATCATGTCACGGGATATCCCATAAGAGGTCTTAACCACCTCGCGTATGGCCAAGGCTATTTCCTGCTCATGGACCAAGCGAAGATTCCTTGAGGAGTATGGCAGTTGGGATCTCGATCGCAGCTTTGCAGGTTTCATGTCCGGGCGCCATAAGAATTCGCCTCTCTTGACCACCACGCCGTCTCTTGTTGCCCTCGCTAGACCAGCATCAAAGGCCGCGCGAATGCGAGGTCCGATACGCTTGACCCCTGCGCAATCCGCTATCCTCCTGGCTACTTCGTCCTCGTGAACAGGGCTCTCGGTATCAACCACGTCCTTGATCCAGGCAGCCATTCGAAGCGGTGGGATTTCGTGCAACGCTTGCCCCCGAAGGGCAAGGTTGAGCTTGGCTGTTTCGTATGACCCGATGTCAACTGCAGGTTTTCTTTCCTGGCTTGGCTCCTGTCTCTCGATTGCTGGTGCCTGTTGGACCCGTTCACATGCCCAGGGGATCTCCGATTGCGCCTGAGATGCATAGTGTCTCTTGGCTCCCTCAATACTTCGTTCCAATCGTTCCATCTCTCGTGCGGGAGTGCGGTACCAATCCGTGCTCCAAATCCGGTGTATCTGCCAGCCCAGGCGTTCCAGTACTTCTTGTCGTAGACGATCTCGATCCCGGGCCGACCGTGCGCTGTGGTAGGTTGCGCCGTCGCACTCAATGCCCAGCAAGTACCTCCCCGGTTGGGACTGATCAACAATAGCGAGATCAATGAAGAATCCTCCCGTACCGACCTGATGGTCCACTTGGTACCCCTTTTGCCTCAGTTGCGTCGCCACCCCCTCTTCAAACGGGGATTCGGCCTCTCGCCCGGATGGGCGGGGGATATCGAGCTGACCTGTATCGGCGTATTTCAGAAACGTCTTCAAGACTTCAACGCCCCTGGCCTTGGTCCTACGCTCGTCTATGTCGTCGGCCGTGAGGTTTGTGAATACTTCGCAGCGCTTTCGGGCCCTTGTAATCAGGACGTTGAGTCTACGCTCTCCGCCTTTCTGATTCAGCGGGCCGAAATTCATGCTCACTCGACCGTCGCTGCTTCGGCCGTAGCCCACACTTATGAAGATCACATCACGCTCGTCACCCTGCACGTTTTCCAGATTCTTGACGAAGAATGGTTCGTGGGGATGGGCGCGGAAGAACGCCTCGCAGGATCGGTCCTGGCGGCGAAGCATCTCTAGCTGGTCCTGGATAGCGTTTCTTTGGCTGATACTGAAGGCACCTACTCCCAAGGTAAGATTAGGTGAGGTCTTCGCGTGGTGCATCACCTCTTCAGCAACCTTCCTAGCCTCTCCTAGATTGTAGCTGCCTTTTCCGCGCCTATACTCCGTGCCCGGGAGGTAGTGGTAGAAGAGCCCTACCCGTGTCCTGTCCTTGTCAGGACTGGGGAATACCACTAGCTCGTCATCATAGAATTCCTTGTTGGAGACGGTGATCAGGGATTCATGTTGACTCCTGTAATGCCAAAGAAGTCTCCTCTCAGGAACGCCCTGGGCATAACACAGACCCAGGATACTTTCGAGGTCACCCGTTACGCTTTCAGAGCCATCCTCATCCGTGTTGATTTCTGTGTCAAAGAACGTTGTGGGGGGAAGCTGATGATCGTCGCCGACGACCACCAGTTGCGCCGTCCGGAGGATGGCGCCAAAGGCATCAACAGGCTTGACCTGACTTGCCTCATCGAATATGACAATATCGAAGTCGACACTGCCGGGCGGCAAGAACTTGGCGATGGAAAGTGGGCTCATCATGAACACCGGTTTGATGACCTGGATGACGTTCCCCGCTTGCTCCATCAGTCTTCTAATGGGCTTGTGGCGCCGTTTCTTCGCGAACTCACGTTGCAGGATACCAAGCTGACCACTACCGCGATACTTGGGCAAGGTCTTCCAGTGGTCGTAGGCGAGGCGAATACGATTTCGGTTGAGCAATTCCACGTCCAGTTCGCAAAACTGCCTGATCGACCGTTCGTGGATTTCGCCATCGAAGCTGGCCAGTATGGGACGCTCCACCCATGCTCTCTCGAGTAGGGCGGTCAACCACGCGTGTTGGACGAGATCAACAAGGTTGCGTTGTGCAAGCGGCCATGAATATGCAGCCTCCACAACGCTCGATAGACCCCTCTCCTCCAAGGGGCGTGTTAGGCGCCTCAGCACTTCGATTTCGCGAAGGCGCTCTAGTTGACTCAGCCAGTCCCTCAGATGCCATTCTTGCTCTGCCAAAGATAGGTCGATAAGCCTCTTGCCTGCTCCAAATCGCATCGACTCATTGAGTTCAAGGCCCTCTGTTGCTTCTTGGCTCGCTTTACGGTGTGCTGCAAAGGCGTGTGCCAACTGAACGGTCTTCTTTTCTAGCATGGATGTATCCGCCAGGCGCGCGACGAAGTCTACGGTCTCGGTTGGCAACTCACCTCGATCGATCTTTGTATGCAATTGCGCTAGCCACGCCGTGATGCGGGCCAACTCTTCCCAGTTTGATTCGACGCCTCGCCATCTCTGACCGAAAAGATCGTTTGCCTCTTCATCGAAATCTTCTATGGCGGGGCTTAGTTTCCTCACTTCAAGCACTGCATCCAGAATCTCAAGCTGCCGGTCGGTGGATTTCGGCAAGTCCGTCGCACAAAGATCACCCAGTGTTCTCATCGCTTTGCGGTAGTTGCTGGATAGTGCACGCCACCATTTCGACGCATAGTCAGTGATCAAACGACGAAGCTCCAGGACGTCTTCAGCCATGCCTCATCTTTCAAGGTGCTGTCGTGTAGGTCTCGCAGACACCTGATCCTGTACCCAGCCTCAAGAACCCTGCCGATTTCGTTCTTGTTCGTTGCCCAGACTCTCGAATCAACCTTGACGCCGTCCAGATTCGGTGCGGTCAGTCCGAACTGCGATGTTTCCAGGATGGCCTTGATCTGGGTTCTCGACTCTGCCTCCGGCAGCAGCAACAGTTGGCAGACTTCTCTCGACTTGTCCTGGAGGTCGTCGAGCGATTCTAGAGCTCTTGACAAGTGCCCTCGAATACGGTCCATGTCCCCCGGAAGCACGGATACCTGGCTTCCCCAAAAAGGATGATCGACCGGGCTTCCGAACCTGCTGTTCAGAAAATGCTCGAGTTCCTGGACCAAGGATAGATTCTCGTGGCCCTCTTCGCTTGTCCAGCGATCGAGCCCGCTAATCTCCAGTTGGGGGAGTTCTTTGCCCGGGAGAACTTCGTTGATGCGGATTAGGCGACCGTATACTTCGAAGGGCGTCAATGCGCTATCACCGATTTCCGCGTTCACTGCTTTGCTGTAGCCGTTCAAGCTCACCTGATGGCGTGTCAACTCATTCGTGTCAACATGCCCACCAAGCTTGGGTTGACCCAGATCTAGCGATCTCCTGAGCTTATCCAAGACGGTCTTTTTCTTCGTTTTGTCGCTGTGCAGTTCTAGGCATGCATCTCCAAGCCCAACTTCATCCAAGCGACGCTTGACCACCTCTAGCGCGGCCATCTTCTCAGATACAAAGAGGACGGTCTTTGCGTGACCAATCGCTTCTGCGATGAGGTTCGTTATGGTTTGAGACTTACCCGTGCCTGGTGGGCCTTGGATTCTCAGGTTGTGGCCCCTATTGACTTCGAGGATGGCCTGTGTCTGAGAGCTGTCGGCCTCGAGAACATGATGCATGTCCTCCGGAGAGACGAAGTCATCGATCTCAATATCATCATCAAACTCAAGGCCAACTTCGTCGAGACGATCGTGCAGCAGGCCGCGCAGTATGGGGTGAGCTTCTGGCTTTGATGTATCGGGCCACTGATCGGGATCCAGGTCGTTGAACATAAGGAATTTGCCGAAATCGAAGAAACCCAGAGCTACCGCTTCGGTATCCACTTTCCATCTTGGCTGACTTCTAATCGATTCTGAGATACCTCGGAAATAGGAGCTGACGTCGATCTCGTCCTCCTCAGGGAAATCGGGGAGCCTAAGGCCAAAATCCGATTTCAGTTTCGCCCGCAACGACAGGTTCTCCCCAATGTCTTCCTCTGTATACCGGATGCGAAATCTCGATTGCGCGTTCGATCGATTCAGCTCAACAGGGATGAGAATAAGCGGAGCGTTGCGCAGGATGTCGCTTGACGGAGACTCATACCACTGAAGCATTCCCAGAGCGAGGAATAGAATGCTTACGCCTTGCTCTTCGACGTATGTGCGTGCGCCGTAGTAGGTACTCAATAAGCGCTTCTGAAGTGCCTGGGACGTATAAGGGGTCTGTAGCTTGTTGTCCGTGTATCGAAGCGCAATCTCGTTCTTGTCTTCGGCGGGTTGCCCCAACCCCTCATCGATGCCGGCACGATGCTCCTGCAAGAGGCGCTCTTGGTGATCCTGTTGCTCTTCAGGTATGGGCAAGAAGGACATGGAGCGTCCTTCATCGACGAGAATCCTGATTATCTCGACTGGACGCTCATCGATGATCTCAACGCCCTTGGTCTTCAGCGGGCGATAGTTCAGCAGTTTGTTGTGCAGACTGAGATCGAGGAGTTCGCGGCGCGCTGCTTCGAGCTTCAAGCTGACGGGGTCTTCGGTTTCTTCTACGATTTCCATCTCGCCCAACTGTTGCATCCCTGTTCGATCTTCCTGCTATGACAGGAGACGAAGTGTTCAAGTGTAGGGGACGGATCGCGAAAACGCACTTGTCGTGGCCGTGCCGGACCGGCGGGCAGCAAGCGCCATGGAGTGCATGCTCAAGCACGGAAGGCACCGACCCGACTCTGACCGTCGATTGGCCTTTGCCAACCTCAGCATAGAGGATTGCCCGGTCCGCGTGCAACACTGACTTTGGCGCGAAGAGGAGACGATGTAGTGTTGCCGCCCCGCAGACCACAACCAAATATAGCACAACTACCAAGCTGTGTCAAGGAGGAATGCGCGTCGACAGCTGCTGCGCGAAACCAACTGCCGCTTTTGGTGGGCTATTTCACGGACGTGCGTAGGCAGACCAGACATCCAGCCTTGCGTACACGGCGGGCTAGCGGCAAGAGGCTACACCGCAGCGCTGCCGCACTCGACCCTATGCATATCGTAGCACAAGCGGCAGCGCGTGTCAAGGAGCAATGCGGCTGGGGAGCCTGGAGTTGCAGTGCGCCGACATGGCCGCCACAGGTAGCAGGACGGGTGTGCAGTTCCAGCGGTGTACTTCACTAGCATTCTCGAATATGGTAAATAGGCGAGAGTAGCTATAGAGGACCAGGGAGGCAGAATCCAGGCCGGCGTGGCCAAGGCGCTGGCTCCTGGCAGGCGGCTCTGGATGCTGTCGATGCTCCGGCAGGCCCGGCGCAGCTCACTCCAGAGAGAAGAATGATCGCCGGGTTGAGCGTGCCACCTAGTCGCCGCTGGCCCAGACGCGCTGCAGGCGGCTCACGGGCTACGCGCCGGCGCCACCAGTGCGAGGTGTCTGTGAGCCCAGGGTATGGTACAATGACTGGTTGGTGCCCATGTCGGCGCCAGGAGGACTGGGAGAAGGCGACCAACAAGAGATGCCACCGACCAGTGCACGAACGAGGGAGAGAGATGATTGCACGTCACTACACTGATGTGAAGCTGGAGAAGGCGACAGAGGCTGAGGGCGTGAGCCTTCGCATCGTCATCGGGGAGAAAGAAGGGGCGCCGAACTTCGTGATGCGCGTCTTCGACGTGGAGCCGGGGGCTTCCTCGCCCCGCCACTCCCACGACTGGGAGCACGAGGTTTTCATCCTGTCCGGCAAGGGCAAGGTGTACGGAGGCGGCAGGGAGGTCCCCCTGAGCCCGGGCTACACCGTGTTCGTGCCGCCTATGGAGGAGCACCAGTTCACCAATACCGGGGATGATGTGTTGCGTTTCATCTGTCTGATCCCCATCCACAGAGAGGGCTGAGTCACAGGCTGGCGCCGATTGGCCCCTAGTTTCCTCTGTGAGCGGCCTGGTGCGTTTCGGCCTGGGAGGCGCCTCTGTCCTTGGAGCACCCTGGGACAAGCGAGAAGTGCTGGGTTGGCCATCTGCCTCCTACCGTGGGAGCGCAGACGTGGCATGCGCGACCATTCGTTTCGGATAGATGAAGGAGAGAGGCTGTGAAGGCGGCTGTCGTGGCCCATGAGTTGACCAAGGATTTCGGTGACCTGCTGGCGGTCGATCACATCAGCTTTGAGGTGCTCGAGGGGGAGATCTTTGGCTTCCTGGGCCCCAATGGCGCCGGCAAGACCACAACCATCAGGATGCTCACTGGGCTTTCCAGACCCAGCGGTGGCACAGCCAGCGTCCTGGGGTTCGACGTCGGCTCGGAGATCGTCAAGGCCAAGAAACATATCGGGGTCGTGCCCGAGATGTCCAACTTGTATGCCGAGCTATCTGCCCGGGATAACCTCATCTTCGTCGGGCAATTATACGGCGTCCCGCGTGCCGCGCGCAGGGCAAGAGCGGAGGAGCTGCTGAGGGCTTTCGGTCTGGAGGACAGGAAGAATAGTTCTTTCGCCAGCCTTTCTCGCGGCATGAAGCGCGCTCTGACCGTGGCGGCTGCCCTCGTACACCGGCCGCAGATGCTGTTTCTGGACGAGCCTACGCTCGGGCTGGATGTGGGGGCCTGTCGCTCGCTGCGCGCCCTGATCGCCAATCTGCATGAGCAGGGGATGTCGATCTTTCTGACCACCCACTATCTGGAGGAGGCTGACCGCCTCTGTGACCGTATAGCTATCCTCGTGCAGGGTAAAATAGTGAGGATCGACACGCCCGGGAATCTGAAGGCGACGGCCGAAAAGGAGCCCGTGATGGAGGTCTCCTTCAGGCTCGAAGGCGACCTATCAGAGCTTGCGAGCGAACTGTCGCGGAGACTGCCCGGATTGAAGGTAGTGCCGATGTACCGGGACAGCCTGCGCGTCTACGGTGGCTCTCCATCGGCGGTGCTGGGAACCGTGCTTGGGTGGGCGGAGGAGAAGGACCTGCTCTTGGAAGCGGTGAACAGCGTCAAGCCTAGCCTGGAAGATGCGTTCGTCAAGATCGCCGGGCTCAGCCCGAGCGTCATGGTCAAGGAGAAGGGCGGGAGCGCGTAAGATGTGGGGTGATGAGCTGCGAGGGATATGCTACATCGTCCTCAAGGACATGAGGACTTATTATCTGAAGCCGCCAGCGATTAGTTGGGGCATCGTCTTCCCTCTCGCCTGGATCCTGGCCTTCTATCTGAGGAATCCTCAGGACTTCGCCCAACTGGTGCCTGGGCTCATCGCCATGACGGTCCTCTTCAGCACCACCGCTGCCGAGGCGGTGGTCATCAATTTCGAGCTTAGACTGGGCTCTCTGGAGAGGCTTCTTCTCGCGCCCGTCAGCCTGACGGCGGTCCTGCTCGCAAAGGTGCTCGGAGGGGCTCTTTTTGGCCTGATTATGGCCACCGTGGTCTCCCTGGGGGCGATCCTGACCCTTGGGCTCTTCGAAGTCGACCTTCTCTTTCTGTCAGTGATGCTTGTCCTTTCTCTGCTGGTATTCTCGTCGATAGGCGCGCTGCTTTGCGTCCTGGTTAAGGAAGTCTTCGAGGCCCAGACCCTGCTCAATCTCCCTCGCTTCCTGATGATCTTCCTCAGTGGAGTGGTCTACCCCGTATCTGCCATGCCTCCCGTGCTGAGGTTTGTGGCCTACCTCTTGCCTCTCACTTATACCGTTGATGGGCTGCGAGGCGCTTTCTCCTCTGCGCCGCAGACGATGCTTATGGTCGATATCCTAGCTTTGGGAGCGTTTTTCGTTCTCTTCATCCTGCCGGCGACCAGGTTGCTGCGCAGGAGGTTTGCGTAGGCCAGGGGCCGTGCTGGACCCGACCGGCGTGCGGTCTGGCCAGAGGCCGATTTCTCGGATCGTCATTGTCCGCCCTAATCGGGGTGCAGGCGCTCACCGGGGAGGTTTACGTGGCGCTGCGGATACGACGTGCCTTCTTTAGGAAACAGTTGCGTATCGGCGAAGCTCGTTTGTAGTGCGCGCTTTAGCATGTTCCCAAGGGCAAACGCCTTCGCTAACAGCCAGCACCTCGCCACCCACCCCGCTTCCCTGCCCCACAGCCTCCCCGCGCCTGATGAGGCAAAGGCCAGGGTCCGCCTGTAACATCCGGGCCGCCTGACCGCTAGTGAGGCAACGTGAGATCGATACGGCATTTGACGGCAGATAAGTCTTGCCACGCGGAGGTGAGAGATGCGATATGTCGACCTGGGCACGTGGCCACGGCGCGAGCACTTCGCACTGTACAGAGGCTTCGACCACCCGCATTTCGGCATGTGCGCCAACGTGGACCTGACGGCCTTCTCTCCAGCCGTGAGAGAGCGCGACTACTCCATCACGGTAGCCGTGGTCTACGCCATCTCACGAGCCGCCAACGCCATCCCCGAGTTCCGGTATCGTATTCGCGGGGCAGAGGTGGTCGAGCACGAGGTCGTACACCCCTCGATGACGGTTCTCACGGACGAGGACCTGTTCGGCTTCTGCGCTCTGGAGTACGTCGAGGATTTCTCGGAGTTTGCCCCCAGAGCTGCGCAGAGAATCGCCTACGCGCGCGAGCACCCGACGGTGGAGGACGAACCAGGACGGGACGACCTGTTGTTCATGACCGCCATACCCTGGGTCTCGTTCACCAGCTTCATGCATCCCCTTCATCTACAGCCACCTGATTCCGTGCCCCGCTTCGCTTGGGGTAGATTGTTCGAGGAGGGCCAGTCGTTGAAGATGCCCTTGGCTGTGCAAGGGCACCATGCGCTGATGGATGGGGTGCACGTGGGGAAGTTCTACGCGCAGATGGAGGAGTACTTCCGTCGGCCCGAGCTCGTCCTGGGTGAGGCGTGAGTGAGAGGCCTGACCGCGGCGCGGAGTCAGTGTGGCTGTGGGAGGCTGACAGAGTGGCTTCAGCCTTCTTGAGAGGTTCACCGCCCGGCCCTCAGCGCGGCTTGGCCAGGACCTTGGAGCGAGGACGAGAGACTGACAGGGAAAGGCAACCTGCTGCGGCGTGTCGGGCATCATTAAGACAGCGTGGAGGTAGAGCAAGACATGACCTACAAGAGTATCGCCGTGACCAGGCGAGGCGGCCCGGAGGTCCTCCAGGTGGTGGAGAACGACCTGCGCGCACCATCGGCGGGGGAGGCCAGGATCAGAACCCTGGTCACACCCGTGTGCCAGGACGACATCGCCGCACGAGTTGGCAACCGGCCATTTCTGCCCAAGGTACCCTTCGTGCCGGGGTACAGCATCCTCGGCGAGGTGGACGCCATCGGCGAAGGTGTGACGAAGGTCGCCGTCGGGGACCGCGTCGCCGCTCTAACTCAGCTAGGGGGCTATGCCGAGTACATCTACCTGGACGAAGAGAAGCTGGTCCACGTCCCTCCGACCCTGGACCCGGCGGAGGCGGCGGTCCTGATCCTCAACTATCTCGTGGCCTACCAGGTGATGCACCGAGCTGTAGAGGTCAAGCCAGGCGACAAGGTGCTGATCATCGGGGCGAGCGGGGGTGTGGGCACCGCTCTCCTGCAACTGGGCAAGCTGGCCCAGCTCACCATGTATGGCCTGGCGTCCCCCAGCAAACACCGCGCCCTGACCGAACTGGGGGCCATACCCATCGACTATCACACGCAGGACTTCGTTCAAGTCATACGGCAAGCGGAGCCCGAGGGCCTCGATTTCGTCTTCAACGGGATGGCGGAGGAGTACTTCGAGCGGGGGTTAGCGGTGCTGCGGCGTGGTGGCGTGATGGTGCATTACGGTGGGCCGGAAAGCTTCTCGCGCATGCTGCTTCTCTTGGGCAAGCTGATTCTGTACAACCTGCTGCCCAACGGAAAGTCCATCAAAGGATACGGAACCCACCGAGTGGCTATCGGACTGCTGAAGGAGGACTGGACGGAACTCTTCAGGCTGCTGGAAGAGGGTCAGATCAGGCCCCTGATCGCAGCCAGGTTCCCCCTCTTGGAGGCGGCTAGGGCCAACGAGCTGCTGGAAAGCGGCCAGGTCACCGGCAGCGTCGTGTTGTTGGCACCAGAGCTGTTGTAGAGACTGGGTTCTCCGAAGAACCCGTCACCAAATCCAGGAGGTTGACTTGAGCGGTACTGAATTGAGACTCGCGGGCGCAGGCTTGTCCTTTGTCCTCATGTTTCTGTCAGGTATCTGGGTAAGCAGGGCCGGAAAGCCTCTCAACGGGGTACTCTTGACCATCCACAAGCTGGTGGGACTGGCCGCGGGGCTTTTTCTAGTCGTGACCGTCTACCAGCTAAATCAGGGGTCCGCACTAGGCGGCACGGAGATGGTCGCCGTCGCGGTCAGCGGCCTGCTCTTCTTGGGCACCGTCGTTGCCGGCGGCGTGCTCAGCCTGGGCAAGCCGGTGCCGGGCGTCGTGTTGCGGCTACACCAGATAGGGCCCGTTCTCGCGGTGCTCTGCACGGCCACGACCCTTTACTTTCTCTTGAGCGGCCAATAGAGGCACGTCCCAACTGTCCCTAGACCTCGGAGATCTGGCTTCGTTCACGGGTCCCTGGCAGCCAGTTGGCATCCCCTGTTCAGTTCATCCTTGACAAGCGGGGTACCTTTGTAGTAGTATATATTAGAATTCTCGAATATAAGAAGAAGGTGAAACAGCCATGGCGGAAGAGGGTTACAGACTGCAAGCGCGGATGGTGAAGGCCCTGGCCCACCCTACCAGACTCCAGATGCTGGCCCTGCTGCGCGAAGGAGAGCGTTGCGCCTGCGAGTTCGGCCCGCTGCTCAAGCTGGGGCAGGCCAACGTCTCTCAGCACCTGGCTGTATTGCGAAAGGCGCATCTGGTGGACACCCGCCGCGATGGGGTGCGCGTGATGTATAGCCTGGCCGATGGGCGTACGAGCGAGGTGTTGGACACGCTGGCCCACATCGCCCACGACCAGTTCGCCGAGGCGGCGGCCGCCCTGGAGGAGGTGGCGTAGGAACATGGCCAACGCTACTGCCGACGAGGATGCGAAGAGGAAAGCTGACAGACCCTGCTCTTGTGTCGCCGATCCCTTCGGTACCGTGCCCGTCGAGCTGAGGCCCGAGCCGCACAAGAAGGGCTCGCTGAGGCAGGTCCACTGCCCTGGCTGCGGCAAGGAGTACTGGACCAATCGCGAGACGGACCTCTGCCTGGACTGTGAGAGGAGCAGAGCCCACGAGCCCGTGTCGCAGGACTAGAGTGCCAGCAAGCGAAGGGCGGCAGTGTGTAGCCTGGCCTGGATGGGGAAGCTCCAGTGCCGCCGGTGAACGCACTCCACGGCGGAGGCGGCCGGGGCTGGGCATCATACTTTCCGGGGAGGACTGAACAGGATGAGTGCAGACGAGTATCTGCAGGCGACGGTTGGCAAGTTCGTGTTCATCGTCAAGAAGGGGTATCTGTACGACGAACAAGGGATGTGGCTGACGGTCGAGGATGGGCTGGCGCGAGTCGGGGTCACTGATTTTCTCCAACAGAAGAGCGGCGACGTGGCCTTCGTCAATGTGCTGGAGACCGGGACCGAGCTCACACGGGGAGAGGAGTTGGGCAGCATCGAAACCATCAAGGCTGACGTGCGCATCACTTCGCCGATCTCTGGGGTCCTCTATCAGAGGAATGAAGAACTGGACGTCACGCCTGAGCTGGTCAATCAGGATCCGTACGGCGTTGGTTGGCTGGTCGTGATAGAGACGACGGACTACGAACGCGATCGCCAGGAGCTCTTGACAGCAGAGGAGTATCTGGCAGTCATGTCATCTCAAGCTGAACAGGAGGCATAGGGGCGGTGAGTGATGCAGACGCTCGGAAAGTCCTGGTCATTCCTTGCAGTGGAATCGGAAAGGCTTTTGGCTCGATAGGGCGAGAGGCCATGTATGTGGTTACCGAAGAGATGCGTCCGGAGGACACGGAGATGCTTTGTCTCTCCCTGCTGACGCTGGGAGACGAGCAGGCTATGAACCTGGTCCGCAGGCATCCTGTCATCACCATCGACGGCTGCCCCAAGGCGTGCGCTGAGGTCAACGTGAAAAGCGCCGGCGGTCGCAGCGCGGCCAATCTCAAGGTCGTAGACACCTATCGGGAACATCCCGACCTGAAAGTCCGGGCGGTGCTGGATCTGGGAGAGCCGGGGCGCAAGCTGGCTGCTTTCCTGGCCGAAAAGGTGGTGGCCGAGGTGGATGCCCTCAAGGACAAGGAGGATGAGGCTGATGGTTGATTTGCCGGACAAGAAGGTGGGGATCATCGCTTGCTCTGGTGAAGACCTGCCGGAGGGGACGATCTCCCGCGTGGCGGCGCGCAGAGTCCTGGATGATCTGAGACCTGGAGAGACGGTCACCCTATGTCTGCCCCTCTTCCTGGCTGGAGACGAAAGGGAGCGAGCCTTCGCCAAGTCGTACCCCACCATCGCCGTCGATGGCTGCGGTAAGCTGTGCGCCAAGAGAGCTACTGAGAAGTACAGCGGGGCGGTGTCCAGTAGCGTGGTCGTGGACAAGTTGCTCCAGGAGCGAGGGCAGTCGGCTGGGAGTAGCAGGCGGGAACTGGATGACCAGGGCCAACTTGCGGTCACGGTCGTGGCTGAGGAGATCGAGCAGCAGGTGGCCCACCTGCTGGGGCGCAGGGGTGACACTCAGCTGGCGCCACAGCCAAGTGATGCCGCGGCGGCGGGTGCGACATGCTGCGGCGGACCGACCATCCCCATCACCCGTGTCAAGCTTGGCGGAGCCTCGGTGGGTCTGGTAGCCCTGGAGCCTATCTTCGAGCAGGTGTACCAGCAAGGTCACCGGGATGGTGCTGGAGTTGACGAAGAGCTCCTGAAAGCGGTCAAGGTCTATAACTTCGTCCCCAGCAGTGCTGAGCAGTCATACAAGGCGACCCTCCTGGAAGAGTACAGCAGGTTCTGTCGGGACAAGGAGGGCTAGATGGCCACGTACACCTATGAGACGACGGTGACCTGGGAGCGAGAACACCTGGGTCATCTCCAGTGCGGCAATGGTTCGGAGATGGACTTCTCCGCCCCTCCAGAGTTGCACGGACAAGCAGGTGTATTGACGCCCGAGGATGCCTTCGTGGCCGCGGCCAACACGTGCGTGATGATGATGTTCCTGTGGGCGGCGGAGAGGTTCAAGATAGACCTGCTCTCATACGAGTGCAGGGCCGAGGGTGAGAAGAAGATAGAGCTGGACCGCACGGAGATCTTCACCAGAGTCACTCTGTGGCCTAAGATCAGGGTTCGAAACGCCGATGAGAATCGTGTGAGAAGGGCTCTTCAGGCTGCTACCAAGTATAGTCTGGTGGCCAACTCCATCAAGGGCGAGGTGGTCGTGGAACCAGAGATCACCATCGTGTGACGCACACATTTGCACCTGTGGGAGAACCGACGAAGGAGGAACGATGCTGAATGTCAAGATACTGGGGCCAGGCTGTGTCAACTGTTATCGGGTGGAGCAGGTAGCTGTTGATGCTCTGGAGATGCTGGATGAGGAAGCGACCCTCCAGCACATCACCGACCACGAAAAGATACGCCAATACGCGATTTTGTACACGCCCGGTCTGGTGATCAATGAGCAATTGGTGTGCGCCGGGCGCATACCTTCCATCAGGGAAGTCATCTCTTGGGCGGAGGAGGCCCTGGCAAAGGAGCAGGAAGAGAAGAAGTCAGGCTAGGACCAGGCCGCGCTCGCACGAGTGAGCCCGGCCAAGTAGCTCGCACACTACATGTGGGGAGGTCGTTGTAGATGGCAGATGTAACGGGAGGAGAGGCGGCGGCGGGAGCAGGGGTAGTTGGCCGCCTATCCATACTCGATCGTTTTCTACCCGTCTGGATATTTGCGGCCATGGCCCTGGGCGTTCTGGCGGGGTTTGTCTGGCCCGGCATCGCCGGAGCCTTCGATGCGCTGCGCATTGGTACCGTCTCGCTGCCCATCGCCATCGGCCTGCTGTGGATGATGTACCCGGTCCTCGCCAGGGTGAAGTACGAGGAGTTGGGGAAGATAGCCCAGGCCTGGGAGCAGTTTGGCATCTCGCTGGTGTTGAACTGGATCGTGGGACCGGCCCTGATGTTCCTCCTCGCCTGGATCTTGTTGCCCGACCTGCCCCATTACCGCACGGGGCTGATCATCGTGGGGCTGGCCCGCTGCATCGCCATGGTCCTCATCTGGAACATGCTGGCGGAAGGGGACAACGAATACTGCGCAGTTCTGGTGGCGCTGAATAGCATCTTCCAGATCATCATGTACAGTCCCCTCGCTTATTTGTACCTGGTGGTCGTCCCCCGCTGGCTTGGTGCTGAGGGCACGGCGGTGAACATCGGCATGGGCGACATCGCCAAGAGTGTGCTCATCTTTCTGGGCCTGCCCCTGGCGGCCGGCATTGTCACTCGTTTCACGATGATCCGGCGGCGGGGCAAGGAGTGGTACGACGGCGTGCTCATGCCGCGCCTGGGGCCGACCGCAATGGTGGGGTTGCTGTTCACCATCGTGGTCATGTTCTCCATGCAGGGTGAGAAGATCCTGGCGGCTCCGCTGGATGTGCTGCGGGTCGCGATCCCGTTGGTGGTCTACTTTCTACTGATGTTCGTCGTGTCTTTCGCCATCTCCATCTGGCGGAAGTTCCCCTACGAGCTGGCGGCCACCCAGTCGTTCACGGCGGCCAGTAACAACTTCGAGCTGGCCATCGCGGTGGCGGTGGGGACCTTCGGCATCGCCTCTCAGGAGGCCTTGGCCACGGTCATCGGTCCCTTGATCGAGGTGCCCGTGCTCATCGGGCTGGTCTATGTGGCGCTGTGGATACGCCGAGTCTTCTTCAGGGCTGGGCTTGAGGTGAGGCAGGCTCGTTTGTAGTGCGCGCTCCAGGGCGTTGCGTGGGCTGAAGCCCTCACCACGAGCCTGGGGAGAGATCGGTCACGGAGCTTGTCCGTTTGTAACGCCTGCTTCAGTGCGTCGGGAAGGGCTGAGTCCCTCACTACGAGCCTCTCCGCTTCGGCAGGCCACTGCTGACCTCCTACTCCTCCGTGGCGGCTCGTGCCATGCCCGCCGACTGAGGTATGCAGAACCCCCCCCGGCGGGATAAGGTTGCCATGGTGAGGGGAATGTGGTACGCTGATGCACCGTTGTCGAACAGGCTGGTTCCGAGGCGCACCAGACCGGCGGCGCGCGGACGCGTTGGTGAGCGAAGGAGGGGTAGATGGGACGGACCATCCTTTGTTGTCTCTTGGTTCTTGCTTTGGGTCTCCTACTGGCTGCGTGTGCGCCGTCCTCCACGCAAGGCCCAGCCGCCTGGATCGATCAGCCCCTTGATGGCAGTACCCTGCCCCTGGAACCCCAGGAGGTGACCGCTCACGCCTCCGACGCCGACGGCGTGAGCAGCCTGGAGTTCTACGTAGACGGGGAGCTTCTGGTCCGCGCCCCTGCGGGGGGAGGCGTCCTGGAACACGCTACTGCGGGATGGGACCCCAGCAAGGCGGGCGTGTACACCATCGGCGTCAAGGCGGCGGACAGCCAGGGCAACGTTGGCGCTGAGACCAGAGCCTTAGTGACCGTGGGCCGGGCGGTCACCCCCTCTCCCACAACGTTTCCGGTAGGGCCCGCTTCGTTGCCCATTCTTCCTACGACGGCGCCCTTGCCTCCTACGACGACGCCCTTGCCGCCCACTGTGCCATCCATCCCACCTACCACGGCGCCCGTGCCCCCCACAGCCACGCCGGTACCACCTACCTTCACTCCTCCCCCACCCTCTCCCACCACGGCCCCCCCTCCGAGCATCGCCTCTTTCGAAGTCCATCCGGGCCAGGTTGAGGAGGGGCAATGCGCGACATTCAGTTGGCGCGTAGAAGGCAACCCCAGCGCTATATACTTCGACGGGGAGGGCGTAACCTCACCCGATTCCAGGAGCAGGTGTCCCAGCGAGAGCACGACCTATACCTTGTCGGCCAGCGGTCCCGGTGGTGAGGTCAGCCAGAGCCTGACGGTGACGGTCATCCAGTCACCCAGTCCTACTCCCACGAAGCCCACAGACGTCACTCCACCCGCCATTACCAACGTCAACCTCAGTGAGAGCAAGCTCCACACGCTGGCAACCTGCAACGGTGGTACGTGTCCGTGTAGCCTGGTCATCAGCGCCAGGATCACAGATGAGAGCGGGGTTTGGGCCGTGGCTGCAGAGTTGAAGCTGGGGGGGAGCCCGGCGGGGACGATACTCATGAGCCAATCCTCGCCCGACTTCTACGAGGCGGAAGTGGGGCCTTTCACCCAGGGTGGTGACCTGGCTATCACGATCATCGCGCAAGACTACAAGGCCAATACTGCCAAGGCGGTGAGCAACGTTACCGTCTACGATACTTGCCTAGGCTAGGGGAGACGCGCTGTGAAGAAACGTCGTGGCTGCATCGAATGGTCGGCTATCACTGTCTGCGTGCTCGTCGTGCTGGCTCTGGTGGCGCTAGGCGTCTACGCGGTACTGCGCCTTCGGCAGCAGCAGTTGCAGGCCCAGGTGGGGGCGCCGAGCGTGACCATCACCTACCCGGATTCAGGGACGTCGACCCTGGCGGGGAATTACCTTCCTGTGTCGGCTACGGCTTTCGGCAGCACGCCCATCATACGGGTCGAATTGTGGGTCGACGGTGAACTGTCGGACACGCAGGAGAGCCGTGTTCCCGAAGGGGTCTCTCCCTTCTACGCCTCTCTTGACCTGACGGTGTCCCAGGGTCTGCACACTCTCTTCGTGCGGGCGGTGGACGCCACGGGCACGATCGGAGATAGCTGGCCGGTGAACGTGGGCGGAGTAGAGAGGCCGGGACCAGATGAGGCGGCGCTGGTGGTGACCGTGGAATCGGGTGAGACGCTGGAGGACATCGCCGCGGCCCACGCGGTAGACCCGGAGACGGTGCGGCAGTTGAACCCTGGCCTGGGTGACGAGGAGCCGCCGGAAGGCAGCGAGGTGGTGTTGCCTTTGCCTGGGTCCGAAGGGGCGCCGGGGACTGAGGGGCCAACGGTCGGGCCGACGTTGCCCACCGGTGAGGGTCAGCCTTCGACAGGCACTCCGCTGCCTCCGCCGACTGGGGCGCGGCTGGGCCTGGCCAGCTCAGCGCTGCCCATCTCCATCGGACCGCTGCTGGACCTCCTGAGCGCGGGCTCGCCACCTGCTGCGCCCACCGATCTCCAGGCCGAGGTGATAGACTGCAACGTGCGGCTGCGCTGGAAGGACAACGCCGACAACGAGGACCGATACGAGGTCTGGTACCTGTGGAACCTGGGTCAGGATTCCAGGAAGATCGCCGAGCTAGAGCCGGCCGCCGGAGGCCAGGCCTGGTTCGAGTTCCCTGCTCCCAGCCAGGGAGCCTTCATCCTCTGGGTGGAAGCGGTCAACTTCTGGGGGCGGCAGCCCAGCAACAAGGTAGGAGCGCTGGTCACTGAAGGAGATTGTCCTCAGGCCTTGGCTACGCAGTTGCAGGTAGAACCTCTGGACATGACCCAGCCCGGCGGATATGAAGACGTCTACTGCTACCTGTCCTTCGAGGGCGCCCCGCATGTGCGCGTGCCCGAAGAGAGCTTCTTCGACGACTTCGTGCAGCCGGCGCTGTGGGGGGACAACTTCTCTCTCTGGGCCGGTGGCGAGACCACGCTGGCCGTGCCCATCCCCGGAGACGAGTCGCTGGAGGTCCTGGGAGAGTGCTGGGGATGGTTGGGCGGGAAGGTCGATGAGATCGGGACTTTGAGCGGCGTCTATCCGCAGCAGAGCTGGGACGGGAGGAGGCTCACCCTGGGGGGGAGAGGCCTGGAGATCGGCCTGGCCATCAGACCTTTGAGTGGGGCCCTAGACACCAGTGGCCAGATGACCACCTTCAGCTACGATGACCCGTCAATCCCCGCCCCCTATGACGTGTTCGAAGACAGGGTCCGCTCCTTCAACCCCGTCGATCCCCTGACGCGGGCGCTTAGTTGGAAGTGGGACGGGGATCCAAGCACCATCTCCGGCTTCCAGATTCTGCTCAACGGGGTGCCGTACAATGTGGGCGGTGGCTGGGAGCTGGTGGGTCCGACCAGCCGAGGGGCCACGGTGATGCTGCCCCGGAAGTGTGGTGCACACATCAGTTGGCAGGTCCGCGCCGTCGCGGGGCAGGCGCAGTCCGCCTTGAGCGCGCTGACGCCGGACAACGATTACGATCTGCCGCAGTGCCCTGAGTATGCCATGGTCACCTTCCACAGGATTGAATTCTATGAGGACTGCGATTTCTATCCTGCCTGGTTGCTGTCGGTGAACGGACAGGTCAAAGAGTTCTACGGGAGTTGCGACACCGGCGCTTTCACCGGTTGCCTGGTCAAAGGACTGAACCTTGGTGGGGATTGTGGACCCCATTTCTTCGCCTCGTGGGGTGAGGGTATGGACCCCCATCCCGACACCATCGTGGTGCCCATCTCTGTGGAGGACATGGACATCGAGGTCAAGGCTGCGGTGTGGGACAGGGTGAGCGGCGAGATGAAAGCTGCCATGTGGCTGCCGTGGACGTTCACCTCCCTGGAGGACCTCCAGCGGTGGGTGGGCTGCGGCAAGAAGCTCGACTACTGGGGGCACGGGTCTACGTTTTGGTACACCATCTACGTCTTCCCGACCCCCGAGGGATTGAATTGCGACGTCTCGCAGCCTGCTTACATTCCCTAGCAATGATGGGTGTTGATGCCTTCCGCAAACGGGACGGTGCACGGCGGTGGCAGGGAGATCTCCGGGCCAGGTCAGTCTTCTCCCAGGGCCTCCAATAAGTGCTCGGCCAGCCACAGGTCGTAGAGCCACATGTTCTGCCTCCGGCCGGGGCGACGCTCGACCACGATGCCCTCGGGCCCGGCGCGTAGCTCCAGGCCCACCCAGCGTTTGGCCTTGCGCAACTCATCGAGGCTCTCTTTGACGGCCTGGGGGGCGGCTTCACCGGGGACCAGCTTGCCCTCCTTGCTCTCCACGGTGAAGCTGGGGAGCTGCGCCTCCACCATCGTATAGCAGCGCTGGCCTTCGACCAGTACCTGCACGCTCCTACCGTGCCGGGTGCCCGCCAGCACCGTTCCTCTGTGGCCGGCCAGCTCCCGAGGCCCCTTTACGACTGTCCCGGCGATCCTCTTGAAGTCCAGCGTTGGCGCCTCAACCACCTCCAGCCCCAGCGGCCTCAGGTAGGCGTATTCCCCCGCCGCGATCCTGGCCCCCAACAGGAAATAGGTTCTCACCATGATGAAGACAATCAGGCCGGTCACCCCGGCGACGAAGAATTTCTGCCTCTGGGGAGTCAGGATACCCGAGATGGTCAGCCAGGGGTTGCTGAGGCAGTAGAGGCAGAGCACGTTTACCCAGAAGAACCACTCCAGCACGGGACGCCGGGCCGCTTTGTCCAGCTTCTTCAGCTCTTCGACGTCTCCCCCATAGACGCTCATCGCCTCTGACAGTGTGGACCAGCTCCTGAGCGCCTTGATGTCCGGCGTCTCGTCCTCATCTTCCTTGACCCAACGCTCCGGCTCCGTGTAGCCGAGAAACAAGAATTGCGCCCACCAGTAAGCCAGAATGCCCATGAACCATAGCGTGACGACTCCAAACATCAGGGGCAACCGCGCTTCTACTTCTCCCGGTGGAGTCACCAAACCCACAACCAGGCACACGGCGACGACCACCGCGAGGCCGCCGATAATGTAAACCCTGTAGAGAATCGAGTCCCAGCCTGCTCCGGTACCTGGCACCCCGGTGCCCTCCTACGCCTGCGCCGCCGGTCTTTGCTTCCCGGCAACAATCAGTGGTTGCCACCCAAGTTGCCAGAACTCTATCGCACTTCTACGCTCTTGTCAATTGGCCTTTGCCAGCGCTGTGCGCGGCAGAAACCTGGGGAGCACGAGTCCAACGACACCGGCGAAGAGGTGCGCCGCTGCCTCCATCTCTTCCCCCAGATGGAAGAAGGATACGGGTCTACGAGCGCTGCCGGCCCAGGGGACCCCTTCCGTAGCCAGAGACGATGGAGTGCACGCTGGCCCAGGTGGCGCGATGGATACGGCGCGCTGCATCAGTGGCAGGCCACGCCCATCGGGCACTTGTGTATCGCGTCCTCATCATCTTGTACATCGTGGAGCGATTCCTGACCCGGTGAGAATTCCGCAGCTCGTCCCCGGCACTATTTGCACATGGTGATGCCGAATGCTAGAATCGACCTGGGCAGGTAGTGGGTCGTTGGAGACGAACCCCGGTCACAGTGGTTGTGGATAGGCCGCTGACCTGGTTTTGCAGGCAATGGAGGCGGCGCGTGGGACAGCTCGGAAGGTTGGTGCACTGCCCTAATGGCCAGCGTGGGGCGTGGCGTGGCGTCTAGCTGAGAGGGGGTACGTTGTGTCAACGGCAAAGCTGGTGAAGATCGTCGTGCTGGTTTTTCTGCTCATCGTTGCTGGGGCGTTCTTCGGCATGGCCTGCCACAATATCAACCAGCGGTATGAGCTGTTCTTGGCTCTGGACAAGGAGGTCGTGTGGAGTTTCGCACAATTGCTGCTGGCCGTCGCCACTGTGGCCGTGATGGCTGGGCTGGTGGCGGGCCTAGTGCGGCCCGTGTGGCTGTGTTTGATCGCCTTTGCCTTCTCCGCTCTCGCCGTCTTCCTGGCCTGGGAGCTGAGCCTGGCCAGCGGGGTCTCGGCTTTGATCTACTTCTTGGTTGGCGCACTGTACAGCCGAGGAGTGGCTGAAGCGTTGGACAACCGCCTGAGCTTCTCTGTGGAGGCGATATCAGGGAGCCAATCGACTCTGCTGGCAGGGCTGGCCATCGTGGCCTCGGTGAGCCTGTACTTCGGCTACGCGGCCAAGGTGGAGGAGCAGGGCTTCCAGTTCCCGCCGGCCATCAGAGAGACCATCACCGACTTCAGCATGGTGCCCATGAGGGCGCAAATCGAGGCCCGTACCGATCTCACCTCACAGCAAAAGGAGGCCTTGGCTGCCCAGATGAGGGAGGGGTTGGATCAGTTCATGGCCTCGACGGAAGAGATGATTGCGCCGTACGAGAGGTTTGTGCCCGTGGCGGTGGCCTTCATGCTTTTCCAGTTCCTGGCAGTGATCAATACTCTCTTCTCGTGGGTGCCCATTGTCGTACTGGCGGTGCTGTTCACCATTCTGACCGCCGTCGGGGTGGCAAAGAAGAGCAAGGAAACCAGGGAGGTGGAGAGACTGGGGCTGTAGTGAGAGCAGGCGGCGCCTGAGGCTGCGATCCCTGCGACTACCCTGGCTGCACTTGCCACGAGCGTGAGCGGTGGTTGGTGTCTGAGTGAGGAAGGGTATTCTGGCGAGCGGCAAGCAACTCTCCTACCTCGTTGGCCCATACCTCACCTGGTAGGATCTTCGCTATCCTTTGGCACAGCTCTGAATGCGTGTCAAGCTCGGTGCGCAGTTACTGACCTTGCTTGCTAATGGGTGGCTGACCGGTGGCAGAATGAACTCCTCGGGCTGGTCTACGTGACCCTGTGGAGAGAAGGCACCGTCAAGGGGGAGGGCTGGCGCTGGCGAAGGACGCAGTCGCGTGCTGCCAGAGGGAAACCGGCCTCAGCCGGTTCGGCTCAGCCCTCACCGGGAGCGACCGCTGCATCTGATGACCCCGCGTCTGATGAAGGCTGCACCACGGCCCAGAACTTTGCTCCTTGACGCTCCAAGAGCACCTGCCCTCCACCGGCCTCGAACATGCGTTGCACCGCCTGAGGGGAAAAGAAGTGGCTGCGCATCAGGATCAGCTTCTCGGCCAGGGCAACCAGCCGCACCGGGGTCAACTCGACGTTGCCCTCTTCTATGACCAGCCGTCCGCCGGGCGCCAGCACCCTTAGCAGTTCCGCTGCCGCCTTTCGTTGGTCCCTCAGGTGATGAAAAGTGTCGACCACGAGGATGCGGGCAAAGGCTCCCTGGGCGAAGGGGAGCCGCTCCGCCTCCCCACGCACTGTGGGCAGCCCCTTGAGGCGCGCCTGGCGCAGCATGCCTATCGACTCATCCAGGACCACGACCTGGTCCGCCAAGCCCCGCAGGGCCAACGTCACCTGCCCCGTGCCCCCGCCCAGGTCCAGGACTGGCCCAGGCGCTGGCAGTTGCAGCAGCTCCTGCAACCGCTCGGCGTTCCGGACGCGGAAGAGGCGATCGTAGTAGCGGGAGACCAGGTTGAAGTGGTCGAGGAAGTGGGGCATCGCGACTGTCCTCTCTGGCAGGCTAGCGGGGGGCTCATCGGGCTGCCTCGACCTGCTGCTATGGACGCGCCGCGTCCTCGTCGCCGGGCCGGACCGTGCAAGACGCACCGCCCTACGAGACATGCCTCAAACGCGGCAATGACCCAACGCGGGTCGCGACGCGTGGGCGCGCTAGTGAGTTCGCGCGCTCCCTTCTGCCCTCAGCAAGTCAACTAGTCGAGTATTCCGCGGCGTCATCAAGCAGACAGGATTGGATAACCTGAGGAATTGTCGTTCTGCTTGCGCCTTCTGCAGACAGTTCGGCATACAGGCTCCGCACATGGCCGAGGTCGGTATCCGACAAGAATCGGAAAGCTGAGGCAGCCAGATACCTACGGACCAACTCGAAGGCGATCCACTTGCGCCCGAGGCGCTCCGCAGCAGCCCCGGTCGTGTTTGAGCCCGCGAAGATATCCAAGACTGTATCCCCGACATCAGTTAGAAACTGAATGAAGAACTCAGGGAATCTCTGCGGGAACCGTGCTGGGTGTCCCTTGGTCCCTACTAGTTTGCAGTATCGCAGGTATTGCGAGTTGCTCTCGGTATTTGGCATCTCCAAGAGGTTGGGGGGAATCGCCCCGCCCTTGTCCTCTGCAAAGCGAGAACTGATGTCATGGCCGGATGGTCTTTTCTTGGGCGAGTAGTACTTCTCGCTGTTCCTGAGCAACAGCCTCATTCTGTCTGAGTAGGGCACAAGCACCCGCGACACATCTGCTTTGGGGAAGTCGGACTTTGATAGCCACCAGACAGTGTTGACAGCGTCTTTTGCTCTGATCTTCCGCTTGTTCACCCACTCGATCGGGGAAGGCAGTTTCGCGGGATTGAACAAGAAGAATTCCTCCGCAAGGTTCCAGCCTTGTTCGTCGCAGAGCCTTATCAAGACGCGGTAGTTGTACAGCGAGCGAACGGGCCTTCCCTTGTGATAGGCTCCCCCAAGATCGAGAACAAAACTGCCGGTGTCCTTCAGCACCCGCCTCAACTCCAAGGTGAAGGGTAGAAGCCAATCCACGTATTCATCTTGATCGTGATTTCCGTACTCCTTTTTTCGTTGTAGTGCGAATGGTGGGGACGTAATGATCAAATCAATCGAATTGCTTTGCAGGCAACTCAACAATTCTAGGGCATCACCCACATAGGCGTCACCATAGGCAGTTGTATACAAGGGAGGCGGCAACTGTCTCATGCGTACTCCTCCAAACCGTAAACCCAGCTATTCATGATTTGCCACAGAACGGACACGGCGAAGTAGACTTCTGGGTCGTCTTGTCTCAGTAGTTCTATCCGACCGACGTAGGTTTGTGGGTCCTGAGTGCCAAGAATGTAGGCAACCCAGCGTCTGGCGTCGTCGTCTACAAGTGCCTGCAGCAGTTGTTCTAGGCTGAACTGACCAGACTTGCTCAGAGCCCAGGCTATGCCGGCCCGCTCTTGTTGGCCGGATTTCGAAAACTGATCTACCACCTGCGTCGTCAACCCGTTGGCGAGTTTTGCTAGAGCCCTGGCTGCTTCGACGCGGATCTCTTCTTCCATGGCGGCGAAGCTTCCTATGAGTGCATCCATCGCTGATTCTTCATGCAACTCACCAAGTGCCCAGGCAGCTCCCGCACGTATTTCAGGGTGTTGCTCGTCATTTCGTAGAGTCTTCAGCAGCATTGTGGTGGCAGCCTGCCCACCAATCTCGCCGAGCACTATCACTGCCTCCAGCCTATTCTCCAGGTACTGATCAGACAGACAATCGTCGACGAAGGAGGTTCCGCGTTCGTCACCACGTCGTGCTAGACTGGATGCCGCCTCTAAGCGGACGTAGATGTGATCTTCACCATCAGACATTTTGTGCGCGAGGGTGTTCGCTGACGCCGAAGACGTATAATGCGACAACGCTTTTGATGCCTTGTACCTCTCGCCGAGGGAGGAGCTTGAAAGTTTCCTCAAGTATTCTTCCTCAGTTGCGCTCTTTGAGCAGGGAAAACGCGTTGTCGCAGGGACAACCGAGGCAACAACCTGGTTGACCGCAAGGAGTTCGCCTTCTTTCACCAATGGTTTCAGGTCCGATCCTCTCTTGGACAATCCAAGCGTTATGATTCGATCGTCAGATTGTCGCCTATATTGAATGTGCTTCTGTGTGACCTGCACCGTCGTGCCTGCATTGTGAGCGACAGTGGATGGCCAGGTAATCCTGGCTTCGAATCCTTCCTGTGCCCCTTTGGGTCTTACGCTAATAGTGTGGCCCGTGCGCTGAGCGACTCGTAGATCTCCGACCGAAACGTATTGAACGAGTTTGTCCGCCTGCCAATCAACAGGTCTCTGTCCCGCCCGTCGACAGACAACCAGGGCTACGAAGTCCTCGTCCTCAAGCCCGTAGTCCCATCCCCGTTCCTGGCTTGAGAAGGAATGTGACATAGTAATCTCAAGTTTCGTCTTTGCTCTTGACTCAACACTGTGACCGCAACTGATGCAGAGAATATCGGGCACTCGGATGCGTTTGATCTTCACAGTTTTCCATATCTTGAAGCTCATCGAGCCGCGCTCCAGTTCGATAGGATCATGTCCCTGTCGAAACAGATCGTCGAACACACGACGAGTGCCAACCGCCCCAATAGAGACCTTTTCAAGAAAGCTCTCATCGGTTTTGTATGACCGTCGACTTGCCATGTCCTTCTCCACCCACAGGCAACAAAACGGTTGGCAATGACCGAGGCCCTATCGCCCTGAGCAGCGGCCGGCGACTGCGGGAAGACTCACGGGATTGATCGGATCGCTTGATGACAAGAGGCGGCGGGCGCACCGGCAACCAAGACCGCTCCCTCCACTCCTCTGCACAACCATGGATTCTCGGGGAACCGGCTATTGCGACCCTTGCATCGTCGCATTCACAAGAAGCGACACCTAGACTTGTGACGATCGAACTTCATACGAGGGGCGTCCTCCCGGTTGCACGCGCAAGCAAGCCCTGGCGGCGAGGGAGGCTCAAGAGACGAGCTGATCTGGCAGGGCTGCGCTGCACCCCTACGGCGGACTATACCACGACCGGAACCGCGTGTCAAGACAGCGTATTCACTCACGTATAATGTTACCGAAGGGGTATAGTTCGCTCAAATGATAATGTTACCGAGGGGACTATGCCCAACAAAGAGAAGATGACCGTGAGCGAGCGGAGGAAGTATCTGGGTCTGATGCGAGAGAGGTATCT
>DAOUME010000019.1:0-10059 GCA_034411995.1 Anaerolineae bacterium | reverse complement strand
CGGCATGCCGTGCCCCTACAGTGAGCATGATCAAGATTCGCGCAGGGATGCCTGCGCGGAGGGAGGGCGCCATCGAGCTCAGGGCGTCGCAGCGCAGCGGGTGGGGAACAGAAAAGAGCCGGGCCAGCCTGGCCCGGCTCTCGACTACCGAGTGTGGGTGTACCTACGCCTTGGTGAACACGTAGCTCAGTTGGCCGTTGGGCAGGGTAATGGGCTCCGTCTTCATAGCCATGCCGATGCTCAGCGCCTCGCTGGGGACATCCTTGGCGATGCGCCCGAAGACCTTGTAGTCTCCGTAATCCAGGAGGGCGATGGAGTAGGGCAGGTCCTCCTCGAACCCGACGGGGCCGTAGGTCAACTGGCTGAAGCTGACCAGTTTGCCGGTACCCGTGACCTCGAACCATTCGAAGTCGCTGGAAAGGCACTCCGCGCAGTCGGCCACGGGAGGGAAGTGCAGGGCCCCGCACTTCTTGCACCTGGTGCCCATGACCTGCCCCTGGGCCAGGTAGTCTATGAAGTCGTTCACCTTCGATATGGCGGTGAAGCTCACCGTCCCAAACCTTTTGAAGCGATCGTCTACTTCTTTTTTCTTCTTGCCCTCTGCCATCTCATGACCTCCCCAGGATGGTGACGTTGCCGTAGAGGCCCACGCCGCCGATGTTGTGCACCAGTCCGAGCTCAGGGTCTTCGACCTGCATCGGCCCCGCCTCACCTCTGAGTTGGAGCACGACGGTCCTGATCTGGGACCCGCCGGTCGCTCCGATGGGGTGGCCCTTGGAGAGCAATCCGCCATCCACGTTCACGGGGATCTTGCCTTCCCTGTAGGTCTCTTTAGCCCCGATCAACTCTTTGCCTTCGCCGGGCCTGGCGAAGCCCAGGTTCTCGTAGGCCATCATTTCGGCGATGGTGAAACAGTCGTGGACTTCGGCTACGTCGATATCGTCGGGGCCCACGCCGGCCATTTCGTAAGCCTGCTTGCCGGCTTCGATGGCCACGTTGAGCCCGGTGAAGAGGTCGCGTCGGGCCATGTTGACGGGCTCGGAGGCCGCGCCCAGACCCAGAATCCACACCGGCTTCTCGCAGAGGGCCCTGGCCTTCTCTTCGCCGGCGACGATGATGCATGAAGAGCCGTCTGCGTTGGCACAGCAATCGAAGACCTTGAGAGGGGTGGCCACGGGGGGCCTCTCAGGGTCGAAGATCTGCTCCATGGTCACGGGTTTCCTGTACACGGCCTTCTCGTTGAGCTGACCGTAGGTTGAGGCTTTGATCCTGATCAGCGCCAGGTCTTCTTCGGTGGTCCCATACTTGGCCATGTGTGCGCGCGCGTACATGGCGTAGTAGGCCGGCATCATGGTTCCGAAAGGAGACTCCCACTGGATGTCTGCCCCTCTGCCCATACGCTCCTGCGATTCGGCAGAGGAGATTTCAGACATCTTCTGAAACCCCACCACGCAAACCACGTCGTGAAGCCCGGCCTTGATCATGGAGTAGGCCACTTTCAGGCCTGTGCTGCTGGAGGAGCAGACGCTCTCCACGTAGAACGTGGGCTGCGGGGTGAGCCCCAGGTACTCGGCGATGACCCCGGCCGGGGACCTCTGCCTGTCGTACTCGGGGGCAGAGCACACGATAGACGCGTCGATATCCGTGGTGGAGATCTTCGCATCCTCCATGGCCTCCTTGAACCCTTCGTAGGCCAGTTCCCGGATGGAACCGGGATATCCGCGGACAAAGGCACTCTGTCCGACTCCGATGATTGCTACTCTTCCCATACATAACCTCCCATCACTTCTTGATCCTCCCTGTGCGATTTGGAGATGCTGCTCCGGATGTTAGCCAGATCGGGCAACGGCGACGAATCGGCTCAACGCTCGCAGGGTCCGTCTCAGAGGGGCTCGCGACCAGCACAGCAAGTCCTCGGCGCTCTGCGGTTTCTGCGGGGTCCTGCTGTCCTCGGGCCGCTATTGCACGCGGAACTCTACTGTGTGGTCAAACTCCCCATCGAGAGAGATGTCGACGTGGTAATTCCCGACGGCCCACGGATCGCTGTTCGTCAGCGTGAAGCCGGCGTAGCCGTCTCCAGCGTTGTCGGCCTCCAGCGGCACGGTCACCTTGTAGAGCGACTCATCTCCGAAAAACCACTCTATGCCGATAACCTGTCCCTCTTCCAGAGCTGAGTACTGCACGGAGACGTAGAAGTCGTCATCCTGGCTGAAGACGCCCGTGGGCCCGACTGGTTCGTAGTCTGCGGACAGATCCTGGCATACTACGGCCGTTTTCAGACCAGGCTCGCCGCCCGAGCCCAGGCTAGAGCTGCAGGCCAGAACGGGCAAGGTCACGAGCAGTAGTACAACCGCAACTAGCTTTCTCACACCCCCTCTTCCTTCCTTCTCTCATCTGGGCAGCCTGGTGGAGTCCCTCTCACTCCCGACCGCCAAGCCAATGAAGACACACGACCTCGCTACGCTCCCAGGTCAGGATCCGGCCAGTGTTCGATGGCCCAGGCCAGCTCTTCCCCCGTCGGCGTGGCGTTACCCAGTTTCCGCACCACCAACCCGGCGGCGTAGTTGGCTAGCTGGACACCCTCCGCCATCTCGAGCCCGGCGGCCAGAGCTAGCGTGATCACCGCAATCACCGTGTCGCCCGCGCCGGTGACGTCGAACACTTCGCTGCGGTTGGCAGCCGGGACGTGCAGATACCTGCCATCGCTGGTGGCCAACGACATACCTTCGCCGCCGCGGGTGATGATCACCGCTGACGCTCGCAGGTCGGCCAGTAAGCGCAGTCCGGCGCGCTCGAAGTCCTCGTCCTTGCCCAGTGTGGCTCCGAGAACCGCCTCGGCTTCCCCACGGTTGCACTTGATGACGTCGAGACCCTTGAACTTGTGAAGATCGCCCTGGGAATCGGCGGCGACTGGCGTGCCGTGCGACCCAGCGACGCGCAGCGCCGCGGCGATGGTCTCTTCGTTGACTACACCCATCTTGTAGTCAGAGAGCAGCAGCGCGTGCATGTGAGGAGCCACATTTTCCAGGTGTGCTACGAGTTGTGACGTAATCCCAGGATCAAGGGGACGTCGTTCCACGTGGTCGATGCGTGCCAGTTGCTGAGGGAAGACGAGGGTACCCTCGGCCACGACCCGAGTCTTGATGGTGGAAGCACGGGTGGGATCGACGATCAGGCCTTCGGTGACAATACCTGCCTGGCGCAGGCGGTCGGCGAGATTGCGGCCCGAGTCGTCGTCGCCCACGACACCTATCTGGTGAGCGGTGCTGCCCAGGGCACTGATGTTGTGGGCTGGATTGGCAGCGCCCCCAGGTACGTAAAAGCGGCGCTCGAACTCCAGCACGGGTACCGGAGCCTCTCTGGAGAGTCGGGTGACTCGGCCGACGATGTACTCGTCGAGGACGAGGTCGCCGAGCACCATGATATCCAGGCCCCGCAGCCTTGGTATGGCCTTCAGCAAGGCACCTTTGGCCGGGCTAATTTCCGTCATCATTCGTAGTTCAGTGGCGTACCATCAAGTCTATCATGGCCCAGAGACAAAGTCAATGAGTCGCCGCTTCCAGGATGCTGCTGGCCACGGAGCAGGTGTGTCCAGTGAAATCCTCGCAGGCCGATACAGGCCTTACGAGGGCGGGGAAGTCCGCGCGGCTCAGTGTCTTGAAGAGATGACAGAGCGGCAGTCCCATCACGTTGGCGTAGCAGCCCTCGATCCTCTCCACTGGGTGGAAGTCCTGATCCTGGATGGCGTAGGCCCCAGCCTTGTCGAGAGGCTCGCGCCTCGCGACGTAGGCTGCTATCTCACCATCTTCGTACTCCCGCATCCACACCCGCGTTTCCACCGCCTGCATGCTGGGCGGTGCGCTCCAGGGGTGGATAACCGCCAGTCCGCTGATTGCCAGGTGCTCTCGACCGCGGAGGGCCTCCAGCATCTCCCGCGCCGAAGCCGCGTCGGCCGGTTTGCCCATCGCCACCCCCTGGAGCACCACCAGCGTGTCCGCAGCGACGATCACCTCTCCCGGATGCTGAGCTGCCACCGAGAGAGCTTTGGATTGAGCGAGGGCCGCGGCCTGCCTCGAGGCGTCACTGCCGCGAACCTCGCCCTCGTCTACTGACGGTTCCGTGATCGCGAAAGGCAAGCCCAGCAGTCGAAGAAGCTCTCTACGCCGCGGCGAGCCTGAAGCCAGCACCAGTCTGGTCATGTCTTTGCCTGGGCCCGGGAACATGATATACTCTGACCCGTGGTGTCTCGGGGTTTGCCAGCAGGTCTGGCGCACGCGACCGTTCGCGCCAGAGAACTAGTGGCCGGCTGCACCAGGCAGGCTCTGCTTCCGCGGCGCCCGTTGCCGCAGTCCTGCAGGGCGTGGTATCTGCGGGGGGCACTCTGCGCGCTGCCAAGGGACTTACAGCGACACGAGGAAGGTGACCATAGCTCATGCCTGTGATCGATTTTCACGTCCACGTCATGGACCCAGAGAACCTCCAACCCTGGACCAGAGAGTACCTCGTGCAGTCCAGTGGTAGGGACATGGAGTACCTGACCAGGCTCATGGCCTCGCCTGAGCTCCTGGTGGAGATGTTGCGCGAGAATAGGGTGGACTACGCCGTGGTGCTGACCGAGATCAGTCCCATCACCACCGGGGTCATCAGCAACGAAACCATAGCCGAGTTCTGTCGTGGTCAGGAGGTGCTGGTCCCCTTCGCCAACATCAACCCCTTCACGATGGCCAATCCTGCTCAGGAGTTGGAACGGTGCGTCCTGGAGATGGGGTTCAAAGGTCTCAAGCTCTACCCCACCTACCAGGGCTTCTATGCCAATGATAGCATGGTTTATCCGCTCTACGCCAAAGCTGAGGAGCTGAAGATCCCCGTCATGATCTACACCGGGTCATCCATCTTCACTGGCGCCAGGCTGAAGTACGGGGACCCGCTATGGCTCGACGACGTGGCGGTGGATTTCCCCGAGTTGACCTTGATCCAGGCGCACAGCGGTCGGGGGTTCTGGTATGAAAGGGCGTTTTTCCTGGCGCGTCTACACAGCAACGTACACCTGGAGATCGCGGGACTACCGCCACGCAAGCTGCTAGAATACTTCCCGGAACTGGAGAAGAACGCGGACAAGATCATCTTCGGCTCCGACTGGCCAGGAGTACGCAGCATCAGGGGCAACGTGGAGGCTATCAGGTCATTGTCGCTCAGCGAGGATACCAAGACCAAGATCCTCGGCGGGAACGCGGCTCGCCTGCTCCACGGCTCCTTGAAGAGGACGTGACAGTGACCCCGGCTCTCGTGGCGGTTAACCGCCCAACAACACCGGAATGGCCAAGGGGTATGGGTCGTTATGCTAGAATGGAAGCCTAGGCGCCTTCTGGGTGTCGGCACGGCATTGGGGGCTATTCTGGCCATCACCCTCCTGGACGGCCTGCTTCTGGCCTGGGTCAGGACTCAACCCATCTCCCTCGTCTCATTCGTCCTGGGTCTGTTGGTGACACTCTCTGGACTCGCCGCGGTGGTCTTGTGCTATCTGGTGTATGGGCTGCTCACCCTCAGATACCTGATGGGCCGGGACAGTATTACCATCTCCTGGGCCTGGCGGCAGGAGACGATCCCCCTGGCGGCCATCGAGGACATCGGTCCGCTGGCCGAGCGGGGGAAGCGGATCAAGGCCAGGGGGTTCTTCTTCCCGGGTCACCGTTTGGGCTGGGGACGCGAAGACCAGGGGCGGGAAGTGCTCCTCTACTCCACGGGGGCCCGCACGGACGAGTTGTCCATCGTCACCAGGGCCAGATCCTACGTTATCGCCCCCAGCAATCCGACGGGTTTCCTGTCGGCTGTGCGGGCGCGCCGCCGTCTGGGCCCCACCCAGAGCCTGGAACAGGTGAGAAGAGAGGGCGGACTGGCTGGCCTGCCCGTCTGGCGGGACAGGATCGCGCTCGGCCTGGCGGCGACGGCGGCAGCAGCCAATGCTGCCCTGTTTGGCTACGTCGCCTTCCTCTACCCACGGCTGCCGGAGATCGTGCCCCTCGTGTCGGAGGCAGGCCAGGTTCAGCTTCTGGGAGCGAAGGAGCAGCTATGGGAATTGCCGGCCATAGGCCTGGCGGTTCTCCTGGCCAACACGGCACTTGGGTTCGCCCTGCACCGGTGGGAGCGCCCCGCGACCTACTCTCTGGAGGCGATGGCGGTTGTGGTCCAGATCCTGGTCTGGTCGGCGGCGATCAGCGTGGTGGCCTGACTTGCAACCAGTGCAGAGATGACGAGGAAACTAGTCCTCGCTGGGCACAGGGGTTCTCCACTCCAGCCGCTTCAGCAAGTGTCTGCGCCTCTTGTGGAACATCCTCTGGTAGGGGGGCGAGCTGATGTGGTCCGCGGTCATGATCAGGGCGTCCTCGCGATTGTCGGAGTAGTACCGGGGCCTTCGACCTACGACCGCGAAGCCATACTTCCGATACAGGTTCTGGGCCACGAAGTTGGATACTCGCACCTCCAGAGACATCAAGGTCGCGTTCAACTCGATGGCCTTTTCGATAGCCGTCACCAATAGCAGCTGGCCTATGCCTCGGCCTCTATACTTCGGATCCACCGCTATGGTGCTCACGTGGGCTTCCTGAGCAGCGATCCAGAAGCCGCAATACCCCACCATGGGCCGGTCGTCGCGTTTGCTAGTCATGGTCCAGGTCTGGATTCGCCTCAGCAAACTCGGTTCTTCCTCGTCCGGTGCGCGCTCTGGTCCGACGGGAAACCGGCGACGGGCGACGAAGTAGTGCGCCAGGCGATTCTGGGTTACCTCGTAGCGATATGCACGGGCCGGCCAGGGGCTTGGGAACGCCAGCCGCTCCAGCTCGACCACCTCTGGGATATCCTCCACACGCATCGGTTCCACGACATACGGCAGTTCAGGTCGCTCCATATCTCCGGTCACCAACTTTGGGGTAGTGCAGGTAGAGCGGTTCGAGGCTCGCTACGTCGTCCCCTCCAGAGGCGCAGATCCGTTCCCAGCCCAGCTCAGCCAAATAACCTGCGCGACGCAGAGACGATGCTGGAGAGGCGATGGCGGCCTGCTCGCCCAGGTGAGCGGTAAGGGCGGCGCGCAGCGGTGCGTCTATCTCCCCGCAGAAGAGCGTGCGCTCCGTCAGTTGCCGGGATAACTCCTCGACCGTGGCCAGATCGTAGTCCGTGATCCGTTGCCATCGACCATCGTCTTGGACGTAGACAGCCGTGCAGAAACGTCCCCTCCCTGCCTGGAGGATGGCACAGATCGGCAGCTCCTGCCAGTAGTGCGCATAGGCCACGATGTCCAGAGTGGGAACGCCCACGATGGGTATTCCCAGGGACAGGCAGAGACCCTTCCCTACGCTCAGGCCGATGCGCAGACCTGTGAAGGAGCCAGGTCCCAGGGCCACGGCCACCGCGTCCAGTTGATCGGGCTTCAGCTTCTGGGAATCCATGAGGCGCACGATGTTGGGCATCAGCTCGACGGTGTGATTCATCGACGTGTGCCACGACGATTCGGCGATGGTGCCGTTTCCTCCCTCGTACAGCGCCACACTGGCAAACTCGGTGGCCGTGTCGATGGCAAGCAGGGTAGCGGTCATGTTCGGGACCCGATGGCGTCTCTCAAGCGAAGGAGAAGCTCCCGATATGAGTCACCTCTGGCGCGGATCGAGATGCGACGCCTGTCTCCCCCAGCATGTTCCAGAGTGATGTATAGGTGGTCCGCAGGCAGGATCGCCCTGGCCTTCTCTGCCCACTCGACCAGACAGATGCCCTTGCTGTAGAAGCAGCCATCGATGCCTGCCTGCACGATTTCATCCACGCCGCGCAGCCGGTAGAGGTCCACGTGGTAGATGCTCACGTCTCGCCCTCTGTACTCGTTGACGAGGGTGAAGGTGGGGCTGGTGATCGGCGCCGTGACCCCCAGCGCTCGGCCGATGGCCTGGATGAGCGACGTCTTCCCGCTTCCTAACTCACCCTCCAGGCAGATGACTTCCTGGCCATCCAGCAGGCGCCCCATCACGCTGCCGAGGTCTTGAGTCTCCGCTGGGTTGTGACTGACCAAGGTCAGGACTTCGTCCTCCACCCGCGGGTCTCCTGTCGAGAGCAGGCAAAGTTTAGCGGTATTATATCGGCTTTAGATGGGGCCAACAAGTAATCTGTACGGGAATCTGACGGGTGGAGTTGCGCGTTTCGACAGGCCGACGGAGTCCAGAGGGCCAGCCTAGTCAAGGGGCGGCAACTATGGTACTATTCGCACGTTATGCGTTGTCTCATCGTGTCCGACATACATGGGAACCTGGCGGCCTTCGACGCGGTGCTGGCGGACGTGGACCTGGAGAGCATAGATCGTCTCTGGTGCCTAGGAGACGTAGTGGGCTATGGCCCCTGTCCGAACCGGTGCATTGACCGGCTGCGGGAATTCTCGGAGTACCTGTGCGTGGCGGGCAACCACGACTGGGCGGCCATAAGCAGGATCAGCATTGCGGAGTTCAACCCCAGCGCTCAGGAGGCGTGCCGGTGGACCAGCGAACAGTTGGCCGAGGACAACAAGGCTTTTCTGTCCAGGCTGCCTACGGTCCTTGTGGACGGTGACTGTACACTGGTCCACGGTAGCCCTCGCGAGCCGATATGGGAGTATATCATCTACCCCTCCACGGCCCAGTTGAATTTCCAGTTCTTCGACACGCAGCTTTGCTTCGTCGGTCACACTCATGCGCCAGCCATCTTCCGTGAAGAAACCGCCACTCGAAGGTTCGAGATCAGCATTCCGGTCCCGGGTCAGGCGATTCGCATAGATGATGAGCGCATGATCATCAACCCTGGCAGCGTGGGACAGCCGCGCGACGGTGACCCCAACGCAGCGTACATGATCTTCGAGCCTGAATCGAAGACGCTAGAGTACCACAGGGTTCCCTACGACATCGCCGCGACGCAGCAGTTGATGATGGAGAAGGGTTTGCCGGAGAGCTTGATCAGCCGTTTGAGCTTCGGCTGGTAGTCAACTGCACGGAACCCTTGGGCCTGGTTGGACGTCTTGAGAGTAGAGACTAGGATGGGAGGAGCCCAAGTGATGATAAGAAAAGCCGTTCTGCTGATGCTGGTGGTGACCCTCTCCGGGGCGTCCGTTGGTTGCGGCATGGCAGCGTCGGCACCGCCACCTGTAGAGTTACCAGCCGAGACCACTGGCGATTTCGGTGCAGTGCCGGTGCCTCAGGCTCCTGCTTTGGAGGAGCGGGATGCTGGCGTCGGAGTGGCACAGGACGTGAGCGTCTGGTCCCCAGAGGGTGCCGCCGGTGATCGTATGATCGTGCGCACGGGGAGCCTGTCACTGGTGGTAGAGGACACTGAAGAGGCGCTCCAAGCCATCGAGCGCCTGGCCGAGGAGTTGGGGGGTTACATCTCCAATCTCCAGAGCTGGCGGACGGATGACCAACTGGCCGCCACAGTCACCGTTCGCGTTCCCGCAGAGTCGTTCGACCAGGCCAGGGAGCGCATCAAGGATCTGGCCACGGAGGTCGAGAATGAGAACATCTCAGGCCAGGACGTCACCGAGGAGTACGTCGACCTGGAGGCGCGTCTGAACAACCTGGAGGTGGCCGAGGGGGAGTTGCTGGAGTTGCTGGCCTCGGCTCAGGAGACCCACAAGGATGCCGAGAGCATCCTCGCCATCTACCAGGAGATTACCAACGTAAGGCAGCAGATCGAGCAGATCAAGGGCAGAATGCAGTACCTGGAGAACGCTTCAGCTCTGGCCACCATGACCGTCAGCATCACTCCGGAGGAGATCGAGGAGCCGGTGGTGGAGCCGGGTTGGGAGCCGCTGAAGCAGGCCAGGGAAGCGCTGCGCAGCCTGGTCAACGCTCTCAAGGCCCTGGTCGACATTCTGATCTGGGTGGTCCTATTCTTCCTGCCACTGGCGGCTCTTCTGTCGCTGCCGCTGGTCCTGCTGTGGCTGGTGTGGTACCTGCGCAGGCGTCGCAGGAGGCGCTCGGAGTCGAAATAAGGAAGACACTGATCGGTCAGGAGAGGGACAAAAGAGGGGGGCGGCCCGCCCCCCGCCCCCCGCCC
>DAOUME010000018.1:0-114421 GCA_034411995.1 Anaerolineae bacterium | reverse complement strand
TCTGCGCCTGACTGTACGGCTTGAATGTGACCCGCTCGTGTCCTTTTCTCTTCATCATGTGCTTAGTCTAACACCCAACCTCCACAAAGAAAAGAGGTCGCCTACTTGCTTTTGGGACAGCCCCTACACTCGTTGCCCAACCTTGCCTATCTTCGTCCTGCGATGCTCAATGGTTCGTAGTGAGGGCTTCAGCCCTTCCGACGTGCTGAAGCGCGCACCACAAACCAGGGAGACAAGCTCGAAGCCTGTCCTACGTCTCCTCCTCGTGCTGAGCGGTGCGCACCTCGTCGTAATCTCTGCGCAGCCGGGCCAGTTCGCCGATGGTCACCGGCCGGTCGCCGTAATGCACCCGCATGTAGGCGATGGTGATCCGGGACAGCGCCCCCAGGTGACCGCCGAAGGCCTCCTCCAGGACAGGTAGATACCCATCAGGCGGTTGGGCAGGGTGCCGTGCGTACCCCCTCTGCCCTGCCAAGCGGCAGAGATTGGCGTACATGTTCTGCACGGAGATAGCCGCCAGCAAGTCGCGACCCACACCAAAGCGTCTGACCAGCCCCGCCTTGTCCCGCAGCCAGCGCAGCCCTCGACCCAGGGTGCCTCCGCCCAGGGTGATCTCCTCCGCCACCTCCTCCTCGGTCTCCCCCGCCCGGAGCCCAGCGCGGACCCTCTCCAGCGAGAGCAGGATGGCGCCCATGATGATCAGCAGCCCCAGGACCGCTCCACCGTAGCGCAGCACCGTCATCAACCAGGGAGGCAAAGTGAGGCCGGCGGTGTCTGACCGTTCCGTCAGGGCCAGCAGTTCGGCGAAACGCTCTCTGAGGTCCTCCAGGAACTCCATGTTCATGCCCACCAGGAGGTGGGATAACAGCCAGTGCAACCCATTGATGATGACCTCCAGCAGCCGGAGGATGACGGTGCCCACCGGCTCCAGCAGTATGCATAGCGCCCTCCAAAGTGGCCCGAACCACCCCAGAGCCGCTTTGATGGTCGATGGTGTGTAGGCCAAGGAGAGACCCGCCGCGCCGCCCACCGTCAGCAAGACCGCCGCTCCCAGTTGGGCCATCTTGGCTCCAGACATGGACCTGCCCGCACTGCCGGCACTGGTCGCCTTGTCCCGGATCCGTGCCAGGGCTACGCAAGTCAGACCCAGTCCCAGGTAGACCCAGAAGAGAATGGTCGCATCGTGGCCCGTGACGTGCATCAGCAAACCACCGCCCAGAATCAGAAGCAGGATCCCCAGCCGGAAGCTGACCCCTACGTTGAAGAAGTCCAGCGACCGGCTGGTGGCGCTGGTGGCCCTGTGCCACAGCAACAGATTGGTCAACACCAGGACCAGCTCGGGGCGCAGACCCTGGTGGAAGTTGAACACGGCAGCGATGGTGCTCTGCAACCACGACAGATCACCCAGAGCACCATCGTAGTGGAGCCAGATGCGCACGACGGCCAGGGTGCTGAGCAGGACCAGGCAGGCCACCACGAGCTGATACCAAGGCGACTCCACCCTCCATCGATTCAGCAACTCCAGGGACAGGATCCACAGTAGGACCGCCGCCAGCAACCGGCAGAAGGTCACCTCGGGCGACCACCCCAGCCCGTGCTGGTGGAGCAACAGCGTCGCGAAGGGCGTGATCCAGCCGATCTCCATGCCTACCAGGCAGAAGTGTAGCAGTGCCTCACGTCGACCTCCCAGCAGCATCAGGCCACCACCTCCTCCGGTGCGACGAGGTCGTCCACCAGGTGCGGAAGGTGATAGACCAGGATGCCGGGCAACCTGCGCCTGGGCGGCTCTTCGGCCAGAGTGAACAGCACTACCTCCCGCCCCGCGTCGTCCAGCTCCAGAAGGGCAGCCAGCAGATCATCGTGGGCGATAGCAGTGACCACCACGAGGGTGGCCCCCCAGGGCAGCTTGGGCGATTCCCTCAAGACCATCTCTTCTATGGGCAGCGAGGCGAAGGCGGTGATCCCGGCCAGTGATTCCAGAATGCGCACCAGTTGATTGGGGCTGCGACCCGGGAGGAGCCGCAGCGGCTGGTCACTGCCCGGCAGCATGCCGTTGGAGATCAACCCCACCGACACCCTGTCTTCCACGCACTTGGCCGCCAGGCTGGCCGCCACACTGATCACCCTCTCGGTCAGCGCGGGAATGCTGCCCTGCCAGTGGCGAGGCAGCGTGGTCACATTGAGGAAGATCAGGATCTGGGGCTCTTCGCTGGGTTCGTAGATGCGGCTGAGCATCCTCTGGTGGCGGGCGGTAGCCTTCCAGTGTACCCGACGTAGGCCGTCCGCAGGCTGCCATTCCCTGATGCCCATGGTACGGAGCGGGTCTTCGAACAAGCGATCTCGAGCGGCACGCTCTCCAAAAGGGTTCTTGGCCGGCAACCGCAGTTCGGCCACAGAGTAGAGCCGCGGATAGACGATGAGGTGGTCCTGCTCGGTCTTCACCGCTTTGCGCGAGAAGAAGCCGAAGCCGTCCCCGGTGCTGATCGTGGCCGGTCCATAAGAGTGGTATCCTCGCTCATCGCAGCTCACGGTGAACCGGCGTCTGAGGCCCTGGAAGGCGCCCGGCATCCAGAAGGTGCGGAACTCCCCCAGGTTGCTGGCCCTGTTAGGCACCACCTCCCCCCCCTCCACAGGCAGCTCAGCCGGGAAGAGGTCCAGTATCTCCAACCAGGTCAGCGGGAGGAACTTCTGGTTCCGAACCTCCAGGGTCAGCTCTATGGTCTCCCCGAGAAAGGCCCGCGTCTCGCTGAGGCGGCGGTCGTAGTACAGTCCGAAAAAGCTCAACTGGTTCCACACCCAGCTCACGACGGCGACTCCAAACAGGCCCAGGGCCACCACCAGGAGAAACTGGTTACTGAGGACGACGCCGACGAGGGTCAGCAAGACGCCCAGGATGACCCAGGCCTCACTGAACTGCGTATCCTTCCCCAGGTCCAGGTACCGCCCGCCGCGCAACTCCTGGAGGGTGCGCTCGAAGAGGGATCTTGATTCCTCCTCGCCCCCCGGGGGTCCAGCCTCACGCCTTCGTTCCGCCTCGAGCAGTTCGGTCGGGCTCTTCATCCCGCTCACTCCACCACGGGCACGGGTACCGAACCGACTATCTCGGCCACCACCTCGGCGGGTGTGCGGCCTCGCAGCCGGATCTGAGGGCTGATGTGCAACCGATGGGTTAGCACGGGGGCGCAGAGGTGCTGGACATCGCTGGGGATCACGAAGTCACGGCCACGCAGCGCGGCCAAAGCCTGGCTGGCCTTGAACAGCGACAGCGTTCCCCGGGGCGATACCCCCAGATCCACAGCCTCGTGCTCGCGCGTGGTGCGCACCACCTGCAAGATGTAGTGGCGCACGTCCGTGCTGATGTGCATCTCCCGCACGGCGTGGAGCAGCTCCAGCACGTCGTCTGAGGAGACCACTGGCCCCAGATCCACCAGCGGGTCATCCGTCTGATAGGTGAGGAGGATCTCCTCTTCCTCTTCCTCGCTGGGATAACCCAGGCGCACCTGCATCAGGAAGCGATCCAACTGCGCCTCGGGTAGAGGGAAGGTGCCTTCCAGCTCGATGGGGTTCTGAGTCGCCATCACCAGGAACGGCCGAGGCAGAGCGTAGGTCTGACCATCGACCGTGACCTGACGCTCCTGCATCGCCTCCAGGAGACTGGACTGCGTGCGTGGCGTGGCCCGGTTGATCTCGTCAGCCAGGAGCACCTGATTCAACACCGGCCCGCTCCGGAACTCGAACTCCTGACTCTTTTGATTGTAGTAGTTAAGGCCGGTCACGTCGCTGGGCAGGAGATCCGGCGTGAACTGGATGCGTGCGAAGGAGCAGTCCAGGCTGCGGGCCAGCGCCTTGGCCAGCGTGGTCTTCCCGATCCCGGGCACATCTTCCAGCAGCACGTGCCCCTCTGTCAGCAAGGCCACCAGGAGCAGCTCGGTGACGTCGTCCTTGCCGATGATCACACGACCTACGTTCCGCTTGACCGACTGGGCGAATTCAGTGAAGTCCATGTGGCCTCCTGGGGGAGGGTGGTGCGGACGTACCCAAGTCACCACCCGAGACAGAGCAGATGTGTCGGGTGCCGGCAAGGAAACATGCGCAATGACGTTGCTTTGACTCGTGCGGCGCGACGAGTGTGGCACGAACGCTGCTTCGAGCACCACGCCCGGCCGATCTCTCCAACAACCATTATAGCCCACTTCGGGAGGGCGTTCCAGAGGGGATCGGCCAGCTTCGCCCGCCTCAGTTGCCAGACGTAGCAAGGAATCGGTATCACGTTCCCGTCTATTCAACACCGACGATGCAGGCCAGAGGTTCAGACCCCGCTCGGTGACCATGGACCAGACTGTTCCCCATCCTTGCTGGCGTTCGAGTTTCTCTGCCGTCGTCACGGCGCTATGTCAGCCAGGATGACTCGCTGGCTCTTCTCTTCCAGTTGACATATCATTGAGTGCATCCCTGAGGCGTACGTTCCGGCCCCGTCGGCGGGCCTGGACGAGGCGACAGGGAGGCGCCGAGGCGCTGGCCAGCATCACCCACTACACTGCCCCTTCGAGCCGCGCTCAGAACAGCCTTCTTTTCCCTTCTTCTGCGGTGGTTGCCTGGAGGCAACAAGCAGGTATTAGGCGTGGTATGTTGCAGTGTGCGTGAAGGAGGGCCAGAGATGGAACCCCAAACAGACCCAGCGCAGCAAGCAGAAGAGGAACCCATCAAGCCGCGGGGGCGGGTCGCCGGCCGCGGGTTGCGCCACAAGGGATCACCAACTCTGGAGGATCGCGTCGTCGCCGCCCTGGACAAGATGCTCGAAGGGTGCCAGATCATTGGGCCCGACTGGCGATATCTCTACCTCAACGATGCCGCGGCCAGGCATGGACGGACCACCAAGGAGAAGCTGCTGGGGCGGACGATGATGGAGGCCTATCCCGGCATCGACGACACCGAGATGTTCGTCGCGCTTCGCACATGCATGGAGGAGCGCGTGGGGACGCTGATGGACAACGAGTTCACGTTCCCCGACGGCACGAAGGGTTGGTTTGAGCTGCACATCCAGCCTGTGCCCGAAGGCGTCCTGATCCTGTCCATCGACGTTACCGAGCGGAGATTAGCTGATGAGGGTCTGCGAAGAACGTCTCGAGCGCTGAGGACCCTGACCAGTTGCAACCGGGTCATCATCCGCGCCACTGAAGAGTCACAGATGCTACGCGACGTATGTCGGGTCATCGTGCAAGTCGCCGGTTATCGTCTCGCCTGGATAGGACTTGCCCGGAAAGACCCAGGGAAGACCGTGGAGCCCGTCGCGCAAGCCGGATACGGCGAGGAGTATGTCCCCCAGGCGCAGATCACCTGGGGGGATTCCCCCCGAGGCCAGGGACCTACCGGCAGGGCTATTCGCTCCGGTCAACCCGTGGTTTGCAGGGACATCCTCACCGACCCCAGGTTCGGTCCATGGCGCGACCAGGCCCTGCGCTTTGGGTATGCTTCTTCCATCGCCCTGCCCTTGATCACGGCCAACGATGTCCTCGGAGCGCTCAACATCTACGCCCCAGAGCCGGACGCCTTCGACTCAGAGGAGATAGAGTTGCTCCAGGAGCTGGCAGACGACGTGGCCCATGGCACCTCGGCACTGCGCACGCGCGCCCTGGCCCAGATACTGAACGACGAACTGAGAGACAGCGAACATAAGTACCGGCTGCACTTCGACCAGATCTCCGACGTCATCTGCTCCCTGGATAGAGATTTCCGGATAGATACCATCTCACCATCGGTGGAGAGGTTGCTGGGGTACACCCCCCGAGAGTTGCTTGGGGCGCGATTCACTGAGTCGGGTATCCTGGCTACCCATCATCTGGAGTCTGCCACGTCAGACGCCCTGAGGATCTTCAGTGGCGAGCAAATAGACTCTGCGGTGTACGAGCTCATAGCCACAGATGGCACGACGAGATACGGCGAGATGAGCGGCGCTCCCATCGTCGAAGGAGAAGAGATCCAAGGTCTGATCGCGGTGATCAGGGACATCACCGATCGCGTGAGGGCCGAGGAGGCGCTGGAGCAGAGCCTGAGAAGGCTGAAACGGGCCTTTGGCGGAACGATCAGGATCCTGCGTCTGATCGTGGAGTCCAGAGATCCATACACCGCTGGACACCAGCGACGGGTGTCGCACCTGGCCCGGGCCATGGCCATGGAGGCAGGCCTTTCCCCCCAACGAGTCGAAGGGCTACGCGTGGCCGCATCCATCCACGACCTGGGCAAGCTATTCGTGCCGGCGGAGATCCTCACCAAGCCTGGCAACCTGACCAAGATCGAACGCGACTTGATCCAGAACCACCCGGCAGCGGCCTACGAGATCCTGAAGAAGGTGCACTTTCCCTGGCCCGTGGCGGAGATCATCCTCCAACACCACGAAAGGATGGACGGCTCGGGATATCCGCGAGGCATCCTGGGTGACGAGATCGTCATGGAGGCCAGGCTGCTCATGGTGGCCGACGTGGTGGAGGCCATGCAGTCCCACCGACCGTACCGTCCCGCACTGGGCATGGAGAAGGCGCTGGACGAGATCTCGAAACACCGAGCTGTGCTCTACGACCCGTCGGCCGTGGATGCCTGCCTCCGCCTCTTCCACGAGAAAGGGTTCGAACTGGACTAGCGGTCCCTGTTCGGGAGGCTCCTCGGCCCCCCGCTGAGGTCCTGAGCAGGTAACACGAACAGGGCAGCAGATTCACATCCCTGCTGCGCAGCGACAAGGGCGCTTGTCCTCCGCGCGGCCCGACCTCTCAGGGCTGGGGAAGGGTATCAGTCCACGATAGAGATGAGGAGGTGTATGACGGACTGGACCACGTTCATGTAGAAGTTGCCCCCCAGGTCGCGGAAGAGCTCGAACGGCAACGAAGGGGCGCCGAAGAACGGCCGCAAGGTCCAGGCCATCTGGGTGCCCACGAAGCCATAGATGAAGATCCACAGCCACAGGATCAGGTTGCGGATGCCCATCCCCTCGCCCTTCTGCACGTGACGCATCCCCTGCCACAGGAAGCTCAATCCCGCCACACCAGTGATGGTCAGAATGCCCACGTTCAACAGCTTGTAAAACTGGTAATTGGGGGCCGTGATCCAGAAGAAGAGGGCAATGGGAGCGAAGGAGAGGGTCAACACGGCGGTGACGGCGATGGCGGTCATGATCAGGGCGAAGGTCTGCGCCAGGGTCAGTCTGGAGCCGAAGAGCAGGTTGAAGAAGTACAGCGTCGGCAGACAGATAGCCAGGGTGATCAGATAGAGAACGGGCAGCTTGACGGCTGAGGACAAGGCCTGCAACACGCTGCTGGAGATTCCCAGTACGGCGCCGTAGATGGCGAAGAAGAGCACCGCACCCAGGAGCATGTTTCGCGTCTTTCGACCGAGGTCGTCGCCCTCTCTGATCTCGTCGAAGAAACCACTCCGATTGCGCAGGATGCGCTCGATGACGTAGAAAGGTTCCATACTTTCGTCCTCCTCGAAGGGGATTTGACGTCCGCCTCACAACTGAGCGATGGTCACCAGGCTGAAGAAGGCCCACACGCCGTAGCCGTACCGCCAATTCTTGAAGGTCAGGCCAGGCACCAGGAGGGCCAGAAGGGCCAGGCAGGCGAAGATCACGGGCGTGGGGCTGGCCTGCCAGTGGGCCACGTCTCGCAGGAGGGGCAGGAGCATCCACTTGAAAGTGATGGCCAAGGCGACCGGCAGGATGGCCGCCAGCACCGCCTGATTGGCCGAATCGCTATGTTGCCTCCCCAGCAAGCGACCCACCTCCCGAGCTTCGCCGAACCGCTGGAGGACCACGGTGACCTTCTCCTGCCTCCCCAGTCCCTCTTCGGGCATCTCGGCGATGGTTTCCTCCAGGTGGGAACGTAGCTCGTCCAGGATCTCCCGCTCCTCGACGGGATCCACGTTCAACTGAGAAGCTATCTCCGAGAGGTATCTTTCAAGCTCTTCGTTCATCGGCTGCGCAACTCCAAGACATAGAGCCGAAGGCTCCGCTCTGCATAGACTCCGCACCAGTCGACTCTGGGGGCCCGATACGGTGGTAGATCAACCCCGTCAGGGCGAAGAGCACCACCAGTTGAGCGCCGGCGAGGAAGTCTGTGAGCCATCGACTGGCTGCGTATTCGATCGCTGTGCCCTGAAGGACTCCGGCCCTGATGACTGAGACGCTCAGCAGGCCGAGGATAGGGGGCAGCACCAGTCCCCAGAACCTGACCTTCGTGCGTCGGCTGAGCAGTACCCAGACAGGCGGCAAGATGAGGAAGGCGAGGGCGGGCAGAGAAGACAGCACCCTGGCCGCCGCATAGTCGGACGTGAAGATGAGGATGCCCGAAGCGGGGTCGAAGATCTCCTCTACCAGGACGTATAGGGCGGCAACGACCATCAGTCCCGCCACCACACCGCTACGCAGGGCAAGCGGCAGGCCTATCACCACCGGTAACAGCAGCAGGCCCATCCACCACAGAGAGAGGGGCAACATGGTCAGGACAGTCGAACCCCAATCCGCATTGCGACCTACCACGACGGGACCGGCAGGGAAGGCCATAGCTACTGGAATGAGCAGCCCCAGGAGCGCCCATCCCAGACGACGAGAACCAAGGCTAGGCCCTCGGAAGGCTCGGTACGCTGCCAGGGCGGCGATGATGGCAAGCCCCGCCAGCATGACCAGGGGCGGTGCAACTGGCCAGAAGGAGCCGGACTGGTCAACTGACGGCCACGGCATGTCCCACCACATACGGAGGAGCAGCACCCCACACGCTGGATAGCTCCACACCGCGAGTCGGCGTTCCCTGACCAAGCCTGCGGCGATGACCAGGACACACACTCCCAGCAGGCTGGTGCGGCCGACCACCTGTCCCAGGTTGGCCCCCCACGCCGCGGTGAAGAAGCCAGCACCGCTCGCCAGGGCAAACAACCCCGGCAGGATCGCCAAACCAACTCTCATCCAGCGCCGATCGCTGTGTTCTCGGTTCAGCATTCTACCCACCTCCCGAGCCTCTCCGAAGCGCTCGAGGGCCAGAGCGACGCTCTCCTTTGTGCTCCGCCCCTGCTCCTCGAGGTCAGCCACCGCCTCCTGAAGGTGGTTCTGGATCTCCTCCAGGAGCTCCCTCTCACGAGAGGGCTCCACGTCCAGTTGGCTGGCGATCTCCCGCAGGTACCATGCCAGTTCTTCGCTCATGGGCCGGGCAACCTCCAGACTCGGGGGGTTCTACCCCGAGTCTGGCTCGGTGCGCCCCTCCTGAAGGATGCTCAGCAGCCGGGAGGAGAAGGTGGTCCACTCCCTGGTCGAGTCCGCCAGCACCTTCCTGCCATCTTCCTGGAGATGATAGTATTTCCGCGAAGGCCCCTTGTCCACCACCTGCCATTCACTGCGCAAGAGGCCCTGTCGCTCCATGGCATGCAGCGCAGGATAGAGCGTTCCTTCCTTGAAATCGAAGTACCCTTTACTGCGACGCCTCAGCTCCTTGGCGATCTGATACCCATACATGGGTTTCTCCGCCAGCATGGCCAGGATCAATACCCTGGCACTCCCCTTCCTGAGGTCTTTTTCCATCGTCACGACCCCCCGCCGTATGGATCCAGGTGTTTCCTCCCTCGAAGACCGGCATTCCTTGGGAGCAAGAGAGTTCGGACTAAGCAACGCCTCTCCAATCTCACCACGGTCTCGCCCTATACCTAGATGTGCGATGTGTATAGTCGCATTATACTGCTTTTCGGATCGTCTGTCAAGCCCCGGACCGCCGCCATCTGCTCTTGGGGCCAGACCCCTGTCGCGGGGCAGGCCAGCGCCACGAAACTGTAGCCCGGGCGTGGCAGCGAACCCCTCTGCCCCGCCCCGCTTGCGCCACTGTTTGGAAACCGTTATAATACGCGCCAAATCCAGCAACCAGAAAAACGTCGATCGGAACGAGTAGCGGCCAGAGAAGGTGACAGAGAGGGGGGCCACCGGGTGGAAGCCCCCTTGACCGGACGGCCGCGAAAACCCCCCGAGAGTGGACCTCCCAAATCGCTGCCGCGAGAGTATGAGGTCCCGGCCAAAGCCCGTTATCGCTTCAGAGTGCGGCGACTGATAGTCCGGTCGCCGAACTTGGGTGGAACCTCGCGAGAGCCCACGCGTCCCAAGGCGTGGGCTCTTTTTCGTACGTCTGAAACGGAGCAGGAGGGCCCCTCTCCGCCGGGTCCAGTGCGATCCAAGAGGGCACGGCCTTGGCCCAGGACCGTAGGGGTCAAGGGGGCTCCCGTGACGATGCAGGAGGAGAAAGAGTGAGAACCTTGACCATGAAGTTCGGGGGCACCTCGGTGGGAGATGCCCGGGCGCTGTCTCAGGCCGTCGAGATCGTGCTCGACTGCGCCAGGGAATGGGAGCGACTGGTCGTGGTCGTTTCCGCCGCCAGTGGGGTGACGGATTCCCTGACGCGCGGTGCGTTGACGGCGGCCTCGGGGGATGGAGAGACCTATCTGTCCACCGAGAGTCAACTGCGAGAGCGCCACCGGGAGGTGGTGCAGAGCTTGCTCCCCTCGAGCGGCGAGAGTGCCTCCTTATTGGCCCTGGTGGACCAGCACCTGGCCGAGTTCACAGCCTTCTGCGGCAGCATCCACGTCCTGGGCGAGGTGACGCCGCGAGCCATGGACACCATCGTCTCCGCCGGTGAGAGGATCAACGCCAGTATTTTGGCTGCGCTCCTCCGCCAGCGGGGCGCGTCTGGCGTCGCGGTGGATGCCACCGAACTGATCGTCACCGATGCCACCTTCCAGAAGGCAGCACCGCTGATGGAACCCACTCGCGCCCGCGTCGCCCAGTCTCTGGTCCCGCTGCTGGAAGATGGTGCGCTCCCCGTAGTCACCGGCTTCATCGGCGCCACCGTGGAGGGCGAGACCACCACCCTGGGCCGCGGGGGCAGCGACTTCAGCGCCGCCATCCTGGCAGACTGCCTGGACAGCGACGAGGTCTGGATCTGGACCGACGTGGACGGGGTGATGACCGCAGACCCGCGCCTCGTGCCTCAGGCACGACTGATCCCCGTGCTCTCCTACGCTGAGGTGGCCGAGTTAGCCTACTTCGGGGCCAGGGTGCTCCACCCGCGCACCATCCGCCCTGTGGTGGAGCGAGGCATCCCCCTGTGGGTCAAGAATACCTTCAACCCCGACTGCCCGGGAACGCGGATCACGCCGCAGGCCGAGAACGCCTGTGGCGCCGTCAAGGCGGTCACCGCCATCCGGGACCTGAGTATGGTCGCCGTGGAGGGGCGCGGCATGATGGGGGTGCCCGGCATCGCGGCTCGCACCTTCGCTGCCGTGGCCAGTGAAGGGGCCAGCGTGCTCATGATCTCTCAAGCCTCGTCGGAGCAGTCCATCTGCTTCGTCATTCCCACAGAGACCGTGCCCTCTGTGGTGCGCGCCATCGAGGAGGAGATGGCCGTGGAGCTGCGCCGGCGCGACATCGACCGCGTGTGGTCCGTGGACGAGATGGTCATCGTCACGGCGGTGGGGGCCGGACTGAGGCGCACGCCGGGGGTCGCCGCCCGCACCTTCGGCGCCCTGGCCCGGGGCGAGATCAACGTCGTGGCCGTGGCCCAGGGCTCGTCCGAATGCAGCATCTCTCTCGTCGTCTCCGCCGCAGACGCCGCAGGCGCCGTGCGGCAAATCCACAACGAGGTCATTCTCCATGGATAGCACCAACGACGACTCCACGACTGAGCCCGACGTGAGCCGTGCCTCCTCGCCCTATGCTAGCTGGCTGCAGTGTATCCGGGGTTGTGACCGCCGTTACTCCATCTACGACGTGGTCTACCGCTGCCCCCAATGCGGCGGACTCCTCGACGTGGAGCACGACCTGGTGGCCCTGAGCCAGCGCAGCGCCCACGAGTGGAGGAGGCTCTTCGAGCAACGCACACGAGACGTCGAGCAGCCCCACGCCAGCGGCGTGTGGAGCAAGAAGGAATGGGTCTGCCCGCAACTGGCTCCTGAGAACCTGGTGTCCCTGGGCGAAGGGAACACGCCGCTCCTCCGCGCCCGGCGTCTCGAAGAGGAAGCTGGCCTCTCTGGCCTGTGGATCAAACTCTGCGGAAACAGCCACACCGGATCTTTCAAGGACCTGGGTATGACCGTGCTGGTCTCTGTGGTCAGGCAGATGATCTCGGACGGACGAGAGATCAGGGCCGTGGTCTGCGCCTCCACCGGCGATACCTCGGCCGCCCTCAGCGCCTACTGCGCCATGGCGGGCCTCCCGGCCATCGTCCTCCTCCCCAGGGAGAAGGTCTCCGCCGCCCAGATGGTGCAGCCCCTGGCCAACGGCGCCCTGGTCCTGGCGCTGGACGCCGACTTCGACGGCTGTATGCGCATCGTCCAGGATCTAGCCGCCGACCCCACGTTCTACCTGGCCAACTCCATGAACCCCCTGCGAATCGAGGGCCAGAAGACGGTGGGCGTGGAGATCGTACAGCAGCTAGGCTGGGAAGTGCCGGACTGGATCGTCATCCCCGCGGGCAACCTGGGCAACGTGAGCGCTCTGGGCAAGGGGCTGTTGATGATGAAGCAACTGGGCCTCATCGACCGGCTGCCGCGTCTCGCCTGCGCCCAGGTGGAGAGGGCCAACCCCCTCTATCTGAGCTACCTCAGCGACTTCCAGGAGTACCATCCCGTTCAGGCGCAGCGCACCCTGGCCAGCGCCATCCAGATCGGCGACCCGGTGAGCTACGAGCGGGCGGTCCAGACCCTGCGGCGGTTCGATGGTGTGGTGGGGCAGGCCACTGAGGACGAGCTGGCCAACGCGGCGGCCCATGCGGACCGCACCGGATTCTACTGCTGCCCGCAGACTGGAGCGGCGCTGGCCGTTCTGTCCAAGTTGATGGGCCGGGGAGAGATCAAGCAATCCGACAGGGTGGTGGTCATCTCCACAGCGCACGGCCTGAAGTTCACCCCCTTCAAGGCCGGCTACCACCAGGGGAGGTTGGAGGACGTGGAGTCACGGCACGCAAACCAGCCGGTGGAGTTGCCGCCTGACCTGACCGCCGTGCATGGAGCCATCAGCCAAGCCCTGGAGCGCGCCGGTGGTGTTGGACGCTGAGTCCGCCCGCCGGGCTCCACGCATATGGCGGTAGACGGGATCGCGAAGGGGCGAGAGGGACGAAGGGCGCGAAGGGGTACCGATCCCAAACTCCGTCGAGCCGCATGGTAGGGCAGGGCTGAGCACATCCGGCGGCCTCACGTCATGCCGTGCGGACAAGCTCAAAGCTTGTCCTACGAGTGCCCAGAAGCGCAACTGCCGCCTACCTCGCTCAGAGGGCCAGGATGGCCGCGGCCACGCTGAAGTAGATGAACAACCCCGTGGCGTCCACCAACGTGCTCATCACCGGGCCCGACACGACGGCCGGGTCGATCTTCAACCGGGCGGCCAGGAGCGGGAGGAGAGAGCCCAGAGCGCTGGCCCAGAGGACGATGGCGAAGATAGACAGGGAGACGGTCAAGGCCAGCGCCTGACTCGACCCCCAGGTGAGGGCGCGAGCGTAGGCGATGACCCCCATGGTCAGGCCCAGCAGCAACCCCGTGCGCAGCTCATGCCACAGAGTGTGCAGCACGTCACTCAACTCGATCTCGCCCATGGCCAGAGCGCGCACCAGCGTGCTCGTGGTCTGTGAGCCGGCGTTGCCGCCCGTGCCCACCAGCAAGGGCACGAAGAAGGCCAGGGCTACCACCGTCTCCAACTCCCGTTGAAAGTGCCGCAGGACGCTGCCGGTCAGGCTCTCGGTGACGAATAGCAGCAGCAGCCACCCGATACGCGAGCGGAAGATCCTCAGCACACCGGTGGTCAGGTAGGGCCGCTCCAGGGGCTGAGCGCCGCCCAGGCGCTGAATGTCCTCCGTGGCCTCCTCCACCAGCACGTCTACCACGTCGTCGATGGTGACCACTCCCAGCAGTATGCCTCTGGCATCCACCACCGGCAGGGCCAGCAGATCGTAGCGGGTCATGATCTGCGCGCAATGCTCTTTATCGGTCCCCACCGGCACCGAGATCACCTCCGGGTCCATGATCTCCGACACGAGAGTGGCCGGGTTAGCCACGATCAGGTCCCGCAGACCGACCACGCCGCAGAGACGCCCCACTCCGTCGGCCACGAACAGATAGTAGACAGCCTCCGACTCTGGTTGCCAATCCCGAACGGCCTGAATGGCCTCCCCTGCGGTCATGCGGCGACGCAGCGCCAGGAAGTCAGAGGTCATCAAACCACCGGCGCTGTCGTCGGGGTGCAGGAGCAAGGGGCTGACCTCCTCGGGATCCTCCAGTCCGGCCAGGACGACTTGCGCCCGCTCGGGATGGAGGTCACCCAGGAGGTCAGCCGCCTCGTCTGGCTCCATCTGATCTACGATGCGGATCACGGCATCGGTGGGCAGCGCCCCCACCAGTTCGGCCACGTCCTGGTCGTGCAGCTTCTCCAGTATGTCCGCTGAGTCAGCGGGGTTCAATCGGGGCAGAAGCCCGACCTGCACCTCGTCGTCCAGCTCCGAGAAGACGTCCGCCTGGTCAGCCGGGTGAAGACTCTCGATGATGGCTGAAGCGCTGCCCAGGTCGTTGTGCTCCAGGGCAACACGAAGACGCGCCAAAACATCATCCAGTACAAGGGCATCCATGAGCACACCTCCGGAAGTTGGCCCCCCGGAGGCGAGGACTGCTGGGGGAAAGAACCTGCCTTCCGAGGGGTTAAGTTATTCGTCTGGCAGATAAAGGACGGGACTCAAGTCCCTTGGTACTCGAGGCTGGTTCGCCTTCCGATTTCATCCTTTCAACATCCATTCGGTCTGTGTGACAACCAAAACGCGGCCAGGTCCCGTGTCAGACCAGCGGCCACCACCTCGTGCCGGAGCACGCAAGCAACAGACATCCGTCGAACGGCGGGAAATGACCGCACCAAGAACAGCTTACCCCTTTGTTTGCCCGCTGTCAAGTGCCGGCCGGTCCCGTGTCTGAGGCTACCGATCGCGAGGGGGCTGGTTCTCCTCTGGCGGCTGCCGCTCGTCGCCAGCATGGTGTTCGAGAGGACCGACCCTCTGTGCGCGATCAACTCAGGGAGCTTGGGCCGCCGCCGCAGGAGATGACGCCTGGAGAGGCAATCCCAGCCCTCAGTGTGTCGTACGATCGGAGCAGGCGAGCAGTGGGGGCAGGCCTTTGCCCTTGCGGGGCGGTCAGCAAATGCGGTATGCTGACAGACCATGGCCGACCTTCTGCGCAGTCGCAACGTGACCCTGATGCTGGCCACCTGCATCCTCTTCGGGTTCGTCCTCGGGCTTGGTCAATTGGTGGTTCCTCTCTACACCCTGACCCTATCAGATTCGCCACTGGTGCTGGCGGCGGTGGTGGGCGTCTTTCCCCTGACCGGGGTGCTGCTGTCTCTGGCCACCGGCGCGGTCTCGGAATCCCTCGGTTCGCGGGCCATGATCGTCTCGGCCTTCGGCCTCATGGGCGCTGGCTGCCTGGTGCTGGCGGCGGCGCCAAGCTGGCACGTGGTCCTCGTGGGGCAGTTTCTGCTGGGGCTGGGTGACGTCTCCTTCTGGGTCCCCGCCTTTGCCTTTCTCTCCCACCTTGCTCCCCCGGGACGGCAGTACGCCGTGCAGGGCCTGGGTAGCGCAGCGCAGCAGGCGGGCACCATCGTGGGGCCCTTCGTGGGGGGTCTCCTCATCAGGATGGCCGGGTTTCCGCCCGCCTTCCTGCTGGGGGCAGCGCTGGCCGCTGCTGGTCTTCTTACGGGGATCTGTTTGAAACGCGTGGGAGAGGCTGGTGGGGGCCGGCCTTTCTTCTTGCACCATCTGTTCGCCTACCACCAACGAGCCCTGGGCTCCCTGGTCCACAATCGGGCCGTGCTGTGGGCCACCCTGGCCCACGCCGCCGTGCTGCTCACCTGGCCGGTGATGAGAGGCTCGTTCTACCTGGCGCTCCTCACCTCTCGCGGCCTTTCCTCGACAGACGTGGGCACGATCGTGGCTGCCCACCTCCTGGTGGGGTCTCTGGCCGGCGTATGCCTGGGCAGGCTGAGCCCGGGCCGGTCTATGCCGAGGCTGGTCCTGGCCATCGTCGTCGTTGGTGCCCTCACCATGGGGGCCACGCCCCTGCTGCACGGTATCCCGCTCATCGCCGCCGTCGCCTGCGCGGGTGGCGTCGTCGCCCTCTACATGCCCATACTGATCGGCTTCCTCACGGAGAACGCCATCCTTCCGGAGCGATCCATGGGCGTCGCCCTGCTGAACCTCTCCTGGGCCGTGGTCAACCCCACCGGAGTGTTCCTGGTGGGCCTCTTCGTGGATCGGGTGTCCCTTCCGCCGGCGTTCTTCATCACCGAGGCGGTCGTCCTGGTGGGCGTCGGTCTGCTCTGGATCTCAGCGGAGCGACTGGGTTGGGCCAGGATCCCGCCACCCGCAGCGCGCTGAGGGGGCCCCTGCGCAAACGTGACCACCTCGCCGTTGGCCGTGAGGCTACGGTGCCCGAGTTTGCCGGGCCATGGTGCAGATGGTATACTTGTTGAGTTGCCATCTGGTCCTGTCTGGCAAGAGGAATAGCTACATTGGTCATGATCAGCGTAATCTATGCGGTGGCCGCGGTCTGGCTGGCCGTCTATACACTGAACTCCTTCGTCCTGACCTACCTGTACTGGCGTCGGCGCTCTACCGGCTGTACCCTGCCGGAGTTCACCAGCTTCCCCAGGGTGACGGTGCAGCTCCCCGTCTTCAACGAAGCCTACGTCGTGGAGCGCCTCGTAGATGCCGCCGTGCGTTTGAGATACCCCGCGGACCGGCTCCAGATCCAGGTCCTGGACGATTCCACCGATGAGACCACCTCCCTGGCCCGCAAGAGGGTGGCCTATTATCGCTCCCGTGGCCTAGACGTAGAACTGATTCACCGGTACCAGCGGAGGGACTTCAAAGCTGGCGCCTTGCGCGAGGGCCTGGAGAGAGCGACCGGGGAGTTCATAGCCCTCTTCGACGCCGATTTCCTGCCGCCCGAGGATTTCCTGTCGAAGACCATCCCCCACTTCTCGTCGCATCCCCGCCTGGGGTTCGTGCAGACGCGCTGGGGCCACATCAACCACGACTACTCAGCTCTCACTGGAGCGCAGGCCATCGCTCTGGATGGTCACTTCGCCATAGAGCAGCCCGCTCGCCATCGCTCGGGCCTGTACCTCAACTTCAACGGCTCGGCAGGGGTCTGGCGCAGGACATGCATCGAGGATGCTGGCGGGTGGCAGGGAGATACCCTCTGCGAAGACATGGACCTCAGCTACCGCGCTCAACTGGCGGGGTGGGAGCCCCTGTATCTGCGGGACGTGGTCTGCGAGGCGGAGATACCGCCCCAGATCCACGCCTTCAAGCGGCAACAGGCACGCTGGGCAAGAGGTTCCATCAGTTGCGCCCTCAAACTGTGGCGTCCGCTGGTCCAGGCACCGGTGTCCACCTTCAAGCGCGTGGAGGGCCTCATCCACCTCACCAGCTACCTGGTGCACCCCTTGATGCTGCTGGTCCTGGCCCTGTCGGTGCCACTGCTCTACTGGCAGCAGCCCGTGGCCTATCCGCTGACCTATCTGACCCTGGCCAGCCTGGGACCACCCACCATGTACCTCTGGGCGCAGCGCAGTCTGCATCCCGACTGGTGGAAGCGCGTGAGGTTCTTCCCTCTGCTCATCCTCCTGGGCACCGGCTTAACCTTGAACAACACCAGGGCCATCTACCGGGCCTTCAGGGGCAAGCGCGATGAGTTCGGCCGCACCCCCAAGTTCAGCCTGGAGGAGCAACGGGACGAGTGGAAGGGGAGCAGATACGCGCTGTCCTTCGACTGGATGGCTCTGGGGGAGATCGTGGCGGCCCTGTATGCCCTGTGGGGAGTGGGCCTCGCCCTTCGACAGGGCAACCTCTTCGCCGCGCCTTTCCTGATGCTCTACGCGCTGGCCTTCGGCTACGTGGCCTCCCTCACCATCCTGCACTCAGCCCGCGGCTGGGTACCAGGCGGCGCCCCACTGGCCGGGACCAAGACGCCGCTGGCCAGGAGCACGCACTCCTCCTGGCGACGGTAGGAGACCTTCCGCTCTCACGACAAGGCGCGCCGCGCCTCCAGGTCTTCGGGGTAGAGAACCGCCCCACCCTCGATGGAGCGCGCCCCATCCGGCAGATCCAGGGGGTGATCCTTTCCCGGCACGATGATCCCGCTGGTCGTGTAGGGCCCCACCGTGGGCCAGTAGCCCACCTTCTCCTCTGCGGCGAACTCCAACCGCACGATGGCTTTGGGCCACTTGTACCCATACTTGGGGGGCACCACCAGCCGCAGCGGTGAGCCATGCTTGGCCGGCAGCAGTTCGTCGTTCATACCGTAGGCGAACAGCACCCCCTCACCAGAGAGCTCGTCCAGCGAGAGCGATTCGTAGTACCCGTCCGCGCAGAAGAAGTGCAGCCACCGGGCCTCTGGCTCAGGGTCCGCCAGCTCCATCAACCCCATGAGATCGAAACCCTCCCACTTGGCTCGTGCCGACCAGCACTCCACGCACTTCATCCGTCTGATGTCGATCACAGAGGGCAAACGCTGCACCTCGGCCAGCGATAGACTCTGCGGTCTCCTCACCAACCCCTCTACTGCCAGTTGCCACGTCGAGGGATCAGGCGCAGGAAAAGAGTTGTAGTAGCGGACGTAGAAGCCGGGGACGTTCTCATTGCGCAGGATCTCTCCGGGGGCGGTGGTGGGAAGCACGGCCGACTCCAGGGGCTCAACCTCGGAGGGGCCGCCACCACAGGCCGACAGGGCCTGCGCCGTCAGCGCGCCAGCCGCGCTGGCCGACGCCAGTCGTACGAAGTCGCGCCTGCTCACACTCCTCATGGGGTTTCACCTCCCTCGCCAGCCTGGACAAGTCCTCGTCTTGCATTGTACCTTATGAGAGTGCATCCTGTATGTAAGGCTCACGACATCATCGCCACGCCGCACCAGCACACGCTGCACCGCAAGCGGTCCGTGAGCCTCCAGAGGTCGCCGGCTCGAGACGCTCTCCTCGGCGCCATGTTCTTGGCCCAGGCGTTGACTACGGAAGCTGGATAGCCTATACTCTCCCCAGTTCAGCTCACGTGCGAGCTTGTGCATGAGAGAATCCTGCCATGCAGATCAGCGTGATCGTTCCTGCTCTCAACGAGGAAAGCAATCTAAGGCTTCTTCTCCCCAGACTCCACCAGGTCATCTCCGCGCTGGCTCCCCGCGAATACGAGACCATCGTCGTGGACGGCGGCTCGACAGACGACACCGTCAAGGTGGTCGAGAGCCTCGGGGCCAGAGTCGTCAGCCAGGAAGAGCCTGGCTACGGGGGGGCACTAAAGGCCGGCTTTCAGACCGCGCAGGGTGACTACATCCTCACCCTCGATGCGGACCTCTCTCACGATCCTGACTTCATCGAGCGCATGTGGGATGCCAGGCAGGACGCGGAGGTCATAGTCGCCTCCCGGTACGTCCCGCAAGGCTCCGCCGAGATGCCTTCCGTCAGGAAGGTGCTCAGTGTGATCTTGAACAAGTTCTTCACCAAGGGGCTGTCTCTGCCACTGCACGACATCTCCAGTGGCTTCCGCCTGTACCGCTCCTCTGCCATCAAGGACCTGCCCCTGGAGAGCTCCGACTTCGATGTGCTGGAGGAGATCCTCATCCGGTGCTACGCAGAGGGATATGGCATCCGCGAAGTACCCTTCCAGTACCTGCCCAGGCAGCGGGGAAGCTCCCACATCAGCCTGCTCCGCTTCGGCATCGCTTATCTGAAGACCTTCCGCCGCATGTGGGAGCTGAGGAACTCCATCATGTGCGCCGACTACGACGATCGCGCCTTCGATAGCAGGATCGCCCCGCAAAGGTACTGGCAGCGCAAGAGGCACCAGATCGTGACGGGGTTCGCCGCCGCCGGCAGTTGCTGCCTTGACATTGGGTGCGGCTCCAGCAGGATCCTCTCCAGTCTGGAGGAAGTCGTCGGCGCAGACATCTCTCTTCGGAAACTGAGATGGGCCAGGAAATACGGGAGGCCGCTGGTCAACGCCTCCATCTTCGACCTGCCGTTTGGCGATCAAGTTTTCGACTGTGTGATCTCCTCCGAGATCATAGAACACATCCCGGCCGACGAAAAGCCCTTTCTGGAGATGCGCCGGGTCCTCCGGGACGGCGGCCTGTTGATTCTGGGCACGCCCGACTACGGACGATTGTCCTGGCGGATCATCGAAGGGCTCTATCAACGCCTCATCCCCGGCGGCTATGCGGATGAACACATAACGCGATATACTAAGGAAAGACTCGTGCATTCCATGGAGGAGCTGGGTTTCCTCCTCTCGGATGTCAAGTACGTACTCGGTTCAGAGATGATCATGCTCTTCCACAAGGCTGAAGTCGCCCAGTGACAACACCTGCCACGTGAGCGACCCGAGCAAAGCTTCAGCCCTGTTGGGAATCCACACCAAGGAGGATGCGACAGGTGCTTGAACCCTTCTACTGTCCCACCTCTGTAGCCGTCGTCGGAGCTTCTCACGACGACACCAAACTCGGCCACGCTGTCCTCAGCAACCTCCTGGAGTGCGGCTACAAAGGTAAAATCTACGCCATCAATCCCAGGGGCGGCGACATTCTCGGCGTCCACGCCTACCCTAGCGTTCTGGCCATCCCTGGAGAAGTAGAACTGGTGGTGATCGTGGTCCCCGAACCTCTCGTGGCTCCCGTGCTTGAAGAATGTGGTCAAAAGGGCGTGCAAGGGGTGGTGGTCATCACCGCCGGCTTCCGCGAGGTAGGCGGTGAGGGACTGAAGAAGGAAAAGGAACTGGTGGACATCATCCGGCGCTACGACATGCGTATGCTCGGGCCCAACTGCCTGGGCGTGATAGACACCATCTGTCCTATCAACACTTCTTTCGCCCGGGGCATGCCCAAGCGCGGCGAGCTTGCTATCATGTCCCAGTCAGGCGCGCTGCTGATGGCCATCCACGATTGGGCCCTTGGTGAGGGCATCGGCTTCTCTCGCTTCGTGAGCCTGGGCAACAAGGCCGACATCGATGAGACCGATCTCCTCAAGCTGTGGGACGACGACCCGTACAGTTCGGTCATCGTAGCTTATCTGGAGGGCATAACCGACGGGCCCGAGTTCATGCAGATCGCCCAGCACGTGAGCAGCGAGACGCCCATCGTTGCCATCAAGGCCGGCACCAGCGACGCCGGCGCTCGCGCAGTGTCGTCCCACACGGGCACCCTGGCAGGATCTGAAAAGGCATACGATGCAGCTTTCAAGCAGGCCGGCATCACCAGGGCCGACTCGGTGGAGGAGCTGTTCCAGTACGCACTGGCCTTCGCCCAGGCGCCCCCGGTCAAGGGCGACAGTATTGCCGTGGTCAGCAATGCGGGCGGTGCAGCCATTATGGCCACCGATGCCCTGGACCGGGCCAACCTGCGCCTGGCCTCCTTCCAGAGAGAGACCATAGAGCTCTTGCAGGGTGAACTGCCCCCGGGTTCCAACGCCCTCAACCCGGTGGACGTGAGAGGGGACGCCGACGCCGAACGGTACAGGTTCGCCCTCGACGCCGTGCTGCGCGACGGGAACGTCGATGGCGTCATCGCCATCCTCATCCCCCAGGCGGTGACCAAGGTGGGTGAGACGGCCCAGATCATCGCCGACGTGGTGCACCAGCACGATAAGCCGGTCTTGGGTTGCTTCATGGGCAAGAACGTGGCCCAGATCGGTGTGGAGCTTCTCCGCAAGGCAGAGATCCCCAACTACAGCTATCCCGAGCCAGCGGTGGACTCCATGAGAGCCCTGGTGGAGCGCTGGCGCTGGCTCCAGAAACCTCCCAGGGCGATCGAGCCTTTCGATGTGGATCGGGACCAGGTACGAGACACTTTTGCAGCCGTCCGGGCCGACGGTCGACTCAAGGTCGGTGATGCCGAATCAAGGGAGATCATGCAAGCCTACGGGATCACGACTCCCCGGTCGCAACTGGCCCGCGATCCAGAGGAGGCGGTGGCCGCAGCCGCAGGAATGGGCTACCCGGTCGTGCTGAAAATCGCCTCACCAGACATCCTTCACAAGACCGACATCGGCGGCGTCAAGCTGAATCTGATGAGCGCCACCGACGTCAGAGACGCCTTCGATCTGTTGATGTACCGCGCGCGTAGATACATGCCCCAGGCCAACATCTGGGGTGCTCTGGTGCAGGAGATGGTGCCGCAGGGCAAGGAAGTCATCATCGGTATGAACCGGGACCCCCAGTTCGGACCCCTGTTGCTCCTGGGCCTGGGCGGCATCTACGTGGAGGTCTTGAAGGATGTCAGCTTCCGCATCGCTCCCATCGCCCGTTGGGAGGCGCAGGAGATGATCGACGAGTTGAGATCCTCCACCCTGCTGCGAGGGCACCGTGGAGAGCGGCCCTCGGATCTCGAGGCCATCGTGGATTGCACGATGAGAGTCTCTCAATTGGCTGTCGACTTCCCGGAGATCGTGGAGTTGGACATCAACCCGCTGATGGTCCAGGAAGAAGGAAGGGGAGCAGTGGCCCTGGACATGCGCATGGTGCTGTCGTGAAACAGACTCAGGCGCTGCCCTGCTGGTCTGGCCACAGAGTCCATCGCACACCGTGTTTCTGTCCTACTGGTGAGTGCGAAGAGAGGTAACACAAATGGCAACACTCTACATCGCTTCCACGGACATCGCTTCAGGCAAGACCGCCCTCTGCCTGGGCTTGGGGAAACGTCTCCAGAGCGACGGGTTCTCAGTGGGCTACTTGAAACCGATCAGCATGTCTGCCCAGCGTCTGGAGGGCAGAATCGTCGACGAGGATGCGCAGTTCATCAAGAAGGAGCTGCAGCTAGACGAACCGGTATCCGAGCTGGTGCCCATCCCTCTGGACCCTCACGCCGTAGAAGCCATCATGCGTAAGCAGAAATGGCTGGATTATCCGAAGAGGTTGAAGGACATCTACACCCGGGTCGCCAAGGGCAAGGATGTGATGCTCATCGAGGGTGTGGACCGCCTCAGCGCGGGGGGGCTGATCAGGCTGCCCGCCAACGAGGTCTGCCAGCTCCTCGATGCCCAGTCCCTGACGGTAGTCCGCTACACCGGCCCGCTCAGCCTCGATCCCGTGCTCTTCTACCGCAGAGTGCTGGGCGACTCCATGACCGGTGCAGTGATCAACAGTGTACCGCAGAGACTGATGGAATCGGCTGAGGACGTAGGCAAGCCCTACCTCCAGAAGGAAGGCATACTCGTCTACGGCATCCTGCCTGAGGACAGATTCCTCATGTCTGTGAGTGTCAAGGAACTTGCGGACGCCCTGGGGGCGGAGATCGTAGCGCGTCCCGACAAGGGCCAGGAACTGGTGGAGAACCTGATGGTGGGAGCCATGACCGGTGACGTGGCCCTCAGCTACTTCCGTCAGAAGCCTCACAAGGCGGTCATCACGGGTGGCGATAGGTCCGATATCCAACTGGCGGCGCTCCAGACCTCTACCAAGTGTCTCATCCTGACGGGCAACCTCCAGCCGCAGGACATGATCAAGGGGGTGGCCCAGGAAATGAGCGTCCCCATCGTCGTGAGCAGGTACGACACGCTGACCACTATCGAGATCGTGGAAGGGTTCTTCGGCAAGAGCCGTTTCCAGCAAGAGAAGAAGGTACAGCGATTCCAGGCACTTCTCGACGAGCACTTCGACTTCACCAGCCTGTACGTCACCCTCGGATTGAAGTAGTTCAGCGCCCATCGAGAGAGGAGGTCTTGCCATGAGCATCATAGAGGATATCCTGGCCAGAGAGGTTCTGGACTCTCGCGGCAACCCTACTCTGGAGGTCGACGTCTATCTAGCGGGCGGCGCCATGGGACGGGCTATCGTCCCTTCGGGCGCCTCCACGGGAGTCCACGAGGCTCTGGAATTGAGGGACGAAGACCCGGAGCGATACGGCGGCAAGGGCGTGCTGACCGCCGTGGGCCACGTGAATGAGGAGATAGCTGCGCAACTCGTCGGCTGGAACGCCCTCGATCAGCAGGGCATCGACCAATTCCTGATCGAGCTGGACGGCACGCGGAACAAGTCGAGGCTGGGTGCCAACGCGATCCTCGGGGTGTCTCTGGCCTCGGCCAGGGCGGCAGCACACTTCCTGGACGTGCCTCTGTATCGCTATCTGGGTGGGGTGGCGGCGAAAACGCTCCCCGTGCCCATGATGAACATCCTCAACGGTGGAAAGCACGCGGAGGACTCCACCGATTTGCAGGAGTTCATGATCTTGCCCGTGGGAGCTCCCAGCTTTCAGGAGGCCCTGCGCTGGGGAGCCGAGACCTACCACAGCCTGAAGAGCGTGCTCAAGGCCGCTGGCTACAGCACCGGCCTGGGCGACGAAGGTGGCTTCGCCCCTTCCCTCAAGTCAAACGAGGAGGCGATAGAGATCATCCTGGAAGCCATCGAGAACGCCGGATACGAGCCCGGCATGCAGATCTTCATCGCCCTGGATCCTGCCGCTTCGGAGTTCTACGAGGATGGCTTCTACCACCTGCGCAAAGAAGGCCAGAAGCTCAAAGGTGAAGAGATGGTGGACTTCTACCTGGCCTGGATCGACAAATACCCCATCATCTCCATCGAGGATGGACTGGCCGAGGATGATTGGGATAGCTGGAAACTGTTGACGGAGGAGGCCGCCGATCGCGTCCAGTTGGTCGGCGATGACCTCTTCGTCACCAACGTGGAACGGCTACAAAGAGGCATAGAGGAGCAGGCGGCCAACTCCATTCTCATCAAGCTCAACCAGATCGGCACGCTGAGCGAAACCATCGCCGCCGTGGAGATGGCCAAGAAAGCAGGGTGGACCACCGTCATCTCTCATCGCAGCGGGGAGAGCGAGGACACCACCATTGCGGACCTGGCGGTGGGCCTGAACGCGGGCCAGATCAAGGCCGGCGCCCCCTGCCGCAGCGATCGAGTGGCCAAGTACAACCAGCTATTGAGGATAGAAGAAGATCTGGAGGATACCGCCCATTACGCGGGCATGGAGGCCTTCCACAACCTCCAGAGGTAGCCAACCAATCCTAGCCAAACGGCCGCGGTGTGCCCAACAGAAACAGCAACACGAACGATAGGACCGCCAGCAGTCTCCTCCTGGGATCCAGGGGAGTGATGTCGTTGAGCGGAGGTGGGTGCCTCAACCCACCGAGAGCGAAGACCAGGATCGCCCACAAGAACCACCACTGCGAAAACAGCCCCAGGATCAGCATGCTTACGAAAACCAGGATGGCCACGAAGCGGTGCGCCGGCCCAAAGAACGCATATCCGGTGTGACCTCCATCAAGCTGGCTGACCGGAATGAGATTGATGAAGGTGATGAAGATCCCGAACCAGCCTGCCAGAGCGATGGGGTGGAGGACGACCACCTGGTAGTCGGCCAGCGGTCCCAGCACCGCTTCCGTGATCCAGTCCACCAGCAGGCCGGTACCCAGAGGCATGAGCGGAGCCTGGGGCAACCAGGTCGTCACCTCGGACATGCGCAGCCCCATCACGAGGACCACCAACGAGACCGCCAGCCCTGCCAGGGGCCCAGCAAGGCCCACATCCAGGAGCGCCTTACGATCCTTGATGGGTGACTCCATCTTGATCACGGCACCGAAGGTGCCGATGGTGCTGAAGGGCATGGGAATGAAGTAGGGCAGCGAGGCCCTCATGCCGTGAGCCCTGGCTACCAGGAAATGGGCTGCCTCGTGAGTGACCAGTATGCCCAGGAGAGCGCAGGCGAAGGGCAGGCCGCTCAACACAGCGGTCGGCGGATCCCCGAGGGGATCGTAGCCTTCCATGAGCGCGCCGCCCAGCATGACGGTTCCCACCGTGGCCAGAAACAGCACCACATTCACCCAGAGTCGTGACCTACGCTTCTCGGCGGGCGCTGGCGCTATCAGAATCCTGTCCTGCCCCTTGACCCTGCTCAAGACGGGCAGATAGCCCAGCCTCCCCAACCTGCGCTCCAGTGTCGAGAAGGCGGCCTCCGCGTCCACAAGCAGCTTTCCCGCGAAGCCCACCACACGGCCGTCTCCGTGCACGGAGACGTTCTCGACCAGCAATAGGTCCCCCACCTGGGCTCTCAACTCGGCGACGAGCGTCTCGACCGCCTCAGTCTCCACCATTCACTCGCTCCCCAACACGATCCTTCCACGCCTCGAAGGTCATCCGCCATGTTGTCCGTGGCCGGACTCCATGAGAAACCGGCCATCCTGTCACCACAAGTATACCATGAGACTCGCCCTAACGGTAGAGAGGCCCGCCGTGGCGCAGTCCCAGCCTCGCCCCCTTGGGAAGACCACCAAGTGGGGCGACGAAGGCTGGAAGAATGCCGCTCCACGGATCTGCGCTGGCCCTTGTACAAGTCCTTGACAGTCATAACTCTCCTCATGTATCCTAGAACGCGAGACATGAGCAAGCTGTTCTTCGATGAGGTCAAGATCCAGGTAGAGGCAGGCGCCGGGGGCAACGGATGTGTCAGCTTCCGGCGCGAGAAGTATGTGCCCCTGGGAGGTCCCAATGGCGGCAACGGCGGTCGGGGCGGCAGCGTGTTCCTCCAGGCAGACCGCCACCTGAACACACTCATCTCCTTCAGGGGACGCCGTCATTTCAAGGCGGGGCGCGGCGGCCACGGTTTGGGCCAGAACAAACAAGGCCGGAAGGGTGAGGACATCTCCCTCGCCGTGCCTCCAGGCACCCTGGTTCGCGACGCCGACACCGGTCAGTTTCTCGCCGACCTCAAGACCAGTGGAGAGATAGTGCTCATCGCTGAGGGGGGCCGCGGAGGGCTGGGCAATGCCGCTTTTGCTTCCCCCACCAATCAGGCTCCTCGCATCGCGGAACCAGGGGAACAGGGAGCTTCCCGGTGGTTGATCCTGGAACTGAAGCTCCTGGCTGACGTAGGTATTGTGGGTTGCCCCAACGCCGGCAAGTCCACCCTCCTGGCGGCGGTAAGCGCCGCGCGCCCCAAGATCGCCGACTATCCCTTCACCACCCTGGTGCCCAACCTGGGCCTGGTCCGCATCGACGACAGGGACTTCGTGATGGTGGACATTCCTGGCCTGATAGAAGGTGCTCACAGTGGCGCCGGGCTGGGCCACGACTTTCTGCGCCACATAGAGCGTACCAGGGTGCTGGTGCACCTGCTGGATGGGGCCTCCGGGAACCCGTTGCAGGACCTGGACACCATCAACGAGGAACTGAGACTCTTCAATCCTGCGCTGGCCCAAAAGCCCCAATTGGTGGTGCTCAACAAGATGGACCTGCCCCAGGCGCAGGAACTCTGGCCTCTGATCGAGGCGGAGCTGGAAAGCCGAGGGATGGCCTCCTGTAGCGTCTCGGCGGCGACGGGGACGGGAGTCCGGCAGATGCTGTACCGCGTGCTAGAGTTGCTGGACAGCCTGCCTGAGGAACCGGAGATAGCGCCACAGGAAGTAGCCGTCTTCCGCCCGCCGGAGGAAGAAGACGGCTTCACCATCTCCGTGGAGAAAGGTGGTCTGCGCATCAAGGGCAAGCGTGTGGAGCGGCTGGTAGCCAGGACCGATTGGCACTACGACGAGAGCGTCCGCAGACTGCATCGCGCCCTCGACCGGATGGGCATCACCAAAGCGATGGAGGAAGCAGGCGTGCAGAAGGGTGACACCGTATACATCGGCGATGCAGAGCTAGAGTGGTCATAGGAGAACACATTGCAGAGGATAGGAGTCATAGGCGGAACCTTCGATCCCTTACACTACGGGCACCTGGCAGCCGCAGAAGAGGTGAGGGTGAGGGCGAACTTGTCGAAGGTGCTCTTCGTGGTAGCAGGAATACCTCCCCACAAGTTGAACGAGGAGGTGACCGCCGTCGAGCACCGTCTGGCGATGGTGGAGCTGGGCATCGCCTCCAACCCTCACTTCCAGATCTCACGCGTGGACGTGGATCGCCCCGGCCCGTCCTATTCTGTGGATACCATGTCCATTCTTCTGGGACAGTACGGGCACAGCACGGAGATATTCTTCATCATGGGCCTGGATTCACTGGTGGAAGTGCCCACGTGGCACGAGCCCCAACGACTCATCCAGTTATGTCATCTGGTGGCCGTCACGCGACCCGGCTTCGACGTGGACATGCGCCGTCTGGAAGACTCCCTGCCCGGCATATCCTCCCGGTTGGAGATCATAGACATGCCCGCCCTGGATATCTCCTCTTCGGATCTTCAGCGGCGGGTCTCGGAGGGCCTGCCCATCAGGTATCAGGTGCCTGAAGAGGTGGAGAGGTACATCAACGAACAACACCTCTACAGTCCATCGGCAGGTACCGAGCATTGAGGATCAGCCTCTCCACCGCGTCGCTCTATGTGTATCCTCTGCGTCACGTCTTTGCCCTGGCGAAGGACGCCGGGTTTGAAGGCTTGGAGTTGGCTCTCAGCTCCGAGGCCCGTGCCAGGGGCACCGACTACGTGCACCGGTTGTCGCTGGAGCATGGCCTGCCGATTCACACCCTCCATCCTCCTATGATCCCCACACCGAAACGCCGAGAGCACCACCAGGTGCTGCCAGAGCTAACAGCCCTGGCGCGTGACCTGGAGTGCCAGTTCATCATTATCCACGCGCCCAAAGCGTTAACCCTGACCGAGGGCAAAGGCCCTGAGTACGTGGCGGCCGTCCAGGCGTGCACCGACGACCTGAGAGGGTCTTCCACCACGCTGTGCGTCGAGAACCAGGCGGTGTTCCGCCCCAGCGACAGACGATATGCGCTTTGCAGGCCTGGCGATCTGCATCGCTTCGCCGAGGAATACGACCTCGCTGTGACCCTGGATACCGCCCATGCTGCCTCTTTCCCGTATGACTTGATAGAGGCCTACGAGGTGCTGGCCAGCAGGCTGGTCAACGTGCACCTGAGCGATTTCCGCTCAGGTCTCTCCATCCCACCGTGGTTCAACCTGCACAGCTACTTCAAGCACCACCAGCTACCGGGAGACGCGGACTTGCCCCTCTTGCCATTCCTGGAGCGCCTCAGAGCGGATACCTACCAGGGCCTGATCACCATCGAGGTCAGCCCGTTTGCACTGGAGGCGTGGCGCCCGCTTCGAGTTAGGGAGAACCTGATCAGGAGTCTGGAATTCGTGCAGAACGCCCTGGCGAGTGTCTGAGGGCCTCCAGGACGAGAGCGCCGGGAAGGTTCCTTCCCCTGGCTCAGAGCGAGACATATGTTGCTGGACGAGAAAGCAAGGGAAGCAAGATGACGGACGCGTTCCGACAACACCCTTTCACCGTGACCATCATGGCAGCGACCACCCTCGTGCTGCTGCTTCTGATCTCTCCGCTTTGGCCTCTGCCCTTTCTGGACAAGCTGGACGTGGTGGGATCCGCCGTGTGCGGCCGTCTTCCAGACCACTCCTTTCACATCGCGGGGCGGCAGTTGCCGCTCTGCGCCAGATGCACAGGCACCTTCATCGGAGCCCTGCTGGGTTTCGTCGGCTTGCTGGCTCTGGGAAAGAGAAGAGCCGCCCAGATGCCACCAGCCCTGGTCGTGGGCGTCCTGGTCGGTTTCATCTTCCTCATGGCCGTCGACGGGGTGAACTCTTACCTTTCCTTGCTTCTCCGCAGACCCCTGCTCTACCAGCCGCACAACCTGCTTCGGCTGGCCACCGGTACCCTGCACGGTCTCGCTCTGAGCATCATCGTCTTTCCCATCTTCAACTTCACGCTGTGGAAGGAGCCGGACAACAAGCCGGCTCTGGCAGGGTTCAAGGAACTGGGTCTGATTCTTCTGTTCCTCGTACTGCCCACGGTGCTAATCGTGCCCACCGAGCTAGGCTTGCTCCTCTTCCCGGTGGCCGTGTTCAGCGTCGCAGGCGTAATCTCCATGCTCACGGTCGTGAACTCCATGATCATCGTCATCGCCACGCGGCGAGAGGCGCAAGCGGTCACCAGGTGGGATGTTGCCTTGCCGGTAACGCTGGGCTTCGCTGCCACAATGCTGGAGCTCGCCGTCATCGCCCTGCTGCGATGGCAGTTCAGTGTTACGCTGGGCATCCCTTTCTGAGCGACTGGTCTGCCCTGAGGGGAGAACGCCGGTCCAAGCCTGTTTGCCTTGTGCGCGCCCTGGAGTCCGGGGTATCGTATCCCCTCCGGTCGCGAAGTCAACGTACGGAACCCCTGGACCAACGTGCCGAGCGCCAGTCGGCGCACTATTGCCAAGACGTCTGATTGATGCTATAATGCTCTCACCCCCGAAAAAGTTCCCCGGGGATCGGGGCACCTGGAAGAAGCGGGGCAAGAAAGAGAGTGCGCCCTGTGGAAGGGAGGTGAGGAAGCCATAGGGTCGCAGAAAGGCTCAAGACAACCGACAGCTCGCGCATCCAACACAAAGGAGGTGAACACAAATGACTCTCGATATCGGTAGGTCTTTCACGTACATGTTCGAGGATGAAAGCTGGATCATGAAGATCGTGATCGGAGGCATCCTGCTTTGCATCCCCATCGTCAACTTCATGGCCTTGGGGTACATGCTCGAGGCGTTGAAGAAGTCAGCCGATGGTGTGGATATCCCTCTCCCCGAGTGGGATGACTTCGGCGGCAAATTCATGAAGGGGTTGTTCCTCTTCGTCATCGGGCTGGTCTACACCATCCCCATCTGGCTGGTTGCCTGCGTGCTTGCTGGCCTGACGCTAGTCGCCGGGAACAATGACACCCTGATGAGCATGGTCGGGCTGCTGAGCACGTGCGCGTCGTGCCTCTATCTGGTGTGGATCATCGTCGTCTGGCTGGTCATGCCCGCGGCCTGGACCAGATACGCGGTGACTGGCGAGTTCATGTCCGCCTTCCAGTTCGGGGAGCTCTTCGGCTACATCAGCAGCAATGTCGCGAACTACATAGTGGGTATCATTCTCGCTGGGGTGGCGGGCTTCGTCGCCGGATTCGGCGTGATCGCCTGCTTCGTGGGTGTGCTGTTCACCATGTTCTGGGCTTACCTGGTCATGGCACACGTGCTGGGCCAGGTGTACCGCCAGTCCCTGGCCACGGCCTGATAGCACATAGCTTGGGAGCGAGGGACGTGAGCGTCCTTCGCTCCCGTCGGCGCTGCCGCGGTCCTTCGGCCGCCCCCCACTTCACAGAGCCAGTGCCGGCAGCCGAGGTTTGGCGCTGGACGATGACAGGCGTACGAGATGGGCTTGTCAGACTATGAGGTTGCCTGCCCTCCTCCTGCACCGACGCCACCGCACTCGTCGGGGTTTGACACCACCATCTCTCGTCCCGCCATCCTCCCTTGCCTGGCCGTGTTGCCGTAGCCCAGGACGCCACCCACTTCCTCCGGCAGCCGCTGGCGGCCTTGCTGGCTGTGACGGCGTCCAGAGCGGTCCGCAGGCCACGGCGGTCAGAATCCAGCGTTTCTTCTCGCCACAGGTGTCACTGCCCCCACCGGTACGCACCCCGGCGGTGCTTGACAGACGATAGTTCATCGGCTAAGCTCCTTCCACCGCAACTGGGGTCAGGACGATCCGATGACAGAAGCCTTGTCTGGCATCTTCGGCGCATTCGGGCTCTCAGCTTCGGCAGGGCTGAACGCCTACCTGCCCCTGCTGATCGTAGCCCTGACGGCCCGCTTCACCAACCTCGTCACCCTGAGCTCGCCTTACCACCACCTGACCAACGGGTGGGTCATCCTCGTGATCAGCGTCTTGCTGATCATCGAGTTCTTCGCCGACAGAATCGCTGTCCTGGACACAGCTAACGATGTCGTGCAGACCTTCATCCGCCCTGCCGCCGGAGCGATCCTGTTCGCGGCCAGCAGCAGTGTGATCAGCGACGTCCACCCCGTGCTGGCCCTCATCTGCGGATTGATCGTCGCCGGAGGGGTTCACGCCACCAAGGCGACCGTCCGGCCAGTGGTCACTGGCGCCAGCGGCGGCCTGCTGAACCCCGTGGTCAGTACGGCAGAGGATCTCCTGGCCCTGGCGCTGACCGTGGTCTCCATCCTGGTGCCTCTGCTCACGGGGTTCCTGCTAGGAGCCTTCTGCGTGGGGGCAATCTGGTGGTGGAGCAGGCGGAGAAGACGCAGAGCTCCATCGCCTTGAGCTCTCTTGGAGGCGGTCAAGAGGGCACTAGGGGCGCCGGTGCCAGGGAAGCCGCTCTCGCCAGCCAGAGGGAGGAATGCGCCCCAGGACACGCAGGCCCAGGGATTCTACCTCCTCTGGGTCACGAACCGTGTCGTCCAGGTAGTGCAAGAGGAAGGCCAGGCCGACACCGGCCAGGACGGCTAACGCCAGTCTGATGGGTACCTCCAAGCTGTCCTTCAGGCTGACGCCGAGAGGCACAACTCTGGGCGAGTCGATCACGAAGACCTCTGCACCTTCGGAACCAAGCTGCTTGAAGTACTTGGCGTTTTCCTCCTCCAGCGTTTCGCCAGCCGCCTGGGCGATGGCCCGAAGCTGTGCCTCGTCGGGCCAGGTGATCACCATGGTCAGAATACGGTGCTGTTTCTCGGCCACGGTGAAGCCCTGGATGGCCCCCGGCGAAACCACGATCCCCTGGCCTGCCAGCCGCGCGCTCACGTCAGAGGCGAAGACCTCGCTCTTCACCACCTCTGTAAAATCGTCGGCGATGTACTCTGAGGCCAGGTAGGCCGAGTAGAGAGGGTCCATCGTCACCCTGCCTGCTTCCGACTCCGGACTCACCCCGATGGTGAATCGCATCGTCGCCTGGAACATGGGAGTCGGGCGAGGGCGAGAAATCATGCTCCCCGCCAGGACCAGCAAGAACAAGCCCACGATAACCCACCATCGGCGCCAGAGGATTCTCCAGTATTCTCGCAGCTCCATCTCGCCGGTTCTCCCTTTCGTCGCCGGACTGGAAGCTCGGGCACGGTCTGCACAAACTCGACCGCTCTCCCCGCTGACTTCCTTACCAGGGGTCAGCGAAGCGCATCCGCACGCTCGAGATTTCACCTACGACGCTGGACCGCCGCCCATCATCGTCGTCCGAGCTTCTCCTCGACATACGCCTGCATCTTCTTCATGAACGTGTCCTTGTCAAAAGCGTCGGCGTGACGTCTGATCCTGGCGCTGTCAAAATCAGCAGCCTCGAACGCTGTCACCGTCTCGGCCAGAGAGTCAGCGGTCTGTTCCCGGAAGAAGAGCCCGGTCTCACCTTCCAGCACCGTCTCCAGCGCCCCCCCTGCGCCGTAAGCGATGACGGGCCGACCGGCGGCCTGGGCCTCGAGTGGAGCGATCCCAAAGTCCTCTTCGCCAGGAAAGACGAAGGCCTTGCACCTGGACAGATACTGCTCTACCCGACCATCGGGCAAGCGGCCCAGGAATTCGATGTTCGAGTTCGCCATCTCCTGCAGTCGTCGCCGGTCTCGCCCGTCGCCCACGATCTTGAGAGGCAATCCCAGCCGGTTGAAAGCTTCTACCGCCAGGTCTATGCGCTTATAAGGGATCAAACGGGAGACGATGAGGAAGTACTCCTCGTGATCCTCGTGGGGTTGAAAGCGTTGTACATCTACTGGTGGGTGAATGACCACAGCATCGCGCCTGTAGAACTCCTGGATGCGTCTACGCACGCCCTCCGAGATGGCCACGAAATGCTCCACTCTGTCCGCCGCTGCCTTGTCCCACAGTCGCAGATTGCGGATCAGGGGGGACAGGAGAGACGCAACCAGCGGATTGACCCGCTCGTGCCGGATGTAGTTGTCATAGTCCCACAGAAATCGTGTGGGAGTGAGGCAGTAGCAAATGTGCATCGTCTCCGCCGGCGTGATCACTCCGTGGCAGAAGGCGCTCTTGTTGCTGAGCACGACCTCATAGCCCCGGAGATCAAACCCCTCGAAAGCAAGTGGATAAAGCGGGAGAAAAGGCTGGTGATGGGCCTTGATCAGCGGCAGTCTGTCCAACCAGGAAGTGCGTATGTCCCACTTTCTGTACGCCTCAGGCATCGCCCCGGGCCAGTAGATAGAGGTGTAGATGGGCGCCTCCGGATAGAGCTCCTTCAGGACCTCCAGGACACCCTCCGCACCACCCGACTGGTTCAACCAGTCGTGAACGATTGCCACTCTCAGTCCACGGGTTCTCACGTCAAGCCGAGGTGATCCTGGTGCCGGTCTCCCCTCGCAGCGCCCTGGCCAGGTTCTCCGGCGAGGTGATCAAGGCCTCCCTACCGCCCCGCTCCAGAAACTGGACGACCGCCTTGATCTTAGGGCCCATGCTGCCCGGCAAGAAATGGCCTTCTTCCAGGCACCGCCTGGCCTCCTCCACCGTCAGGTGGTCGAGTGGTCTCTGGTCTGGCTTCCCGTAGTTCAGATAGACCTGTTCCACCGCAGTCGAGATCAAGAACAAGTCAGCCTCGAGACCAGTGGCCAGGAGGCTGGAGGCGTAATCTTTGTCTATGACGGCCTCGATACCTCGGAGGTCACCCTGCCCATCTCGGACCACAGGGATGCCCCCGCCCCCTACTCCCACCACCACGAACCCCGCCTCCAGCAGAGATCTGATGGCCCCCAGCTCCACGATCTCCCTGGGGATGGGGGAAGGTACGACCCGTCGCCAGCCCCGACCCGCGTCCTCGACGATGGACCAGCCCTCTGTGCGCTCGTAGCGGCGTGCTCGGTCTTCGTCATAGAAGGGGCCGATGGGCTTCGTCGGGTTACTAAAAGCCGGATCGTCCCCATCCACGACCACCTGGGTCACTACGGTGACCACAGGGATATCGGTGTCGGCACGCCTCAACCGGTTGCCGAGGAGCTGCTGGATCATGTATCCCAGGGCACCTTGAGTGTCTGCCCCACACGAATCCAGGGGCACTGTGTGCAAGACGTTGCTGGCCAGCTCTGAGCGAAGCAAGATGAAACCGACCTGCGGTCCATTGCCATGCGTGATCACCACTCTCCATCCCTGCTTGATCATCTCAGCGATGTGTACGCAGGTCTCGTCAGTAGTGGCGAACTGATCAGGTACGCTCTGATGCTCCTTGTCCCTGACCAGAGAGTTTCCTCCAATGGCTACCACCGCAGTCTTCGTCACCAAATGCCTCCTCGTGTCTCGCAGCGACCGGGGTCTGGAACGGGGATGAACGCCATGCGCTTCGAGCTCGCGTCAACCTGACGCCCGGCGTTGAACGTCGCCTGGCACGACAAACTATACCATCTTTGGCTCCGGCTATCAACCCCCTGGCCTCGTTGCCAGACTGGCCCAGCGATGCTACAATCACGGCGGACTTCTGTACGGAGTGCAGAGGACTGGAGCTGCTATGGCCAAAGAGACCATACTCATCGTGGACGACGACATCAGGAACGTCGAATTCCTTAGAGACTCCCTCCTCATTCCCGGCGGGTATCGGGCCCTGTCCGCGACGGATGGAGAGGCCGCCCTCGACCTGGCGCTGACAGAAGAGCCAGATCTGATTCTTCTGGATCTGCAAATGCCCAAGCTGGATGGCTTTGACGTCCTGGAGGCACTGCACAGGGAGGGCCGAGAGATCCCCACCATCCTCATCACCGCCCACGGTTCAGAGAATGTGGCCATCCAGGCTTTCCGCCTTGGAGTGCGCGACTACTTCCCCAAGCCCTTCAAGGTGACAGAGATCATGGAGGCCATCGAGCGCTCCCTGGCAGAGGCGCGCCTCCGACAGGAGAAGCAGGAGCTTGCCGAGCGAGTGGAGAACATCAACCGTCAACTGGAGCAGAAACTCAAGGAGCTGACCATCCTCTATGGCGTCAGCAAGTCGGTGACCTCCCTGCTGGACCTGGACAAGCTCCTGACGCGCATCGTGGAAGCTACCATGTACGTCACGGGCGCGGAGGAGATCTCCCTGTTTCTCCTGGATGAAGAAACACAGGAACTGCAGCTCAGGGCCGTGCAGGGTGTTGGTGAGCGCGAAGCTCAGCCGGTACGGAGAAGCGCGGACAACGCCGTGGTGCGGCAGGTAATGAGCACCGGCCAGGTGGCCATGATTCAGACCGCTCGCACGCGAAAGACGGACCCCCTCCAGGCGACGCTGGCTGTGCCCTTGAGAGCCAGGACGGGAACGATAGGCGTGCTCCACGCCACCAACAAGATGGCCATGGAGCCTTTCTCCGAGAATGATCCGTACCTGCTTTCGGTGCTGGCCGACTACGCCGCCATAGCCATCGAGAATGCCAGGCTCTTCGCTGAAGTGGAGGAGCAGAGGACCAAGCTAGAGACCATCCTCACCGGCTCTGAAGACCTGATCATCGTCACGGACGACGACGGACTGGTGCTGCTTTTGAACCGAGCCGCCGCGAACGCGTTCTGCCGCGACAAAGAGGAGATGGTAGGCAGACCCCTGTTGGAGCTGGCGGGCAACGAAGCGCTGGATCAACTCTTCCATCTTCCGGCCACCGGAAACGGGGTACGCAATCTGGAGGTTCCGCTGGTCGATGGCCGCACTTTCTACGCCAGCTTGAGTGCGGTGACCGACGTGGGCTGGGCCCTCATCATGCGAGACATCACCCACCTCAAGGAACTGGACCGGATGAAGGCCGATTTCGTGGCCACCATCACCCATGATCTGCGCTCCCCGCTGACGGCCATCCAGGGCTCCCTCAGGCTGCTTCCCCAGCTCGGCCAGCTCAACGACGAACAAGCTGATTTCGCGGAGCGAGCCATGAGGAACGTAGAGCACATGGACGATCTGATCGGTAGCCTGCTGGACATCGGGCGGATCGAGGCCGGGCTGGAGATGGAGATGAGTCCCACTCACCTGGATCTGGTGATCAAGGAAGCGGTGGCGAATCTGCTGGGCCACGCCAAGAGCAAGGAGTTAGCCCTGCACGCCATCGTGCCCGACGACTTGCCACTGGTCATCGGTAATCACGTGCGCCTGACACAGGTGATGATCAACCTGCTGGACAATGCCATCCGCTACACGCCTCAGGGGGGCAGTGTCACAGTGGAAGCGACCGCCGATGCAGACCACGTCACGGTGTCCGTGACCGACACGGGCGTGGGCATCCCAGCCCACGCCAAAGCCCGCATCTTCGACAAGTTCTATCGGGTGGAAGGTCCCCGGACTGAAGAATCGCCAGGCATGGGCCTCGGCCTGGCCACAGTCAAGTCCATCGTGGAGAAACACGGCGGCCAGGTCTGGGTGCACAGCAAGGTGGGTGAAGGCAGTACCTTCTGTTTCTCTTTGCCCAGGCTCGAAGCAGGTGCGGAGGGAGCTTAGGGCCCCCTCCCGTCCCCACCGTCCTACGGCGCCAGCAATTCGCTCAGCGTGACCAGACGATAGCCGCGCGCTCTCAGCTCATCGATGATGGCAGGCAGAGCGTCCGCCGTCTCCTGCGCCCCCACGTGCATGACCACGATGGCTCCGTTACAGGCGCCATCCACCGCGTAGTTGTAGATCTCCTGGGCCGTCTTGTCGCCGGTCCAATCCCACACGTGATAAGTCCAGTAGATGTTGAGGTAGCCGTTTTCCTGCACCACCCTGCGCACCCGGTCGTCGCGGTTCCCGGAGGGCGGCCGGAAGTAGGGCTTCGTACTGTGGCCTGTCGCCTCCACGACCTTCGCATCTAGCGTCGCCAACTCCTGCGCGATCTGCTCGTCGGTCAACTCGGTGAACATGGGGTGTGTGTCAGAGTGGTTGCCGAGCTCGTGTCCTTCAGCCAGCGCCTGCCGTAGCAGTTCTGCTCCGCCTGCCTGTCGCAGCGCGATGCCAGTGATGAAGAAGGTGCAGTGCACATCCTTCTCCCGCAGAATCTGCAAGATGGAGGGCCAGGGAGCGATGCTTGCGCCCGCGTCGAAGGTGAGGGCTATCCACGGCCGTTCGGGATCGCCCCGCGAGATTTCCGCCGCGCTCGGGGGTGGAGGAGGAGCCGGGGCCAGCGTGGCGGTCACCGTCGGAAGTGCCGTGGCCGTGGGCGTAGGCGGTGCGGTGGCTGTGAAGGTGGGGGTGGGCACAGCGGTGGGTGTGCCCGTCGAGGTAGCCGTGGGGAGGAGCGTGGGCGTCGGTGTCTCTGGAAGGAACTGGGACACCACCGGCAGGTCTCGCAACATGGACGAATCGCAGGCCGCCGTCACCAGCAGTAGACAGAGCGAGAAGAGCAACAAGGGTCTATGGTTCTTCAAAGTGCAGTCTCTCCTCAATGGCGCTCACTATGTAGCCATTGGTCAGGTACCGATAGAGATTGGTTCCCGGACACGATGTGGCGGCGTAGTCACGATGGCCGCGGACCATCTCAGGCGGAATCGAATACTCGTAGCATAGCCAGCTCGCCAGATCGACGATGGCCGTCAGTTGAGCCTCGTTTATCTCCTGGATGTTGTAGTTGCCCATGACCGTGATCAGCGCATGGCCTGTGGGATCGTACTCCGTCGCTGTGTCACCCACGTATTCCAGAGGACGACCCTCATAGATGTTCCCTTCCAGGTCGATGAGGAAGTGATAGGGGATGTCAACCCAACCCCTCACCCTCTGAGACCAGCTCTGGAGGGCCCTCATACGCGCCACGGCGCCTCCGTGGAACTCGGCGCCATCGTGATGCAGCGTGATCCGGTCGATCACATGAGGCACATACCCCTCGGTTACCTCCACGGCCCCCCATTCTTCGCGCGAGATCACCGGCGGCTTCTGCGGCGGACCCTGCGCCTCTGGCAAGGGTAGAGAGATAGGCGTGGAGGTGGGGGTAGGCGTGCTCGTCGGCGTCGGTGGCACCGTAGTGGGGGTCGGCGGCACCCTCGTAGCGGTAGCCGTGGGCGTGTTGGTAGGCGTCGAGATGCGCTGGGCCGACGGAGTCGCGGGCGGCGCCGTCGCAGTTTGCACCTCCGCTCCCATCACCATGTGCGGCATGGGCAGCACATCCTTGAGCAGCAAGGCGGCGCCGACCCCGGCTACAAAGCTCAACGCCGGGACCAGGATCCATCTCCTGTCAATCATCTGGCCTACCGCGTGCTTCACTGTAAGCGATCACTGACGTGTCGTTGCCATGCACAACTTGTGCTGCTCCAGACGCGAACCCAGCGCTTCGCGTTCAACGGCGCATATCGTAGCACAGCTTGCACCTGGAGGCAAGGACACTGTTGGTCTTCCGGGAAGTTTTGCAGTATAATAGATGTTTGGTGCATGACGCGCGATCACCATTGCTTTTCTATTGCTAGGAGGACATCGTGGCCGAACTAACCGAGATTCGCTGGCATGGGCGTGGGGGTCAGGGTGTGGTCACTGCGGGCAAGATGCTGGCCCAGGTTGCCTTGAACAGTGGCCAGTACTTCCAGGCCTTTCCCGACTACGGCCCGGAGCGAGCTGGTGCGCCGATCAGGGCCTTCACGCGCATGAGCTCCAAGCCCATTCACAAGCACTGTCAGATACAGGAGCCCGACATCGTTCTCGTGCTGGACCCCACGCTGCTGGAGGCCGTCGACGTGGCGGAGGGTCTCAAGAAAGACGGGGTGCTCTTGGTCAACACCGAAGAGTCTCCCGCCAGAGTTCGTGAGCAAGTGGGCTTTCGCACGGGCAAGGTGTTCACCGTGGATGCGACCAAGATCGCCATGGAAACGCTGGGACGGGAGATCACCAATACGCCGATGCTGGGTGCCTTCGCCAAAGCCACCGGCATCTTGACGGTGGAGGAAATGGTCGCTCAGACCAAAAAGCAGTTTGCGGGCAAGTTCGGCACCGCGGTAGTGGAGCGAAACGTGGAAGCCATCGAACGAGCCGCAGATGAGGTTCAGGAGGGCTAGATGGCAAACCCGAACGCCGGTTGGAAAGAGATCCCCATTGGTGGAAAGATCGTAGATGCCGGGAACGCTCGTGAGTACGAAACCGGCAGTTGGCGGGCCATGAGACCCGAAGTCGATCAGGAGACGTGCATCAACTGCCTGCAATGCTGGGTCTACTGCCCCGACGCCGCCATCGATGTCAAAGACGGGGAGATGGTCGGATTCCATTTGAGGTTCTGCAAGGGCTGCGGGATTTGTGGCTCTATCTGCCCCGTGGAAGCCATCACCCTCGTTCCAGAGGCAGCGTCTGAAGCATAGAAAACCGTCCCTCTGATCGCCTTGGACAGGAGGCTTTACGAGAATGAGTAGATTCGAAGCGATGGATGGCAACGCCGCTACGGCCGAAGCCATGCGACAGATAAACCCCGATGTGGTGGCCGCTTATCCCATCACGCCGCAGACCAGCACCGTACAGACCTTTTCCCAGTTCGTGGCCGACGGCGACGTGGATACCGAGTTCATCAGGGTGGAAAGCGAACACAGTGCCATGGCTGCCTGCATCGGCGCCTCGGCAGCGGGAGGTCGGGTGATGACCGCTACCTCTGCCAACGGGCTGGCTTTGATGTGGGAGATGGTGTACATAGCGGCTTCCAACAGAGCACCCCTCGTCATGACCGTGGTCAACCGGGCGTTGTCGGGGCCGATCAACATCCACTGCGACCACAGCGACTCCATGGGCGCCCGCGACGCAGGGTGGATACAGCTCTTCGGAGAGAACCCACAGGAGGCGTACGACAACGCCATTCAGGGGGTGCGCATCGCCGAGCACGAAGACGTTCTCCTGCCGGTGATGCAAATGTACGATGGCTTCATCACCAGCCACGGCCTGGAGCGGGTTCAGATCGAGGACGACCAGGCGGTCAAGGACTTCATCGGTCCTTTCAAACCCCACGAACCTCTGCTGGACGTCGGCAACCCCGTCACCTACGGCCCTTTGGACTTCTACGACTTCTACATGGAGCACAAAAGACAGCAGGTAGAAGGCATGAAGCACGCCACGCAGGTCATCCTGGACGTGGCCGCGGACTTCGAGAAGCGCTTCGGACGCCACTATGGCCTCTTCGAAGAGTACAAGCTCGATGACGCCGAGCTGGCCCTGGTGGTCCTCTCCTCGACTGCCGGCACCGCGAAGAGTGTGGTGGACGATCTGCGGTCGCAGGGTTTGAAGGTGGGGTTGCTGAAGCCCCGGGTCTTCAGACCCTTCCCCGCCGAGGAACTGGCCGACGCCCTACGCGACAAGGCCGTGATCGGCGTCATGGACCGATCGGACTCCTTCGGCGCCATGGGTGGACCGCTGTTCGTGGAACTGTCGGCGGCCTGCAAGATACACGACGTGCCTGCCAAGATGGTGGACTACGTCTTCGGGCTCGGAGGACGGGATACCACTCCTGACCAGATCGAGAGCGTATTCCGCGACCTGACGGCGATCGCCAAGACAGGGAAAATCAAGGAACTGGTCACCTATCTCGGTGTCCGCGAGTAGCCAGCTCTGCACGGGGTCGGCCCTGGGTACGTTTGACGCCGCCCCGCTGCTCAAAGGGAGATGAATATGGCAACAGCGCTGAAACTGAAGGAACTATATAAGAAGGAAGATCGCCTGACGTCTGGGCACCGGCTCTGTGCGGGCTGCGCAGCACCCATCATCGTGCGGCAGGTGCTCACCGCCATCGATGAGCCGGTCGTGCTCGCCAACGCCACCGGGTGCCTGGAGGTCTCGACCACCATCTACCCCTACACCGCCTGGAACGTGCCGTGGATCCACACCGCCTTCGAGACGGCGGCCTCCACCATCAGTGGTGTGGAGACCATGTACCGCTCGCTGGTCAAGCAAGGGAAGCTCGAAGACACGGGCATCAAGTTCGTGGCCTTCGGGGGAGACGGCGGCACTTATGACATCGGGATCCAGGCGCTTTCGGGAATGATGGAGCGGGGTCACAAGGCGCTCTACGTCTGCTACAACAACGAAGCCTACATGAACACCGGCATTCAGCGTTCAGGGGCTACCCCCCTGGGAGCCTGGACCACGACCTCGCCCGTGGGCAAGCTCATCCCCGGGAAGCCGAGACCCCGCAAGGACCTGACGGCCATCGCCGCTGCTCACGACATCCCGTACGCGGCCCAGGCCGCACCCCACGACTGGCGAGACCTGATGAAGAAGGTGCGCAAAGCCGTGGCTGCCAACGGTGCCTCTTTCATCAACGTGCTCTCCTCTTGCAACCGCGGCTGGCGCCACGACACGGACCAGACGATAGAGATCACCCGCCTGGCGGTGGAGACCTGCTACTGGCCCCTCTACGAGGTGGAGAACGGCAAGTGGAAGCTTACCCACCGGCCCAAGGAGAAGCTGCCCATCGAGGAGTTCCTCAAGCCCCAGGGACGCTTCCGCCACCTGTTCAGTGAGGAGAACAAGCACATCATCGCGGAGTTACAGGCCGAGGTGGATCGTAAGTGGCGGCAACTGCTGGAGAGGTGCGGGGAGGAAGAGTAGCGCGACAGCTTACCAAACGCGAGGGCAGCATCGCTGGAAGGTGATGCTGCCCTTTCTTGTTGTCCACAGATTCGCAACCTTGCCCTCCTCTTCAGGAAGGATATCGGGACTCCGCGGTTCCTGGAGGAGTCCAAGACGCTCAGGCCGAGCTTGACATCATGCGGTACATGCGTCATGATTGTTGCATCATTCTAGAAAGTACCAGCCGGGCCAGTGCCGCGGCTGGGCCTCCCTACATGTAAGGAACAAGAACACTCGCCTGTTTTGGTGACGACGCGGTAGCGCGAGTGAGCGTACGAGAACCTTGGCCAAGCTGCCCTTTGGTCACCTCCAACATGAGTTGCGGGGGGTGCAATGAACAGCGTCAGGGACTTCTGGGAAACGGTCGTCTTGAGAGATGTCCTGGGATACATGGTCCCCGGGGCCGTGACGCTCCTCGCGCTTGCATTGCTCTTGCTGCCATTCCTCGTACTCCCACTGGCAGGAAAGGCCCCACACTTCGTGATCTCTGGCGTGCTGCGTCGCCTCCTCGTGTCACACAAGCCTTGGGTCTGCTCGTACCCGTGGCTGGTTGCCGCAATCGTGATTCCTGTATGCTTCGTGATCGGCCACGTTCAGGGGGAACTCGTAGCGTTCCTGGGGAACCACTGCGTGCCGTGTTGGAATCTTGGGTTCCTGGCACTGGATTTCCTGACTGAGGATGCCAAGAGAGGAGGCGACTATGCCGACGCTGCCCTCAGGGAGCTAGCCGGCATAGTGGGCGCGGGGGATCTGGTCGCCGTTTGCGCAGAGCAGCCGGGCAGGTTCAGGGAACTGTGTTGCTGCTTGAGTCAGGTTGGGTCTAACACGGAGAAGGACGATTGCGTTCAGAAGGCCAAGGGACAAGCGAAAGACCTTTGGTATCTATGCAATCACTATGTCCTGTATAAATCTCCTCGCCTGCACACCATGTGGATCGGCAGGTACTACGTGCTGGCGATTCTCTTCAGCAACCTGTTATTGTCTTTCTCCTTGCTAGCTGTGAGTCTTCTGATGCTGCTCTTGTGCTTGGGATGGCACCTAATCCATGTGAGTGCGCACTTGAGGTGGGTGGCGTCTCAGCCTATCACGGTCCTCCGAATCGTCGGACTCCTAGTTGCTGTGATTGTGGGGATTGTCTGGATGTGCGCCCTCGGGGTCTGCTCGTGGCGGTTCCACAAGGCATACGTCGAGCGCACGTTTCCCATATTCTATGTGCTGAGCCGCCCACGCGGGCACGCATGCCGGGATCAGGGGCGACAGACGCCGGATGGTGGTGCCCCTCCTCGTCGCCCATAGACGGTCCGACTCCCTTTTGTCCCGGAGGATAGGCGCCGTTCAGCGGTTTGGCCACCTCTGGCGGGCGGAGAATAGTCTCACCGTACGGTGAAAATCCAGTCCTGAGTGAAAGAACACGCTGGCTAGTCAGGGTTTGGAACACTATGTTACTAAGAACACGACGATGTGGTACAATAGTTGTGGAGATTCGCTGCTCAAAAGTCCAATTCGAGGAGGACGAAAAATGCTGCCAGTCAAGAAGCACGCAGTCTCCCCAGCCATCTGCAGGTCCAAGGTCATTCTCTTCCTTGGCGCAGGGGCATCGCAGCCCTTGGACCTCCCCCTTATGGACTCCTTCATGGATGTCCTGGAGGGCGAGATGGACCGCAAGTCCAAGGCGATTGTGCAAAGGATGTACACTATGCCCGACAAGTCGAGAGACCTGGAGATCCTCTTTGACACCTTCAACGACTATGACAAGATAGCCCACTATTTCCGACATGATCCCAACTTCTCCAGCATGCCAGGGCGGTCACCCGCAGCGGGCGTGGAGAACTTGATGGGGCGGGTTAATGAGATCAGGCCTCTAGTTGAGAAGGTAGTACTTCGGGAATACTCCAAGGTACCAGTGGACAAAGTCCGGCGTCTCTATCAGGACTTGATCCTGCTGTTTGCAGAGTCAAACACAGGGCACCATGTGCCGGTATTCACGACTAACTATGACTTGGCCATTGAGAAGCTCGCCGAGGTGAGCGATCACAGTTTCTACTTGGTTGATGGTTTCACGGTTGAGAACGTGCGCCGATGGGACCCTTCGATGTTCTACCGGTATAGGACCACCGAGAAAGACGAGCCCACTATCCTGTTGTTCAAGTTGCACGGCTCATGCCAGTGGCGCGTCAACAAGGATGAGCCCAAAGAGGTGACGAAGGAGAGCACAGTCGAACTGTGCAGCCCGGACTCAGCCTTCGACAACGCGCTGATGTGGCCAGGCGAGACGAAGCGGATCAAGGAGGGCCCACATGAAACAAACTACAACTACCTAGAGCAGTGCCTGATGAACGCGGAGGCGTGCCTAGTCATTGGCTTCTCGTTCCGGGATGAGGTCATCAACCGGTACTTCGCGAAGGCACTGGATCTGAATGAGAAGCTGAAGGTTGCACTTGTCGACCCAGAGGCGGAGACCCTCGCGCAGGGCTTGCTGGGAGACGAATCGTCGATGACGATGCGGGCGAGCCAGGACACGATCCTCGTCAGGCGGTCTGATGCTGTACGTATTCGTGCAATCCCGACTCGCTTTGAACCAGATGAGCTTCCCCAAATCGTGAAAGCGCTGCTCAACTTCGGTTTCCCCCTAGATAGTGTGCGCGCGCAGGGGCTGTTCCCATAGCACCCAGAAGTGCGCGGTGGTGACCCGGACGCGTGGCTGAGAAGACACACCACTTGGGAATTGGGCGCGCGCCGCGAGCCATCGCCCTTCCTCCACCCCATGCGTGGCCGGCTACAGCCGAACGCTTGTCAGGAGGAAAGGTTCGATCTCAACTGCCAGCCCGTCGATTCCGAACAGCAGGGCGTACACCCCAGATGCCAAGTCTCCAGACAACGCCAGGTTCTGCTGGTCACGAACGATCTCGCCATTCTGCCAGTTGGAGGGAGGGTGCGCCCCTCCCGTAGGCTTCACCTCCCGTGAAACCACCACGTCGCCCGCCTGGTCCCGCAACTCGAGGGTCAGCGTGAAGTCGGTCTCCATCTCCCCCACCGCCTGCCAGAACAGGGTGAGATGCAGGGTGTCGCCGGGACGCACCGGCTCCTCCGGTTGATGCTCGAACCCCAGCTTGGAGAGGTTGTACCCCAGCAGGCGCACGGGACCGAAGTCCACCTGGCGGCGGTTCTCCATACCCAGGGCCTCGATAGGTGGCTGTGCATCCGGCTGGAGGACCTGGATCGGTTCCAGCAGGACGCAGTCGCCCAGGGGCTGACCATCTTCTGACACGGTCAGCCTCTCTCCGGTCTCCAGGCTATACATGCCGATCTCCAACTGGTACTCCCCGGGTGGGGTCCCCGGCAGCACCAGCACGCCGTAGTTGTCGGTCATCTGCTCCCCTTCCTCCCAGGTCGTCGTCGGCCTGGCCCCGCCCCCAGGCTCCGCATCTCTCTGGCCCACGATAAACGACCGGCCATCGAGCACGTGGGCGAAGACCTTGTACCTCTCCCCTATCTCGCCCAGAGCCTGCCAGAAGAGGGTCAGTTGCAGGACGTCGCCGGCCCTCACCTGAGCATCGGCCAGGCTGTACCCCACCAACGCGATCCCGTCGCCCAGCCGCAGGTCCAGCGGATGCTGGATCTCTGCCCCCATGCCTTCCCGAGGCACGGCGTAGATCACCAGCCGCACGTTGCCGTGCCAGGAATCCTGGGCCTTGAACGTGTGTTCATCCAGCCAGCCTTCGATGAACCGCTGTGGGTCGCTCTCGGCGGTGCCCCAGAACAACGCGTAGAGGTGCCGATGCTGGGAGACGATCCGCTCCAAGACCTCCTCGGTCTGCCCCTGATCCAGAGGGCGTTGACCGGGGAGCGGATAGATGGGCAAGTCCCCCTGGTAGTAGTAGGAAAAGATCTCTATCTGGCCCGGCGCGTTCAGGATGATGGCATCGCCATCTTGCCCCGCCGCGCCGATGTAGCTGGCCATCCCCCTGTAGTCGTCGCGAGCATACCGCTCATCGTAGTAGTAGTTCCTCAAAGAGAGCGTGCTGGCGGAGAGGACGAACAGCAGCAGCACACCAGTGAGGCCCCAGCGGGTGACGGCCCGAGCCCGCCCCTCCACGCTCGTGGTGAGCCACTCCCCACCGATACCCCTGGCCACCAGGAGATGGAAGGCCGGCGTGACCAGGAGCAGGAACTTGGGGTCGTAGGCCGGTCGACTTTGGGAGAGGACGTACATGGCCAGGACGGGCACGCCCAGGTAGAGCAGGGTGAAGAGCAAAGCGGCGAGCTGCCGTCGCCCCAACAGAGCTGGCCTCCCCCCTCGTCGGCTCCAGAGCACCAAGGGCAGGGCCCCCAGCAAGAGCAACAAGCCGAAGCCCAGAACCACGGGGGTGGTCTCCCGTTCCACGGACAGCCCGAGACTGAACACCCTGAGAAGCTCCTCCAGGAGGAACCGGAGGCTGAACGGTTCGCTGACGGCTGGCCAGGTGGTCAGTTGGCCCCCGGCCAGTCTCAGCCAGGGAAGGTACAGAGCCACGACCGCCAGTTGCGCAGCGGCCCAGGCCCCTATCCTCCGCGGGCGGCGCACAGCCGGGAAGCCGACCATCGCCAGCACGTAGGCCAGGTTCGTGACCAGGGGGACGGTGAAGGCGAAGTAGTGAGTATAGAGCGCCGCCGTCGTGAAACAGACGTAGAGCACCGCCGAGGGGATGACGCGGCCGCGGGCGGACTCTGCCCTCTCCGTCCACGACCTCAACCAGCGGACGAAGCACAGCATCGCCAGGGCCGACCACAAGGCGACCAGGACATACATCCTGGCTTCCTGGGAGTAGTAGACCTGGAAGGGAGAGACGGCAGCCAGAAGCGCCGCCACGCAGGCCACCCGTCGAGGGAACAGCTCGCGCCCCAGCAGGAAGGTGGCGAAGACCAGCAGTGTCCCGGCCAGAGCGGAAAGGGAGCGCAGAGCGATCTCGCTCTGCCCCCACAGACGCACCCACAGATGCAGCAAGTAGTAATAGAGGGGAGGATGGATGTCGCGGGCGGCATCGCGGGTGATGGTGGCCAGAGTCCGCCCTGCCAGGGCTGCGCTATTCCCCTCGTCAGCCCAGAGGCTCTGTCCATCGAGCCGATAACTACGGAGGAACAGGGCGAGCAGGAGGATGAGAACCAGAAGCAGCCACTCGAGCCAGACCTGCTTGTCCTTCAACGTGTAGAACCCCGATGGGTCCCGCGCCGCCAGACTACGAGGACGATGAAAGCCGTAGCGGCGAGCAAGATCAGCACCGACAGGCCACGCCGGATCAGGAACAGAGGAGTGCGGCGCACGATCAGTCCATCGATGGTGACCCGGCTGCCACCCCCGCTCGACGGCAGTATGGTCAGGCGTGCCTCGTGCTCCCCCTCCGCGAGGCCACCGACCACAGGTATCTCGACCGCACCCTCGCCACGCGAACCCTGGAGGCTCAGCTCCACCGGCCGACCGTCGATCGTCGCCTCCAGCGTGCCCGAGTTCTCACCCCCTGCCAGCACCAGGCTCAGATCGGTGCCCCAGAAGGTGAAAGCCAGGCTGTCCCCCGGCTGGTCGCTGGTGCGATACCGCCCCAGTACCGCCTGATCATCGTTCACGACTTCCCAGGACCCAGTGTAGGTCACAGCCCAATGGTCCTCCTGATGGTAGCCCAGTCCCACTATGGGCGGCGAGGTGGCTTGCTCCTTCAGCGCATCGTAGACCGGATGAGGGTAGAAATCTGGCTCCATCATGCGAAAGTAGTAGAAGGCCTGGTCCTTCTCGTAGTCACTGGGCCGCTTGAAGAACCAGTAATTCATGACCCCCATCCACGGCCACTCCACCTGCGCTCGTTGATAGGCCCCGGCTGAGTATTCGGCCTGCAATTCCTCGCTCACCCGCCCATAGTAGGGAAAGCCATCGAAACCCTGAGGCAAAGCGTTCCACCCCACCTCAGAAGCCCAGATGGCTTTGTGGGCATCCCCGTTGCGGACCATCAACTCACGGATCAGCAACACGCGAGAGAAGTTGGCTCGGTCGGGGTGCACCCTCCTGTCGGTGGGACCGTTCCACAGGCCATAGCCCTGGACCGACAGGATGTCGAAGTAGTCGCTGGCGCCGGCATCGTACATCCTCTGTAGAAAGACCAGGTCCATCAGGTTCCGCTCGGACATCTCCGTCGTGGGCGCCAGCCCGGCGGAGAGGATGACCACGTCGGGGTCTGCCTCCTTGGCGCGGGTGTATCCCACTTTGAGGAGTTCCGTGTAGGCCTCCGGGTCGACGGGCGCCTCACCCCATTCCGGGTAGATGTTGGGCTCGTTCCAGATCTGGTAGTAGTGGATACGCCCCTTATACCGGCTGACTACGGCAAAGACGAAGTCGCCGTAGTCAGCGTAGTCATCGGGTGGAGCCAGAGTTCCCGCCTCGTTTCCCGCTGCCCGGCTCCAGGCCGGTGGGTTGTCCAGACGAGCGATGATCTCTATCCCGTACTCCGCCGCCAGGTCAACGATGTGGTCGTATTTCTCCCACGAGGAGACCTCGCGACCCTCCCGGCGATCCAGGAAGATGCCCTTGCCCTCGATCTCGATGTCTTCCCAGGGGAACTCCTGCCTGATCCATTTGAACCCCGCGTCCCTGATCAACCGCAGCGAGCGATGGATCTTCCAATCCTCCACCTCCTGTTCCAGGAAGGTGTTGATACCGTAGGGGTTCATGCCGGTGTAGGCCACAGGCACGTAGGGCTCGACTTCGGGCGCAGGCCGCTCCAACCTGATGAGGACCAGTGCGCCGAGTCCCTTGATCTGCTCCAGCAGCTCTTGTTCGCCCGTCCAGTCGCGGAGTGTGCTGGACAGCACCGTTAGCGAGGGTTGAGAGGCGGCTCCCAGTAACAGGATCAGACAGGTCAGAGAGATCAGGACTCTTCTCGTCATAGACAGAAAGCAAGCCTACTTGGTCGACGGATCAATTTATTGTACTGCGAAGAGTTGGAGCCGTGCAAACATCGAGTCCAGCAACATGTAGAAGGGTTCATGGGTTTGCTACCCCACAGAGAATGTACGACTGGCGAGTGCCCGTCTAGCCTTCCTTGGTGCCAGCACCTTGCCGGTTGGAGTCCAGCAACTGCTGGGAGGGAATGCGCCGCGCGGCGTGAAGAGAGACTCTCAACTCTACGGCGAGCTGCCACTTCGCTTGCGTTCTCCGGTCAGCCCGGGCGCGGCGGGTCATCAATATCGGGACTGTAGAAAACCGACCCACGTTCCACCGACTTCCACACAGTCACTCGCCCATCGCCCAATCCTGCAGATTCCTCTTGACGAGCTCCCAGAACAGTGCCTTCATCAAGTCGTGATTGCCGTGCTTCATCGACTGGCGAGCAGCTTTTCCATAGGGCTCTTCTGGCCGGGGCCGCACTATCACGCAGGGTCCAAACCCATATCGGCAGAACACGTAGTTGGCCCACAAGCGAGCCGTGCGCCCGTTGCCGTTGGCGAAGGGGTGAATGCGCACCCACTCTCCATGTACCCACGCTGCCAGGTCGACGACCAGATCGACGTCCGTCTCGGAGTACGGGCCGCGCAACGATGCCCACGCCGTGTCCAGGCGGGTCACCCCGGATGAGAACTCCTCGAAGAAGCGGCCAAGGGCTCCCAGTACCCGATCATAAGGTACGCCCCGCGCGTCGCCAACACCCACGTCGTAGCCCTGCAGACACCACGGTGACTCCTCGACATCTCTGAAGTTTCCCAGGTAGTCCGGATCCGGCACCAGGCCCTCGAATACGGCTCTGTGCCACTTTCTCGCGAGGTCCGGCGCTGGCGCTTCCTGGCAGTCGTCACTAACGATTCGCAGCAGCACACGCTTTCGTTGCGCAAGAGCCCTAGCATTCTCTACGTCGTGGATCCACTCGGGACAGCCGGGCTTCCATTCGTTGGCTGGCATTATGCCTGGTGGGTCCCCTTCGATCCGCGCCTGGCCGCCACCGGCTTGCCGCGCGACACGCGGATCTCACCGAGGCCCTCCGTATCATCGAACTCCGCGGCTTGCGAAGCCATCTTCAGGGCCCGATCCAGCGGCAGTGGCCCGCGCGAGCGAGCTTCGCTAATAGCTCGCTTGACCAGATCCACCTTCGTGACCCTCGTAGCTGTATACTCTTGCACGCACTCACGGACGATGTCCGCCATAGAACGGCTCTCCACAAGAGCCGCCAGTCGGAGCTGTTCATGTTGCTCTTCGGTCAGTTTGATGCTCATACTTCGCATGGGCTACCTCCTTCAGGGATCGGGATACTATGATACTATAGTATCTTACTACTATTATAGCAGAGAACTGCATAGACGTCAAACTGCCCGCATGGGTCGCACCACACGTTTCCGCCACCCGGGGACGGTCGTTCCCCAGAGCCATGTGCAACCGACCAACCTAGACGACCACCCAGCGCTCAAGGCGATGACTTCGGTCGACAGGCAAGTGACCTCGAGCAGCCACACCAGGTCCGGGCCAGCCAGTCTATGTGCCTTGCGCTTGCTCGACGGCAGCGCGGCCCCAGAGTGCGCCTGTCCCACATGGCTTGAGTACACTCACCATTTCGGGTCACCGAACGGGTGCCAACCTTAAATCTTTCTCAGCTCAAACCAGGAGGGCACCCGGTCCAGAGCGGGCGAACGACGGCGGCGGCGATGAGCATTTGCCCTCAGCCACAACATGTGGTGGTCCGGACGACGACCAGCACACTACATGACGTTATTGAGCCAGTCACGCTAGGCCCGTTGAGGCGTTATGAAAAGGAGGATGATGCCCGACGAAACGGTGATTTGCACGTTGACAGAAGTGAGATTGTGTGGTATACTAGTTATTTAGCGTCAACGAACTCACCACAAATGACACGTGAGGGGGTGTATTGCTCCATGGCCGAAGATAGGGGGCTTTCATCTGATGGCCACAACCCTGGAGACCCGAAGATAGCGGGTCCGCATTCGCAGAGGGTTCTGTTCGACCTCGAGACAGCTACCACGCCCGCCGACGAGCCAGGCGCCGAGGATCGCAAGAGCTACGCGCGCATAACCGACATTCATCCCCTTCCCAGACTCGTCGACGTCCAGATACGATCCTTCGACTGGTTCAAGGAGGACGGACTACAAGAGCTGTTCGAAGAGACGTTTCCCATCAAGAGCTACAACGGCAAGATGCGACTCGAACTCCTCGATCACAGGTTCGAGGAGCCCACGCACGGCGAGCAGGAATGCCGTGTCATGGACATGACGTATTCGGCTCCCTTGCACATCAGGGCCGCGCTGGTCAACGAGCAAGGCGAGCGGCTCGAGCAAGATGTGTACATGGGGAACTTCCCCCTGATGACCGAGAACGCCACGTTCATCATCAACGGAGCCGAGAGGGTAGTCGTCAGTCAGCTCATACGTTCCTCGGGAATCTTCTTCACTGTGGAAGAGGACCGCAAGAGTGGCAGACAGTTGTGTATGGCCAAACTCATCCCGTCCAGAGGAGCCTGGCTGGAGTTCGAAACCACCAAGAAGAACGTCCTCTCGGTGAAGGTAGACCGCAAGCGCAAGATACCCGTCACCGTCCTCATCCGCGCACTGGCGGCTGTCTCCGCCGGCGACGATGATCCCCTGGACCAGACGCTGCGGGAAGGCAGCGACGAGGAGCTGTATGCGCTGTTCGAGCACTGCGACAACATGCCCGAGCGAAGCTACCTGGAGGCCACCATCGACAAGGATCCCACCAAGAACGCTGAAGAGGCGGTGGTGGAGTTCTTCCGCAGGATGCGGCCCGGTGACCCTCCGAATCTGGACAACGCCAAGAGGTACCTGGAGTCACTCCTGTTCAACGCGCGACGGTACGATCTCGCCAAGGTGGGGCGGTACAAGCTCAACAAGCGACTGGAACTGTCCTTTCCCCTCGACCAGTTGACCTTGACCAAGATGGACCTGGTCAAAGTGGTGGAGCGTATGATCCTGATCAACAACGGCGTCGACGGGCCCGATGATATCGACGACCTGGGCAACAGAAGGGTGAAGACTGTCGGCGAGCTGATCCAGAATCAGTTGCGAATCGGATTCTTGCGCATGGAACGTGTGGTCAGAGAGCGCATGAGCACCAAGGACCCGTCGCAGATCACCCCTTTGACCCTCATCAATATCAGACCCGTGGTTGCCGCTATCAGGGAGTTCTTCGGTGGCAGCCAGCTTTCCCAGTTCATGGACCAGACCAATCCCCTGGCCGAGCTGACCCACAAGCGCCGTCTCTCGGCGCTGGGACCTGGAGGGCTGCGCCGAGAGCGCGCAGGATTCGATGTGCGTGACGTGCACGACAGCCACTACGGACGTATCTGTCCCATCGAGACCCCAGAAGGCCCTAACATTGGGCTCATCGGATCACTGGCCACCTATGCGGAGATCAACGAATACGGTTTCATCGAGACGCCGTATCGCAAGGTCATCAGCACCGTACCCAACGAGTTTCACGCTCTCGTGGGCAAGACTCTGCGCGAGGACATCACCGACCCTGAGTCTGGCGAAGTGATCGGGTTGGCGGGCACCGTGATCAGCCCTGCACTGGCGGAGTTGATCGTCGAACTCCCTCTGGATGGAGTGGCCATCAAGCCGCTCGCCACGCGAGAGATCGTGTACATGCCGGCTGACGAGGAAGAGAAGCACGTCATCGCTCAGGCGAATGCCAAGCTGGGTCAGAACGGCCAGTTTCTGGACAACCGCATCTCTACGCGCAGCCACGGTGAGTACCTGATAGAGCCGGCAGACGAAGTAGACTACATGGATGTCTCGCCTAAACAGATCGTCAGTGTGTCCGCGGCTCTCATCCCCTTCCTGGAGCACGACGATGCGAACCGGGCCTTGATGGGTTCCAACATGCAGCGCCAGGCCGTCCCGCTGGTCATGCCGGAGTCTCCCACGGTGGGCACCGGTATAGAACACCAGGCAGCCCTGGACTCGGGCCAGGTGGTGGTGGCACAGACGGCGGGCAAGGTCATCAGCGCCACGTCGAGCGCCATCACAGTCAGGGCAGATAACGGGGATCAGACGTACCAACTGCGTCGATACAACCGCTCCAATCAGGGAACGTGCATAGATCAGCGACCTACAGTCAACAAAGGAGACGAGGTTCGGAAGGGCGACGTCCTTGCCGACAGTTCTTCCACGGAGCAAGGCGAACTGGCCCTGGGTCAGAACGTCCTCGTGGCCTTCCTTTCCTGGGAGGGACACAACTTCGAAGACGCCGTCGTCATCAGCGAGAGTCTGGTGCGCGACGACAAGTTCTCTTCTGTGCACATCGAGAAGCACGAGATCCAGGCTCGGAGCACCAAACTGGGCCCGGAGGAGATCACCCGCGACATCCCCAACGTCGGTGACGAGGCCCTCAAGAACCTGGATGAGGAAGGGGTTGTTTGTATCGGCGCCGAGGTCAGGCCAGGGGACGTGCTGGTGGGCAAGATCACCCCGAAAGGCGAGACCGACCTCACACCCGAAGAGAAACTGTTGCGGGCCATCTTTGGCGAAAAGGCCCGGGAGGTAAAGGACTCTTCGCTGCGCCTGCCGCACGGTGAACGTGGCAAGGTGGTGGACGTGCGTGCTTTCACCAGGGAAGAAAGTCACGACCTCCCCGCCGGCGTCGAGAAGCTGGTGCGAGTAAGCACTGCTCATCTATCCAAGGTCACCGAAGGCGACAAGATGGCCGGGCGTCACGGCAACAAGGGTGTCATCTCCAAGGTGGTTCCCATCGAAGACATGCCCTTCCTGCCCGACGGCACCGCTATCGAGATCATACTCAACCCTCTCGGGGTTCCCAGCCGTATGAACATCGGGCAGATCCTGGAGACACACCTGGGCTGGGCGGCCGACCGCTTGGGCTTCAAGGCCGTGTCGCCGGTCTTCGACGGCGCCGATGAGGAAGAGATCACCGCTGAGCTGGCCCGGGCCTGGCTGATCGACTGGGCCTGGAACAGGACCTCGCAGAAGGCCTGGCAATGGCTGAAAGACGAAGCTTATGAGTTCGAACTATTGACCGATGATCGGGAAGCTTGCTCTCTCTATCTCACCCACTGGCTCGGAGACAACGGATACGATCTCGACCGGCTGTTGTCGGACGAGAGGTATGCCCGCCGTAGCGTCCTCGAGCAGACACTGAAAGAGCTGGGTTACGATCCCCGGCAGATCCTCGTCTTCGAGAACGACGAGCGTACGGTCGCTGACAGGCAGAAGGCAGACGAGCTCTCCCGCGACGTGTGCCTGCGACTGTGGATGCAGGAACTCGGCTACCCCGTGGACGGGCTCGAGGCTAGCGAACTGGAGGAACGAGCGGCAAGGGTCAGTCTGGAGGTGGGGCTGCCCATTCCGACCTGGGGGAAGATGGTCCTCTGCGACGGGAAGACGGGGGAGCCTTTCGATCATCCGGTGACGGTGGGTATCATCAGCATGATGAAGCTTGCCCACCTGGTGGAGGACAAAGTCCACGCCCGATCCACCGGGCCGTACTCTCTCGTCACCCAGCAGCCACTGGGGGGAAAGGCACAGTTCGGCGGGCAGCGTTTCGGAGAGATGGAAGTCTGGGCGCTGGAAGCGTACGGTGCCGCCCACACGTTGCAGGAAATGCTGACCGTCAAATCAGACGACGTGACGGGCAGGGTGCAGACTTACCAGGCCATAGTCAAGGGTCAGAAACATGGTCCTCCTGGCGTGCCTGAGTCCTTCCGGGTACTGGTGAAGGAATTCCAGAGCCTGGGGCTTGCTGTCGAGGTCATCGACCAGGCCGGCAAGCGGCATGAGTTCGGCAAGGACGATGGTATGGAGAGGGACTCGCGTCTGCGCTTGGAGCCTGGTTTTCCGAGCGAGCTGCGGATTTGACCTTTCGAGGAAGGCGTGGTATAATTACGATTTGCGCATTGCATTTCACCTTTGAACCATCCTCCACGAAGAGGAGTGGTCCACCAGCAACGGGAGAGGGAAATTGCCGACCGTCAATCAACTGATCAAGAGAGGTCGAAAGGACAAGGCAAAGAAAAGTTCAGCCCCAGCGCTGCGCTTCAGACATAATGCCCTTCGCCAAAGAACGGTGAAGGATGACAAAGGGTCTCCTCAAAAAAGAGGCGTCTGTACCCTGGTCAGGACGATGACGCCCAAGAAACCCAATTCGGCACTGCGCAAGATAGCAAGGGTTAGGCTAACCAATGGTATCGAGGTGACAGCGTACATCCCAGGTGAGGGTCACGGCCTCCAGGAACACTCTGTGGTCTTGATTCGCGGTGGCCGCGTCAAGGACTTGCCAGGAGTGCGCTATCACGTCATCCGCGGTGCCCTGGACGCATCTGGTGTCGAAGGACGCATGCGCGGTCGGTCCAAGTATGGCACCAGGCGTCCGAAGAAGCGGATCTGAACCTTCCCCGCAGATACACTTAGCGTGTGTCAACTGACAGGGACTTAAGGTACGACACGGGACTTGGATCGTACCTGCTGAGGAGGCTTTCAAGGAGACTAGAGCCCGGAAGAAGCTAGTCTCTTTGAATGTCATGACTAGGTGCCCATACTCAGATCAAAGTCTGAACATAAGGGCCAGATAATAGTAGGTAGGAGTCCCCCTGGATAGCTCAGGGCCAACCCAAGGCTGTGTGCAGGGGGCGGGGACTGTGCAGGCGTACTGATGCCATGATCCCCGGCCCTGTGTTTTTGCCAGGAAACTGGAGGGAGCAGATGCCGAGACGTAACAGGCCGCCACGCAGGCGAGTGGCACCGGACGAGAGATACAGCAGCGAATTGGTGTCCAGATTCATCAACCGCTTGATGCTGCATGGGAAGAAGAGCGTGGCCACCAATATCATCTACGGCGCTTTCGACATCATCGGGGAGCGGACTCACAGGAATCCACTCGAGGTCTTCAATCAGGCTGTCGAGAACGCCACTCCGGTGCTGGAGGTGAGGCCTCGGCGAGTCGGTGGCGCGACCTATCAGATCCCTGTGGAAGTCAGGCCGGAACGGCGCACCTCCCTGGCCATACGTTGGATCATCCGGGCCGCACAGGCGCGCAAGGGCCGACCTCTTGCGGACAGACTGGCCGACGAGCTTATGGACGCTGCCCGCAACACGGGAACAACAGTGAAGAAGAAAGAAGACACGCACAAGATGGCGGAAGCCAACAGGGCTTTCGCCCACTATCGCTGGTAGCCGGAGTGGAGCATGCCTCGGGACTACCCCCTGGCAAAGACAAGAAACATAGGCATCATCGCTCACATCGACGCCGGGAAGACGACCATCACCGAGCGCATACTCTTCTACACCGAGAAGATTCACCGCATGGGCGAAGTGCACGATGGCACGACGACCATGGACTGGATGGTGCAGGAGCGGGAGCGAGGGATCACTATCACGGCTGCCGCCACCAGCTGCTATTGGCTGGGGCACCACATTAACATCATCGATACGCCTGGGCACATAGATTTCACAGTTGAAGTACAACGCTCCCTCCGGGTCTTGGACGGAGGGATCGTTGTGCTGGACGGGGTGGCTGGCGTCGAGCCTCAATCCGAGACGGTCTGGCACCAGGCGGACCGCTACAAAGTGCCACGCGTCTGTTTCATCAACAAGATGGACCGGCCTGGAGCCGACCTCTGGCACGCCGTGGAGACGATAGAGAGACGGCTGGGAGCCAGGCCCGTACCGCTCCAGATCCCGATTGGCCGTGAGGAGAAGCTCCAGGGAGTCGTTGATCTCATCACCGGCAAGGCTCTTGTCTATGCCGACGAGATGGGAACGCGCCAGGAAGAAGTAGAAATCCCGGCAGACCTTCAGGAGGCAACCTCGCACTATCGAGAGCTGCTCTTGGAGAGAGTCGCCGAGGTCGACGACGCAGTGGCCACGGAGTACCTGGAGGGCAAGGACATCTCCGTCCAGGAGATACGGCGAGCCCTGCGAGAGGCGACCCTGCGATCCAAGCTCGTCCCCGTACTGTGCGGCTCTGCCCTGCGCAACAAGGGCATCCAGCCTCTCCTGGACGCGGTGATCCACTATCTCCCTTCGCCACTGGAGGTTCCACCTATCGAGGGCATCAACCCCGAGACCGGCGAAACGGAGCAGCGTCCTGTCGATGAAGATGGTCCCTTTGCCGCACTGGCCTTCAAGATCGCCTCCGACGCTTACGTCGGGCGACTGGCGTACGTGAGAGTGTACTCTGGCACACTGACCACCGGGTCTCGCATCATCAATTCCACCAAGGAGCGCAAGGAGCGAGTGGGGCGACTGCTGCGCATGCATGCCAATCATCAGCAGGACATCGACGCCGTCTACGCGGGGGACATTGCGGCCGTCATCGGCCTGAAGCAGACTTTCACCGGGGACACTCTGTGCGATCCCCGGGCTCCCATCCTTCTGGAGTCCATCGGATTCCCGGAGCCCGTGATCTCCGTGGCCATCGAGCCTCGTACACAGGTGGACCAGGAGAGGATGAAAGAAACGTTGGACCGTCTGGCAGAGGAAGATCCAACCTTTCAGGTGCGCGTTGACAAGGACACGGGCCAGACTCTGATCTCGGGCATGGGCGAGCTACACCTGGAGGTATTGGTGGATCGCATGCTGCGAGAGTTTCACGTCTCGGCCAACGTGGGACAGCCTCAGGTGTCGTATCGAGAGACGATCACCGTGCCTGTCCGGTCAGAAGGCCGGTTCATCCGCCAGACAGGAGGGCACGGCCAGTACGGGCACGTCTGGCTGGAGCTGGAGCCTCTGCCCAAAGGACAGGGCTACATCTTTGAGGACAAGACCTCCAATGGTGTCATACCCAGGGAGTTCATTCCGGCCGTTGATACCGGGGTTCGAGAAGCCATGGAGAGTGGTGTCTTGGCCGGATACCCCGTCGTGGATATCAGGGTCAAATTGGTGGACGGGTCCTACCACGAAGAGGACTCTTCTGCACTGGCCTTCAAGATCGCTGGCTCCATGGCCTTGAGGAACGGGGTCCAACGAGCCAGCCCGATCTTGCTGGAACCGATCATGAGACTGGAGGTAGTCGTACCAGAGGATTTCGTGGGAGATGTGATAGGCGATCTGAACTCCCGCCGGGCCCAGATAGAGGGTATGGAGGCCCGCGGTGCCCTCCAGGCTGTACAGGCCCACGCGCCGCTGGCTGAAATGTTCGGCTATGCCACAACCCTGCGCTCGCTCACGCAGGGTCGCGGCACCTTCACGATGGAGTTCGACTACTACGCCGAGGCACAGCCGGCGATGAGCAAGGTTGCGCCCCTCGGCGAGGGACAAGTGAGGCGATAGTTGCCCCGTTTGGCCGCTGGGTGGACGGAGCTCGGCTACCGAAAGAGGACCTGCTTTTCGTCACTGAAGGAGGACTAGTAGCATGGCGAAGGAGAAGTTTGTAAGGGACAAGCCTCACGTGAATGTGGGGACGATTGGTCACGTTGATCATGGCAAGACCACGTTGACGTCGGCGATGACCAAGGTCTTGAGTTATAAGGGTTTGGCGAATCATCGGCCTTTTGACACCATCGACAATGCTCCGGAGGAGAAGGCTCGGGGTTTGACCATCGCCATCTCTCACGTGGAGTATCAGACGGAGAAGCGTCACTATGCGCACGTAGACTGTCCGGGGCACGCCGACTACATCAAGAACATGATCACTGGTGCGGCGCAGATGGATGGGGCTATTCTGGTGGTGAGTGCTCCTGATGGGCCGATGCCGCAGACGAGGGAGCACGTGTTGTTGGCTCGCCAGGTAGAAGTACCCAGCATGGTCGTGTTCTTGAACAAAGTGGACATGATGGACGATCCTGAGCTCCTGGAGTTGGTGGAGTTGGAGTTGAGGGAGCTGTTGACTGGGTACCAGTTTCCTGGGGACGAGATACCGATCGTGCGGGGTTCGGCGTTGCAGGCGTTGGAGAGCGAGAGTGAGGATCCCGATGCCCCGGAGTACAAGTGTATCTGGGAGTTATTGGACGCGATAGACAACTACATCCCCACCCCTGAGAGGGAGACGGAGAAGCCGTTCTTGATGCCGGTGGAGGACGTCTTTGGGATCAAGGGGCGGGGGACGGTAGTGACGGGTAGAGTAGAGAGAGGGACGGTCAAGGTTGGTGAAGAGGTAGAGATCGTCGGGTTGCAGGACGACGTGCGCAAGACGGTGTGCACTGGGGTAGAGATGTTCCACAAGCTGCTGGATCAAGGCATCGCTGGGGACAACATCGGCTGTCTGCTGCGGGGGATAGAGCGGCAGGATGTAGAGCGCGGGATGGTCTTGTCCAAGCCGGGGAGCATCAAGCCTCACACCACCTTCGAGGGCAAGGTATACATCCTGCGGAAGGATGAGGGGGGGAGGCACACGCCCTTCTTCAACGGCTATCGCCCGCAGTTCTACATCAGGACCATGGACGTGACCGGGTCCGTTCAGTTGCCCGAGGGCGTAGAGATGGTGATGCCCGGGGACAACGTGAGCCTGAGGGTGCAGTTGATAGTGCCGGTGGCCCTGGAAGAGGGGTCCCACTTCGCCATCCGTGAGGGAGGGCGAACAGTCGGAGCCGGTGTCATCACCAAGATCGAGGAGTGAGCGCTTGCCTGCCGTCTCGTGTCCGCGCTGGCTGCGCGTACGGATCACCGCTCCGGAATAGGAACACAAGGTAGGAAACGAGTACATGGCCAAGGAGAAGATCAGAATCCGCTTGAAGGCGTACGATCATAAGGTTCTCGACCAGTCGGCACAACGAATAGTCGAGGCGGCGGAGAGCACTGGGGCGATCATTGTGGGACCGGTACCCTTGCCCACCAAGGTGGAGAAATTCACCGTGATCCGCTCTCCATTCATCGACAAGGACTCACGGGAGCAGTTCGAGATCCGTACACACAAGCGGCTGATAGACGTCGTAGAACCTGGATCCAAAACAATCGATACCCTGATGCGGCTCAACCTGCCCGCAGGTGTAGACATAGAGATCAAACTCTAGGTCGCGCACCTTGGGCGGGTGGACCAGCGCAGCCAGGTGGCGACGGGCTTCTCCCGCCTCCATGTACTATCCCACCCGGCACGGAGAGTGGCGATGAAAGGAATCCTGGGTAAGAAAGTAGGCATGACTCAGATCTTCGATGATACCGGAGAGGCTATCCCCGTGACCATCATCGAAGCGGGGCCGTGCTACGTTACACAGATCAAGGTCAAGAAAACGGACGGCTACGAGGCCATCCAGTTGGGCTTCGGCGAAGCCAAACGCCTCAACAAGCCTCAGCGAGGGCACCTGCCCAAGGGTGTGCCGGACGTGCGCTACTTGCGAGAGATAGACGTAGACGACATCTCGGCATACGAGGTCGGACAGAAGATTGATGCCGCCGTCTTCTCGGTTGGCGACCTGGTGGACGTGACCGCCATCTCCAAAGGGAAAGGCTTCGCCGGCACCGTGAAGCGCCATCGCTTCGCCGGGGGCCCTGTCACCCATGGACAATCGGATCGTACCAGAGCGCCTGGCTCCGTTGGGTCTACATCGACGCCTGGACGCGTCTGGAAGGGTTTGCGTATGGCTGGCCACATGGGCCACGAGCGCACCACTGTGCAGAACCTGACAGTGGTCCTGGTCGACCCGGAGCGCAATCTGCTGGCGATCAAGGGAGCCGTGCCGGGCGCGAAGGGTGGGTTAGTGAGCGTCAAGAGCGCGATCAAGGGCAAGGAAAAATGAAAGTTCCTCTTCGAGACATGACCGGAAAGGTCATCGACGAAACTGAACTCAGGGATGACATCTTCGGCATAGTACCAAACGAGCCCGTGATGCATCAGGCCTTGGTCCGCCAGATGGCGAACGCGCGCGTCGCTACTGCCAGGACCAAGACCAGGGGCGAGGTCATAGGCGGAGGCAGGAAACCCTGGCGTCAGAAGGGTACTGGCCGTGCCCGGCAGGGCAGCATTCGCCAACCTCAGTGGAGAGGCGGCGGCGTGGTCTTTGGCCCGCGGCCAGGCAGGAAGTATCGCCAGGCCATGCCTCGCAAGATGCGGCGTCTGGCGCTTCGATCGGCCCTCTCGGCCAAGGTTCGTGACGGTCAATTGATCGTACTGGACGAGCTTCAGATGCCCGCTCCGAAGACCAGCCAGATGTTGAGCACTCTGAGCAGTCTGACGGGTTTTTCCAGTACCTTGATCCTCCTTCCGGAGAAGGACACCAACGTGGAGAGATCAGTGACCAACGTGCCCTACGCGAAGGCGTTGAGCGCCCGATACCTTAACCTGGTAGACATCTTCGGCCACGACTATCTGGTCATGCCTCTGGCGGCTGTGAAGGTGATCGAGGATTTCCTGGGCCAGTAGAGGATAGGAGAGATCACCGTGCATCCTTACGAAGTTCTCATACGCCCTATCGTGACTGAGAAGTCGACCCTGCAGGGAGAGCAAGGCAGGTATACGTTTGAGGTCCACCCTGGGGCCAACAAGCATCAGATCAAGGAAGCGGTGGAGAAGATCTTCGACGTGCAGGTGGTGGCAGTCAACGTCATCACCGTGCCTGGAAAGAGCCGTCGCTACGGCCGCCACGTCAGCAAGCCCCACCCCTGGAAGAAGGCCACGATCAAGTTGGCCGAGGGGCAGTCTATTGGGTTCTTTGAGGGAGTATAGGCATGCCGATAAAGGTGTACAAACCCACCTCACCTGGGCGGCGCGGCATGAGCGTCACCACCTTCGACGAGATAACTCGTACGACGCCTGAGCGCTCGCTCCTCAGGCCACTGCGAAAGACGGCTGGTCGCAACGCCCAGGGGCGCGTCACCGTGCGCCATCGCGGTGGGGGTCACAAGCGCAGGTACCGGGTCATAGACTTCAAGAGGGACAAGTTCGGCGTCCCGGCCAGAGTGGGTTCCATCGAGTATGATCCCAACAGATCAGCTCGCATTGCACTCCTGGTGTACGCCGATGGGGAGAAGAGGTACATCATAGCCCCGCTGGGGCTCAAGGTCGATGACCTCGTTGAGTCCGGTCCCGATGCCGACATCCGCGTGGGCAACGCCCTGCCCATTGCCAACATCCCCGTAGGCTCTATGATCCACAACATCGAGCTGCGGAAAGGCAAGGGCGCGCAACTGGCACGCTCTGCGGGGGCCTCGGCGCAGTTGTTGGCCAAGGAAGGGCAATACGCTCAGGTTCGTCTGCCCTCCGGCGAGATACGCCTGATCAGCACCGAGAACCTGGCCACCATCGGCCAGGTGGGAAACACCGACTGGGGCAACGTCAGCCTGGGTAAGGCCGGCAGATCCCGCTGGATGGGTCGCAGGCCAGCCACTCGAGGCTCTGCCATGAGCCCCAGGGACCATCCTCACGGTGGTGGTGAGGGGCGATCGCCCGTGGGTATGTCGTCGCCAAAGAGCCCCTGGGGCCAGAAGACCCTCGGGAAGAAGACTCGCCGTAGGAAGGAAACGGACAAGTGGATAGTCCGTCGTCGAGGTGCGAAGAGGAGATAGCCCATGACCAGATCGCTGAAGAAGGGCCCCTACATAGACCCCAAGCTGCTCAGGAAGGTCAGACGTATGAAGGAGAGCGGCGACGAGCACGTGATCAGGACCTGGGCGCGTGCATCCACCATCTCCCCTGAGATGATAGGTCTCACCATCGCCGTGCACGACGGGCGTCGCCACGTGCCCATCTACGTGACTGAGAATATGGTGGGACACAAGCTAGGGGAGTTCGCACCAACTCGCACCTTCAGAGGCCATTCCTACCGCGAGAAAGCAACACGTATCAGATAGATGACGTAGGTGCCGAAATGGGACTTGAGATCAAGGCCGTGGAGAAGTTCATACCCATGTCACCACACAAGGTGAGACTCGTGGCGGACATGGTCCGAGAGCGACCTGTGGACGAAGCCTTGGCGCTGCTACGTTTTCTGCCACAGGCGGCCGCCGGGCCAGTGGCCAAAGCCATCCAATCGGCCGCAGCCAATGCCGAAGATGTCCACGGCCTATCGAAATCTGACCTGTACATCTCTCGGATAGCCGCCGATGTCGGCCCGACCCTGAAGAGATACGAGGCCGGGGCCCGTGGAAGGGCCAAGCCTGTCTTGAAAAGATCATCGCACATCACGGTGGTTCTGAGCGAACTAGAGGAACAGTGAGAGCTGGCGCAAGGAAAGAGAGGCTAGTTTGGGCAGAAAGGTACATCCTGTAGGGTTCAGGCTGGGGGTCAACAAAGACTGGAAGGCCAGGTGGTTCGCCGAAGGCGGGCAATACGTGGACCTTCTGCGCGAGGACCTCAGACTCCGACAACTCATCCTCAAAGAGATGTCCCACGCAGGCATCTCCAGGATAGACATCGAGCGCTTCCCGAAACAGGTCTCTGTGACCGTACACACAGCTCGACCTGGGATCGTGATCGGTCGCAAGGGAGCGAGTGTGAACCTCTTGCGCCGTCAGGTGGAAGAAGAGACTGGGAAGAAGGCTCGCATTGAGGTCGTAGAGGTGCCGGAGCCGGAGATGGACGCCTACCTCATCGCCGAGAATATCACCTCGCAACTGGAAAGACGGATCTCCCACAAGCGGGCGATGAAACAGGCGGCGTCCAGGGCCATGCGCCTTGGGGCCGGCGGGGTGAAGATAGCGTGTAGCGGCCGGCTGGCCGGCACAGAGATGGCTCGACGCGACTGGACGATGGAGGGTCGAGTGCCTCTGCATACGCTGCGCGCCGACATAGACTATGCCCGCAGTGAGGCGCTCACCACCTATGGCCGGATAGGGGTCAAGGTGTGGGTGTACAAGGGCGAAGTCTTCCCCGAAGAGCAGCCGACACCCGAAGAGATGGCGTTCGACCAGACTTGATCCTCAACCGCAGGGGGTAATTCGTTATGCTCATGCCCAAGCGAGTGAAATATCGGAAGGCTCACCGGGGCCGCATGAAGGGTAAGGCCTATCGAGGAGCTGACGTGAGCTTTGGGGATTATGGACTGCAGGCCCTCGAGCCAGCGTGGATAACCAGCCGCCAGATCGAGGCCGCACGCAGGGCCATAGTTCGCCACGTCAGGCGAGGCGGCAAATTGTGGATACGCATTTTCCCAGACAAGCCTGTAACCACCAAGCCCGCCGAAACCAGAATGGGTAGTGGCAAGGGAAACGTCGATCACTGGGTGGCCGTGGTCAAGCCAGGTCGGGTGCTCTTTGAGATCACTGGTGTGGAAGAACCCGCCGCGCGAGAGGCGTTTCGCCTGGCCGCACAGAAACTGCCCATCAAAACCCAGTTCGTTTCCAGATATGAGCTGTAACAGCGAGGAATCGTCCCATGAAGGCGCCAGACCTCAGGAATATGACTTCAGATGAGCTGAGACACGAGTTGGACAACATGTACGAGGAACTCTTCAATCTCCGATTTCAGTTGAGTACCAACCAGTTGACGAACTACAACCGTGTCCGCCAGGTGAAGCGAGACATCGCCCGCGCCAAGAGCATCCTGAGAGAGCGGGAGCTGCAGCAGGCCGAGGAGGAGTCATCATGACCGGACGACGAAAGTCCATGGTCGGCACAGTAGTCAGCAACAAGATGGACAAGACGGTTGTCGTAATCGTCGAGAGACTGGCCAGGCATCCCGTCTACAAGAAAGTCATCAAGTTGCGGAAGAGGTTCAAAGCCCACGATGCCGACAACGCTTGTCAGGTGGGCGATGTGGTACGCATCGTAGAGAGCCGCCCTCTGAGCAAGGAAAAACGTTGGGTGGTCGAAGAGATCGTCAGGAGCACGCCAGAGAGGGTAGAGGAATGATCCAATCGGAGAGCCGCCTTCGAGTGGCGGACAATACCGGTGCACGAGAGATCATGTGCATCAAGGTCCTCGGCGGATCGAAGCGCCGCTATGGCCGTGTGGGGGACATCATCATCGCCACTGTGAAGCAGGCCATCCCTTCCGGGTCCGTCAAGAAGGGTGAGGTGGTAAGGGCTGTGATTGTGCGCACCACCAAGGAGTACGGACGGTCCGATGGATCCTACATCCGCTTCGACGAGAATGCAGCGGTGATCCTGGACGATTACGAGAACCCCAAAGGCACTCGCATCTTCGGCCCCGTGGGGCGGGAGTTGAGGGAACGTGGGTTCATGAAGATCGTATCGTTATCTCCGGAAGTCCTCTGAGGGGGGACTGGCGGCGACGAAGGTCGAGAAGATGGAGAGAATCAAGAAGGGTGACACGGTTGAAGTGACCAGGGGCGACTACCAGGGCATGAGGGGCACTGTCCACAAAGTCGTGCCCGAGAAGAAACAGGTCGTCGTCTCCGGCATCAATATTGTCAAGAGACACACCAAGCCTACGGGCCGCGTGCGCACCCAGGCCGGCATCATCGAGCGAGAGGCCCCGCTGCACATCTCCAACGTAGCCCTGGTGTGCCCCCACTGTAACCAACGCTCCAAGGTCGCCTACAAGCTTCTGCCCAGTGGAGTGAAGGCCAGAGTCTGCAAGCAGTGCAACGAAGCGGTGGAGTAGCGGGATACCCTGGTTGGAGAGACCGTCATGTCCAGACTGAAAGATATCTACCAGAAAGAGATCGTGCCCATCCTCATGGAGGATTTTGGCTATAACAATGTGATGCAGGCGCCGCGTCTGGTCAAAGTCGTGGTCAACATAGGGCTGGGGGAAGCCCTGCAAGAGGCCAAGGCTCTGGATGGAGCTACCCGAGACCTGAGTACCATCACAGGACAGCGCCCCATCATCACCCGGGCCCGGAAGTCCATTGCCGGATTCAAGCTCAGAGAGGGCATGGCCATCGGCGCAAAGGTCACGCTGCGAGGCCGGAGGATGTACGACTTTCTCGACCGGCTGGTGAACGTCACCCTGCCTCGCCAGCGAGACTTCCGGGGCGTTTCGCGCGATGCGTTCGACGGTCGAGGCAACTACACTCTGGGCCTGGAGGAACAACTGGCCTGGGCGGAGATCGAGTACGATTCGATCGACAAGGCACGGGGCATGGAGATCACCATTGTCACCACTGCCAAGACCGATGAGGAAGCAAGGCGACTGCTCACGCTGCTGGGCATGCCCTTCAAGAGAGTGTAGCGCCATGGGCGAGGAACTCGTCCTTCAGTAGTTGATACACGGAGGTCAAGTGGCTAAGAAGTCGATGATCGCCAAGGAAAGTCGAAGGAAGTACAGGACTCGGGTGCGGAACCGCTGTTCGAGGTGCGGGCGCCCCAGGGCCTACATGCGACGCTTCGGGCTGTGCCGCATATGCTTCCGGGAGCTGGCGTTGGAGGGCAAAGTCCCCGGTGTCACCAAGTCCAGTTGGTAGCTGAGAAAGGGCACTGACAACATGCACACTGATCCCATTGCTGACTTGCTCACCCGCATCCGGAACGCAGTACGCGCCAGACACGCGCAGGTGATGGCACCTTCCTCCAACATGAAGGTGTCCATAGCCAAGGTGTTGCGGGAAGAAGGGTACATCCAGGGCTACGATGTCACCAAGGACCGCCCTCAGCCTATGCTGAGGATTTGGCTCAAATACACGAACGATGGCGAATCGGCGATCACTTCCTTGCAGCGGGTCAGCAAGCCTGGATGCCGGATCTACGCTGGCAAGAAAGAGTTGCCCAGGGTCAAGAGCGGCCTCGGGATCGCCATCTTGTCCACTTCCAGGGGCATCATGACTGACGGAAAGGCAAGGCTCTTGGGGATCGGTGGTGAGGTTCTGTGTTATGTATGGTAGTGAAGACTGTTCATCACTGTCCCGTGAGCCGATAGGGACCAAACGCCCACCTAGGTGGGGAGGCAGAGGAGGAGGTGCTCTCTGATGTCTCGCATAGGCAAGATGCCCATACCGGTGCCGCCGGAAGTTCAGGTGACCGTCCGTGGCCGCGAGGTAACGGTTCAGGGGCCGAAGGGCGAACTCACACGCACTCTCCCCAAGGACATCTCGGTGCGCCTCGAAGACGACCAGTTGATAGTGACCCGGCCTACTGATCACAGGCTGCACCGCTCGCTACATGGCCTGACGAGGGCCCTGCTGGCCAATATGGTGCACGGAGTCCGCGAAGGCTTCCGCAAGGAGTTGGAGATCCAGGGCGTTGGCTATCGCGCTCAGTTGGAAGACGACAAGCTCGTTCTGTCCGTGGGGTACTCGCACCCTGTCGAGATCGTACCGCCACCGGGGATCACACTCCTCGTAGAAAAGGGCTACCGGAATATCACCGTGGAGGGTGTCGACAAGGAGCTAGTGGGCAGAGTAGCAGCGGAGATCAGAGGCGTCCGAAAGCCAGAGCCCTACAAGGGCAAAGGTATCCGCTACGCCGGCGAGTACGTGCGCCACAAGGCCGGCAAAGCGGGCAAGATCGGCTAGCACGTCGCCGGGATGAGCGGTAGTCTTGGTGGGAGTAGAATGGAATGAGCGTGAGAAAAGGCCGTGAAGCAGCGCGCCAGCATAGACACATGCGGGTACGGAAGAACTTGCAGATCACCAAGGACCGTCCCCGCCTTTCGGTGTTTCGCAGTCTGAAGCACATCTATGCTCAGGTAATCGACGATATCGAAGGTCGGACCCTGGTAGCTGCCTCCACCCTCGATCCAGAGGTGAGAGCACAGGTCGCCGGCCTGAAGAAGTCCGAACAGGCTAAGGTAGTAGGAGAGGTTCTCGCCCGACGGGCCAAGGCTCGCGGCATCGAGAAGGTTGTGTTTGACAGAGCGGGCTACAAGTATCACGGTCGCGTGCGGTCTCTCGCTGAGGGCGCGCGCTCCGAGGGCCTGGAGTTCTAGTAGAGGTGACACGAATCCCTGCCCTACGTTGGGTCACGGTTCCACGTATCGAAGGTCCTGAGTAGACATGTAGACATAGGGAAAGAGGGTATCGATGGAAGAGGAATTCCTTCAGGAGCGAGTTGTCCACATTGCCCGAGTGGCCAAGGTAGTCAAAGGTGGCCGCCGCTTCGGATTCCGAGCTCTGGTGGTGGTTGGCGATGGTCGAGGCAGCGTTGGCTCTGGGGTCGGCAAGGCGCGCGAGGTACCAGAGGCGATCCGCAAGGGGATCGAGAAGGCAAAGAGGAGCATGATTCGGGTGCCCATCAGCGGTACCACGATCCCTCATGACGTGATCGCCCAGTTCGGGGCCGCCAAAGTGCTACTCAAACCGGCATCGCCGGGTACTGGCGTCATCGCTGGCGGCGGCGTGCGGGCAGTGGTGGAGGCGGCTGGCATCAAGGATATCCTCAGCAAGTCGTTGGGCAGTGCGAATATCCTCAACGTGGTCTACGCCACCATGGAGGGGTTGCAGCAATTGAAAAGCCCGGAAGAAGAGGCGCGCCGGCGCGGCAAACCCGCGGAAGAGATGGTGCCCTTCTGGGAGCGGTCAAATGGCCAAGAAAGCTAGCAAACAACTACGGATAACCTGGGTAAGAAGCAGCATAGGCTATTCCCTGGACCAGAAAGCTACTGTCAAAGCCCTGGGCCTCCGCCGTCTGGGCCACTCGGTCGTACAACCAGACAACCCCTCGGTACGAGGCATGGTGGAGAAGGTGGCACACCTAGTGGACGTAGAGGAAGCCTAGCGCATTCCAGCTCGACAAGGAAAGGTCCTGCCGCTGAACCGCACACCGGTGTGGCAGGCGTTCCTTCGGAGGAGCCATGAAGTTACACGACTTGAAACCAGCCAAGAGGTCCAAGAAGGATAAGAAAAGAGTAGGAAGAGGGGATAGTTCCGGGCACGGCAAGACGGCCGGGCGAGGCACCAAGGGACAGAAATCCCGCTCAGGCGGAAACCTCCCCCCCTACTTCGAGGGCGGTCAACTGCCGCTGGTCAGGCGGCTGCCTCGGGCCCGAGGTTTCACCAACATCTTCAAGACCCAGTTCACCAGCGTGAATCTGGATCGGCTCAACGAGCGGTTCGCGAAAGGGGCCGAGGTCACGCCCGCCACGCTGACTGAGGTAGGCCTCACCAGGTCACCGGATGACCTGGTCAAAGTGCTGGGAAGAGGCAAGCTGGAAAAGCCGCTGATCATCAAGGCGCACGGCTTTTCCGCCACCGCCAGGGCCAAGATCGAGGCCGCGGGCGGCAGCATCGAGCAACTGGCTCTGCCGACGGACAGACCCAAGAGGGGTCGACGGCCCAGACCTCGGTAGGGGGAAGCTGTGGAAACCATACAGAATGTACTGAACGCGTTCAAGCTGCCGGACCTCCGGCGCAAGATACTGATCACACTGGCCCTGCTGGTCATCTTTCGGTTCGCAGCTCACGTGCCGGTGCCGGGCGTGAACGCAGACGCCTTGCGACAGCTATTCCAGAGCAACCAGTTGCTGGGACTGCTGGATATGTTCTCAGGCGGCGCCATGTCCAGCTTCTCGGTTGTGGCCTTGGGAGTGTACCCGTACATCACCGCCTCGATCATCATGCAGTTGCTGATGCCGCTGATCCCGCCTCTGGAGCGTCTGGCCAAGGAAGGTGAGGCGGGCCAGGCGAAGATCAACCAGTTGACGTACATCATTACCGTTCCCTTGTCTGCACTGCAAGCCATCGCGCAGATCACCATGTTCAGCCGGGGCACCGTGCCTGTGATGGAAGGGTTCAATCTCTTGTCTGCCCAGACCTTCGTATCGAGTGTGGCTACGCTCGCCACCCTCACCGCGGGCACCATGTTCGCCGTGTGGCTGGGAGAGCTCATCACCGAGCAGGGAGTGGGAAACGGGGTGTCCATCATCATCCTGGGAGGCATCGTCGCCCGGATCCCTCAGCGAGTTGGCCAGGACTTGCGCACCAACGTCCCGGGCCTCATCGCGTTCCTCGTCATCGGCGTGGTCACCGTGGCTGCCATAGTCTTCATCTACGAGGGGCAGAGGCGAATCCCGGTCCAGTACGGCAAGCGGGTCAGGGGCACCAAGATCTATGGGGGCCAGAGTACGCACATACCCTTGAAGGTCAACTCTGCGGGGATGATTCCCCTCATCTTCGCGTCCTCATTCTTGATCCTTCCGGGAGTGATTGCCAGCTACTTCCAGTTCGCCAGCAACCAGGTCGTAGCGAGCCTGGCGAAGGGCGTCGTAGACCTCTTCAATAGCGAAAAGATCTTCTACTGGATCATGTATTTCGTGATGGTCGTAGGGTTCACCTATTTCTACACGGATGTGATTTTCCAACAACAGAACATGCCGGAGAACCTTCAGCGGCACGGCGGATTCATTCCCGGCATTCGTCCCGGGGCGCGCACAGCAGAATACCTCAATCGAGTGCTACGACGCATAACTCTGGTGGGCGCCTTGTTCCTGGGAGCCGTGGCCGTGCTGCCGTTCTTCGCGAACAAGCTCACGCCTATGCAGACCATGATCGTGACCAGTACGGGCCTGCTGATCGTGGTTGGTGTGGTCATAGATACGATGAAACAGCTCGAGGCGCAGTTGTTGATGCGCCACTACGAGGGGTTCTTGAGGTAGCCGTGACGGGGGTCCTATGAATCTGGTCATGCTTGGCCCACCCGGTGCCGGGAAGGGCACCCAGGCCGCACTGCTGGCCGAGAAACTAGGCATACCGCACGTGGCCACCGGCGATCTCTTTCGCGAGGCACTCAAGAACGAGACCGAACTGGGCCTGACCGCCAAGTCCTACATGGAACGTGGCGAGTTGGTGCCCGATGAGGTTACTGTCGCCATGGTGCGGGAGCGCCTACAGGAGCAGGACAGCGAAGGCGGGGTCATCCTCGACGGGTTTCCCCGGACCATCGAGCAGGCCAGGGCGCTGAGCGCCCTTCTCGCCGAATGGGGTGAGGCGATCGACGCCGCCCTCTTCATCGATGCCGCTGAGGATGAGTTGGTGAGAAGGCTCTCCAGCCGCTGGACCTGTCGACGTTGCCAGGCGGTCTATAATGTGATCTCCAACCCTCCTCGTCAGGAGGGGAAGTGCGATATATGCGGTGGTGAGCTCTATCAGCGCGCCGACGACGTGCCGGAGACCGTCAGAAACCGCATTCGGGTCTATTGGCAGCAGACGAGCCCGCTGATAGACTACTACCAGGATCAAGGATTGCTCATTACCATCAAGAGCGAAGGTGGCATAGAGCGGGTACAGCAGAGGATCCAGGAAGCCCTGCAAGTCGCGTAATGGTCATCAGGAAGTCGAATCGCGAGCTAGCGCTGATGCGAGAAGCAGGGAGGATAGTGGCCCTGACCCACGCTGTCCTGAGGGAGAACGTCAGGCCTGGGATCACCACAGCCAAACTGGACGCGCTGGCCTGCGAGACCGCCACCAGGCATGGCGCCAAACCATCGTTCCTGGGCTACAGGGGTTTCCCGGCGTCGTTGTGTGTGTCCATCAACGAAGAGGTCGTCCACGGCATACCCGGACCACGGGTATTGCAGGAGGGCGACATCGTCAGTCTGGATTTCGGGACCATCTATCGAGGGTTTCAGGGCGATGCGGCGATCACCGTTGGGGTCGGCAAGATAGACCAGAGAGCGCGAGAGCTCATCGAGGTCACGCGCGGCGCTCTGGAAGCAGCCATCGCTCAGTGCAAACGTGGGAATTACCTGGGCGACATCTCGTGGTCCATTCAGGATTATGCCGAGTCCAGAGGCTTCTCTGTGGTCCGGCAGTACGTGGGACACGGGATCGGGCGGAACATGCACGAGGAGCCGCAGATACGCAACTACGGCACGCCAGGCAGGGGGCTGCTCCTGAAGCCGGGCATGACTTTCGCCCTGGAGCCTATGGTGAACGTGGGGACTTATCTGACTCACGTACTGGATAACGACTGGACTGTGGTGACTGACGACGGTCAACTGTCGGCTCACTTCGAGCATACCGTCGCTATCACCGAGGGAGAGCCCGAAATACTGACCCAACTGTAGAGAGTGGAGTTGATCATGAAAGTGAAACCATCGGTCAAGCGTCGCTGCGAGAACTGCAAGATCGTGCGGCGGAGAGGTGTCGTGCGAGTCCTGTGCAGGAATCCGCGACACAAGCAGAGGCAGGGGTAGTCTGGCCGGGCAGGTTGAACTCACCAGCCCGCAGCAGATAGGAGGACCAGAATGGCTAGGATCGCCGGTGTCGACTTGCCCAAGAACAAGCGAACGGAGATCGCCCTCACCTACATCTACGGTATAGGCAAGTCCACCAGCCAGAGAATCCTGGATCAGGCCGGAATTGATCCCGACATCAGAGTTAAGGACCTGACGGAGGAGGATGCCACCCGCATCCGAGTCATCATTGACCGGGATCACAAGGTAGAGGGTGACCTCCGTCGAGAAGTCACCCAGAACATCAAACGCCTCCAGGAGATTGGCTCGTACAGAGGCCTGCGTCATCGCCGTAATCTCCCGTCGCGCGGGCAGCGTACCAGGACCAACGCGCGCACCAATAGGGGCGCGAGAAGGACGGTTCCTGGCAAGCGCAGGAGCAGGGCCAAGAAATAGTAGCTTGTTCCAGCCCCCTGCGAGCACGAGCATCTCGTGGTGTGCAGCAGGAGGCTGGATGCCGATTCCCAAGAGGAGGAATAGGTGGCACGAAAGCAAGTCAAGAGACGCGGACCGCGTCGCGTGCGCAGGGACATCCCCCACGCACAGGCACACATACAGTCGACTTTCAACAATACGATCATCACCATCACCGACATCAACGGCGACGTGCTCACCTGGAGTAGTGCCGGCACCGTGGGCTTCAAGGGCTCCCGCAAGAGCACCCCTTATGCTGCCCAGCTCGCCGGCCAGCAGGCAGCGCGGCAAGCGATGGATATGGGCGTGAGGGAACTGGACATCTTCGTCAAGGGCCCTGGACCAGGCCGGGAGGCGGCGGTCAGGGCGCTGCAGGCGGCGGGGCTGGGTGTCAAGTCCATCAGTGACGTGACGCGAGTACCACACAACGGGTGTCGTCCTCCCAAGAAGCGCCGCGTGTAGCCGAGCGAGCAAGTCGGTCCGTCTCGAGGCGGATTCACCAGAGGAGAAGACATGGCAAGATACACAGGTTCGGCCTGCAAGCTCTGTCGTAGAGAGGGAGAGAAGCTGTTCCTGAAAGGGGAGCGCTGCTTTACGGCGAAGTGCGCTTTCGACAAGCGCTCCTACCCTCCCGGCATGCACGGTCGCCGAGCGCGGTTTCGGCGTAAGACCACGGACTTCGGCGCTCAGTTGCGCGAGAAGCAGAAGGCCCGCCGCATCTACGGTGTGCTGGAGAGGCAGTTCCGTCGCTACTTCCGCGAAGCGGAACGACGTAAGGGCGTCACAGGAACCAATCTCTTGCAGATCCTGGAGAGCAGGCTGGACAACATCGTGTACCGGATCGGCTTTGCCAGCTCGCGTGCCCAGGCGCGCCAGTTGGTCAGGCACGGACACTTCGACGTCAACGGCAAGAAGACTGATATCCCGTCTTTCCTGATCAAGCCCGGCGATCAGATCATGGTACGCGCCAAGAGTAAGAGCACCAGCTACTTCGAGACCCTGGCACAGGAGATGGAGCACCGTTTCGCGCCACAGTGGCTTAGCGTGGACGTCAACACGCTATCAGGACGAGTGTTGGCTCTCCCCAGTCGGGAAGAGATCGACGTACCACTCAGCGAGCAACTGATAACGGAGTACTACAGCAGATAGGGCAGTCTCTCACGCCGGAAGCTGTGTTCAGGAGGGAAACCCTTGCTACCCAATCTAGTTTTACCCAAGATCGAGATTGAAGCGATTTCAGAGCGGTATGGGCGCTTTGTCATCGGGCCGATGGAGAGCGGCTACGGTGTAACCGTAGGCAATTCACTGCGCAGAGTCCTTCTCGCCTCCCTGCCCGGTGCAGCAATCACCTCCGTCAGCGTGGATGGCGTGTACCATGAGTTCTCACCGATTGCCGGAGCCAAAGAAGACACCTTGACCCTGCTGCTGAACTTGAAACAGGTGAGGATGAAGCTGCAAGGCGATGAACCCGTGCGGCTACGGCTCGAGGCCGAGGGAGAGGGGATCGTCACCGCAGCAGACATCGAATGCCCCAGCGAGGTGGAGATCGTCAACCCTGAGCTTCACCTCCTGACTCTGGATTCCAAGGACTCCAGGATCGAGCTAGAGATGGTGGTCGAACATGGGCGCGGATACAGTCCCAGTGAGGAAAGAGGGGAGCTAGCCATTGGGCAACTGCCGGTGGACGCCATCTTCTCGCCCATTCGGCGGATCGCCTACACCGTCGATCGAGTGCGTATAGGTGAGATCACAGACTTCGATCAACTCAAACTTGACATTTGGACCGACGGCACCATCCAGCCCGAAGAAGCGCTGAGCACGTCCGCTCAGATCCTGGCCAGACATTTCTCTCTCGTGGCCAACGTCGGGGGAGCGCTGATCGAGGAAGTGGAGGAGGAGGCGGAAGAAGGCATCCCCACCCGTGTGTATGAGATGCCTATCGAGGAGCTCGACCTCACCGTGCGAGCGTTCAACTGCCTGAAGCGCGCCGGGATAACCAAGGTAGGGATGATTCTGGAGAAGCTGGAAAAGGGCGACGATGAAATCCTGGCGATCAGAAACTTCGGGCGCAAATCGTTGGATGAGCTGAAAGAGGCCCTGAAAGAGAAGGATCTCCTCCCTGAGCAGCAGGAGGACGAGAGCGATGAGACATAAGGTAGCAGGTCGCAGACTCAACCGGTCGACTGGTCATCGGCAGGCGCTATTCAAGAACCTCATTACCGAATTATTCCGTCATCGAAGGATCACGACCACAGAGGCCAAAGCCAGGGCCGTGCGCGGTGAGGCAGAGAAGCTGATAACCATCGCCAAGAGCTCCCTGGACAAGGAGAACGACGTCCACGAGCGGCGCCAGGTCCTCCGTATGATTTCTGACAAGGAGGTTTTGCGAGAGTTGTTCGAGAGCATAGCCCCCGAGTACAAGAATCGTCAGGGAGGATACACGCGCATGATCAAGCTGGGACCTCGACAGGGCGACGCGGCCCCTATGGCCATCCTGGAACTCGTGGAGTGAGTGGTGGTATGCAAGGGGCTGCTTCCGGAGTCCGCTGTCTCAAGGCCGTCGTGGAGTACGACGGAACCAGATATGCGGGTTTTCAGAGCCAACCCAACCTGCTGACCATCCAGGGGGAGTTAGAGAGGGCCTTGAGCGAGGTGACACGAGAGCAAGTCAAGGTGGTGGGAGCCGGGCGCACAGACGCCGGCGTGCACGCGAGTGGGCAGGTGATCCACTTTCTCACCGGGTGGAAGCGGTCACTGGAGGAGCTTCACAGGGCCTTCAATGCCCTGCTGGCATCTGACGTTGCCATCAAGGAAATGACCGTTGCCCCGCCTGACTTCCATGCTCGCTACAGCGCGCTGACGCGAGAATACCGCTACACGATCCTTAATCAGAGCATACGTTCACCACTGGAGGCGCGCTACGCGTACCATCACGAACAGCATCTGGATGCGGAAGCCATGGGTCAAGCCTTGGAATGCCTGATCGGGACCCACGATTTCGCCTCCTTCGGCCAGCCAACCCAGGGCGATAGCACCGTGCGGGATGTTGTTCGCGCCACCTGTCGCCAGGACGGCAACCACATCTACGTCGATTTGACCGCCAATGCGTTCTTGCGACACATGGCGAGGACGATCGTGGGTACCCTCCTGCCGGTAGGCAGAGGGCTACTCCGCCCCGGGGACGTGAGCGCAATTCTCGAGGCCAAAGACAGAAGCCAGGCTGCTCCGCCAGCTCCAGCTCATGGCCTTTGCCTGGCTAGGGTGAACTACTGAGGTATCTGGAAATGAAGACGCATTCTACCAAACCCTCCGAGATCGAGCGTCAGTGGTACGTGGTGGATGCCGAAGGCCAGACGTTGGGCCGGTTGGCCTCGGAGATAGCCAAGATCCTGAAGGGAAAGCATAAGCCCATCTATGCTCCAAACCTGGACACCGGCGACTTCGTCATCGTCGTCAATGCCGAAAAGGTCCACGTCACGGGGCGCAAGATGGATCAGAAGCTCTATCATCGCCATTCTGGCTATCCAGGTGGACTCAAGAGCATCACCCTGAGGGAGCAATTGAGCAGACACCCCACGCGGGTCATTCGTTCCGCAGTGCGAGGCATGTTGCCACACAACAGGCTGGGTCGAAGCATGCTGAGGAAACTAAAGGTGTACGCAGGCGATTCGCACCCTCACGCGGCCCAGGAGCCCAAGTGCCTGCAGTTGTGAAGCGACCAGGTCCGTAGCTGCGAAAAAGGAGGTCACGAGTAGTGGCGGAAGAGAAAGAAATGGCGGAAGAGATCCAACCCGCCCAGGAAGAGCCACAGGCTGCTGGTACAAGCACGGTTCGTGAAACCGTGGAGGAAGAAGCTCCTGTGCGGGCGCGGGCCGCTAAGGAAGCAGACCAGCCTCCAGCCAGGGAGGTTCGCACGGGTAAGGCAACTCCTATTGCTGATGAACCAGCTCCGCCTCCGGATGCCGAGGCCGCGGAGCCCTTCCCGCCGCTGTCCGAGCTGCGCGGACAGACCAATATCTACTATTATGGCACCGGGCGGCGAAAGACAGCTAGTGCCCAGGTACGCCTCTACCCCTCCAAAGAACCTGCGATCTTCGTAAACGACTTGCGCGTTGACGAGTACTTCTCCCGCCCTGCCGATATCACGCTCCTCAAGACACCGTTACAGGTCACGGCAACGGAGGATATGTTCAGGATAACGGTCAAGGTGCGAGGAGGCGGGATCTCGGGGCAAGCCGGAGCCATTCGCCACGGCATTGCCAGAGCATTGACCAGGGCGAACCCCGAACTGCGCCGTACGCTGCGCAGAGAAGGTTCCCTGACTCGAGATCCTCGCATGAAGGAGCGGAAGAAACCAGGCCTCAAGCGGGCCAGGAAAGCACCGCAGTACACCAAGCGCTAGAGCATGGAAAAGCGCCGAGCCTCGGCTCGGCGCTTCGCCTTTTCCACACCCCTCGACGCGGGAAGCCCGCGACTGTGCCGACTCACGTCCACTGTCCCAGACGCGCTTTTCCCCCCGCCCGTCAGAACAGGTAGAGGATAACCAGCACCGCACAACCCCACAGCACGTTATTGACGACCAGAGGTCGGTCCTTGATCAGAATCTCCTCTGGGCTCCCCGGCAGATCTCGACGCTGCATGAGCAGCAGATAACGCAATAGGCCGTAGAGGACGAAGGGGATGGTCAGCATCATGCTCTTGTTCTCGGGTACGTGAGCTCCCCAGAAAGTATAGAGCGAATAGGAGATGACCGTGGACGAAGTGACCACGGCGGTCATCTCCGCTAGAAGTCCGGAACTGTATTCGGCCAACACCCTGCGGTGCCTGGGCGCCACGTCGCCGAGGATGAGCAACTCGTGCCGGCGCTTGCACAGGGCCAGGAACAGCGCCAGGAAACCGCCACATACGTACAGCCAGGGTGAGAAGGTGGTCGCTCGCGCCACCACCGAGCCACACGTGACCCTCAAGATGAAGGCCGCAGCTATGGCCAGGACGTCGACGATGACGAAATTGGTCAATAGCAGCGAATAGGCGATCTCAACCCCCAGGAAAGCCGACGCCACCAGTCCCAACCGAGGATCCATCAGGAAAGCGATCGACAGGCTGACCGCCGCCAACACCAGAGCTGCCCCCATGGCCCACGATCTCTTGAGCCTCCCGGCAGCCAGGGGCCGATCCTGCTTCGCCGGGTGATACCGGTCTCGTTCCGTATCCACTAGGTCGTTCACCAGGTACGCCGCACTGGAGAGCAGGCACAGACAGGCGAATGCCAATGCCGACCGCTTGATGAGATCGGCCATGCCCAGCTTCATCCCGAACGCCAGGGGCGCGAACATGAAGATGTTCTTCAGCCAGCGCTTGGGATGCATGGTGATGATCAATTCCCTGATCAACCCGTCCGCTCCTAGAACACGTACAGGATCAACAATACCGCAGCGCCCCAGCACAAGTTGCTGACCACAAAGGGAACGTCCCCGATGAGTATCTCCTCCGGGCTCCCCCCCAGGTTCTTCTGATGAACGAGATACAGGTAGCGAAAGACACTGTACAGACCAAAGGGAATGGTGAGCATCATACTCCTGTTCGGCGGCAGGTTCTCGGCGGAGAACGTATACAGCGAGTAGGCGATCACCAACGAAGAGGTCACGAGAGACATCATCTGGTCCAGCAGCTCCAGTGAGTACTCTTGAAGCACCTTCCGGTGGGCCAGGGCGTTGGTATCGAGAACGGCGAGCTCGTTTCGCCGCTTGCCGAAACCCAGGAACAGGGCCAACAAGGTCATGCAGACATATAGCCAGGGGGAGAATCTCTCCGCCTCAGCCACCACTGAACCAGCCGCCACCCGCAGCACGAATCCAGCGGCGATGACCAGGACGTCCACGATGACCACTTTCTTCAAGCCGAACGAATACATCAACTGGAGGACGAAGTAGGTGACGCTGACCAGACCGAACCATGGACCCAGGACACACGACAAGGCCAGGCTAACCAGCGGCAGTGCTATCGCCGCGCGCACGGCCCATGACCTGCTCAGCTTCCCCGAGGCCAGTGGCCTGGTACGCTTGACGGGATGCTGCCGATCCTTCTCCACGTCGGTGAGATCGTTGATCAGATAGACGCCACCAGACAGCACGCAGAAGATGATGAACGCCAGTACTGATTTAGCCACGTAGATGGGGTCGAGAAGCTTGAGGTCGAACAGAAGTGGCACGAAGATGAACAGGTTCTTCGTCCACTGCTTCGGTCGCATGGTGACCAGTAGCTGCTTGAACACAAAAACCATGATAACTGATCCCCAGGCAATAGTCAATCGTTTGACAATTGCCCCGCGTGAGGTTACCTTTGCCACATGGAAAAGGTACGGATCGATACACTCCTCATCGAGAGAGGACTCGTCCAAAGCCGGCAGAAGGCCCAGGGCCTGATCATGGCTGGCCAGGTGTTGGTGGACGGTCACGTCGTCGACAAGCCAGGAAGGTGCATCCCTGAGGGTGCCGAATTGACCGTTCTGGAGGGACTCCCCTACGTCAGCAGGGGCGGTATCAAGTTGGCGCACGCTCTCGATCGTTTCGACGTGAACGTCTCCGACAAGATCGCGGCGGATATCGGGGCCTCCACGGGAGGCTTCACCGACTGCATCTTGCAGCGTGGGGCGCGCAAGGTCTATGCCGTCGACGTGGGATATGGCCAGTTGGCCTGGAAGCTCCGCCAGGATCCGCGAGTCATCGTGTTGGACCGGACGAACGTCCGCTATCTGGAAAGCCTGCCGGAGCCCCTGGACCTGGCGACCGTTGACGTGTCCTTCATCTCTCTCGAGTTGGTCCTGCCCCAGGTCGTGAAGCTGCTGCGACCCGAGGGAGAGATCCTGGCCCTCATCAAGCCTCAATTCGAGGCCGGGCGGGAGCAGGTTGGCAAGGGCGGGGTGGTGAAGGACCCAGCGGTGCACCGTGTGGTGTTGGAGAAGGTCATCGCACTGGCGACGAGGGAAGGATTGGAAGTGCGGGGCTTGATCCCCTCGCCAGTAAGAGGCCCGGCCGGGAATGTGGAGTTCTTCGCCCAGCTTGGTCGAGACCATCGGTGGGACAGCATATGCATCGAGGAAGCCCTGAACGCCTGCCTGAAAGAGGCGGAGACTATCTAGCAGCGGAGCGAGGCTCAAATCTGTGAATGACGAAGAGAAGCAGTTCGAGATCGGCGAAGTACGGTGGGAGGAGATAGAAGACTTCCTCCAAAGGGAATGGAAGCCCGTAAACGAGCGCATGTTCGGCCGCCAGGACGCAGAGATGTGGGACCAGCAGCGCTTTGCGCTCGCTGCCCGCGACGAGGGCCGGGTCGTAGGCGCAGTAGTGTTCAAGATCAAGGCGGGCCTGGCCAAGGTGACTCAGATCATCACTGCCGCCGATCGCCGAGGCGAGGGCATAGCCCGGGCTCTCATGGCCAAGACGGAGGAAATCTGCCGTCGTGAGGGGTGTCATAAAGTGAGCCTCAAGACGTACTGGAACTCCGAAGCCCAGGAATTCTACCAGAAGCAGGGCTATATGGTAGAGGGCATCCTGCGTCGCGATCTGCACGGCGTGGACATGTGCCAAATGTGCAAGTTCTTCTGAGACGAGCCTGACCCGCGTCTCCTGGTGGAAAGGCCGGAGGCCTGTGTCTGGAGACTCCACGGCGGGGAGCCAGGCATCTCTCGCGGAGTGGGTCCCGAAGGACTACCTCTGATCTTCCAGGCCAGGCACACACTAATCTCGGACCTCGTAGCGGCCTGCGGCGTGCCTGCCTTCCCCACGTCGGGACCATCCCTTTCCCACCGTTGACAAAGGCCGCGACCTGTCCTAAAATTGGCTCCGATCAATCCGCCGCAGGAGCGACAATGCCTCTCATGACCCCCCTCTTTCCTGTAGTCTTCCTCATCCTGGGAGCACTCGTCCTGGGAGTGGGGGCCAGGATAGTCAGTATCAAGACCGGCCACATCCTGGGCCTCATCGTGGCGGTCGGCTCCCTCGTCTCCTGCCTGCTGCTCTACTGGGACCAGCCCATCGTGCAGACCAGTGCCTTCTGGCGCCCTGCCTCGCTGTTCGGAGTGGAGTTGAGCCTGCGCGCCGATGGCCTGTCACTGGGGCTGGTGTCGCTCACCGCCGCCATCGCGGTGACAGCCCTTCTCTCCGCCTATGCCTCCATCGATTCCAACGGAGGGCACAGCCAGAACCTTGCTGCGATCTTCCTGGCGCTGGCTGGCACGTTCAGCACCATCCTCTCGGCCAATCTGGTCACCCTCTGTCTCGGCTGGGCGCTCCTCGATCTGGGCCTGCTCGTATTGACTGCTCAGGCTAGCGATGGGCAGACAGCTTCGCGAACAGGGCTCAGACTGCTGGGCATCAACTACCTGGCAGGAGTGGCTCTGCTGGGAGCCCTCCTCTTTCTTCAGACACGCGGGGAGACCTTCGCTCTTCAGGCCACTCCCTTGCCCACGCAGGTCGTCTCCCTGATAATCCTGGCCGGCTTGCTGCGTCTCGGCGTATATCCGGCGTTCGTAGACCTGCCCTTGAGCATGCGGATGAGGCTCCCCAACCTGATCCTGTGGCACGTGGTCCCGGTGCTCGTCGGTGGGTACTTGCTGGCTCGCGCTCTCAGCCTCACGGCGGCAACCTCGCTGCCCATCCGGGAACTGACCCTCGTCCTGGGCAGCGTATCGGTCTTTCTCAGCCCCTTTCCCCTGTGGTTCGAGAAACGTCTGGAAAGCATGATGCCCTTCATCGTCTTGAACCAGGTGGGCTACGTAGCCCTGGCCGCTGCCCTCACTGCACCCTACTCTGCTGCCATCATAACGTCACAGACAGTTGCCCTGGCCCTTGCTCTCACCCTGCTCCTCCTGAGCGAAGCCGCGGCCGATGGCCCCCTGGCGCGCACCCACGGACTGTGGAAACGCTGCTGCGTGCTGGTGTCTGTCGCGGCTCTGGCAGGCACGCCTCTCACCATTGGTTTCGTGGCCAGGCAACTGCTATACCAGTCCCTGGTGGAGTCCCATCTCGCTCCCCTGGTCCTGCTCAGCCTGCTGGCCAACGGTTTCCTCGTGGCGCCCCTCCTCAAGATGGGCCTGGAACAGCCCAAACAGGACGGTGATCGACGCGTGATGAGGCCTGTGGTGCTGGTAAGCATGACCGTTCTGGCCATCGCACTGGTCGTCTTCGGCCTCCATCCTCCCCTGCTCGGCCTGGTGGTGGGAGCTCAGAGTACGCTGGCGGCGTGGCCGGACCTGCCCAGCCTGGTCTACTCGCCGGCGACGCCTCTACTATCGGTCCAGTTGGCGGCCACGCTCCTGTCCCTGGCCGCCGGATACCTGATGTACCGCAGAGGGAAGGTCATCGTGGAGCGCGCGGGCATCTCCCTGGAGACGGTCCAGTCAGTCGCCAGGATGGACTGGCTCTTCAGCGCGTTGGACTGGAGCGGGCAACGGGCCGCCTCCATCCTCGAACTGGTGGCCAGTTTCTTCGAGGAGACGCATTCTACTGGCTGGATACTGGTATTCGCGACTCTGGTGGCCCTCCTGCTTCTGACCAGTTGAGAGATCGAAATGGATGCCTTACAGGACCTTCTCACTGCGCTTGTCTCGCTCTCCCACCTGGAGCTGATGCTGGGCCTGCTGATCACCGGCGCAGTGATCATGATCCTCGAGGATTGGAGGCTGAATCTGTGGGCCTTGATGGCCCAGTTCGTACTGGTAGGCGTGCTTCTGGCCAGGGTCATCCCCCTCAGGGTGGCGCTGATCAAGGTGATCATCGGCAGTATGGCCTGCGTGATCCTCTATCTGACGGCCCAGCACATGCACCGGGGGCAGGAGAGGGCAGAAGACCACGGGCCCGGCGGATTGATCCTGGCCGGGCGTGATGGCTTCTCCATGAATCTGTGGTTCCGGCTTCTGGTGGTCGTGCTGGCTGCGGTAGTCAGCTACGCCTTGGGCAACAGACACCCCTTCGTCGACCACCCATACGGGATCTCCGAGGCCTGTTACTGGCTGCTGGGCGTTGGGCTCCTCATCGTCGTCCTGGCCAGGGATCCCTTCAAGGTCGGCCTCGGCCTTCTGACTTTCGAGGCAGGTTTCGGCATCCTCTTGTCCACTTTCGAACAGAGTCTTAGTGTGGCTGCGCTGATAGGCATGGTCAATCTCCTCATCGCTCTGGCCGTGGCCTACCTCACCGCAACTCAGACAGCCTTCCCCGCCGAGGACGACCAGGCATGAATCTACCCCTGCTTATCTTCCTCCCGCTGGCTGCCGCGGCCCCCGTCTACTTGCTGAGACGCTACTGGAGCGTGGCCGTCGTCATCTGCCTGGCCGCGATCCTGGCGCTGATAGGTATCTGTGCCCGCACCCCCCTGGGTCAGACAGGGTACCTCCTGGGACGCGAACTGATTCTGGATAACCTTGGCCGATTTCTTCTACTCCTCTTCTACGTCTTGTCTGGCCTGATGATCGCCTACACCTGGCGGGTCCCCCAGGGGTGGGCGTTCTGCGCCTGCCTGCTGGCTATTCTGGGTTTCATCAGCGGAGCGATGCTCATTCGCACCTTCCTCATCGCCGTGTTCCTCATGGAGATGGCGGCACTGATCTTCGTGTTCATGATCCACGGCAGGCGCCCCGCGCCGACGAGGGCAGCTTTGGGATACCTGATTCCTCAGGTGCTGGCGGCGCCATGCTTGCTTCTCCTGCCCTGGCTCTTCGAGAGCTTCGCCTTGCATCCAGAGAATGGGCTCCTAATTCGATTCTCAGTGATCGCCCTATCCCTGGGCTTTGGGGTGCTGCTGGCAGCGGCGCCCTTTCACTCCTGGCTGCCCATGGCTGTGCAGGGCGCCCCACCGATGGCGGGAGCGCTGCTGATCTGCGTCTTCAGCCAGGCGAATCTAGCCCTCATGATCGGCGTGTTGGTAGACAACCCCTGGCTGACTACCGACGCACCCACCTTGTCCGTGATCTCCACCGCCGGCGTGCTGACGGCCCTGATCGGCGGCCTGTTTGCCTTCGGATCGCGTCAGCCGGGCCGCCTGCTGGCCTACGCCGCCATCAGCGACATGGGTTTTGTGCTGGTGGGTCTGGGGACGGGATCGCTTCCCGGCATCACCGCCGCCCTAGCTCACTCGGTGAACCGGTCCTTGATCGTGCTCCTGGTGGCCATGAGTTTGGGTGCTCTGGGTTCCCATTTGAAGCGAGACACCACATCCACGCTGCGAGAGGCCCTGAGACGGACACCGGGAGGCACACTCGGCTACATCGCGGGCGGCCTGGCCCTGGGGGGCTTCCCCCTCTTCAACGGCTTCGCCACCCGTTGGCTGGTCTACAGATCCCTCACCGGGTCCGATGCTCTGTTCCTGGGCACTCTGGTGCTATCCGGCCTGGGCGTGGTACTGGGGTATCTGCGATCATGGCCCGTGATGTTCGGAGGCTCCTCAGAAACAGACACGGAGAGAGAACCACTGGTGGTCACCGTGGTCATCCTCTCGCTGGCGGGCCTGTGTTTGCTCCTCGGGGTCGCCCCTGGCCTGCTGGTGAGTCCCCTCCAGGACGCACTACAGGGAATAGCCCTTCTGCCCCCTGGCGTATGAACGCAGCGCAGACCCTCGACGCCGCCAGATCCTTCCGCGATTTGTACTCCTCCTCCTGGGCGATCCCCCCAGCTATCTCACCAACCGCAGCGCCGGCCCCCAGGACCAGCCTGCTTCCAGCGGAGAAACGCGCCCCATGCGACGCGCACTGGGTTTTCGGCCAGGAGGTCCGTGTCCGCCCAAATGAAGCGCTACCGAAGTGCATACCAGGTCTTGCCCAAGGCCCCGCACCCAGGTATAATGACACCACAGTGCGGGGGAGGAGCATCGAGGGCGGATGGCCGAGAACGTCCAGGAGATGCCTGTCAATCTGGCCCAGCAGGGGCTGAAGGTGCTGTATGTGGCACGCCCAGACGCCTGTCGCGCCTGTCGCGCCATGCAGGGACGCATCTTCGACCCCCTGACGGCGCCGGCCTTGCCCCTGGAAGAGTGCCTGACGCCGCCATGTCGATGCCGCTACGAAGGCTACGACCCACGGTCGGTGGTCTCCAGGCTGCTGAGGGCCGGTGTCGACGCGGTCAAAGAGAACAGATTGCAGGAGGCCAGAGAGCTGCTCTATCAGGTGATCGACCTGGACGACCGCAACGAGAAGGCCTGGTTGTGGCTCAGTGGCGTGTCCACGGGGATCGAGGAGCGCATCGTCTGTCTGGAAAGCGTGCTGGCCATCAACCCCCATCACGAAGTGGCCAGACAAGGTCTGCACCACCTGAGAACCCAGAGAAGGCAATTGGGCACTGGGCAGAGCACAGCCCGGAAGATCAGGGAGGCCAAAGAAGCGATAGATCACCTCAAGGCCAGTCAGCCCAAAGTGATGACTCTCAGGGAAGCACCCCCCACACCGCCCAGGGTCCCGAGCGAGCTCAGTGTCGCGGGCCCGACCGCCAGGGTACAACTCGTGACGGAGTCCACGCGGCGAGAGGAGAAGAGGGCAGAACCCCCAATCAGTTTTCCGATGGTCTTCCTTTGTGTGCTCCTGTCAGTCCTGCTCTTGGTCCTGATTCTGGCAGCACTGTTACGTCTATCTGGGACATTCTGAGGTAGAACATGGAATCCAGATCCAAGCTCGTCCTGACCATTGGCGGCATCATCGCCGGCTCGCTACTGGCGTTCTGCTGTGGGCTGATCCTCACGGTGATGGTCATCATCCCAGCCAGGGAGGGTCGTGATCTCTTTGCCGGACCGACCGGTGGGCCAACCACGGTGGCTACGCCCTCGCTGGGCGTGGGCCCCATCGCCAGGAGGACACCGGTTTCTCCATCGCCCGCACCGAGCTACTCCGTCTTTACCGCCACACCCACGCCTCGAAGGTCTGCCTCCAGTCCTGCGGCGTCAGCGACAGCTACGCCTTCCCAGCAACCCCCACCACCACCGCCGACTCCAACCCCTCAGTTCGCCTTCTTCTACGTGGAGGGAAGCAGAGTAGAGGAGTTGCAGTGCGCACACCCCTACCTCCAGGGCTGGGTGAGAGACGCTGATGGCAACCCGCTGAACGGCGTCACTGTCCAGTGGCAGTACTGGAACAACACGGAACATGCCATCAGTGGCGACCCTGAGCTGGTTTGGCAGCCCGGCGAGTTCAAGTTCACCTACTACGGCGAGGACCCCAGCGTCGAGACGGACTTCGTGCTTCAGGTGGTGGAGAGCGCCGACGACCCTGTCCCCCTGTCTGAACCGTTGCTGATCCACTATGCTGGCTGCGCCACCATGGGCCAGATCACGAACATCGTCTTCAAGCACTACTAGTCCCCGGTGCAGCGCCGTCCGACCCGGCGGACCGATCCAAGAGACCTGCCCTTTGCGCTCTTGCGAGAGTCTTCAGCGCCGTTATGAGATGGTATCATGCCATCGGGCTTCGTTGCTGGTCCCCGGACCTCACGACTCTCGCTCACGCCGCGAGCGGAAGTATCGCCTGGAGTAGGCCAGGAGGCCGAGGGTGACGAGGAGCGGTATGCCCACTAAGGCTGCGAGGTGGGCGCCGTGCATGGGTATCCCGTCCAGTGCCTCCATCTCCAGCGGAGCGAACTTCATCCGCGACAGGATATCAAGCAGGCTCGACCTCGATAACGCCGCGATCGTGGAGAACGTGAGCAGACTCCAGTAGAGCAGCGACCCCCACCATGCCCAGACCTTCAATCTGAGCATGCCCCAGGTCAGAGCCAGCAGCACTAGAATGGAGACATCGATCAGTAGAATGCCCTGCAAGCCGAACACCAGGACGTGGAGCAGGGGGAAGACACCGTTGAACAGGATCAGCACGTGGAGCACAGCCATGGTGAAGACGAAGATCGAGCAGGTCACCAGCACCGGCAGAGGAACGCTCTCTATCCATGGGGAACGTGGGTCTCGGGCCTCGAAGGTGAGCCTCACATCCCTGCTCCTGTAGAAACGGATGAGCAACCCTGGCACGACGGCGTACGACAGAGCCAGGCCCAGGATGGTGATCGAACCAGTGAGCAGGGATACTCCCTTGGAGGTGACCAGTACGAACAGGAAGACCACAATGAGTGGTATCCCGGCCACCAGCCAGAACCCCAGCACGGTCAGCGCCAGCGTTCTGGCCCAGCGGAGCCTCCTTAAGTGCCCGTAGCCAAGAGGGATGGCGACCATGGCCATCAGGTAGTATCCCACAATCTGGGCCGCGATGTTGGCGAACATGAAGGAGCCGAATCCAAAGCCTTCGTAGTGAAAGCGGCCGCCCTCCGAGAAGAGATAGAAGCAATACATCTCCACCGGTCCGGTGAAGGCCATGGCCACACCGACGAGCAGGAGGATGGCTCCAAAGAAGATCAGGATAGGGGAGCAGTCTTTGAAGTCCACTTAGCTTTCTCACTTACTTGGACTGTGCGCGCCACGGGAGGCCGGATGGGATCTGCCCACGCTGCATGCTATTCTACACGGTTCAGGCATCACACATCCATGACCGGTGCACCGTTCCTACAAAGGTTGTGATACATAGAAGACTGATGTACCAAGACACATTATACCCTTGGTTCGATTCCTTGTCAAGGTGGCCGGCAAGAGGGGTTTCATCGAAGGGGTCCGGCGGTCTCGATGCTGCCCGAGCCTGTAAACGGTCGAGTCTGTAGACAATCCTGGGGCTCGGTGGGCTTCTTGTTAACAAAGGTTGGCTTGCTAATGACTCGAGAGCCTGGCTACTGCTCGGCCGGCAGATTGACAGTGAACGTACTCCCACGGCCGAGGACACTGTCAACCGTGATCTCACCGCCATGGGCATGGATCAACTCGCGCGCGATGGCCAGCCCCAATCCTGCACCTCCCGGTTCACGGCCGCGAGCGGGGTCCACGCGGTAGAAGCGGTCAAAGATGTGGGGTAAATGCTCGGCAGGAATGCCCGGCCCGCCGTCGCTGACGGCGATGCGCACCTTGTCACCAGACGCAGTCCGGGAAGCTATCAGCCGCACCTCGCCCGAGCGCGTGTACTTGATGGCGTTATCCAGCAGGTTGAGTACGACCTGGGTCACGGCATCGGGGTCCACCATGGCCGCCAGCCCGGGGTCGATCCGCGCTACCAGGTCGAGCCCTTTGGCTTTGCCCAGGGGGCGCGCTTGCTCGACCAGGTCGGCCAGCAGGCCGCTCAGGTCGGTTGCTTGCCGCTGGAGCGACAAGCCCTCGGCGTCAGCACGCGCCAGGGCCAGCAACCGTTCCATCAAGCGGCGCATCTGGTCCACCTCCTCGTCCACCTCGACCAGGACCCGATGATAATAGTCGGCGTCGCGGGGCCGGGCCAGGGCCACGCTCAGATCACCCTTGATGATCGTGAGGGGTGTGCGGAGCTCATGGGAGGCGTCGGCGGTAAAGCGGCGTTGGCGGTGAAAAGCTTCGTCCAGGCGGCCGATCATGGCATCGAAAGTGTGGGCCAGTCGCCCCAGTTCGTCGTCGGGCAGGTCCAGGTTCAGGCGCTGGCTGAGGTCCTGGGCACCGATGGTCTGGGCAGCGCGGGTGATCTGATCCACCGGCCGCAGAGCCCGACCGGCCACGAAAAGCCCCCCTCCACTGGCCAGCGCCAGCGTCAATGGCAAGGCCACCAGGAGAATCCAGCGGAACGCACTCAAGATCTGTAACATGTCGTCCATCGACACGCCTTGCTGCACCACCCCCACGATCTGCCCGCTATGGATCGCGGGCGCGGTGTAGACGCGGATCAAGTTGTCCCCGACTCGGACGGTCTGAAAGACCTCCTGCCCGGCCAGCGCCTGGGCGATGACCGTCGGGTCGAGCGGCAGATCGCCCAGATCCTGCACACCGGCCTGGGCCACGATCTTTCCCTCGCGGTCCACGACGCGCCAGAGGTGTTCTCCTTGCCTGGGATCGCTCCACGCGAGCGGCTCTTCCGGTCCGGCGATCACGCCTCTCTGGGCATCTACCTGCAAGGAATTGATGACCAGGATGGCGCCATTGACGAGGAGGTCGTCCAAGTCGTCATACAAGGTCACGCTCAACGCCAGGTAGAGCGCCCCTCCAAAAACGGCAAGCGCGACACCCAGGAGCAAGACATACCACAGCGTGAGGCGCACACGAATAGGACGGAGCAGGTCGCGCAGCTTCACGGCTCGGCCTCAATCTTGTACCCTGCGCCGCGCACCGTCTGGATGAGCTTCACTTCGAAGCCCCTGTCTATCTTGCGGCGCAGGTAGCCGATGTATACGTCCACCACATTGGAGGTGGAGAAGAAGTCATAACCCCATACGTGCTCGGCGATCTGGGTGCGGCTGAGGACCTGGCGCGGGTGGCGCATCAGGAATTCCAGCAGGGCGTACTCGCGGGCGGTCAGTTCGATGACTTGCCCGGCCCTGGTGGCCCGGTGTGTGAGCGTGTCCAGCACCAGGTCGGCCACCTGGAGTTGTGTGGTCTTGGTTTCACCCCGGCGGCGCAGCAGGGCGCGGATGCGCGCCAGGAGCTCCTGGAAGGCGAAAGGTTTGACCAGGTAGTCATCCGCGCCGCTGTCCAGCCCCCGCACCCGGTCCTCAACGGCATCGCGGGCGGTGAGCATCAGGACGGGCACCTTGCTCCCCTGGTCCCGCAGTTCGCGACAGACACGTATGCCGTCTATCTTCGGCAGCAGCACATCGAGGACGATCAGGTCATACTCCACAGTGGCTGCCCAATCCAGCGCCTCCTGGCCATCGTACGCCACGTCCACCGCGTACCGTTCCTCCTCCAGACCACGCCTGATGAAGGCAGCGATGCGCCGCTCATCTTCTACCACAAGGATGCGCACTCCTGCTCCTCCTTGGGAATGTCTGTTTCCAGCGGGGCTCCGTCTAGAGACAACCCCCGGGCAAGTATACGTTCAGCAGTTGAATAAGCCAAGACGTGCGACCGCGTTCATCCGAGCCAGGCTACCGGCCAGCCACCGATCTCCCAGATCGAGGATGTGGCCGCCCTGGTAACCTAACCGTACACGGCCTCACCGAAGCGGTAGACCCCGCCATCGTCGGTCTGGCCAGGATAATCTTAGGTGATCCCGACGAGCTGGCCCTCGGCATAAGCCACGCACCGGACCAAGAGCACATCGGCGGTGCCGCCTTCCCGGGTGATCGGCCTGCCAATAGACAACCAAGTCACCTCGGTGCGGTAGGATTGACCTCGTTCAGTTCCCAGCGGAATCGCCTGGCCGGTGAGCGAGACCGGGTAGAAGGGATTGGTGATGTTCGTCGGATCGGAGAAGACGGGCAAGGTACCTGTGGGGGAGCTTGTCGGCGCCGTGGTTGGAGCGAGTGCGACTGTGGGGGCCGCCGCCTGGCCGCCACAGGCAACGAGCGCCAGGATGAGGGGCGCTGCACCCAGCAGGGTGAGCATTCGCACGTTGCGCTTCATTCTTGACCTCCAGAATCTTGGGTTTCGTGACCATCTCTGCGGCCCATCACAAAGTTCAGTATGGGGTAGCAAGATGATAGGGCGATGAGAGTCCCATGAGAAATCTCTCATCGGGGCCGGCCCGGCCACGAAAAAGAGGGCGTCGGGTTGCTCCGACGCCCTCCCTCTTCGAGAGGCAGACTATCCCTCGTAGTCGCCGCCGGCGTCCACGTACAGCACCGTCCCGTTGCCCGCATCCACCTTGACGTCCATGCCGTTGCTCAACTCGACACTGTAAACCAGCGCCCCGTTCTCATTGTCCAGTTCCACCTTGAGGGCGGTCGTGCCGGGATGGGCCTGCAAGGCTGCGGCTTTGGCCTGCTCCGGCGTGATGGTCGCCAGGACGGTAAGGGCCGCTGCTTCGTCCGCTTCACTCATGCCGTCGTACTGGGCACCATCCACTCGGATGGCCGAGTCGTAGCTGGGGACCTGCTCGTCTGGTCCGGTGTCGGCCGGGGACGGCGCAGGCGCCTGGGCGAAGGCGGGCATCACCGTCAGGCTGCCGACTACCAGCGTGGCCAGCAGTACGCCGAGGATTCCGCCGCCAATTAGCCACCTTCTCATGGGTTGTCACCTCCTTTCTTCTTGGTCTCGAGCGACGGTTCTTGGATTTCCATCGTTCTGAGACTATCTTATCTCGGCCAGATGACAGGACGATGAGCGTCTTGTGAGAATTCTCTCACCGGGTTGGGCGGGATATCCGTTGGCGAACCAGTCAATGTAGATATCGAGGCTGAAGGCTGCCACCAGGGCGCGGCAGAGGACGCAACTCGAGACAAGATGAGATAGGCCAGCCCGGCAACGATCAGCAAAAGGACGATTCGTCCAGGGATGTGTCCTGACGCAATGGCTAACCTGTCGAACATTGGTTGGTTCTCTTCTTACCTTTTTCCGGTCAGCTTTAGTTCCGAAATGCTTCGACTGGTTCCAGGCGCGCTGCACGCAAGGCCGGATAGGTCCCCGATACCAGGCCGATCGCGCCGCCGATAAGTGGGGCAAGGAAGGGTGCCGCCGGGTCCAGCACCGGGGTCCAAACCTGGTAGGCAGAAACGGCAATTACGGTCAGAACTCCCAGGCTGGCGCCGAGGATACCGCCGATGACGCCCAGAGATGTACTCTCCAGCAAGAACTGCGCGGCGATGTGCCCGCGGGTGGCGCCGATGGAGCGGCGTAGCCCGATTTCACCGGTTCGCTCGATGACCGACACCAGCGTAATGTTGCCGATGCCAATGGCGCCTACGACCAGAGACAAGCCTCCCAGCAAGAGAAGCAGGACGTTCAGGTCACTCTGTACCGCATCGCGGACCCGCTGGGGTTCCGGGGGCGAGGCGATCTTGAGCACCGCTGGATTATCGGGGCGCAGTGCCAATGGCGTTTGCTGGGCAATGAGAGACGCCGCGCCGATCTGGGTCTCGACGACCACCGTTCCCGGACTCGTCAAGCCGAAATCGTGGCGGGCGGTCCCTTCCGGGATGATCACTGCGCCCAGCAGGTCCGGCTGGCGGGCGACATTGCGCAAGATACCGATGACCAGGTAGAGGTGATCGCCGATGGCAATGGCCGGGAGCTGCTCGACGCCCACGATCCCCAACTTGAGGGCGGCGCCTGGCCCGAGAACCGCAACCCGATCTGCCCGCTGGGAATGTCCCAGATCTGGAAAACGCCCGGTCGCCAGATCGGCTCTCACGGCTGCAAACAGGTCAGGCGAGGCAGCCTGAACCGACAGTTTGAAATCGGTCTGGCTGCGGGGGTCTTTGAGGGGCGAGGCGCTGACCAGCGCGTCGCCAATATCTACCGCGCTCAAGGTTCCAGCCGACACCACGCCGTTCAAGCGGCGAAGACGAATGGGCGCGTCCCATGGAATGGCGTTGGGTTCGGCGCCGGCGGGGCCAGATTTCGCGGTGACATAAATCTCGGTTGCGGCCAGCTCATCGAATTGACCGATGATGCGATTGCTGGCGGTGCGGGACAAGCCCAGCGTAGCCACCAGGGCAGCCAGCCCAATGACGATGCCCAACATGGTCAGCGCCATGCGCCCCGGTCTGGCAAACATACCCGCCAGGGCTTCGTCAAGGAGGTCGCGGAACGTAATGCCCGACCGCGAAACTGTGCTCGTATTCACGCCTGTGCCCGGAGGAGGCGATGGCTGCTTTTCGCTTTCTCCATTGGCGACCTCGGTTGATCTTCCATCGATGATGTGCACGCGGCGGGTAGCCCGGCTGGCGACGGTGGCGGCGTGGGTCACGACAACCAGGGTGAGGCCCTGTTGGTGTAACGCCTCAAGGAGATCAAGGAGGTTGGCGGACGCCTTTGAATCCAGATTCCCCGTCGGTTCGTCGCACAGCAGCAGGCTGGGAGAACCAACCAGGGCGCGGGCGATGGCGACCCGCTGTTTCTCGCCGCCAGACAACTTGGTCGGTAGGAAATCGGCGCGGTGGCCAAGCCCAACCTTTTCGATGGCCGCCAGGGCGCGCTCCCGCCGGCCACGGCGGGACTGTTTCCGGTAGAGCTCCGCCAGCATCACATTCTCCAATACAGAACGGTGAGGCAGCAGGTGAAATGACTGGAACACAAACCCGATGCGCCGGCTCCGCAGCCCGGCGCGCTCCTTGTCACTCAAGGTGGCGGTGTCTATGCCCTCGAAGAAATACTGGCCGCTGGTTGGTGTGTCCAGACAGCCGATGATGTTGAGCAGGGTCGACTTGCCAGCGCCGGATGGACCAGTGATGGCCAGCCACTCGCCCGGCTCTACGCGCAGGTCCACATCGGCCAGAGCGTGAACCGCCGGGTCGCTTCCAAATGTCCGTCCCACTCCGCGGAGTTCGAGGACACTGTTGATTGAGGTCGGCTTGGTCGTATTCATCATTGGTTCTCGTATCCAACTACCACGAGCTGGCCTGGCGTCAGCGTTCCATCGACCGGGGTCACTTGGACAAAGCCACCGGCGGACAGTCCCGGCTCGACCACAATGAACTCCAGCGCCCCGTTGTTTTCCACCTGCACTCTCGATGTCCCGTCGGCGGCGAGCGACAGCGCGCTGACCGGAACGGCCGTGACCTCTCCGCCGGTCGATTCGACCGGAATCGTCAGGCGCAGCGAGATGCCTACGAGCGAAGTGGATGTCTTGCCCACCACAACCTCAAAATAAACGTGGAATCCGTCAACCCCATCGGTACCGGGCGTATCGGCCACCCGGCCCACGACCCCCGTGGCTTTGATGCCTAGGTCCGGCTCGTCAATAGCGACCGCCATTCCTGGCTTGACAAGGGGCGCTTCGTCGAGGGGGAGAGAGGAGTCGATAGCTAACTGATCATTTGTCACCTTCATCACGGGGCCGCTGGCCGCATCGCCTAAGACCACACTGACCTCTTCGATGCGCACGGGGACAGAACGGACAAAGATGATCTCATCGGCCGGCACCTGCACACCGGTTTTGCCTCTGGCAGTGTCAAGATCGGCAGCGGCTTGCGTCGCCACGTCGTTGGCCCGCCTGGCTTCGCGGTTAGCTGCTTCCTGCGCGTCAAGAGCAGCCTGAATGGCGATTTCCCCTGCTAGGCGAGTGGACTCCACGGCAGCCTGCGCTGCCGCCAGGTCCGCATAGATGCTCTCCACTTCACTGCCAGTTACAGAGGATGGGTCCGCCCAAGCTCTGTCTCGGGTGGCGGTCTTGGTCGCGACATCGGCCGCAGCCTTCTTATTGGCACTATCGGCGTCGGCGCGCGCGGCATCTACAGCGAGGGGGGCAGCGGCAGCGACGGCAGCAGCGGTCCGTTTGTTGTTTGTCGCCACCGCCAACTCTCGTTCGAGGACGCGGATGTGCGCCAGTTGATCCGCCGTCGGTCCAAACGCCTCCCAACCCGTTGAGGCATACCAAGCGGCCACCGCGACGCTGGTTTGTTCGTCATAGGCTCCATCAATCGGGCCGGGATCAAAGCCCAGCCGTTGCAGTCCGCTCTCCAGCTGGCGAACATCCTCGCCGGAAACGCCGGGGACCAGGTCTCGATAGGTTGGGATCTCCCCCTGCAGAACGAACACCGGGCGTCCCGAAGCGGCGAGCATCACATCCCCCTCGTCGAGCTGGGTGTTCCGCACCGGCAGGGCGGTGATGACCCCGGGGTTGGATTTCAGGGCGGACGGAACAATCGAGATGGTTTGTGGCAACCCAAAACGGGCCGTGCCGCGAGTCACTATGTCGGATGAGAGAACGCGCTTTTCGACCGGGACCAGGATGGGCGATGCCTTGGGCGGCGCGGTTCGCGCCGCCGCCTCTGCCGGAGACTTGATGCTTGACCCGGCAACCCAGCTTCCGACTGCGGTAAGAATCACAACCGCAAGGACAACGGCGATCGTTGAGATCCGTTTCTCGGCCATAATTACCCCCTGATGGCATTTCCAACTTGATGTGGCTGGCCGGTGTCCGACCCCAGCTTGGACACCAGCCCACCGAGTTGCGGAACCAGGTCCCACGTCAGGCGAAAACACTCCTATTGATTGGCACCGGCAGGGCCGAGCAGTTCAGTTTGCACCTGGGTCGTGATTGGGTCCACGAATTCGACGCTGCACTTGTGGTCGGCGGCGGCAATGGCCAGCTCTTCGCCCTGTAGAGCGGCGAGGGCTGCCTGGGCGTCGGCCGGCAAGGTATCGGGCGCGGCGCCGCCGGTGATGACCTCGAGACGGTTCGCCAGATCGGTTTTGATCTCGTCAGAGTTGTCGTAGCTGTAGCCGGCCTGGCGCATACACGCAGCCCAGTCCTTCTTGGCGGCGATGACGCGCGGGTCCTGGTCGATGCGGGCGCCCTCTGCGTTTTGGTAGTTCACAAAGCCTGGACCGAGTTCTTCGGGGCTGAAAACCTGCTCGACTGCGGCACGGGTACAGCCGCCGGTCTGCGAAAAGTCTTCATCATCGAGGGAAACCACAAAGGTCGCTGACGGGTTTTCGCCATAGAGCGCATGATCGTAGGCAACGCGATCGGCGGCAGACAGGCCGCTGCGGATGCGAATGTTCTGTTCGCCGGCGCCCATGATGGCCTGGCTGTCAGCGCTGGCGAACAGCGTCGTAACCCCGTAGCCGAACTGCGCGCGAAACTCGTCAGCGCTGAGCCCGGATGGCCTGCTATTGCTGTCCATCGCGGCGCGCGCCGTGGCGTAATCAACCGGGATGTACTCGAACCCGGCGTCACGCATACAGGTGGCGATCAGTGACTCTACAGCATCGACGCGCGTCGCAATCTCTGCTTCGGTGAGGCCAAACTCCGCATCGCCCCGCTGTCCGTTCTGACCTGCATTGCTTCCCGGGCTGACAGCCGGCGTGTTGATCGATTCATCCGGCGGCTTCGTACCACCAGCACAGGCGGCCAAGAGGACAGTGAGAATGAAACCCAGCATCAGGAGACCAACTCGGCGATTCCTAGCCTTGGTGGCACCTAGCTTTCCTACGAAGACGTGAACATTTCTCATGATTCTCTCCTTTGTGTTTTGGTTACTGCCAGTCGCTGTGACCAGTTCGTGCTCAGAATAGTTGGTGTATGCGGCGAAACCATTAGACATCTATTCAATCCACCGTTACTCCATTTGTGTTGCCTCTCGTCCCAAGATTCTGAACAACGCAGATTTCGCTGTTCTGTTCCCATCATGCCCCAGCCAGATTAGAGGACTGTGAAATCTGCATGAGAGTTCCCTCAGGGAAGGATCAGAGGCGACCTGGGACGAGCTGGGCTACGAGAAAGAGGGCGTCGGATCGCTCCGACGCCCTTCTCGTTCGAGCTATGGCTCTCACACAACCGAAGCTACTGCCCCGGTATGTCCTCGATCCCAGGTACTTCCTGGGCGTCGTCGGCCTGGCTCTCTAACTCTTGCTGGACATTGTCCAGGTCGTCGCCTCCCCCGTCGGTATCGTCGGCCTGGCTCTCCATCTCTTCCTGGACGCTGTCCGTGTCTGCAGCCGCCGTGTCGGCATCCTCCTGATCCGTTGCCAGGATCGCACCACTACCGGCGTCCACCTGCACTTCCAAGCCGTTGTCCAAGTCGACCTCGTAGACCAGGATGCTGTTCTCCTTCTCCTGCCCTACTTCGACGACGTTGGCCCCAGGATTGGCCGCAAGCGCTACCGCCTCAGCCTGCTCGGGGGTGATGCCAGCCTGGGACGGGGCCGGACCTGCACCATCCTGGGCAAGGACGCCGCTGGGAAGGACGGCCAGCAGCGCGGCAGCCGCCAACACGCCCAGAAAGCCGCCGTAGATCAACCACCTCTTCATAATAGACTACCACCTCTCTTCCTATGTTTCTCGAACGATGGCCCTAGGTCTTCCGCCGTTCTGAGACTATCCTATCGCGGCCAGATTACAGGACGATGAGAGGTTAATGAGAATCCTCACAGCATCCGGCCGCACTCCATGGCGCTGAGAGGAAGAGCAGGCTCGGATGGTCCTGCCCCTGCCGTTTCCTGAGGACCGGGAGAACCCCGCACACCAGATCAGTCGTGCCCTGCAACCTCCCCTCAGCTTCTTGCCACCCCGCAATGCCAGTCGATACCAAGCAAAGGCCCGAACAGTGGCGGTTGAGCGGCGTTTCAGGCATAATGGAAGGGTGGGATGATTCCCTCGCTCCCGGTGAAGCGAGGGGGATCGAAGAGAAGTCTGATTCACCGCTGGGAGGTGAAGATGGGGATGTTTCTGAAGATGGCGTGGCGGAACCTGTGGCGCAACTGGCGGCGTACCGTCATCGCCGTGATCGCGATCAGCCTGGGACTGGCGATGCTGCTGTTCTTTGATGGCATCCTGGGCGGTTCGACGCAGGCCATGTACGGCAACCTGGTGAAGCTCCAGGGCGGCAACATCAAGATCCACGCGCCCGGGTACCGCGAAAAGGCCAGCAGGATGCCACTGCTGCCGCTGGCCGACCCCGAGGCGGTGGTGCAGGCCGCGCTGGGCCAGCCCAAGGTCGTAGCGGCCTCTCGCCGCATCGTCACCGGAGGCATGGTGGGCAGCCGTGCTGGCACCTTTCCCCTGACTGTCTACGGTATCGAGCCGGAGTTGGAAGCCCCTGTCGGACTGATGGACAGCAAGATCAGCGCGGGCCGGTATCTGACCGCCGATGACGAGGACCAACTGCTCATCGGCCGGGCACTGGCGGAGCAACTGGAGGTGGGTGTGGGCGACCGGGTCACGCTGACGGGACGCGCCACCCACGAGCAGATGCGTCGCCGCACCATGACCGTGGTGGGCATCTACGATCTGGGCTTCCCGGACATGGAGAAAAGCATGGTCTACGTCTCCCTGGCCGAGGCGCAAGCGCTCTTCGACCTGCGAGACTCGGCCACCGAGGTGGTGGTCTCCCTTCCCACCGTGGGCAAGGAGCAGCCGGTGCTCGACGCTTTGCGAACCGCCCTCCCCGGCTACGAAGTGGACTCCTGGATCACGGCCGAATCCGCGGTCCAGCAGACCCTGGGTACCAAGGACCAGGTCATGGGCCTCTTCGGCCTGGTGACTCTGCTGGTGGCAGGGGTGGGTATCCTCAACCTGATGCTGATGGCGGTGTTCGAGCGCACTCGTGAGATCGGCGTCCTGGGCGCGCTGGGGTTGAAGCGCGGGGAGACCATGCTTCTGTTCCTGCTGGAGGGGCTGCTCATCGGAGTTCTGGGCGTAGCTGCCGGCGGTGCGCTGGGCGGGCTGATCGTCGCCTACTTCGGCCGCGTGGGATTGTACTTCGGCGGCAACTTCGGGGATTACAGCCCCATGGCGGCGCTGCTGGGCGACCGCGTGTACTTCGACGTGGGGATAGTGCGGCTCTTGAGCCGCTGTCTGACTGTATTGATCATCGCCACGCTGGCGGCGCTGTATCCGGCGTGGCAGGCCTCACGGCAAGAGCCGGCGGAGGCTCTACACCATGTCTAACACGAGAGGCAACAAAGTGGAGAAACGAGGAGAGAAGCGATGTGGCAACTGGTGAAGATCGCCTATCGCGACCTGGTTCGGAGCCGACGCCGCTCTCTCTTGACGCTGGTGGCGATCGCTGTGGGGGTGTCGCTGCTGGTGTTCATGAGTGGCTTCATCCAGGGCGCCATCACCGATTCCATAGAGAACAACATCCGCCTGCAGACCGGCCACTTGAAGATCAGGGCCGAGTCCTACGACGAAGACAAGGTCAGTCTGGCCTGGGATGACCTTCTGGCCAACCCGGAAGAGATCGCCGCTCAGGTCAGGGGACTCGACGGCGTGGAGGCAGCGGCCCCCGTGCTGTGGGCCAGCGGCATCGTGAGCACGCGCGAGGAATCGGTCGGCGTCCGGGTGTTTGGGATAGATCCGCTCTCCGACGTACACGCCAGGATTCGGGACGGCTTGGTCGCCGGCGAGTACTTGCAACCGGACGACCGGAGCGGCGTGCTGTTGAGTGAGCGGTTGGCCAAGAGCCTGGGGCTGGCGGCGGGAGACCAGATCAGTCTCCTGGTGAACACCGCCGACGAAGCGCCCGACGAGGCCATCTTCACCATTCGCGGGCTGTACGCCACTGGCGTCCCCGTGTACGACGATGTCACGGTCTTCCTGCCCCTCTCCAAAGCGCAGGCCTTCACCCATACCGAGGGACGAGCCAGCATGATCCTGGTCATACTCAAGGACCGCGAACTGGCCGACACTCTGGCAGCGGCCTTGAGGGCGCCGGGCTATACGGTGCTCACCTGGCGCGACATGAACCAGGTGGTCTTGCAGGCGGTTCAGGCGGGCATGGGTATCCTCTACATCATGTACCTGGTGGTCCTGATGGTGGTTGCCGTGGTCATCGCCAATACGCTGTTGATGTCCGTCTTCGAGCGTATCCGGGAGATGGGCATTCTCTCGGCGCTGGGCATGAAGGGGCGTGAGATCCTGCTCATGTTCCTGGTGGAAGCGGGCATCCTGGGTGGCGTAGGGGTGGTCCTGGGCGTGATCCTGGGATCCCTCGGTGTGTTCTATCTGTCCAGGGCGGGTTTGCACATGGGTGAGATGGCCACTATGACCACGGTGTCCGCGGCCTACGGCGAGACGATATACGCGCGGTTCGCCCCGGCGGAGACGCTGGGCGTGGCTATCGCGGCCATGATCATCATCCTGCTGGCGTCGCTGTATCCGGCCCGGTTTGCGGCTCGGCTACAGCCGGTCGACGCCTTGCGAGTTGAATAATCGGCGAGGGAGATGCCTCGAGCCATCAGCGAGGAGCTGGGAGGTTCACCATGGAAGTCATTCGGCTGGAAGATGTAACCCGGGTATACAAGATCGGTGAGGTGGAGACCTACGCCCTGCGCGGCCTGACGCTCTCCATCGAGGAGGGCGAGTTCACGGCCCTGGTGGGGCCTTCCGGATCGGGCAAGACCACCGCACTCCAGGTCATGGGGTGTCTGGACAAGCCCACCAGCGGGCGGGTCCTGCTCAAGGGGGAGGACGTCTCCAGGCTCAGCGGCAGCAAACGGGCCGACCTGCGCCGGGGGACCATCGGCTTCGTCTTCCAGTTCTTCGCTTTGCTCCCCGGGCTGGACGCCTATGAGAACATCGAGCTCCCACTGCTGCTGGTGGGAAAGAACGGCAAGCAAAGGCGGGAGCGCGTGATGGAGTTGCTGGACGCTGTGGGCCTCGCGGACCGGGCCAAGCACCGTCCAGACCAGATGAGCGGCGGCGAGCAGCAGCGCGTGGCCGTGGCCCGCGCCCTGGCCACGGGGCCGGCGCTGATCCTGGCGGACGAGCCCACGGCCAACTTGGACACGGAGAACGGCCGCCAGGTGATGGAGATCATGCTCAAGCTGAACGAGGAGACGGGTATCACCTTCGTCTGCGCCACCCACGACCCCCGCGTGATGGCCTTCGCTCGAAGAGTGGTGGAGCTGCGCGACGGCAAGGTCTTCGACGACCATCCTGCTCGAGGAGCCACGAAATGAGGGGCAAGGGGTGGGGAACAGCCGTCTTGCTCTTGTTGCTGACCGTCCTCGCCGCCGGTTGTGGCCGCACCCCCGAGCCCTCACCGACGCCTCTGCTCAGCGCACCAACCCCTGTGCTCCCTCCGCGGTCCACTGGAGGCGTGGTGACCGCCTCGGGAGAAGTGGTAGCCGCTCGGCAGGCCCAGATGGGCTTCGTCTTGGCCGGGCAGGTGGAGACGGTGGAGGTGAGCCTGGGCGAAAAGCTGTTGGCTGGCGACGCCCTCGTCTCCCTGGAGTCCTCCAGCCTTCAGGCCGGGGTGGCCCAGGCGGAGGCCGCGCTGGCCTCGGCGCAAGCGCAACTGGACGAGCTGGAGTCCGGACCTCGCCCGGAGGAACTGGCCGCGGCCCAGGCCGCATACGACGGGGCACTGGCCCAGTACCACAAGCTGGAGGCCGGTCCCAGCGACGAGGAGCGGAGGATCGCCCTGGCCGCCCTGAGGAAGGCCGAGGCGGCCCTGGTGCAGGCTCAAGCCGCCTACGACGAGATCGCCTGGGTGGAAGAGGTCACCGAGATGCCCCAGTCCCTGGCCCTCCAGTTGGCCACGCTGGACTACGAAAGCGCCCTGGCCAATTACGAGCTGGCCACTCGGGGCCCCCTGCCCGAGGACCTGGAGACAAGCTGGGCCAGCGTGGAGAGCGCCAAAGCCCAGTTGGACATCCTGCAAGCCGGGGCCACTCCCGATCAACTCGCTATCGCCCACGCTTCCGTGACCCAGGCAGAGGCGGCCCTGGACACAGCGCACGCTGCCCTGAGTCAGGCCACCCTCACCGCCCCCTTCGATGGCACCGTGGCCGACCTCCAGGTCAGCCCCGGTCAGATCGTGATGCCCGGCCAGGTGGTGCTCACCCTGGCGGACCTCACTCAGCTCCAGGTGGAGACCACAGACCTCAGCGAGAGAGACGTGGCCGAGGTCCAGGTGGGCCAGGAGGCCACGGTCTACGTTGAGGCGCTCAACGAGGACCTCCCGGGACGGGTGGCCCGTATCTCCCCCCTGGCTTCCACGATGGGCGGGGACGTGGTGTACACCGTGGTGATCGAGTTGCAGCAACAGCCGGAGGGGCTGCGTCTGGGGATGAGCGTGGAAGTGGAGATTGCTAAGACGTAGGGCGGGAGTCGGCTAGCGGTAGTTATGTCGCCCAACACTACGGGCCAGCGATGCTGCCCCTCGACGGTGGCGTCGCGCGACTCATCCAACACACCTCCTCTGTTACCCCCTTCCTAAGGCAAACGAGCCTCCCAGCAACACAGGGTTCGAAACCCTGCAACAACTTGTCTCGCCAACAACGATGTGTTATGCTCCGGTCAGTCCGCAAGGACAATGTAGGCAACGATGATCAGTATCTGGGCTAGGCGGGCAGGACTCGTGCATGGTACGCATCCATGATACGCATCTTCGGGCGTCTTGTCTGCAGAAAGTAGCTAATAACAGAGCAGCCAACACAGGGATGGTCGAATGAAAACCTTCTCGGAACGCCGTGGGCTGAAGCCGCTGCGGACACAGCTTCAGCTAGAGTCGATGGATGAATCGCTGAGGAACAACCTGTGGGACGCGCTGTGTCTGTACTATTGGAATGACGTCTTTCAGATTGGCGTATCAAGTTGGCTCTCGCACAACGACGAGATGAGGACGCTCTTCCACGCTTTGTGGCACTTGCACTTCAAGAAGCCCCTGGACACTCTGAGCAACTCATGGGTTGAGACACGGGTACAAATCAGGGCCTACTTCTTCTCATGTGGGTGGAACGAGGCATACGATTTCGTGGAGTTCGTGCCAGCGAACTATCCTCTTCAAGCCACGAACCGTGAGTTCAGAGACTTCTGCAACGTCGTTCTGGAACGGAACCTCTCCGCGTATCGCTTCGTCGGGGAAGAGATCGCCGACATCACGTCCGAGGAAGAGATCACGGAGATTGAGGGGGCCCTGGATGCCACAGCGGGCCTGGAGGGCGTGTACGCTCACCTGCGCACTGCCCTGAGTCACCTGTCGGACAGAGAGTCGCCAGACTACCGCAACTCTATTAAGGAGTCGATTAGTGCCGTCGAAAGTCTGTGCGAGCTGATCACGGGTGGCAAGCAGGCGACCTTGGGCCAGGCCCTGAAGCACGTGGAGAAGCAAGTGGAAATGCATGCTGCTCTGAAGGGGGCCTTCGAGAAGCTGTACGGCTACACCAGCGATGCGGATGGCATACGACATGCTTTGGGTCTGCTCGACGAGCCAAACCTGAGGTCCGAGGATGCCAAGTTCATGCTGGTTGCGTGCTCGGCGTTCGTGAACTACCTGCTAGCTAAGGCGTCCAGAGCAGGGATAGCCTTCTGACAGCGGCTGATGGAGACAGCGTTTGGGGATCACCGTGGCGCTCGCGAGACGGATGACTGAGTTGACGTTCGAGGATATCCAGGCCCTTGTCGAGAACGAGGAGCCAGAAGCCGTCACGCTTGAGTACAAGCGCGAGATTGACACGTCTCAAGGGGGCAAGAAGGAGCTGGCCAAGGACGTGTCGGCCATGGCCAACTCCCAGGGCGGCCGCCTGATCTTTGGGTTGGTCGAGGACGATCATCGCCCGAAGATGCCCAAGCACTTCGTGGACCGGATGCTGGGCCAGCAGAAGGTTGAGGAATGGCTTGACCAAGTCCTCGTCTCCAACATACAACAGAGGGTGAACGTACACATCAACCCGATCCCAGTGCCCGGAAGGAGTGACGAGTGCGTGGTGGTTGTCGAGATCCCGCAGAGCCCCAGAGTTCCGCATATGGTGACCACCGAGGGCGAGAAGAGATACTACGTGCGTCACAACTTCCTGACGCTTGCGGCAGAAGAGTATGAGGTACGCGATATGTTTGAGAGAGGCCGGGCGGTGAGACAAGAAGTGCGGGAACATCTCAGCAGACTCGGCTACTTCGAGCCAGATAACGAGCCAGACTTCGCGCTCAACAAGCTGACCAGGCAATTGGGAGTGGCGTACTTCGACGAACCAGCGACTCCAGTCGTGGAGTCGGCGCACGCGGTGGTGTCCTTCGTGTGCTGCCCCACGATTCTAAGGGACATGATCGACACCTCGTCCGGCCAGTTCCGACAGTAGCTCGACCCGGCGCTGCGATGCTACCACCCGGGTGGGATATTCGTTCCCCACCAGGTCTGTCGGGGTACACTCGATGGCGTCGTTTGTACGAACAACCTGCCGCTCCAGGAACGCGCCCAAGGGCATCCCATGAGAGAATACCTCGTCGTACATCGAACCTGCTACGCAGAGTATGGGTATGGGGACGCCATTCAGCAAGGGGGGCGTAGGTTCATCAACTTCGTCAAGCTCATGGGCCGCTTCTGGCAGTTCTTGGGATTCGCCAGAGACCTATACCAGCAGGCGAATCTGGCAGCCAGCGCGCTGATTCTGCCGAACATGGCCAACGTGGGCGGCACGTACTTAGGCTTCTTCGGGAAGGGTTGGAGAGATGCGGGCGGGTTCTATCCCAGGAGGCTCACGGGAGAGGATAGTCTCGAGCATCATATCCAGTTGATCACAGAAGTGGATATTGCTGGCAGCGATGCCGATGCCATAGAGGGGACAGTAAGGGAGTTCGCGGCCAGGATAGGGAATGCCTATGGCCAGGATAAGCCTCGGTGTTTCAACACCAAGGACGGTGCCTTTCCTGTTGATCTCTTCAGGGCTCATACAGCATAGAGGGCATGGTGTCTGTCACGCCGGCTGGGGTAACATGGACGATGGGACTGGACGAGAGGAGTGCGGGCGCCCGCTACCCACGACACCCTACATGCCTAACGCGCCTTCGGCGAGGCCATGTGTAGCGCCGCCATCGTTCACCGCTTGCTTGGGGGCCAGCGCGTGGTCATCAGGGAAGACTGTCTCTCGGGCACCGCGCCGAGTAGTGGCTGTCACGGCGACGTCATCTTGTCGGAGGCGGGTGGCTGGTTGTTAACTGCGGCAATGTCCGTACGAGCAGAGGTTACCGACGCACCACAGGAGGTGCCTACAAACTGGCATGGACTCAAGCGCCAAGTATCCGAGCTGTCTACAGGCACAGTCAACTCGTTGGGTCACGAAAGGAGGAATAGTGAACACGGCTATATGCGCGGCGATCAAGAGCCAAGCGGTCGTTGAGTTCTACTACGACGGAGGGTTCCGCACGGTTGAACCACATTGCCACGGAATCAGCACAGCAGGGAATGAGGTGCTTCGCGGCTACCAAACAGGTGGGTACAGTCGCTCGGGCAACCCGGTGGACTGGAAACTGTTTGTCGTGGCTGAGATCTCCCACCTGCGACAGACCGGCGCCACGTTCTCCGCGAACCGCCCCGGTTACAACCCAGCAGACCGAGGTATGAGATCGGTTCATTGCCACGTGTAGGTGAGCTCCCCGCTTACTGGCAGCGCGCACCGACCCAACAGAAGTCACCCATCCCGGGGTTTCGTGCGTGCCGCTGCCCAGCGCGCCAGGCCGCGGGACCTGGGGCTGCCAGGCACCTCGTGCACCTCAACCTTGGTCATCAAGTCCAGGCAGGGAGTACGCACGGACCAGAAACGCGACCCGCTCGTCCGAGAATCGCTTACGCAATCGAGCCATCGTTTCCTCCTGGAGTGTCTCGAGAGAACCGAGCATAGGTGTCCACTCTTCAACCGAGAACAGTTCACTCTTGAAGGGAAAATGACAAACTCAAGCCAAGGGGCTTGACAAGTCGGACGGAATCTGCTATAGTTGCATATTAGGTATTGATGATCCTCCTCGGGGGCGATACCCCAACGCCAACCCTTGCATCGCACGACGCCTTGCGGAGGGGGCTGGAAAGATATGGACCGGCACTGCTACCTGCCGGTGCTCTCGAGGGGGATTCTATGGCTGGCAAGGTTCAACATGGCACACGAGACGGAATCGAGGCCGCGATCGCCGTGTTCGGGATGGGTGTGCTCACCAAGGTTGTGGCGGATGCGCTTGTGGCGGGCCTCAAAGGAGAACAGTTTGAGCCGATCTCACCCCAGCTTCAGCTAGCAGTGATTCCGCTCGGCCTATTGGTGTTGCTCATTGTTCTCCTACGGTACTCTCTGCTGCTCACAGGCCCGCTCCCGCGGCATAACGTGGAGAGATACCCTGAGAAGAAGTCCTTCTCACTACGGGACAAGTTACTGCTTGTCCCGTTGTTTCACTCCGCGGTGAGGGTGACAGTGGGCTGCGGAGCTGCGGTTTCTCTGGCAGTTCTGATGGTCGGGCTTGCGTTCATTCCCTCCAATTGGCTCGCACTCCTGATGATAGTGGTGGTGGCCGGATGGTTCGTTCTCTACTGGGCAGGATACGCCGGAATCAAGGAAGTGTTGGAGCGCAGCGTGGATCAGATGCTGGTGACCTTCTGCGCGCAGATGGAGGAAACCGTCTGTGAGGCACTGGGCCATGACCAATACAGGTTAAGATGCCACATCACGCTCTACGACCAGGAGCGGTCTGGATTGGTGCCAGGCCCCTGCTATCGGATGGAAGGGGAACCAGACTGCGACCTGATAGTGGGCCCCAACCAGTGCGTCAGGGGCATCGCCTTCACGTCGCGCCGACCGCATCTGCAGAGCGGATACGATCCGCTGGCCCTAGGGTTCAGCGAGGAGCAAGCGTCTAAGATGCCGAAGATTGAGTGGATGGCGGCGTTCCCGATCTTGGACGAGGAAGATCGGGCACTCGGTACGCTCGGGGTAGATTGCAACCTGGCATTGCCTGAGGAGTGGCTGGACAAGGTCAAAGACTTCGGACATGGGATGGCCTCTGGTATGGGCATTGTGCTCAGTCTTAGACAGAGGCGATGAATGTTGAGAGACGCGTCCCGCAGTTAGGGCGCGGGCGACACCTCAGAAGACGAGTACTTTTCTACTATTGACACTGCGTGCCTAGAGGTGTATACTAGGAGTGCGGATAATGGGCCTAGCGGCAATGTTTCTATGCACTGGCGGGACATGGGATGGGGTTGTGTCTCTCGGTGACATGGACGGTGCTCCATCGAGTGGGCAGCGTGTCTTCCAGTGTCAGTGCGTCTGCGCAAGACTTGCGACGGGGGGTTCGGTCCTGGGTTGGCGCGATGCGGAACCGCGCTAGTTTGATGAGTGGCTGTGCTGCGCAGAGCCCGGTACGAGGGGAGGTGAGATCATGAGCTTGACGCCTCAAGAGGCCCGCGCCCGAAAGAGCGCACGAAGGCCTATTTTCGGGTGGGTCAGACTGGAAGATGGTCTCTACGCCGCACCCGACAACTTCGCCCAAGAGAAGCTCTTTGCCACGCGATGGTTTCGGGATTTTGCGGAAAGGACCCGAGCTAGGCATTCGATATTCGAATACGCGGGGACCGTCTTGAGACAGAGGCGCAGAGAGCGGGGAGGGACTGACCCAGACCAAGAGAATTAGATAGACCGACTTGCGCATGCGAGCCTCCCATGGTCCTGAAGCGCATTTCATGTGCCTAGCAAAGGCGCTCCGCCTGACGGCGGACGACCTTACCAATGTTAGTTTCGCAGTGGGAACAGCAGGGCTGCCAGTTAGCAGTCCTGCTGGTTCATCCTGACTCAGAGTCGGAGCGCGGATCACGGCGAGGACGTCGGTCTGGCCGCCCTCAGCGGCCCCTCGCCCAGGACGCCAGGCCTTCCGCTTCCCCCGCACCGTCCCCTCCAGGCTCGACAGGAAGCAGTTGTGCACCACCTTGTATCGCCGTTCGTAGACATCGCGCCTGACGGAGGCCTCGCTCACCCCGTCCCCGTCTTCGAAAGCGACTGTCCCCAGGGTTGGATCTTCCCGCAAGCTTCGACGACATCACCCCTTGCTCTCGCTCTGCCGCGCCCTCATCGAGCGCTTGACACCACCTCCAGAACTCTGTATGATGGGAGAATGAGGACCCACCAGGTCCCATAACCTCCGTAGCCAGCGGGGTCCACGGAAGGCCTTTTGGAGGTAGGGGCAGATGAGAAACTATGCGGTGGCTGTGGTGGCGGTGGTGCTCCTGCTGGGACTCCTGGCCCTGGCAGGTAGCGTTGGGGCCGCCGGCAGTACCTACACCGTCAACTCCACCAGCTTCACGAACGACGGATCCTGTGACCCGCTGGCCAGCGGCGACTGTACGCTCTGGGAAGCCATCCAGGCAGCCGTAGCCAACCCCGGCACCGACACCGTGGCCTTCAACATCCCTGTCACTGACACCAACTACGGCCACAACACCAGCGGTGTCTGGACCATAGTCCTCACCACTACCCTCCAATCCCCTGCCGGCAACATCGTGGACGGCAGCACCCAGGCGACAAACATCCTCTCGGACACCAACCCCTACGGCCCGGAAATCGAGATCTCCGGAGAGAGTCTGTCCTCAGGAGTCAGTTGCTGGATCATGGGATCGAACGGCACCGTCAAGGGGCTGGCCATCAACCGCTGCCCCGCCTACGCCGTGGTGGTGAACGGAAGTCTCAATACGATCATCGGCAACTACATCGGCCCCGATGCGACCGGCTCCAGTGACGTCAGCGGGACCTACGCCGGGATCTCGCTGGGCAATGGGGCGGAGAATAACACCATCGGCGGTCCAGCCGAGGCCGACCGCAACGTCATCTCCGCCATGAACGGCGGCATCCGCATCTTCCAGACCACGGGCAACGCGACCGGCAACGTCATCGAGGGCAACTACATCGGCACCGATCGCACCGGCAGCCAGCCGTTGGGAAATGGGTATGGCATCAAGATCCACGGCGGGGCGCACGACAACACCATCGGCCCCAACAACGTCATCGCCTTCAACACCGATCAAGGCGTCTGGGTGGATGGGTCGAACACCAATGGTAACACTATCACCCAGAACAGTATCCACGCCAACGGAGACCTGGGAATCGCCCTCACCTTCGACGGCAACGACTCGGTCGCGGCGCCCAGCATCTCCTCCCATACCTGCGCTTCGGCCAGCGGGACGGCTCCTCTCAACGCCACTGTGGAGTTGTTCACCGGACCAGATGATGAAGGGAAGACCTTCTTGACCTCCGTGTCGGCCGACGGGTCGGGGAACTGGAGCGCTTCGGGCTTCCTGGCCGACATGGCCTATCTCACGGCCACGGCCACCGACAGCGACGGCAACACCTCCGAGTTCTCCGCCGCTGTTGCCGGGTGTAGCAATCGCCTCTACATACCCTTGGCCACGAAGAAGTACTAGCTGCTGCCCACGCGCTCTGCCGGAGAACTGGTTTCGCCGCCTTCTGCCAACCGGCGACTTGGACCGATGTCACCAGGATTCCCTGTCTCGAGCTGCCGCGAGGCCTCTCCTTTCCCACCGTCTCCCCAGCCAGGCGGTTGAGGATCCCTTCTGGCCTCTGCGCCGTCCCCATGACACCAGAAGAAAGCGCCTCTGCACCATCTCCTACTACCTCCGGCCGGTGTCCGGGTATACCATCTCACCCCTCGTCAGCCACCTCATCGTAAAACCGAACCCCTGGCCCCCGACGCCACCCTCCCCGGCTACCAGGCCCGCCACCCGCTTCTGGTCTCTCTCTCCTAGCACCCGTGCCTGAACCTGCCCCATGAGCAAGGCATCGTCAGGCCCAGGCGCTGGACTCGACCGATCGAAGCAGAGCAGCGCGCACCAGCATAGGGGAAAAGTGCAGTATAACACTTGACAATATTGCGAATACTGAGTATTCTTGGAGTAATGGGACCTTTGATATCCGATAGCCGCCTTGACCCGGAGAACGGGCCACCGGGCACGGCGGCTTCATTGTTTGGCACGGCCCCACGTCGCGCCCGATGGGGAGAGCCACTCCCGGCCGCCTCGTTCCGCAGCGGGTATGCCCGCGGACCCGGTCTGTCGGCGTACCGCCTTCTGCCGGCGACGACTGTTCGACGACCAGTGGCACCACCTCGCAGAGAGGGGACAGTCGCATGGCCGATCGCTGCCGGAGAGCATTCCAAAGAGAAGAAGGGAGCAACATGATACAGAGATATCTACCCAAGATCACTATGGTACTGCTGCTGACGCTCTTGTTGGCGACGGTCGCTTGCGGGTCTCCAGCCGCTGCGCCAGAGCCTACGGCGCCCGGAGTGACGCCCTTGCCAGCCAAGACACCAGAGCCGACCGCTTCGCCCAGGCCAGCGGAAACACCGGTGCCCGCCGTCACCCCCGAGCCGACGGCGCCGCCTCAGCCCACCGCCACCACCTTGCCCACCGAGACGCCCGTTCCGCCCGAGCCGCCCGATGTCCCCGCTGACTTCGTCACCTTCGAACACTCCACGTTCACTCTCACGCTCCCGAAAGACTGGTACAGCGACGCCGCTTACGGTCTTGGTTTCTTCGCCACCGACGCGGGGCTACAGAATACCTGGTACGGCGAAGCCGGCCCTGTATTGCCTGAGGGGGCGCTAGTGGTCGTGCTGGTTGGCACACGTGGGGACCTGAGCATTGGTGGCGAAGATTCAGCGTTGGAGGCGGCGGTCGATAGCAGTGCCGAGACGACCACAGGTTGTGTGGCGACAGGAGATCCGGCCGCAACCACGATCAATGGCTACGATGCGGCCATAGGGTCCTGGACTTGCACGAGTACGGATGGCTTGTCCACCACGTTGCTCAGCGCCGTGATCCTCAACGGGGATCGAGCTGCCGGTCTGACGGGCATCGTCGCCGCAGAATCAGAAGGCGACCTGCTGCCCATCGTAGAGGCGATCATCCATAGTTTCCAATTCGTATAGCATCACCCGCTGCCCCGAGGTCGTCCCTGGCCAGGAGCTGGCTCGCTCTGGGCCTGGGACGGCCACCCGGCAGCTGAGCCGACCGAACCAGAGTCATCTGCTCTCGCTTGCGCTTCCTCTGCGAGTTGGTGACAATTCGGGTGAAGGACGAGCCGCCAGCCCCGCGGCCACGACGGACTAGAAGGAGGTGAAGATGATCAGTCGGATATGGCACGGCTGCACTACGGCAGCGAACGCGGACGCCGACGAGTCACTGCTCAGGAGTGAGATCTTCCAGGGCATACAGGATCGCCAGATCGCTGGCTACCGAGGAGTCCACCTCTTGCGGCGCGGCCTGGGGAGTGAGGTGGAATTCGTGACCCGTCATGTGGTTCGACTCCCTGGACGCGGTCCGCGCTTTCGCCGGGAAGATTACGAAACGGCGGTGGTCCCGCCCAAGGCCAGAGCTCTGCTTTCGCGGTTCAATGCCCGCTCGCAGCACTATGAAGTGAAGGTCAATATGAAGGGGTAATCCTGCCCCCGGTCCAGCGCATCGCCCGCGCCGCCAGGATGGACGACCTTGACAGACACGCCGATCAGCCGCATAATGATATCAGAAATTCTGACAACGGGGGCGGACAGGCCATGGAGAAGACTGGTGAAGCTCAAGGACCGGTGGTGGTGCAGGTGCGGGAACGTGGGCAGTTGACGATCCCTGCCGAAATGCGCCGCCAGATGGGCATCGAGGAAGGGGACATCTTCTCCCTGATCCAACTGGGGGATACCCTCGTCGCCACCCGCAAGAAACTGGTGGCACCGGAGGTCGCGGCGGCCATAGAAGGCCTCATGCGCGAGCAAGGGGTGACCCTCGCAGATCTCCTCGACGGTCTAGGGAAGCAACGCGAGGCTTACGTCAGGGAGAAGTACGGCCTTGAGGCCTAGGCTCTTCCTGGATACCAGTGCGCTCCTCGCTGGTCTGGCGTCTACCACAGGCGCCAGCAACAGAATTCTGGCACTGGCCGAGGCGAGGCTTGTGATCCTGGTGGTTTCGGAACAGGTGCTGGTAGAGGCGGAGCGCAATCTAAAGGAGAAGCTCCCCAAAGCGCTCCCCGAGTACCGCCGTTTTGTAGACGCTTGTCCCCTGGAGAGGATCCCCGATCCGTCTGCGGCGGACCTGACGATAGCCAAGGGGATCATTCATGCCAAAGATGCGTCTATCCTTGCGGCGGCGAAGAATGCCCAGGTGGATTATCTCGCGACGCTGAATCGCAAACACTTCCTCGACAATCCAGAGGTAGCCCGCAAGTCGGGTTTGCGGATTGGAGCACCCGACGATTTCCTGGCCTGGTTTAGGGAGCAACTGGAGGGCTGATGCGGGACTTCTGTCACATCCCCACCGCCCCCTCGGCCAGGACGTTGAGGATCCCCCCTTGCCTCTGTACGGTCCCCTCCACGATCAATAGAAAGCAGTTGCGCAGCACCTTGTAGTACCGCTGATACACGTCGGGCCTGACGATGATGTTCATCAGCCCGTCCTCGTCCTCCATGGTGATGAACACGAAGCCCTTGGCTGTCGGGGGCCGCTGCCGCACCACCACCAAACCTGCTACCCGCACCCTCTCCCCGTTCTGCTTCCTCTCCAGGTCCTTGCTCCTCAACACACACAGCCTCTCTAGCCGTGGACGGTGCAGGGCTACGATCTGCTCGCCCACGGGGAGGCCCAGGATGCCGTACTCCGCCTTGATCTCCTCCTCCAGCGTCAGTTCCGGCAGGTCGATCTCCTCCAGAGGCGGCGAAAGGTCCAGCTCCCCCTCCGCGTAGCTGAGGGTGCCCAGCTCCCAGATCAACTCTCTCCTGGCCTTGCCCCAGCCATCCATGGCCCCCACCAGAATCAGGTTCTCCACCGCCCACCGGGGCAACCGGGTGCGCAGGCAGAAGTCCCGCAAGGAATAGTAAGGCCCATCCTCCCTGGCCTCCTCCAGCACCTCCAGGCTGGCCTCGCCCAGGCCGTCCACGTAGGAGAAACCCAACCGGAGGTGGCCATCCTCCACGGTACACCGGGCCCGGCTCCGGTTCACGTCTACGGGGAGGATCTTCACCCCGTGGCGTTTGGCGTCCCCCACCACCACCGCGGGACTGTAGAAGCCCATGGGCTGGGCGTTCAGCAGGGCGCAGTAGAAGGGGGCGGGATAGTGGGCCTTGAGGTAGAGGGTCTCGTAAGCGGTCCTGGCGAAGGCCGCCGCGTGGCTCTTGCAGAAGCCGAACTCGGCGAAGCCCGCCAACTGGTCGAAGACCGCCTGGGCTGTCTCCTCGTCCAGCCCCCTGGGCCAGGGCGCCCTCCACGAAGCGCCCCCTGAGCTGCTCCATCGCCTCCTGGGAGCGGCTGCGGCTGATGGCCCGGCGCAGCAGGTCCGCCTCCCCCGGCGTGAAGCCGGCGATGATCATGGCCACCTTCAGGATCTGCTCCTGGAAGATGATCACCCCCGTGGTCTCCTCCAGGGCCGGCTTGAGGGCGGGATGGACGTAGGTCACCTCCTCCAGACCCGCCCGGCGCCGCAGGTAGGGATGGACCATGTTGCCCTGTAGAGGCCCCGGCCGGATCAGGGCTACCTCCACCACGATGTCCTCGAACTTCTCCGGGCGCATACGAGGCAGCGTCTGGGCCTGGGCCCGGCTCTCCACCTGGAAGGTGCCGATGGTGTCCACCCGGCAGAGCATGTCGTAGACCACCGGGTCGTCCAGGGGGATGTGCTCCAGGTCCAGTCCCACACCACTGTGCTCCTCGATCAACTGGAGCGCCTCGTAGATCAACGACAGGGTGCGCAGGGCCAGCAGGTCGATCTTGATCAACCCCAGGTCCTCCACGTCGTCCTTGTTGAACTGCACCACCACCCGCCCGGGCATGGTGGCCCGCTCCAGGGGCGCGATCTCCACCAGGGGCCTGGCGGTGATGATCATCCCCCCCACGTGGATGCTCAGGTGGCGGGGGAAGGAGTCGATCTCCCGGCACAGCTCGAGCAGTTGCCGCCAGGGCAGGTGCGTCGTCTTCTCGGCCAGTCCGTTCACCCTCTCCAGGTCTTCTTCCACGCGGGAGGCCCTCCTGGTATCCAGGGCCTTGGCCACCTGGTCCAGCAGAGGCAGGGGGAAACCCAGCACCTTGCCCACGTCCCGCACGGCGCTCCGGGCGCGGAAGGTGACCACGTTACAGACCATGGCCGTGTGCTCCTCGCCGTACTTGTCGTAGACGTACTGGATCACCTCCTCCCGGTGATCGGTGGAGAAGTCCATGTCGATGTCGGGCATGGTGTTGGCTTCCTCGCTGAGGAAGCGCTCGAAAAGCAGGTTGTGGGCGATGGGGTCCACCCTGGTGATGTCCAGCACGTAAGCCACCACGGAATTGGCGGCGGAACCCCTCCCCTGCGCGGGGATGCCCCTCTCGTGGGCGTAGCGACAGATGTCCCACACGATGAGGAAGTACTCGGCCAGCCCCGTGCGACCGATGACCTCCAGCTCGTGGTCCAATTGATGGAGGACCCTTTCCGTAACGGATGGGTACTTCCTCTCCACGCCCTGGAGACACAGGCGCCGCAGGTAGCTCCCGGCCGTCTCCCCCGGGGGCAGCTCGAAAGGGGGCAGGCGATGGGCGGAGAAGTTGAGAGTCACGTCGCACCGCTCGGCGATGGCCCTGGTGTTGGTCAAGGCCTGGGGCAGGTGGGAGAAGAGCTGCTCCATCTCCTGTGGGGACTTGAGGTAGTACTCCGAGTTGGCGCGCAGCAGACTCCCCGCCTCGTCCAGGGTGGTATGGTTCGCGATGCAGGTCAGCACGTCGTGGAGGCGGTGTCCCTCCCGGCGGGCGTAGTGTACGTCGTTGGTGGCCACGTACCCTGCTCCCAGGTGCCCGGCCAGCTCCACCAGGGAGGCCACGAGCCGTCGACCGTGCTCCAGGAGGTGGTGTTGCAGCTCGAGAAAGAAGTGCTCCCGGCCGAAGAGGTGGAGGTATCTTCTGGCCGCGGCCAGGGCCTCCGCCTCACGGTGAGCCAGGAGATGGGAGGCGATCTCCCCCCGGGAGCAGCCCGACAGGCAGATCAGGCCTTCTTTATATTGGGTCAGGGCGGACCAGGAAAGGGAGGCCTCCCCCTTGTTGTGGCTCAACTGGGCGTGGCTGATCAGGCGGGAGAGGTGGGAGTAGCCCTCATCGTTTTCCGCCAGGAGGGTGAGGTGGTGGCCGCCATCCAGGGTCAGCTCCGCCCCGATGAGGGGTTTGATGCCTCGTTGGAGGGCGCCCTGATAGAAGCGCACCGCGCCGTACAGCCCCTCGTGGTCGGTGGCCGCCAGGCGGTCCATGTGCAGCTCCAGCGCCCGATCAAGGAGCTCCTCCGGGTGAGAGGCCCCGTCGAGCATGGAGTAGTTGGTGTGGCAGTGTAGCTCTACGTAGTCGGGCATGGTTCACCGTTCGATAGTTTCTCCCGTAGCGCCGGAATGAAGTCCTGCGCGACGATCATCAGGGTCAACACCGATAGCCGCCTGAGTCCCCCTCTCTTGATGGGAGGCCTGTCCTGAGTTAATCGAAGGAGGTTAGGGGAGGGTGACACGCTTGGTGTGCACATCATCCACCCCCCCCCCAACCCTCCCCCCACCAGGGGGAGGGCGCTATAGTAGGGGCCCGGCCTGCCGTGCCCCTACCGAAGGATGCGGCGCGGCGCCGCTCAGCCTAGTCATAGACCCGCTCCAGG
>DAOUME010000017.1:0-42366 GCA_034411995.1 Anaerolineae bacterium | reverse complement strand
AAAGCGCGACCTGCACCTGGGCCCGTCGAGCCTCGTTCGGCACGCAGTCCAGGTCGCACTGGGGGTCTGGATGTTCGTAATTGATGGTGGGGTGCAAAACGCCCTCCTGAATCGTTTTGATGGTGGCTATCGCCTCCACCGCACCGGCCGCACCCAGGAGGTGCCCGGTCATGGACTTCGTAGCATTGACCGGTATCTCGTAAGCACGAGACCCGAAGACGCTCTTGATCGCCACCACCTCCGCCGGATCTCCTGCCGGCGTGGACGTCGCGTGCACGTTGATGTACTGAACGTCCTCAGGCTTCAGACCGGCGTCGGCGATGGCCCGGCGCATAGCCAGAGCAGCCCCCTTGCCCTCGGGCTGCGGGGCGGTGACATGATAGGCGTCGGAGGAGACGCCATATCCCAGCACTTCGGCGTAGACCCTGGCCCCTCTGGCCACGGCGTGGTCCAGACTCTCCAGAACCAGGACGCCACAGCCGTCCGAAGCCACGAACCCGTCCCGCTCGGCATCGAAGGGACGGGACGCCCGTTCCGGCTCATCGTTGCGGGTGGAGAGGGCCCGCATCGCACACATCCCGGCCAGAGCAAGCTCACACATCGAGGACTCCGTGCCGCCAGCGATGACCACCAGGGCAGAGCCATCACGGATAGCCCTGGCCCCCTCACCGATGGCTTGATTTCCAGAGGCGCAGGCCCCCACTACCGTAGAGGAGTACCCGCTGAGGCCCAGAGCGCAGGCCACGTGATGGGCCGCAGCGTTGGGGATCATCGAAGGTACGAAGAGAGGAGGGACCCTGCGCACTCCCTTGTTCAACAGAACCAGATGCGCCCTTTCTGCCTCCGCCAGCGCCCCTCCAATGGCGGTGCCGATGACCACCCCTACGTCTTCCCCAGTGCTTTCGTCCACGGTCAACCGTGCGTCCTCCAGGGCCATCCGCGCCCCAGCCACCGCGAACTGGCTGAAGCGGGCCATGCGCCTGGCCTCCTTGACGTCCATGTACTCGCCGGGGTCGAACCCCTTCACCTCCCCGGCTATCTGAGTAGGATAGGCGGAGGCATCGAACTGCGTGATACGCCCGATGCCTGAACGTCCCTCCACTAACGCCTGCCAGGTGTCCCGTACGTTCAACCCCAGAGGCGTGATCGCCCCCATGCCTGTGACCACCACTCTCGCCCTGTCACCTCGGCCCATTCGTCACCTCCTGAATTCTCCGGGCCCCTGCTACCCTCCCCGTCCTTCGACCATTGGACGGTTAATTGCCTAAAAAAACAAAAGAATGACTCGAATAGGAAAACCCCTGAACCTTCGAAGAGTTGCTCTCCATGGGAGTCGCTCTTTCGCTGGCGCTGACAAAGCGAGGCATCCCGAGGTCGCTGATCAAACGGACGTGAGTCTCGCTTGCTTCTTGGGAAGCCGGCGGGCAAAGCACCACGGGTGGCGGGTGGCCGAGTGAAGGGAGGGCTGGGAGCACTACGGGGCAGTGGAGTCGGGCCATCCGGGGAGGTGTCGCCAGACGCGAGTGGACGCGCATCAAGAATCGTAATATACTGTGCGCGATAGATTGGAAGGATTGTAGGAGCAGGGGAGGGAGAGGCGATGAAGACGCATTGGCTACGAGGCCTGTTGTTGGGCGTGACTCTGGCGCTCTTGCTGGCAGGTGGGGTGGCGCTGGCGCAAGGACTGACGATCACGCCAGACAAGGAGTGTTTCACATGCGCCGAATGGGACACCGGCTTCTCTGCCTCGGAGCTTAACCCCGAGAACATCGTCGAATTCTCCATTGGGGGTCGCAGTGGAGCAGGCGAGTGCTTGCGCTTCGAGTTCTGGCGCGACGCCACCTCTCAGGGTACGTATCTCCACCCAAACCAGCAAGACCACTACTACATGTGGGCGTATTGCGATGAGGTCCTTAGCTTCTGGTGGCGTGTGGAAGACTGGTGGGTCGCTGGCGTCTCGCCCTCTGCTCCATTGCTGGAGTTCGGGTACGGCGAGTGGACCGTGGAGGTTTGCCCAGCAGTGTGTCCGATGCAGGAGAGCGTGAATCCAGCACAGGTCGGCTGTGCAGAGACCACGGTGGTCCTGGCGGAGGACTGCTCGGCGTACGAGTTTGTGCCCGAACCAGGAACAATGATGTTGCTGGGCAGCGGGTTGATGGGGCTGGTAGGGTACGCAACCCTGCGCTGGAGGACGAGAGAGTAGGAGACTGACCACAACTAAGTTGCGAAATGGTGGTCCACTTGTGGGGCGGCCCTTTTTCGTGCGGCGGGCTTAGTGAGGGATCTACGAGGCCGCGCCGTTCTTGGCAAGGGTATCTTCGAGGAACGTTTCCCCTGAGTCCGACCCGTACAGACCCTGTGTACCACGGCCACGCGTTGGGTCTCAATGCCAGCGGCAACCCAGTGTGCACGTGAGGTGGCCTTGGCTTGCCGAGCCACCGCCTCCTCGAAGAGGCGCAGGCTGGCGCTGACGCCGGTGGCCAGGAGCTCGACCTCCTCCCGGCCTCCCACCTGGAGGCCGCTGGGCATGTGGGGGTCTTTGTCCCCCGCGTCGCCCACGAAGTCATGAAGGCACGACCTCAGATCGTCGAGGGTAACCATCCCATAGCTCCAGTTCACCGCGGAGGCGCGATTCCTAGAGGGTGTCTCCGAGATGAGCGCCAGAGGCCGCCGCGGTGCGCGCGTCACAAGCGCAGCTCAAGACTCGGCCGAACGGTGTCTTTCAAATCCTTCTCAAGCTTCTCGACGAAACGGCGTTTCGCAGGCACATGCAAGTTAGTGCGGAACGCATCGAACAAACCGTCTACCGTGGAGGACAGGATCCTTGTTTGTTGCAGTTCGTAGCTGTTGCCCGCGCGCTTCAAGTCATACAGAACGAAGACCGTCGCGTGGCTGTCGTCGTACGGGAGTGAGCCCAGTCGATACCGTGCTTCGAGGTCACGGTAGATGGGCTCTTGTACTACCCAGAAGATCTTGTGTCCCCACCGCTCGAGGACAATCCCCTCCGTCAGTATCTGGGTGAAGGCGCGCTTCCAGATGTCAGCCATGTTCAAGCCAAAACGATAGCTCGCCTCAGTGATTTTCGTCCCAGCCACGAAGTCCTGAAGCGCCCGCACCAGGCGCCCAGTATTCGTGGTTTGGCCGGTCTGAATCTCCACGGCCACGAAATCGTCTAGCCGGACACCCAAGGGCTCATGTCTGGCGATCACATAATCGAATCTGCCCAAGTGAGCGGCGCCCCGCACGGAGACCTCGCCGAAAACTACGAGGTTGTCCAGCCCTGCGAAGTGATGGACGGCTATGTCGGCGAAGACCGTCTTGCCCTGCAGGAATCGCTTCGGGCACAAGGCCACCACGTCCGCATCGTACTCAACCGAGCAAACCCCCATGGGATAGTCAATGAGGCGGCTCTTCTTATCGCACTCCTGGTCGAGGAACGGACACCAATGGTTGGCGCGGCAGCGCGCCGCGTCCCTAGTCCGTGAGTCTACCGGATAGCCAAATATCTCAGCTGGGTGTCTCGGCATTCCTGCCCTCCCCCAGTAGGCGGCTCCACTCCGCCCGCAACTGGTCCTCCGCAAGATCTGAGGTCAGGAACCACCCAAGGGCGGCCGCACAATCCTTACAGAAGCTGCGGCTCGACGTGCTGTCGACCTGCGATGGCTGGGGCCATGTGGAACCCTCGACCTGTGCCCCCGCAGGCCTCAAGACCAGAATCGCATCGTGTTTGAGTGCCTTGAGGTCGCGGATATGCACCGACGTAGGATTCTCGGAGAACGTCACGTAGCGATTCACCAGCACGAAACCGGCCTTCTTGAGCGAAATTGTCAGCTCCGCCCAGGCATCGTGGTTCCAGTGGTGGAAGGTGAAGATCAGCCTTCCGTGGTGCTTGTCCAGCGCTCGATGACATTTGGCCCAGATGTTGGTCAGCACCTCGCCGTACTTTCGACGTCCTTCCGCATCGCCCTCAGAGACTGCCGACGCCAGTGGGTCGTAAGCCCAGTCCGCGACGTCAGGCAGTAGCGCGCGCAGCCAAACCCGGAAGTAGTGACTGAGGTCGCTGTATTGAACATTCTGATAGTACGGAGGGTCGGTGACCACGTAGTCAACCAGTCCCTCAGGAATATCCACGCTCGCTGCGTCAGCTTGTAAAGCCAGGAACTTCCTGCTCCCCTCAGCCAGTTCCTGCCAGTCGGAGACTTGTGTCCCCGCATCCACCTCGCCAGTGAGCCGCGCCTTAGTCCGACGGTTACCTGCGACGCGAGCCTCGACTGGCCGAAGCGCCCACCTACCAGCCCTCCAGATGCGATCGTGGAACAGCCTCCTCAGAGTCCCCGAAGACCCGCCCCCGCACAGCGGGTTGTTCTCCAGAGCCGTATACGGAAACGAATAGGCGTGGTGCGAAAACACGTGACGCACCGCCCCGGGGCGGCGAACGCTACTTCCCTTGTATCCGCAGAGCATGGAGTTGAACTCCAGCGAGGTGGAGACGAGCAGGGCCACCCACAGCCGGTCCTCGTCTGGCAGGGACGATAGCAGGTCTTGGCAATATGTCAGGTATAATAGCTGACGGGGCGCGAACAACTCCAGGTAACTGGTAACCCCCCTCCTGCGGAGATCCCCCGACTTCGGGCCATCCGGCACACGGAAGGCCCCATCGTCTGTCAGGTTGAGGGAGGATACTCGAGATCGTGCCTCCTCTATGTGCTCTAACTCCTCATCGCCAATCCTCTTGAAAAACTGGCCATGCTCCAGGCACCTGCCCACCACCACGAGAGGCTCGTAGCGTTCCCAGTAGGGCTCACCTAGAAGTCCGGCACGCGGCGAACCACAGACGCCACATCGTTTGTCCCGCTTTTCGAGGACCGGCATCTCGGCCCGGCCGTCGCACTGGTGGCTGGTCCCACGGTGGACCGCGCCGCACTGTGAGCAGATGTACACGCTCTGCCGCGGGTCGGTATCCTCTCGCAGAAGCAGGCTATCTACAAGGATCACTTCTCCGCACGTGCACCGCCTGCGCACGCCGTAGAGAACGAACTGGGTCTCGCATTCAGCACCGCACGTCGGACACGCCGTCCCGTACAAGCCGCCCAGCCTCCGCTCAAGTTCAGCCGCGAATTCATTGAAGACGCGTCGCTTGTGGCGCAGGTCGCCTGCCGTCAACGTGGCCTTCAGTTGGAGAAACGGGATCGGGTCGATATCGATACCAATGACATTCGCGCCCATGCGCACCGCTTCATGGAGGGTGGTACCGCCGCCCATCATGGGATCGAGGATCACTTTTCCTTCCAGTCCGCCCGGCGTGTAGAAATCGCGCCGCTCCGAGTCGCTTACCAACTGCTTGAGAATGTACCGGAAGGTCGTACCAGAACGGCGCGCCCACCATTTGTGGAGGTACGTATTGGGCCGGTAGAGGTGCTTGTTGAAGGACTCAAGGCGCGCTAGTTCCTCTACCTTCTCCTCGGGGAAAGTTCGGTCGATGGGGACTACATCCGCCTCTTCTCCCCGGACCCGGGTGTCGTCGAACTCGAGGTATAGTTGGACTGCTCCGTGCAATTCTGCACTCCGAGGATGGTGGCTCATATCCAAAGCGCATGGGCTGGCGGACGATGGGTCAGTGTGGATTGTGGCCTCAGGCTAGTTGTGAGTATACCGCAGCTCGTCCGGCGTAACAAGCAACCTGCTGCACCCAATGGCTTTCTGCCACTGGTTCAGGTCGGATCTTTGGCGGCGACACGGCCAAGCGCAGGTAGTCGCGCCTGGCTTTGACGCGATCACCATGGCGGCCCAACGAGGGGTACGCCTGTGCCAGACAGCAGTGCTGCGTGCTTCACTGAGGGAACCCAACTTCTCTTACGAAGGCCGTGTACTCTGCAAGGCGCTCTCGGTAGAACTGCTTGCGCAGGCTCGGCTGATGGGGGAAGGGAAAGATGGTGCGATCAAGGCGATTGTGCTGGGGCGCAAGGTGGCGGAACCCTCCTCTCTCGCCAGACTTCCAACCAGCGGTGTAGCCCCAGTACTCACGCACCCGTGGGCTGGCCTCTCCAGAAACCAACGAAGCCAGTGGGCAAGGCACGACAGGTGGCGTCCGCCCGCTAGCACGCTGCGAGCCACTATTCAGGGCCCGCCGCAGGCGACCCCGAGCAGCCCGACGGGGTGCCGCGGGCACGGCGAGCAGGCTCTGAGAGCTGGGCTAAAGCAGCGGGACGCGTAGGGCAACGTCGGGTGCCGGCGGTGACTGGGGGGAACGACACGCCGCGCTTCAGGAGGAAAGTGGATGAGGGTTTCACCTGGCTCTCGACAATGCTCTGTGCGGGACCTCAACAGGATTGTGGGAGCGCCTCTAACCACACGGACTACCACGACCGGAGGTCCGTCTGTCAATGGGTCGCGGATCACCGGGCAGAGGCCGCCGAACAGGAAGGCGACGCCGAAGAGAAGGTGGAAGAGCTCGGGCGGGAGACGGCCAGGGCACAGGATCTGAGGACGAGGCTGGCGTCGCTGGGGGGTGTCCTTTGATGCAGGGCGCGCGACAGGCCCCACCGGGCGTACGGAGCCTGGGAGGTGGCTGACGGGAGTGGGCTTGGCCACGACGGGTTGGCGGAACCAAGACGCGTGCCCTGGCAGTCGAGTTGGGCAGAGGTCTAGCATGCGTCGCCAGTATCGGCGATCAGCCAGCATTGCTTGACAAGCTGTTGGCACAGTGCTAAAATCACTTGCGGGAACCTACGTTGTTCGCGCGGAACTTCGCTGTAGCGCTTCGCCGGCCCCCATGCGCACCCCTCGCGTAGGATTCCACGCTGATTGGTCCTGACAATCGCCTTGTTGTAGGTCCTGTTTGTGCATCACGCGATGAGCACTTGCGAAGCGTCTGTGCATGCGGGTCACCTGAGCCGGATGCAGGGATCGGGAGGTAAGAATGCTACAGTTGCACATGGTGCCGACATCGGGCGATGCCACGCTGCTGAGATTCGTTGAAGATGGTCACGAGGTGAACATTCTCGTCGATGGTGGCAACAAGACGCATGATTGCATCAACTACCTGACGAAGCTCGGGGTCGAGCGCCTCAATCTCGTCATCGCATCGCACTTGGATCGAGACCACACGTCGGGGCTCCGGCGGGTGACCGGTGAGGTTCAAGTAGACGAGGCATGGATTACGGACATCTCACCACTGGTAAAGGCTGCTGCGGAATCTGTGTACATGACGTGCTGTCTCGCTGGATACGCCATAGCGGTTGCCGGGGCGAGCCTTGACCAGAAGCTGGCGGTCTATGAGGGCTATGAGACGCAGCTGGGTCCGTTCTACCTGGAAGTTCTGTCTCCCCCGAGATCTCTCCACTGGTACCTCAGGCTGCCCGAGGCGGTGGAACGTATCCTCAGATCCAAGAAGGGTGAGACGATCAGGTCGTATGTGCGCACGCTGGTCGACAACTCGCTCGAGGGGTTCGACAGGGAAGGCCGTGACGAGATGGTGGATGCAGACAAGAGAGTGTCCGAGGTGATCAAGCGTTTCGAGATGGAGGTTCCGCAGGGGATCGAGGTGCAAGGTCTCGTGGACAGGGACGACCTCGACCCAGACTATTGGCGAGACGTGGACAAGTTCTACGGGCGGGCCGAGCAGCTGTTCAACGACATCAGTATCGTGGTCAGGATCACCTACAGTTACAGAGGGGTGATCAGGAGATTCCTATTCCCTGGTGACCTCACGAACTGGACAATCATGCTTGCTAGGCATTCCGATCTGATCAGGCGGTGCGTTCTAAAGGTGCCCCACCACGGAAGTGAGATAAGCTATAGCCCGGAGGACTATGTCGATTTCTGGCTTTCTCGTGCTGTGCGCTCATTCTACTGGGGGGGATTCGGGTATCGCTGGCGTGAGATCTGGGAGGAATGGCTGTATGGTCTTAGGAGGCTACCGCCCTGGCGCAGGCAGCGCGTTCCGCCGACCCCGGGCTTGCCTGCGTGGTCGCCGCCGATCAACCCAGACTCCAAAGGCATCTATGGGTGGCTGTCCCCCGAGAGAGCGCTTGTCTACCCCAGGAAAAGCGGCAAAAGCCTTCCCAAGCTCGGCGTACGCAATGCGCTAATAAACGCGTCGGACGCCGTGTCGTGCACCTTCCGTCAAGGGAAGGTGGATGCTGGACGACGCAGCGCTTCAGAATCCTGCGTCGATTGCTATCGCTGCGTCGAGGGGTCCGCACCGGTCGTGCTAGAGTGGTAGTCATCCCTGCTGGTTCGTCTGGTCTAGTTGGTAGAGTCGCGGCGGGCGCGCTAGTACGTTCCCGTGTAGGGGCAGCGGTCGACTGCACACCTGAGTGTCCTGGGTACCACGATACCAGCAAGCCAACGAACGAAGATCGCTCGCAACCAAGGGGCGCAGAAGCGCGAAGAAGGAGGCCCACTATGGAGATTAACTTGCAGCTGACGGAGGACTTTCTCACCCCCGATGAGCTAGAGAGGCTGCGCGGGCTGCTGGGGACGAAAAGCGACGAGCACTTCCAGGCTGCGCTCCAGAATCTGGCTCTGGCGGCTCTCGCCGAGTACAAGGAGATGCTTCTTGGAATGGGATTGCCATCCCGGGCAGTGGAAATCCGCGAGCTCCGACTCCTCTGTCTGATCCGCCACTATTTCAAGGAGTGCATTCCATCCGAGGCGGAAGTGGGGTCCATCTTCCGCCTGACCGAGTCCGCAAGCAGGAGCCTCATCCGGTCGGTGACTAGTAGGTTCGAGTACGACTTGGGAGGCCAGGTCCACGAGACGCTGAAGAAAGCCATCGCGAACGCCCAGTTCGACGACGATACCAACAGCTATCGGACAGTGATTCAGTCCGACAATGTCTTGGACAAGCTCAACCAGATGATCGAGAGCCGGGCCCCTGGCCTCAGGCCGATCACGAGGGTCCGAGGCATGGCAAGAGTGTACTCCATCTCTGAGGATTCCTACAAGGTGCTGCGTGGCGCCCTGGGAGTCAGTACTGCAGGCGGGGGCCCGCAGACTCCGCGAGAGACCCAGGGGCGGCATGATGGGTGACTTGGATCAAGAGATTCAGGCCGCCTTCGAGGCAATCAGTCTGCTCCTGGTGTTCGTGGCCGTGCTGTTCAGTACCCGCTATCCACAGATCTCCGAGGATCGCCAACTGGCTCCTACAGAGAACGGAGCAGACGCAAGAAGGAGACTGAGGGATCGCCTGCGCAGGAGCCTATTGGTGAACTGCCTGCCGCTGGTTCTCATCAATGGCGCAGTATTCTACCTGTTCCTGCCTCTGGCCGTCAGGATTGTCAGAGAATCAGTGTTTGACCCATGGGGCTTCGATTTTCCGCGGACTAGCTTCCTTGTCATTGCGGGCCTAGTGCTGTTTTTCCTGGCGTGGTCGGCGTACCTCGCAGTGCAGCTGGGGACGCGGATCAGGAAGTACAAGTAGGCCCCTTCGTGGCCAAGCGGGACCGTGCGCTCAGCTGGACAGCCGATTGAGGAAGCAGGAGGGAGACCTCCCATGGCAACGCAATCCCAGAAGCGCCAGATCCTGGCGCAGCTCGACTGGGGTTTCGTGAAACAGGCGGGCACTTGGTCGCCTGGAAGGAGTTCTTTGAGAACAGGCGGGTCGACAAGGATGAGAGGATCATCGTATGGCTAGCGCGCGCACGCAAAGAGGGCCCACGAAGGCCGGTCAGTCGCTGGCTTCGGAAGCTCACCCGCCCGGTAACCTCGCGCTTCCTCTCGCGCGACACTACCGTGCTTACGCAGCATGAACTCACGACGGGATTGGAGCAGGTTTACCTTGAAGTGATGGATCAAGCGGACTGATGAGGTTCATGCAATGCCGATGACACCGGTGGCTGTACACGCGTTTCCGGAATGCAGGGATAGTTGGCTGAGCCTGCATTCCCGGGCACAGGGGTTTGCACTCATATTCGCCGCACAGGTGTGGGACGCACCCCACCACCAAGTTGACGAGAGTTCACTGCCGACTGTACGAGAACTGGAGGGCATAGGGTTGATCGTGCGAGAGGAGCAAGAGTGGCGATTTGCCGCGCCTGCCATGCTTTTCTACGCCCAATCGATCAATATGATCGAGCTGTACTCAATGAATAGTCTCCCTGTGACGGACTTGTCATGCGTTCTTGAGGATGTTTCTTGCCAGCGTGGGCTCGATTCGCAACGGGACTTTGAGGACTGGAGAATTCTGGTGAGTTTCATCCTGGCGCAACTCGTAAACGATCATGATAGGCTCGACCTCATTCAGCTGCTTGTTTCGCAGGAGACATCAACCCAGCGCTTCTGGCTGCTGCACGATATGATCTGCGACTCTTTGCCGGTCCTAGACTTGACGGTAGAGGACTTCGCCGTGGTACTCAAGGCCATCGCCGTCCGCGCGCGGGGTAATATGGCAGGCGGAAGAGTCTACTGGGCAGCAGAGTCCCTTGGACAGTTCCGGCCGGAATTCGCCCGCAAACTGGTGGATCACTTGTCCGGAGAACACGGCTTGGAAAGCGTGGGATTCCTCGAAAGGCTCATGACAGGGATAGCCCGAGCCTCTGCCAGCCATTCGGATGCAGTCATAGCCGACGCCCAAGACTGGCTGAACGCCGCCAATGCCAGCCTGTGCCAAGCAGCAATCCATCTTAGTTGGAACCTGATTGGGAACAACCGGCTTCCACCGGACTGGTTATTGTCGCGAGCCAGTTACCTCGTCTCGAGACCAGAGCAAGAAATCAGATATGCGACTGCCGTGGTGTTCACGGAGCTCGGGGCAAGCTCAGAGGAACACTCGGACAAGTGCCTCACCATATTGGCGCGGCTAAAGCAACTAGGGCCCCTGGACCAAGTCGCTCACGGCATCTCCATGGGGCTGGCTCCCAAGGACAGCGGGCCGCTTGGGTACACGATGTCTTGTCTGTCCTTGCTGGTCGACGTACCGCTAGCCAACAAGGGCACTATCAAGCAGATTGGATGGCTACTCTTTCCGATCGCCCGGGAAGATCCTGCCCGCGTCTGGGGATACCTGGAAAAATGGATTCTAGCGCACGAGTTGCAGGAATCAGTTAGCGAGCATGACATGTTTCTTTTCGCAATCGAGGAGGCATGCCGCCGTGATCGCGACCTGACCACCCTAGTGCTGACTCGTTGGTTTTACGCGCCGGAGTTGCGCCTGGTAGAGGAATCCCGGAACATACTCCACGAGCTAGGTATCGACAGTTTTCATCCCACGGAGATCGCATCGTTGCCAGCGAAAACCGTAGTCTACATTTGCGAAAAAGTGCTCGCGGGGCGCCTCCGGCCCATGCAGATGCTCCGGGTATTGAGCAGTATCTTGCTCAACACGGCTCACATAGGAGTGCTGCGTGAGTACTTCTCGAGAGTCCTCCGGTACATCGCTTGGAACTTCCCGGCGAGTTCCCAGGAGCTGTTCGACCAACTGATTGGACAGGGCGATGCCGAAGCCACTACCCTCCTGGACGCGGCTCGCCGTGGGCTTCTCGAGTACCAGGAAGCGCGCAAAGGCATCTTCGCGGCCGAACTGGCACCCTCGAGGCGAAGAGTTCAGAGGTATCAAGAATTCGAAGGCAAGCAGATGCAGCAAGCATACAAGAGCGCCCAGGAGAGTGACCGCTTCCCATTTCAGAAGTTCCTGCGACACGTGAGCGTCGGACGCGGCGATCGCTCATTCCACATGAACATCTTCCACCCCGAAGCAGCCCAGCGACGGACGTTCACCGAACCGACGGGTTTCGGCGAGATTTCCCAGAGCCTTGAACTCCCAAGGGGTGAGTTCCTCGACCCCGAGGGAGAGGTGTGGCGGCGTGCGCAGCGGCTGAGCCGCAAACCGGATGACGACTTCGGGGAAAGCCTGTAGCCATGCGATTCATCATTCAAGACTACCTCGCCCAGCTGAAGGAGCGAGATGAGCTCGACGCCATACTGCCTGACTTGCTGAGTGCGATGGGGTTTCAGATCGTGAAGCTTGCCTTTAGAGGTGAAGTCGAGCACGGAGTTGACATTGCCGCAGTGCGGCAAGAGCAAGGCGAGACAGTGTTGTATCTCATCATGGTGAAGATGGGAGATATCGATACAAAAGCCTGGGATGCCGGCCCCAACAGTGTGCGGGCAACATTGAACAATCTGCTCGACGTCCCGTTTGAGGACCTAACGAAGCCTCGGCTGCAGCAGGCCGCACGGCGGGCCCTCCTCGTGCACAACGGCCTACTGCGAGAGAACGCCAGGCGCAAGTTGAATGGGTATCTGCAGCACCAATTCCTGCCGCGGATGCCGTTTGAGACGTGGGACCTGGGAACACTTGCCGCCTTATTTCACGAGTATCTGCTCAACGAACGCATGCTGCCCAAGAAGTACCAAAGACTCTTGAAGAGAACGTTGGTATTCTTGAATGTCCCTGACTATGACCTCTGCGATTTCAAGGAACTAGTGCAAGCGCTCCTGCCTGATGTGAAGCGTCTCAGGCGCCCGCAGCGTAGTAGGCTCTTTGGGTTTGTTCGCGTCGTACTCGCCATCATGCGGAAGCAGTGTCAAGATCCTCCGTCGAATGACCTGACTCCGGCGCTCATGGCGCATGAGTACGCCCTGCTGGCTGTCTGGGGATGGATGCGGCGAAACAACTTCTTCGGTAAGGCAGTCATGCAGGAGTTCGCGTTCACGTACGCGCAGTGTTTGCAGGTATTGACCGAATGGGCTCACAAAATCGCTCCCGCTACTGCCGTACCTGATGGGCTCGCACTCGCGGGCGGATTCGAGCGGGTCGAGTATCCTCTGCGCACATTCAGGGTGATCGCGGATCTCGGGCTGTTGACAAGCGCCCTCATGCTTCTCCACGGAGCGCAGGTCACCGACGAACAGGTCAGCGGTAGCCTTGCTTTGCTCATGAATACCATTCGGAACAACCCGGCGCGCCACAGACCGCTCCTGGATAGTCACTCCATCGACATATTCCTTGGGATGTGGCCGCTGTTTCTAGCGAAGCAGACCGATTTCGCCAGGTGGTGGTTACAGGACCTTCTTGATCACATGGCCATACGGAAGCGCTTCCTTGGAAGGCTACCGGAGCTGTACAACAGGCTGGATGAGGTCATTGAGTACGAGGCGACCAATGACCGGCCCGTAGGTTACGTCGATTCGTCCTCACTGCTCATCTATATGCTATTTGAGTTCTGCCTGGTGCTCGGGGCGGAAGATCTCTATCTGACCTACCGCTCCGCCTTCGAGGACACCTCTTTCCAAGTGTGGTACCCGCCAGAGAACGTGGAGACTATTCTGTATACTCGCGAAGTCGTCGAGGGAGATACTGAAATCATACACAGTCTGCCGGAGAGTTTTGAGGACTTCCGCCTGGATGTCCAAGCGCGCCGGCAGTTTGACAAAGAAGACTACTCTCCGATCACACGTGGATTCCCTGCGATCTTGCTGCTCGCGAGCAAGCACTTCCGCACGCCGGTCTTTCCCTTTTGGTGGAGGGGGCTTGCGTTCCCTGACCAGCACGGCGCCACTGCGCCCGATGGGCTGGTGGGGGCGTGACCAGGCTCGGTTCCTAGACGCTGACGACTTGCTGCCCGCGGTTCACTCTTCCTCCTCCGCAGGCGCCCGAGCTGTCGGCCTTTCGAAGCACCGGCGCATCTTGACCATGCACCCTTGCATGCCGCCTCCAGGCTGTCCTTCGCCGAGGTGGTGACGCGACTGAGCACGAGTCGCCTGCGACACCGTGGGCAGACCCCCATCGACCATGCTCAGCGCACGGCTTCGGCCTATCCTTCGTCAGGCTCAGGATACAGCTCAGCATGCATCCTTCGATACGCTGCTGCGCAGCTATCCCCTTCGACCATGCTCAGGGCATGCTTCGCCACCCTCAGGACGTAGCTCAGGATGCGCGTGAGCTTGTCGAATTAGCTTCCTTCCCCTCCGTGGAGTATAATCCCAGACGACCATGAGACGACGATCCTGGACCTCCGAGCTCGGCTCGACCCTCAAATCCTGGGCCGCACCGTCAGAGCAGCCACGCTTCGCCCGGCAGATGGTGAAGCGGTTGCTGGTCGACGGTTTCCTGGTCAACCTGGCCCTGGCCCTGGCCCTCTTCGCCCGCTACCTGGTGGCCTCTTTCCTCCAGACCGGCACCTTCTTCGTCAACCAGGAATTGATGGGCAGCTTCTGCTCCATCTACCTGAAGTCGGCTTCTCTCCTGACGCCGGTAGCCCTGCTCATCTTCTACCTCAGCGGCTTCTACACCCGCGGCCGCATGTACATCAGCCGGTACAAGCCCCTGATCATCTTCCAGGCGGTGACCCTCACCTACCTGGCCTTCGGCTCCCTGGTCTTCCTGGCCGGGGGCAGCATCGGCCTGCCCCGCAGCGTGCTGCCCGTGGGCTGGTTGCTCACCCTCCTGGGCACAGGCGGGGTGCGGCTGGTCTTCGTGCTGGTGGGCCGAGAGGTCCTGCGCGACCTGGGGGCCATGAACGGCACCGAGGTGGGGGACCCCCGCAGCGTCCTGGTGGTGGGCGGCGCGGGCTACGTGGGCTCCGTGCTGGTGCGCCGGCTCCTGGACCACGGCTGGCGGGTGCGGGTCCTGGACCGCCTCCTCTACGGGGAGGAATCCCTCTCCGACCTCTATGCCCACGAGGACTTCGAGCTCATCCAGGGTGACTTCCGCAACGTGGAAGCGGTGGTGCGAGCGGTCCGGGGCATGGGGGCCATCGTCCACCTGGGCGCGGTGGTGGGAGATCCCGCCTGCTCCCTGGACGAGGAGTTCACCTTCGAGGTCAACCTGGCCGCCACGCGGATGATCGCCGAGGCGGGCAAGGGGTACGGCATCCGCCGCTTCCTCTTCGCCTCCTCGTGCAGCGTCTACGGCGCCAGCGACGGCGTGCTCAACGAGCGCTCTCCCCTGGCCCCCCTCTCCCTCTACTCCAGGACCAAGCTGGAGTCCGAGAGGCTGCTGCTCTCCATCCGCTCCGAGACCTTCTCCCCGCTGCTGCTGCGCTTCGCCACCGTGTGCGGGATGTCCTACCGGCCCCGGTTCGACCTGGTGGTCAACCTCCTGGCGGCCCAGGCGGCCCTGGAAGGCCAGATCACCATCTTCGGCGGCGAGCAGTGGCGCCCCTTCGTCCACGTGGAGGACGTGGCGGAGGCCATCATGGCCTGTCTCCAGGCGCCGGTGGACCTGGTGGGCGGCGAGATCCTCAACGTGGGCTCCGACAGGGGGAATCTGCGCCTGGTGGAGCTGGGAGACCTGATCAAAGGAGTGGTGCCCGCGGTGAACGTCTCCGTGCAGCACTCCGCCGAGGACGCGCGCAACTACCGGGTCTCCTTCGAGAAGATCGAGCGTCTGGTGGGCTTCCAGGCCCGGAAGACGGTGGAGGACGCCGTGCTGGAGATCGTCCAGGCGGTGCAGAGTGGAAAGATCACCAACTACCGGCGGCCTGAGTACAGCAACGTCAGGTGGCTCAGCGAGAACGGCGAGACCGCCATCACCCTGGTGCCCAGCATCTACTCCGTGGTCATGAAGATGCCCGAGGATTCACCAGCTACGGGCTGACCCTCGTGGCCCGTGATGACCGTTCCCTGTAAGATCCAGCCCCCAGGCCAGGTGCCCGTGACCGCCTGGGTGGGGTCAGGAGGGGCAAGAATGAGCAGGATCGTGGAGTGCGTGCCCAACTTCAGCGAAGGACGCCGCGGCGACGTGGTGGACCAGATCGACGACGCCATCACCTCCGTGCCCGGTCTGAGACTGCTGGATGCGGAGCTGGACGCCGACCACAACCGCTCGGTGCTCACCTTCGCCGGGCAGCCAGAGCCCGTGGAAGAAGCGGCCTTCCGCGCCATCGAAAAGGCAGCGTCCCTCATCGACATGGATCAGCACCACGGGGAGCACCCCCGTCTCGGCGCCACGGACGTGGTGCCTTTCGTGCCCATCTCCGGGGTGACCATGGAGGAGTGCGTGGAGATGGCCCGGCGGCTGGGACAGAGGGTGGGCCGGGACCTCCAGATCCCCGTCTACCTCTACGAGAAAGCGGCCACCCGGCCCGAGAGGGTCAACCTGGCCGACGTCAGGCGGGGCGAGTACGAAGCCCTCAAGGAGGAGATTCAGACCAAAGCCGAGCGGGCCCCCGACTTCGGCCCGCGGCGCGTGGGCAAGGCCGGGGCCACGGTCATCGGCGCCCGGGAGCCCCTCATCGCCTACAACGTCTATTTGGACACCGCCGATTTGAAGGTGGCCCAGGCCATCGCGCGGGCGGTGCGCCACTCCAGCGGCGGGCTCCGTTTCGTCAAGGCCCTGGGCCTCTACATCGAGCAGCGGGGCCTGGTGCAGGTCTCCATGAACCTCACCGATTACCGCCGCACCCCCGTTTTTCGCGTGGTGGAGATGATCAGGAGGGAGGCCCAGCGGTACGGGGTTAGCGTGGTCAGCTCCGAGCTGGTGGGCCTCATCCCGCGGCAGGCGCTGCTGGACGCGGCCGAGTATTACCTCCAGCTAGAAGATTTCCGGGGGGAGATGATCCTGGAGAACCACCTGGAGGAGCCGGAGGCCACCCCCGAGCTCTTTCTCGACGCCGTCGCCGCCGGTACCCCCACGCCTGGGGGGGGCAGCGTCGCTGCGCTGGCCGGGGCGCTCGCCGCGGCCCTCACCAGCATGGTCTGCCACCTCACGCTGAGCAAGAAGCCCGGTCAGCCCGCCAGAGAGGACGCGGAACGGATCCTGGGACAGGCCCGGGCCCTGAAGGGGGAGCTGAGCGGGCTGGTGGAGCAGGACGCCCGGGCCTACGAGGCGGTCCTGGAGGCGTACAGGAAACCCCAGGGCTCGCCTGAAGAGAAGGAAGAGCGTTCCGCCGCCGTGTTGAGCGCCCTGGAGGGTGCGGCCAGAACGCCCCTCCAGGTAGCGGAGGGGGCGGCGAAGGTCCTCGAGCTCCTGCCGCCGTTGCTGGAGACCGGCCTGACCAGCGCGGCCAGCGACGTGGGCGTGGCCGCCTACCTGGCCCAGGCCGCCGTCAAGGGAGCGTCCCTCAACGTGCGCACCAACCTGCGTTCCCTCCGGGACGAGACCCTCGCCCAGGGGCTCCAGGAGCAGCTCAGCTCCGTGGAAATGAGCTGCGGGGAGTCGATGGCCACCCTGGAGCGGGAACTGGCCGTCAGGCTCTAGGGTCAGGCAGGGACGGCCTTGGTACGGAAGTTGTTCTACCTCGCTCTGGGACTGCTCCTCACCCTGGTGGCCGCCTTCCTGGTCACCTACCGGGTCATAGACGGGCGCAGCGCCCGGGACGAAAGCCGGCGGGCCGACGTGATCCTCGTCCTGGGCTCCGCCGTGTGGCCCCACGAGCAGCCCAGCCCCTCGCTGCGGGCGCGCACGGAGCGGGCCATCGAGCTGTACCAGGACGGCTACGCCCCCTACCTCCTCCTCTCGGGAGGGTTGGGGCGATACCCACCGGAGGAGGCCGAGGTCATGCGCCGCCTGGTCACGGCGGCCGGGATCTCCGAAGAGGCCCTTTTCCTGGACCAGGAGGCCCACTCCACCTGGGAGAGCATCGAGAAGGCCCGCCAGATCGTCCAGCAGCAGGGGTGGAAGAGTCTGATCGTGGTCAGCGATCCCTTCCACATGGAGCGCTCCCTGCTCATGGCCAGCGACGCCGGGCTGGTGGCCTACGCCGCTCCAGCCCTGGACAGCCCCACCTACACCATCCCCGCCCGCAGGTTGTTCTATACCTCGCGCGAGGTGCTGGCTTTGTGGTGGTATCTCGTGCAGCGCACGCTACCCGTTTCCTGAGGAGGTAAGCTCAGATCATGAATGCGAGGCAGATCCTGCTGAAGGAAGGCCGCCTGCGTCCCACCTGGCGGGCGGTCTTCTACACCCTGGCCATGCTGGTGGGCACCTTCGCCATCCAGATACCCCTGGCCGTGCTCATCCTCCTGGCCGTCGTCCTGGGGCTCATCGACCAGGCCAGCCTCCAGAATCTGGCCACCTCCCAGCCGCTGCTGGTGATGAGCACGCTGATCAACCTGGTGCTCATCCTGCCCCTCACCTACGTCTTCCGCCGCTTCCTGGACGGTCAGAGCCTGCTCAGCCTGGGGCTATCCAGAACGGCACGGTGCCGGAGAGAGGTGGTAGCGGGGCTGCTCCTGGGCACGCTGCTCATCGGCCTGATCTTCCTCACGGAATGGGGGCTAGGCTGGCTCACCGTGGATGGCTTCCGCTGGCAGGTCCAGCCTCCTCTCCTCCTCCTGGCCAACCTGCTCACCTACCTCCTGCTCATGGTGGCCGTGGCCTTCTACGAGGAGTTGGCCTATCGCGGCTACATCCTCCAGAACCTGAAGACCGACTGGACGGTGGTGGTCGCGGTCCTGGCCTCCTCTCTCGTCTTCGGACTCTTCCACGGGCTGAACCCCAACTTCACCTGGCTGGCTCTGCTCAACATCTTCCTGGCCGGGGTGGTGCTGGCCGCCTGCTACCTGGTCACCAGGAGCCTGTGGCTGTCCATGGCCTTCCACTTCTCCTGGAACGTGGCCCAGGGAGCCATCTTCTCCTATCCCGTCAGCGGCCTTCAGGCCCAGGGCCTCCTGCTCACCAGCATCGGGGGAAACCCCCTGGTCACGGGGGGTGCCTTCGGGCCGGAGGGAGGCTTGCTGGCCACTGCGGTCCTCTGTCTGGCCTTGTTGCTGCTCCGGGTCTGGCGCCGACGCGCCACCGTGGGCTGAGGAGGCCTGTACATCGCTTGACTCGGGGGATGAACCGCAGGCGCTGGTTTCCGGTCTGAGGTTATGACACGAGACCTGACGCTTCACCGACGAGAGGTGCGCTTCGCACTCCCCCGTGCCTCCGTCAGGACTCACCAGGAGGCAAATCGTGATGAGCTTCAAAGCGACATGCTGCTGTTTGCTGCTGGCTGTGGCGCTGACCGCCTGTCTCGCCGCTCCCCCTACGGCGACCGAGCCTGCGTCCCCAGTGGCCACCCTCCCCTCCCCCACACCCCGACCTTCCCCCACGACAACGCCCTCCTGGCGTGACGTGGTAGACGCCCTGGACCTGGACGCTCTGCTGGGGTACGTGGAGGCCCTCACCGAGATCCAACCCTACTCGGGCTGGTGCAACTCCGCCACCAGCGGCGAGCTGGAGGCGGTGGAGTATGCGGAGGGGGTGCTGGACTCCATGACCGGGCTCACGGCGATGGGCATGACGGTGGAAGTGGAGGAGTTCAACGTCTTTATGGCCACCGAGGTCTGGGAGACCCGGTTGTCGGTGACCGTCGATGGGCAGGAGTATCAGATCCCGGTCAGCGCACCCCGCGGGCCGCGGGACGACACGCGGATAGCCGCCAGCTTCGACTCCGACGGGAGCCTGGGCGACGAGGAGCGGGACCCGTTGACCATCGAGGGGCAGGCTTTGGTGGTGGACTCGCAGGGGGGCGTTCGGTCCCTCGGCCAGGAGGCACCGGACATGATTCTGTTCGTCCCCTACGCCCTGGTCGATGGGGCCATCAAAGACCCGGCCCGGGCCCAGGAGCTGGCCACGGAGATCCTCCAAGCCAGCCCGCGAGCGGTGGTGCTGGTCACCCAGTGGTCGTCCGTGGAGGGAGAGAGCCACGGCACCTTCGCCTACGAGGGCGGTCTGTTCGCCGAGGTCAACGACAACCACACCCCCCTCCTGGTGGCCAGGCTGGAGGACATGGCCCCGGCGGGCATCCGGGAGCTCCCCGACCTGCTGCAGATCGAGGAGGCGACCGTGGTGGTGGACACCGACGTCCTGTCCCCGGCGCAGTCGCGCAACCTCATCGCCAGAATACCCGGCCGGGACGATTCCCAGGCGGTGATCCTGACCGCCCACATCGACTCCCCCAACAACCCCGGGGCCATGGACGACGGCAGCGGCTCGGCCATCCTCCTGGAGGTGGCGCGCGTCCTCGACGAGACCGGCTATCGACCTGCCGTCACCACCTATCTGGTGTGGTTCGGCAGCGAAGAGCTGTACCTCTACGGCTCCAACGCCTTCGTGGCCCACCACCAGGACCTGCTGGACAGGACCATAGCCATGGTGCAACTGGACTGCCTGACCCACCCCCTCGACGGGCTGACCGGGCGGACCGATTTCCTCTACTGGTCGTACGCGCTCTATGGGGACGACTCCTACCCGCTGGCTGACGTCGTGCGAGGGGCCGCCGGAGACCTGAACATCGCCCTCCAGGTGGAGGACGTGCCGGGTCCCGTCTCGGACTCCAGCCCCTTCGCCGGCTTCGGCGTGCCCCACGGCGCCATGGGGCAGGGAATCGTGGAAGAGCCCAGCGAAAGCCCTCACAACGTCGGCGCCCTGCATTGCCCCTACGACACCCCCGAACTGGTGGAGCAGGAATCGAAGGCTCTGATGGAGATGGCCCGTCTTTCGCTGCTCACCATCCTCCAGGTGGGCGAGGAGAGGCCTGACCTCCGCACCACCGGCCCTGATCTGGGCCGCGCCGTGTTCGTGGGCACACACACGGAGCCTCTGTACATGGGGCCCGGCGCCCTCACCAGCTTCGCCATGGCCCTGGAGTACGCCGGGCTGGACGTGGACCTGGTGCCCTTCGGGGAGACCGTCTCCCCGGAGGACCTGGAAGGGGCACGGGTCGTCTTCGCCCTGCCCATCATCGACTACCCTTCGCGCGAAGCGGGCAGCCTGGACGCCTACGACGTGTCGTGGAGCTCGGAGGAGATCGAGGTCCTGAGAGCATACGTCGAGCAGGGTGGCCTGCTGGTGATCCTCAATAGCCGCTACCGGCTCAAATATGCGTACCCGCCGCTGGACGAGAACGAGGACTGGGCCGACATGAACGCCCTCTCCCAGGTCTTCGGAGTGACCTTCTACGAAGGAGCCACGTGGGGCCAGTTCGGCCAGCCCGGAGACCACCCCCTGCTCCAGGGAGTGGAGATCCTCCAGCTAGCCGAGTCCAACGGCGTGCCCTTCACTTACGAGCAGGGCGAGAGCCTGGCCTTCATGTACGGCGACCCGGCGATGGCCCTGGTACCCTACGGAGAGGCAGGCGGTCAGGTGCTCGTCCTGGGCGATCTGGGCCTGCTGAGCGATGCCGGGCTGGGGGAGAGCCCTCGCAACCTTCCCTTCTGGATCAACCTTGCTGAGTACTGCCTGGAGCGGTAGCACAGGGGGCGGCGGAGATGATCGTACCAGCCCTCGCCCCCGGTGAGGCTCCCCGCCGCGACGACAACGACGCCGGAGCCGGTCGGGTAAGGCCCTCCTTCGACGCTCATCCTCTCTGCGCCACCTCGAGGGCAGGGAAGCAGCCCAACTCTCGTTGCGCGACCGCTTCCACACTCCGTCCTACCCTGCTTGCACGCCGGTGGTTTCGGTGGTATACTTGTCTGCCGAGCAAGGTGCGGTGAACCGGATCCCTGACATATAACATCGGAGAGGAGTACAGTGCTAGGCTCTCAAGGGATGGTCTTCACCCTCTACGGGGACTACATCCGATGCCGCGGCGGCGAGATCTGGACCGGCAGCCTGATCCAGCTTCTCAAGCACCTGGGCATGTCCGAGCAGGCCGTGCGCTCCGTACTCTCCCGGATGTGGAAGAAGGGCTGGCTGAAGAGGCGCAGGGTAGGGAGGAAGAGCTACTACTCCCTCACCAAGAAGAGCCAGGAGTTGCTCGCCGCCGGCGCCCAGCGCATCTTCGAGCCAGAGGACGGAGAATGGTTGGGCAAGTGGTACCTGGTCGCCTACAACATCCCCGAGTCGAAGCGCCACCAGCGGAACAAGCTGCGGAGGCAGCTCACCTGGATGGGGTGTGGAGCCTTCAACACCGCCATCTGGATCTCCCCCTGGGACGTGACCACGAACGTGCGGGAGGTCAGCGAGCGGCTGGGTATAGACGAATACGTGCAGGTCTTTCGCGCCCGGCACCTGGGGTTTGCCGAAGCTCAGGAGCTGGTCTCACGCTGCTGGGACCTGAAGCTCATCAACAGCCAGTATGCCGCCTTCGTTCGCAAGTACGAGCCCATGCTCGCTCGAGACAGGGCGAGGCTGGAAGAGTGGAACGAGGTGGATCCTGCCGAGTGTTTCACCACTCGTTTTATGCTTCTCCACGAGTACCGCGAGTTCCCCTTCGTGGATCCCCACTTGCCCTCTGAACTGCTGCCCTCCGACTGGCTGAGTGTCCACGCCGCCGAGTTGTTCAAGGAGTACTACGCCCTGCTCACGGCCAAGGCCAACCAGTTCGTCGATTCGGCCTTCCAGCAAGCCCCCGACTAACCCTCGAAAAGTACTTGACTTATCTCACGATATATGCTATACTCGATATGTGGCGCACATAGGACGGCATACTAGTCGATTGACATATATCACCAGCGGGTCGTCCTTTAGATGTACGGCGCCGCGCTCGGCCCTGGAAGCGCACCAGGCCACGGCTCCCCGTCGCGTGGGAGCCAAGATTATCGGTTGAAGGAGGTTCACAGGCACAATGATCGAGACTTTTCAGGAACGGTATGAGAACCGGCATGAATATGCCAAACAGTGGAAGGACAAGACCGGCGGTAAAGTGCTGGGATACTTCTGCACCTACGTGCCCGAGGAGATCTGTTACGCCGCAGGCGTCCTGCCAGTGCGCATCCTGGGCAGCCACGAGCCGCAGGACGTGACCGAGCCCCACATCTTTGCCATGTTCTGCCCCTTCTGCCGCGACTGTCTGGCACAGGGACTCCAGGGCAGATTCGACTACCTGGATGGGATCATGATCGCCCAGTCGTGCCTCCACGTGCGCCAGGCCTTCACCAGTTGGGACCTCCACGTACCGACGGAGTGGAGCTATTACCTCCCTATGCCTCACAACATGCAGAGCCCGCGCGCTGTCCCCTATCTCGTGGAGGAGCTCAAGGTCTTCAAGAAGGCCCTCGAGGAGTGGACAGGCAAGACCATCACCGACGACGACCTCAGGCGGGGCATCGAGGTGGTGAACAGGGATCGTCACCTGATGAGGCAGGTGTACGAACTGCGCAAGCGTGAGGAACCTCCTCTCAGCGGCCTGGAATCCATGTACTTGGTCGTCTCCAGCCAGATGAGCGACAAGGAGGAGCATGCCCGCCTGGTGGAGCAGGCCCTCGAGGAGCTCCAGGACCGCACTCTGGGGCGCGCCGTCGGGCAGCGCCTGATCATCCTGGGCAGCGAGGACGACGATCACGAATTCATCAATATGGTCGAGTCTTGCGGCTCCACCTTCGTCATCGACGATCACTGCACCGGTACCAGGTACTTCTGGGACGAGGTGTCCCTCGACGGCGGAGACCCGCTTACGGCCATCGCCACCAGGTACGTGAACAGAGTGCCCTGCCCTACCAAGGACTGGCCCCTCCGCACGCGCCTGCCGCACATCGTCGGTCTGGCCAAGGACTGGAATGCCAGCGGAGCGGTGATCCTCCAGCAGAAATTCTGCGACCCTCACGAACTGGATATCCCGGCCATCAAGAGTGCCCTGGAGGAGCAAGGGCTCACCACCCTGTTCCTGGAGCTCGACGTCACCGTCCCCATCGGGCAATTCAAGACTCGAGTTGAGGCCTTCCTCGAGATTCTGGAGGAGGAGGACCTGTTCTAGACGGGGAAGTCCACCAGGCACCTGGTTCCCGCGTACAATCGCCCAATTTGAGGAGGTAAATCGACAAATGGCCAAATACAAGACGGCACCTCTGAAGTCCTGGGAAAGGGCCAAGGAGATAAGAACCAAATATTACCAGAACTACGAAGCTGCGCACGAGAAAGGTGGCCTGCGCTGGGCAGGCGGCGCCTGGACCTTCGACGCCATCCCCGCCGGGCTCGGCGACGACGTCTTTCCCATCACCAGCGAGCCTTATGGGGCCACTATCGCCTTTCAGAGAGATTTCTCGGATCGCTGCCTGGAGGCCGCGGAGAGAGCCGGATACGCCCGAGACCTGTGCGCGTACATGCGCAACTACTGGGGCTCCATCATCCTCGACGAGTATGGCTGGGTAGATCCCGGCGAGGAGCGCAAGCCCTTCCCGAAACCGGACTTCGTCTGGCAAGACCACATCTGCTGTAGCCACGCCAAGTGGTACCAGGTGGTCAGCGACCTCGAGGGCGGTCTCCCCATGTACTGTATAGACGTGGGCGTGGGTCCCTACGAGCACAAGACCGAGCATGGCATCGAGTACCTGGTCGGCCAGATGCAGGACGGCATCGAGTGGTTGGAGAAGACGACCGGTCGCAAGTACGACGACGAGAAGCTGATCGAGGCCGTCAACAATACCTGCCGCTCCACCTCCACCTGGGCCAAAGTCTGTGCCCTGAACAAGGCGATCCCCGCTCCCCTCGAGGAGAAGACCATGTACTCCCTCTACGTGCTGGGCACGCTCCAGAAGAGTTCGAAGGACGTGGCCGACTTCTACGAGGAGCTGCTGGCCGAGATCCAGGAGAGGGTCGACAACCAGATCGCGGCCGTGGAGAACGAGCAGGCACGAGTGATGACCGACACGCAGCCGCCCTGGGGCTTCCTGCGCGTCTTCCGGTACATGGCCAGCAAGTACGGCTGCGTTTCCGTGGGCTCCCTGTACACCTTCGCCCTGATCGGCAACTGGATCTGGGACGACGAGGGCAACTTCGTACCCCGGCCCACCCCGCAGTCGCAAGGTCTGGTCATCAAGGACCGAGACCAGGCGCTGCACGTGTTGGCCGAATGGGAGCTGAGCAAGCCCGAATGGCAGCACTTCTATCATCCGAAGTACAAGAGTGACATGATGATCCAGATCGCCAAGGATTGGAAGCTGGACGGAGTGATGCTGCACTACAATCGAGGATGCGAGGGCCTGAGCCTGGGCATCGCCGAGAACCGGCTGGCTATTCTGGAGTCCGGTTTCCCGGTGATGGTCTTCGAGGGCAACATGGGAGACGAGAGGGAATTCGACGAGGCCAGGACCATGGCTCGCATCGATTCCTTCATGGAGAGCCTGGACGTGCCCAAGCTGGGGTAGAGCAGCACGGCGAGGATGGGCAGCCCCATCTTTGCCTACCGTTCCACGAATTCTGAGGAGGTTGTAACCATGATAACCACAGGCATCGACGTGGGTGCCAAGAACGTGAAGGTGGTGATCCAGAAAGACGGCAAGGTCCTGGGAAAAGGCTCGGTCCTGGCCGGCCTGGACACCGCCACGGCCATCACCCAGGCCTTCGACGCCGCCCTGAAGGACGCCGGCGTGGCCCGTGACAAGATCGAGAAGATCTACGCCACGGGGGCTGGCCGAAAGGAGGTCCACGACGCCGACGACTCGTACACCGAGGTAGGCGCCGATGCAGCAGGTGTTGCCCACATCCTTCCCGAGGTCCGAACGGTCATCGACGTGGGCGCCGAGGAAGGGCGCGCCATCAGAGTGGACGACCGGGGGAAGGTCGTCGACTTCGCCATCAACGAGCGGTGTGCCGCCGGCGCCGGGGCCTTCACCGAGGCCATGGCCAGAGCCCTCGAGGTGCCCCTGGAGGAGCTGGGCCCGCTGTCGCTGACCTCCACCAAAGCCGTGCCCATGAACGCGCAGTGCGCTGTCTTCGGTGAGTCGGAGGTCGTATCCCTGATCCACCAGAAGACGGCCAAGCGAGACATAGCCCGAGCGGTACACGACGCCATGGCCACCCGGATCACCTCTATGGCGCGCCGGGTTGGCGTCGAGCCGCCGGTGGCTCTCATCGGGGGCGTGGCCCACAACCCTGGCTTCGTCGACTCCCTGCGGCGCGATCTCGAGGTCGAGGTCCTGGTCCCGGACGACCCCGACTTCGTCAGCGCTCTGGGAGCCGCGCTGCTGGCAGCGGGTGTGGCCCAGTGAGAGATCCGCGTCTCTCTAGCCCGGATGAAACCAAGGAGGACAGCAATGGCTGAGGAATCGACCAGTAAAGAGTACTGGCGATGGACGGAGTCCAACTGGCGGGACCCCGACATCAATTGGAAAGACGGAGAAATCATTAGCGCCGGGATCGACGTGGGATCGGTGAGCTCCCAGGCGGTGATCATGGTGGACGGAAAGCTCTACGCCTACAGCAACATGCGCACCGGCTCGGACAGCCCCAAGAGCGCCGAGAACGCCATGAACTGGGCGCTGGAAGACACGGGCATGACCCTCGACGACGTCCACTACGTGGTGGGCACCGGCTACGGAAGGGTCAACGTGCCCTTCGCCAAACGGGCCATCACCGAGATCGCCTGCCACGCCCGGGGGGCCAACTTCATGTACGGGCCCACCATCAAGACCGTGCTGGACATGGGCGGGCAGGACTGTAAGGCCATCCGCGTGGACGAGAAGGGCAAAGTGGTGGCCTTCCTCATGAACGACAAGTGCGCCGCCGGCACCGGCCGTGGCATGGAGGTCTTCGCCGACCTGCTGGGCATTCACATCACCAAAGTGGGCGACATGTCGCTTCAGGTGGAAGAAGAGCCGCCCATGGTCAGTTCCACCTGCGTGGTTTTCGCCAAGTCCGAGGCTTCCGGACTGCTGCGCGAAGGTTGGCCCAAGGAGAGAGTGCTGGCCGCCTACTGCCTGGCCATGGCCCACCGGGTGGTGGACCTCCTGGAACGGTTGGGCATCGAGGAAGACTTTGCCATCACCGGCGGCATCGCCAAGAACATCGGTGTCGTGAGCAGAATCGAGCGAGAGCTGGGCGTGAAAGCGCTCAAACCCACTCTCGACACCCAGATCGCCGGTGCCCTCGGCGCTGCACTGTTCGCCAGGGCCCTGGCGCAAAAAGAGCGCAAAGGCTAGTAGTGGCTCAAAAGGGGAGGGACAGCCATTTCCTCTCCCCTCGCCACACGTAGCCCGGCCCGGGGCCAGTTCCACGGTTCGGAACTCCCTGGGCAGGGGAGGACGCACAGCGTGGTTACGCTCCCTTCCGGGGACGCTGTCACAACGGAGGTTGACCCATGATCGCCAATTACGGCTACAAGGATGGTTCGGGCGAGTTCTTCATCAGTGTGGACACCGACAAGTGCACCGGATGTGGAGCGTGTGTCGAGGCCTGCCCCTACGGTGTGCTGGAGGTTATGGACGACCCGGTAGATCCCCTCTCCGACGTCCAGGTGGCGGTGGTCACCGAAGCCGAGCGCAAGAAGATCAAGTACACCTGCGGTCCGTGCAAGCCCGTGACCGACAGGCCGCCGCTGCCCTGCATGGCGGCCTGCCCGGAGGACGCTCTCAGCCACTCGTGGTAGGCGTGGTGGAACAAAGCCCCCAGTTGGACAGAACGGGCCGTGTTTCCTCCCACGAGGGGAGTTTGCCCACCCGGTTATCTTGCCAGCCGAACGTGTTTCGCCCGTAGCCCGTTCGGCTGTTGTCTTTACACCGCAGGAACCTCAACCATAGGAGGTCGCACATGGGCGACGTAACGCTTTCCATCGACGAGGTCAAGGTCACCGTCCCTTCCGGCACCACCATCTTGGAGGCTGCCGCTGGCGTGGGCATCTACGTACCCACCCTCTGCTACCACCCCAGCCTGCCCACATCCAAGGGTCTGGAGCCCAGTGACGTCGTCTTTCGTGGTGACGAGAAGATCGCGACGGACAGCCACGACCCCTACGCAGGTTGCCGGCTGTGCATCGTGGACGTAGAGGGGATGGACGAGTTCCAGACCGCCTGCAACACGCCGGTGCCGGAGGGCATGTCGGTGCGCACCGACACGCCTGAGCTCCAGAAGCAGCGCCGCCAGAACCTCTTCCCCTACCTGGAGCACCACCCCCATTCCTGCCTGACCTGCGCCCAGAAGGAGGGTTGCAGTCGCACCCAGTGCTCCTCCAACGTTCCCGAAGACGAGCGCTGCTGTCCGCTGCTGGGCACTTGCGAGCTGGAGAAGGTGGTGGACTACGTCGGCCTTCCGGAAGGGTTGCCCAGGTACGCGCTCCGAGGGATACCGCTCCTCGATGGGGAGCCCCTCTTCACCAGGGACTATAACCTCTGCATCGGCTGCACGCGCTGCGTCCGCGCTTGCCAGGAGCTGCGCGGCGTGGAGGCCATCGGCTTCGCCTACCAAGACGGGCGAGTGGTCGTGGGCTCCCTGAACGGGCCCACGCTGGCCGAATCCGCGTGCAGGTTCTGCACCGCCTGTGTCGAGGTCTGTCCCACCGGCGCCTTGATGGACAAAGTGGAGGTCAAGGCGGTCAACAAGGAAGAGGTCCTGGTCCCTTGTAAGGCTGCCTGTCCCGCCGGCGTGGACGTGCCCCGGTACCTCCGGCTCATCGCCGAGGGGCGACACGCCGAAGCCGAGGCCGTCATTCGCGAGAAGGTCCCCTTCCCTGGAGTCCTGGGGCGCGTCTGCTTCCACCCCTGTGAGGAGCAGTGCCGCCGCGGCGAGGTCAACGAGCCTATGGCCATCTGCTATCTCAAGCGCTTCGCCGCCGACCAGGGTACCGACCTCTGGAAGAGCGCCCTTGCCAGCAGGCCGTCCAGCGGCAAGAAAGTCGCCGTCGTCGGCTCAGGCCCCACGGGGCTGACCGCCGCCTACTACCTGACCATTCTCGGTCACCAGGTGACGGTGTTCGAGGCCGAGTCGGAGGCTGGGGGTATGCTGCGCTGGGGCATCCCGGCCTACCGCCTGCCCACAGAGGTCCTGGCCAGGGAGGTGGACGACCTCCTCAGCCTGGGTATCGAGCTGAAGACGGACACCGCCATCGGCCAGGAGCTATCCCTGGCCCAGCTCCAGGAGCGGTATGACGCCGTCTTGCTGGCCCTCGGCGCTCAACTGGCCCGGAGGATACCGGTCGAGGGCAGCGACCTCCAAGGGGTGCTCTGGGGCATGGATTTCCTGAGGGCCGTCAGGCAGGGCAAGAGTCTGCAGGTCGCCGGTCGAGTTCTGGTCATCGGCGGCGGTGGGGTGGCCATGGACGTAGCCCTCACCGCCCTGCGGTTGGGAGCCACAGAGGTTCAGGTCGCCTGCCTGGAAAACCGAGACGAGATGCCGGCCAACGAGTGGGAGATCGAGGAGGCGCTGGGAGAGGGAGTGATCCTCCACCCTTCCTGGGGCCCCCAGAAGATCCACGGCGACGACGGCCAGGCCAGGGGAATGGAGCTGGTGTGCTGCACCTCCGTTTTCGACGAGCAAGGAAGGTTCAACCCCTCGTTCGACGAATCGCAGACCACCTCCCTGGACGCGGACACGGTCATCCTGGCCATCGGTCAGGCCTCTGACCTCTCCTTGCTGGAAGGCACCAGTGTGGAGGTCCAGCGCGGGCTGATCCGCGCCCAGGAGGGGACTCTGGAGACCGGCCTCCAGGGTGTATTCGCCGCCGGCGAGGTGGTCAGTGGCCCGGCCATGGTCATCGACGCTATCCAGATGGGGCGGCGGGCGGCCATCTCCATAGATAAGTACCTCGGCGGGGAAGGCGACATCGAGCTGGCCCTCTTGCCGCAGGAGGAGATCGACCCCTATCTGGGAAGGGAGGAGGGGTTCGCCCACCTGGCGCGTATCCCCATGCCCGTATTGTCCGTGGCCGAACGCCACCAGGGCTTCCAGGAAGTATCCCTGGGGTACGACGAGGAGATGGCACGCCAGGAGGCCAGCCGCTGCCTGAGGTGCGACTACCGCCTGCATATCCTGGCGCCCGCCTCGCCGCCCGAGAAGTGGCTCCCGTTCACCAGCGAGGCCACGGACAGCGTGCCAGAGCTGGCTGGCGTCTACCAGCTCCTGGATGGCGACAAGAACGTACTGGCGATCAAGGGTGTGCTGAACATGCGCCAGGCGCTGAACGAAGACCTGGAGAGCTACGACCAGGCCTTCTTCTTCGTCTTCGAAGAGGACGAGATGTACACCAAGCGGGAGAGCGAGCTCTTGCAGCAGTATCTCCAGGAGCACGGCGAGCTCCCAGGCGGCGGTGCGGACGAGCTGGACGATCTCTTCTAGCGTCCTCCTGGACGTTGGTGCGCGGCTGCGCGTATAATGCCGGGTGGGCGCGAGGAGGCCACAGACTCGTACTTGGAGAAGGAGGGAGGCCATGGCCAAGCTGGCGGAAGAGGACGTTGAGATCAGGGTGATGAGGGAATCCGACCTGGGCCCCGTCACGGACATCGACTACAAGGTCTTCGGCAAGAGGCGGCCCGAGTACTACCAGCGCAAGGTCACGGAGGTCCTCGACGAGGAGAGCGGCCGGCTGGTGACTTCGCTGATCGCAGAGGTGGGCGGTCAGGTCGCCGGCTTCATCATGGGCAGCGTCTATCTCGGCGAATTCGGCATCCCGGAGAGCATCGCCTACATCGATACCATAGGAGTGAACCCCGACTTCCAGCGCCAGGGTATCGGAGGCTACCTTCTGGACGAGTTCAAGACCACCGTCCAGAAGGCCGGCGCCACTGAGGTGCACACGCTCGTCGACTGGGCCGACACCGACCTGCTGGGGTTCCTGGCCGATGCGGGCTTCGGAGCCTCCAACACGCTCAACTTGAAGCTGGATCTCGCCTAGCTGGCAGGCGTGGAGACCAGCCTTCGCGGCGAAGTCAGGACAGGGTGAGGGAGCGGAGGATGGCCAGTACAGTAGAGAAGACCGAAGAACAACTCGTGGCTGAGGGGTGGACCAGGCAGTTTAGCACGGACGAGCCACGCCTGAGCGAGGCGGTGGAGATGTACGAGCAGATGGGGCTGGAGGTCCATCTCGGGCCGGTGGTCCTGGACCCCGATTCTGACATCTGTCAGATGTGCTACGAACAGGACTGCCAGCGCTATCAGACCATCTGGACCAGACCCAGGGGAGAATCGCGCCAGGACGAAGACCTGTTCTGAGCGGCGGGGCTGTGTCCCGCCCGCACCCGATGGCATGAGCAGAGCCTCCCGTGATTCGCCAACGACTGCCGGGAGGCTTTTCGTTTCAGAGACTGCTCACCCGCCAGGCGTATCCGCTGGCCAGCCCGCCGGAAGGACGAAGGAGTCGTAGGCGTAGCTGGTCTCTATCTGGCCCGTGGTGTCTACAAGCCCTGCCCTGAGCGCCTGGCGAGGGATCTCCTGCTGCGCGATGCTGTCCAGCCCGTAGAGGTACACCGCCTCGGTGTCGCTGACCACCACGGGCAGCGTCGCCGCCAGGTCCAGCACGTACTCCGCAGTGTCTCCAGCGACGCTCTTGCTGGTCCTTATTCCATCGCCGTTGTGGGCGAGTTCGCTTCCCAAGGTTCAGTCCAGCCACCTCCTCGCCTCGAGAGACTTGCCCGCCCAGTGCGTGACGGTGTAGACGGCCAACGAAGATACGGCCGCAAGACTAGTCTAGCTCTATCGGCCCGTAGCCTGACCAGTCACGCAGGAACTCCGGCCACCTGGCTGGTGTGGTGCCGTAGTAGCCTGCCTCCCAACCCAGTTCTATGAACCGCTCAAGCGGGGCCGCTCTGAAATACCAGACGCTTGCCACGCTGCTCTCTGGCTGGAGCGTCGCGTCTTCTGGGGTCAGCGTGAAGTACACCGTGAAGCCATGCGTGGGGTAGAACAGAGTGACGTCGATCCACCGCCTTTCATACCCCTGCAGATTCGCGATGTACTTCTCAGGAGCACCATACCTCTCGATCAGGCCCCCTAGAGTGACACCGGGGGAGGGGCAGATCGTGATGGAGTTGAGTACACCTTCCTCTACGCAGAAGTCGTTGCACGCACTGAGGCCCCAGCTACTGCGCCAGTGTATGACGACGCCCGCCACCTCCTCACCGCCTTGAGTCAACCGGGTATAGCTGCTTCTACGCACCGACCCTGCGTCCACGAATCTCGTCGTCCTCATGAATTCAGCGACGTCCTCCTCGGTGGACTCGCCGGGCGTGAGCCCTTGCCAGCAAGGGGGCTCGCATGGTTCGCCTGTGAGCAAGCTCCTGTCGAGGGGCGGGGGCTCGCCGCAGCCGCCGCAGAGCCCGACGATCAGACACCCCAGGTTGATGAGCACCACCAGGGACCGCGCCAATCCCATGGTTCGTGCACCCCTCTCCCTTGCGCCCAGCTTCCCTTCACCATCGGCCCAGGCTGCCGGAGATGAGGCGACTGCCCCAAGGCGCGCCGCCGCACAGCTTCCTGGCCATATATGCGCACTCGCTGCAACATGAGCGAGCCTTTTTCCTCTATGCTCCTGCCAAATGTACCCTAGTTCCTGCAACTTGCCAACCTCCCTTGGCGGATACGGGCCTCTCGCCCCAGACGCGCAGCTAACGCCCGCTGCGACTTCAATTCCTTTCCCATGTGCTGAACCGCACACTGCGAGCCAGCAGCGGCCTCCTCCTCCTTGATGGGGGAGGACCGGAGGAGAGGGTGACACCATAACGCCCCCTTGGACCAGGCTCAGGAGGTGGCTCAGGACGTTTTGCATTGCCTGCGGGGATGGAAGGGTTCGTAGCAAGGGCTTCAGCCCTTCCTGTGCGCTGAAGCCATACTCCACCCTCCCCCTATCCCCTCCCATCGAGGGAGGGGAGGTTCCTCCGCAGCCGCAGGGCCAAGGTTGACGAAGCCAGGCGGAAGCGCGTAGAATAGGTCCTAGTCCGTACGAGGAGTAAGCCATGGTCAAAGTCCAAAGAATGCTGCTGCTGGTCATCGCCGTCCTCATCCTGCTCTTCCTGCTGTTCATGCTCCTGTCCGGGTTCTACACCGACCTGCTGTGGTTCGAGAACCTGGGTTTCAGCTCCGTCTTCTGGACGGCGCTGGAGGCCAAGGTGGGCATCTTCTTCGCCTTCACCCTGCTCTTCACCGCCTTCTTCCTGGGCAACCTCTTCATCGCCCGCAGGCTGTCCGGCTGGGCAGGGTTCTTCCTCCTGGGTCGGAGATACTACTTGCCCTCCAGCACCATCAACCTGGCGCTCATCGTGGGCTCCCTGGCCCTGGGTGTCCTCAACGGCCTGGGGGCCGTTACCCAGTGGGACAGCATCCTCCTCTACCTGAACCAGTATCCCTTCGGCGTTCAGGATCCCATCTTCTCCCAGGACGTCAGCTTCTACGTCTTTGCGCTTCCCGTCTACCGCTTCCTGCGCGGCTGGCTCCTGGAGCTCCTGCTCCTCACCCTTCTGGGCAGTCTTGCCCTCTACGTCCTCGTCCAGCTCGCGTCCTGGCGCCAGTTCAGGCTGTGGCTCACTCGCAAGAACGGCCTCCACCTTTCGGCCTTGGGCGCACTCTTCCTCCTGGTCGTGGCCTGGGGGTACAAGCTGAGCGCCTTCGAGCTGCTCTACTCAGCGGAGGGAGCCGTTTACGGCGCTGGCTACACCGACGTCCACGCCCGGCTGCTGGCTTACAACCTCTCCTTCTGGGCGGTCATCCTCTGCGCCGCGCTCCTCGTCGGAGGAGTGCTCGCCAGGCGTCCCTGGATCATGGGTATCGGAGGAGTCTTGTGGCTGGCCGCGGCGGTGGGAGTAGCGGGCTTCTACCCCGCCTTCCTACAACAGTTCGAGGTCCAACCTAACGAGCTGCTCAAAGAATACCCATACATGGAATACAACATAGACCTCACCCGCCGCGCCTATGGGCTCGACCAGATAGAGGAGCTGGATTTCGGTTCCCCGCTCCCCCTCACTCCAGAGGCCCTCTCCAACGCTGGCCCCACGATCCAGGGCATCAGGCTGTGGGACTACCGTCCCGTCCAGGACACCTACGCCCAGATCCAGGAGATCAGGCTGTACTACGACTTCGTGGATGTGGACGTGGACCGCTACGTCCTCGAGGGCACCACGCGGCAGGTGACCCTCTCCCCGCGAGAGATGGCCACCGAGCAACTTCAGTCTCGGACCTGGGTCAACGAGCACCTCCAGTTCACCCACGGCTACGGCCTGGTGATGAGCCCCGTCAACGAGGTCACTCCTGATGGGTTGCCCGACCTGTGGGTCAGGGACTTGCCCCCGCGCACCGTGCCCGGCCTGGAGATCGACCGCCCCGAGATCTACTACGGTGAGAAGACCGACACCTACGTCTTCGTCAACAGCACCATCGAGGAGTTCGACTATCCCAGTGGAGATCAGAACATCACCACCACCTACGAGGGCCACGGGGGAGTGCTTCTCGATTCACCGCTCAAGAGGGCGGCCTTCGCCTATCGTTTCGGCGACGCGTCGGTCTTCCTCAGCCAGTATCTCACCTCAGAGAGCCGCGCCATGCTCCACCGCAACATCCACGAGCGGGTGCGCACCGTAGCGCCCTTCCTGCTGTACGACTCGGATCCCTACCTGGTCATCGCGGACGGTCGACTGGTCTGGCTCCAGGACGCCTACACCGCGACCGATATGTATCCCTACTCGCAGCCGTACGATGGCCGCTTCAACTACATACGCAACTCCGTGAAGGTAGCCGTAGATGCCTACAACGGCGACCTGACTTTCTACGTCGTCGACGAGCAAGACCCCCTGATCCAGGCCTATGAGGCCATCTTCCCGGCCCTCTTCACCCCCTGGGATGAGATGCCCCCGTCCCTGCGCGCGCACCTCAGGTACCCGGAGGGGTTGTTCATGATTCAGGCCCAGATGAACAACACCTACCACATGGAGGACCCCACCGTCTTCTACAACAAGGAGGACCTCTGGGAGGTCGCACACGAGGTGTACAGCGGGAACGAGCAGCCCATGGAGTCTTACTACGTGACCATGGTGCTGCCTGACGCCCAACAAGAGGAGTTCATGCTCATCCTCCCCTTCACCCCGGCCAACAAGCAGAACATGGTGGCCTGGATGGCCGCCCGCTCCGATGGAGAGAACTACGGCAAGCTCTTGCTGTACAAGTTTCCCAAGCAGGAGCTGGTCTACGGCCCCCTGCAGATCGAGGCCCGCATCGATCAGGAACCCGCCATCTCCGGCCAGCTCTCCCTGTGGGCCCAGAGGGGGTCCCAGGTCATCAGGGGCAATCTGCTGGTCATCCCTATCGATCACTCGCTGCTCTACGTGGAGCCGCTCTACCTTCAAGCCGAGACGAGCCGCCTCCCCGAACTGAAACGAGTGATCGTGGCCTCCGGGGAGCGCGTGCTCATGGCCGAATCCCTGGATGAGGCGTTGTCCGGCCTCGGGGGCACGTCGGTGGTGGGCGCGCCGCCACCGCCGCCAGCGACGGAATCGCCGGGCGTCCACGATCTGGCCCTCTCGGCCATGGAGCACTACCAACGAGCGCAGCAGTACCTCCAGGCGGGCGACTGGGCCGGCTATGGCACTGAACTGGAAGCGATGCAGCGCGACCTGGAGGCGCTGGTGGAGTCGACGCAGTAGCGGGTAGCTGCCCGGCCCGAAGGGTTGCGCCTCGCGCCAAGGGACTCTCGACTGGCGGCTCCACGGCCGGACGGACGAGAGCGAGAAGACGTGGAAAGGAACCGCCATGGGCGTACTAGAGCTACCTTTCATCGCCACTTTGAGAAGGAATCACGCCGTAGAGCATGCCACCATGCACCTCCTGGCCCAGAGACAGCCCTACCTCAACGCCGTGGCCCGGACCTCCCTCCGCGGCTTTCACGTCTACGGGACCGTGGACACCAAGACGCTGGCCGATACGGCTACGGAGGCCCTGGGCCGTCTCCAGGCGGGCCAGGCGGAGCTGGCGATCCATCCCCGCTGCGGCACCAACCTGGCCGTCGCCGGCTTCCTCGCCGGGATAGCCACCTTCCTGGCCATGGGCAGGTCCAAGGGACGTCTCAGCAAGCTGCCCCGCTTCATCCTGGCGGCCACCCTCGCGGTGATCGTCGCCCAGCCCCTGGGCCTCCTCATCCAGGAGCAGGTGACTACCTCCACGGACGTGGCTGGCCTGAGGGTAGCGGAGGTCACCCGCCAGATCGTAGGACGGCTCACGATTCACCAGGTGCTCCTGGAGCACTCCCGCTAGCGAGGGCTGGTTTAACCCTCATGTTCTACCTGCTCCACGGCGAAGACGAATACCGGCGTTCCCTCCAGTTGGAGGACATGAAAGCCAAGCTCGGCGACCCGGCCACCCTGGCTCTCAACACCACCGAGCTCAGCGGCCGCCAGTTGACCCTCGACGAGCTCATCTTCGCCTGCGATTCCACTCCGTTCCTAGGCGAGAGGCGCCTGGTCATCGTCAGCGACTTGGCCACTCGCTTCCAGCGCGACTCCAGAGAGAAGGCGGGCTACTCCGAGCTGGATTCCACCTTCCTGGAGCGATTCGAGGAGTACGTCGACCGGTTGCCAGACACCACCCGGCTGGTGCTGATGGAGAGCGGCAAGATCAAGCCAGGCAACCCCATCCACAGGATCGTCTCCCGCAGCGACCACGGGTACGAGAAGGAGTTCGCTCCTCTCCGCAGCCGTGAGCTGCGCGGCTGGATCGTGGAACGGGTCGAGGACAAAGAAGGGCGGATAGAGAGACCAGCCGTCGACGTACTCGCAGCCTTCGTGGGCGGCGACCTCCGGCTCCTGGATCAGGAGATAGAGAAGCTACTCACCTACGTGGGACCAGAGAGGCCGATCAACGAGGAAGACGTCGAGCTTCTGGTCAGCTACGTGCAAGAGGCCAACATCTTCCACATGGTGGACGCGCTGGGGAGACGGGACACGAGACGGGCCATGGAGCTGCTGGAGCGGCTTCTGGAAGGCGGCCACCACCCGCTCTACGTCCTGCACATGATCACCAGGCAGTTCAGGATCCTGCTCCAGATCAAGGAACTCCGGGCCGTGGGGACCCTGCCCGCCGACATCGCGGCCTTGCTGCGCCTGCCCCCCTTCGTGATCGACAAGAGCTCGAAGCAGGCTCGCAACTTCTCCTTCGAGCAGTTGGAGGATATCTACCGCAGTCTGCTGGAGGTAGACGCCGCGGTCAAGAGCGGGGAGATGGAAGAGCGTCTGGCCCTCAACCTGTTTGTGACCGGTGTGGGCAGGTAGCCCCAGGGCGGGCTGCCGGGCAGGCTACAGGCTTAGGGAAGGCCGCTGGAGATGGAAGTCCGTGCTTTGCTCGTAGGCGTGAGCTACCCGGAGCACCGTCCCCTCGGCAAAGGAGCGCCCCAGAATCTGTAGCCCCACAGGCAGCCCGTCATCGAATCCGCACGGAATGGAGATGCACGGTAGACCTGCAAGGTTCGCGGGGATGGTGTACAGGTCCGCCAGGTACATCTCCAGAGGATCGTCCACTTTCTCGCCGATGCCGAAGGCCACGACGGGAGAGGTCGGCCCCACGACTACGTCCACCCCCTCAGCAAAGGCGCGATCGAAGTCCTCTTTGATCAGAGTCCGTACCTTCTGGGCCTTCAGGTAGTAGGCGTCGTAGTACCCCGAGCTCAGGGCATAGGTACCCAGCATGATGCGTCGCTTCACCTCCGGCCCGAACCCCCTGCCCCTCGCCTTGCTCTGAGCCTCGCGGATGTCCCGGGCATCCGGAGCCCACAGCCCATACTTCAGCCCATCGTATCGCGCCAGGTTCGCGCTGGCCTCCGCCCAGGAGGTGAGGAAGTAGGTGGCTACCACGTAGTGCTCGTGGGGCATGGAGATCTCACGCACCTCCGCCCCCAGCTCCCCCAGCTTGCCTATCGCTTCCTCCACCCGCTCCCCCACCGTCGGGTCCAACCCCTCGGCGAAGTACTCGGAGGGCACGCCCACCACCAGCCCCGACAGATCGTCCCTCAAGTACGACGTGTAGTCGGGTGTAGGCTCAGGGGCCGAGGTAGAGTCCAGAGGATCGTGGAAGGCCAGGGCGTTCATCACCAGGGCGCAGTCTCTGACGTCCTTGGTCAGCGGGCCTATCTGGTCCAGCGAGGACGCAAAGGCGATCAGGCCGTACCGCGAAACGCGCCCATAGGACGGTTTCAATCCGACCACGCCGCACAGTGCGGCGGGCTGTCGAATCGAGCCTCCGGTGTCCGATCCCAGGGCGAACATGGTCTCGTTGGCCACCACGGCGGCGGCCGACCCGCCGCTGGAGCCACCGGGCACCCGCGAGCCGTCCCACGGGTTGTGCGTGGGGAAGAAGGCCGAGTACTCCGTCGACGAGCCCATGGCGAACTCGTCCATGTTCGTCTTCCCCACAACCACCGCCCCGAAATCGCGAAGCCTCTCTACGATGGTGGCACTGTAAGGAGGGACGAAGCTCTCCAGTATCCTGGAACCGCAGGTCGTGCGCACCCCCTTGGTGCACATGTTGTCCTTGACGGCCACGGGGATGCCGGTCAGGGGACCCGCCTCACCGCCAGCGATACGCTTGTCGGCCTGTCTCGCCTGTTCCAGTGCCAATTCAGGGGTGACCGTGATGTACGCCTCGACCTGTGCGTCACACTGGTCGATGTGGGCCAGCACGGACTGAGTCAACTCGACGGAGGAGATCTCACGCTTGCGGAGCAGCTCGTGGGCTTCGTGGATGGTCAACCGATCGAGGGTCACGGTTCTGCCCCGGGGAGAACCGCGTGGACGCGAAAGTACCCTTCCTCTGCCTGGGGAGCGTTGGCCAGCACCTCCTCGGTGGGCAAGGAGGGCCTGCTCACGTCCTCTCGAAGCACGTCCTCCCGGGCCACGACGTGAGCGGTGGGGAGAACCTGCGTGGTATCCAGCTCGTTCAACTGATCCACGTACTCCAGGATCTGCGACAGTTCGCTCTGGAGTCGCTCGATCTCCGCCTCGGTCAGCTCCAACCTCGCCAGAGTGGCGATGTGTTCCACCTCAGCGCGGGTGATCTTCATCCATCAGTGCCTTCAGAACAGAGGTGTTGCTCGGGAGATGGGAGGCACAAGTCACAGGTCTGCCGTGGGCAGGATTACGACCTTGCGCCGCCGTCCCTCCCCTGTGCTCTCGGTGGTCACAAACTCGTGATCGCGAAGCGCCATGTGCACGATGCGCCGCTCGTGGGCCGGCATCGGTTCCAGGCTCACGGGCCGGCCTTCGGCGACCACGCGTTCGGCCATTCTCTGCGCCAGCTCCGTAAGCACCCTTTCCCGGCGCCTCTTGTAGCCTCCCACGTCCACCAGGACGTTCACCCAATGCTGGACCTTCCGGCTGACGATCAACCGCGTGATGTACTGCAGGTCCCGCAGGGTCTCGCCCTGGCGCCCGATGAGGATACCCAGATCGTCGCCTTCCACATCCAGCACCACAGGCAGCGCTGGTCCACCCGTATCGTCGCGGACGGCTACGGTGGCCCTGACCCCCATGTGTCGCAGCAGGTCCCTGAGCACATCGATGGCGATCTCAGAGACCTCCCGGCTCTCGGCCTGGAGCTCCTCCATATACTCCAAAGGCTCGGCGAGCGTCACCTTGACCCTCGCCTCCTCTGCCCCGAGCCCCAGGATACCGCGGCTGCCCTCCGTCAGTACCTCGGTCTCCACCTGGTCACGAGCAACGCCCAGTTGCTCTAGCGCCCTCTCGATGGCCTCGTCAACGGTTCGCCCCGAGACCTCAACGCTTCTTCCTTCTTGCATCTTTCTTCGCTTCCTCTCCCGTGGGAAGCCCTGGTACCCCGGCGGGCAGCGCCTTGACGATATCTCCCCAACCAGTTGTGAAACCCTGCTGGATGATCTGCAACAACCCCGACGCCACCCAGTAGACTGCCAGTCCCGAGGCAACCTGCAACGTGATCACGCCGAACATGACCGGCATCATCATCTGCATCGTTCTGTTCATCTGGGCCTGTGATGGATCGGCGGCCGGCTGAGTAGTGAGCTTTTGCTGCAGCCAGAAGACGGCCACGACGAGGATGGGCAGCACGTAGTAGGGATCAGGGCGCCCCAGGTGCAGCCATAAGAACCGACTGTTTAGTGGTAGAGAACCAGCCGCTATGTTGTACATGAACGGAATAGTATGATACAACCGCTGAGACAGCACTATGAACTGCTCCGGAGTGCTGCCCAGTGCCTGGTAGATGGACTGATAGAGTCCAATCCAGATCGGCATCTGGACCAGCATAGGCAGGCAACCCATCATGGGATTGACACCGGCCTTCTGGTACAGCTCCATCGTGGCCGAGGAAAGCTTCTCCCGGTCCTTGCCGTACTTCTTTTGCAGCTTCTGTATCTCAGGCTGCAATTCCTGCATGGCCTTCATCGACTTGATCTGTCTCTGCGTGAGAGGGAAGGTGAGGAGTCTCACCACCACCGTGAGCCCGATGATGGCCAGAACGAAGTTGTTGAACAGCACGCTGTACAGGAGCATCAACAGATTGAGCATCGGCTCCATGATCAGCAGGTTCCAGAGTTCAGTCACTCCGGGCATTCAGCATCCTCCCGTCATTCCCACTCGCCTGGAGCTACGTCCCATAACAGTTCCCCGGTGGCCGCATCCAGCGCGTACAGCTTGCTGTCGTCCGCATTCACGTAGACGACCCCATCTGCCACCGCAGGCGACGCCAGCACCGAGACCATCCCCTCCTTCGGGAAATGCCACAACTCGGCACCCGTCTCGGCGTCCAGGGCGTATACACCCGCCTCACGGGCCGATAGGTATACCACACTGTCCGTGATCACCGGTGAGGCGGGGATCATGTCCTCGGCCTCGAAGGTCCACCTGACGGTGCCGCTGGCCGCATCCAGGGCGTAGAGTGAATGATCCAGCGAGGCCGCGTAGAGCAGATCGGCGTCGTAGTTCACGGGGCCAGCCCAGACCCAGTTGTCGGTCCTGTAGGTCCACACCTCGGCTCCGCTATCCGCATCGATGGCATAGACCTTGTTATCCAACGCGCCGAAGTAGATCAGGTCCCCACTGACCACGGGGGTACTGTATATCGCCCCCCCGGCCGTGAAGGCCCATCGCTGGTCGCCCGTGGCGGCATCGAAAGCGTACAGGTTCTTGTCCGCGGATCCGACGTACAGGATCCCATCCCGCCAGGTCGGCCCGGCCCAGATCTCCTTTCCGCTCCCGAAGGACCACCTCAGGGCCCCCGTCTCCATGTCCAGTGCATAGACCTTCCCATCCGCTGACGTGAAGTAGGCCAGGCCCTCCCCTAAGGCGGGTGAGGCCAGGAACGGCTCCGGGTCCTGCGAGGAATCCTTCGGGAAATGCCAGGTCTCCTCCCCCCCGGTCACATCCAAAGCGTAGGCCCGCCCCTGGATGTCCTGAGTCTGGAAGATCAGGAAGGTCGAGGTCGCGATCTCGTATGAGCCGAAGAACAGCGCACCGTCACGTATCACCGGCGTCGAATAGATGCCGGCCAGAGCTCCCTCCGAAGGGAAGGACCACAGGTGTTTCCGCGTGGCCAGGTCGAGGGCATGGAGCTGGCCTGTCTTCGATCCGAAGTACAGAGTGCCATCGTCGATCACCGGCGCCGACCAGCCCATGGCCGCGCGGCCTCCACATCCCACTGCGAGGACAGACAACAATAGAAGGGCACAGCAGATCAGCGCCAGCCTGCCAATCCTTTTCGTCGTTTCTCTCAAGGACAGGTTTCCTCCACGATTCTCCGCACTTACGGTACCGGGTCGAACCCCCCGGGATGGAAGGGATGACAGCGCAACAAGCGCTTGAGGCCCAGCCAGCCACCCTTCAGGGCGCCATACCGCTCGATGGCTTCGTACGCGTACTGCGAACACGTCGGCACGAAGCGGCAAGAGGGGGCAAGAGCTGGGGATATGAACCTCCGGTACAGGCGGATCAACATCAACAAGAATGATTTCATGTCTGCGTCTCGCGGGTTCTGCTCATGCCCGCAACAGCCCGGCCAGCGTCAGGAGATCTTCCACCGCCTGATCCACTTCTCTGAAGTCAGCCCCCGCCGCCGGCCTGCGAGCGATGAATACCAGGTCGTGACCGGGTAGCACGGATTCCTGTCGTGCTCCCGTCGCCTCGCGCAGCAGCCGCTTTACCCGGTTGCGAACCACGGCCTTGCCGACCCGCTTGCTCACCGAGAACCCGAAACGGCTATGATTCAGTCCGTTGGGAAGCGTACAAAGGACCAGGAGGACATGTGACCACGATCGCCCTTCCTTCTTGACCCGCTGGAACTGCTCATGGTCCCTGAGTCGGTGTCTCCTCTCCATGACACGATCGCGGCCACCATCCTGTCTTGCGGCGACGAATCAGACGGTCAACCTCTTACGCCCCTTCTGCCGGCGCGCCTTGAGCACCCTTCGTCCCCCAGGCGTCCGCATGCGGGCACGGAATCCGTGAGCTCTCTTTCGCTTTCTCTTCTTAGGCTGATACGTACGCTTGGGCATGGGAACCCTCTGCCACTGGTGGCGGTAGGATATTCAAATTACTATTATAGCTTGCCTGCGCCGCAATTGTCAAACGCGACCCTGGAGAGTGTGGAAAAACGAGCGAGAGGGATTTAAGGTTTGGTCGTGGAGGCAGTTGGAGCGACTTTCCGGGCTGCTTTGGGGCCAAATTGGGGCCTTAGAGCCCCGCTCTCGCGCCTTTTGGGGCTGTCATCTGGGCTTTCTTCGGCTTCCTCATCCCTTCTCCCTCCATCTGACGCAGTCGTCCCTTGGTATCAGGCACTCAACCTCGCCCTGCCTTTGAAGTTCACCCCGGTCAACAGCTTCACCATCCTCTTCAAGTTCAGTGTGAGAA
>DAOUME010000016.1:0-65169 GCA_034411995.1 Anaerolineae bacterium | reverse complement strand
AGGCTGTCCAGCAACACACCCACATCCAAGACCCTAGCTTCATGGCCTTTCCACCCCTGCTCCTGGATCACCTCCCCCTCTTCGCTCCACACCTACGCTCTGTAAACGATCTGTCCGACGAGGTCATCACTGCGCCGGGCCCCACGAAAGCGCCTGGGCCAGAGACCTGCCGGGCAAGCCAGCCGCCGAGTGACCGGCGAGGGCCAGAGACAGGTTCGACTCTCGCACCGCTTGATGACTAACCTGCGTGGAGTCCCCGCACAAGAAAAAGAGGGCCATCCCGATGCGGGACGGCCCCCGTGATCTCCAGTCCGCAGCAGAGCTACTACTCTCTCGTCGTCTAGTGCCGCCCCCGCGCTCCGCGCAGTCGGAAAGTAGCATACCCTGCCAATCCAGCAAGGCCGCTGCCCAGAAGCAGGATCGAACCTGGCTCCGGGACGAACTCCACCGTCGGCTGCAGGTAGTAATCCTCGGTCTCCCCATCGAACAGACAGAGGGAATCCACAGGCCTGCCCCCGGCCTGCCACTGGGCACCCAGCGCCACGAACTGTTCATCCGAGAGAGTCACGCGGGCCCACAGCGGGTCCGTCTCGCTCCCCGGGTGGCAGGGCACGATGGGGATGGATGCCGAGAAGTGTCCCGTGGTCGGGTCTGGGACCACCGGCCAGTCCTGGATCGCCCACTCGTTGCTGCCGCAGCCGCACGCCCCACCATCGTTCCAGTCGCCGTCGCGGTTCCAGTCGAACCAGCCTTCGATGTAATACTCGGGGGCCGCTCCCACCACGAGGATCAAACCTTCCACGAAGATAGTCACCGGCTTGCACTGGGGCAGACTGGCGGGGAACGTCACCCCGTCGTCGTGCCCGTCCCGGTTAGCCGTGTCCGTCAGCGGATCGATATTGGTCGGCCCATCCGCATCCGGCGGCATGTCAGCGTCGGATTCACCGCTCTTGCTGGGGAGCGGTGGTGGGCCGAGATACGATGGAGAATAAGGTGCGTGGCACAGCCCATAGCCATCCGGTGAGGGGGGCGCCTTGGGAAACGCCACCACGGGGAAGTTGGCCAGGACGCCCGGCGGGCCGCCGGAGGGATAGGCGGTCATCTGGGTGAGGAAGTTGTTGTAGCTGGTAGGCGCATCACCGACGTCGGTCCCTTCACTTGGCTCTCCCCCCACGGAGCCATCCTGTGCCTGGACCATCGTCGGCAAGATCAAGATGCCCAGCAGACAGGAGGCCGAGAACAACAGCGCCCATCTCGAGCTCCTCCTTTCCCTCGAGAACACGAGGGTCGTGATCAGGGACCTGGCGGCAGCCTCCTATTCTCTTCTCCTCCAGCGCAGCGTCTGACTCGAGCGCAGCCGAAGGGCAGCGTAGCCCGCCAGACCCGCCAGACCACCCCCCAGGAGCAGGATCGAGCCAGGCTCGGGCACGAACATCGCCGCAAAGCAGTCTTCTGCCAGCAGCCAACTCGCCTCAGCAGAGTCAATGGTGTTGTGTCCCGCGTCTAAGAGTTTCACCTGAAAGGTCCACTCTCCGTACAACTGCTCTATGCCAAAGGACGGATCGACACCCTCAGGGAGCAAGGATAGGTCAGCAGCACGGAACAACTCACAGGGCATGAACCATTCGCACGTCAGTGCGTCCTCACTAGGTGGGGGCATCATGCACATAAAGGGGGGCTCAAACTCATAAGTGGGGGGAACCATGCGCGTGCACAACGAGTAGCTTAAATCGTGGCTCCACCCCCCGTAGGTGTAGGTGACGAGATACTCCTCCGGCACAGTGATGGGCAAAGGCACGAGGTCCCCTCCCCCCATGGGAGAGCATTGCACACACGCCTTGTCGGCAGTGACGTACAAGCCCTGCGCCAACGCCACGCCGCCTGCCAGCAGCAGCGCCAGACTCACGCCGAACACCAAGCCTCTCAGCCAGTAGCTCTTCATCGCCCCTCCTTTCTCGCTCAGACAATGAGTTCGATGCTATTGTCCACACTGTAGCACACTTCTGAACGCTTGTCAACCTCCGAGTAACACATTACATCTGGCTTGCCGCGGATCGCACCCATGGTATCATCATCAATGGCCGCCCACAGATGCGCAATGCCTGGGAACAGCCTGGCCTCTCGCGCCCCGCAAGACAGATCACGGCGGAGAAAGGCAGCTCAGACGTGGCGTCGACTGACTGCCAGCAAGGAAAGCGACTCTCGGCGGAACGGAGGCATGGATTCGCTGGCAGAGACACAGTCCCCAGGCAGGTCGCTATCCTCCCAGCGGCCACCGGCACTTGAGCCTGAGCATCAACTCGAACTCCTCATCCTTGGCAGCCACCAGACTCGTCCTCTCGTGCGCCACGAGAATGTACGGCGGCTGGTGGTGGACGAACTCGACGAAGGTGCCCTCCCGCCCCCAGAAGGTGGTGTCCTTGAAGCGCACGGTCAGCGTCTCTCCCAGATCCAGGGGCAGGTGGGCGGAGAACACGTAACCATACCACTCCTCGCCTTCCTCAGCTTTGGGGCAGAACAAACGCTGCCAGAACCGGAGAAGGTCCTTGGGCTGCGGATCGTCTGGCTCCAATCGGGGCTCCAGCGCCACGCGTCCCTTCTTGACCCTGTACTTATGCGAAGGGTCAGAGGAAGCGAAGGGCAGCTCGCGATCGATGTCCTGGAACCAGATCCAGTATGGCTCGGAGAGCTCGAGGAACCCCTCTGCACTGACCACGCCCGGGTTTGTCGCGGGCTTGAACCAGACGTCGCCGCCCTCTACCGTCAGGTCGCATAGCCAGACCATACCCCTCCACCTCCGCTTGCGCGCGGATCGATGCCGGCGAGCGACGGTCGCTCGACCCCCCGTGCACATCAGCCAGGACGTCGACCCCCGGGGAGGCCCCCTCTCCCCAAACGTCCTTGGAACCAGGAGATGGTGTCCTGCAAGCCCTCTTCCAACTGCACCTCTGGTTCCCAGTCCAGGACCGCGCGCGCCTTCGAGATATCCGGTTGTCGCACCTTGGGGTCGTCCTCCGGCAGCGGCTGGTATACGATGCCCGAGGAGTTGCCCGTGATCTCATTGACGAGGCTAGCGAACTCCAGGATGGTCATCTCTTGAGGGTTGCCCACGTTGACGGGATCCACTTCGTCGGAGAAGAGCAGTCTGTAGATGCCCTCGATCAGGTCTGAGACGTAACAGAAGGAACGCGTCTGGCGGCCATCCCCGTACACCGTCAGCGGCTCGTGCCGCAGGGCTTGCGCGATGAAGTTGGGCACTACCCGGCCATCCTCCAGGCGCATACGGGGGCCATACGTGTTGAAGATTCTGGCGATGCGCGTCTCCAGGCCGTGGTACCGATGGTAGGCCATGGTCATGGCCTCGGCGAACCTCTTGGCCTCGTCGTAGACTCCGCGCGGCCCGATGGGATTGACGTTGCCCCAGTACTCTTCCGTCTGGGGATGCTCCAGCGGGTCGCCGTACACCTCGGACGTGGAAGCCAGGAGGTAAAGCGCCTTCTTCTCTCGGGCCAAGCCCAGCGTCTTATGGGTCCCCAGGGCCCCCACCTTCAGCGTCTGGATAGGCAAGTCCAGATAGTCGATAGGGCTGGCGGGAGAGGCGAAGTGCAAGATAGCGTCCAGCCTCCCTTCTACGTACAGGTATTCCGTCACGTCCTGCTTGACGAAACGGAAATCCTCGTTGCCCGCCAGGTGCTCGATGTTCGCCGTGCTGCCGGTGATCAGGTTGTCCATGGCCACAACCTGGTGCCCTTCCGACAAGAACCTGTCGCACAGATGAGACCCTAGAAACCCGGCGCCGCCGGTGACCAGTATCCTCATGACTCCTCACTGCCCTCTCGTCGCGCTTCCGGCATGATCTTACCTCAAGCGGTGCCTTCAGGCAACGGGCTCCTTTCAGCAGTGCCCAGAAGAACGGTCAAGAGCACGCACCGTCCTGCTGGACCCCGCCGACCGCCCCCTGCCATTCCGTCCTTCCCAGCCCTTACCTGTTTCTGCCTGTAGAGCCGAGCCACAGCGCCACCTAGGTTCCCCGGTAGGAGAGCCGGCGGATGATGCCCAGGGTCAGGAAGAAGACGAAGGCGAGATCGACCAGGAAGTAGGAGTTGTCTATCAGCCCATGCGCCAGGAAGTCCACCATGCTGCCCAGAAGACCAAGGACCAGCGCTCTCAGCTCACCTTCGTCGAGAGAGCGATAGAGACGCAGGCCCATCCTGTAGAAGGCCACCTCCAACCAGATCAAGGCCCCCACACCCAGCACGCCCAAACGCGTCCACCAGTCCAGCAGAATGTTGTGAGGATGGGAGAGGTCCGGCTCCTGCCAGGCCTCCGGAAGCATGTAGCGCGGGTACTGATAGAGGAAGTTGTCCAGTCCCACCCCCCACAGCGGATGATCGCGAATCATGCCCGCCGTCGCCTCCCACAACTTGAGGCGCTGGAAGGCGGTGCCGCCAGTGAGGTCGAAGAGAGACCTGAAACGCTCCGCCCCGGCGAAGGGAAGCAAGGCGGCGACGGCCCCTATCGACGCGCCGACCGCCACGAGCAGCGCACGCCAGCCCTTGAGCAAGCCCATGAACAGCAGGGCGGCGGGAACCCCCAGCAGCCAGGCGCCTCTCGAATGCGTGAGGTAGAGGGCAAGGACGATGGGCAGCCCAGCCAGGAGGTACCCCCATCGACGACGCCTCTTCCTGCCGAAGAAAACCATGGCCACCACAATGGGCACCAAACGACCCAGGTACAGCCCCAGGTTATTGGGAGAACCGTATAGTGCCCGGATGCGGCGCACGCCCTCAGCGGTGATCACGTCTCCGCGGACGAAGTACTGGTACAGCCCGTAGAGCGACATGAGCAGCGCGCCCAGCACCAGAGCATCCACCAACCGCAGAAGGCCGTCATCGTCCAGAGGCACCTCTCTCAGCAACAGGTAGAAGATGACCGGTCCCACGATCACGGTGCGCAGCTCGTACATGCTGACCCCGAAGTTCTCCGACACCGCCAGGGAGAGCACGCTGACCACCAGGAAGAAGAGGACCGCCCAGTCCAGCGACGAAGAGGCGCCAAGCAGATGAACCGCCAGCTTCCAGCAGCCGCGCGCCAGTCCACGCAGGCTGCCCAGGGGCTGGTCCGGGAACAGGGGGAGCGGTCCTTCGCCATCTGCCTCTCCCGCAGGGGCTCGCTTCAGCACTTCCCTTATCAGGCAGCCGGCGAAGCACAGGAGCGTGAGCATCTCCACCAGCGACAGCGACTGGCCGAGCACGATCCTGGGCCTGAGAAAGAAGGGTATGGACAGGGCAACGAAGGCCAGGCCCAGGTCGACGCGCAAAAATACGAGAGGCGTGAGCACAACGAGGCCCACCAGGCTCACCGCAAACCAGGGTGAGAAGTAGTAGATGGTCAAGGCCAGGCCCATGAGCAGGCCCTGCTGCCACAGAGGACGGCCTAGGTACCAGTCAGCGAGAGCCCGCCACCACGAGAGGGGCCGGGGCAGCAGCGCCAGCCGAACCAGTCGCCACGAAACGACCACAGCGGTGCCCATCAGCAGCGCCAGGCACACGTAGTATCGCGCAAAGCTGCTCTCACGGATCACAACGAAGCCCGTCAGGCCGCCTTCCACACCCCCACTGCCCACGGTGAGGCGTGCCTCGTGCGACCCGTACTCCAGCCCCCTGGCCAGGGTGACTGTGCGCTGCTCAGCTCCGTCCTCGACTTGCAGCGACCCTCCAGGGAGCGCTACGCTTGGCTGCCCATCGATAGCCACTTCACTCAGATGGAGAGGCGGTCGCACGACGATCTCCAGACCTGTCCCGAAGAAGGGCAAAATGACCTCGTCACCCTCCGCTCCCCCAGTCATCGCCCCGTCCTGGTCGTGCCACGAGCCCACGTATTCCGTGGCCCAGTTGTCGGCGGGATACCACCTCGGGTAGGCGATCGCGGTGGTTCCAGACAACTCCTGTACCCGCAGGTAGGTGAGCCGCGGCTCAAGATCGTCGGTAACCAGGGAGAAGCCCCTGATCGGATCGTCGGCCTCGGCCAGTGGATGAAAATGCTGCAAGGCCAGAACCCCCATCCAGGGCCACTCCTCTCGTGCGCGCTGGATGGCCTCCACCGTGCGTCGCGCCTGCACCTCCTCGCTGTCGCTCGTCCACGGCGCGGGCGGCCCACTCCAGGAGGATGGGAGCGCACACCACCCGAACTCCACAGCCCAGATAGCCTTGCCTGCGTCCCCGTGGTCCACCATCACCTCCCGCAGCAGGATGGGCCGCGAGAAGTTCGTCTCCAGGGGAGACAGCCGCCGATCGTAAGGCTCGTACCACATGCCGTAGGGCTTCACCGCCAGGACATCGAAATACGCTCTGGCCCCGGCCTCGTACATCTTCTGCAGGAAGCGGATGTCGCTCATGTACCGCCCGCCCTCCTCCACGTTGGGAGCCAGGCCAGCGGTCAGGACCAGCGCCTCACCGTCCGCCTCCTTGACCGCCCCGTAAGCGCTTTCCAGTAGGTGCGTGTAAGCGGCCGGATCGATGTACCTCTCACCCCAATGCGGGTAGAGGTTGGGCTCGTCCCAGATCTGATAGTAGTCGATCTGCTCCCTGTAACGAGTGGCGAAAGTCCCCACGAAGTCCGCGTAGTCGTCGAAGTCCAAGGGAGGAGCCTCCGGGGTCTCGGCATCCATAGGCGACCTGGCCCAAGCGGGAGAAGTCTCCAGCACGGCGATCACCGACAGGCCGCGCTCGGATGCAGCATCCACGATCCTGTCCCAGGGAGCCCAGTCGTAGACGCCCTTCTCAGGCTCGATCTCCGACCAGGGAAAGCGCTGCCGCACCCACCGAGACCCACCATCGCCGATCAGACCCAGGGCGCGGTCCAGTTCCTGGCCCTCATACCTCTCCAACGACGCGTTGACCCCCAGAGGGTACACGGCCGCCTGGGAGATGTCTGGCGGCGTGCCGTACCACACACCGCGGTTCTCATACTGGTGGTCGCCCACGAGTCTCCAGGCCAAACCAGCCAGAAGCCCCAGGCACAGCAGGTAGAGGAGCATTCCCGCGACCACGCGAGCGCCCTCCGTACCTCCCAACGCCAGCTTCACCCTCTTTAGCATCGCAGATATCCGATCACCAGTGCGCAGCGCCAACAGACGCGCCCCAAAGCCTGCATCCTTAGTGCGTGGGGTTTCAACCCCACGCTACACCGCCTGAAACGTGCTGAAGCACGTTTCGTCCCCCTCCGACACCACCCTGGCTTCCCACGGCGTTCGATCTCCCCGCTAGACCTGGACCCTTCCTCGATGCCCCTTCGAAACCGGCTTCAGCCGGGTTCACCCCTGTAGCGCGGGACTTTAGTCCGGCGCTACAGGCGTTCCCTCCAGCAGCGCCGCTGATGGGAAAACACACCACACCACGCTCGCCCTTTCACACACCGGTTCTAACACACCTTGCAGACACGCCTGCGAGAGACGCATTCCACTCCAACGCCACCTCAAACCGCACTCTACCCGGCCATCTCCTCCTATCACGGGACCTCAGTGCGTGGGGTTTCAACCCCACGCTACACCGCCTGAAACGTGCTGAAGCACGTTTCGTCTCCCTACAATAAGCACCCTAGCTTCCTACCACGTTCGATCTCTCCGTCAGACCCGAGCCCTTGCTCGAGGCCCCTTCGAAACCGGCTTCAGCCGGTTTCACCCCTGTAGCGCGGGACTTTAGTCCGGCGCTACAGGCGTTCCCTCCAGCAGCGCCGCTGATGGGAAAACACACCACGCTCGCCCTTTCACACACCGGTTCTAACACACCTTGCAGACACGCCTGCGAGAGACGCATTCCACTCCAACGCCACCTCAAACCGCACCCTACCCGGCTATCTCCTCCTATCACGGGACCTCAGTGCGTGGGGTTGAAACCCCACGCTACACCGCCTGAAACGTGCTGAAGCACGTTCCATTTCCCTACAATAAGCACCCTAGCTTCCTACCACGTTCGATCTCTCCGTCAGACCCGAGCCCTTGCTCGAGGCCCCGCGGGAACCGGCTTCAGCCGGGTTCACGAGCACAACATGACTCGAGTCCGACGCTAGAGCCAATCATATCCTGCATGGTAGCTGGCGTTCGGATTCCACTCCTCCAAACCACTAAGTTGCCAGGGGCCTTTGAGTGCCGGCGCGCCACCACCTCAGTCGACCCGCTCCAGCCCCTCAATCGCTCCGCCGCCCTCTCCATGATGCTGTTTCTGCCTCTCGACGTACTCCTTGACGAACGGAATGTCTCTCTTTCGCAAGCTCACGGCACCGTATCCACGCTGCCAATACAGGGCCTGGGCCGAGCCAGCCTCAACATTGATGAAGTGGGATGACGAGCCCTTCAGCTTCTTCACAACGTCCGCAACTGTATCGGTCGGCTTGAGGGTAAGCAGCAGATGCACGTGGTCCTCCACGCACCCCACAGCGTGCAGCCCATACCCGAGCTGGCGGCACTTCTGCTCCACGTATGGCACGAGACGCGCCTCGACTTCCCCAGTGATCAGCGGTTCTCGCCTTCTTGTTGCCCACACGAGATGATATACGAGCTGAGAGTATACCTTCGACATCCTCGATCACGTATCAGCTTGAGCACGTCTTCCTCTCGTAGCGCAGGACTTTCGTCCGGTCCCCCCAGTGAACCTTCGCCGGACGGGACATTGATCCGGCGCTATCGCTTCCAATTACACACAACGCTGGACTTGAAGTCCAGCGCTGCCCACACACTAGCCCGTCCCCGGCGCCCTACTTCGCCCATCGTGGGTGACTGCTCCCCCCATCCGCTGTGAGTTGCCTCAACGAACCACTGTCCAGGTTGAGGAGATAGAGATTCCCAGCTCGCAGCATGACCAGCTCGTTTCCCCAAGGGGACCAGGCCAGTTGAGGCGCCTCCAACCCCTCCTCGCCGTGCAAGGGGAAAAGCTTGGCCTTGTTGCTCCCGTCCCGATCCATTAAATGCAAATCATACCTGCTGGCCTGAGAGTCGAGAGGATCTTCAGCCATGCAGTAGGCGATGCGGCTCGACTGCTCGCTGCCCGACATTGACTGAGCGGGGGACCAGAGGGGAGACGCCCACATCCCCGATTCCTCCGCCAAACTGAGCTTCAGTTGGCCGTCCACGCTGAGCACCCAGATGTCGAAGATGGGGCTCTCTGCCGCCACCTCGCTCTCCGCCACCGAAGTGGCGTGGGCCGTGCACACCACGAAGCGGCCGTCCGGGGACCAGGACACAGACGGAACCCAAACCCAGTCAGCGTATGTCAGGTAGGCAGGGAAGTCCAGCAAGGTCTGCGTTTCGCTTGTCGAGAGGTCCAGCAGGCCTACCTCATCCGCGTCGGCGTAGGCGAAGATGCGACCGTCAGGGGACCAGGCGAACTCGCTGCCCCACCAGCCGTAGATGCCTCCTGATGACTCGGGCAGGATTTGTGCCGCGTCGCGCCCATCGGCAGACGCGATCCACAGATCGTTATTGGCCCTCCACCCCGGTCGCCCATTGATCCTCTCCGCTGTGGAGTAGGCGATGCGCGTTCCATCGGGGGACCATTGAGCATCGCGCACGTCTTCGATGTCCAACGACCGCGGCTCGTCTCCCACTACCACCGTCCCCACCACCCACAGGCTGTTCAAGCCATTCTCCTCACCCTCCTGCGATTCCGCCTTTCTGGTGTAGAGGAGTTGGGTCCCATCGGGCGAGAGGGTGAGCACCCGCTCGTCGAGATCGCCAGTGAAGGTCAGCGGGCGCTTCCCTCCACTGGCTCCGCGCATCATCCAGGCGTTTCCATTGGAGAGATAAGCGACGGTCCCGCTGACAGGCACCGACGGCAGAGTTCCGCTGACCCCAATGACGACTATCTCATCCACGGGCTCCTTGGTGGTCTTTCGCGCACTGGGGATCCGATTCACCTCCAGGTCGTTCTCGAAGGTAACGAGATAGGTGACCTCCTCCTCCCCGTTCGCGCCCAGTTGCATCAAGCGGGTCTCGCCCTCTTGGAGGGCTTCATCCCTCAGGACCTGCCTGGTGAAGGGCAGGACCTTGGTCTCCACCTGGGTCTCCTCGCGCACGCGGGTGACGATGATGGTCATGCCGTCTACAGTCGCCTCCCAAAGCTCGGGCTGAGTCCGGTCCAGGGCTCCCAGCACTACTCCCTCGGCCTCCAGCGCTTCGCGCACGGTATCCTCTCGCGTCTCCACTATCCGCCTTGCGCCGTCGACCTCCACCGCGATCCGCTTCGCGCCATCGCAGCCCGTCACGAACAGTAAGGCCACGAGCAGCGGTACAACGAGCCACACACACGAAGACCACCGTCCGTTCCTTTGCCTAACCATCGTCTCTCCTCCGCGGCCAGCGCAGTCCTATGCTACCACAAAGCGCCCACACCTGCAACGCATCGAGCGCCTTTAACTCCGCGTTCCAGGTGTGTTACAATCGACATAGCAGACTCATCCCGTTCGTCTTCCCTGCGGGTGGACATCACCTGGCGAGGCTCTTCGGGGGACGGCGACGGAGAAGGGAGCGCCTGATGAATAGACGCAAATGGATCTGGATCGGTGTGGCCCTGGGCATTCTGGCCTGTGTTCTCATCCCCGTCAGCTGCCTGGGGGTGACCATGCTCTCCCTCTCGGGGGGGACAGACACAGGCAGAATCTGGGAAGATGCGGTGGCGGTGGTGCGCGTCGAGGGCGTCATCGTCTCCGGCAAAGAGGCCAACTGGTCTCTTTCCGGCACGGCCAACGCCTATTCAGAGTCTATCATCGAGCTTCTGGAGCGCGCTGACCAAGATCCGTCGGTGAAGGCCATCGTCCTGCGGGTGAACAGTCCCGGAGGCGGAATCGTCGCCACAGACGAGATCTACAGCACGTTGATGGAGATAGAGAAGCCCGTGGTGGCCTCCATGGGCGAGACGGCGGCCTCCGGAGGGTATTACATCTCCTGTGCTGCCCAGGAGATCCTGGCCAACCAGGCCACTCTCACCGGCAGCATCGGGGTCATCTCTACCGTGCCCAACTTCGAGGAGTTGCTGGACAAGGTCGGCATCGACATGCTGGTGATCAAGAGCGGGACCATGAAGGACGAGCTGAGCCCCTACCGGGAGCCGACCGCAGAAGAAATCGCCCACTGGCAAGCGATCACCGATGAAGCCTACGAGCAGTTCCTCTCCGTGGTCGTCGAGGGTAGAGGCCTGGATCCAGAAGAAGCGCGGGAACTGGCGGACGGTCGCGTCTACACCGGGCGCCAGGCGGTGGAGCTGGGCCTGGTGGATCGACTGGGCAACCTCCCCGAGGCCATTCAGCTAGCGGGGGAACTGGCGGGCATCGAGGGCCAGCCTCGCGTCATCGAGTACCAGCGCACGCCCAGCCTGATGGAGATGCTCCTCAGCGGACTGAGCCCAATGCCTGCCCAGATCAGCATCGACGATCTCCTGGGCATCGAGCGGCGGTTCACCGTGCAATACCTGTACGGTCAGCCCCTAGATCGTCGCTTTCTCGAAGCAGCAACTGCGGCGGGACCTGGTCCCGCCGCAGTCGTAAGATACTCTCCCCAGAGTCCCCGTGGCCTTCGCGCCACGCGGGTGGGTGTCTAAGGGCAGGCTGCGTCGTCAAGGACGGTCACCGTTCCGTCCTGGAAGTTGCTCACGTAGATCCTGTCGCCCCACACGGCGATGCCCTGGCCGCCCTCTCCAGCACCCTGTCCACCGACGGGCACCGTACCGACGACTTGCAGCGTCGGTCCGTCGACGATGTAGAGCAGATCGGCTTCCGCCGCGACGACGTACACCCGTCCCTTCGAGGAGTTGACCGCGACGGCATAGGGCCTGTGGGGCAAATGCAGAGTGCCCTCCACCGAGTTCGTGTTTCCGTCTATCTTCAAGAGGTTGCCACCATCCCGGTCGGTGACGAACACCCGTTTGCTGGTGGGGTTGACGGCGACAGCGAAGTACCCGGTCTTGTTCTGGCCGATATCGATCCGGCTGCCTGCGGGGGGAACGCGGTAGATGGGTCCAGCCCCGTTGGTAGGGACGAAGACATCCGAGCCCAGCGCCCCTAGCAAGGCCGGCTTGTTGAAGGTGTCGATCAGGCTTTGCCCAGTGTTGGTATTGACGTCGATTCTGCTCACCCGATTGGCCCCGAAGTTAGCCACGTACACGTATTGACCAGCCACCGCGAGTCCGAAGGGCTCGGCATTGGAGGCGATGATCACCGGGCTGGCGGCACCGCTGGGGTCGACCACCGACACGCTGCCGTCGGTCTTGTTGGCCACGTACACCAGGCCAGAAGTGCTGTGGTAGACTACGCCATTAGCCTGCTGGGTACCTGGCACCCCGGTATCCAATGTGTCCACCACGGTGTTGTTATCCGTGTTGATGACCACCACCACCGGTGCGTCGTGAATACCCACATACGCCCTGTGCCCGTACACGGCGACACCTTTGGGATGTCCCCCTACGTTTATGGTGGCGACAGACGAAGGGAGGCAAGGCCCTGAAGGCGCAGTATTCGTGGGCGCAGGCGGCGCCGATGTCTGAGTCGGCGGTGGAGGTGGCGGAGTAGCCGTGGCCGGCGGAGGCCCCGGTTGAGTCGGTTGCGCCCCAGGCTGAGTGGGCTGCGGCTCCGGCGAGGCGGGCGGTGGCCCTTGTCTCGTCGGTTGAGGGCCGCTCGGCGTGGCCTCAGGAGGCGTGCCTCTTTCCACCACCACCAGCGTGGCGGGCGCCGACTCGCCCACGCCCCCGCTCGCGTCGTAGGCCTTGACCACCAGCCTGTGGCTGCCCCTTGTCTCGGCCCTCCAGCGCAGGATTGCGGAGAACGGACTCTGCCCCTCGGCAACCGGGCTTGTTTCAGTGGCCAGAAGGGCGTCATCCACCCACAGTTCCAGCCTGGTCACACCCGACGGGCCGGTAGCGGTGGCGGCGATGGGTATGGTCTCTCCCATCTTGACCTCGGCTCCGCTGGACGGGCGCTCGATGACTACACTCGGTGCCTCTCCACCCCCAAACAGACCCCCCAGGTCGCAGGCCAGGATCATCGCCGCCACGAGAACCCAGACGACGAGCAGCAGACCCTTGTATCCGCGAATCTCCATGCTGACACCCCCTCCTTCTACCTATGGCTCAGCGCCACAATGGGTGCGCCGCCTGGCCCCACGATCTCAGAAATCGACGACTCCCTGAGCCCCGCTTTCCTTCCGTGCCGCGTAGACAGCGAGGCCTGGCTACCTACCCCCCCGTAGTATAGGTGACCAACAGCCTCACACCGCCTGTCCCCACATTGAACCAGAAGACGTCCGTGTTATTGTCACTGTCCGTGGGGTCGGAGAACTCGAGTCGCAACTGATAGGAGCCCCAACCCTGTTCGAAAGCCCGCTTTACGGAAGTCAGGACGTCCTGATCGGCCTGCAGGTCAGCCGGTTCTTCGTAGTATCCCGCGGTTCCGATGACGGTCGCATTCCAGTCCCCAGAGTCTAGACCCCCGAAGTTACCAGGCAAGGCCCTCAGCGCGCCCAGACTGTTGAAGGGGTTTCCTTCTCTTTGGTAGGACCCCAAGTTCAAGGTAGCGGCATTGATAGTCGCTCCCGCCGGTATGCCGGAAAGGTCAAAGGTGAGGAAGCCCTTCAGCTGTGCATTCTGTCCATCATCTCCGACGACGGCGTCAGCGAAGACCCCGCCACCTGATAGGTGACCAGAGCGCGCGGCGTCCGCAAAGATGGTCGTGCCTGACCACGACGCGAGCGTGGCCGTTGGCGCTGCCGGCTCCACCACCGTTATCTGACCCTGGCACTGATTGTTGTCCTCGTTCACCTCGTCCACCGCATCGTGCAGATCGACCATCATCAGCATCGTATACTGGCCTGGCTGATCGTACACGACGGGGTCGCCTTGCCAGGAGAAGGTCCCTTCCTGGCCCCCGTTCAGGCTGATGGTCTCCTGGCTTTCCATGAACTCCGCCGCCGGGGTAATGGGCTGCACTCCCCAGCGGAAGTTGAAGGCCTGGAGATTGCCGGAATTCCAGAGCCACACTTCGAAAACGACGGGCTGGCCCACAATCACAGGGTCAGGGAAGCCCTGGTACGTCCAGTTGGCACACTCCAGATCGGGCCCTCCGCCCACAGTAGCAAACGCCGGTGGCGACGCCTCGACGGCCGTGAGCGGCGTCGGCGTCGGCTGCTCGGAGGGCCCCTGCCCTGACGGCGGCGGCGCCGCTTGAGGAGCCTGCGTAGGAGACGCTGGCTGTTCAGGCAGAGGCTGAGTCACCTCTGCCGCCGTGGTCAGGACCTCAATGGAAATCAGCGCCGGCTCTGAAACCTGCCCATCCGAGTCATAAGCCCTCACGCCGACATTGAAGACCCCAGCCTGCGAAGGCATCCAATTCTGAACCGCAGCGAAGGTCTTCTGATCGCCCGGGGCGCTGGTCGTCTCCAGCAACTGCCCGGCGACCCACAGCTCGACCCTGGCAACCCCTCGGTCGTCCTGAGATATCGAATGGATAGGTACCACATCACCCACCGCCACCTGGCGGCCGGTCGGTGGGAAGGTGACCTGGGCGGTAGGGACCTGGCCTGCACCTGATTGGCAGGCCAGCATGCTCGCAAAGAGCAGAGCGGAGATTAGCATGATCCCCCATCTCGCACGATCGTGAGTTGTCTTCATCGCCTCTTGCTCCTTTCGCGAAGACAGGATATCAGACACAAAGCTGGTCCGCCGGGTGCAAGCTCTCATTGCCCTGGCCTCAACCGGACGTGGGTCTGACCCTCACGCTGACGTCTACGTGGGCCAGGTTATCAGTCTCGTTAGGCTCGGCATAGGCATCAAAGGAGTCGGCCTTGGCCTCTCCCACATAGTCTCCGGAAAGCTGATAGGTGTAGGTCATCTCTGACACCACGTCATCGCCGGGCGCCAGGCTGGCCATGGCCTCACTCTGGATAGGGCCCTCGCCCGTTCCCGGATCCCAGGACCAGCGGAAGTCTTGAGCGGGGGATCCTCCCACGTTCATGATCGTGACGCCGACCACGATCTCTTCACCCTGCTCCGGATTCAGGTTGCTCAACGTAAGGTTGGTGATGGCCAGGTCAACGGCACCCGCCGCCCCCACATTGACATCCTCGTAGGCGAAGTTGTTGGTCTCGTCGGGCTCAGCGTACGCGTCCAGGGAATCCGCCCAGGCGCGGGCTGAGTACTGGCCCGCTTCCTGGTAAGTGAAGCTCATCTCCGAGATCACGTCGTCCCCGGGCACTAGCGGGCCCAGGGCCTCGCTCTGCATCGGTTCCTGGCCGGTGCCAGGGTCCCAGGACCAGCGAAAGTTCTCCGCCGCCGCACTGCCGGCATTGAAGATGGTCACGCCCACCACGATCTCTGCCCCGGGCGCGGGATTGACGTTGCTGAGGGTCAGGTTGGTGAGCTCCAGGTCGACGGCTGCACCCGGCACGGCGGGTGGTCCTTCTGACTGGATTGTGGGTTGGGCTGCGCCCCCTGGCGTCTCCAGGGGGCCGGCTGGCGCCTCCGGAAGCGGCTCGCTTATCTCTGAGGCGCTGGCCACGACCTCGATAGCCACCACCGCCGGCTGGGAGGACTGCCCGTCGGAGTCCACAGCCCTTACCCCTATAGTGAAGACCCCAACTTCCTCCGCCGTCCACTGTTGAACGCCCTCGTAGGTAGTACCCGAGGCCATGGTGGACTCCACCACCTGCCCGCCACTCCACAGTTCCACGCGGGTTAACCCCCGGTCATCACGCGACACAGAATGGATGGGCACCACCGTGCCCACCTGTACTTGCCGGCCCGTCGGCGGGGGAACGTAATCTCCGCCGTTGGAGGTGTCCCTGACCCCATCTGGCAGGCCAGACCGCCCGCCAGGAGCGAGGAGACAACCAACAGGAGTGCCACTGCGCCTGCTCCCTTGATCTTCATACTCTCGCCTCGTCCTCCTCTTCGCCCGTGCTGGAACCCAGCGGATAATTGGCCGCATTATAGCATAGCAATCTCTGGCGCCGCAATGGCTCGCTGGGGGAAGTCCGGGGGGCTCAGGACTGATTCTCGTCGCGCTGCAACTCCTGCTGGAGTTGGTACAGCGTGTTGAGGGCTTCCAGTGGGGTCATGGCCGTCAAGTCCAGATCCTTCAACTGCTCCAGAACCGGGTGAGATACCGTCTGGAAGAGCGGCAATTGCTGCGGCCGGGCATCTCGGCCCAACCTCCCAGGCACGCGAGAAGCTCCCCTTTCCAGTTCCCTCAGTATCTCCTCGGCCCGCCTGATGACCACCTTGGGGAGGCCGGCCAGGCCGGCGACATGGATGCCGTAACTCCGGTCTGCGCCTCCGGGCACGATCTTGCGCAGGAATACCACCTTGTCCCCTTCCTCGGCCACGGCCACGTTGTAGTTGCGGACCTTGGGCAGGATCTCGGCGAGTTCTGTCAACTCGTGATAATGCGTGGCGAAAAGCGTCTTCGCTCGCAGCCTGGGGTGGTTATGGATGTACTCCACCACCGCCCAGGCGATGGAGATGCCGTCGTACGTGCTCGTGCCTCGACCTATCTCGTCCAGGATCAAGAGGCTCCTGTCGGTGGCGTGGTGGAGGATGTTGGCTGTTTCCACCATCTCCACCATGAAGGTGCTCTGGCCCGCGCTGATCTCATCCTGGGCCCCAATGCGGGTAAAGATACGGTCCACCACGGCGATCCGAGCCTGGTCGGCGGGCACGAAGGAGCCCATCTGTGCCATCAAGACGATGAGGGCTACCTGGCGGAGGTACGTGGACTTGCCCGACATGTTCGGACCGGTCAGGACCAGAATCTGTCCCTCTTCGAGCGACAGGCGGAGGTCGTTGGGCACGAAAGGCTCCTCCCGTTGAGTCAGCTCCACCACGGGATGGCGACCGGCGATGATCTCTATCTCTTGGTCCTCGCTCAAGACGGGACGTACGTACCGGTGGCGAACCGCCACCTCAGCCAGGGCCAGATACACGTCCGCCTGCGCCAGCGCACGGGCGGTGCTCAGGATCCGTCCCGACTGCCCGGCGACCTGCTGGCACACCTGTCGATAGATCGCGGCCTCCAGTTCGACCGTGCGCTCCTGGGCATTGAGGATCAGAGACTCATACTCCTTCAGTTCGGGGGTGATGAACCTCTCGCTGTTGACCAGCGTCTGCTTCCGTATGTAGTCGCTCGGGACCTCATCCAGGTGCGGCTTGGTGACCTCCAGGTAGTACCCGAAGAGCTTGTTATACCCCACCTTAAGCGACTTGATCCCCGTGCGCTCCCGTTCCCGGGCCTGAAGTCCAGCGACCCACTCCCTGGCGTCCCTGGCGGAGAGGGTGATGGAGTCCAGCTCCGACGAGAAGCCCGCGGCGATGACACCTTCGACGCCCAGCGTGGCCGGGGCCCCCTCGTCGATGGCCAACTCGATGAGTCCGGCCACTTCTTCGCACGGGTCGAGCTGTCCGGCCAGCTCTGCCCACACCGCTTCCTCCGCACTGAGCGTCTCCAGGGCCTGGATCAGGCGGGGCACTCTCCGCAGGCTTTCACCCAGAGCCAGCAACTCCCGGGGGCCGACTACCCCTTGAACCACGCGATTCCCCAGCCTCTCCAGATCGCGCAGCCCCTTGAGGAGTTCTGTCAACTCCGCCCGCAGGGGCGTCCGCTCATAGAGCGCTTCCACCGCGTCCAGGCGGCGGTTCAGCGCCCCCACGTCCAACAAGGGCTGATTCAGCCAGCGGTGTAGCAAGCGGCCGCCCATGGGCGTCACCGTGAGATCCAGGACGCCCAGAAGAGAGCCCTTGGCCGTTCGCCCCCTAATGGTCTGGGTCAGCTCTAGATTCCGACGCGTGGCTGCGTCCAGGGTCATATACTCAGACACCGAATACGTGAACAGGCTGTCCAGATGGTCGAGGGCCGCCTTCTGAGTCTCCCCCAGGTACTGCACGATAGCCCCCGCAGCGCTGACGGCCAGAGGCAACGTATCACAGCCATAGCCCTGGAGCGTCGCCACCTCGAAATGGTCGAGCAGCGCACGGCGGGCGTTGCCCACCTCCCATCTCCAGGCATCGTAGGGCGTCAAATGCGTAACCAATGAGGCCATCGAGTCGCCCACCCCCGGCTCACCAACCGTATCCTCTGGCACCAGACATTCGGCGGGCTGAAGTCGAGACAGCTCCTGCACGGCGGACTGGGCCGCGTCCGCTCCCTCCAGTTGTGTGGTGGCGAATTCGCCCGTGGTTATGTCAACGTATGCCAGGCCAGCCCCTTTGTCGTCGACGATGAACGAGGTCAGGTAGTTGTTACGTTTCTCATCCAGAAGCCCGGGTTCCACGATGGTGCCCGGGGTGACCACCCGGGTCACCTCCCGAGCCATCAACCCCTTGACCGGCTCGTTACCTACCTGGTCGACGATGGCTACCTTGTATCCGGCGTTGATCAGCTTGGCCACGTAGGTGTCCACGGCGTGGTGCGGAACCCCAGCCAGGGGTACGCGCTGCTTCTTGGTCACGGGCCGGGACGTGAGCACGATGTCGCAGACCTGGGACACGATCTTCGCGTCCTCGTCGAAGGCCTCGTAGAAGTCCCCCAGCCTGAAGAGGACGAGGGCGTCACGATACCGCCTCTTGATCTCCAGATACTGCTGGCGCATGGGGGTGGTCATCTGCGGCCCGGTTCCTCCGTTCGATGCCCAAGAAGAAAACAGCAGGGGCGGGTTCAACCCCGCCCCCTATTGTACCAACGCTCGGCGCTTCACGCTATGGGCTTGTGCTAAGAAGCCGGCTCCAGCAGTTCTCGCACTTTGTTGTCCGTCCACTCGTTGTGAGCGGAGTACTCGGGAAAGGCCACGTGAACCAGCTCGTGCACAACCGTGTGCTGCAACACGGTGTGATCGTCACGGGCACATCTGGGGCATGACCCATCTGCCCCCTCTTGCAGACACCATCGGGCGATGGAGATCACGATGAGGTCGTAGTTGCCTGCCCGTACCTCCCGGACGTAGGGATCGTCCCGGGCCAGAGGCTTGGCCACGGTGTCCAGTTCCAGGCAGGTGCCGTCGTCCCTGTACAGCCGCATGGACCCAGAGAAGGGGCGGGGTAGACCTCCGTCCTCCTCTTCCTTCAGCAGGCACTTCTTGTCGCCCAGGCCAAGCTTCACCAGCCAGGAAGCGGTGAATGACACCAGAGACGGAGGAATGCACCCCTGCGCCACGACACCGCCCTGCTGGCCGTGAATCGATCGATCATTCCACGATTCTGAGGTGCGTCCTCTCATCTGGCGGTCCATCGCGACTATATTCTACCTCAGAATACGGAGGATAGTGAGTGTTGTTGGCCGCCCGCTTGGGCAGACTCTACCCTGTGCTTGGAGCCGCCAAAGCCGGTCTGCCAGTCAACTGCTCGTGGCCGGCACGGTTGCCGGGCTGAGCGCGGCGTGCTCGCTGTTCAGCGGAAGCCAATCGCTCACGTCCCTCGCTCGGCAGCGCCTATCACCAGTCCCGGCTCCCCAGGAGAAGGTAGGTGGCCAGAGGATTGAGCAGCAGCGTTGAGGAGTGTTGGGCCGTGTCGTAGCCCGGGGCGTCCATGGTTGCCGTGTTGAAAACCGCGCCGGGGCCACTGGCCGTCACCGTGACCGCGTACGTGACCAAGACCACCGGCGCAGGATCGAGCAGACCCGACCAGCACAGCGTGGGCGCGGACGCGTCGTGGACCACGCCCGTCGAGGCCTGGAGGGAGCCGGGGACGTACTCCAACTCCGCTGGCACTACGTCCGTCAAGAAGACTGTCGCCTCTGGTGGAGCTTCCAGGCCCCGGACCTCCACGGTATAGGTCACCACCTCACCCTGGTAAGCCACCAGGGTCGAGGGGTGCTTCTGGGGTGCATCCGTGTCCGGCCCAGGCCGACCGGCGATCCTGGCCATCATCCACCAGAAGGCCCTGGCCTTAAGGTTGCAGTTCAGCGGCTGGGAATGGGCGCACGAGCACGCGGCGCATAGAGGGTCACCGGAATGCCCTGCGCACCATTCATCTGCCCAGTTGCATATGCCCGAACCGCACGAGTAGTTGCAGTAGTCATTGGCGTATTTGCTGACAAACTCGGCCCCGTCTGGGTCGTAGCTCTCGAGGTCGGCGAAATCGAAGAGGATCTTGTCGTTGTCCCGACAATACTGGCGAATCTGTTCGTTGCGTAGATTGAGGTTGCCTTCGACTCCAGTCCCATCGAGGTGCCCTGTCATGTAGACGAAGGTGACGTTGGGGTAATCCTGCTCCAGGCCGTTCATGAGGTTGAGATAGGTCTCGATATCGGCTGCCGTCGCGGTGCTCACCTGGCCGCACCACGACCAGACCACGACGTTCCTGTCGCTCCCCGCGCCAGCCAGGTAGGTTCGGGTCCTCGCCGCCCAGGTGGCGCGGTCGGGGTTGCCCAGGTCGCCCTCCGGGGTGGTATCCGCGACGGACAGCACCCCCGGGGTGACGGCACCGTTGGTGTTGAAGTCGTACAGACCGCTGGGCGTGTTGCTCTCCAGCACAGTCATGCCGGTGATGGGCTGGCTGCCATGCGACGTGTGGCCGTAGGACACGCGGAGCAGGGTCTTCGCCTGCTCGATCCAGTAGTCTGGCACCTGGCTCAGGTCCGTGCAGGTGCGGTCGATGATGATAGGTCCCGAGGCCTGGAGGCGGCCAGACAGAACGGTTGTGGGCGCTCGGCTGCCCTCCGACTGGTCCGGCCCCTGTCCCTCTGCCTCCGCCAGGTGCGCAGCAGAGCTAGGCCCAGATGAGGACACCGTGGTCGTCAGCAGCGAGACTGTGCATAGGACCAGCCAAAGCGCAACTAGGTACTGTCTCTTCAACTTCACCTCCCTCGGACAACCAGGGAGACGCACCCCTTCGGCCGCAGGCATGTCCGAGTTCAACCCCCGTTGACACGTACCGCATCCAGTATACCTACGGCGAAGCGCGCTGTCAATGGCACCTTCGGGCTATCTGGTCCACACGGCGAAGCGGAGAGGAGAAGAAGAGGCGAGGGCTGTCTAGCCGCCTGGGTCTGCGCGCGGTGCCCAAAAGGGGAGGGCAAGCGGAAGCAGCACCGTATCCAGAAGAACCGCCAGGGCAACGCCCAGGCCGTACATGGCGAAGTCGAGGGGATCGAAGGTCTGGCCGAAGATGGGCACTCCTGCATACTGCGCGATCTCCACGCAGACCGCCGCTGCGAACACCAGCAAGGCCCTCACCGGCCAGCGCTTGAGCCACGGGGTTTCCGGGAGGGTCAGCAGAAAGTAGAAGGCCAAGGGAACCAGGATATCCATCAGATAGCCGTTGACCAGCTCCGGCCATGGCCCCCGGTAGGCGCTACCGGTGAAGAAGTGGAGCAGTGCAACGGGAACAACCAGACAGACCACCACTGCCCTCTTGCGCACGTTCCCACGCCCTGCTTTCACTGGCGTCCTCCACCTGATGACGTCATATCAACCGCTTCTCCACACCACACCCTCAGTATACCAGACCACGCGCAATGGCGTATCAGCCAGGTGGCCCATTCTGCCATCGGCCACGTGACCCATCTTCTGCGTCCTAGGTGGCCAGCCCGGGGCAGACACGACTCGTAGAGCCTCCTCAGAGGCTCGTTTCGTCCCTACGCCTCCCCAACCACGCCCACGGGAGCACCCCGAGTAGGCCGCAGATCGAAGGAGCACCGGGGCGGCCACGACTTGCGCCACCTTTGTTATCCCTCAAGGCTGGCGGTTTTGTCCGTCTCCTGTTACCATCCAGGGAGCGATGACGCGAACCGTCGCTCTCAAGGTCTTGGTCCTGGCCTTGGGCGGCCAGGATGATGTCGATGCAGAAAGGAGTGTCAGGTCAGAAGATGGCACGAAGCGGCAAACCAGGTCCGGGAACCCTTTCGGTATGGGCCGGCGAGGAGCATGAAGCCCCACGCAACCCCTCGGCGGTGCCCGTGGTGCACAGCGTGTCCTTCGACTACGAGGACGTAGACCAGTGGCTGGACGTGGCCCTGGAAAGGGCTGAGGGCTACATCTACAGCCGCAACACCAACCCCACCGTCTCGGCCTTCGAGGAGAAGATACGCCTGCTGGAGGGCGCAGAGGCGGCCACCAGCTTCTCCACGGGCATGGCCGCCATCAGCAACACCCTCTTCGCGCTGCTCTCACCGGGGGACCGCGTAGTTTCCATCAAGGACACCTACGGCGGGACCAGCAAGATCTTCCTGGAGTTTCTGCCCCGTTTTGGCGTGGAGGTGACGCTGTGCGAGACCACTGACCATGAGGCCCTGGAGGCCGCCGTGAAAGAGGGCTGCCAGGTCCTGTACCTGGAAAGCCCCACCAACCCCACGCTCAAGGTCGTGGATCTGGCCCGCCTGGCCCGGGCAGGTCGTAAGGCGGGAGCCATCGTGGTGGTGGACAACACCTTCGCCACCCCTATCAACCAGAACCCGCTGGACTTGGGCGCCCACCTGGTCGTGCACAGCGCGACCAAGTTCCTGGGCGGTCACGCCGACGCGCTGGGGGGCGTTGTGTGTGGCCCCGGGGAACTGGTGAAGCGCATCTACCACTTCCGGGAGATCAACGGGGCAGCGTTGGACCCCATGGCCGCCTATCTGCTCCTCAGAGGGATGAAGACGCTCCACCTGCGCATCAGCCAGCAGAACGAAAGCGCCCTCAAGATCGCCCGGTACCTGGAAGGCCATCCTCTCGTGGAGGGCGTCTTCTACCCGGGCCTGGCCTCCCACGAGCACCACGAGGTGGCCAGCAGGCAGATGCGGGGCTTCGGAGGTGTGCTCAGTTTTCAGCTCCGGGGCGGCTTCCAGGCCGTGAAGATCATGCTTCCCAGGCTCAGGTACGCCCATCTGGCGGCCAACCTGGGCGCGGTGGACACCATCGCGGGTCCCCCCGCCACTACCAGCCACGTGGAGTGCACAGCGGAGGAGCGAGAGGCGTTGGGGATTCCTGAGAGCCTGGTGCGCTACTCCGTGGGTATCGAGGACACGGACGACCTCATCGCCGATCTGGAACAAGCCCTGTCCTACACGGCGCAGAAGCTGGGCTAGCCCCCTTCTCGGGGCACGAAGATCTCGTATCTGAAAACACAGTCCACCGTGTCCACCCGCTGGTAGTCGGCCCACACGGCATTGAGGATCCGAGGCGGGAAGGACTGCCAGGTGAGGATGACCAGGGAGAAGCGGTGCTGCGCCAGCGCACCCTCCAGCGCGAGGAGACCCTGGTCTACCATCCCCGTACTCTCCAGCGTGCTGAGCATCCACGGACTGCTGTATAGCTCCTTCCCGTTCCTCAGGGCAAACCCACCGCCCTCGGTGAGGATCTCTGCTTCGGCCTGCCTCACGTAGCTGTCTATGTGCTGGCAGCTCTGCACGCCTGTCGACCGGGGAGTGTAGCCAAAAGAGGGCAGAGGATGGTAGTAGATCACCAAAGGAGACAGGGCAAAGGCTCTGAACCACAGCATCTGCACCAGGAGAAGCGCCGGCACGACCACAGCGGCATATCCTCCTCGCGTGGACAGCTCGCCCCACCACAGGCTGCAAAGGATCAGGGCGGCGCCGATCAGCTCCAGGAAGTAGTTGCTGCTGGCGCCGGCTCGCCCGACAGCCACCGTGAGCAAAGCCGACGTGGCGAAGTAGACCACGGGGAGGGAGAGGCCTCGTCTGGCCATGGCCAGGCCAGTATAGACGAACCCCAACGCCACCACTGCGCCGTGCGTTACGACGAAAGCCCGCCAGTAGCCCAGAAACGCCCTGGGAGAGTAAGGGAGTTCGTTGTAGACCACTAGGTGGCGGAAGAACTCCCCTGAGGTGAGGGTGTTCAGGGCCAGGAAGACCAGGCCTCCCGCTCCCCCCAACACGAACACGAACCCCAACGCTCGCCTCCCTCGACGGCACCACAGCAGCCAGCCGAGAATGGCCAGGGGCGCTGCCCATTGCGTCTGCTTGGTATAGAGGGACAGAAGGCAACAAAGTGCGGCCAGCGTGATGCCGCGCCAATCCTCCAACCGCTGGAGAACGAGGATCGCCAGCAGCGATAAAAGGATGGCGGTGGGATCCACCCGTCCCCAGGCGCCCCACTGATAGACGAACATAGAACCGAGAAACGCCCCGCCACAGACGACACTGGGGACTCGCGACCGGCCGCCTTGATAGGTGATGGCCCCGACCAGCCAACCGCAGAGCAGCGTGGAGAGGCTGGCCACCATCCGCGTCGCGGTGAGCGACACGCCCAGCACGGGGACCAGCAGCGCGGACAGGGCGGCGAAGAGAGGCGGATAGTTGGAAATGATCAAGGGAAACCCATTGGGATCGGTGTAGACTGGTTGGCCCCTGGCGATCTGCACGGCATCCCTCAACAAGAGCTCCTCGCCGGCGGCCAGTTCGTAGGGAAAGGAGGCTACCCCCAGCGCGTGTCGCAAGAAACACAGCACCAGACCACCAGCGACCAGGAGCGCCAGCAGCGACACGACCCTGGCCCAAACGGTACCCTTCGGCCCGTGGATAACCCTGGACAAGACGGTTCACCCGTATCTATTTCTCTCGTGGCGTATTATAGTCTTCAGAAAGAGCGTCCAGCAAATCGATCCCCGGTGCCGGCGGGTGGCATCCTTCACGCACACTCCACGCCCGCGACTGGCGCCTTGCCAATTTGCAGTCGTCTTGCGTCGGGAGGCCGACAGGCGCGGCGGAGTGGAAGGGATACGCCCGAGTGAAGCGGCGAAGGCGAAGGGAAGCTGTCACCAGTCCAGCCGTCGGGAGGCCGGAGTTGGGCACCCCTAGGCCACAAATTGCCTACTTGGAAGACGTGTGCTAGAATCCGCGCAATTGCCCAAAGGAGGCCGCAGCGATGCAAAGGAACCCTGAAGATACGATCAGGCGCGCTGAGCAGGACCTGGTCAAGTTCGTCAGCCTGCAGTTCACCGACGTGATGGGCACCATCAAGAACGTGACCATCCCCTCCTCCGAGCTCGCCGAAGCGCTGGAGAACGGGATCTGGTTCGATGGCTCGTCCGTCGAGGGCTTCACTCGCATCTGCGAAAGCGACATGTACCTCATGCCCGACGCCAATACGTATCAGATCATGCCCTGGTCCCCTGCGCAACAACGCACCGCCCGGCTGATCTGCGACGTACTACAGCCCGGAGGCCAGCCGTTCGCTGCGGATCCCCGCTCTGTGCTCAAAGCGGCCCTGGCCGTATGCCAGGACATGGGATACACCTACCACGTCAGCTCGGAGATCGAGTTCTTCCTCTTCACCATGCGGGAAGACAGGCCCAGTCGGAGGCCCGTCCCCCACGATGTGGCCAGCTACTTCGACTTCTCCCCCCGGGATCTGGCCTCCGAAGTACGTCAAGACATCATCCTGACCCTGGAGGCGATGGGCATCAAGGTGGAGCGGGCCCATCACGAGGTGGCCTCGGGGCAGCACGAGGTCAACTTCCGCTACGCCGACGCCCTGACCAGCGCTGACAACTGTATGACTTTCAAGTACGTGGTCAAGGCGGTCGCCCAGGAGCATGGTCTCCACGCCACCTTCATGCCCAAGCCGATCCACGGCATCAACGGCTCCGGCATGCACACCCACCAGAGCCTCTTCGACTCCCAGGGAAGAAACGCCTTCTTCGATGCCAAAGACCGGTACCTCCTATCTCCCCTCGCCTATAGCTTCATGGCCGGCCAAATGAAGCACGCCCGGGGCCTGGCCGCCATCGTCGCTCCCACGGTCAACTCCTACAAGCGTCTGGTTCCTGGATACGAGGCCCCCGTCTACATCTGTTGGGGACAGGTGAATCGGTCGGCGCTGATCCGTATCCCTAGGTACTCCAATGGCCACGACGAAAGGACGCGCATGGAGCTGCGCTGCCCCGATCCGAGCTGCAACCCCTACCTGGCCTACGCGGCGATGCTCACCACCGGCCTGGAGGGCATCCGCCAGAAGCTTGTCCCACCCCCTCCCGTCGAGGAGAACGTCTACGATTTCAGCGACGAGAAGCTGAGAGAGATGTCCATCGAGTCACTACCCGGCAGTCTGATCGAGGCCCTCGGAGAGCTGGAGAAGGACGAGGTCTTGCGTGGGACCCTGGGAGACCAGATGTACGATGCCTTCGTCAGGGCCAAGATGACGGAGTGGGACCAGTACCGCACCCAGGTTACTCAATGGGAGATAGATCAGTACCTTACCCTGCTCTGAACCATGGCCTCAAGGGGACACATGAACACACGAATGACCCTCGAGCTCGTGGTGATCATCCTGCTGGTGGCTGGCTCCCTGGCGGGATGCACCGTGGAGATGGAGCCCACGGAAGCGCCTGCGCCGACAGCAGGGGCCACGCTTGAACTGTCCGCAGGTCCCACCTGCCCTCCTCAACCCTCACCGACGCCCGTCGAGAGACTAACCCCTGTTCCCATACCGACGCGGCCGCCAGATTTCGGCCAGTACGCAGATACCATCCTGCGGTATCTGAAGAACAGCCAGGGAGATGAGGACGGCCTGCGGGCTATGCTCACTGGCTGGGGCGCGCTGCGCCACGTGACCGATCTACTCAGGGTGGACGTGGACGACGACGGCGCTGGGGAGCTGCTGATGGTGCTGGTCGAGCCCTCACCCGAATACGACATCAACCAGCGCGGCGATCTGCTCATCCTGGACAGAAAGGGTCGGGGGTTTGATCTCGCCTTCAGCGCTGCTGGCGAATCCATCTTGCTGGATCCCGCCCTGCTCGAGGTGGATGACCTCAATGGCGACGGGCTGACCGAGGTGGCGTTCTCCTTCACCGAGTGCGGCGCTCACACCTGTTTCACCACAGTGCACGTTGTTACCTCAGGCGCGGGGAAGTATCAGGATCTCACCGGCGATGGCATCGAGATGTCGTACGTTGTCCCGTACTTCAGCGACTGGGACGGCGATGGGCTGCAGGAGCTCATCATGCACGGCGGCACGATAGGCGCGGTGGGCGCTGGCCCCCAGAGGGAAAGATTCGAGGTCTACAAGTGGGATGGGGCGGCCTACTCCTTGTCCGAGAGGGTCTACGATTACTCCAACTATCTATACTTCAGGGTCCTGGACGCCAACCAGGCCTTGCTGGGCAGGGATTACGAGCAGGCTGCCATGCTCTACCGGGAAGCCATTGACGACCCCGACCTGGATGTCTGGATGGACGAGAGCGAACGAGAGGGGCTCGTGGCTTTCTCCCGCTACAGGCTCTCGCTCACGTATCTCATACTCGGTAAAGTCGATTTGGCCCAGGAGCCACTGGATGAGCTCCTGCTTGAGCAACCTGACAACCTGTACACACAGGTCGCAGGCGTACTCTGGGACGCCTTCCAGAGAACGACGGACCTCAGGGCAGCATGCGATGAGGTGGGCGCTTTTGCCGCCTCACATCCGGAGACCGCCGAAGTACTCGCCGACTACGGATATGGCAACCCGACCTTCACACCTGAGGAGGTGTGTCCGCTCGACCTCTTCTAACGGCCGCGGAGGCCGAGCCTGCACGGTCGAGACTCTCGACTCATGCGCAACGCAGGGCGGCTAGAACGGGATCTCGTCCTCGCCCTCTCCCATCTCCGCGGGTATCTCAGGAGGCAAAGGCTCTTCCCTCTCACCCCTGCCGCCGAGGAACCTGACGTCCAGAGCACTCAGTTCGTATGAAGAGCGAGCGACTCCGTCGTTGCCCGTCCACACCCTCGGCCCGCCCGTTTCCCGGTCCGGCACCAGCCTGCCCTCCACCAGCACCTGCCGACCTTTGCTCAGGTACTGATTGCACGTCTCCGCCAGGTTCCTCCAGGCCGATACGCGGAACCACGCTGTTTCCTCGCCAGGGCTGCCATCGGCGTTGGTCCAGCGCCGGTTGGTGGCCACGCTGAACCTGGTCACAGGCACTCCACTGGGCGTGTAGCGCATTTCGGGATCATTACCGAGATTCCCCACGATGGTAACCTTCTGATACATCCTTTCCTCCCCATTCTTTCTATCAGGCCACAAGGTTTGCGCGCCGCGACTGGCCACCAGTGTACCACAACCTGCCCACGGACGCAACAAGAGTTCTATGCAGGGCGACTAGCCCACAGATCCGCCCAGACGCACCATCGCCACTACCTCGATCGCCTCGTATAAGGCAGCCGCTGCCAGGACCAAGACGACCAGCAGGTACACCCGCGCTACCGTCTTTAGACCAGCAGCGTACCCTTCTCGGTGGCTCGAGAGGCCCACCGTCCCTGGTAGAAGGAAGGCCAGACCGTGCACGTAGGCAGCGAAGATGGCCAGGACGTAGGCCTGGCCCTCAAGCAGCAGCGTCACTGAGTGTGGGATCATCACCAACGCCAGCTCCCTGGTCGTCGGGGCCAGGACCAGGCCCCACAGAACGGCCCTGTACACCCCCAGCGGGATGCCCGCGAAGGGCACAATCAGCGACGGTAGGGTGACGTAGAGCACGCTCCCCGCGACCAGGTTGACCAGGAAGGTCAGTATGGCCGCCATGACGACGTTCCCGCTGAGGTAGGCGCCCCCCACCGTAGCCAGAGGCCCCTGGGTCAAGGCCTGCTCCACATCTCCCAACAGTTGCCCCTGCAAAGAAGGATTGAACAGGGCCACATATACCATGGCCAATCCCACCAGGCCATAGTACATCACGTTCAGCGTCAGGTAGGCGAGACGATGATCACGGACTACCTGCCACGCGCTTCTGACCATAGCCACGGTCGGACCCTCCCTCCTGATGCGCCTCTGGCTCCAGATCCTGGCGCAGGTACACTCCAGGTGCTGAAACCAACAGAAGCGTCGCTCCTGCGCGACTCAGGGCCTTATCCAGGTTCCGATCCAATCGTCCTTGGGCCGAACCACCCGTCCAGCATATCACATCCAGCTTCCGACGTCGAAGTCACGCTGCCAGTCAACGAGGCCTCCCTGGCACGGTCCGCGCCTGGTGGGTCAACCAGCTCTACAGATTGGCTTGACGCTCGCGGCCGCCACCTCTATAACGGTCGCGGCGGGCAAGTCACCCTGTACCCCCTGGGAGGTAGTGCGATGTACGACGGAATCGACCATGCCCGGACGCTCACTGAGTTGCTGCGACCGCACACCCGGCCTCTGGCGGTCAGACTCCTTAGCCCAGACGAGGCCCTACCCAACAGAGTGCATCGGCCCACAAGGCTGCTGAAACAAAGAGTCACCATCTGCCAGGCACTCAGCATGGCCAGGAGATACGGCTGGAGGCTGGGCCTGTTCAGGGACGACGTCTGCTGCGCTGCCGCACTGGTCGCCTACGGCTGGGTCGAACAGGAACCCACCCTGGACGAGTTCGCTGACCTCATGCTGGCGGCCGAATACGCAGAGAACAGGGACGCGGCCCGCCGACAGATCCAGGCCATCCCCAGGTTACCGAAGGGGCAGTGCGCGGGCCTCGTTCTCTCGCCACTGGAACTCGTACACTGGGAACCCGACGTCCTGGTGATCTATGGAAATGCCGCCCAAACGATGCGCCTGGTGCACGCCGCCACCTACCACGAAGGCCGCCCGCTCCGTTGCAGCTTCGGAGACCGCGCCGCCTCCTGTGCGGAGGGGATCATTCGCGCCATCCAGACCGGGGAATGTCAACTCGTGCTCCCCGGCGGAGGAGATCGCATCTTCGCCATGACCGCCGACGACGAACTCTGCTTCGCTGCACCGATGGGCCTGCTGGATCGTCTTCTCGAGGGTCTGCAGAAGTCAGGCCGCAAAGTGGGAATGGCCTACCCTATCCCCTTCTACCAGGGGTTCGAGCCCCGCTTTCCGCCATCGTACAGGAGCCTCTTCGACAGGATCACGTGAGCAGTGGTGGCTGGTCCATCATGCGCCGCTCATGATCTCCTTGACGAACGAAGTGCCATCGGGCAAGGGTTCGATCCCCAGGAGCTCGGCGATCGTAGCGCCCAGATCCGCGAAACTCTCCCTCGTACCCAGATTGACTCCCGGTGTCACCCGCTCACCGTAAGCGAGAAGTGGAACGTACTCTCGAGAGTGGTCGGTGCTGGGAGTAGTGGGGTCGTTGCCATGATCGGCCACGATGAAGAGAACGTCCCCTGGTTTCATGGCCTCCATCATCCGGGGCAGGCGGGAGTCGAACGCCTCCAGCGCCCTGGCGTACCCCTCAGGGTTGTTGCGATGTCCAAAGAGCATGTCGAACTCGATCAGGTTGGCGAGGATCAAGCCCTCGCTGTCCTCACCGAGAAGTTCGATGACCTTCTCCGTCGCCACCAGGTTGTCGACGGTATGGTGGCACACCGTCAGGCCCCGCTTGGCGAAGAGATCGTCCACCTTGCCCACCCCCACAACCTGGTGATCTGCGGCCACCAATCGATCCAGGAGCGTCGGCTTCGGCGGCACGAGAGAGAAATCCCTTCTGTTCTGCGTGCGGGCGAAGCTGCCCGGCTGCCCCACGAAGGGCCGAGCGATGACGCGCCCCACAGCGTGCTCACCCGTCAGCATCTCACGAGCGATGAGACAAATGCGGTACAGTTCGGGGAGAGGAATGATCTGTTCGTGTGCAGCTACCTGGAAAACGCTGTCGGCTGAAGTGTAAACGATGGGCGAGCCAGTGCGCATGTGCTCTGCGCCTAGCTGGTCGATGATGACTGTGCCAGAGATAGCCACGTTACCCAAGGTCTTGCGCCCGATGCGGCGCTCGTACTCCTCGATGAGCTCCTTGGGGAACCCGTTCGGATAGGTAGGCAGGGGTTTCGAAGAGACGACCCCCGTCAACTCCCAGTGACCTGTCGTGCTGTCCTTGCCGGCGGACACCTCGGCCATGCGTCCGTAGGCGCCGATCGTCTCCCTCACCGGGGGTACCCCCATTACGTCCGTGAGATTGCCCAGTCCCAAGAGGCTCATGTTGGGCAACGCCAGTCCGCCCACCACTCGGGCCGTGTTGCCCACAGAATTGCTGTCCTCGTCGCCGAAATCGGCCGCGTCGGGCAGGGCCCCCACGCCCACCCCGTCCAACACTATTACCGTCACCCTCCCCACGTCCCGCATGCTCCAGCCTCCTGACCTACTATACATGACTCGCCGACGTTCGGCAACCACAAACTCTTGCCCAGCCCGACAGCTTGTGATAAACTGATGGAAACACCGCGTCTGTCCACCCGGGAGCGACGACCTGTGCCAGCGGGTTGCGACGTCACGCTTGGTGACTCTAGGAGAACCACGATGAAGAAGGGAAGAGTTTTCTCCGGTGCTCGTCCCACCGGGAGGCAGCACATAGGCAACTACCTCGGAGCGATCCAGAACTACGTCGCCCTCCAGGAGGAGTACGAGTGTGTCTACTGCGTGGTCGATCTCCACGCACTGACCACGCTCCAGGACACTGACAAGTTGAAGCTGAACACGGAGGAGATGGTGCTGGACTGGCTGGCGGCCGGGATGGACCCCAAGAAGAGCATCATCTTCGTGCAGTCCCACGTGCCCCAGGTCACAGAGCTACACACCATCCTGTCCATGGTCACTCCCATGGGTTGGCTCACCAGGCTGCCCACTTTCAAGGAGAAGGTCCGTCTACAGCCCGACAACGTGAACTACGGCCTTCTGGGATATCCGGTGCTCATGGCGGCCGACATCACCCTCTACAAGGCAGACGCCGTTCCAGTCGGGGAAGACCAGGCGCCGCACCTGGAGTTCACCAGGGAGATCGTGCGACGTTTCAACCACCACTTCGGCCCGGTCCTGATCGAACCACAGATCAAGCTGACGCCGTTCGCGCGCGTGATGGGCCTGGACGGCGTGAACAAGATGAGCAAGTCCCTGGATAACCACGTCGAACTGGCTTCGAGCCCGGAGCAGATCGAGAGTCGCGTCATGACCATGGTCACCGACCCACAGCGGCGGTATCGTAGCGATCCTGGGCGCCCAGAGGTGTGCAACGTTTTCGCCTTCCATGGCTTCTTCTCACCCGAGCAGGTAGAGGAGATAGAAAGCGAATGCCGGAAAGCCCAGATAGGGTGCGTGGACTGCAAGAAGGTGCTGGCCCGCAACCTCGCCGAGAATCTAGCCCCCTTCAGGGCGCGGCGCACCGAACTGGCCGAGGATCCTCGCCTGGTGTGGGACGTGCTCGCCGATGGAGCTGCCCGAGCATCGGTCATAGCCAGACAGACCCTGGCCGAAGTCAAAGCCAGCGTGGGGCTCCCCTGATGTCCGGGGAGAAGGAAGAGATGGGGACCCTCGAGCGGTGCACCGCTACGAGCTGCTGCTTCGACCGCGCGCCCCGCTCAACTGCGCCACGACGACACTAGCAAAGCGATGCTGGCGCCGACGGAACGAGCCTGCCTGTTGTTGGATGCTGGGACGCCGAGTAGTTTCATGGCTCTTGTCGAGCCGCAGGATCTGTGCCTGACAGGGTGCCGAAGTATGGTGGTATGCCTGGTTGACACATCCGCCGGACCTTCCTCTCGGTCCGGCGGAGCGATTAGTGCTGAGCTTCTGAGACCACTTCGGTGCGGCTGCGACCTGGCGCTGGCTCCCTGATTTTGCCGTGCACCTCTCCCAGGGAATCGCCACCCCTTATTCTCCGCCCTCCAATTCGGTCCTGATCTCGTCGCCGAAGGACATGACCGCCTCGCCGCCCCTCCGGAGCAGGCCACGCGCCTCCTCCGGCTCCACGAGCTGGACGATCAGCCGCCTCTCTCCGATCTCCTCGTCAACCTGGGTGATGAACGGTACCCTCCCGGTAAGCAGGTAGATGCCACCGATGATCCCAGCCAGGCCAGCCACCGGCACGAGCACTCCTGAGAGCAAGCCAAAGACGAAACTCCGGGGAACCGCCATCAAGTCGCCCAGATAGCCAGAGAAAGCCGAAGCATCGTTTCTCTTCCGCGTCTTGTCTCTCGCCACCACACCAACCCTCCTCCCATCAGCGGCTCACCGACCTCCGGCGATCGATCTAGCCGCCCTGCAGGCCTCTCTGCGCCTGCTCCCGCACAAGGTTCACTACCTCTTCAGGCGAGACCAGACCAACGGAGGGTCTTCCATCCTCCCTCACCTCGACGGATGGTAGCTTGCCAGTCAACAAGTACAGAAGTGCGTTGCCAGCGACGAGCACGAACGCGGCCAGCCCCAAAACGAAACCCACACAGAAGGCAAGCCTCTTCAAGACAGACATCCCGGCCTCCATCCTGACACCAAGTCGAGGGCTGCCCGACGATTCTTCGGCTGTCTGTCTTGATCAGGCGTCCTCATCCTCGGTCGCCTCGTCGGGCTCAGCGACTGTGTCCTCCTGACCAATGACGTCCAGACTGTCCGACTCTGATTCGAGATCAGCATCTTCCTCAGACTCGGCCTCGGCAGGCGAATCGGTGGAATCCTCCTCCTCCTCTGTCTCGCCCCCGGCGACAGCCTCCAACTCAGGCTCCGCTTCCACTTCGACCCCAGCGTCCAGCTCCGGCTCTTCCTCCTCTGCCTCGATCGCTTCCGCACTCGCTTCTGGCTCTTCAGGCTCAACTTCCGCGCCTGGCTGTTCCTCCTCGACCTCGGCCGCCGGCTTTTCCTCAGCCTCGGCTTCCATCTCCTCTACGGACGCCTCTGGCTCCTCGGCCTCAGCCTCAGCCTCTTCCTCTGGCTGCTCAGCTTCAGCCTCAACCTCTTCCTCTGGCTCCTCAGCTTCAGCCTCAACCTCTTCCTCTGGCTCCTCAGCCTCAACCTCTTCCTCTGGCTCTTTCTCCTCCACCTCAGCCCCGACCGTAGCGATGGCCACATCAGCTTCCGCCAGTCCCACCACAAGCTCCGCCTCGGGTTCGATCTCCGCCACGGCCACTTCTGGCTCTACGAACTCGACCTCAGGCTCCAGCTCTTCAACCTCGGCGGCAGAAGCAGCCAGATCGAACTCCTGAACGGGCTCCCCGGCCTCGGTCGGCGGCAACGCTTCTTCGATCTCGAGTTCCGCCTCCAGCGCTTCCTCAGCCTCGTACACAGCTTCTTCTGCCTCGGCCCGGGATACCTCCAGAGCAGCCTCCTCGGCCTCGCCCTCTTCTGCCAGCGCTGCCCAAGCCTCGTCGCCCTCCACCTCCTCGCGACTTGGCGCTTGCTTGAGGCTGAGCCCCATCCGCTGCCGATGCGCGTCTATGCTCAGGATCTTGACGTACAGCTCCTCGCCTTCCTTCACCAGGTCACGGGGTGCGAAGTCGCCGTCCGATAGCTCGGAGACGTGGATCAGACCTTCTATCCCGTCTTCGATGCGCGCGAAGGCCCCGAAGTCCACGATGTTGGTCACCACACCCTTGACGATCTGCCCGACTTCGTACTTCTCCTCGGCCACGTGCCAGGGGTCGGGTTGCAGACGCTTGAGGCTGAGGCCAATGCGTTTCCTTTCGCGGTCGACGCGCAGCACGTATACTTCGACTTCCTCTCCGACCCTCAATACCTCTCGGGCGTGTTTGACTCGTCGCCACGACAGCTCGGAGATGTGGATCAGGCCGTCGGCGCCGCCCAGGTCCACAAAAGCACCGAACTCACACAGGTTTCTCACCGTGCCCGAACGAATATCCCCCTCCTGGAGATCATTCAAGAGCTCCTCTTTTCGCTTCTCGCGCCACTCGCGTGAGGCCGCCCGCTCAGAGAAGATGAGGCGACGTCGCTGGCGATCCACCTCTATGACCTTCAGCAAGAGTTGCTGTCCCTCCATCTTGGACAGCGTGGCCATACGATCCTCGTGACTGCTCCGCCTACTCAGCCCACTCAGCTGCGATGCGGGCACGAAACCTCTGATCTGGCCGAAATAGACGAGGAGCCCGCCCTTGTTGTACCCCGAGACCGTGCCTTCGTGTACTCCACCTTCCTCGAACAGCCTCTCCGCTTTCCGCCAGTCCTCCATGGTACGTGCCATGTTGAGTGACACGATGACGTCCCCGTCGGCGCTTTCTGGCCGCAGCACGTATACGGGTACTTTGTCGCCCACCTCGATCTCTGCCAGGGCATCGTCACCCATCCTGTCGAGGTCCACGGCAGGCACTACGCCCTCGGTCTTGCCACCGATGTCGACGATGATCTCGTCCTCATCGATCCTGAGGACCTCAGCGTACCTGATGTCACCTCTCTTGGGGCGCTTGTAGTCGTACTCTTCCCTGAGAAACTTCCACATGGGCGATCCAGTAGCTTCATCGTTGTTAGATTCGTCTTCGCCCATCATCATGTCTACCATGGTAATCCAGATATCCCCCTTCAGCTAAGGCTTATGCACATCCAGGAGACGGTAACCCGCCGCAATTGGCGGACTTCCCCATCTCCATCACAGGCTGCACGAAGAAGTGCCAGCCAGACCTTTTCTCCAGCTTCATTCCGTGGCCGCTAGCTCCGCTTCGACCGCAAGCTCCTCTTCTTCCTCCTCAGGCACCGTCTCTGCCTTTTGCTCCTCCTCTTCCCCCTCTGCGTGGAACCCAGTCCCAGCAGGGATCAGTTTGCCAATGATCACATTCTCCTTCAGCCCACGCAACTCATCGCGCTTCCCCTCTATCGCCGCCTGAGCCAGCACGTTTATCGTGTGCTGGAAGGACGAAGCTGACAGGAAACTCTCCGTGTTGAGCGCCGCCTTGGTGATGCCAAGCAGCACCTGCCGAGCGGTCGCCGGACTACCACCCTCCTCCACCACCCGTCGGTTGGCGTCCTCAAACGCCAGACGATCCACCGTCTCGCCCAGCAGGAATTCCGTGTCGCCCGGTGAGGTTATGGACACCTTGCTCAGCATCTGCCTCACGATCATCTCGATGTGCTTGTCGTTGATGGATACACCCTGCGAGCGATAGACCCTCTGTATCTCCTCCAAGAGGTACACCTGAACGGCCTCTCGACCCTGGATGCGGAGCACCTCGTGCGGGTTCAACGGTCCCTCGGTCAACTGCTCGCCCGCGGTCACGTTTTGCAGGTTACGCACGCGGAGGCGTGCGTTGGACGCCACCTCGTATTCGGTTTTCACCTGCTCCTCGCGATAGATAGTGATCTTGTTGTCCTCTTTGATCACCCTGCCACCACCTCGCGCCAGCACCTGATCGAACCTTGGACTGCCTTCCTCCCCGCGTTGCGCCAGCAGAGCGCCCTTGTCAATCTCATCGCCGTCCTCGACGAGGATTCTATACCCGTGTGCTATCTCATGCTCATCGCGATAGACGTCTGTAGCCGTGAGAACGATCTTGCGCATACCGTCTTCGTGCAGTATCTGCACGGTACCGTCCATGTCCGCGATGATGGCCTGCCCCTTCGGGCTCCTGGCCTCGAACAGCTCCTGAACTCTAGGAAGACCGTGGGTGATGTCTCTGTGCTCGCCTTCCACCACACCTCCCGTGTGGAAGGTCCGAAGAGTAAGCTGGGTACCCGGCTCGCCAATGGACTGAGCGGCCACGATGCCCACGGCCTCGCCCATCCTGACCAACCCCTCCCTGGCCAGGTCTCGGCCGTAGCACCTGCGGCACACGCCATGCCGCAGCTCACACGTCAGTGGTGATCGGACGTATATCTCTTGCACGCCGGCGGCCTCAATGTCGACCAAGTGCAGACGAGTGATCATTTCCCCCTTCTCGACGATCACCGCACCTGTCGCCGGGTCGACGATGTCGCTCGCCGCCAACCTACCCCACACACGTTCCTCGACTGACTCGCCGATCTCCTCCGAACGATCGGCTCTCACCCATATGCCGTTTTCTGTGCCACAGTCCTCGGCGTTCACAATCGCGTCCTGCGCCACGTCAACTAGCCGACGGGTGAGATAACCAGCGTCGGCCGTTCGCAGAGCCGTGTCCGCCAACCCCTTCCGTGCTCCGTGAGTGGAGATGAAATACTCCAGCGCTGTCAGACCCTCTCGGAAATTGGAGCGAATTGGCAACTCGATGATCCGACCCGCAGGGTCGGCCATGAGACCGCGCATCCCGGCCAGCTGCCGGACGGGCTGAAAACCACCCTTGGTCGCACCCGAGGCGGCCATCAGCCTGATGGGACCCATGGGATCGAGGGCTTGGGCCACCGCCTCTGTGACCTCATCCATGGCCTCAGTCCAGAGCTCCACCTTCTTGACATACTGCTCATTCTCAGTTATGAGCCCACGACGATACTGCCGCTCGATATCCTCAGCCTCCGCCGATACCTCCCGGAGAATGCTCTCCTTCTGCTCGGGTATGGTGATGTCGCTCACGGCGATGGTCAGGCCAGACCGCGTGGCATACTTGAAACCCAGCTCCTTGATCTCATCGACCATGGTGGCTGTGGCCTCAGGACCGAGTTTGTAGTAGCATTCCGCGACGAGTTGCCTCAGCTTACCCTTGTCCAATTCCTCGTTGCGATATCTCAACTCCTCCGGCAGCGCGGAGTTGAAGATGGCGCGTCCCACAGTGGTGTCTATGATCTTGGTGACTCTTCTCTTGGTAACCAGAACCTTGGCTCGCAGCTTGATCTTGGCGTGTAGGTCCACCTGTCCCAAGTCATAGGCCAGGGTGACCTCATCGATGTCACCAAAGACCTTGCCCTCACCCTTGCGCCCTTCATCCTCCACAGTAAGGTAGTAGCAGCCCAATACCATGTCCTTGGTAGGGCTGACCGTGGGCTCGCCACTGGCGGGCAGCAGGAGATTCCTGCTGGAGAGCATCAACTCCCTGGCTTCCGTCTGCGCCGCTTCGGACAATGGCACGTGGACCGCCATCTGGTCACCGTCGAAGTCTGCGTTGAAGGCGCTGCAGACCAGAGGGTGTATCTGTATCGCGTTTCCTTCCACCAACACTGGCTCAAAGGCTTGAATGCCCAGCCTGTGCAGGGTTGGAGCCCGGTTGAGGAGCACGAGGTGATCCTTCACCACCTCCTCCAACACTTCCCACACTTCCGGGCGCATCTGCTCGATGATCCGTCTGGTCCCCTTGACGTTGTGCGCATAGCTATGCTCTACCAGCTTCTGCATCACAAAGGGCTTGAACAACTCAAGGGCCATACTTTTGGGGAGTCCACACTGGTGCAGCTTGAGATGGGGGCCGATGACGATCACCGACCGACCCGAGTAGTCAACCCGTTTGCCGAGGAGATTTCGCCTGAACCTCCCCTGCTTCCCCTTCAGCATGTCAGACAGAGACTTGAGCTTCCGCCTACCCCTCGACGAGATAGCCTTGCCTCGCCGGCTGTTGTCGATAAGGGAGTCTACGGCTTCCTGGAGCATACGTTTCTCGTTGCGCACGATGACGTCAGGCGCTCCCAACTCTACCAGCTTCTTGAGGCGATTGTTGCGATTGATCACTCGACGGTACAGATCGTTGAGATCGCTGGTCGCGAAGCGTCCTCCGTCCAGTTGCACCATGGGACGCAGATCAGGTGGAATCACTGGTAGAGCGGTAAGGATCATCCACTCGGGGCGGTTGTGCGACTTGCGCAGCGCCTCGACCACGCGCAGCCGCTTGGTGGCTTTCTTGCGCCTCTGCTTGGAGCGGCTGTCGTTCCCTTCGCGCCGGAGTTGGTCGGCCATCCGGTCCAGATCCAGGCTCTCGCAGACCCTGAAGAGCGCCTCGCCGCCCATCTCAGCGCTGAAGAAGCGACCCCACTTGCCCTCCAGTTCGCGATACTGCGTCTCGTTGAGGAACTGCTTCACCTTGACGCCCTTGATCTCTTTGCGCTCGTCCTCGGCCGCGGACTTCAGGCCCGCTATCTGCTCGTCCATCGCCCCAGTGAGCTCGCGGACCTTCTCTTCCACCTCCTGTCGCAACTGGTCGATCTCGGCTTCAATGGGCACCAGTTCGTCTTGCTGTTTCCCTCGTATCGCTCCCTCGAGTTCCTCGATCCGCCCCTGCACCGCGCGATTCAACTCCGTCAGGTGCTCGCGCTTCACCAAGTTCCCCGAGGACACCAGCACTTCGTCCGAATCTCCGAAGACGATGTCCTTCCGGATGACCTTCCCTATGGCGCGGCTCACTCTGCTTTGCAGAGCACTCGCCTCCTGCATGGTACGGTCGGTTTCTTCGGCTAGTTGCGCATCATACTTCTGCCTCACGCGCTCCGCCCGAGCCTGAAGCTTCTCTATCTCACCCCCCAGTTCTCGTTGGATCTCGTCGGTACGCTCCTTGAGCCCGGCGCGTAGCTCAGCCATCTCCGCGGCCAGTTTCTCGTCTACCCTTCGATAGACCTTCGAACGAGCCTCTTCGTCTATCTCTGTAATCATGTACTGTGCGAAGTAGAGAACACGATCCAGGTCGCGCCTGGAGATGTCGAGGAGCAGGCCAAGATAGCTCGGCACTCGCTGGGTGTACCAGACGTGAGCCACGGGCGAGGCCAGCATGATGTGTCCCATGCGTTCCCGCCTCACCCGCGAGCGGGTCACCTCGACCCCGCACTTTTCGCAGACGATCCCCTTGTGACGGATCTTCTTGTACTTCCCACAGTAGCACTGCCAGTCCTTGGTAGGACCGAAGATGGCCTCGCAGAACAGACCATCCCTTTCTGGCCTCAGACGCCTGTAGTTGATCGTCTCGGGCTTGGTAACCTCTCCGTGAGACCAGGATAGTATCTGCTGGGGCGAAGCCAGGCTCACCCTCAAGGCTCTGAAGTCCTTTATGTCCAACCTATCCTCCTACGTTTCCCATCCGGTCGTGCTACCGACACGGCATGCTCCCCTGTGACTTGCGCCGACCGGCACCGCCTCCAGGTAGCAAAAAGCTCGGCTACCCTACCCCCATCACGGCCCGGCGGAGCAACCGAGTTCTCGATATCGCCAGTCTCTGTGCCTACAGTATGCCCCAGGAGCAATAGGACCTATGCTCCCTTGACTAGACCACTCCCATTGACAGCGTCCTTCTAGCTACACCAATTAGCATATACAGGGAGCTGGTATCTCGATAGCCCGGCGCTTGGGGGGATGCGCAAATCACCTGACTTATAATTATACACCAATGCACGCCAGGTGTCAAATCGAGCGCCGCGCTAGCCCTCAGCCTCTTCGCGAGTGTACGCCACTCCCAAAGCGGCTGGCGCACCGAGCCGCTTGCGGACCGCCTCCCTGGAGGCGAACACCAGAATCAGAACCACTGCGATGTACGGCAGCATGCGGAGGATTTCGGGTGTGAGCAGGATCTTCACCAGTGGCGGCAAGCCAGCGGTGGACAACATCTGCACATCGAACACCACCCGGCTGATGGCTCCAAAGAGGTACGCCCCAAAGGCCGCGCGCCAGGGGTTCCATGCCGCGAAAATGACCAGACCCACGGCGATCCATCCCCAGCCCGCGGTCATGTTCTCGATCCAACCCGGGGTGTAGGCCAGGCTGAGAGCCGCGCCCCCCAGCCCGCAAAACACCCCTCCCAACACCGTGTATCTGTAGCGGGCCACGACCACGTTGACCCCCAGCGCATCAGCGGCCGCGGGATTCTCGCCCACCGCCCGCAAGTGGAGTCCGGGCCGAGTCTTGGTGATCCAGAACCAGGACACGGGTATGAGGACGAAGGCCAGGTAGACAGTCACGTCATGCTGGAAGAAGATGGTCCCTACGAAGGGGATGCGCTCCAGCAGAGGTATGGACAGAGTGACGAACTTGGGAGCTGGCACATTGACGTAGGGAAACCCCAGGAAGGCGCTTAACCCGGCACCGAAAATCGTTAGCGCCAGCCCGCTCACCACCTGGTCACCGCGAAGCGTGATGGAGATGAACGCGTGGATCAAGCTGAGGAGACCGCCTGCTACCATGGCGGCCAGGGCACCCACCCACACGTTGCCCGTTGCCAACCCGGCCACAATTCCTGCCAGAGCGCCCATCAGCATCATGCCTTCTACCCCGAGGTTCAGAATCCCGGAGCGCTCGGCGAAGATCTCCCCCAGGGCGCCGTACAGGATAGGGGTCCCGGCTGCGACGCCAGCACTCAGCACTACGGTCAGGAACAACGCGATCTCAGCCACGATAATCCCTTCCCACCTCTCAAGTCCCCCGGTCCCAGCGAATGCGGTAGCGAACCAGGACCTCCCCGCCGATCAAGACGAAGAAGATCACCGCCTGCAGCATCATCCCCAGGGCCTTGGGCGCGCCGGGAATCGCATCGCTCCCCCGGTAAAGCCCGCCCAGGAGCAGCGACACCAGGATCACCGCCCACGGGTTCAGCTTCGCCAGCCAAGCCACGATGATCGCCGTGTACCCATATCCGGGCGAGAACAACCTCTTGATCAGGTGCAGGTTGCCAGCAATCTCACTCATCCCGGCCAGGCCGGCCAGGCCACCGCTGATCATCATCACCAGGACGATGTTGCGCTTGAGGCTCATCCCGGCGTGTCGTGCAGCGCGCGCGTTCTCTCCGATGACCCGGACTTCGTAGCCCCAGGGAGTACGCGACAGCAGCACCGACAGCACCGCAGCGGCAGCCAGGCTGAGCACTAAGCCCAGATGCACCCGCCGACCGTCCAGTAAGTAGATGCCTCCCAGTGAGAGCACAGCCAGGAGGACAAAGCCGACCCCCAACTTGACCCTCTCTGTCGTGCGCTCAGCCCGACGAAGGATCCAGTACCCTACCACCGCCCCAACCACCACCATGGCTACCACCGTCGGCAGGTACCAGGCGCCCGTGATCGCGGGGAGCGTTGCGCTCTCGCTCAGCCGCGTGGTCCTCGGAAACCCCAGGCTCGTGGGATCCTGCCAGGGGCCGATGACCAGATAGCTGACCCACTGTATGGCGATGTAGTTCAGCATCAGGCTGGTGATGATCTCGTTGACGCCCAGGAAGGCCTTGAGCGCACCGGGTATCGCCCCCCATAGGGCTCCTCCGACAAAGCCTGCCCCGATCATCGCTGGCAGCAATATCCAGGCCGGGAGGTCCGGCCAGGTGTACGCCACCAGACAGGACGCGAAGGCCCCCATGTACAGTTGTCCCTCGGCGCCTATGTTCCAAACCAGCATGCGGAAGGCCAGCGCGACTCCCAGGCCAGCCAGCATCAGCGGTATGGCCTTCATGATGGTCTCGGAGACGCCATAGCGACTGCCGAAGGCCAACAGGATCATGTCGCGATATCCAGTGAGGGGGTTGATCCCCTGGACCAGCATGGGTATCATGCCCAGGATCAAGGCGGTCATCAGGCTGAGAACGGGGACCACGTATGGCAGCCACCGTGGCACCTTCAGCCTGGGCTCAAGCCTGATAGAGAACCCTCGCCAGCCCGGCACAACTCGCGCCCTGCTGCTATCCACCCTCGACCTCCGGTGCCGTGCCGGCCATCATCAGACCGAGTTCCTCGACGCCGGCCTCCTCAGAGTCCCTCACACCCATCACTCGACCTTCGTAAAGCACAGCGATGCGGTCGCTCATGCTCAGCAGTTCGTCCAGGTCTTCGGAGATGAGGAGGATGCCTCCGCCAGCGTCGCGCTCCTCCAGGAGCAATCGTCTCACGGCCTCGGTCGCGCCGACGTCCAATCCCCGTGTAGGGTACACTGCCACCATCAGCGCCGGTCTGGACGAAATCTCCCGGGCCAGGATGAGTTTCTGTAGATTCCCCCCCGATAGCAGCCGGGTCCGGGTCTGGATACCCGGCGTCATTACGTCGTAGGCCCGTACCAGCTCCTCTGCGTGTGCGGAGATGGCCTCCGCGTCTAGGAAGAAGCCATGGCAGATGGGCGGCTTTCGATAGCATTTCAGGATCAGGTTCTCTGCGACGCTCAGGTTGACGACCAGCCCTGCGCCAATCCTGTCTGCCGGGATATAGCTAACCCCCCGCTCCATCGCTTCCCGCGGGGGTTTGTTGGTCACGTCGGTGCCATCTACGCGGATCCGCCCTTTGGTCACCGATCTAATCCCGACCACCGCCTCGGCCAATTCTCGTTGGCCGTTGCCCGCCACGCCGGCCACCCCGAGAATCTCTCCGTGCCGCACGGTCAGAGACACCTCCCTGAGAGCCTCCAGCCCCTTGTCGTTCAAGGCTGTCAGACCATCTATCTCCAGGACAACCTCACCCGGTCTGGAACCCCTCTTGGCGAGCCGGAACAGGACCTCCCTCCCCACCATCATCCTGGCCAGCTCCTCTCTGCTTGTCTCTGAGGCGGCCACCGTATCGACGACCTGCCCTCTGCGGAGCACGGTGATTCGATCGGCAACGGACATCACTTCGCCCAGCTTGTGACTTATGAAGACGACCGTGTGACCCTCGGATACCATACTGCGCAAGGTCTTGAACAGCTCCCCCGCTTCCTGGGGCGTCAACACCGCTGTGGGCTCATCCATCACCAGGATGCGCGCCCCCCTGTATAGTGCTTTCAGTATCTCGACCCTTTGCTGCTCCCCCACAGACAGTTGCCAGATCCTCGCTCGAGGATCGACCCGCAAGTGGTACTGTTCGGCCAGCTTGGCGATCTGTTTCTCAACCTGTCCCAGGTTGAGCACAAACCGGGGCTCATCCAGACCCAGGATGATGTTCTCCGCCACAGAGTGCGACTCAACGAGCATGAAATGCTGGTGGACCATGCCGATGCCCAGGTCGATGGCATCGCGGGGAGAGCGTATGGTCACCGCCCGACCATCTATCCGGACCTGTCCCTCGTCCGGCTGATACAAGCCGGTCAGGATCTTCATCAGGGTCGTCTTGCCGGCCCCGTTCTCACCGAGCAAGGCGTGAATCTCGCCCCTGCGCACGTCGAAGTCGATGTGATTGTTCGCCACCACCCCCGGGAACCGCTTGCTGATTCCCTTCATGCTGATGGCGAAGGGGCTCCTATCCTCCACGGTGACGTGCTCCTACAGATACACAGGAAGCCCTGAGAGAGTCTCCCAGGGCTTCCTTACTCACAACGCACCTCTAGTCGCAGCCCACACCTTCCGGCACTTCGGAGTCCACACCCTCCACGTACCAGTCGAAGCAGATCAACTGCATGTCGGTCATGCACTCGCCCTCCGCGACCCGGACCTCACCATGATTATCGGTGAGAGGACCGCAGAAGACATCCTCACCGCCCTCAATACGGGCCTTGGCCGCATCGACCGCCGCCTGGGCGCCCTCCGCCGCCGCCGGGCCGAGATCGGTCAGGATCACCGTGCCCTCCGACATGGGCCGATAGATCGTCTCTGGCTTCCACGTGCCATCGCGTACCGACTCCACGAGGTCCATGTAGATGGGGCCCCAGTTCCAGCAGGGAGTGGTCAGGCACCGGTCAGGAGCGGCATCGCAGCTCTCGCAGCTATCATAGCCTACTGAATAGACGCCCTCCTGATCGGCGGTCACCACCGGAACGGTGGTATCCGTACCCGTGAAGATGACGTCCACGCCGGCATCGACCATGGATTCCACAGCCGCGGTCTCCGCTGGTGGATCAAACCAGTTGCCGATCCACACCACTTCCATCTGCACGTCAGGGTTCACCGATCGAGCACCCAGAGTCACGGCATTGATCAGCCGTATGATCTCAGGTATCTGGATGGGCGCAACGTAACCGATCTTGTTGCTCTCGGTAGTCATCCCGGCGACGATACCAGCAAGGTACTTCGCCTGGTACATGCGGCCGAAATAGGATCCCATATTCTCCGAGGTCAGGAATCCCGAGCAGTTCTCGAAGATGACCTCAGGGTACTCAGGGGCCACCGCGGCCGTGGCATCACGAAAGCTGTCGCTGGTGGTGAAAATGATGTCGTACCCTTGCTCAGCCAAGTCGCGGATCCTGGCCTCAGCATCCACGTCGCTGACACTCTCCAGGTACGTGGTCTCCACGTTCTCGACGTTGGCCTCCAAGTACTGCCGGCCCTGGTCCTGGGCGAACGTCCATCCGTGATCCCCCACGGGACCCACATAGACGAACGCCACTCTCAACGCTTCCTGTTCTGGTTCTGGTGGTGCTGCTGGCGTCCCGCAGGCTGCCAGCACCAGGACAATCCCCATGAATACCACCAGTACGAGTGAGACTCTCCTAGTCATGTTCTCCTCCCTCTGTTATCTCTTCTCCGGGGTCGCGTTTCTGAATAGTACGAGACAGCGTGTCGCGGATGTTGTTCCACCCCCTTTCCAGCGACGAGAGACTCGTTTTCTCCTCATCTACTACATCTGCCACGCGGAATGGCTTGTCACACTACCTGTTGTGTCCGGACACCCACAGCTTATCACACAACATCGACCTTGGCAAGCTCACTCCGTCTCTCCAACCTTAAAACTGCTCCTACCCGGCGATGGAGCCGTAGCCAGACTCGCGCGACGACGGCCATCACCGGGCGAACATCTGAATGACGTCACTTCCGTCCCACGCTGCGATGACAGGCCAGTTCCTGCAGTGCCCGGGACAGCACCTGCACTGATCGCCGGAACTCTTGGATCTCCAGATGCTCGTCCGGAGCATGGTCCAGCCTCGAGTCTCCCGGCCCGTAGGCGACGATGGGACAACGCCACGCTGGACCCACGATGTTCATGTCGGAGGAGCCGGTCTTGAGTTTGAAACGCGGCCTTCCCTCCTCGGCGCGGATGGCACTGACCAGGGCCCGCACCACCATCGTGTTCTTGTCTGCCTTGACTGGTGGATCACTGTGGCGGAAGACCAGCCGACCGTTGGAGCACCAGGCCTCCATGCTTCGCTTCAGCGAGGCCACCTCCAGCCCCGTGGGCAGCCGCAAGGAGATGTTCATGTACGCCCCGTCCTCCAGGCCATCGCCGAAGGTGCGGAAGGCGCGCAGGCTGACATCGAGAGCATCGAAGCTCCCGGCGACGTGGTCGTTGTGAGCCTCAGCGTGTGAGCTGAGCCTGTTCCAGAAATCCACAGCCAGCTCCGCCGGCAGCGGGCGTGGCCCTGCGGGGTGCCCCGCGGGCTGCGTCAGCCAGTACTCCACGCTCAGCATGCCCTTGTACCCCACAGTCACACCCTCCCAGCCGCTGGGTTCTCCAATGATGCAACAAGAAGGCGGCGGCATCGTTCCGGCCAGGTAACGCGCCCCGGTCCCCTGGCGCTCCTCATCCACCGTACCGACGACCACGACTCGAGCTTCCCTCAGTCGCGGGGCAACCCGGGACGCTGCCAGCACGAACGCAGCCAGGGGACCTTTCGCGTCTACGGCTCCGCGCCCGTACAGCGATCCGTCCTTGTTTCGCACGGGCACGCTGCCTCGCACGGTATCCATGTGTCCCACGAGGACGATCTGCCGCTCCACGTCCGCGTCTCCGGCCACGCCGACCACATTCCCCACCCGATCCCTGCGCACGCAGAAGCCAAGACCACTCATGCGCTCCAGCAGACACTCTGCCAGCCTATCCTCTTCGCCGCTGGGGCTGGGTATGGAGACCAACTCCTCAAGAAGTGCGATGTCATCCATTTCACACTGCATCCCGGAGCCGCCCCGACTCTCCGGTCATCGAGGCCAACGGTGAGGCACTACGACAGCGGTGAGGGCGGCAGTCGACCATGGAGACGCAAAGCCCCGGGCTGGCAGGCCACGTGGGCTACCAGCCACGGCCATGTGAGGCTCACGCCTCGCTCAGGACCCCCTCCAACCTCTCGACCACCGCGTCTACTTCCGACTCGCTGATCACGAGCGGAGGCAGGAAGCGAATCGTGTTCCGCCCGGCCGAGAGGGCGAGTACACCACGCTCGGCCAGTGCGGCCAGGTAAGGGGCCGAGTCGCCCGTCAGCTCCATGGCGAGCATCAGGCCCAGGCCTCTGACCTCCCGGATCGCAGGAGAGCACAGGCTCTCGAGCCCCTCCTTCATGCGCGCGCCCAGGACGGCAGCCCTCTGCGGAAGTCGCTCCGCTTCGATGTACTCTATCGCCGCCAGCGCAGCCGCACAGCAGAGCGGATTGCCCCCGAAGGTACTCCCGTGGGATTTCTGGGGAAGATCTCCCACTCCCGGTCCCAGGAGCACCGCGCCCATGGGCAACCCTCCCGCGATGCCCTTGGCCAGGCAGATCACGTCAGGGCGCAGGTCATAGTGCTCGCAGGCAAACATGCGTCCCGTGCGACCAAACCCGGTCTGTACCTCGTCCAAGATGAACAGCGCACCGGCCTCCCGGCAAAGGGCCTGCACTCCCTTCAGGTACTCCTGGTCGCCGGGCACTACTCCGCCTTCCCCCTGCACCACCTCCAGGATGACCGCAGCGGTTTCCCCATCCAACGCCTTCTCCATGGCCTCCAGCCGGTTGTAGGGGACGAACTGGAAGCCGGGCACGAGGGGTTCGAAGGGTTCACGGTAGGCCTTCCGCCACGTTGCCGACAGAGCGCCCATTGTGCGTCCATGGAACCCCCGCATGGCAGCGATGATTCCCGGTTTGCCGGTGGCCACCCTGGCGAACTTGAGGGCCGCTTCCACCGCCTCCGCACCAGAGCTGCACAGGAAGGCCCTGGCCTGTGGAAGCGGAGAGATGTCGTTCAGCCTGGCCAGCAATTGGGCTCGCTGGTCATTGTAGAAGCCGTTGGGGCAGACGATGAGCCTCTCTGCCTGCCGGGCAATCGCCCGGAGCACGGCGGGGTTGGCGTGCCCTACGTTGACCACCCCGTGTCCGGCGACGCAGTCGATGTACTCGCGACCGTCGGCGTCCCACACCCTGGCTCCGTCACCACGGACGACGACCAGTTCTTGTTTCGCGTAGAGGCCGCTCCCGAAGCGACCCTCCATGCTGATGAAATCCTGCGAGCGAAGCATACCCCTCTCCTGCTCCAAGCACACAGCTCACAGATGCCCGATCACCGCCTGAGTCATGTGCTCCGTGTCCGCTGCTCCCCCCACATCCGGGGTCACATCCTGTCCAAGAAGATAGACCTCTTCTACAGCTCGATGGATGCTTGCGGACGCCTCCTCTTCACCAAGGTGCTGAAGCATCATGGCCCCGGCCAGGATGAGCGCTGTGGGGTTAGCTATGCCCAATCCAGCCATGTCGGGCGCCGAGCCATGGACGGCCTCGAACAGCGCGATTCCAGGACCTACGTTGGCGGAAGGAACCACCCCCAGACTCCCCACCAGGCCAGCGGCCAGGTCGGAGACGATGTCTCCATAGAGGTTGGGGCAAAGCAGGACGTCGTGCCGGCGTGGATCCACGACCAAGTCCGTACACAGGGCATCGACCATGCGCTCCCGGTGCTCGATCTCCGGATACCTCGCCGAGACCTCCCTCGCACATTCCAGGAACAGGCCATCGGTGAGCTTGAGGATGTTCGCTTTGTGAACGGTAGTTACTGCCCTCCGGCCCTCATGCCGCGCGTACTCGAAGGCGTACTCCGCGATGGCCAGGCTCGCGCGGCGAGTAACGTGTTTCACCGCCTCCGCGGTATCCGCGTCCACCCGCACCTCGACCCCAGAGTACAGACCTTCCGTGTTTTCCCTGACCACGATCAGGTCCACTCCTTCGTAGCGACTGGCGATGCCGGGGATGCTCCTCGCCACACGCAGGTTCCCGTACAGACCTAGCGCCTTGCGCAGGGCGACCGAGACACTGGAGAAACCAGAGGCAACAGGGGTGGTCACGGGTCCCTTGAGGGCCACTCCCGTCTGGCGAATAGTGTCCAGGACATCTTCAGGGAGAGGTGTGCCCCAGGTCTCCACGGCCTTCAGGCCCGCGTCACAGCTTTGCCAGTCGATCTCCACCCCGGCAGCCTGGATCACAGCCTGAGCGGCCCCCACCACCTCTGGACCGATGCCATCGCCAGGCAAGACAGCTACAGAGTGTTTTCCCACTGGTAACCTCCATGCTTTAGCAGGTGCGAAACCAGCCCCCCATCAGCCAAGATTGCCTGCATGACGCGAGGAAGAGGGGCGAAGCCTCGCTCGGACCCTCGTGTCTGGTTCCTGACCACTCCCCTCTCCAGGTCGACTTCAACCTCGTCACCGGTCCGGAAGCCAGCAGTGTCGCAAACAACGGGCATCAGGCCCACATTCACCGCGTTGCGAAAGAAGATGCGCGCAAAAGACTCGGCCAGGATCACCCGCACACCCCGCTCCTTCAGCACCAGAGCCGCGTATTCCCTCGACGATCCCTGGCCGAAGTTCTTGCCCGCCACCAGGCAATCGCCTGGTCTCGCTGACGCGGCGAACGACGGATCTGCGTCCTCCAGGGCGTGCCGGGACAACGCCGGAAGGTCGCCCCTCAAGTGGAAGTACCTGCCAGGTATGATGTGGTCCGTGCTTATGCCGTCGCCAAACTTCCAGACTCGCCCCCGAATGAAGCTATCCATGATCCGCCCCCAGTCCCTCGTGCAGCGTTCTCGGGTCTGTGATCTCGCCTCTCAAGGCGCTGGCCGCGGCAGTGGCAGGAGATGCCAGGAAGATCTCTGCCTGTGGATTGCCCATCCTGCCCTCGAAATTCCGGTTCTGTGTGGAGAGGCAGCGCTCTCCATCCGCTAGCACCCCCAGGTGGACACCCACGCAGGGGCCGCATCCCGGCGGCAGCACCACGGCGCCAGCCTCGACGAACGCCTCGATCAGCCCCTCGTGCAGAGCCTCGAGATAGGTCCTGCGCGAAGCTGGACCCACCAGCAGGCGCACGCTAGGATGTAGCTGTTGACCCTTGACCATAGCGGCGGCCACTCTCAAGTCGGACAATCGCCCGTTGGTACACGTGCCGATGAAGACCTGGTCTACGGGCTTGCCTGCTGCCTCTCCCACTGGTCGCACGTTGTCGACAGTATGCGGAAGAGCCACCTGCGGTGGAAGACTGCTCAGATCGACCTCCACGACCTCCTCGTAGTCAGCATCACTGTCAGCAGAGATAGAAACAAACTCTGCCCCCCTGCCCTGCCGCTCGAGAAACGCCCGTGTGGCCTCATCCGTCGCGCAGACACCGGTCTTGGCCCCTGCCTCCACTGCCATGTTGCACAGCGTCAGCCGATCCTCCACAGTCATCTCCTCCAAGGCAGGCCCCCCGAACTCCAGGGCCTTGTAGATGGCTCCGTCAGCCCCCAGCGATCCAATGACGTGCAGGATGGCATCCTTGGCCGAGAGCAAAGGCTGAGCTCGGCCTCGCAGCTCGATCCGTATCGTCTCCGGGACCCTGAGCCAGGTCCTGCCCAAAGCCATCGCTGCTCCCACGTCGGTGGAACCCATGCCCGTAGCGAAAGCCCCCAGGGCCCCCGCCGTGCAGGTGTGAGAATCGGCGCCCACGATCACATGCCCCGGCCCAGCCCACCGCTCGGCCACTATCTGATGGCACACCCCAGCGCCGGGGCCGAAGAAGTGCGCTCCCTTCTGGGCCGCGAAGTCTCGGAAACGCTTCTGCACCTGCGAGAGTTCTCTTCTGGGCGAAGGAGCTGCGTGGTCACAGAACAGAAGAGTGGTCGCGGCGAGGCCCGTCCTGTCCAGTTCCTCAAACTGTTCTATGGCCAGGACTCCAGTCCCTTCATGGGCCAGAACCAGATCCACCGGAGCCAGCACAAACTCCCCAGCCTTGACCTGACGCCCCACTCTGGCGCCGATCAGCTTCTCCACCAGCGTCTGGCCCATCAGTCTGTACCTTCCCTCAGCTCCTCGTAGAGGAGCATTAGTTCCTTCGTGAACACGGGCCTCTTCAGTTCCACAGCGATAGCCCGCACCCGCTGGAGAAGGATGCCTGCCGTCTCTTCGTCCAACTCGATGCCGAACTCAGTCGCGAACTTGTGGATGAGGGCGCTGGAACCGGAATGCTTGCCGATCACGATTTGCCGCTCCAGCCCCACCTCCTCCGGGCTGAACGCCTCGTAGCTGGCGGGGTTCTTGAGGATACCATCGGCATGGATACCTGACTCGTGGGCGAAGACGTTGGTGCCAATGATCGCTTTCCAGATCGGTATCGCCCGCTGGCTGGCACCGGCAACGTACTCGGCGATCTCACGAAACCTGCTGGTATCGATGTCCAGAGGCACCTGGTAGAGGTGTTTCAGGGCCATCCCCACCTCCTCCAGCGCAGAGTTGCCAGTCCGCTCTCCCAGCCCTCCTATCGACACCACCACCGACTCCGCGCCTGCACGGATGCCCGCCAGCGCGTTGGCGGTAGCCATGCCGAAGTCGTTATGCATGTGCAGCTCCATCGGCAGCGCGGTTTGTTCCTTCAGGAGCTTCAGCCGCCGGTAGGTGACGTACGGATGTTCCACGCCCAGAGAGTCGCAATAGCGCACCGCCGTCGCTCCCAGTTTCTGGGCCAGACCGTAATACTCGACCAGGAACGAGAGGCCCGTGCGTGAAGCATCCTCCGCACTGATGGTGAATCCCAGGCCGAGGCTCCGAGCCTCACCAGCCGCCTCTTGCACCTGCTCCAGCACCCACTGGCGTGAGCGGCGGAACTTGCGCTCGATGTGCACGTCGGAGGTGGAGATGGAGATGACTACCCGATGCGCACCACACTCGGCGGCGTCTCTCACGTCATCCCGCTTCGCTCTGGCGAAGGCGTTTATCTCCAGGGGTTCCGTGCCTCCCCTCACCATCAGCTCTGCCTCAGCAACCGTCCTCACACACTCCTTCTCTTCTGGCCCCAGGGCGGGGAACCCCGCCTCGATGGCCGGCACCCCTATCTCCGCCAGCAACGTGGCGATCTGCTTCTTCTCCCAGCGCGTGAAGATGACCCCCACCGCCTGTTCGCCGTCGCGCAGAGTCGTGTCCACGAGTCGAATCCCGAGTTCTGTGGCCATCTACTGTCCCCTTCCGTCTCGCAGTGCCAGGTATTCTTCCACCACCTCGCCGGCGAAGAGTGACCGCTTGAGGGCGATGGACCGGCTTCTGAGCACAGGTACTAGCTTCGAGAGCTCCCCCTCCGTGGGATGGTGGCCATACTCCCGCAGTTGTTGCCTGACCGCGCTGGGACCAGAGTACTTGCCCACGTTGAAGCGCCGCGCCAGACCCACTTCGCCAGGGAGAAATATCTCGTAGGTCGCGGGGTCGCGCACCACTCCGCTCGCTCGCCCCTCCGACTCGTAGACAAACAAGTTGCTCCCCACGACCGGCTTCCACGCCGGCAGAGGCCGTCCGGAGGCCAGAGCTACGTACTCCGAGAGCTCTCTGAATAGCGAGGTGCGGATCGCCAGGCTGACCCCGTCGCAGTACTGGAGCGCCATCACCACCTCCTCCAGCGGAGCGTTTCCCGCCCGCTCGCCCAGTCCGTTCACCGTGGTGTTCACGTAGGTGGCGCCCGCCTGCAACCCGGCGAGGGCGTTGGCCGTAGCCATCCCAAAGTCGTTGTGGGTGTGCATCTCTATGGGCATCGCCACTGCGTCGATGAGGTTCTTCACCCTCTGGTACGTCTCCAGCGAATCCAGGATGCCCACCGTGTCACAGTATCGCAGCCGATCGGCGCCGGCGCCCTTGGCCGCCTCCCCGAACTCGACCAGAAATGAGGGATCGGCTCTGGACGCATCTTCGGCATTGACCGACACGTAGAGCCCATGCCTCTTGGCGAACTCGACCGTACGCTTCACGGAATCGAGAACCCACAGCCTGTTCCGCTTCAGCTTGTGCTGGATGTGGATATCTGATGAGGAGATAGAGATCGCCACCGCGCTGACGCCACAATCCAGGGAGTGCTGGAGGTCCTCAATCACGGCCCGGTTCCAGGCCAGGATGCTCGCCGGAAGCTCCAGGTCCACGATCTTCTTGATCGTCTCCTTCTCGTCGCCCCCCATAGCCGGGATGCCCACTTCGATCTGATGCACGCCCAGTCTCGCCAGCATGCGAGCGACGTGCATCTTCTCCTCGTTGGCGAACACCACCCCCGCGGTCTGTTCGCCGTCCCGAAGAGTGGTGTCATCGACGTACACCGGCCCTCGGATCTTGGAGGCCAGCATCTCCTCCGTGAACGTGTCCCTCAGCCCGGATGTCCTGTGTCGGTCCATGCCCTTTCCCCCCATCTCCGGTATGGTCTGTCAGGCGCGGCTGCCACCGTGGTCTTTCCCCCGCAGAGCCACCACGCGCAGCACGAGAAACATCGCCGGTCCCGGCACCTTCTGTCAACTACCAGGCGTCAGGACGACGTGCTGCGTGCACCCATCGATGGCTGTGCCGGCCCCGGCCAGAGCCCGCTGCACTGGCTTCTCTACACGGCCATCCGCAAGGACTACGCGACCCACCCCCTGGTTCAAAGCCTCGATGGCTCCCAGCATCTTCTTCTTCATTCGGCCCTGGGCGTACTTCTCCAGGTGCAGCTCAGCGTGCTCGAGGGTGATGTGCCGGATGAGACTGGTCTCATCCGGGAAACGACTCAGCAAGCCGGGAACGTTGGACAGGATGACCAGGGTGTCGGCCTTCAGCGCGGCGCTGATGGCCGCGGCGACACGGTCACCGTCCACGTTGAGGGCCTCTCCATCGGTTCCGATGGCCACGGGCGCCACCACGGGCGTGTAGCCGCCGTCCAGGAGGGTGCGCAGTAGAGCCTCGTTGACTCTTTCGATCTTGCCGCTGTGATCGCCGCGCAGGATCTTATGCTTTCCGTTCTCGATGATGCGCAGCGTGGGCTTGCGCTGCCCCTCCAGTAGCCGCCCGTCAAGCCCCGAAAGGCCGATGGCGTTGATCCCCATCTGCTGGAGCCTCTCCACCAAGGCCTTGTTCACCCGGCCAGCGGCGACCATGACGAAGATATCCAGCGTCTCTCGGTCGGTATACCGGCTCACGTACCCCGATTCGGAGGTCACGTACCGGGGAGGATGACCCAGCTTCTCAGAGACCACGTTGACTTCGTGCGAGCCGCCGTGGGCCAGCACTACCTGCTCGCCTCGTCGCACCAGTTCCACGATGTCCGCGCACACCGCCTGTATGTCCAGGCCGACGTTACCTCCGGCCTTGACCACGATCATAGTCTCCCTCCCTTCAGAGATCAGTCCTGGCCCCGGTCAATTGGGGTGCAATCCGGCGAATTCCAGCCCCAGTGTCTCGGAGAACCCGTACATCACGTTCATAGCCTGCACGGCGTTACCCGCCGCGCCCTTCATGAGGTTGTCGATGGCGGCGATGACGACCAGCGTCTTCTGATCGGCATCGCTGACGAAGCCGATGTCGCAGTAATTCGCACCCGCCAGGATCTTAGGCTCTGGATACCGGTGAATGCCCCGCTTCGATCTCACCAGGCGCACGAACGGCTCGTCCGCATAATCCTCCCGGAAGATCTGCCACGCGTCCTGCTCGGTCAGTCGATCGTAGAGCAGACAATGGCACGTGGCCAGCGCACCTCGCACGATGCCCACTGAAGTGACCGAAAAGTGCAAACCGTGGCTCGCCGGGTCGAGATGCAGTTCGCGAATGAGTTCGATGAGATGTCGATGACCTACTGGCGAGTAGGAGCGCACCACGCCGGCCCTTTCGGCGTGGTGAGAGGCCAGGGTGGGCTTGTTTCCTCCCTCTGAGGAGCCAACCTTGACCTCTACCACCGTCTCTCGCACCAACCCCCTGCGGTAGAGCGGCCATACGGCCAGCAGGGTCACGATGGCGTTACACCCGGTGCCACTGGCATAACGGGCTCCCGCCAGCTCTGGCCTGTACAACTCCGGAGCGCCATAGACGAACCGGCCAAGCCAGTCGGGCGCCGCATGTTCCCTTCCGTACCACTCAACATAGTCGGATGGGTAGCGCAGACGGAAGTCGGCCGACAGATCCACGATCCGCTCCGCAACCCGTGCGAACTCCTCGATGCGGCCCATAGCCTGGCCATGCGGCAGGGCCAGGAAGAGCAGATCGTTTGGCCGGAGATCGGACAGGCTCTCGAATCTCAGCCCGGTGCGACCTCGCAGATTGGGGTGCACGAAGTGCACGAACTGGCCAGCGTAGGTCTCGGAGGTGACCTGCGTAACCTGCACTTCAGGATGGCCCAGCAGCAAGCGCAATAGCTCCCCGCCTGCGTACCCCGACGCCCCCACAATCGCGGCTTGAATCATCTGGGTGCCTCCGCAAGTCGTTGGACGTATTCGACCATCTTGCCAGCGATATCCACATCAGACACGTTGACGCTGCTGTGGAACTCAGGGGTGTGGTTCACCTCAGAGACCAGAAGACGACCATCGGGTGTCTCCAGCAGGTCCACGGCCACAATGCCTCCGCCCACTGCTCGCGCCGCAGCCAGCGACAGATCGTGGACGGCGGGCGTTACGCAACAGGGTTCTCCTGACCCGCCACGAGCGGTATTGGTGATCCAGTGCTCCGACCGGCGATAGATGCCGTAGATCACCTCATCACCCACGACCACGACCCGGATGTCCCGCCCGGGCTTCTTCACATACTCCTGGATGTAGAAGACGCTGTGCAGGTAGCCACCGAGCGTAGCCTTGTGCTCCAGAACAGCCTCCGCCGCGTCCCGGTCGTTGACGCGGGCTAGAAGCCTCCCCCAGGACCCAAAGAGAGGCTTGAGCACCACGGGGTAGCCCATCTCCTCGATAGCCTTCAGCGCCATCTCAGGGGTGAAGGCAATGACGGTCTCGGGGGTGGGCAAGCCGGCCTGCTGAAGGAGACTGGTGGTCAGCATCTTGTCGCCACAAACGGCCACCACCCGGTGTGGGCTGACCGACCGGACCCCCAGGCTTTCCAACCAGCGGGTGACGTAGTAGGCCCTGGTGTGGCTGATGCAGCGCACCAGCACCAGGTCATACTCCTCCACGCCGTTCCCGCGGGGATGGAGGATCATGCTCCGGGGGTCTAGGCGGTCGAAGTCTATGCCTCGCTTGCGAAGAGCGGCGAACAATAGCTTCTCCTCCAGCCGCACGCGAGAGCACAGCACGCCTATCTTCATCTATTCCCCCCAGTCTTCCTCGACCTCGGGCGCCAGTTGAATCGATATGGGGTCCACACTCATGACCTCGAACTCGACTCCGCAGTCAGGGCAGACCACGATCTCTCCCTCTTCAACACCCTCATCCAGACCAACTTCTGCTCCGCACTCCAGACACGTTACCACCATCACGACCCCTTTCTCTTGGTGAACTTCTTCCCGCCTGCGCCCGGTGGCTCCCCGGCCAGCCCGGACCCCAGGTACAGGAAAGCGCGACGGACCTTTCCATCGCGCAGTAAAAGAGCCAGCCCCCGTCTGGGGACTGGCTCTACTTCACTCTCGGATATTCAGCCCAAAAGAGCCTACCCAAACGGGCGGTCTGGCTCCTTGCTAGGGCTTCGCTTTCTGTCGTTCAGTCTCATGGTAGTCTCAGCAAACATCTTCGCCTTCTTCGGATGGCGGTCGCTGATGCGACTCCGCCTCCATTGTCCGCTAGTATACCACATAGCCGGACACCTGTCAAGTACCTAACCCGAGAAAGAAAGCTTAAAACACGCTCCCAGGATGCCACCCTGGACCATCGACTCGCCTGTACGCAGGCAACACCCTCTGGAGGCACTGTGCACCCGCCGGATTGTTCTACCTGGTCCTCATGCGCAGGGCATGCCCTGAGCGAAGTCGAAGCGTGGCATAGCCTGCCAGACCAACTAGACCGCCGCCCAGGAGCAGAATCGACCCCGGCTCAGGCACGAACTCCACTTCGCAAATCTCAGCCACGAGCCAACTGGCCTCAGCGTAGGCGATTTCCACTCCCTGGCCGTCCTTTTGATACAGTCTGTACGTCCACGTGCCCAGCGGACTTGCCGGCCCGCTAGCGATGCTGACCTCGCGTCCCAGGGCGGCGACGGGCACGAGGCGTTTACCCCACTCACAGGGGAACAGATCCCCCACGGGCGGCGAGAACGGGTCTGTAGGAGGATAACCTTCCCAGCAACCATCGCTGAGAACCTGGCCCTCGAGCGACTGACGTAGACACAGCGGGTACTCAGTGGTCCAACCTCCAAAGGTAAGCATCTGGTATTGGTCCTCTGTGGGAGTCCCCACTCCATCGAAACAAACCACGCAGGGCTTCTCTCTGATCAGGAATAGCTGCTGAGCCAGCGCCACTCCACCGGCCAGGAGCAAAGCCAGACTCAGACCGAGCAACAAACCTGCCAGCCAACGCCTCTTCATCGCCCTTGCCTCGTCTGCTCGTACCGTGAGTCCAACCGCGTTTTGCCCATTGTAGCACGTTTGTCCCCTCACGGCAACCATCAGGCGACTCCCTTGAGCTGCACCGCTGCCCGGCTGCGCGTCCACGCGGAGCCTTCCATGGTCCCGGCCAGGACGATACACCAAGGTGATGTCACCCCCTGGCGTTGTCTCTCGAGCGGCTTGACCTGATGACGCCAGGGACTCGTTTTGCCCCGCCTCCCGATTTGTGGTACAACTAGCAAACTTCGACTGCCCTACTTCGTGTAGCTGCAGGCTTCCTCTTCCATCAGGCCTTGCCCTTCAGGCCGTTGACAAGGCCAGGGGAGGAACCGAATGAGAGCCCTTGGCCTTCCTGGAATAGCGGTGATCCTCCCAGGGTTTTCGTTTCCGTGCCGCCCCTCCATCAGTGGAGAGACGGAGCTGATTCCTGACCCCAGAAAGAGCCTACCACCCCGACCCCAAAGGTTGCCCGGACCCCCGCACCAACATCTAAGCCTGTGTCTGCGCCAACTGCCGAATCATGGGCGGCCATCGTCGTGGTTCACCTACGGTGCTCTCTGTTTGATGCTCGAGCAGAGCGCATCAGGAACAGGGTAGAGGGATGACTTCACTTTACGAACGATGGGAGCCAGCCAGTACAGATGCAGGACCGGGTCTTGAACCGCGAATAGGCCTGAACTTGCCGGTTCACCGTATATAGACCCTGGCGCCGGTGCAAGAGTCCCCTTTGGTCGCCGTCGGGACACGAGGACAGATCCACACTGGTGTGACGAAGGAGCGTGGGCCATCTAGAACAACGAGGGTGATCCTGAGCTTCTGTGTGGCGGCTCAGACGAACTGGTGATGGAACTCTCCGCTGAGAATCGTGGGAGACAAGCGACCAGGCGGTCGCTGACTCGCATATCGCACCGGAAAGAACCAGCAGTCACAGCTCAAGAGGTACATACTGTATTCATTCGTGGCCCTGGGCGCTATCCAGAGCGTGCACATATCTCGCGATAATCGAAGGAGGCGAAGGATGGCTGGAGAAGGACAGTCGACGGTGAAGACGTTACAAGAAAAGGCGGTAGCATACTTCTGCGACAAGCCCAGCAATTTTCCCGCTGGACGGCCGTACAACTGCTGCGAGAGCGTGCTCATGACTATGGCAGAGTACGTGAACGCAGAATCTGGCTTCATGCCCAAAGTGGGCACGGCCATAGGTGCAGGCGTTAGTCTGAACGGACTCCTTTGCGGCTCTGTTTCCAGTGTGGCCATGCTCATAGGACTCGAGTACGGCAGAACCAGCCCTGAGCAGAATCCGGAGCCGGTGTGGAAGATGATGGACGAGTACGTGGCCGATTTCAAGAAGAGGTTTGGCTACGTCGATTGCAGGCAGCTCACCAAGCTGAACCTCAAGACGCCCGAGGGACTCAAAGAGTACTTCGCCAGGGTGCACGACCACGAATGTACCCAGAGACTGAGGTTCGCGGTTGAGAACGCCTTGCGTCTCCTGGGAGACAACGGCACCTAGTCTCCCGTCACACCGAGTCGCCAACCAGCGGAACGACACAGGCAAGACCCTGTACGCGGATCAAGGACGGGCCGACCAAGGGCGGCAAGGACTGGCCGGACCAGGACCTTGGGAGGGTCTCAGAGTAGGAGCACCCCCAGGTAGCGCCGTCAGGTGCTCCCCTCGGTGTTCGCGCGCGCCGATGCAAACTGATACTCGTCTCAGACCGTGAAGGTCGTGCCTTGGGCAAAGAAAAGGGCTGTCCCGGTGGGGGACAGCCCTCTCCACAGCTAGACGGCGATCAGTCGACTACTCTCTCGTCCTCGGCCGCAGGCCTTGCCCTGAGTGCAGTCGAAGGGCCTACCTCGAGCGAAGTCGAAGGGTGGCATAGCCTGCCAGGCCAGCAAGACCGCTGCCCAAGAGCAGAATCGACCCCGGTTCGGGCACGAACTCCTCCTCGCAGACCTCTGCAAACCGCAGGTTGAGATAGACGGGTCCCGCTTGTACCCCCCCTTCATCCTCCTGCCACGCCTTGTACGTCCAGTCGCCATACAGGGACTCCACGCCATCGATGACCTGAGCCTCGGCGCCAGCGTGACTCACCGTGTCGTCCCCAGGGAACAACCACCTGCCTTCGCAGGTCACGCCGAACTCCCACATGATGGTCGGCGGCGGGGACTCGCCAAAACAGTCCTCAGGCCAGATCCAGCCCACAGGGGTAAGCATGGCGTCACAGACGTCCCAGTTCGCATTCAAGCCTGTAATCGTGAACTCCACCACACACTCCGGCGGCAGCTCAAACTGCTCCATAGACACGGGCAATGTGATGGGGCAGCACACGAAGCACTCCTGGTCGGCCTTGACGGCCATCGCCGCCAGAGCCACTCCACCCCCCAGCAACAGCGCCAGGCTGACACCCAACAACAGGCCTCTCAGCCAATGCCTATCCATCTTCCTTGCCTCCTCTGCTCCTACACTGCGTACCACCCTGTTGTTCCCAGTATAGCACATTTCTCGCGTTACGTCAACCCTGAGAGGCGATGTTCGCATATACGATATCTCTGAGGATGGCTGCCCATCCTCTCGACGCGCCGCTAGCATAGACCTGCAGCGTGGTCGGTCCATTGGTTGTCCGCTGCGCCGCCGCGGGTGGTCGCCTCGTGCCTAGTCCCACCTTAACGTCGGGAGGCTGTTTGTGATAGACTCTGAAGGGCCCCGTGCCGCGTTGCCCAATCCGCCGCACAGGCATTACCTCCCCACATGGACAGAGGCGTGGGACGCCCGGGCGGCCAACCCGAAGGAGACCATGGTGGAGTGGATGGAGACCCTGCAAACCATCGTGGCAGCGCTCGTCCTGTTGGGCGTGGCCGCGGCCAGTCTCTTCAGATACGGTTCCAGAATGGGCGCCTGGTTCTCGGAGCTGCGCAGCGAGAAGCGCACACTGTACTGGGTGGCCATCGGTCTGCTTTGCTGGACAGTCACGCTGGCCGCTGTGGCCTGGGCGGTGGCCCTGCTGTTCTACCTGGCCTACGTCGGCCCCCCGCCTGATACCGCCGAGACCTGGGCAACGGCCTCCTCCGTGGCCCCCTTGCTCGCCACGCCCGTGGTGGCCGTTCTGGCCGGGATACCGTGGGTCGTGCTGGTCGGCGTCACGCGGGTGCTTCGCTGGAGGGAGCGAAGGTCTGGAGGCCTCAAACGGGGCGAGTAGGTTCTTGGCCCGGGACTTCACTCGGCACGAAGTGGAGGCGGCTGCTCTGTTTGCTGTCGCTCTCGTAGCCCTACAGAAAAGGGCTGCCCGGAAGGGACAGCCCTTTCAACGCCTAGAGCGCGAACAATCGCTTACCCACTCGTTCTCCACGGCGGGGTTTGGCCTAGGCGCAGTCGAAGGACCGCGTACCCCGCCAGTCCGGCCAGCCCGCTGCCCAGGAGCAGAACCGACCCCGGTTCCGGGACGAACCCCTCCGCTCTCACCTGAGTGCTGGCAGGGATCTCGACCCCACCAAGGGCCTCGGTGGTCAGCCAGGCTGTGTTTTCCGTGGTGCCAGAGGCACCAACGATGACGGTGATCTCGATGGTGACGGTGTCGCCTGCGGCAACAGTGCCCACGTCTACCGTCACCACCTGCCCCACGACATCGTACGTTCCTTGCGTGGTCTCCACGTCCACCACCGTCAGCCCATCGCCCAACTCATCGGTCACCACCACATCATCGACGTCACAGGCGCAATCGTTGGTCACTTCGATGGTGAACGTAGCCTCCTCTCCCGGCGCAACCGTTGACGGGCTCACAACTTTGGAGAACAGGAGACAGTCTGCCAGGGAACCCTCGTACACATAGGGCGGCTGAACCTCGTCCCAGGTCACGCTGTAGCCCCAGTACTGACCTCCGATCCCAACCGGGGAGTGCTCCCCCTCCGAGAAAGCCGTCCAGGGTATCTTGTACTCGGCCACCCCTACGTCTGGGTTGCAGGTGGTGGTGATGGCCCCCTCCACGCCGGCATCCACCCACGAGTCGAAACACGCCCAGTCAGTGCCGTCGGTCTGAATGACCCACGGCTCAGGCGGGCCGGCAGGGCACCCCTCCCCGGTGGGCGAGAGGTAAGTGTAGCCGGGTTCAGGCCACGAAACGCAAGCCGGGGACTTGAGATAGAGGTTGGGGCCGGGTATGCTCATCTGGCACACCCACGGCCACCGGGTCCCGGTGTAGCTGACCATCTCCAGGGCCACGAACAGGTGGGTGCTGGTGCGGTACCCGTAGACGTTGAAGGTGGCTGCGCCCGGCCCCCCTGTCCAGTTGCCGTGAGTTTGCTGCCCCAGGTAGTGATCATCCCACTCCCCGGGACTGATCACGCCGTCGATAGTTGGTTCCTGTGCAAATACAGGCGACGCCGCCATCATCAGCAGCAACACCACCAGTGACACGCCCAGCCATGGCAACAAGCGTCTCCGCCAATACGTCCTCATCGCTTCTCCCTCCTCTGGTCGTAGAAAGAATGGAATGCACTACATCAACTATAGCAGACTTCCGCCGGCCTGTCAACCGCGAGGGAACAATGCTGAGTCCTGCCCAAGCCCCCCCGGCGCTCATGCTGCAACTCCCTGCGTCCGCAGCCACGATCTAGATCGAGAGTGATGCCACCCCCTGGTACATCCCGTTCAACCGCGAGGCCCGACCAGGTTGGCAAGAACTCATGTTGCCCCACATTCTCGCTTGTGGTACAATCCGGTGACCTCGATTCCTCCACTTCGTCGCTGTGCCCGTGGTTCCGTATACCATTTCCACAACGGACGGCGCAAGACAGAGATTTCTCGACGGATCAGTGGCTCGAATTAGCGGTAGGTCGTTTGGCTCAGACGATGGTCTCGTGCAGTTTGCCTGGGCAACAGTGTTCGTCATCGGAGCGGTGGTGCTGCGATTACTGCTAGAAGCCCTTGGGGCGTGGCCGTGGGGATAGGGTAGTGGAGAGGTGTTGGCTCTGTGTCTGCCCTTTCTCCTGCATGGGGAGGTGACCCCTGATGTCGGACGAGAAGGGAAGCAAGCTTAGCGGCGCGCTGCGCTGGCTCGGAGACAAGCTGGCAATACTGCTGGCGGGTTCCTGGAGCACGCTATTGGTGGCGTATGTGGTGCACGCGGAGTTCCGGGCGTGGGTGCTGCAATTGGTGGGCCGTGTCGGCGAGGTCGTACCAGCGGCTCTCGCGATTGCGGGCCTGGTCAGTGCGGGGTACGTGGTCGTCAAATACTGGCGGAGGGTTGTTTGGTGGCTAGCGATCAGGCCCGCGAGCCGCGCCTTCGGTGTGGAGGCGAACGAGAAGCTGGACGGAATGACCCCTTACGTCGCGGATCTCCTACGGGAGCGACTGGAGACGCTGGACGCCGACTGCCTGTGGGTGCTTGAGGGGATACTCGCGCGGCGAAAGCCTGGGTCGGATGAGGTAGTAGTGGAGTACCCCGACGGGATGCGCCTTCGCCCGATGAGGCAGGGGGCGGGGACGGCAAAGCCCGTGTTTGAGCAGGCTTTGGCCACCCTCAAGGGTATCGGAGCGATAGCAGGCTGGGAGAGCGTAGGAGAAGACACGGATCGAGGCTTCCGCAGGAAGGTTCTCCTACCTAAGGCCGACTGGAGGACCCTGGAGCGACTGCGCGTGGTCGCGGAGGTCCAGAGAGGGGCGCGCCACTATCTGAACCGGGAGATGGCGGACGCGATGACGCAAGCGCTTATCAAGCTGGAGCAGGGCCCAAAGGCCAGGGAGATGTCACCGTGGGCCCAGGAGGTGGACGAGTTCAGTATCTCTGCTGCCTGGCTGCTTTTCCGAATCCTACTCGAGTACAGGCACCAACCACCCGGGGACGTGATGATGCTCCACTCAGAGCTGAAGGCATTGGCCGACCAGATACACGTGCCCTTGCCAAAGGTGCGAGAATCGTGCGGAGAGTTGGTGGGCGCTCGCTTTCTTGAAGATTTCGACTGGCGAGCAGACGACGCAGGCATCCACTTGGTGGCTCGGCTGGCAGAGCGTGTCAAGAGCAACAAGGTGGGCTACGAGTTGATGCTCGCCATAGGCAGTCGCATGGAGGCAGAAGGGGCATGGGGATCGTCCGCGTCGCCGTGATCTACGTTCGAAGGTCCATGGTCCGGTACGAGCAGGACCGGGCCAGCCCTGAGCGTCAGCTCGCTAGCTGCGTCGCCGTCGACCAGGAGAAGGGCTACACTCATGAAGCCTACCAGGAGGCGGCGGGCCGCTGCTCGCGACGGTCTGAGAAACAGTGGCCAGTGTTCTTGCGACTCAGAGTCCACCGGGCAGGGAAGGAGTCCGGCTGGAGGCACTCGCGGTCCCGCCAAAACGGCGGTCGGGCATACTCGGGAAGCCCACGACAATAACCAAACGCCGCTAGCAGCAAGCCTAGCGGCGCAGACTTGATCCCTGGTCGGCGGCGTCACTTGATCAGTTTCAGCCGCCGCAGGTCATCTTCATTCCAACCTATATCGTCCAACAACCCCTTGAGCAGACCGCGGTGGTAGGTCTTCCGCGGGTGATAGTGGATGGAGACTATCCTCCCATCCTGATGTCGATACACCAACGCAGCTCCAACTCCGATGTCCCGTACCCAGTCGTCCTTCTCCAGCGCTCCGATCAGTTCATCAGCGGTGATGCTCTTGAGCTGTGCCCAGACGTTTCTCGAGTACTTCATGCCATCTCGAGGGCGATTCTCTCCATGTACTCCCGAGTCGTGCGCGATTTCTTCGGGGATGCGGTCTCCTCACTACCGGCAGTCGGTATTCCGACGGGGATGGGATCCCCGTGTTTGATCAGCGAGAGGACATAAGCAGCCGCCGCATCCTTGGCGTTCGCCAACGCCTCCTGCTCAGTCGCTCCAGGAGCGTGGAGACCCTTCAGCGCCGGACAGAAGGCGTGGAACTCGCCCTCGTCGGGCTCCACGACGAAGACGAGCTGGAATTCCAGCTTCGCGTTTTCACCAAGCTTCGCGCACAATGGGCTGCCCTCCCTTATGCACCCTGTGCCCTGTCCAACAACAACCGAGGGCGCCCCAAGCCGTCCATGTGCCCAGCACTGCTCCCGACGCGAGAGGCCGCCGGACAGTAAGGAGATGATGCTCACGGTCAAGGGCACCATGACACAGACCAAGGTGCGCCTGGAGGGATTCGAACCCCCGCTCACACAGATTCGAAGTCTGCGGCTCTATCCACTGAGCTACAGGCGCACACATGACGAGGACCCCGGGTTCCAACGAACTCCTGCCTACAGTATACCACCAGCCGCGTCTTTGCGCAACCCCCCGGTCTCTCCCATGTCAAATGCGACAAGCAGATGGCAGAGGGGGTCTCATGCCGAGGCCCAGATGGGGCCGCTGGTAGTGATAGTAGTCCAGGTATTCTTGGACCTCCTCCTGCAATTGTTCCCTGTCGCTGGGCTTGTACTTCCACCAGCCGAGGCACTCCTTCCGCAACGTTCGGTGAAAGCTCTCCACGAAAGCCTGTTCATTCTGGCGATATGGCCTGGCCACACGGTGACGTTGAGCGTAGCAGCCAACCCTCTGCTCAAACTCACCCATGAATTCCCTGCCCCCATCGGTCTGCAATACCTTGCAAGAGCCGAAATAGGCCATCACTGCATCTAGCGCCTTGCGGCCATCCTCACCCGTCAGGCTCGGAAGCAGTATCACTTGAGCTTCTCTGGTATATGTATCTATCGCGGTGTAGGCGAAAAGCCCTCCAAAGTCCACGGTGTCCATCTGGATCACCTCCCGTGGCCCCTCAGAACGAGGCACAGGGCCTCTCGGCCGATTCCTGCGCCCTTTCGGCCTCAACCTCAGGTGCCTGTTCAGCACCCGGTACACTGTGCTGCGGCTCAGATCGATACGCTCCTTGTTCAACCAGTAGACGATCTTCTCCCCACAACAATCACAGTGTTCTGCCCTGATGGACAAGATCCGCCGTTCCACGTAAGGGTCCACCTTTCGTCGCCGTGGCCTCTTCTTGGCGTTCTTGTACTCCCCAACGAACTCCCGCAGCCCTACCGATCTCATCCCCCTCAACCACCGGTACACCGTCGCCCGGTGCTTGCCCACCTGCTGGGCGATCACCGACACCTTAACCCCTGCCCGATCCAGCTCCCATGCTAACTCAAGCTGTGTCCAAGTCTTCATCGCGACTCCTGTGTGTAGATCTACCCCCCATATCCAACTCTACCACAGTTGTCGCATTACTAATGAGACTAACCGCCCCCCGTATTCACTCACGTATAATGTTACCGAAGGGGTATAGTTCGCTCAAATGATAATGTTACCGAGGGGACTATGCCCAACAAAGAGAAGATGACCGTGAGCGAGCGGAGGAAGTATCTGGGTCTGAT
>DAOUME010000015.1:0-130369 GCA_034411995.1 Anaerolineae bacterium | reverse complement strand
GCATAGCCCATAACATGGCGAAACTGGCGGGCTAAATACCACCAGTCTCTCTTCTCTCACTCCAACTTGAAGGTGCCAAGGGCTGTCCACCAACCCCTCGCCACGTACTTTCGGGACAGCCCCTACTCTTTTCTGCCTCCTAACGCTAGATGGCTGTCTGACAGTCTAGTGCTCCGTCAGCGCGCCCTGAGCATCTACCTCGCCTTCCCACTGGAAGCTGCTGGCCTCGTTGGCTATGGTTATCGTGTAGATGGTATTCTCGGGCAGAACGACGGGATAAGAAACCGTAACCACCCAGTCACCGGCCGTGTATTGGTAGGTCTCTGCGCCCACGATATTTCCAGGCGTGAGCCGCTCCTCCTGCCAGGCCAGGCCCGCTCCGAGCCCAGACTGACCATGCTGCTCACTGGCGTAGAGGAGCGCCTGGTCCCGCGCCACCAACGCAGTCTCCGGTGCCTCCGGTGCCCGTCCGGACCCGTCCACGCGGCCCTCCCACCCGAAGCCAGTGCTCGCGTTGGACACCGTTACGTGGTACACGGTCCATTCGGGAGCCACCACCCCGTAGGAAACCTTCACCACCCAGTCCCCTGCGGTATACTGCCATTCCTCGCCGCCGACCAGCCCCTCGGGAGTCAGCTTCTCCTCCTCCCAGGAGAGGGAATCTGCCGGGGCCTCGTCGAAGTGCTCTCGCACGAAGGTCACAGCTGCATCTCGTGCGTGTTGCACCTCCGCTGGCGCCTCTGCTGCGGAAGTACTCGCCTCCGACGGCGTGGTTCCGCAACCGACCATGGTGAGGGCCAGGGTCATCACCAACACTGACACTACTAGAGAGAGCCAACCCCTCTTCATCATCTTGACCTCCACCACTTGCTCCATACCATGGGAGCCATAGTCTCGGTCTACGTCCTCTACAAGAACGTAGATTTCGTAGCCACCATGCAGACGTGCATCGACCTCGGAAGGTTCCATCGCTCCGGCACGAGCATAGCATAGAAGGGCACTAAACCGGTCACAATCCTGCAACGAGGCGTTGTTCGAGGAGTGGCTGTCAGGCATCAGTACGGTATCAGCGCTCGGGGCTAGAGGCGCAGACGAGTTCATATGAGGTATCTCTTGAGGCGAGAACCGGGGATGACTCGCTGGTGGCTGGTGGCCATTGCGGTCACTCCAAAGCAGACTCTGAAGAGCCTGGGGTGCTGGAGAGTACTGCCAGCCTCTCTCTCAGGGCAGAGGCATAGTTTCCGCACAACGCCCAACGACTTCGCGGACCGCCTCGATTACCACTTCCGGTTCATCGAATTGGATATAGTGACCGGATCCTTCAAGCATCCTGATTTCGCTGTCCTCACTGAGCAGCGTTAGCTCTTGCTGCAATTCGAGCCAGAGATCCTGCGGGTCCCAACCCGCGGTCTGGATATATGATGAAACTGGTCGCGCCGAAGAAAGGACGATCAAGGGCATGTCACCCAGGCTCCCCCACTGCCCCGCTTGTGCCAGCGTACGCGCTCCCTCGACGCTTTCGTCAAACCAGGCCACGCTGGACTTCGGCAAGAAGGCCTGCTCAGCATCATAGACTTCCTGGGGCATAGAGTACTGCGGGCCTGTGAAGCGACCTGGCATTCCCAGATGGGACAAGAACAGAATGAGCGGCCTGATCTGGCTTGCTGGGATCTCCCGTTCGATCCCCATCGCGGCAAACCGTGCCATCTGATCTGGGTGGGCCGAATCGACCAGTACCATGCCACACACCTTATCGGGGTTGTGCCCCACGAATATCCTTACATAGGCCCCTCCCAGGGCATGTCCCACCATCACATAGGGGCCATCCTCGCCAGCCACATCCAGCACGGCGGCCAGCTCGCTGGCGATCACCTCGCCATCTCTGGGGCGCGGTCCCGGCTCACTCCACATGATCCCGGCCCTATCGTAGCTGCATACGCGAGTGAACTCCCCCACCCCATTCTGCACCAGCGACCAGCTCAGCGAGCCTAGCTGATCGAGGTCGCTTTCCAACACAACGGTCGGGTCGCCACTCCCGACGCAATACAGGTGGATGTCGTGGGTACCGAGGCTCACCATGCGGCCCGGTGGAGGATATTCGGCACTGTACTCGCGGCGAGCAATGGACTCCCGGATCAACCCATAGAGTATCAAGACCATGAGGAGAATCACGGCACCCAGGAATATCCGTCCAGTCCAGCGAAGCATGGTCATTGTTAGTCTCTGCTGTCTGAAGGAGCGTACCTCAGCGCCACTGATCCGCTCCAGGCACGGATTATGCCCAGCCCAACTACGCTGCCGTTCCTGGCTGGGGAGCCGTCCCCTCCAGGTAGCGTTCGAGCCGAGGGCCGATGATCGCGTAGCGGAAATCCTTGCCTCGCAGGTTGGCCACCGCGCCGTACAGACCGTAGGCGATGTAGGCAAGCCACACCGCAAGGCCGAGGAATAGCAGGCCGAAGATCAGTACGTAGAAGAAGATCATGCCCAGAAAGGTGAGTACCAGCGGAATCAAGGCCTCCGGGGGCAGCTCCTCTGGCGCCGCTCCCTGCTGCGGAAGGGTGAAAGCCCAGGATAGGGACGCACTGATCACGCCCACGAGCATTCCCACGTATCCACTGAAGTAGCACGCGCCACAGGCCAGCCCCGCCAGGATCAGCGTCAGGTGGTACACGCCTGCCTGTAGAGCCTGAAAAGCTACAGACCGTGATCTCTCCCACTGCGTGGCCCAGATGACCAGCGGGGCCAGAATGCCCATCACCGGCCAGATGATCGTGGCGTGGCTCAGGGCAGCCATGATCTTGTCATCCTGTGTCCACGTCCCAGCGACCTCGGATCCCTCGCCCAATTCCACCTCCCTGGTTACTCTTCTGACACCGAGCGACGCCCCGTCACCCCTGCTCCACATACCTCTCCAGCCAGGTCCCACGCCAAACGTACCGGAAGTCTTTTCCCTGGAGCACCGAAGAGACCGTACCCCACGTAGGCCAGGTAGGCCAACATGAGCAGGAAGAGCACACCACAAGTACAGGAGAAGGTCAGAAAGGGGAAGCAGACCGCAGCCCCCTCATCTAGAGGGGTGGAGAGTAGCGCGCTGAGCGGCACACCCAGGAAGGTACACATGTAGAGCACTGCCGCCAGCAGACCGGCGATCAGCAATAGGAAGTGATACGCCGCGGCCTCCAACGCCTGAAAGGCCAGGAACGGTGACTTCTCCCTCTGTGTGCCCCAGATGACGAAGGGTCCGATCAGGCCCGCCGCCGAGAAGACGATGGTCGCATGAGCAACCGCCGCCAGGACACGCTCATCCTGGGTTGAAGCGGAAGACTCTGCTTTCTCACTCATCTCCCTTCCTCCCGCTGGGTGCCGGTCCGGACGGCCGAACTCGATGGCTAGTCTCCGCGCGCCTCCCGAATGCGCTCGTCTATCTCACCCACCCGCGCCTGCTGAGCCTCCCAATACTCCTGGTGTCGCTGTGCGTTCAGCTCCTCTACGGTCTTCCCTTGCTGCTCTACCCAGGTGTAGTACTTCAGGTTGTGCCACTGGTTCCGCGTGCGGCGAGTGCCTTCCTCGATCCAATCCAACTTCTGACCATGGAAGACGCTCACCAACCGCACGGCCGCCTCGACCTCATCCATGGGTCCATACGTCTCCGTCATCTGCCCCATCACCGAGCCATAGCGATCGATGGCATCAGTAAGAACGGTCACCACCACGTCGTCCTTGCCGAAGCCGTAGAACTTCGCCGCCTTGATGGCTCCCAGAACGTTGCACACGCCGGAGATGCCAAAGGTCTCCGCCATCAGGCGCACGCTCTCCTCCGGCACGCCGTAGCGGTCGATCATCGTTTTCCAACCCGCCTCCTCGGTGAGTAGCTGGAGACCCTTCTTGGACTCGATGTCGTCGATGCACATGATGGCATCCATGTTCATCACGTTGTGGATCCAGGTGACGTGCTTGTCACCGATACCCTGGATGTCGTGACCACCATAGCCGTTCCAGTAGAGCGTGGGGCACTGGATGGGTTCCAAGCCCACGATCTTGTGGTCGGGCCACTGCTGCTTCAAGCGGTCGCCCGCAGCGATGGTGCCGGCGGAGCCCATGGCTGAGACGTAGGCCGCTACCTTGCCGTTGCCGATGCCGCGCTCCCTCAGCTTCTCCGCCATCTCGATGATGGTTCCGCCGGTTACATAGTAGTGGAAGCGGTAGTTGCCCATGACCTCGAACTGGTTGAGAATGCGCACCCGCTCAGGGTCCTGTTCCTTGAGTTCCTTGCTCTTGTCGTAGATCTCCTTCACGTTGGACTCACAGCCCGGCGTGAGGATCAGTCTGGCGCCGTAGCTACGCACCAGTTCGAACCTCTCTACGCTCATCTCCTCGGGGAGGATGACGATGGAGTCGAAGTTCATGCGGCAGCCCACCCAGGCGCCGCCGATGCCGTAGTTCCCGGTTGAGGGCCAGATGAGAGAATGGATCGATGGGTCCACCTCCCCGTACAATTCCTTCTCAATGAGCACAGAGTACGTCGCCCCCACCTTGTGACTGCCGGTGGGGAAGTCCTTGCTGTACAGCACGACGATGGGGACCTCCACGTTGGTCAGCTCAGGAGGCAGCACGTAATGGTAGATACGGTCGTCGAAGCCGCGCCAGGTGATGTTGTACAGGTTGATGGGGTCGAGGGGATCCTCCTCCTTCATGCTCCTGGCTTTGGCGCGGACCTCAGCATCTATCTTCCAGGGATGGAGCATCTCCTCGAAGGTAGGTCCGATGACCAGTTTGCTCGTGTCGTTCATAGCTCACTCCTCTACTACGTCGTCAGGGTACTTCAGAACAGCCGGCGTAACGCCGACATGGTTGGCTCGATCAGTTCAGGTCGGCCAGTGGCCCGGATGGCGCTGTCCACGTCCTTAAGCCCGTTGCCCGTCACCAGGACCACAATGCACTCCTCCGGCTCGATCTCGCCCTGGGCCACCAGCTTGCACAGGCCCGCGAAACCGGCCGCCCCGGCCGGTTCGGCGAACACGGCGGCCTCCCGCCCCAGCAGCCTCATGGCCTCCAGGATCTCCTCGTCTGTTACAGCAACGTACTGCCCGCCCGTCTCTCTCACGGCCCGCAGGGCCTTCACCCTATCGCGGGGTCGGCCCACAGAGATGCTATCGGCCAGCGTGTGGGGAACGAGGGGCACGATTTCCTCAGTGCCCTCCTGCCAGGCGCGCACCAGAGGCGCTGAGCCTTCCGCCTGCACACCCACCAGTCGAGGCATACGGTCGATGAAACCCAGAGACCTCAGGTCCCTCAGACCTTTCCATAGCCCGCCGATGATACAGCCGTCACCCACGGAGACGAAGATCCTATGGGGGGCGTCCCAATGCAGTTGTTCGCTCAGTTCCAGGGCCGCGGTCTTCTTCCCCTCCGACAGATAAGGGTTGTAGGCTGTGTTGCGACTGTACCAGGGGTACTCTTTGCCCGCCTCCAGGCACAGATCGAAGGCCTCGTCGTAGGTGCCCTGGACCATCATCACCCGGGCGCCGAAGATGAGGAGCTGGGCCACCTTGGCCCGCGGGGCGGTCTGGGGCACGAAGATCACGCTCTTCAACCCCACGCTGGCCGCCAGCCCGGCCACAGACGACGCCGCGTTCCCCGTGGAGGCGCAGGTGATGGTCTCGTACCCCAGCTCCAGGGCCTTGACCACTCCGATGGCGCTGGCCCGGTCCTTGAAAGAGCCGGTGGGGTTGCGGCCGTCGTCTTTAAGATAGAGATGAGGCAGACCTAGCGTCTCTCCAAGGCGCTCTATGTGGTAGAGAGGCGTCCAGCCCACCTGCAACGGAGGCCGGGGGCTGTCTTCGGCGACGGGCAGCAGAGGGGCATACCGCCAGATGGAGTAGTCGTGATTCGAGGCCAGGCCCTCCTTCGTCAGGCGCCGGCCGATGAGATCGTAGTCGTACAGCACGTCGAGGATGCCCTCGTCGCCGTGCCTGGGGCAGACGTAGAGCACCTCGTCAGGGGCGTATTCGGCGCCGCAAAGCACGCATTTCAGACCCCTGATACGTCCGCGCCCTGTGCGTCTTTCCATCACCTATTCCGCAACAAAATCCGAGATCGAGCGCGAAGGGCCTGGTAAGATCACGAGACGGAAGCCCCCATTGACGTAGGCAAGTGTCAGACCCAGATGAGTACGCACCGAGGTTCGCAGCGAACCCCTGGCAGCCCTCTTCCACCGCGCCCCGGCGGGCGGTCATATACCCTGTCCCGACCCCTCGCTCAGCCATCGACCGTACTCTAGAGCAATTTGCCAGTAGACGCCAACTACCTCATCGTGAGCGCCATGACCGATTTCTGAACGTGCAGGCGGTTCTCCGCTTCATCGTAGACCACCGACTGCGGCCCGTCGATGACTCCGTCGGTGACCTCGATGCCCCGGTCTGCGGGCAGGCAATGCATGTAGATCGCATCCTCCTTGGCCAACCCCATCCTCCGTTCGTCGCAGATCCAATCGTCGTATTTGCGCCCGATGGCCGCCGATTCTTCGGCCCGCTCGGTGGTGAGCCAGGACCCCCAACTCTTGGGGTAGACGATGTCCGCGTCTCGAAAACCCGCGTCCATGTCCTCCATGGTCTCCAACGAGCCGCCGTGGCCTCGCGCGTTCTCTCGAGCCTGGTCCAGGATCTCGGGCATCAACCGGTACTCAGGAGGATGTACCAGTCGGACGTTCATCCCGAAGCGGGTCAGCAAAAGGATCACGGACTGGGGCACACTGAGGGGCTTCTGGTAGCTGGCAGCGCAGGCCCAGGAGACGGCGATCGTCTTTCCTCGAGGGTCGCCCTTCTTCTCCATGATGGTCAGCAGGTCAGCCAGCGCCTGGAAGGGATGGTAAACCTCGCACTGCATGTTGAGCACGGGGACCCGGCTGGCCTGGGCCGCGTCCCGGAGGTACCGGTTACCCACCTTCCAGTCGCAGTGGCGGATGGCGATGCCGTCGAAGTATCGCCCCAGGATGTCGCCGATCTCCTTGGGGGTATCCCCGTGGGCGATCTGCGTCGTCTGCGATTCGATGAAGGCTGCGTGGCCCCCCAGTTGCGCCATCCCCGCCTCGAAGGAGCTGCGCGTTCGCGTGCTGGTGAAGAAGAAGAGCATGGCCAGCGTCTTGTCTCGCAGCAGCGGATGGGCCTGCCCCGTGGCGCGCTCCCGCTTCAGCCCCAAGGCGATGTCGAGGACGGTTTGGATCTCGTCCTTGGTCCACTCTTGCGTGGTGATCATGTCACGACCACGCAGGTCGGTATGCATCGCTCACCTCCCCCTATTCCACCGCCCCCAGGATCAGCGCCAGCAGGGCCATGCGCACCACCACGCCATTGTAGGCTTCGTACCAGTAGCGAGCATGCCGCGTGTCGTCCACATCCGTGGGGAGCTCATCCATGCGCGGCAAGGAGTGCAGCAGGATGGCATCCGTCTTGGCCTTGTCGCGCAGCATTTCGCGCGTCACGCGATAGGCCGCCGGAGTCCTACCCCGCTCCCCATCGGCCTCCACCCGGGATCGCGTGTAGTCAGCCTGAACCACGGGCTCCATGTAGATCACGTCGGCGTCGGCGATGGCCTCCTCGGCCGTCTCGGGCTCGTCGAAGCGCAGATTGAGGTCGCGCAGCTCTTGCTTGAACTCCTCGGTGAGCGACATCTCCGGCGGGGCGACGAAGGAGGCCGAGATGTCGAACTTGGCCATGGCGTAGCCGATGGAATGCATGGTCCGCATCCTCATGTCGCCCACCAGCAGGAAGTGCAGCCCGTCCAGCGTATGCCTCTCGCGCCAGATGGTGAACAGGTCAGTCAACACCTGCGTGGGATGTTCCCCCCAGCCGTCACCGCAGTTGATCACCGGCACGCTGGCCCACCTGGCGGCCTCGTGGGGCGCGCCCTGCTGAAAATGGCGCATGGCGATCACGTCCCCATAGTATTCCAGCATCAAGACGGTATCCTTGATGGACTCCTGGTAGAAGTCCCCAGCACGAGTCATCCGCGGATCGGCGAAGCCCACCACATGCCCGCCCAGGCGGTGCATAGCCGCCTCCGTACTGAGGCGGGTCCGGGTGCTGGGCTGATAGAATGCCGCCACCAGCGTCTTGTGGGCCAGCAGATCGCCGTTGCGCCGATCGCGTGCGTACGGCTCCAACTCCTCGCCCACCTGAAAGATACGCATGTACTCATGCCGTTCGAAATCCTTCAACGACAAGATATCTCGACCCATGAAGCTTCTCATCCTGATCGCTCCTTTCGTTCACTCGCTGGGCAGTGGAGATACGTCCGTGGAAGACACCGGGGCCTCCCCGCCATGGGCGACCATCGCCAGGACAAGGCCCTGGCGCAACGGTCCGCCCGGTCACGGGCCCCGGCTCGACCGGAGTATACCATAGCCAGGTCTATCCCGCCATGAAGAATTGTAGGAGCACCCCTCTACACCTGGCCACCGCCGTGTCTAACATTGCCGCCCCATCGACCACCTGCTATAATCACAGGCGAGCGGCGGCCATGATCAAGAACGCAACCAGCGGGGAGGTGATCGCTACCAGGATTAACTGGTGCACCACGTTCCTGACGAGAGGACTGGGGTTGATGTTCCGTCCTCCTCTCGGAGAAGACGAGGCCTACGTCTTCGTGGAGGGCCGCGAGAGCCGCAGCCTCACCACCATCCATATGCTCTTCGTGTTCTTCCCCCTGGCCGTGATCTGGTTGGACGCAGGCAAGTGCGTGGTAGACAAGGCACTGGCCAGGCCCTTCTATCCCTACTATGCCCCCAGCTCGCCCGCTCGCTACTACCTCGAATGCCATCCCCGCGTGTTGGAAAGGGTACAGATTGGAGATCAGTTGGAGTTCTAGCCACCATCGTGCGGTGCTGCGATCCGCCGGAGGGCGTCGAAGCACCCGCCACCAAACCACTGAGCAACGCGTGATCGAGCACACCCGGTCAGTGAGAGACGTTACGGAGGCACAATGACTGAGCTTCTCTGGGAACCATCCGAAGAGCGTGTGCAGAGTACCAACATCTACGACTTCATGCAGCACGTCAACGAGCGCCACGGGAAGGGTTTCGCGACGTATGATGACCTATACCAGTGGTCCATAGAGGACAGCCCCACCTTCTGGGCCACCCTCTGGGACTACGGTCACGTGATTTACAGCCGACCCTACGACCACGTCGTCGATGACGTCCACAAGATGCCCGGAGCCAGATGGTTCGAGGGTGCGACGCTCAACTTCGCCGAGAACCTGCTGCGCTATCGTGACGATCACGTCGCCCTCAGCTTCAAGGGCGAGGGCTTGCCCACGGTGAGCATCACCTACGCTCAACTATACGACCGTGCGGCCCGATTAGCCAGATCATTACGCGACATGGGCCTCCAGCCTGGTGATCGCGTGGCCGGATTCATGCCCAACATGACGGAGACGGTAGTGGCCATGCTGGCCACCACCAGTGTGGGTGCCATCTGGTCCTCGTGCTCCCCCGACTTCGGGATCAAGGGTGTGCTGGACCGCTTCGGCCAGATCGAGCCCAGAGTGTTGTTCACGGCGAACGGCTACAGCTACAACGGCAAACAGTTCGACTCCCTGGAGAGGATCTCGGAGATCCTCAAGGAGCTTCCCAGCATAGAGAAGGTCATCATCGTGCCCTATACGGACCCTGCCCCCGATCCTACCAGGGTTCGCCACGGCGTACTCTTCCACGACTTCCTGGCCACCGAAGCAGGTGAGTTGAAGTTCGAACAGGTGCCGGCGAACCACCCCCTCTACATCATGTACTCCTCCGGCACCACCGGCGTGCCCAAGTGCATCGTCCACGGCGTGGTGGGAACCCTGCTACAGCACATCAAGGAACTCCAGTTGCACACGGACGTCAAGAGGGAAGACACCATCTTCTACTTCACCACCTGCGGCTGGATGATGTGGAACTGGCTGGTCAGCTCCCTGGCCCTGGGCGCGAGGATCCTGTTGTACGATGGCAACCCCTTCTACCCAGACGCCAAGGCCATGTGGCAGATGGCCCAGGACGAGGACATCTCCATCTTTGGAACCAGCGCCAGCTATCTGGCAGCGCTGGAGAAGGCTGGCGTCAAGCCTGGGGAGCTTTTCGATCTCAGACCGTTGAAGGCGATCCTGTCCACGGGGTCGCCGCTGTCGGTGGAGAGCTTCCACTACGTCTATCGCGACATCAAAGATGATCTCTGCCTCTCCTCCATCTCGGGTGGCACGGACATCGTCTCCTGCTTCGCCCTGGGCAACCCCATGGGCCCGGTGTACGCGGGCGAACTGCAGGTCCGTGGTCTGGGCATGAAGGTGCAGGCCTACAATGAAGAGGGCAAGCCCGTCGTCGGGGAACAGGGAGAGTTGGTCTGCACACTGGCGGCTCCCAGCATGCCCATCTACTTCTGGAACGACCCCGACAACCAGAAGTACCACGACGCCTACTTTGACGTCTATCCTGGCATCTGGCGTCACGGCGACTGGATCGAGATCACCGAGCACGGCGGGGTCATCATCTACGGCCGGTCTGATGCCACCCTCAAGCCCAGCGGTGTGCGCATCGGCACGGCGGAGATCTACCGCCAGGTGGAGCTCATCCCTGAGGTAGTGGACAGCCTCGTAGTGGGGCAGGACTGGCAAAACGATGTGCGGATCGTGCTCTTCCTCAAGCTTCGCCAGGGCGTGCAACTCTCGGCCGAGCTGGTGAAGAAGATCAAGACCACTATCCGCCAGAACGCCTCGCCCAGACACGTGCCCGCCAAGATCATTCCCGTGGACGACATCCCCTACACCATCAGCGGCAAAAAGGTCGAACTGGCGGTACGCAAGATCATCCACGGCCAGGAGGTCAAGAACAAAGACGCCCTGGCTAATCCGGAGTCTCTGGATCTGTACGCCGACCTGGAAGAGTTGAGAACCTGACTCCCCGCCCCTCGGCCGCAGACACCAGGGAAGGGCCCCCGCGCCCTCGACGCGTCCACTACACAGCCGCGCTCAAGAGCCCCCCGTGAGGGGGCTTGGCCTTCCCTGGCCGCCCTGCTGGGAGAATGGCAGGAGCGCCGCCGCGAGGTTGCTCGGGGTGTGGCAGGAACCCGTCTGCTTCAGTATACTGGAGTGGTAGGGAGGTAATCCATGTCAGACACTTCCATCACACAACTTCTGGTGGCCCTCTCGGGTTTCTTCGCCCTGTGGTTCGTCCTCATGCGCTTCATCTTGCCCCGTCTGGGGTTCTCCACCTGAATGGTGAACCGCCCCCGCGTGGAGGATCCACGCCCAGATGAGCCCCCAGCGGACACCGGGTTCACTTCCCGCGCAGATCGCCTATGAGGAGGTGTGGAGATGCAGGTTGAAATAACGTACCGTCCGTCTTATGCCCTGGCCATGGTCAGCCTGGGTGCCCACGAGTCCATTCAGGCCGAGGCTGGGGCCATGGTCAGCATGTCCCCCGACGTAGCTATCGAGACCAAGGCCGCGGGCGGCATCATGGGTGCGCTGAGGCGGTCAGTGCTGGGCGGCGAGAGCTTCTTCATGAACACCTATCGAGCCGGAGCACAGGGCGGACAGATCACTCTGGCCCCAGTCCTGCCCGGCGACATGACCGTTCTCCAGTTGTCCGACGAGGCCCTCATGGTGCAGTCCGGCTCCTACGTCGCTTCCTCTGAAGGGATCAACATCGACACCAAGTGGAGTGGAGCAAACACCTTCTTCGCCCGCGAGGGTCTGATCATGCTCAAGTGCAGTGGCTCCGGCACCCTGGTGCTTTCTAGCTACGGGGCTATTCACGCCATGGACTTGAGCACGGGGGAAGCGCACGTGATCGACACCGGCCACATCGTGGCTTTCACCGAGGGCATGGGCTTCAAAGTCAAGCGTATCGGCGGCATGAAGTCCACCCTCTTCAGTGGCGAGGGTCTGGTCGTCGATCTCACTGGCCCGGGCAAGGTTCTCTTGCAGACCCGGAGTGACGATGCTTTCCTCTCCTGGCTCATCCCCAGACTGCCTAAGAAGTCCTCGAAATAGAGAACGGAAAGAGCCTCGGCCCCAACTGATCGGGCCGAGGCTCTCTTTCAGTCTGAACCAATCCGGCGATCCTGGCTCAGCCGCCACAGAGGCTTGCTTTCCAACTCAACGCTGGCCGGTGGTGCCCCCAAGCCATCCACATGCTATCCACAGGCTGCGGCTTCCGCCCATCATCGAGCGCGGCTCCTGGGCCGCTGAACGTCCTGTCGACGTCAGTACTCAATGACGGTGAAGACATCATACCCCTTCAGCCTCTCGACACCCTTCAAGAAGGTGAGCTCGATGAGGAAAGCGATCCCCACCACCTCACCTCCCAGCCTCTCCACCAGGCGAGCGGTCGCCGCGGCCGACCCGCCCGTGGCAACGAGATCGTCAACGATCAGCACCTTCTGACCCGGTTGAATGGCGTCGCGGTGCATCTCCACCGAGTCGGTGCCGTATTCCAGCTCGTACTCCTCGCGCACCGTCTCTGCCGGCAACTTTCCCTCCTTGCGCACGGGAACGAACCCTGCGCCGAGCTTGTAGGCAACCGGCGCCCCGAAGATATAACCCCTGGCCTCCACCGCTACCACCAGGTCGATCTGACGCCCCGTGTAGCGCTCCGTCAGCAGATCGATCACCTTCTTGAACGCCTGGGGGTCCTTGATCAACGTGGTGATGTCCTTGAAGACTATCCCCTCCTTGGGAAAATCAGGCACGTCCCGAATCATCTTTGCCAGATCCATCCTTCACCTCTCTGCACCCTACGTCATTCGCAAGCTATTGTACCAGAGGAGCGCCTTCCGAGCAAACCCGTCTCAGCTTTCCATAAGGTTCCTTAAAGTTCTTCTCGTGGCCCGGAAGCCCACCACCAACCGCGTACCACTAGGAATAGCAGGTCCGCCACCGGCATCCCCCAGATGTAGTATCCTCTATGGTCCATGTTCATTGAATCTCTCTCACTCTGTGAGCTCCGACCACCCCTTCTCCATTGCACGATCTCGACTGCTCGCATAGAATAGCGTGTGCTCCCGAACAAGGCAATAAGAGGCCCGTTCTTCCACTTCACAGTGTCCGCCACCTCTGTGCCCGTGACATCGCCTCACTTCTTCGTCACGCGCTGGGGTGTCGGAGCTCTGCGCGCTCTGACTTATGCCTCGGGGGACGACCGGCAACGCCCAATCGCGGCAGGGGCCTTCGGCTCCCATCAATCGTATGCCCCCACACCGCGCAGCGCCTGTTCAACAATCGCAAGTACACAACAGTAGACTCGCAACAGGCAAGCGCCTACTGTGCCATACCAGGCCCAAACTCCTGGACTTCACTACTCAGTGAGACGTTCGCCGCAGTGACGAAGCTCGGTGACCTCAGGGCAGACCTCGGTCGCGCTGCCGACAAGCGCTGGACGGTCTGCTTGTGAATCCGTCGGTGGGTTGCACCACAGGCTAGCACCAAGGACGAGTGGGAGGAAGCATGGACCTCAAAGGAGTGTGGGAGGCAGCCAAGGGCGAACTGCAACTGCAAATGACGAAAGCCACCTACGACACCTGGATCAGCAACACCTTCCCCCTGGCCTACGAGGATGGCACCTTCATCATCGGAGTTCACAACACATACGCCAAGGAGTGGTTAGAAAACCGTCTGCAGACCATCATCAAGAGAACCCTGATCCGCCTCACCAATCAGACGGCCGAGGTCAAGTTCGTCGTCAGGCCCAGGCCCGAGTTGGCCGAGGAGTCCCCTCTGGTTGCGGCCCCACTCCTCGAGCCCCAGCCAGCCGCTCCCCAGGTTCACTCCTCCCCTCCGATCCCGATGCTCATCCCTCATTACACGTTCGATACCTTTATCGTGGGTAGCAGCAACCGGCTGCCTCACGCCGCAGCGCTTTCCATCGCCGAACGCCCTGGCGAGAGCTTCAACCCACTGTTCATTCACGGCGGCGTCGGCCTGGGCAAGACCCACCTGCTGCACGCCATCGGCAACCTGGCCGTGAGTCGCCTCTCCCGCGTGCTCTACGTCTCCTCGGAGACGTTTACCAACGACTTCATCAACTCCATCCGGAATCACACCACCGACGATTTTCGAGCGAAGTATCGCCAGGTGGACATCCTTCTCGTCGATGACATCCAGTTCATCGCCGGCAAGGAAAGCACTCAGGAAGAGTTCTTCCATACTTTCAATACTCTTCACGCGTTCAAACGACAGATCGTCATCTCCAGCGACCGGCCCCCGCAAGCCATTCCCACTCTCGAGGAGCGGCTGAGCTCTCGCTTCGAGTGGGGTCTCATCGCCGACATTCAGCCACCCGACCTGGAGACTCGCATCGCCATCCTCCGTTTCAAGATCGAACGCCAACCGCAGCTCATTCCCGCCGAGGTGGTGGACCTCATCGCCCACAAGTTCCAGCAGAACATACGGGAGCTCGAAGGTGCCCTCAACCGCGTGGTCGCCTACGCCCAGCTATCGCGCTCCGCCATCACCCTGGATCTAGCCACTGAGGCCCTGGCAGACACGCTTTCTACCCAGCAGCCCCTCAGCATCGAGGCCATCATCGCCGCCGCAGCTCAGTTCTACGGCTTCCAGCCCGACGACCTCACAGGCGCGCGCCGCACCAAGGACATAGCTCTCGCCCGCCAGGTCGCCATGTATCTGCTGCGCGAGGAGACCAGTAGCTCACTCGTCCACATAGGAGTCGCCCTGGGTAACCGCGACCATACCACGGTCATGCACGGTCACGATAAGATCGAGCGTGACATCGAAGAGGATGACAAGCTTCGCCGCGAGGTGCTGGCCATCAAAGCAGCCCTCTACAACGGGCAGTCCCCGTAGCGTTGTCCCTGTGGATAACCGCCCCGATGCTGTGGACAACTATGGTCGTCTGGGGATAACTCTGCGCCAAGGGGGCCTCCGTCTCATCGCCGGGCATACGAAATCCGCGCTCCCTCCGCTCCGCGGCCACCCCTCATCCACATAGCCACATAGTGGCCACCTCCAGACCCAGCGACTTCGCCCCACTACCCACAATCTGTCCAGAGCTGCAAAGTCCCACACCTTGGCCCCCTCTACCTACCTATAGCGTGCTTTGCACCATGTCCCTACTGCAGGTGGGGCCTCCTTGTCTGTAGGCGATCACTTATCCCACCACCCACAATCCTATTACTGTTACTACCTTCTTGTTACTGGAAAGAACTTGTGACTTGTGTCTTGCGAAGCCCACAAGTATAGTACGTTGTGAACTGTACGGGCGCGTGATGCTCAGCCGGCCCGGGTGGTAGGGAAGATGAACAGCAAAGCTCTGGTATCCTTGATTCGAACAGCCCTGGAGGAGGACATCGGCACTGGTGATGTGACCAGTATGTTGATTCTTCCCACAACATCCCGGCTTAGTGGCAAGATAATGACCAAGGAGGAAGGAGTTATAGCGGGACTCGGTGTGGCAGGCAGAGTGTTTCACGCAGTCGATGAAGAGGTCATGTTCGCTTCCCTGGTGGACGACGGCGACCTGGTCGGCAATGGTGCGCCGTTGGCCGCGGTCACGGGCCCAGGTGCGTCCATTCTCAGTGCAGAGAGGGTAGCTCTCAATTTCATGCAAAGGATGTCGGGGATAGCTACGATGACGAGCCACTTCGTGAAGGCCGTGGAGGGGACGGGCGCAGTGATCCTCGACACCCGCAAGACCGCGCCGGGGCTACGGGCGCTGGACAAGCTGGCGGTGAAGCTCGGTGGCGGGCAGAATCATCGCTTCGGTTTGTATGACATGGTGTTGATAAAAGACAACCACATCGCGGCGGCAGGCGGTATTGCGGAGGCGGTCAGAAGGGTGCGCGCCGCCGCTGAGCAGCGATTGCCCATCGAGGTAGAGGTAGCTACGCTGGTTGAGTTCGGAGAGGCTCTGGCTACCGAGCCCGACCGCATCATGCTGGACAACATGAGTCTGGGCGACATGGCTGAGGCCGTGGCCTTGGCAGGCGATGCGGTGGAACTCGAGGCCTCGGGCAACGTGACGCTGGATAACGTGGCCCAGATCGCGGCGACGGGGGTGGACTTCATCTCCGTGGGGGCGCTCACGCACTCTGTGCGTGCCTTGGACATCAGTCTTGAGATCACGGTTGGTTCGTGATCTGTGGGTTGGCGGCGCGCCGTCGTGGGGCGCGAGATGGGGAGATGTATGGAGTATGACCTTGACGGGCGACCTGGACCGGTCACTGCAAGAAGTGCTCGCCCGCATTGAAGAGATCAAGGGCAGGTTGGGAAAGAGCACCGTTATCTTGGGGCATCACTATCTGAGGGATGAGGTGATTCGCTTCGCGGACCACAGGGGAGACTCGCTGGAGCTGTCGCGGCTTGCCGCCTCATGTGGCGATGCTGCGTACATCGTCTTCTGCGGAGTCGATTTCATGGCTGAATCGGCTGCTCTCCTCTGCGATGAGCAGCAGCGAGTCTTTATCCCTTTTAGCGAAGCGAGATGTCCGATGGCGGCCATGGCGGACAGGGTGGGAGCACAGCGTGCCTGGGATGAGCTGACGCAGTTGTGGGGTCCAGATATCACCCCCGTCACTTATCAGAACTCCAGCGCGGACCTCAAAGCTTTCTGCGGTGAGTTGGGCGGCGCTGTCTGTACCTCTTCCAACGCCAGGGCTGTCTTCCAGTGGGCACTGGACCGCAGGGGGCACATTCTGTTCTTCCCGGACGAACATTTGGGGCGCAACACGGCGTCGTCCCTGGGGCTGCCAGCGGAAGAGATAGCTGTCTGGGATCCTGAGGAACCTCGCGGTAACCAGCCGGGGTTGCGAGACGCCACGGTGGTGGTGTGGAAGGGATACTGCCGCGTGCACACGGACTTTACGGTGGCTCACGTACAAGAAGCGAGGCAGAGGTATCCGGACGCGAGAGTAGTCGTGCACCCTGAGTGCACGGCCGAGGTGGTTGGCAGATCCGACCTGGCTGGCTCCACCAGCGAGATCGTCAGAGTGGTCGAGGAGGCAGTGGCTGGGGCAACCCTGGTCATCGGGACGGAGATGAACCTGGTGGGCAGACTGGCGGCCCAGCACCCCGACAAGACCATCGTGCCTCTGGTGCTGTCGCTGTGTGGCGCTATGGGCCTGATCGACGCTCAGCACCTGCTGTCGGTGCTGGAGGCCCTCCAGGAGGGCCGTTTGGACGATGCTGTGCGGGTCCCTTCCGAGAAGGTTGCGGGAGCGACCCTGGCTCTGCATACGATGCTGACGGTGGTGTGAAGCGGTGAGCGGTGACAGCGCTAGGCGTGGGGATGTCCTGGTGATCGGCTGCGGGATCGGCGGCTCGGCGGCGGCTCTGCGACTATCGCAGGAGGAGTCTCTGCACGTGACCGTCATCACCGGTGCAGATGACCCTCGGGAGACGGGGACTTTCTACGCACAGGGAGGTATCATCTATCGTGGCCTCCATGATTCGGCAGAGCTGCTGGCAGAGGACATCATCGGGGCTGGGGACGGACTGTGCAACCCTCAGGCGGTGTCTATTCTATGCGAGGAGGGACCGCCGCTACTGCGAGACATGCTGATCGAAGGGCTGCACGTTCCCTTCGACGCCGGGCCCTCGGGAGACTGGCAGCTGGCACTGGAAGGGGCACAGTCCACTGCCCGCATTCTGCACGTCGCCGATGCCACCGGGAGGGCCATTGAGGAAAGACTGGTTTCCGCACTGCTGAGCCGGCCCAACGTTGAGCTGCTGGCCAGACACACCGCGGTGGACTTGTTGACCCCGGCCCACCACTCGCGGGACCGACGCGCGGTCTACGAGCCGCTCTCCTGCTGCGGCGCCTACGTCTTGGACCAGGAGCGGGGGAAGGTGGTCACGTACCTGGCTGGGGCTACCATCGTGGCCACGGGTGGCCTGGGACAGATCTTCCTGCATACTACTAACCCCGTCACCTCCCGAGGTGATGGCCTGGCGATGGCGCATCGTGCGGGAGCGCGGGTCATCAATGCCGAGTACGTGCAGTTTCACCCTACAGCGTTCTACGGTCGCTACGCTCCACGCTTTCTGATCTCCGAGGCGGTCCGCGGCGAGGGGGCTCGTCTGGTGACGGAAGCGGGGGAGCCCTTCATGGAGAAGTATGACAGCGAGTGGCGTGACCTGGCACCTCGGGACGTGGTCTCGCGGAGCATCCACCAGGAGATGCTGGCGACGGGGGCCACGTGCGCCTATCTGGACATCGCATCTTATATGGCGGCCGAGAGGATCAAGGAACGGTTTCCCAACATCTACGAGCAGTGCCTGGCCTTCGGCGTGGATATCACGCAAGACCCGATCCCGGTGGTGCCGGCTGCTCACTACTGCTGCGGTGGGATTTGGGTGGACGAGTTTGGGCGGACCAGTGTCAACGACCTGTACGCGGTGGGAGAGGCTTCGTGCACCGGGGTCCACGGCGCCAATCGGTTGGCCAGCACCAGTTTGCTAGAAGGACTGGTTTGGGGCTGGAGAGCTGCCGAGGATATCGTTCGGAGGATCCGGGGCCGGTCCCAGACAGCCTCCGTTGACATACCTGCCTGGCGGGATGAGGATCTCACTGAGACGGCGGATCCGGCGCTAATCGTTCAGGACATGACCAGCATACGACACATCATGTGGAACTATGTGGGCCTGGTACGGAGCAGGAAGCGACTGGAGCGGGCGATGGGGGATCTGAGCAGTCTGGAGCGGGAGATCGAGAAGTTCTACCGGGCCACCAGGTTGACCGATGGTCTGGTTGGTCTGCGTCATGCTGTGCAGACTGCGCTCATTGTGGCCAGGGCTGCGTGGGAGAACAAGGAAAGTCGAGGCTGCCACTTTCGAGAGGATTAGATGCGCCCAGTTCGTGGAGGTAGCCTGCTGGGCCCCACGTCGCTTGTGGGACGGGATGAGCTGTGGTATCATTGGTTTCAACCAGGCTGGCAGGTGCAGGTTGGCTGCTGAGATGGCGAGATGGTCCCCGGGGAAGGAGGTGATGCACCAGGACGGTTGCTGTTCGTGGGTTTCAGCATCAAGCCCAAGCAAGGAAGTCTGCATTGCTGCCGGATGAAGAAAGGGAGAGAGGGAAAAAGAGATGAGAAAGTACCTCGTGCTTGTATTGGGGTTGGCCATGCTGCTTGGTCCCGTTCTGATCAGCGGATGTGCGGCGCCGGCCCCTGAGCTAGGGTCCGCGGAGAACCCAGTCAAGTTGATGTTTGTACCCTCCGTGGATGTGGCCGTCATCGAGGCGGGCGGTAAGGCCATGACGGACTGGATCACCGAGCAAACGGGGATCCACTTCGACGTCTCGGTTCCGGTTTCCTACGCCGCCACCATCGAGGCCATGTGCGCTGCTAAAGGCGACACGGTGGCCTTCATCCCGGGACTGGGTTACGTGCTCGCCCGTGACAAGTGCGGTGTGGATGTGGCGCTGGCCACGATCCGGTATGGCCGGACAGCCTACTGGACCGAGTTCGTCGTCCGTCGGGACAGCGGCATTACCTCGCTGGCGGACCTGGAAGGCAAGAAGTGGGCCGCGCCCAGCCTGACCTCCACGTCTGGATATCTGTGGCCGTCGGTGCTGCTGAGCTCGCAGGGCATCACACCTGGCGAGACGGTCGAGGCGGGAGGCCATCCGCAGGCCGTGCTGGCGGTGCTGGACGGTACCGCCGATTTCGGCACCTGCTTCTTCTCGCCGCCGGGGAACAGCGTGGACGATTGGTCGGAGGGCGATCCTCCCGAGCCGGGGGGCGAGTTCACCATTGAGGAGCAGGAAGACGGCAGCTACAACGTGTGGCAGGGTGGTCTGCCGATCCGCGACGCCCGCGTCGCCGCCATGGCCACCAATCCTAGGGCGGTAGAGGACGTCGCGATCCTGGCCCTCAGCGAGCGCATCCCCAATGATACGGTAAGCTTCGTCAGCGATTTCCCCAGTGACATGAGGGAGACCATCGTCCAGGCGCTGATCGACTATGCCGCCTCAGACGAAGGACAGGCTGTGCTGGCTGACCCGGATTTCTACGACATCACGGGCTTTGGTCGAGTGGATGACTCCTACTACGACCCCGTGCGTAACGCCATCAACACGCTGGGATGGACGGAGGAGGACATCCTGGAGTAGGGCTTGGCCTGGCCGCTCGTGAGGCCAAAGGCATGCTGCCAGAAAGCAGCCGAGATTGGGCAGGGGTCTCTCCTCTGCCCAATCTCCTATCCCTATCGTGAAGGAGGCGTCGTCCTTTAGGTTGGTAGGGGCGGCCATAGGGGAGGGGGTCCTTATGTTGGAGATACGCAACCTAACCAAGGTCTACGAGGGCGGTACGGTAGCGCTGGAAAACGTCAGCTTCACGGTTGAGGACGGCGAATTCCTGGTCATCATCGGGCTGAGCGGTTCGGGCAAGTCCACGCTGCTCAGATGCATCAACAGGCTGATAGAACCCACGGAGGGGCGTATTATCTGGGATGGCGTGGACGTCACCGAGCTGTCCGGTGAGGAGCTGCGCCACGTACGACGCCGGATAGGGATGATCTTCCAGCAGTTCAACCTGGTGAGGCGCTCTTCCGTTTTGACCAATGTGCTCTCGGGGCGGCTGGGATACGTGAATCCATGGCGCAGTGCCGTGGGGCAGTTCCCCAAGAAGGACGTGGAAAAGGCCCTCAGCAGCCTGAAGCGAGTGGGCATCCTCGAGCAGGCTTACAAGCGTGCTGACGAGCTCAGCGGTGGGCAGCAACAGAGGGTCGGCATCGCGCGAGCGTTGATGCAGGATCCCGCTCTCATCCTGGCCGACGAGCCTGTGGCCAGTCTGGACCCGGCTACCTCCCATTCCATTCTCAGGTACGTGGAGGCGCTGAACAGGGAGGATGGGGTCACAGTGCTTTGCAGCCTGCACTTCCTCAGTCTGGCCCGGGCCTATGCCTCACGTATCATCGCCCTCAAAGGAGGCGGGATCGTGTTCACGGGCCTGCCCACGGAGATAGACGACAAGAGGTTCAGGGAGATCTACGGGGAAGAAGCGATTCAGGTCGAGATTCGATAGGAGGGCCCCAGGGAGTGAAGGATCGGGAAGACAAGGAGTCGAAGGGGAGACCTCGGGGTCTTCTGTCCTCGTGGCGATTCGTCGCCTTTCTCTTGATCGCGGTCGTGGTCTACGGCTATGGCTGGAGGGTGACCGAGATCAACATCGGAAAGCTGATCACAGGCGCGCCGGACATGGTCCATATCGTGACCCAGATCGCGCAACCGGATCTGTTGACCCGCGACCGGGCGCACCAGTACGCATACGCCGATTTCAAGGTGCCCTGCGGGGAGACGTCTCCCGGCCAGCCGGCGACCAGCGCATCGGAGCCCTATCTGGTTCTCTCCCAGACCTGCGGGGTGCCGGGCGAGCCGCTGTCCGTTGAGGGGTTCAACTTCCGTCCCAACACCAGGGGCACGCTGCGCTGGACTCCCCCTATAGGCACCCAGCGGTCGCTGCAACACTTCGACTCGGACGAGAACGGGCACTTCGTGATCGCGTTGTCGGTGCCCCAGGTGGACGAGTCTGAGGAGTTGCAGCAGATCGAGACGGAGTTGCGGTGGAGCGTGGGGCTTCCGTACCCCAGCGAGACGGCCAGGGTGGTGTTCGAGAAGATGATAGTGACGGTCTTCCTGGCCCTGATGGCCACGACGTTCGCCATCCCCATCGCAGTGCCGTTGAGCTTCCTGGGCGCGCGGAATCTGATGGGCGCCCACCGCAGCACGATGATCATGTACTTCGTCGTAAGAGGCATCTTGAACATCATTCGGTCCATCGAGCCTCTCATCTGGGCCATCATCTTCGCTGTGTGGGTGAGCATCGGTCCCTTTGCGGGGGTATTGGCTCTTGGTATGCATTCGGTGGCGGCCCTGGGCAAGTTGTACTCTGAGCAGGTGGAGAGCATCGACCCCGGCCCTATCGAAGCTATCCAGGCCACGGGGGCCAACGCGCTTCAGACCGTCATCTACGCGGTGGTGCCCCAGATCGTGCCTCCCTATCTCGCCTTCACCATCTATCGCTGGGACATCAATGTGCGCATGTCGACGGTGATCGGCATGGTTGGAGGCGGTGGGATCGGCTTTCTGCTCATCCAGTGGGTCAACCTGCTGCGCTACAAGCAAGCCGGCGTCGCGGTGTGGGCCATCACCGTTGTGGTGTGGGTGATGGACTACGTCAGCGGCGTGATCAGAGAGAAGATCGTCTAACTGTGACTGTTTGACAGCGCTATGAGCAGGCGCTATAATCACCGCCGCTGATTAACGCGAGCAAGGTGAGGACATTGTACTGTGTTGACTGATACACGCAGGACGCTGGCCCTGCTGGGGTGTATCGTCGTCCTGGCACTGTGCGCTGCCTGGGTCGATCTTCCCAGCAATCCAGGGCTTCATGTCCACCTGGGTCCCATCGATATCGACCGCGACATCGAGCTGCGCAGAGGGCTGGATCTTCAAGGGGGCCTTCAGGTGCTCCTGGAAGCGGACCTTCCCGCCGATCAGACGATTGATGCTGGGGCTCTGGACGCGACCAGGGCGATCATCGAGCAGCGAGTCAATGGTCTGGGCGTTTCGGAACCGCTGATCCAGCTCTCGGGCGGCAGGCGCATCATCGTGGAGCTGCCGGGCATCAAGGACCCGCAGCGGGCAGTCGAGACCTTTGGCGAGACAGGCCTGCTAGAATTCATCGATGCCGGGCGCGGTTTCCTTCCGCCTGGTACCGTGGTGACCACTACCGGCGAGGTGGCAGCCTCCACACCTGTCGTCCCCACCATGACCGTCACCCCTACCCTGGAGTTGGGCACCCCGAGCCCTGAGACCACGATCACCGCCACGCAGGAGATCACCGGTACGCCCACGGCGGTGGTCACGCCGACTCTCCCCAGCGAACCCGAAGGGACAGTGTACGAGACCATCCTCACGGGACGCCACCTGGTCGACGCTACCTCGGGTTTCGGTGATCTGGGACAGATGGAGATCCACTTCCAGTTGAACGACGAGGGGGCATCTCTCTTCGAGGCCTACACCCGGACTCACGTGGGTCAACTGATGTGTATCGTCCTGGACAAGGAAGTGGTAAGCTGTGCCACGATCAACGAGCCCATTGCGGGCGGAGGGGTGCGCATCACGAGGGAGGGAGGCTTCTCACCGGAGGAGGCAGAAAGCATCGTCATCCGGCTGCGATACGGTGCGCTGCCCATTCCCTTGCGCGTGGAGACCAACCGTACCGTGGGGCCGACCCTGGGCGAGGACTCGTTGCAGAAGAGCGTGACAGCAGGGGCCGTGGGTTTGAGCATCGTGGTCCTGTTCATGCTGCTCTACTATCGTTTTCCTGGCCTCCTGGCCGACGCGGCGCTGATCATTTACGCTGCGCTGGTCTTGGCGCTCTTCAAGCTGATACCTGTGGTGCTGACCCTCCCTGGTATTGCGGGCTTCATCCTCTCGGTGGGCATGGCCGTAGACGCCAACATCCTGATCTTCGAGCGCATGAAGGAGGAGCTGCGGGCCGGCAAGGGCTTGCGCCTGGCTGTGGAGCAAGGGTTTAGCCGCGCCTGGCCGTCCATTCGTGATTCGAACTTCTCCACCCTCATCACCAGCGCCATACTCTTCTGGTTTGGCTCGTACTTCGGAGCCAGCATCGTGAAGGGATTTGCCTTGACACTTGGCATCGGCGTGATCGTGAGCATGTTCACTGCCATCACCGTTACCCGTACCTTCCTGCGGTCGATCATCTACCTGGACGTGGTCAAACATCACCGCTGGTTCGGAGTGTAGACAGGGATGCTCAACATAGTTGGCAAGCGTTACTGGTTCTATCTCATTTCCGCTCTGGTGGTGGTTCCGGGGTTGATCTCGCTCATTCTCTTTGGCCTCAACTTCTCTATCGACTTCACCGGCGGGTCCATTCTGGAGTTGCAGTTTGATGAGAGCGCTGTTGTTCAACCGGCGGAGCTGAAGGAGCTCTTTGGGGAGGCTGGTTTCGGTGACACCATGGTCCAGAGCTCGCAGGGTGGCATCTTCCTCATCCGCAGCAAGACGCTGGATGCCAAGACCAAGGCCTCCATCGAGCAAGAGATCCAGGATCGCTTCGGAACCTACACCGAGCTTCGTTTCGAATCGGTCGGCCCATCCATCGGGGGGGAGGTCCAGCAGCGCGCCTATCTGGTCGTGGCTATGGCCGCTGTGGCCATCCTGATCTACATCTCCTTCGCCTTCCGGCACGTGACGAACCCCGTGCGGTACGGGGCTTGCGCCATCATCGCCATGGTTCACGACATCTTCGTGGTGGTGGGATTGGCTTCCATCTTCGGCGTCCTCCATGGGTGGGAGGTGGACGCCCTGTTCCTCACCGCGTTGCTCACCGTGATCGGCTTCTCGGTCCACGACACTATCGTGGTCTTCGACCGGATCCGGGAAAACAGCAGGAGGTACGCTGGCCTCCCGGTGGAAGGCGTTGTGAACCACAGCATCATCCAGACCCTGGATCGCTCCATCAACACGCAATTGACGGTGATCTTCACTCTGACCGCCTTGCTGCTCTTTGGTGGCATCACCATCAGAAACTTCGTGCTGACGCTGATGATCGGCATCATCAGTGGCACGTACTCCTCGATCTTCAACGCCAGTCCTCTCCTCGTGGAGTGGGAGAGGCGGCCCGATCACCTGCTGTACGCCCTGTCTGTCTTCGTTCCGCCCGCTGGCCTTGGTATGGGACTGTTCTTCTGGCTCAGAGGAAGTGATAGATCGCGCGCCTGGGCCAAAGGTTGTCTCGTGGCCGCTGCCATGGGGGTGGTCTCCATCGGGCTATTGCTCGTGGTCAGAGGTGTGATACTCTGATAGGTAGCTCAACGGGAGCGTGCGCCCAGGGGCGCAGGTGGCCCGGCGGGCTTCTGCGGGCTTGACCCAAGATCGTCTTCATGATGTCCTGATCCAGCAAGCGCGTAATACTCTGTAAACGATTTATGTCAAGAAAAGGAGGCAAGATGGACAAGAGAGCAAGAACACTAACCGTGATGTTGAGCCTGGCCCTTCTGGTCTCGCTCACGCTGGCCTGCTCGCTCCCGGGCCTCCCAGGCGGTGGTGGTGTCACCCCATCTGAGGAAGAGACGCCCGTAGTTCCCCCGGCTGGGGAAACCCCGGCGAGCGAGAAACCGTGCGGCGACGGTGTATGCGAAGGACCTGAGAACGCCGAGAACTGCCCGGAGGACTGTCCGGCGCCTTCGGGCGAGACACCCGCGCCGACGGGGCCCTTCGAGGCTGACGTGGATGCTCTGAACAACCTGGCTTCGTATGCTTACGCCTTTCATTTTGAAGGTCTGAGCACCACCTCGGGGGCCGTCGAGCATACTACGCTCGATATCAACGGGCAGCGGCAGAACCAACCCACCAAGGCGGAGCAACTGAGCTTCTCCAGCAGTGATGGGGAGCCCAGCACCGTCGAGTTCGTCTACATCGAGGACGAGGGCAAGATGTGGACCCGAGAGGGAGGAGACGCCTGGCAGGAGGTGCCGATGATGGACGAGTCCATGCTGAGCATTTTCGACTCCTTCAGCATGGGCTTTTGGTGGGGCACGCTCTTCGGAACGGCCGGTGAGGATGCACAGAACCTGGGTCAGGAGACGGTGAATGGCGTTCTGACCACCCACTACCAGGGCGTGCAAGGCACCTCGTACCTCTTCGGTGTTGGCTGCACCTGGGGCTCATCGAGCGATGATGCCTGGGTTGCAGTGGACGGGAACTTCCCGGTGAAGAGGCAGCTCGACGGAGCCGGCCAGTGCCAGGGCGAGAGTGGCGAAGTGCATTTCCACATGGAGATCAGCAACATCAATCAGCCGGTCAACATCAGCCCACCGATGTAGTTGGCTGCCGGGGGTGGGTCGCCGTGACATGGGTGGCCCACCCCTTTTCCTTGAATCGGCCATGGCAGATGTTATGTGGAAGCGAACCAGCATAGTAGTAGCCGCGGTGCTGGTCTTGACCGCGTGTGGGGGAGGGCAGGAACCCACACCTGAGCCCATCTCCCTGGAGTACGACAGTAGCGCTGGGGCACTGATTATCGAGGTGGATACCTACGGAGGTCTGCTGCCCCCTCCTTCCAGCAGGCACATCGCGGAACTAAGCATCTACGGCGACGGCCAGGTGGTGCTGGCCGAGGAAGATGGGGTGCCCAGGGCGGGAACTGGTCGCGCCATCACCATCGGGCGCATCGGCGAGCAGGAGTTGGCCGAACTCCTGTCCTTTATCGCGGAGAGCGGGTTCTTTCGTCTTGATGACCGCTATGTGGACCCAGCGGCGCCGACAGACGGGCCATGGAGGCACGTCACCGTACAGCTTCTGGCCGTCTCGAGGAGTGTGTCCATCTATCCCTCCGACTACGCCGGTGCTCCGGCCGCGTTCTGGCAGACGTATGATGCGGTGACGGGTGTCCAGCCTTCAGACGCGACCGCCTATGCTCCCACTTCCGGCACGCTCACCGCCACGGACCTGGGCCCCATCGACGATCTTCCTGCCGGCGAGGGGAACCAGGTGGCACCGTGGGACACGCCCCTGGTGGGCGTATCGCTCCGGGAGGCCGAGCAAGGGACCCGCCTGGAGGGGGAGCGGTATGGCGTCGTCGAGGAGTTCCTGCTCCGCTATCCGCGGGGCCAACTATTCGGCTCTCAGGAGGGGAGGGCGTACCAGGTGCTCCTGGAAGCCGATCTGCCGTGGGAGGCTGGCTCCCCCTAGACACTGGCGCTTTGGCGGCGTATCTGGCCCTGCTCGGGTTGGGTGAGGCTTCTGGAGACGCAGAGTGCGTCGGGACCTTGTAGCTGCGCAGGATGCCCCATGCGGCTACGGCTGCGACAGGGGGCCCGAAGCGGAAAAAGGCGACTGAATGGCAGGTGTTGAGACCAGCAGGGTAGGAGAAGAGAGCGAGCAGGCGCGGCGAGGGTGGCGATCTCTGCCGCGGAACGTATGGATCCTGGGTCTCACCAGTTTTCTCACCGACGTCTCCAGTGAGATGCTCATCAACCTGCTCCCCCTGTTCCTGGCCAACGTGCTGGGGGCAGGGACCGCCGTCATCGGCCTCATAGAGGGGTTGGCGGAGAGCGTGGCCAGTCTGCTCAAGGTCGTCTCGGGCTGGCTCTCGGACAGGCTGGGGCGGCGGAAGTGGCTGACCGTGGCCGGCTATGGGCTTTCCACCTTGGTCAAGCCCATCCTCTTCCTGGCCTCCTCCTGGTCGGCGGTGCTCGGCGTTCGTGTTGCGGACAGGGTCGGCAAGGGCGTTCGTACTGCGCCGCGCGATGCCCTCCTGGCGGATTCCATCGGCGAGAGCCAGCGGGGACTCAGTTTCGGAGTGCACCGGGCGATGGATACCGCGGGCGCGTTCTGTGGCCTGCTCATCGCCGCCGGCGTCATCTGGACGATGCAGGCCGGCTGCGGTGTTCTGGAACTCTCCACTTTTCGGACCGTGGTGCTGCTCAGCATTTTTCCCGCTGTACTGGCGGTGCTCGTACTGTCCGTCGGTGCCCAGGAGAGCCCCAGGCGGAGCCCAATGACTGAAGTACCGTCGCTCAGGCTTCGTGGTTTCGACGCCCGGTTTCGAGGCTTCCTGCTCATCCTGGTTCTCTTCACCCTGGGCAACTCCTCAGACGCCTTTCTCATCCTCCGCGCCCAGGAGCGAGGCCTCTCTGTGCTGGCCGTGATGGGCGCACTGCTGGCCCTCAACCTGGTGTACGCGCTGGTCTCTGGGCCTGCCGGGATGCTGTCGGACCGCGTGGGGCGGCGGCGGGTCATCGTGGGTGGCTGGCTGCTGTACGGCCTGGTCTACCTGGGGTTTGCCTTCGCTGGCGCCGGGTGGCAGGTGTGGGTGCTCTATGCCTTGTATGGAGTGTACTACGGGGTCACGGAGGGTGTGGCGAGGGCTCTGGTGGCGGACATCGTCGAGCCCCAGCAGCGCGGCACGGCCTACGGATTGTACAACGCAGTGGTGGGGGTTACAGCCCTCCCGGCCAGCCTTATCGCCGGGCTGCTGTGGCGTGGCCTGGGTCCCTGGCCGGGGTTCGGTCCAGCGGCGCCCTTCTTCTTCGGGGCAGGCCTGGCCCTGCTGGCGGCGGTCCTTCTGGGCGGCTGGTTGCCCAGGCTGGAGAGTGTGCCCACCGGAGAGTGAGGGTAACCGGGCCCGGTGTCAACTGGTGAGGTACTTGAGCATCAGCTTCAAGGCCGCCTCAGCCGACTGCTCTTTGTTCGCTGCTCGATCCCCTTCCCAGACGTGCTTCTCGTACAGCTCGGCGCCTTCCACGGCCAGTCCCAGGTACACCAACCCCACAGGCTTCTCCGGCGTGCCACCGGTGGGACCGGCGACCCCCGTTACGGACACGGCCAGGTCTGCACGGAACAGGCGGCGGGCTCCCCTGGCCATGGCCAGGGCTGTCTCTGCGCTCACCGCGCCATGATCGACCAGAGTCTCGTGGAGGACGCCCAGGATCCTTTCCTTGGCTTCGTTGGAATAGCTGATCACGCCCCCCGCGAAGTACGCGGAACTACCCGATACGCTGGTGATGCGGTGGCCCAGCAAGCCGCCCGTACAAGACTCGGCGACAGCCAGCATCCATCCTCTTTGCGTGAGCAATTCCCCGAGCTGTCTTTCCAGCTCCTGCTGCAAAGCACCCTCCCCCTGGCTCACAAGCCGATGAGCGAGGCTGCTACTCAGCAGCCCGGCTGGGAGACGACGCCAGCCCGTCGCTGGCCACGAACTCCTCGAACTCCTCCATGGTGCCGAATACCCGATCCGAGAGGAACTTGACCACCCAGTTGTCGACCATGGGGGAGATGGCCAGCACTTTGGCCCCAGCACCGTGGGCCTGCCACATCTCGACGGCGGTGCCCATGCTGGCCTCGGGCAGGTAGGCGACCAGGACGTCTGCCTGACTGGCCCGCTGGGAAAGGTCAAGGAACGTCTCCTTACCCCTCTCGTAGTCGTAACCAGGGCTGTCTGGATACAGCTCCATGGGACAGACCACCTCAGCGTCGGGGTGCCTCCGCAGGATGATCTCCCTGATGGCGGTGCGGTATTCCTGGTCACAGATCTCGTCGTCCTGGCGGGATCCTTGCATGATGCCAGCCACGAAGATGCGCAAGAGAGTCTCCTCTGGCGTAGAAGCGATCTGTGGGCCATTGTAACACACGTGCCGGAGAATTCCCAAGCCCTGAGCTCTTGATACTTGCCCCTGGCGATGGTATAGTTGGACGACCGACGTGAGCCTCACAGGTTCAGGCGGGGAGAGATGGTCGAGGAGAAGTACGCCAGAGTCGTGGTCAACACCAGGGTACAACCGCGGAAGGTGGTACACGACGAGGTGCGCGAGGACGCTGGTGAGGGGTTGGACGTGGGCATGACCTATCACTACTCCATACCCCCGGAGCTCCGCGCTGAGGTCCGCCAGGGCCAGTTGGTGGTGGTGCCCTTCGGTGCCCGTCGATTGCAGGGGGTGATCTTCGGCTTCGATGACAGTTCGCCGGTGTCCGAGACCAGGCCCCTCTACGAGATCGCCGATCCCATCCCGGTCCTGTCTCCCGCCCACATACAACTGGCCTCGTGGATCAGCCGCTACTACCTGGCCCCGTTGATAGACGCGGTGCTGCTCATGCTCCCGCCAGGAGTGACCCGCAAGACCCGGGTCATGGTCAGTCTCAACAGACGCGCGGCTGTGCCTGGAGATCTGGACAAGGGGCAGCAGAGAGTGGTCGATCTGCTCCAGGTGGAGGGGGAGCTGCCCCTGCACGGACTGGGCAGGAAACTGGGGTTGAAGAACTACCAGCAAATCGTCGATGGGCTCGCTCGCCGGGGTCTGATCGTGGAGCGCTCACAGCTCTCGGAGGCCAAGGCCAGGCCCAAGACGGAACGGGTAGCGCGCCTCAAGGCCGAGTTGACGCCGGATGTACTGGACGGACTCCGGAGGGCCCCCGTGCAGGCGGCCATGGTGGAGTACCTGGACCAGAGAGGACCCACCCCCGTGTCCGACCTGCGTGGCGACGTGGGCGGGAGCAGCGCTACTTTGAAGGCGCTGGTGGACAAGGGGCTGGTCGAGCTGGAGGAGCAGGAGGTCTGGAGGGACCCTTTGCAGGGCCGCACCTTCGTGCCCTCTTTTTTTCCCAGACTGACGGAAGCCCAGGACGCCGCACGGCGAGAAATCGAGACCAGCCTCCATCGAGAAGGCTCGGAGGTCTTTCTCTTGCACGGCGTCACCGGCAGCGGCAAGACCGAGATCTATCTGAGGGCTCTTCAGGAAGTGCTGGACCTGGGTCAGCAGGCCATCGTGCTCGTCCCTGAGATCGCGCTCACCCCTCAGACCATCCGCCGCTTTGCGGCACGTTTTCCTGGCCGCATCGCGGTGTTGCACAGCGGGCTCTCCCTCGGCGAGCGGTACGACGGATGGCGGCGAGTTCGCGATGGGTTGGTAGACGTGGTCATCGGTTCGCGCTCGGCCCTCTTCGCGCCAGCGGACAGGCTGGGCCTGATCGTCATCGACGAGGAGCACGAGTGGAGCTACAAGCAGGACAGGACGCCCCGCTATCATGCGCGGGACGTGGCGGTCAGGCTGGCTGAGCTGAGGGGGTGCAAGGTCATCCTGGGCTCGGCGACCCCGGACGTGGTGTCCTATTACCGCGCTCAGCAGGGCAGGTATAGGCTGCTGCACCTGCCCAGGCGGATCATGGGCCACCGTCGCCGCGTGGAGGAGCAGCGGGCCCAGCACGGCATAGACGCCGGGCGGGCGCGCGCCGTCAAAGAGGTGGGTGAGGGGTACGACGAGGCGGTGTACATGGACCTGCCGCCGGTCCAGGTGGTGGACCTGCGAGAGGAACTGAAGGCGGGAAACCGGAGCATCTTTAGCCGCGCGCTGACCTGGGCCATGGCCGAGGCCCTCGAGGCCGGCGAGCAGGTGATTCTCTTCTTGAACCGCAGGGGGGCGACCACCTTCGTGATCTGTCGGGACTGCGGGTTCGTCTTGAAATGCAAGCGTTGCGACGTGCCGCTCACCTATCACTCGGCAGAGGACGACCTGGTCTGCCACCACTGCAACTGGCGCACCTCCCTTCCGGATGCCTGCCCTAATTGCTGGGGCACGCGCATCAAGCACTTCGGCATCGGCACGCAGAAAGTCGAGGCCGTGGCCCACCGGCTCTTTCCGCAGGCCAGGGTCGTGCGCTGGGACCGCGATACCACCGGCGGCAAGATGTCGCACGAGAAGATCCTGGAGCAATTCATCAACCACCAGGCCCACGTCATGATCGGCACCCAGATGATCGCCAAAGGGCTGGACTTGCCCCTGGTCACGCTGGTCGGGGTGCTGTCGGCGGACACAGCCTTGCGGCTGCCGGACTTCCGCGCAGGAGAGCGCACCTTCCAGTTGCTGACCCAGGTGGCAGGACGGGCGGGACGCAGCATCCTGGGCGGGAAGGTGATCGTGCAGACCTACGCGCCGGATCACTATTGTATCCAGGCTGCCAGCCGCCACGACTACGAGGGTTTCTACGCCCAGGAGATGGAGTTCCGCCGTCAGCAGAGGTACCCGCCTTTCAGCAGCCTGGTCAGGCTGGTCTATGTGGAGCGCGATGCACAGCGGTGTGAGGCGGAGACCGCGAAGATGCACCGCATTCTGGAGAACAAGATCGCGCGCCTCGGTCTGCCGGAGCTGGACCTCATCGGGCCGGCGCCGGCCTTCTTGAGCCGGATTCGAGGCCAGTATCGCTGGCACCTCATCGTGCGGGGCAAAGACCCGCATACGTTGCTGGAGGGTCTTGACCTGGGCCGCGGTTGGCGCGTGGACGTGGATCCCGTGAGCGTATTGTGAACACCTTCCCCCCTTGGAGATGATAGTACCCTCGGAGCAAGGTTCCCTGCCCCATTCTTGGAATCAAGGGTTCTTCGCCTGCCCCACACTGCCAGACCCGGCAGCGTGGGGCAGCGGGTTAGGCGGGACCCTCGGGACAGCCACTTGACGGGCGGTCGGGGGCCGTGCTGTTGTTGGGTAAAGAAGGAGGTGAAGAAGCATGCAAGATCGTGGTGTGCCTCAGTCTGCCATGGTGATCGTCGCGCACCCTGACGATGCCGAGTTCACCGTGGGCGGCACGGTGGCATCGTGGGTGAAGGAAGGCTGCCAGGTGACCTACGTGGTCTGCACCGACGGCAACGCAGGTTCCCACGAGGCGGGCATCACTCGAGAGAAGCTGGCGGGTATTCGCCGGGCGGAGCAACGTGCTGCGTGCGTCACGCTCGGCGTGAGCGAGGTGGTCTTCCTGGGGTACGACGATGGCCAGCTCGAGCCCTCGCTCGATCTGCGACGGGAGCTGGTGCGTGTCATACGTCAATACAGGCCGGAGGTCGTCATTTGCTGGGATCCGACGCGCCTGTTCGTGGATGGTGAATACATCAACCATCCCGACCATCGCGCGGCAGCGCAAGCGGCGATCGATGCCGTGGCGCCGGCGAGCGAGATGCCCTTGCTGTGGCCTGAGGTGGGCGCCCCTCATCGCGTGCGCCAGCTCTACGTCTACGGCAATGACCAGGCCAACGTGTGGATAGACGTGACGGAGACTATCGAGCGGAAGATCGCGGCGCTCAGACAGCACACCAGCCAGATCGGGGACTGGGACCCCACGGAGATGATTCGGAAGTGGAGCGCGGAGGTGGGTCAGGAGAAGGGGTTAGCGCACGCGGAGAGCTACCGGGTCATCACCTTCGCGCCGCCGCCCAGGGCTGACCAGGGAGAGGAAGCCTGAAACCATGGCCTATGATTTCGACCAGTGTATTGACAGGCGTCACACCGAAAGCGTGAAGTGGAACCGTTACGACGAGGACGTGCTGCCCATGTGGGTGGCGGACATGGATTTCAGATCGCCTGAGCCGGTTATCCGCGCCCTGCACGAACGTGTCGAGCATGGAGTGTTCGGTTATGGGTGGGATCCTCCGGAGCTGCGGGAAGTGGTCGTGGAACGCCTCCAGCGCCTCTACGATTGGGCGGTCTCACCTGAGGAGGTGCTCTTCTTCCCGGGAGTGGTGACCGCCTTCAACCTGGTCTGTCACGCCTTCGGGTCTCGTGGCGACGGTGTGTTGCTTCAGACGCCGGTCTACTATCCGATGCTCTACGCCCCCGGCGGCGCCGGTATGACCAACGACGAGATGGAACTGACGCGCTGCGCCGACGGGCGTCACGAGGTTGACTTCGACCTGTTCGAGCGGACCATCACCGACCGGACCAGCATCTTCATCCTCTGCAACCCCCACAATCCCGTGGGGCGCGTGTTTCGGCGCGAGGAGCTGGCACAGATGGCCGAGCTCTGCCTCCGCCATGACATCCTCATCTGCTCGGACGAGATCCACTGCGATCTCCTGTTGGGGGGCAGCCATCATCTGCCGATGGCGACTTTGGCGCCCGAGGTTGCCGACCGGACTATTACCTTGATGGCGCCCAGCAAGACCTTCAACGTTCCCGGCCTCAAGTGTTCGCTGGCCATCGTCCAGAACCCGGAGCTGCGCCAGACGCTGAAAGAAACCCATACCGGGTTGGTCCACGGGATCAACGTGATGGGATACACGGGAGCGCTGGCAGCCTACCGCGATGGGCAACCGTGGCTGGACGAGGTGCTGGCCTATCTGGAGGCCAACCTCGACCTTGTGGTGCAGTATGTGGAAGCACACCTGCCAGGGGTCAGCATGAGCAGGCCCGAGGGAACGTATCTGGCCTGGCTGAATTGCCACGAAGCTGGTATCCCCGGCAACCCCCACGAGTTCTTCCTCAAAAAAGAGGCCAGGGTGGCCATGAACGACGGCGCCACGTTCGGCCGGGGCGGCGAGGGGTTCGTGCGGCTGAACTTTGGCTGCCCGCGCTGGAGGTTGACGGAGGCGCTGGACAGGATGAGGGATGCGTTGCTCGCCTTGAGGAGCGCTTGAGGCACTCAACAGGCTGATCGGTCTGTCAAGCGAAAGTCGAAATGGTGGCGACCCTGCTCTGGGCAGTGTGGATCGGCCACCGCCGTGCTACGGCAGGGGTGTCCCGTGGACGAGGGATGTCTTCGGCGACACGCAGGGCTCCCATTGCGACGCGGGGGGATCAGGGCGCAGTCCCGGCGAAAGGATGTGCTGGCAGGGCTACAACAAAATTGGTGTCTCAGTGCTGGACACAACAATGGGATTGTGGTATACTTGTTATTAGGGAATGATTCCTGATCTGAACGAAGATGGGCTCCTGCCCCCGGGAGTCCATCGGGCGACGCTGGAGGAAATCGCAGAACGGTTTGGCAGGGCCAACCCCGTACGAACGAGGCTTTTCAGGGGACTGACACGAGCACTGCACAACCTTCGCGAGGCGGGCGTGGAGCGCGTGTATATCGACGGCAGTTTCGTTACCGACAGGCAGTTTCCTAACGATGTAGACGGCTGCTGGGACGCTGACAGTCCTGTCGACCTGGGCAAGGTGGACGCCGTGTTCCTGGATTTCAGCGACCACAGACGGCAGATGAAGGAGAGATACGGCGTAGATTTCTTTCCGTCCAGCTCTGTAGAGGGCGGGTCGAGGCAGGCCTTCCTGAATTTCTTTCAGGTTGACAGAGACGGCCGTTCCAAGGGTGTACTCGTCGTTGAACTATGACCAGCGCCGTGCCCCGTCGGCCAACCACGGCCTGGAAGCGGCCTTTGCCGGGCGGGTGAAGGGGACGCCTTCAGAGGTAGAGAGGGGACTCGCTGTGATCAAGAACCAGCAACAGTATCGTGTGACCAGAGCACAACTAAAACGGTTGGATGCGGCACTCAAGCGCGCCAGGGCCGCTAAGGGGAGCCTGGAACCTGTCCTACATGAGGCGGTGATCGCTGGATTGGAGGCACAGATCGGTGAGCTCCAGGAGGAGATGGAAGAGTACGATGCGCTGAAGACTCAGGATGTCCTCGTCGCCGGAAGCTTCGAGGAGTTGCCGCAAATCTTGATCAAGGCGCGCATCGCTCGCGGCTGGACGCAAGAAGAGCTCGCGCGAAAGCTGAAGCTCAAGGGGCAACAGATCCAGCGCTATGAAAGCACGGACTATCGCACGGTCTCGCTGGCGCGACTGCTGGACATCGCCGCGGCGCTCAACATCGAACTGGAGAGATGCGAGACGCGACTGGCCAGCCGGAGTTCCCGGACGGCCTGAGGCTTCCACGGTTGCTGGCAGTCTCCACATGGCCCATCGCTCCAGCGGCACCGCGTGGCGCGACGCTACAGGCGCTGGTCGGTTTGCCCGCAGGGCCGATTAGTCACCGTCGCGCAGAACCGCAGGACGAGCTTAAGGTTGTCCTACGGTGGCGGGTGGCGGAAGGCAGGGGAGAATGCCGTTGCTTGACATCTGGCGCGAGGTGTGCTAGACTTGCTTAAGTTCCAAATAGCTCAAAGACTTGGATCAGGAGGAGTAGGCGGTCTGGAGTTGGCAGAGAAGGGAGGTCATCGGCTGAGAGCCTCCCGCAACGAGAGCCGCTGAAGGTCGCCTGGGAGTCGGGAAGCTGAACGGGGTTGGTGCCAAATAAGCTTCCACGGGTGGGTCCGTTACAGCCCGGCGAGTGCCGTCGCTGGCTTATGCCTCGGCGGAATCGAGGTGGTACCGCGAAAGAGCCCCTTTCGTCCTGGAGATGGAAGGGGCTTTCTGTTACCCAGCTTCGTTCTCTCGTAGGAAAAGTGTAGGACAAGGCCAAGCTTGTCCTACGAGGGAGGCAGTGGAAAGGACCAGAGACTATGTATGGTGAAGAGATGTCCAGGACTTATGACCCTCAGGGCACCGAGGAGCGGCTGTACCAGTTCTGGGAGGAAAGGGGCTACTTCACCCCGGTGATCGACTGGGACAAGAAGCCCTTCACCATCGTCATCCCCCCGCCCAACATCACCGGCGAGCTGCATCACGGCCACGCCATGTTCATCGCCTTCGAGGACCTGATGATCCGCTACCACCGTATGAAGGGCGAGCCGACCCTCTGGCTGCCGGGAAGCGACCATGCCGGGATCAGCACGCAGAACGTGGTGGAGAGGGAGCTGGCCAAGGAGGGGCTGACCCGGCACGACGTGGGTCGCGAGAAGTTCGAGGCGATGCTCTGGGAGTGGAGGGAGCAGTACGGCGGCATCATCACTCACCAGTTGCGCCGGCTGGGGGCCTCTTGCGACTGGACCCGTGAGCGCTTCACCCTGGACGAGGGGTTGTCGCGGGCGGTGCGCGAAGCCTTCGTCAACCTCTACCGCAAAGGGTTGATCTACCGCGGTGAATACATCATCAACTGGTGCCCCCGTTGCCAGACCGCCCTCTCGGACCTGGAGACGCCCCACGAGGAGGAGGGGAGCAACCTCTGGTACGTGCGGTACGCCCTGGAAGGAGGGGGCTACATCGAGGTGGCTACCACCCGACCGGAGACCATCCTCGGCGACACCGCTGTGGCCGTGAACCCCTACGACGGACGGTACAAGGAGATGGTGGGCAGGACCGCCATCCTGCCGGTATTGGGCAGGCGCATCCCCATCATCGCCGACGAGGTGGTAGATCCGGAGTTCGGCACCGGCGCCGTGAAGGTGACTCCAGGGCACGACCCCACCGACTACGAGATCGGTCAGCGTCACGGCCTGGAGACGATCAACATCATGAACCTCGATGCGACCCTGAACGAAGAGGGCGGGCCATACGCAGGGATGGACAGGTACGAGGCGCGGGAGAAACTGGTGGAAGACCTGCGGGGGTTGGGGCTGCTGACCAGGATAGAGCCCCACGTCCACTCGCCCGGGCGCTGCCAGCGCTGCCAGACCATGGTGGAGCCGCTGGTGTCCGAGCAGTGGTTCGTCAGGATCAAGCCCCTGGCCGAGCCCGCCATCGAGGCGGTGAAGGATGGGCGCATCAAGATCATCCCTGAGCGCTTCACCAAGGTCTACTACAACTGGATGGAGAACATCCGCGACTGGTGCATCTCCCGGCAGCTCTGGTGGGGGCACCGTATCCCGGTCTGGTACTGCGATGATTGTCAGGGCCTGACGGTCGCCACCATCGACCCGAAGGAGTGCGAGCACTGCGGCGGCCGGAACTTGCGGCAGGACCCGGACGTGCTGGACACCTGGTTCTCTTCGGGGCTGTGGCCCTTCTCCACGCTGGGTTGGCCCGACGATACCGAGGACCTGCGTTACTTCTACCCCACCTCGGTGATGGAGACGGGGTACGACATCCTCTTCTTCTGGGTGGCCCGCATGATTATGCTAGGCATGAAGCTGGTCAGGAGGGACGAGGACGAGGACGGCGCCAAGGGCGAGGTTCCCTTCCGCGAGATCTACCTCCACGGCCTGATGCGGGACGAGGACGGGACCAAGATGAGCAAGTCCAAGGGCAATGTGGCCGACCCTCTGGACGTGGTGGCGCAGTACGGGGCGGACGCCCTGCGCTTCACCATCATCACCGGGAGCAGCCCCGGCGAGGATATGAAGCTGTACGCGGAGAAGCTGGAGGCCAACCGTAACTTCGCCAATAAGATGTGGCAGATGGCGCGGTTCATCACGGGCAACCTGCCCGAGGAGTACCAGCTTCCCTCTGAAGCACCGGAGACCTGGCCTCATCTGCGGCTGGAGGACCGGTGGATCCTGTCTCGTCACAACAGGGTCATAGGCGAGGCAACGCGCCTCCTGGACAACTTCCAGTTCGGAGAGGCGGGCAAGCAGGTCTACGAGTTCCTGTGGAACGAGTTTGCCGACTGGTTCATCGAGGCCAGCAAGGAGTGGATCTACGGAGACGACGAGCAGGCCAAAGCCACCGCCAGGCACGTACTGGTGTACGTCTTCGAACGCTCTCTCCGTTTGCTTCATCCCTTCATGCCTTACGTCACCGAGGAGATGTGGCAGCACCTGCCGCATCAAGGGGAAAGCCTGATGGTCGCTCCCTGGCCCCAGCCGGCTCCGCTTGACGATATGGCCGAGGACGTGTACAAGGACTTCTGGCCATACATACGCGGCGTGAGGAACCTCGTGCCGGACGAAGGGTGGGGCGCGGAGGCGAGGCCAACACTGCACACTGCTGCTGGCGAGCTGTCCGACTACCTGCCCTCTCAGCACCGCATAATTGCGCGGCTGGCGGGCGTGGATGCCAGGCCGATCATTGCTGACTACCAGAAGCTTCCCACCTCCGGCAGCCCCGTGGTCAGCGGGCGGCTGTCCGGTATGCTTGTGGTAGAAGTGGATGTCGACAAAGAGCGGAAGCGTCTGGAGTGGGAGATATCCAAGCTGGACGCGGAGATTGCTCGAGCAGAGCGGCAGTTGGCCGAGCAGGGCTTCATCAAGAAGGCGCCGCCCATGGTTGTGAGTAGGGAGCGGGACAGGCTGGACCGATCCCAGACAGAGCGGGGAAGACTCCAGGAGAAACTGGCGAGCCTGGGTAGGTAGCCCATGTTGCCCCTCGGTCACCTAGCGTACGCCTGGGGCGGCCTCAGGCTGCTTCAGCGCAAGGCAGGCCTGTTCAGAGACGCCGACTATCGACTGGTGGCCCTGGCGGCCCTGGCGCCTGACCTGGGCGACAAGGCGCTGGCGGTGACCGGATTGTCCAGGCACCGCACAGGGCAGACCTGGGCGCACACTCTGTTCTTCTGTCACCTGCCCGTGCTGGTGGGGACGATCCTCTTCCGGCCGCGCTGGCTGCCCTATGCCCTGGCCTTCAACAGCCATCTGCTGACGGACAGGATGTGGCGCTTTCGTCACACCCTGTTTCACCCGTTCTTCGGGAACCGCTTCGGAGACTGGCGCGATTTGAGCTCCTTGAAGCTGTTGCTGGAGGCCTACAAAGAGGTAGTGAGGGAGGATCGCCTGACCATTCCCCTGGAGTTGGGGGGCATAGCCATCCTGGCCTGGCTCTTGGTGACCGGGCGTCTCTATCGTAGTCATCGCCTGCGCTCCTTCTCACGGAGTGGGAGGTTCCCGGCCTCGCGGCCTGAGGAGTGAGGATCATGAGAGTGATTGCGGGGGAGGCGAAAGGTCGGCGCCTGAAGATGGTCTCCGGGTCTTCCACCCGCCCCATCGGGGAGAGGGTGAAAGAGGCGCTCTTTGGAATACTGGGGGACCTGGTGGTGGGCGCGCGCTTTCTGGACCTGTTTGCGGGCACCGGGAGCGTGGGCATCGAGGCCTTGAGCCGGGGGGCCAGCTTCGCGGTGTTCGTGGACCAGCGGAGACAGGCCGTGGCCACCATCAGAGACAACCTGACGCACACCGGGCTGAAGGACAGGGCCCGGGTCGTCCGGGCTGACGTCTTCGCCTACCTGAGAAAGGAAGACCTGGAACCGTTCGACCTGATCTACATCGCCCCGCCTCAGTACAAGGAACTGTGGCTGGAGACGCTGTTGGCTCTGGACGAGACGGCCCTGCTGGCGCCCCGGGGCCTGGCGATGGCCCAGATCCATCCCAAGGAGTTCCAGGAGCTGGAGCTGGAGAACCTGGTGCCTACCGAGCGGCGCAGGTACGGCAGCACCATGCTCTGTTTTTACGTCGCGCGATGAGCCGGGAGGCAACGAGCAGCAGGCACGCGACGCTCACGGCCCTTCTGGGCCACTCCGTGTCATTCTGAGCGAAGCGAAGAATCTCTTCTGAGACCCTCTCCTCTCCCACGATGACCAATCTGGCAGAGGATGGACTTCGCCGCCATGCGGGACACGTGGGCAGGGCGGCGACGAGACCGGTTGCGCTGTTGGAAGTCCCTGGGCGTGCTTCGCCCCACCGCGTAGGGCAAACTTGAGTTTGCCCTATGGAAGCCGGGAGGCAGCGAGCAGCAGACAGGCGACGCCACTGTCCTTCTGAGCAGAGCGAAGAATCTGCGAAGCGAAGCATCTCTTCAACAGGCCCAGGGCCGTGTCGAAGCTGGAGTCCGGCGGTGTGCCTGTATTCTCCGGAGAGCACTTACCTTTTGAGCTCAGATCAGGTATAATTCATAGAGGCTGGGTGCAGGCAAGTGAGGAGACAGGAGGTGGACGCGAGATGGAGGATTTGAGAAGTACGGTATCGGATGCCCGCGGTGCGCTGGAGAAGCTGGTGGGCAAGATCCCCGGCTACCATGGCTACAAAGAGAAAGAGATGCGCCGGGAGGCCGACAAGCTCCTGCGACTCCATCTCTCAGAGCGGTTCATGGAGCAGAGGGGGAAGCTGGCTAACGTCCAGAACCACCTGGCCAGCGAGGGCAAGCTGGAGGACCTGGGCCTCCTGGAGAGAGTGATGCTCCAGCTTCAGTTGCTCATCGATCGGCTGAAGGTGGCGGAGTACGGATTCGCCGGCCTCTTCGACGCCGTGAGGGTCAAGGAAGAGCACCTGGACGCGCTGTACATGTACGACAGTGCCCTCACCGTATCGGTGGATCAACTGGCCGAAAAGATGGACAAGCTGGCTATCGCGGCCATGGCCGGGGAGGAGCTAAGAAGCGTAGCCAACGACGCCCTGCTGCTCTTGCAGGAGTTGAACACCACGCTCGATCGCAGAAAGGACACCATCCTGAGCGTCGGTCAATCGCAGTAGCACACGTGGTAGACACGGGGAGGGACGGAAATGGCTAGAGTCTTCGACGTAATCGAGTATTTCGATGCCACCGGTCGGGAGATGGTGCATCGTATCCCAGAACAGGGTTCAGGGGATTTTCGCATCGGCTCTCAGGTCATCGTCAGGGAGAGCCAGCAGGCGGTGTTCTTCCGGGACGGCAAGGCGCTGGACGTCTTTGGTCCGGGCCGTCACACCATCTCCACCGCCAACGTGCCCCTGCTGGTCGATCTGGTGGGGAAGGCCTTCAGTGGAGAGACCCCCTTCAAGGCCGAAGTGTACTTCGTGAACATGCGGGAGTTCGTCGATCAAAAGTGGGGCACTCCGGAGCCGGTCGCGCTGCGGGACTCCGACCTGGGCATGGTTCGCGTACGAGCCTTCGGCACCTACTCCATGCAGATCAAGGATCCCCAGCTCTTCGTGAACAAGATCGTGGCCACGCAGGGGCTGTACTTCACCAACGACATCGACAACTTCCTGCGCAGCATGCTCATCTCCAACCTGACGGATATCCTGGGTGGGATAAAGAAGTCCCTCTTCGATTTGCCGAGCCTGTACGACGAGATCAGCGCCGGCACCAAGGCCAAGGCGCAGGATGAGTTCAACACGCTGGGCATAGACCTGAAGACCCTCTTCGTGAGCAACATCTCGCCCACCGAAGAGACGGCCAAGGCCATCGACGAGCGTGCGGCGATGGGCGCCATCGGCAACATGCAGGCCTATCTCCAGTTCAAAACGGCGCGCGCGGTGGAGCAGGCGGCTATGGCCAGTGGTGAAGGTGGAGGTGGCTTCGCCCAGATGGGCGCGGGCATGGGTGCTGGCGTAGGCATGGGTGCGATGATGGCGGGCATGATGGGCCAGGCCATGCAGGGTGGTGCAGCGGCGGTCGGCGGTGCGGCGGCCACCATGGCCTGCCCCAGTTGCGGGGACCCCATCCCTGTGGGTGCCAAGTTCTGCAACCACTGTGGAGCCAAGATAGGGCAGTCCATGATCTGCGCCAACTGCAAGACCGACGTCCCGGTGGGCTCCAAGTTCTGCCCCAACTGCGGCAACCCTGTGGAATAGGCCGGCCCCTGGACCGGCTGTCTGACACAGGTCTCGGTTCGAGGAACGTCTCGTTCGGCTGCTAACTCGAATAGGAGGTGTGAGCATGTCGGTCTTGAAGGTCATCGAGCTGGTGGGCACCTCCCCCGATAGCTGGGAGGAGGCCACCAGGAACGCCATCGACAAGGCGGCGGAAACCCTCCGCGGCATCACCGGCGGTGACGTGGTGGGACAGAACGTCGTGGTCAAGAACGGCGCCATCGTCGAGTACAGGGTCGACGTCAAAGTGGCGTTCATCGTAGAAGGGGATGTGGGGTAGGAGAACCTATCCCCACCTGTAGTCACCTATGCACAGGTTGCTCAAAGGACTGGGCATCCTCGTCTGGCGTGTTCGGGAGCAGGGTCTGAGGGTTACAGCCCTTTGGGCGAAAGACCATGCGCTACGCCTGCTGACGGGCATGTCTCCCCCCGCCACGAGCCGCATCGCGCCTGGTCTCTACGTGGGCGGCCAGCACTACCCGCGTGGCCTGGATCGTCTGGCGCGACTGGGCGTCACCGCGAGCCTCAGCCTGCGCCGGGAGGCAGATGACCAGGCCCTCGGCGTGGCCCTGGAAAAGCACCTCTGGCTGCCTACCAGTGACGATGCGCCCCCCACCCTGGAGCAGCTCGGCAGAGCGAGTGCGTTCATCGGCGAAGCGCTGGCCGAAGGCCGTGGGGTGTACGTGCACTGTATGAGCGGGGTCGGCCGCGCAGCCACGACGGCGGCTGCTTATCTGGTGAGCACGGGATCGACGCCCAGTGAGGCCTGGGCCGCCATTCGACGGGTCCGGCCCTTCCTGCGACCCAGCGAGACTCAAGTGGCCGTGTTGAAGGAGTTCCACGAGCGATTCGCAGCCGGCCCGCGCTGAGGAGAGGCCGCCCAGCACCCATCAACGGGAGGCCATGGGGCTTCCCTGCCCAGGCGGACTCACCCGGCGGCGTTGTTTGTCCAGGCGTCGTGCTGCGTGTTTGACAGCTTCCATAGCTTATGGTATAGTGTGCCCAATCTGCGGGACGAGCACCGCCCCTGTCTGATCCTGAGGCTGTTGGGGCGAGCTTCGGGAGGGGAGAGGATGGGTTAGATGTCTCGTAACCGGTTGTGGATCCCCCCGAGCCTGGCCAGGGCCTCAGGCTACGTCTCAGTTGTCTCGTTGTTCAGTCCTCTATCGTTTCACGTTGAAGGGAGGAAGGGAATATGAATGGCACTCGACGCGTCTGTGCTGTCTTGGCGGGGATCCTCCTGATCTCCGCCGCGGTTCTGACCGCTTGCGCGCCCACGGCCGCCGAACTGGTGCCAGGTGGGCCCGGTGCCTGGGTAGGAGGGCCACCGGACGGCAGTGAAGTGCCCATCGGCGAGGTCTTGGTCATGTGCCACGCCTTCGCCCGAGGGGGAGTCAGCCAGATCGAGCTGTACGTGAATGGTTCCTTCGCCAATCGGGCCGCCAATCCGGATGCGGGGAACGAGTACTTCACCGCCAGGCTGGCTTTCGACACCACGGGGCCGGGGAGCTACGTGCTGCATTGCCGGACCTACGACGGGGCAGGGGCGATGGTCCAGTCGGACCCGGTGACGGTGAGGGTGACCGGCGAGGAGCCGGTGCCCACCACCGAAGAGGTGGAGATACCAACGGCCACCCCGACCTCGACAGAGGCGCCGACGGCTACGCTGCCGCCCACCGGGACGCCGGTACCTCCCACGGCGACTAGGATTCCGCCGACGTCCACTCGCATCCCGCCGACTTCCACGCCCGTGCCACCCACTTCGACTTCCGTGCCGATCAACATCCTCTCCTTCGAGGTCAGCCAGAGCCAGGTCACCTCTGGCCAGTGTGTGCACTTCACCTGGCTGGTGCAGGGCTCTGCCAGCGCCATTTTCTTCGACGGAGAAGGCGTGACCAGCCCCGATGCCAGGGACAGGTGCCCCACGGCCACCAGGGAGTACGAGCTGCGGGTCGAGGTGAACGGCCAGGTCGCCGACACAGCCACGTTGACCGTAGTGGTCATCCAGCCCAGCCCGATGCCATCCGACGGCACGGGCCCGAGCATTGTCTGGAAGAACCAGATCACCGATAAGGGTGTGACAGGCCCAGTGTGGTGCGGCAAGTATTGCCAGCCGTATTGCGGCTACATCGACATAAGCGCTGTTGTCACCGACCCATCGGGCGTCAGCTCTGTGGACCTGTATTGCAGGGTTGGTGAGGGAGGTGAGGCTTGGTGCGCTACCTTCACCAAGGGCCGGAGCGACGTATGGGCGGCTCGCTATACGCCCAACCTGGGGTCTGGGACCTACTACTACCGAATAAGAGCGGTTGACGGTTCCCCGAACTCAAACGTCTCTTGGTGGGGGACCGGGCAGTTTGCGGTGTTGTCGTGTGTCGGCTAGGTCTTGAGGCGCGGTGTGCTGCTGTGTTGGCCCCTGCTTTGCGAGGCGAGGAATGGATACGCCGCAAGGACCCGGCTATCAGGCCAGAGGGGTTGCGGCGAACCCCTCAGCCCCGGGCGTTTGGGACGATGTGGTCGCCAGCTGAGGGAGGAGAAAGGAGATAGGAGATGAGCGGCAGGACGATAGCTATCGTAGTTGCCTTGGTCCTGGCCCTGGTCTTGGTGCTGGGGGTGACTGGTTGTTGCCCGTTGATACCTACGGCGCCAGCAGAAGCGGAGGAGGCGGGGCCGACGATCCTCATCGACAGCCCCAGCTACGGCGAGGAGGTCACCGTGGGCGAAGAGGTGGAGGTCTTCGCCACGGGGCAGGATGCCGATAAGGTTGTGCGCATGGAGCTTTGGGTGGACGGAAGTCTGGTCGAATCCCAGGCCAGCGCTCTGCCCGAGGGGACGTCACCCTTCCCCATCATGGCTATCTGGGTCCCTGACACGCCTGGCAATCACACCATCGTGGTCAGAGGGTACAATACGAAAGACGTCTCGGGGCAGGCCTCTGTTGCGGTGAACGCGGTGCAGGGGGCGCCACCCGAGATACCCGAAGGGTGCGAGGGCGCGGACCTCTTCGAGCACGTGGTGCAGGTGGGTGAGACGCTGGAGGGCATCGCCGCAGGGTATGAGCTTACGGCAGAGCAGATACTGGCCTGCAACCCGGGGTTGGATCCGGCAGCGCCGTTGGCGGCAGGTGAGACGTTGCAGATACCGGTTATCGTTTCGCCCGAGGAGGAAGGGCCCGCACCCGACTGGGAGCCTCCCGCCGACGCTGAGGCGCCGCCCGATGTGCCAGGGGACGTGGAGGAGCTGCCGGGCGAGGAGCTGCCTCCCGCGGAGGAGGAAGCGCCCCCTGGGGAAGAGGCACCTCCTGAGGTGGAGGAAGCTCCGGAAGCTCCAGAGCCTCCAGAGGTGGAAGAGGAAGGGCCACCTCCAGTGACCGTGACTTTCGAGGCCCTGGAACTGGAGGCAGATCAGCCCTATGACAACGTGTACTGTATGGTCTGGCTGGCCGATGCGGATATGGAGCAGGTCCCCGAAACAGGTTCCTTTGTCCCTGTGGGGGGCAACTACTGGGACATCCAGGCGGAGTTGGCGGGGATGAACAGTGTTCCGGTGCCCGTGACCGGTGACATCTTCCGGGTCGAGGTCGAATGCTTCGGCTGGGTCGGCATCGACGGCTGGTCACTGGGGCACTTCGTGAGAGAGCACGGTGAGGCGGAGTGGACGGGGGATGAGATAGAGGTCACGGCCCTCGCCGACGATGGGCGCTGGTTCAGAGTGGTCTACCGCATCTGTCCTGATTTTCCTTGCGAGCCCAGGCCGGTGCCCGACGCGCCCACCAATCTTCACGAGTTCACGTTCTGGGGTTTCACCTTCGTGGGCTTTGACTGGGCTGGTGACGAGACGACGATAGATGGGTTCAGGCTCTATCGGAACGATGTCATGGTGTACCAAATGGCCAACCCCACCTGGCGGGCCATCGCCGTCATGCCCATCACCATGCCCTGCGGGGAAGAATACGATTACCAGGTTACGGCCTACAGAGGCTTCCCTGGCGTGGGCGTGGAGTCCGACCGTAGTAACACGGTGACCAGGACAGGTGATCCCTGTCAGATCACCGTAGTGGTCACCTTCGAGGATCTCTACACCGGCTGTATCCGTGGCGACCCTTGTTTCGATATCACCTGCTCCACTTGCCAGGTTAAAAGGTTCAAGGCCTACGCCTGGGCCAATGGCACCCTGGTCCACCAGACCCACCTCTTTGACCCGGTGGATATCACCAGCTACTCTGTGATCCCTATGAGTGACCTTCTGACCGGAGGCCTTGACACCTTGACCGTGGAGTTGGATCCCGGGGACAATCTAACCATCGGAGTACTCATCCGCGACTGGGATCTCTTCTGGTACGAAGATCTCCTGGAAGGCACCAGGACCATCCTGTCGGATGACGTGGCCACTGGCGACTACCTGCTATCGCTCCACGACCCGCCAGGACCGTATGTGGCCTCTGGGGTTGTGTTGCTGCACCTGGAGGTCACGCCTTAACGGTCCACAGTCCAGACAGACGCCGATTGGTCGTGCGGGGCGCCGTCCAACGGGTGGCGCCCCGCGTTTCGTGTTCGCAGAAGACCCCGGAGGTTTCCGAAACCTCCGGGGTCTTAGGGGAGGAGGTCGCAAAAGTAGAAACGCTGGTCCCTCAGGACCACGCTCCCCTTCCTGTACTGAATGGCGTGACGGAAGATAGGTCCGTCGTAGGCGAAGGAGTGGAATTCACCATTCTCTCCACAGGGGTCCACCGTCGATGGAAGGTCCGAGAGGAACCGTTGGTCGTAAGTTCTGCCCACGAAGGCCCCGTCCAGGAACTGGGAGTCCACACAGGTTACGACGGCCTCGAACCCGGCGTCGATGAAAGTGTGGGCGAGCTCGGTGGACTTCTTGCCCCACAGCGGCAGGACGGCGCGCATCCCTACGGCTGCCAGGCGCTCTTCCCGATACTTCCGTACGTCCTCCAGAAAGATGTCTCCGAAGGCCACGCAGAGGACGTCAGCGTCGGCGTAGCGCAAGAGAGCCGCCCTCATGATCTCCCCATACTCCTCGTCAGAGACCATCGCGGGCAGGAAGACCGTGTGGAGGGGGAGAGCCAGAGCCTCGGCCTGTCGCTCGACGAGCTTCCGTCTGACGCCATGCATGGCGACTCGATCGTAAGCCTGGGTCACCGTGGTCAAGAGACCCACCACCTGGTAGGCGTTGCATCCGCGTAGTTCGTGCAGGGCGAAGGCGGCGTCCTTGCCTCCGCTCCAGGAAAGCAGGACCTTCTCTTTCATTGGCAGGTGCCCCGCTTCACCCGTGACCTCCAGTACCGTTCAAGAGAAGAGGGGCAACTGGGCATCGGGGCTTTCTACGAGAGGTTCCAGGCCGACGATGCTTTGGAGGTCCGCGCGCTCCAGCGCTCTCTTCTCTGACAACGCCCTCAGGTGGTGCATCTTGATGAACCGCCACTGCCCTTCGGCCAGAGCGATGCGTAGCAGCAGCTCGGTCTCCATTCTGAATCGCAGCAATGGGAGGCGCCGGCCGCAGATCACGATGTATCGCTGTGACTGGTCCCCGGATCCCCTGCTGCCACCCAGGATGTCGCCGAACCTGGTGTTCTGTTTGACGGCGAAGAGGTGGCTGGACGAATCTCCATCCTCCCACAGCACGTCCACTCCCCCGGGCAGGCCGCGTCGTGGCCGGGCGGCCTGGAGCGCTGCCGCGTCTGGCCCCGAGGGCGAGACCTGGTATCCGAGGAGGCGTCCCACTGTGGCCAGGCACTCCAGTACGTCCTCTTTCTCCCCAGCGAGGCCCTCCGGGGCATCTTCCGGTCGTGGGACCCACCTTCCCGACACGTCATCGCGTGTTGCATAAGACTGGAGGCACTTCTCGAGCAATCCTGGTCCGGGCGTGAAGAGATCAGGGAAGCGGGAGTAGACCTTGTCTTCGAGTTGAGCCTGGGACAGGTCGGGGTCCGCTCTGAGGGCCTGGCATACGGCCATCTCCAGCCGGTCGCCGAGAGGGCGCATAGGATACCCCTTTTCCCCCAGCCACCATAGTTGGGGCCCCTCTTGCTCGGCCGGATCCGTGGGGAGTAGTTCCAGCAGCCCCCTCTCCAACCCCTCTTCCAGTGCAGCCTGTAGCTGCTGCTGGAGGAAGTCGGCTGCCGAGGTTTCCTTGTCCCGCAGGAGGGCCTGTCGCAACAACCCGTCGCTGGCCCACTGGCGGCACGCCGCTGCATGCAGCCAGCCCAGGTGCAGGGCCTCGCCACGCTCTCGGAGGAGGCTTCTGACCGCCCTGGTCGCCGCCTTGCGGAGGGCAGCAGCCAGGCTCTCCTCGGATAGCTCGCCCGGCACTGGCTGGTCCGGGTCGTCTCTGGAGAGGGTAAGACGATAGGCCCCGGGAACGCCTTGCATGGGGTGGCGCGGCGGGTTCGCGTCGTGAGGTTGATACAGGACCCGGTCCAGCTTGAAGGCTGCACCCACCCCGGACAACGTGAGGTTGGTGACGTGGGTCAGGTCAGCGTCTTGGAGCACGAAGACCAGCTTGCCGTGGGGCCTCAGGGGCCGGTGCAGGGTGGCCAGGGCTGCCGTGAGAGTGCGGCGATACCACGACCAGCCCATGATCTTCCTTCTCAGGAAGGGCTTCAGAAGGGCGGCTTTCTGCCTGCCCCACAGCCACCCACTCCACAGGTAGGAGAGGGTCCAGAACGGCCTGTAGTATGCTTGAGGTGCGCCGATGACCAGGCTCACGCTGGCCGGGGGCAGCATGCTGGCCACTCTCCGCAGAGGCTCGTTGAGGATCAGCACCTGTGGTTCTTGCTCCGCCAGCAGGCGGTCGACCCCCGAGCTCAAGGCCACCTGGCCGCCTGGGGTCAGGCTGCGCAGGAGGCGGTAAGCCTCTTCGAAGGCCAGCCAGACGTTGCGCTCCACGAACCTGCTCGGCGGCTGAAGCCGCAGGGCTGTGGCTCTGGGGCACGGTGCGTCAGCCAGCTTGCTGCAGGTATCCAGACATGACAGGAGCATGAGGCTGAGCGCAGTGTGCAGCGTTGAACCCGCGAACAGGGCCTCCATCTTCATGGACAGGTCGGTGAGAGCGTACAGGCTGCGGGGTGTATATAGCTGGAGGAGCTCCTGGGCCAGACCTCGCTCTGGCTCGTGAGGCTGAGCCAGTCTTTCCAGGAGGTACCAGAAGTGTACTCCCTGGCTTTCTATGCCGTCGAGAGTGTGCAGGTCGGCCTCGTCCACGGGAAACCGGCCCTCGCCACCGCAGTGAGGGCAGTGGTAATACTTCTCCAGGGGTCTGCTCTCCTCGCCATCCCAGAAGAAGCTCTGGGCGATGACGGTGCCCGAGCAGTGCTGGCAGGTGGTGGCGTACAACTGGTTGATGTGGTCCCGAAGGGGCACTCCCCTCTTCAGGCTATCTCCGAGGCGTGTCGTCGCGGCATCCATCTCATCCGGTGCGGGGAGGGTGAGCAAACCGCGCACCAGCAGATCGTTGATGGGGTTGAAGTTGCTGGCGATGGCCTTGCGCTGGAGGCGAGCGGCGGCCAGTGGCAGGGCTGGCCTCTGCGCCGTGGGGTCGATGACCAGCTCGCCCGGAGCGGTGTAGGCAGCGAGGTAGCGGCCCAGCACGTCCGTGGGAAGGGGATCGAGGTACCGTTGCAGAGGGATTCGAGGGGTTGATTCTCTGGCGGGAATAAAGTGCTCGATCTCGTGCATCGCAGCCCTCTGCCGTACAGTATATCACAATTTGCCAACCGGGGCCTGATGTGATATAATAGAACATGGGTTCTAATGGGTTGCGTTCTGCCATAACTTGTAGTAAACTTATGCACTGGGAAAAACCCGGAAGGAGTACCCATGGGGGAGAAGGAAGGTCGAGAGAAGGCACTGGAGGTAACCCTCTCGCAGATCACGAAGCGGTATGGTGACGGCGCTGTGATGAAGCTGGGGTCGGCGCCTGGCATGGACGTGCAGGTCATACCCACGGGGTCCATCGGCCTCGACATCGCCCTCGGTGTGGGGGGCGTACCCAGGGGTCGGGTGGCCGAGATTTTCGGGCCCGAAGGCTCGGGGAAGACCACTCTCTGCCAGCACATCATCGCTGAGGCGCAGCGCGATGGGGGCATTGCGGCCTTCATAGACGTGGAGCACGTGCTCGATCCCACCTACGCCGCCAAGTGCGGCGTGGATATCGAGGAGTTGCTCATCTCCCAACCCGATACCGCGGAGCAGGCACTGGAGATCACCGAGGCTCTGGTGCGGAGCGGCGCGATCGACGTGATAGTGGTGGACTCGGTGGCGGCCCTGGTGCCGCGGGCCGAGATCGAAGGGGAGATGGGCGACCAGCACGTGGCGTTGCAGGCGCGCTTGATGTCCCAGGCGCTGAGGAAGCTGACCGGGGCCATCAAGCGCTCCAAGACTGCTGTGATCTTCACCAACCAGTTGCGCATGAAGGTGGGGGTCCTGTTCGGGAACCCGGAAACCACGCCCGGGGGACGAGCCCTGAAGTTCTATTCCTCTGTGCGATTGGACATTCGCAGGGTGCAGTCGATCAAGTCCGGCGCCGAGGTCATCGGCAACCGCACCAAGGTATGGGTGAAGAAGAACAAAGTGGCCCCGCCCTTCAAGACCGCAGAGTTCGATATCATGTATGACGAGGGCATCTCTCGCGTGGGCGACCTGATCGATGTGGCCGTAGGCATGGATCTGCTGGACAAGAGAGGGGCCTATTTTTCCTATGGGGACGTGAGGTTGGGACAGGGCCGCGAGAGTGCCAAGGCCTTTCTCCGGGAGAATCCCGAGTTGGCGAAAGAGATCAGCGACAGAGTGCGCGAAGCGGCGGGTCTGGCGCCGGTGCCCTGGCCGGCGAAAGTACCAGCCGAAAGGAGCGAGAACGCAGGTGCCGAACCGGCGGTTGTTCTGGAAGAGCCGTCGGTGGAGGCAGTGGAAGACTAGAGCATCTAGTTAAGGCACAGAGCCACAGGTGCGGATTCACAAACTGTCGTGATAGAGGGGGGACAGTCCCTTTCCCTCGGCGATTGATCTTGGAAGAGGAAGAAACGCAGTGGGCGGAGAGTTTGAGGCCCAAGACAACTTGAGAGTACTTCAGAGAGTGGTTTCCCGTCGTCCTCGATGGAGGGGGCGACCTGGGGGCTCAGCGCAACGAACACTGCGAGTAGAACCTACCGTTGAGGGATAAGTCGTCGGGCGGAAGGGACGGGTCCTGAGTACGTTCCTCCCTTGAGTCTTTGGTAGACCCGTGAAGGGGCCTGCCAGGGCTGTGGCTGTGCGCCGCGGCCTTTTTTTATAGCGGATGGGCGGGCGAGAGATGGCGGGCCAGATCACCGACATCAAACCACAGGGCAAGAATCGAAGGCGAGTCAACGTCTACCTTGACGGGGAGTACGGGTTCAGTCTGGAGTTGCTGGTGGCGGCACCACTGGGCCGTGGCGACGTCCTCTCAGACGAAGAGATCGAGGAGCTGCTGTTGCAGGATTCGATCCAGACCGCGTTTGACAGGACGCTGAAGTACCTGGCCTATCGCCCTCGCAGCAGCGCTGAGATCAAACGATACTTGAGAGAGAAAGGGGTTGACCCGCTGGTCGGCGAGCGCGTTCTCGACCGCTTGCGGTCCGACGGTCTGGTCGACGACCTCGCTTTTGCGCGGTACTGGGTCGAGAACCGCGAGAGTTTCAGGCCACGAGGTCGGCGGCTACTGGGGCAAGAACTGCGAGCGAAAGGCATCGGCCAGGGGCTCATCGCTGAGGTCCTGACTGACGTGGACGAGGGCAGGAGTGCATATCAAGCGGCAGTCCAGCGCGCCGCCCGGTATGCCCGGCTGGATGACGAGGCCTTTCGAGAGAAGATGTACGGTTTCCTGAGGCGTAGGGGTTTCGACTACGAGGTTACCAGAGAGACCATCGCGCGTCTCCTCCTCCAGAGGAACGGCGAAGGGACAGCGCGTGGCTAGTCGCGTTGTTTGGTGAGCGCTGGAAAGGAGTTGGCGGGAAATGGAACCTGTTGTGGTGTTGGGATTGCTGGCCTGTGTCCTTCTGGGTTTTGCGCTGGGCTACGTGTTGAGGCAGTACCTGGTCACTTCGAAGATCAAAGGGGCTCAGGCGGAAGCGGATCGCATCGTATCCGACGCCGAGAGCAAGCAGAAGGAGATGCTTCTGGAAGCGAAGGACGAGGTTCTCAATATCCTGCGCGAGGGCGAGGAGGAGTTGAAGCAGAAACGCAGGAGGGTGCGGAACCAAGAGGAGCGGTTGCAGAAGCGACAGGAGGCACTCGAGCGGCGCGTAGAGCCTTTGGAGAAGCGGGAGAGGAATATCGCGGCCCAGGAGGCGAAGCTCAGCCGGAGCGAGTCGGAGCTGGAGGAACTGAAACACAGGCGGGTCGAGGAGCTGGAAAAGGTTTCCTCTTTGAGCCGGGACGAGGCCAAGGGTCTCCTCTTGCAGGCGGTCGAGGAAGAGAGCCGCCAGGACATGGCTCGCGTGATAAGAGAGGTCGAGCAGGAGGCCAGGGAGACGGCAGATCGCCAGGCGCGGAAGATCATCAGCGAGGCCATTCAGCGCTACGCCTCCGATGAGGTGGCAGAGATCACCGTCTCCACGGTGGATCTACCCAGTGATGAGTTGAAGGGCCGGATCATCGGGCGTGGCGGGCGCAACATCAGGGCTCTGGAGAGCGCCGCAGGGGTGGACTTGATCGTCGACGACACCCCAGAGGCGGTGACCATCTCCAGCTTCGACCCGGTGAGGAGAGAAGTGGCCCGCCTGGCCCTCACCAAACTGATCGTGGATGGACGAATCCATCCGGGTCGGATTGAGCAGGTGGTGAGCAAGTCGCGGCGAGAGGTCGAGGCCATCATTCAAGAGGAAGGGGAGAGAGCGGTGTTCGACGTCGGGGTGACTGGTATGCATCCCGAACTGGTGAAGTTGCTGGGCAGATTGAAGTACAGGAGGAGCTACGGGCAGAACCAGTTGGAGCACTCCATACAAACGGCTCACCTGGCAGGGATGATGGCGGCCGAACTGGGAGCCAACATCCAGTTGGCCAAGGAGGCGGGGCTGCTCCACGACATCGGCAAGGCCGTGGACCACGAGGTAGAGGGTCCGCACGCCTTGATCGGCGCTGACATCGCCAGACGCTACAACAAGTCACCTCTTCTGGTCAACGCGGTGGGCTCCCATCACGGGGAGGAAGAGGCCCAGAGCGTGGAGGCGGTGCTGGTGGCTGCGGCGGACGCCATATCTGGCGCGCGGCCGGGGGCGCGGCGTGAGAGCCTGGAGACCTACATCAAGCGTATCAAAGCGCTGGAAGACGTGGCCAGCTCCTTCCAGGGGATCGGCGAGTGTTATGCCATTCAGGCGGGTCGCGAGATACGGATCGTGGTCAAACCCGAGCAGATCGACGATCTGGGCATCCTGCGCCTGTCGAAGGACGTGGCCCGCAAGGTCGAGGAGAACCTGGAGTATCCCGGGCAGATCAAGGTGACCGTGATCCGCGAGACGAGAGCAGTAGACTACGCCAAGTAGAGACAGGCGGCTGAGGCTATGGGTGCCGTCGACGAGATCAAAGACAGGGTGGACGTGGTGGAGTTCATCTCCCAGTACGTCCCGCTGCAAAAGGCAGGCCGCAACTTCAAGGGGTTGTGCCCCTTCCACGCGGACACCACGCCTTCCTTCGTCGTCTTCCCCGAAGGGCAGCGCTGGCACTGCTTCGGGGCCTGTGCCACGGGGGGAGATATCTTTACCTTTCTGATGAAGAAGGAGAACCTGGAGTTCTCCGAGGCGCTGCGCATCCTGGCCCAACGGGCAGGGATCACCCTGACTCCACGCACGGAAGGACAGCAGAAGGTCGACGAGCGACGTACTCTGCTGCGTGAGATCAACTCCGCCGCTGCCCACTACTTCCATCATCTGCTCCTCGATTTCCCCCAGGCCCAGCCTGGGCGGGAGTATCTGGAGCAGCGCCAGATGCTGAAGGAGACGTGGAGGACGTTCCACCTGGGGTATTCGTTGCCGGAATGGGAGGCGCTCAGCAGGCATCTGGCGCAAAAGGGGTATGGCGAGGAGGATGTCTTTGCCACCGGCCTGACTGTGGAGCGAGAGGGTGGCGGATATTACGATCGTTTTCGGGGACGGCTGCTGTTCCCCATTCACGATGCCCGGGGCGGCGTGGTGGGCTTCGGTGCTCGTGCCCTCGACGATTCCCCGGCGAAGTACGTGAACACTCCCCAGACGCCCATTTTCGACAAAGGCAGCATCCTCTACGGCGTCCACCTGGCCAGGCAGGCCATCCGCGACGAGGGGACGGCCATCATCGTGGAAGGGTACATGGATGTGCTGATGGCACATCAGCACGGCTTCAAGAACGTGGTGGCTTCCATGGGAACGGCCTTGACCGAGGCCCAGGTTCAGGCGTTGAGGCGGCTGACCAAGAGTTTCACGCTGGCCATGGATGCTGACGCCGCCGGACAGCAGGCGAGCTTGCGGGGCCTGGAGGTGGTGAAGAAGTACTATGGTGTCGAACACCGGCAGAGCCCGGAGATCCGGGAGACCTACCGTCACATCTGGCTGAAACGGTACGTGGATGCGAATATCAAGGTGATCACCATGCCGGAGGGGCTGGACCCCGATGACGTGATCAGGATGGATCCTGGTGAGTGGGCGGCGCTGGTGGAAGGCGCGATGCCGCTGATGGACTATTACTTCCAGGTGGCCACCGCTGGCAGGGACCTGGACTCGGCGGAGGGCAAGTCTGGACTCGTTCGTCAACTGCTGCCCTTGATCGGTGAGTTGGGAGATGGCATCGAGCGGGCGCACTATTTGCAGAAACTCGCGCACTTGATTAAAATAGACGAGAGGATCCTGGCGGCCGAGATGACTCGAGCGAGGACCCGTGGGGGGGCGGAGAAATCCGCTGACGATGGCCGAGCCACGTCTGTCGTGGGGGGCGCGTCCGCGTTGGAGTGCTATTGCCTGGCTCTGCTGGTGCGGTCGCCGGAGGCCATCGAGGGGATCCAGGATCTGTCCGCAGACGATTTCCTGTGCATCGAGAACCGTTCCATCTTCCTCGCCCTGAAGGACTCCCTTGCGCCACCGTCAGCCTTCGATCTTGAAGAGTTCCGGACTGGCTTGGACCCGGTGCTGGGGGAACACCTGGATTCGATGCTGGAGGATGCGGAAGAAGGTCCCGTCGTGCCGGAGGAGGAGCTGTTTGGCGAGCTAGAGCGCTCGGTGTCCAGGCTGTGGGACCGCAAGGACCGCAGTGAGTTGCTGGAGCTGGAGAGTCTGCTGCGCGACGCTCCGGCGAGTGGCACCGATGGATCAGCGCTGCTGGAAAGGGTGGACCAGCTCAGGCAAAGGATTTGGGAGCGCCAGAGGCGATGGCAAGCCAGGAATGAAACGACCCATGGAGGCGCGACCTAGTGTACGGTATGCGTGTGCCGCCGTGGGGAGGCGGTGGAGCCAACGATGACGAATCTCCCTAAGCGAAGATTGAATGGCAGGAGGCTGGCCCCGGAGGAGGGAGATGAGGAAGACCTGCCTGAGTCAGACGATGAACTGATCGCCGGGGCAGAGGAGGATCTAGCAGAGATGTCCTCGGATGATGGCTCCATGGGCAGAGACGAGGACGTCGATCTGTCCGTCGACTCTCTTCTGGAGCTGGAGGGAAGCGAAGCGAGCGATCCCGTACGAATGTACCTGCGCGAGATCGGCCACGTGTCTCTGCTGTCGCCATCTGACGAGAAGTGGCACAGTATGAAGATGATGGCGCCTCGATACCTGGAGGAGGCGAAGCAGCAAGTCGGGGCGGCTGGGCCCGAGGGGGGATGGCTGGGAGTTGTAGTCGGCCTCCTGGAGTTGGTGAGGGCGAGCTGGAAGGACATCACCGGGCTGTGCGCTGAGTTGGGTGTCCCCGTGGTCGATCTAGAACAGCTCGTGGAGGAGATAGAATCCATATCGCAGCCCATCATCCAGTCGACTACGGAGTCGTACCTCGGGTCCTATCTGAGCAGTATCGGCGAGGAGGACTTCGGAGAGACGGACGAGCTGGCCCTGGTGTTGGGCTCCTCGGACGAGGACGGAGGGGTGGTTGCTCCGGGCGCGCTGGAGACGGAATGGGATATGCTGACCAGGAAGATCCACGACCTGTGTCTGGAGCTCTACCTGCTGCCCGATGACCTGTCGGAACTGCTGGTGGCCCATCTTCGGGCGACGGGTCGATTGCCGACCAGGAGGAAATACCTGCCTGTGGCGGAGCGGTGGGAGCAGCAGGCCACAGACGGCTTCCAGCAGGTGGACGAACTCGCTTCCTTCTCGCGAAAGGTGCTGATCGTGGCCAACTTGCGCCTGGTGGTGAGTGTGGCCAAACAGTACGTGGGGCGGGGCATCTCTTTTCTGGACGTGATCCAGGAGGGCAACATCGGGTTGCTCCGGGCCGTGGAGAAGTTCGACTACCGACGCGGGTTCAAGTTCAGTACCTACGCAACGTGGTGGATCAGACAGGGGATTGGACGGGCCATTGCGGATCAGGGTCGTACCATACGCATCCCGATCCACGTGGTGGAGGACATCAATAGAGTACTTCGCGTTTCTCGCCGGCTCACGCAGCAGTTGGGCCGAGAGCCATCGGCAGACGAGATAGCGCTGGAGATGGAGGGTTTGCTGTCGGATAACGACAAGGCCGATATCGAGCGGGCGCGGGGCGGCAAGAACCCTCTGGACCCGGTGCTGCAACGAAGATGGAGGAAAGCGGCGGCCAAAGTCAGGCGCATCATACGTATCTCTCAGGAACCGATGTCCCTGGAGATGCCCATAGGCACGGGGGAAGACAGCTCCCTGGCGGACTTCATCGAGGATGAGTCCATTCCTGGCCCCATCGACACGGCGTCGCGGGAGCTGCTGCGGGAGCAGATGCGGGACCTGCTGGAATCGCTGAGTCCCAGGGAGCGAGGGGTCCTGGAGTTGCGCTTCGGCCTCAGGGATGGGCAAGGGCGAACGCTGGAAGAGGTGGGGCGGATCTTCGGCGTGACCAGGGAACGGGTGCGCCAGATAGAGGCCAAAGCTCTGCGGAAGCTGAGGCACCCCAAGTCGAGTCGCAAGCTGAGAGACTATCTGGTCTGAGTTGACTACTGGCCGGTGGTGTAGTATAATGGCATGTAGACCGATCCTCGGTAGCTCAATCGGTAGAGCAGTCGGCTGTTAACCGACGGGTTGTAGGTTCGAGTCCTGCCCGAGGAGCCTGTGAGGGGTGCAAGTGGACGTGTTGATCGCCCCCACCGTCGAACCCGCATGTGGGAAGCATGCGGGTTTTTGTACTTCCGCGGAGGAACTCGGACGGCACGCGCGAGCGCAGCGGCAGCGGCCTCAGTCGACCAGTTGAAGGGGGGTGGCCGGAGTGGATGTCTCGGAGTTGGGCGAATTCGGCCTCATAGCACGGATTGCGAGGCGGCTGCCGCCATACGGCGAGGACGTGCGGGCCGCGGTGGGTGACGACGTAGCGGTGCTGGCCCTGGATGGAGAAAGCTACCTGCTAGCCACCTGCGACGTCCAGGTGGAACGCGTGCATTTCCGGAGGGAGTCCATCACCCCCTACCAACTGGGGCGGAGGGCAGCGGCCATCAACCTCAGTGACATCGCAGCCAAAGGAGGGACTCCGGAGCACTTCCTCGTCTCACTGGCGCTGCCCGGGGCGCTGGAGGTGGGTTGGGTGGAGGAGCTGTACGAAGGTCTTGGAGACGAAGCCGCCGGGCATGGCGCGGACGTAGTAGGGGGCAACCTGTCGCGAACGGACGGGCCTGTGGTGGTGGACGTCTTCCTGTTGGGCAAGGTCAAGGCCGATGAGGTGGTCCTGCGGTCGGGAGCCCGGGCCGGCGATGCGCTCCTGGTGACGGGGTCACTCGGCGGCGTGGCGGGATTGGCCCTGCTGGAGCAGGGCGAAGCGGGCTTCTCGGAGGAGTGGGAGGAGGTGTTGGAAAGGTATCTGACCCCTATACCCAGGGTCAGGGAGGGGCGGGTGATCGCCAGCAGCGGCAGGGCCACTTCCATGATCGACGTCAGCGATGGGCTCAGCAGCGACGTGGCGCACATCTGTGATCAGAGTGGCGTCGGCGTGCGGCTGTTCGCGGACCACCTTCCCTTGTCGGCTGGAGTGCGGTCGGTGGCGGCGGTGACGGGGCGTACTGGGTGGTCGCTGGCCCTTGAGGGTGGCGAGGAGTACGAACTCTGCTGGACCGTGCCACCTGGGACGGAGGAAGAGATAGCCGCCCGGGTGGAGGAGGAGACGGGGACCCCGGTGACCTGCGTGGGCGAGATACTCCCCGGAGAAGAAGGGCGGTGGGTGGTGCTCCCGGACGGGAGCGAGATCCCACTGCTGGCCAGGGGATGGGATCATTTCGGCGGCGCTCCGTAGAGATCCCCTTCGGCGGGGTGAGACGGAGAGGGAAGACCGGCCGGCAATAGGGCCGGTGACGAGCTACGGAATCAGCGCGTCCTGCACCAGGTAGTGGGCGACCGCGCGGAAGTTGCCCCAATCCTGCCACTGGGGTTCCAGGTGCTCTAGCTCGGCGCCCACCTGGGAGAGTTCGCCGACGCTCACTTCGCGGAAGCCTGCGATCCCCTCTCCTTGGTCCAGACAGTTGAGCTCTCCGCCGACCTCGTGCAGCTCGAAGACGTACGATACGAAGGGCACAACACGATCCTGCCACTGGAACTGGTACTCGATCAGTCCCAGGAAGGACTCGATGGTGACCTCCAGGCTGGTCTCCTCCGTCACCTCGCGGTGCAGGGTATGTGCTACCTCGTCCCTCCACAGCACGCGTCCGCTCAGTAGCCTGTAGACCCCCTGCGGATAGAAGTCCTTGGTGTGCAGCAGCACTTTGCCGTTGGGGCGCAGGATGACCATGATCACCTCGCCCCGGCAAGCGACGGGGCCGGCGGAGATTTTGCGTGCCCACCTATCGTACGTCGCGCGAGCGACGTCCATGGTGCAGGTCTGGCGGAGGGGCTCGCCGAACTCTCTGGTGAGGGCCTCGACTTCTTGTGGGTGAATCAGGGGCTCAATCACCGGGCTCTCCGGGGCAAGCATGCGTCGCCAACTGGACCGCGACGTCTACTCGGTCTCCCACCTGGCAGTGCAGCAACTGTTGGGCGCTGGCGTTGACGGCCGCGATGGCCAGGTGGCCTGAGCTGTCTATGTAGGCGATGAGGTCTCCCTCTCTACCCCGGGCAAAGGTGGGACGGAGACCGCTGACGCGGGCCTGCCCTATGTGGGTGACGATCTGGTCCCCCAGGGAGGCGAGGTCGGCGTCAGGGATGTTGGTCAACAGGTTTCCGAAGTGATCCACGTGCATCACCTGACCAGCGATCTTACCCGGCTGGTGGATGAGGAGGGGCGGGGGGATAGTGAGCGGGTCGTCGATGCGAGGGCCCAGGGTGTCGATGGGAACACCACGGGAGAGGTGCGCAGCAACCGGTGCGAAGATATCCCGTCCGTGGAAGACGTTGCTGACCTGAGGCAGCCAGTAGGCGGAATCGGTGAGGTGGACGAGGTGAAGAGCGTCGCCAGCAGAGCGCAGATGATCGAGGACGTAGGAGAGAACGCCGTTGTCGGGGGCCACGAAGAGGGCCTCAGAACTCTGCATGGCGATAGGGCGGCGGGCGGTGCCCACCCCCGGGTCGACGACCACCAGGTGCACGGTGTCGGGGGGGAAGTACTCATAGGCGCGCCGTAGCACGTAGGCGGCGGCAGGTATGTCCTGGGGTGGGATATCATGGCTCAGGTCAACCGTGATCGCATCGGGGTTGATGCCGAGCACGACACCCTTCATCACCCCAACGTTGCCGTCCTCTGTGCCGAAGTCCGTGGTGAGAGTGATCAGGCAACGCCTGCCTGTAGCCATTGTCTGCTCCGCCGTCACGGTACCCCATGAACAAGCGAGGGTGTTTGACCGAGTATATCCTTTATGCTATCATGACAGGCAGGTCTCAACTATAGCATCTTTGGGGTGTGCCGGCAACTGGGTCGGGTCGTAGGAAGAATGTATGCAGGTTTCGGCCGGCCTCTGGTGGCATCCCCAACCCGCGCGATGGGGGGCGCGGGAAGGGCTCGCTTGCAGGTTTGGTGGCTCTGCCGAATATGTATAGACAAAGTCGAGCGCTTGACGGTGTGACAGGGCCGGAGTGGGCAGGGAGCGGATGCTGACGCCGAAGGACATCGATTCAGAGCGGCAAAGGGAAGCAAGGTCCTTTGCCAGGTTGAGATACCGACTGCTGGCGGTGGACGTGGCCCTGGGCGGAGGCTTGGCCCTTCTGGTGCTGGTGAGCGGCCTGGCGGTGTGGCTGAAGGGGTTGGTGGCGGCCAGCACCACTCGTCCGGTGCTGGTCGTGGCGGGCTACTTCGTTCTCGTTTCTGTAGGCTACGGGCTGGCCACTCTGCCCCTGGAATGCTACGGAGGGTTCGTTCTGCCTCACCGATACGGGCTATCCAACCAAACGCTGAGGGCCTGGCTGGCGGATGAGGCCAAGGGCGAGTTGGTGGCGCTGGGCCTGGGTCTGGTGGTGGTGGAGGTGATCTACTACCTGCTGAGGGTTACGCCGGGCTGGTGGTGGCTGGCGACGGCGGTCTTCCTGCTGCTGCTGACGGTGGTGTTGGCGAATCTGGCGCCGGTGCTGCTGGTGCCTTTGTTCTACAAGATCAGCCCCCTTGCCGATCCGGAACTGGCGTCGCGCCTGGAGAGGCTGGCGGCGAAGGCGCAGACGAGCGTGCTGGGGGTGTGGACCATGGACCTCAGCAGCAAGACCAGCGCCGCCAATGCGATGATCATGGGGCTGGGCAATACGCGCCGGATCGTGCTGGGCGACACGCTGTACGGGGAGTACGGGCCCGATGAGATTGAGGTCATCGTAGCCCACGAACTGGGCCATCACGTAGCGCACGACATGTGGTGGGGCCTGCTCTTCCAGTCGGGGTTGACGCTGGCGGGGCTGTACGTCACCCATCTGGCTCTGATCCGGGGGGCCACGTCGCTGGGTCTGTCGGGGGTGGATGACGTGGCCGGGCTGCCTCTCCTGGGGCTGGTGATGGGGGGTTTCATGGCGGTGACCACCCCTCTGGCGAACTCTTTTTCCAGGTGGCGCGAGGGGAGGGCGGACGAGTACGCCCTGAGCGCCACGGGGAGGCCGGAGGCCTTCGTGTCGGCGATGGTCAGGCTGGCGAACCAGAACCTGGCCGATGTGGATCCTGAGCGGTGGGTGGAGCTGCTGTTGCTGAGTCACCCGGCGATCGGAAAGCGCATCGAGCGCGGCCTTGCTTACAGGGGTGAGGAGAAGGTGACCCGTGGCGCGTGGGCGTAAGCGCGGGGATAGACAGCCCAGGGGCTTGCTGGCGTGCACTGCGCGTGGATCTTGGGTGCGAGGGAGACAGGATCGTGGCTGGCGTGGGAGCCGAGGCTAGAGGCAGGCGGTACAGCCGGCGGGGCAATGTTCAGAAGTACGAGAACCGGAATCCGCTCCAGCGGGGGCTGATCTGGTACTTTCACCGACGGGTGGCCAGGGTGGTGGAGACGTCGAGACCGCGCCGCATCCTGGACGTGGGGTGTGGCGAGGGGTTCACCATCGATCGGCTACTGAGGGCGAACGGTCAGCTACCCATACAGGGTCTGGATTACGACTGGCCGGCGCTGCTGCAGGCCAGGAGCAAACACCCCGAGGTGCTGTTCCAGATGGGAGACATCGGCCGGCTGCCCTACGCCAGCGGGAGCTTCGATCTGGTGCTGTGTCTGGAGGTGTTGGAGCATCTGACGGAGCCGGCGGGTGCGCTCGAGGAGCTGCGACGGGTGAGCGGAGGGCGGTGTCTGATCAGTGTGCCCAACGAGCCCTTCTTCATGATCTCCAACTTCCTGCGGGGCAAGAACGTCAGGGCCTGGGGCAACGATCCCGAGCACCTGCACCGCTGGAGGGTGGGCGAGTTTCTGGGCCTGCTGCGAGAGCACTTCGAGGTGGAAAGCGTGGCCTACCCCTTCCCGTGGGTGTTGGCTTTGTGCCGGAGATAGAGGAGCACTGTTTCACGTGAAACATGGCTGAGCCCACGAGACCCCTGTGCGACTACGAAGGGTACGACTACGAGGGCGCCTTCTGGCCGGGGCGAGACTACGAGGATGCCGTGGAGAGGATCGCCCTGGGGAAGATCCTCCCCAGGTCTGGGGAGCGCCTGGTGGAGATAGGGGCCGCCTTTGGGCGGCTGGCCGACCTGTACCATGGGTACGAGCGCGTAGTTCTCCTCGACCCCGCGAAATCTCTGCTGCGACGGGCCCAGGAGCGACTGGGTGAGGATCGGCGTTTCCTCTTCGTGGTGGGTGACGCATACCATCTGCCCCTCAGCACCAGTGCCTTCGATGTGGCCGTCACGGTGCGCGTGCTGCACCACCTGACCGACGTACCGGCCGCCTTCAGAGAGGTCCACCGCATCCTCCGTCCGCACGGGCGATACGTCCTTGAGTACGCCAATAAGCGCAACCTGAAAGAGATCATCCGTTTCGTCCTGGGTCGCTCCGACCGTCGCCCCTTTTCGCCCGAGCCCGTGGAGTACGTGCCTCTCCACTTCAACTTCCACCCTTCCTACATCGAGCATGAGCTGCGGGCCGCTCACTTCGACGTGGAGAGGTCGCTAGCTGTCTCTTCCCTGCGCGTGGCTCTGCTCAAGAGAGTGGTTCCGCAGCCCTGGCTGGTCCGCGCAGACGGGTTGCTGCAGGGGCCGACAGCGTACCTGCGCCTGGCGCCCAGCATGTTCCTCCGGGCGCTGGCCGAGAAAGCTGGCCCGAAGAGCGATCGGCTGTTCCGGTGTCCTGCCTGCGGCGAGGAGGAGTTGGACGAAGGGGGCTCGTCGCTTTCCTGTGTCCAGTGTGGCCGGGACTGGCCCATCGAGGATGGGATCTACGACTTCGGATCGCGAAAGGGCGAAGGGTAGCATGGTCGAGCGGGTTGAGGCCCAGCTAGTCCGTCGAGGATGGAAGCGGCGAATGAGACGAAAGGGCCAAACGGGCTGGCACCTTCCCGTTCGCGGCATTCGTGGTGATTCGCGCCTTCAGGGGTTTCGGTGCGTGGAGAATACGGTCTGGGTTGGGGGTTTGGATCGCGAAGGCGCGAGAGGCGACAGGGTCGAGGGGGGTTGAGGCACAGCCAGTGCGTTGAGGATGGCACCGGCGAGTGACGCGAAAGGGCCAAACGGGCTGGCACCTTCCCATTCGCGGTATTCGTGGTGATTCGCGCCTTCGCGTTCCGCACGCTACTTCACCTCGCAAGCATGGTAGGCATTGCAGCTCGTCCACAGGATAATGGGCCGGGGGGAGGAGACCGCGCCCCCGGGTACCGAGGGACGGGCTGGGCGCGAGGTTTGGATCGCGAAAAAGCGAAGGGTAGCAGCGTCGAGGGGGGTTGAGGCACAGCCAGTGTGTCGAGGATGGCACCGGCGAATGACGCGAAAGGGCCAAACGGGCTGACACCTTCCCATTCGCGGTATTCGTGGTGATTCGCGCCTTCGCGTTCCGCACGCTACTTCACCTCGCAAGCATGGTAGGCATTGCAGCTCGTCCACAGGATAATGGGCCTGGGGGAGGAGACAGCGCCCCCGGGTACCGAGGGACGGGCTGGGCGCGAGGTTTGGATCGCGAAAAAGCGAAGGGTAGCAGCGTCGAGGGGGGTTGGGGCACAGCCAGTGTGTCGAGGATGGCACCGGCGAATGACGCGAAAGGGCTAAACGGGTTGGGACCTTGCCATTCGCGGCATTCGTGACAATTCCCCTCTTCGCGTTCCAGAAGCTGCTCCATCTGGCAAACACGGTTGATACTGACTCCGAGCTGGAGTACAATGGACTCGGGCGAGGGAAGGGGTTCCGTACATCGACGAGCGACCAGCGGCGATTGGGCAACGGGGCCTGGGCAGGAGGAGGGTGATGACGGGAAATGGGGCCTGGGGAGGAGGGTGATGACGGGAAACGGGCGGCAGGGGCTTCCAGGAGCGAGCGACATGGCACCTGTCGTCGGCGCGAGGGACGTGGAAAAGGCTGGGCGGTCGCACAAGGGCTACGACTTCGACGACGCCACGAGCAAGATCATCGGGGCGTGCATCGAGGTGCACAAGACGCTCGGCTCTGGGTTCCGAGAGATCACCTACCAGCGAGCCTTGCGCTTGGAGTTGGAGGCCAAGGGCTTGGACTTCTCCCGGGAGGAGAACATCCCCATCTACTACAAGGGCAGGAAGATCGACACCAGGCGCGTGGATTTCATCGTAGAGGACTGCCTGGTGGAGATCAAGGCCAAGAGCCAGTTCGACCCCGAGGATTACATGCAGGCCCTTTCCTATCTCAAAGCCTCAGGCTACAGACTGGGCTTGCTGATCAACTTCGGCGCCAGACGAGTGGAGATCAGGCGCCTGGTCAACACGCCCAGAGGACACGACGCTTAGGAGCACCAAGCACCTGCGCGCAGTCGCAGCGCTCAGCGGCGATTCGCCCGGTTCTGGGGTTCTGGTTCCACACGGCTCTCACCTCCACGTACGTAGCTCGCCTCTTCCCCTTCGTGGCCTTCGTGATGATTCGCGCCCTCGCGTCCCAGATGCTCCTTCAGCTCGCAGGCAGGGTAGATAGTGGCGCTCGCCAGTGGGATAGTGGGCCTGGGAGAGGAGACGGTGCTCCCGGCCATGGAGAGACGGTCGGGCACTGGGGGTTTGGATCGCGAGGGTGCGAAGGGTAGCGCGGTCGAGGCGGCTGAGGCGCAGCCAGTCCCTGGAGGATGGCATCAGCGAGGGACACGAAAGGGGCAGAAAGGGCTCGTCACCTTCCCTTTCGTGCCCTTCGTGATCATCCGTGTCTTCGCGTTTCGGGGACGGCGAATGGATCGAGCGGCTAGAGCTCGAATCACGAAAGAGCGATCGCCCGGGAGCACACGCGTTTGATGCGCGGCGATCATGCCGGGTAAGGCAAGAGCGAAGGACGCGAAATCATCACAAAGGGCTCGTCACCTTCCCTTTCGTGTCCTTCGTGGTCATCCGTGTCTTCGCGTTCCAGACAACTCCAACACTCTGGCCGACTAGGGGCTGCCCGCGGCTGGAGTCCGCACGACGAAGGTCGAATGCTCAGAGGCAGCCCCTTCCCAGGGCACCCTCAGCGGGGACGGCAGAAGTAGGAGGACCTACCTATGATCGGTTCAGCTTGTACAGCAGCTTGAGCCCTTCCAGTGTCAGGTTCCTGTTCACGGCTTCGATGGCCTCGGTGTGGTAGGCTATGTGCTCCGCCAGGCCGCCGGTGGCGATGACGTGGGCGTGGCCACCCAGCTCCTTCTCCAAACGCACTACCATGCCCTCGACCAGGCTCACGTAGCCATACATGATCCCTGACTGCATGCTGCTGATGGTGTTCCTCCCGATGGCCCGCGGCGGCACCACGAACTCGATGCGGGGCAGTTTGGCCGTACGTTGGACCAGCGCCTCGCCGGCGACGGCGATGCCGGGAGCGATGGCGCCACCCAGGTAGTCGCCCTCCTTGGAGATGGCGTCGAACGTCGTGGCCGTGCCGAAATCGATGACGATCAGAGGTGTCCCGTACAGCGCCTTGGCGGCCACCGCATTCACGATGCGATCGGCTCCCACCTCCTGCGGGTTGTCGTAGAGAATACGCATCCCGGTCTTGGTGCCAGGCTCCACCACGAGCGGCTTGAAGTTCAGGTACTGCTCGCAGAACTCCTCGAATACTGGCAGGAGAGGGGGTACTACGGAGGATATGATGCCGTCGTCGATGTCGTCGAATGACAAGCCGCGGTAGGCGAAGAACGAGTTGATCAGAACCGCCAACTCATCCGGCATCCTGTGCGGCGAGGTGGACATCCTCCAGTAGGCGATCAGGTCATCGCCTCTATGCACACCTAGCACGATGTTGGTGTTGCCGATGTCGATGGCCAGAACGCTGCGCTCAGTCGTCTTCGCCATGTCAGAGTTCCTTCTCTATGGTCCCCAGGTTGTGACCTTGGCCTTGAGCCTCTGTAGCTTGCGACGTAGTCCCTCACGTTCGTCGTCTGAGCTGTCGGGAGAAGCCAGGCCTTTGAGGAGTTCCGTGACCGAGGCCATCTGGCCTATGCTACGTTCCATGGAATGCAGCAGTTGGCTCAGCGTGTCGTCGCCGCAAGTGGTGTTCCCTCGTTCGACACTGGCCTTCAGCGCGTAGGTGTCTGCGGCCATGGCCTTCAAGGAGTGGTATGCGTATTCAGCTAGCTCGGTGACCGCTCCATCGACGGCGGATGACCCCCTGGCCTTCGCCGCCTCGCGCAGGCGCGTGTTCTCCAGGGCGATGGCCGCATGATCGGCCAGCAGGTCGAGACGGCTCTGGTCTGTGCGCGTGAAGGCCCTGTCCGTCACACGGTTGGACACGGCCAGCACACCCTTCGTCTGACCATCGAACTTCAGGGCAACATAGAGGAGGGCATTGACCATGTAGCCTGTCTTTACGGTCAACTCCAGGCGCGGGTCGGAACTGGCGATGCGAAGAGGGTCTCCCGTCTTCATGACCTGGCCTATGAGGGTATTGCGGGCAGGCAGGAGGAGCATGGAGGCCCGCTTGTCGCCGACGCCCTTGGCGGCCCGCAGGTAAAGCTCATCCGTCTCCTCATCGACGAGGAAGAGCATCCCCTCGTCGGCGTCGGTCAGGAACACGGATACCTCGACAACCCTGGACAGGAGGGTCTCCAGGTCCACCGGATTGGTGATCGCTTGGGTGATCTGGTACAGCATGGTCAACTCGCGCACACGACGCTCCAACTGCTTGTTGGCTCGCATGAGTTCCTCGGTGAGGAGCTGCTTCTCGCGGCGGAGTCTCGTCTCGCGCAGCGCATCTTCGATCGTCTTCAACACGTGTTGCGGTTTCAGAGGTTTGATCACGTAATTCTTGACCCCGAGGCGGAAGGCCTCCACGGCGAGCTCCTCGGAGCCGGAGAAGATCATGAGGGTGACCGGGATGCTGGGGACGGTGTCACGCAAGCCCTGGAGGACCTGCATGCCTGTCATCTGGGCGAGATTGAGGTCCAGGAAGATGAGGTCCGGTTGCTCATCCACGGCCATGTGCAGGCCTTCCTCACCCGACTCGGCCACCAGCGGCTCGTAGCCGCTGGGTGTGAGGATAGAGTCTGCGAGGACTTCCGTGATATCCTGGCTGTCCTCGATGATGAGGATTCTCTCCCTGGTTCCCAGCGATTCCATCTCTACGCACCCCCTTGGCGTCGCTCGAATGAGCTGCTCCGTGGGCCTGATCGGCCTCTGGGCGTGGTGCTTCGACAGCCATAGCTGAGGATAGCGATTATAGGCCGCCCGGCTCTAGGGTGTCAAGCGTTGCCGGGGTCAGGCAAGACGTCCTTGCGGGCCGGAACGCCGGCCAGCGCTTCAGCTTGATGCACGGCCCGCGCTATGGCCTCCGCTACGACCTCGGCCCCCGCAGCACCGATGGCGCTGACATCACCCTTCATCTCACCCACGGAGAGCGCGAAGAGGGTGTCGCCATCGAGCATGGTAGCGGGGCGGATGGCGTAGGCGTAGCCGTGGCCAGCCAATCGTGCCACCTCGTTCGTCTCTTCCTTGGTGAGCCGGGCGTTCGTGGCCACCACGCCGATGGTCGTGTTGGTGAAGGCCAGCAGGGTGGGAGCCAGGTCTCCCTTCAGGGCCTTGGCGGTGTCCAGGTAGCCGCCTTCGGGCTTCCGGGCCCCGGCCAGTATTTCGCCACTGCGCCAATCGACCACGTCCCCCAGGCAGTTGACCGCCACCACGGCTCCCACGATGATGCCTGCGCCGATGGTCTGGCTCGCCGTGCCCAAGCCCCCCTTCATGGCCTGGCCCATTCCCATGAGCTTTCCTACGGTGGCGCCGGTGCCAACTCCCGCGTTGCCCTCTGCTATGGCGCCAGGTGTGGCCTGCACGCAGGCTTGATAGGCAGCCTGGGCATCGGGTCTGACCGCGGGGTCGCCGATGGCCAGATCGAAGAGTATGGCCGCAGGGACGATGGGTACCCTGGTCACTCCCGTGTCGAAGCCGCACCCCTTCTCCTCGAGATACCTCATCACGCCCCCCGCGGCGTCTAGCCCGAAGGCGCTGCCGCCCGACAGCAGCACGGCGTGGATCTGTTGAACGACATGCTGCGGGCGAAGGAGGTCGGTCTCTCTGGTTCCCGGCGCGGCGCCGCGCACTTCCACGCCGGCCGTCGCCCCCTCTTCGCAGAGCACGACCGTACAGCCCGTGGCCGCACGCAAGTCCGTGTAGTGCCCCACCTTGAGACCAGGTACGTCAGTGATGGCGCCGTTCATGGCCTAGCTCCCTTGACAGGTGTGGATGGAGCGGAGCTTGCCCCCGGAGAGCCGAAGGGGCAGAAAGGGCTGAGGGCCCCCCGACAAGAGAATTTGGAGGACTGGTTTCCTTCTCATGCGCGGGGCTCTCACCTAGGACGAGTATTTCCCCTTCAGGTTGGCAAGCCTCTGCTCGAGGTTCGCCCAGTCTTCGGCCGTGCTCTCGCCGGAGCCCATCTCCTTGAGGATCTGGGTCAGTGAGGCCATCTGCTCTATCTTGGATTCCATGGAGTCGAGCAGGCGGTCCAGGGTGTCATCGACGCAGGAGATGCCACCTCGCGCTGCCTGGGCTTTCAGGGCATACGTGCTTGTGGCCAGGGCCTTCAGGGGCTCCTGGGCGTTTTGAGTGATGGAAACCAGGGTACGCTGGAAGGCCTCGCTGGGCTGGATGGGACCTGCGAGGCGAGGTTTGGCGTTCTCCAGGGCCATGGCGGCCGAGGAAGCCAGCGCCGTCAGGAACTGCAAATCCGTTTCGTCGAAACGCGTGTCTCCGCCCTTTCCGAGCTTGTTGATGACCTCGATCACTCCGATCACCCTATCGTGCGCCTTGAGCGGGACTGACAGGATGGACCGGGCTTCCAAGCCGATCGCCTGCGCCAGCTCAGCATCGTGCCGGGGCTCCTCCATCACGTCGTCTACCAGCAGTGGCTCTCCGTGTTCCGCCACCCAGCCCGCAATGCCCTGGCCCATCTGGAGGCGGTATGCGGTCAGCTTCTCTGTGCGGCCATGCAAGGTGGTCTTGAACTCCAGCTCGGTGCCGGATTCGCTGACCAACAACAGGGAACCAGCTTCCACCTTCAGGAGCTTGGTGATGCCGTCGATCGTGATGGTGAGTATCTCCTCTGCGTCTTGCGCAGAGCCGATGGCCAGGGCGATCTGAGTGAGGGTGGCGAGCTCCTCGGCCTGAGTAAGCACGCGCTGATAGGAGGAGGCGTTCTGGATGGCCGTGGCTACCTGGTCGCCAAGTATCTGGAGCATGGTCTGGGCGTCCTCATCGAAGACGCCCTTCTGGTCGCTGTGGATGTCGAGAACACCGATCACCTCGCCCCCTACTCTTAGGGGCACGGCCAGCTCCGCCCTGGTCTGAGGTAGTTCATCGTGTGGTCGGTAGCGTGGTTCCGTCTGGACGTTGTTGGCGCACAGCGGCTCGCCGTGGTTGGCCACCCAGCCCACGATGGTCCGGTCGTCAATCGGCACCAGGAATCGGCTTTCCTTGATACTCTGACCCGCGTCTCCGCTGGCTTCACGCAAGGTCAGACGCCCCGGACCATCTTGGAGCAGGATCTGCGAGTAGTAGTACCCCAGGTCTTGCCTCAGGAGCTCCACGACCTCTGATAGCAGGCCGTCGATGTCCAGGATGGAGGTGATTCTCTGACTGAGGTGGCTGGTCATGGCCAACTGAAACGCTCGGCGCTGCTCGCCTTCGTACAGACGGGCGTTCTCGAGGGCGATCACGGCGTGATCGGCGAGGACGTTGAGGCGGTGCTCGTCGGCGGCGGTGAAAGCCCTCTCGGTGACGCGGTTAGACACCCCGAGCACACCCTTGATCTGGTGTCGCAGCTTGAGGGGAACGTAGAGCAGGGAACTGACGAGGTAGCCGGTCTTGACCTTCAACTCCAGACGGTCCTCCGGGCTCGACACGCGCAGCGGCTCGCCTGTCTCCGCAACCTGACCGATGAGGCTGTCCCCGGTCTTGAGACGCAGTCCGTGGGCGTACTTCTCCCCAACGCCCTTGGCAGCTCGGAGGTACAGGTCGCCTGTCTCCTCGTCGATCAGGAACAGTATGCCTTCATCAGCGCTGCTCAAGAAGACGGCGGCCTCGACCAGGCGGGAGAGCAGAGTTTCCAGATCCATGAGCTCGGTCATGGCTTCAGTGATCTCGTACAGCATGGTCAGCTCGCTGACCCGGTGCTCCAGTTGCTTGTTGGTCTGCATGAGTTCTTCGGTGAGGAGTTCCTTCTCACGGCGCAGCCGACCCTCTCCCAGGGCGCCTTCGACCGCTTCCAGGACCTGCCGAGACTTGAACGGCTTGACGATGTAGTTCTTGACACCCATACGGAAGGCTTCCACAGCGATCTCTTCTGAGCCGTAGAAGGTCATCAGGATCACCGGGATGTCGGAACCTCTCTTTTGCAGGACCTTGAGGACCTCCATGCCCGTCATGCGAGGCAGGTTCAGGTCGAGGAGAATCAGATCTGGGCGCTCTTCCAGGGCGCGTCGGAGACCATCCTGCCCGTCGGTGGAGACGAGGGTTTGATATCCGTTGGGGTGCAGGATGTTTTCGGTCAGGAAAGTGACGACGTCCTCGTTGTCCTCTATGATCAGGATCCTCTCCCCAGTCTGCATGGCCGTAACCCCCCTGTGACTACTCCTCAGACGCGGAAGACAAGCAGTGGACAGCCGTGGACGTCGATGGATGTGAGAGCCTATATCCGCAGGGTCGATTATATCGCGCGTTTGTCTGTCCTGTCAAGGGCTTCTGTGCTGCCATGGGATCCGCCCCGCGGGCAGCCGGAACTTCTTCACCCACGCCAGCGTTGATCAGCAACCGTCCTCTTTCCTCACGGGTGCCGGTTGGCAGGGCGCGGGGCCTCACGCGCCACGAAAACGGCCCTCAGCGCCTGTCGCGTCGCTGGGGGCCGCGTATAGCTGCCATGGTCCTGGGCAGGCTCTAGGCGTGAGGCTCGCGCTCGCCGATGATCCTCCACCCTCTCTCTTCGGCCACCGCCTTCAAGCCCTCGTCGGGGTACACGGCGACCGGATGGCCAACCCGCTCCAGGAAGTGGGCGTCGGTATGACCATCCCCGTAGGCGAAGCTGTCTTGCCAGTCGATGTCCAGACCACTGGCGGCGAGCCACCCCTCCAGGGCGTCTACCTTACCCTCGCTCATGGTGACGGACCCGGCCATCCTGCCCGTGTACCTGCCCTGGTGGGTCTCCAAGGGGCTGCCCAGCACGTGATCGACACCCAGCCGAGACGCCAGGGCCTCCAGGAGCTGCTGGGGGCTGCCGGAGACCAGGGCTACCACGTGTCCCTTCGCCTGATGATCTTTCAGTATCTCCACGACGTCTGTTCGCAGATTGGGTACCACCCGCTCCTCTATCACCCAATCGAACATCTCGTTCGCTTCTTCGAGGGTGAGACCTCGAAAGAGCCAGGCCATGTCTCTGGCCCAGGACTCATACCATCTGCTCTTGCTCAGGATGCCCGCCAGGCTGAGGGGCCAACCGGCCATGTGCCAGATCAGATACCACCAGACCCAGAACCGGTTGCGCTTCTTCTCGCGGTGATGGTCGCTGATATCTCGCCAGAAGGCCCCGCGGTATATGGTGCCCACGACATCGAAAAAGGCTCCGATCATAAGTTCCTCCCCTGGCTTTCTCCTATCTCAGCGTGAAGCGGAAGGCGTAGATAGAAGCACCTTCCCCGGCGCCAGGGATTATAGCCCGGAGGCCAGGTCCAGGGCAACGAGCGTGCCGCGGAGAGGGCTCCACCGCTCGCTCGATGGAAACCCCGGGGAGGGGGCCTGAGTCTACGAGGCTACGGTCTGGGGCTAGCTAGGGTTCGCCAGACAGAGGGGTTCGCGGGCCTACTGTCCTCTGTCGCCTCTCGCCAGAGGAGGCAGGCGTCGCGCTAGGACGATGGACAGGGTTCGATGCAGGCGCGGAGCCGATCGACGATGGATGGATGGGCGCCCACCAGAGGCTTGAGGGTTGTCCCCTGGTCCAGTAGATCTCCCTCCAGTACCTCCGTGCCCTCGAGGTAGCGAAGGGTGGCCCCCGCCGCCCTCATCACGGCGGCTCCAGCGGCGATGTCCCAGATGCCAGGCCTGTCCAGGAATACCGCCAGGGCGTTTCCGCGCGCCACGTAGCACAGATGAGCCGCGGCGCTCCCCAGAGCGCGCACGATGCCGGGAAAGTTGATGCGGTACCGGAGGTGGACGTCAGCGGGGATGCACAACAGGCTATCCTCGTCCCAACCGTCCGGGGCAGGGCAGTGGATGGGGCGATCGTTCCAGAAAGCGCCCGCGTCAGGGCCGGCGCTGTAGTACCAGTCGTCCAGCAGCGGCAGGTGGAATACACCCAGCCAGGGCTGGCCTCGCCAGAGCAGGCCGACGGAGACACCCCACACAGGGAGGCCGCTCAAGAAGGCCCTCGTGCCATCCAAAGGGTCTATGGCCCAGACGTACTCGCCGTGGATCTGGCTGGTTCCTTCCTCTCCAATGATACCGTGGTGGGGGTACGTTTTCTGAACAAGGCCCACCAACAAGTCCTCTATCTCCAGGTCGGCGTCGGTCACGAAGGTGCGGTCCTCTTTGCGCGTGCCTTCCACCTGGTTGAAGTAGCGGAGCGCAACACGTCCTGCCTGGCGGGCCCACTCCTTCACCAGATCGAGGTCAACTTCTGGCTCTCCGGTCAACGCTTCATTCATGGCTTTACATCTTATCACGGCTGACCTGGGACGGCAAGGGTTGGGCCTGGCTTTACGGTGACCGTAGGCTGTGCTACAATGTTGGCGGACGCCTCCTCGGGAGTCTGGTGAGCCTGTCTGGAGGTCCCAGAGGAAGACCATGGACTTGTTGGAAACGGGAGCGAAGGAGTGGGGGTTGACGCTGACCCCCTCACAGGTGGAGGCCTTCAGGCGCTACTACGAGCAACTCCTGGTCTGGAACGAGAGCATCAACCTCACCTCCATCACGGCCTACCAGGAGGTGCAGGTGAAGCATTTCCTGGACTCGCTGTCGTGCCTTCAGGTGGTGGATACAGTCGCTCCTGAGGCGAGATGTATAGACATCGGCGCCGGTGCGGGTTTCCCCGGGCTGCCGCTCAAGATAGTCCGGCCCAGTCTGAGGCTCACGCTGCTGGAATCGGTGGGCAAGAAGGCCCGGTTCCTGGCCCACATGGTGGAAGCGCTGGGGCTGCGGGAGACAGATGTCGTGCAGGGACGACGGGCGGAGGAGCTGGGGCGGGACCCAGGCTACCGTGAGGTCTTTGACGTGGCTCTGGCCAGGGCGGTGGCCCACATGGCTGTGCTGGTGGAGTACGCGCTGCCGCTCGTCCGGGTGGGGGGCATCTTCGTGGCGCAGAAGGGCGCCGATATCCAGGACGAGATCGAATCCGCGGGCGCCGCCATCGAGTTGCTGGGAGGGGAGCTGAAGGAGATCAGGCCAGTTTGGCTACCCGGGAGTGAGACAGCGAGGCACCTGGTGGTCGTACAGAAGCTGGTCCCTACAGAAGCAAAGTACCCCCGGCGGCCGGGCATCCCGGCCAAGCGGCCCATCACCCGCCCGTAAGCAGACGCGTACCCCCACTTCCTGGATGCAGAGTATAGTCAGCCCTCACCCTGTGAACCGCGGGGATGACTTGGACAAAACCTGTGGCGGGACCGCGACTGGTGACTCAAAGAACTTGACAACTGTTCATATCCGCTGTACAATACTACTAGGGTGAAGCGGGCTGAGCACGCAAGAATGGGGGGAATGTTGTCGTTATCCGTAATTACTGGGCAGAGTGACCAGCTGTGACCTGACAGTACGCAGCACATAGCAAGGTGGAGTGGAAGAATCAAGCGCTGATCATTGTCGCTGGGGAGGCGGTAGGGATCAGCGCTTCTGCGTTCTGCATGGTCGGAAGCAAGCTGGTCTTCCCGCTGGTCCATCGGGACTGGATGGGTAGAGCCTCAGCCAGCCTGGAGGGAGGCCCTGCGGGGCAGGGAGGCAGAAGGATGGTGAAGGAGTCCCTCTCCGTGAAACTGACCCCACTTGGAGCGCTGGTCGTGCTGGTCGTGGCGCTCACCTCCTGTGGCGTGGAGGCGATAGCGGGGGTGCCACGAGTCTGGATCGACCTGCCCAGGGATGGAGCCGAGGTGAGCGCAGATGCGACGGTCAACGTAGTGTCGCACGCCTACGCGCGAGAAGGTGTCGCCGAGATACTGCTCACGGTGAACCTTGAGCCTTACACGCGCGACGCGCCTGCGGAGCCTGGGGCCACCTTCGCCCAGGTCACGCAGGAGTGGTTCCCGCCGGGGCCGGGACAGTACACGCTTCAGGCCAGAGCCTACGATACGCAGGGGCAGATGAGCAACGCGGCTGCTGTGAGGATTACGGTGGTTGGGGAGCCTCCGGGCCTGATTCTCACCCCGGCGGAGGTGCCGACGGCCACGCCCACGTCCACGGGTATGCCCACCGACACCCCTACGGCGACGGGCGTGCCCACAGACACCCCGACCTCGACCGGTGTGCCCACCGACACGCCCACCTTCACGGGCACTCCGACGCACACGCCGACGTGCACGTTCACCTCCATCCCCATGGCCCAGGTCAGTTTCCGGGTAGAGCGGGAGAGTATCACTGCTGGGGAATGCACAATCCTGCATTGGGACGTGGATCATGCCGCGGCGGTCTACCTTGATGGCGAGGGTGTGGGGGGCCACGGCACCAGGCAGGTGTGCCCTCCTGGCACCACGACGTACCACCTGCACGTTGCGGCTCTCAGCGGCGATGTCGACCGACAAGTCACCGTGTCGGTGATCGCGCCCGCCGACACGTCTCCACCGAGCATCACCAAGATCGCGGCATCGTACGACACCATCTACAGCTACTCCACCTGTGGGCCTACCAGCGTGGCCATTTTGTCCTGGGTCAGCGACCCTTCAGGGATGTCGAAGGCGGAGCTGAGTTATCGGGTGGTCAGGAGTCCTGGGCCCGTTTATGGTTCATGGCGCACCTTGGGCATGAGCCCGGCGGGTGGGGACAAGTATCAGGCCACAGTGGGTTGGGACGAATTGACATCCAGTCTCGACCCGCCTGTGACCACTACTTCTACCGTGGAATACTACGTCCGGGCCTGGGACGCGAACAACAACATGTCTCAGAGCGGTACCCTTGCCGTGACGCTGAAAGCCTGCCTCATATAGTCTTGAGCGGCCGTGTGTCTTCCCTTGAAGAAGGTCAACCAGGGGGACGTGACTACGCGGTTGAAGGGGCCTCACCTCTGCCAGAGGGGCTGGTGCCTTTGGAAGGCGTCGATGGGGGGCGTGCATCAGGCGTATGGATAAGGCATGAAACGAGCGCGTGAACCAGTCAGGGCCAGCAAGGAGGAGCTAAGGTGAGAGCCAAATGGATCTTGATCATAGTTGGAACCTTGCTGGGACTGTGCCTCGTCCTCTCAGGGGCAGCCTGGGTCGTGCTCTACCTGAACCGGCCTGAAGCGGAGGGGGGGCCAGTAGTGGAGATCAAAGAACCCAGCGATGGGGCTGAGGTGAACAGCAACGAAGTGGCCCTCGTCCGGGCGCTGGCCACAGACCCCAGCGGAGTGGCGGGAATCGAACTGTGGGTGGATGGCCATCTGGTGGCCTCGGCCCGCAGCGAACTGGAGAAGGGCAGCAACCCCTTCCCGCTGGTAGAGGGTTGGGAGGCCGAAAGGCCAGGGCAGCACACGCTTACCGTGCGGGCTTACAACTCGGCTGGCGATAGCAGTCACGCCAGCATCAGGGTGGAGGCGTTGGAGGCTCCCGAGCCCATGCCGACAGCGGTCTCTCATCAGGTACAGGAAGGAGATACCCTGGAGACCATGGCGGCCGGTTATCTGGTGAGTGTCGAGGAGATCGCGGAGCAGAACCCGGGTCTCGAGGAACCTTTGCAGCCTGGCGACAGCCTCGTCGTGCCTCCGCCCTCACTCGACGAGGAAGATCCTCCCTGGTTCGAAGAGGGCGGCCCGGAGGAGATCCCCGAGGAGGAGTGGCCAGACCTGGCCCCTGAGGAGCTATATCCCGATGACGGGCCACCCGATCCCATCGAGGGCCTCGAACTCTCGCCGTGGCTGGCCATCATTTCCCGCATGCCGTTCCTGCCCATCATTCCGCCCCAACCTGCGGAGACCGCGGTGGAAGTGGAAGCTGCCTTCCTGGAGGTCGACAGGGCCTATGATGGCGTCTACTGCTACGTCTCCCTGGCCGGATCGGACACCGAGAGGCTGCCGGCGGAAGGCGACCTGGAGAGCCTGGGCGAGGACCGCTGGGGTATAGAGCAGCAGATGGGACCTGAGAACAGGCGGATGGTCTCCATCCCGGGCGACGAGGGAGAGCTGGAGGTATGGCTCAATTGCCTTGGATATACAGGCTCCGAGGACGGAGGGGAGGTTTCTGATCTGGGGACGCTGATAGCAAGCCACTTCGCAGAGGAGTGGGATGGCCGCCTCATAGAGCAGGCGGTGACAGGGCCTGAGGGGTCGTTCCGGGTGGGGTACCGCATCTGGCCCGCCGGCGAGGAACCGGAGGAAGCCACGTATCCGGTCGAATGGCTGTATCCACCGAGCAACCTTCAGAAGGGTGCTATCTGGGATAGCTGGGGTTTCCACTATGGCTTCTTCTTCGACTATCCCACGGGACAAGAGGAGTTGGTTGATGGCTTCCTCCTCTACCGTGACGGTGTGCAGTTGGCCGACATTGTCCGTCCGCGTCGCAGCTCCACGTATCCGGAGTACAACACGTGGTTCGCAGAGATCCGTCAGTCGGAGTTCTATCCATCGTGCCCGAATCTATACGAGTTCTACATGGTGGCCTACAGGGAGGATGCCGAGCTCGGGCACATAGAATCGAGTGCCAGCAACTCCGTGTCCATCGAGGGCGACCCAGTCCCCTGCTATCGCAGCAAGATAGTAAGGGTGACCTTGGAGCAGCTCAAGACGCACTGTTTGCGTGTTGACTGGTATCTCTTCGCGTGCGTTGACACTTGCGGGTGTGGCGGACACTACGGCAACGGCCCGAGGGTGGTGGGGGGCAGTCCGGACGGTAAGATCTGGGTGAACGGAGAGAGAGTCTCCAATTGCTGGGCCCCGTACGGCTCGGCTTGCGATCCAGGGATGCATTGCGGAAGGACGTACCAAATGCGTGAGATAGGGTGCAGTGGAGACCTGTGGGAGGGTGTGCTGGGCCCTATGGACGACTTGACGATAAGCATGAAGTGGTGGGATTCTGATGTCTGGTCAGGGAGCGACAAGTTTTGTGTTGGCGATTACACTATCGGAGCCTGGGAACTGGACGAAATCGCCAAGTCGCCGGATGGAGAGAGGAAGAGGACCTACGAACCAGAGTACAACGGGGGAGCTGGGGAGTGCTCCCTGAGATTCACAGTAGAGGTCGTGGCTGAAGCGGTCCCTCCCACCCCTGTCGAACCCTGACGTACGATGTAATCGGACATCACCATTCGGACAGACGGGCTGAGTTCAGACTCCAAGGGGAGCGGATGGTCCTGCACCTTGCAGGGCATGGTTCTGTGGCCGCCGGAGGAGTGGACTAGGAATCTAGCTTTTCGATCCTCCCGCCATCGACCGCCCACACCGCGGCTTGCTCCAGGAACGAGGGCTCGAAGTACCCCAGGTCGGTGGTGGTGACCATGACCTGCTGGTCCCCGTGAATGGCTTCCATGAGGTATCGGCGCCGTTCCTCGTCCAGTTCGGACATCACGTCGTCCAGGAGAAGAATGGGCTCCTCCCAGGTCTTGGCACGGATGAGCTCCATCTCGGCCAGCTTTAGGGAGATGGAGATGGTGCGCTGCTGCCCGCGGGAGCCGTAGACGCACATGTCCACTCCGCCGACGAGGAAGCGGAGATCGTCCCGGTGAGGGCCTACGAGGGTCATCCCCCGAGCCAACTCCTCCTCTTGTTGCGCCTCCAACTGCTGCTGGAAGAGCGCCTTGACGCTGGCGCTGGTGGGCATGGCTCCGGCGTGAGAACTCCTCTCGCGATCAGGGCCCTCCAGGGACAACTGGCGATACTGCACCAACCCCTGCGCCCCGTCCAGGGGTAGGCTCGCTCGATACAACAGGTGCAGCCGTTCGCCTCCCCCTGTGAGGCGAGGGTGGATGTCCTGCACGAGCTCGTCGAGCTGGGCCACGGTTTCGAGGCGGCTGACCACGAGTTGGCTCCCTTGCTCTGTCAGGCGCTGGTTCCAGAACTCGAGCTGGCGGGGGTCTCCCGGGCGCTCGCGCAGTTGCCTGAGGAGGCTGTTGCGCTGCACGAGCACGCGGTTGTATTCTTGCAGAGCTCGAGCGTACGGGCGATTCATCTGAGAGATGGCGCTATCGAGATAGCGGCGCCGCGCTTCGGGCGACCCGGCGACGAGATCGATGTCCTCGGGCATGAAGAGCACGATTTTGAGCTGGCCCACCAGATCCAGTGTGCGCCGCTTCACACCATTGATCCTGATCTCCTTCTGAAGGCGCTCGTTGGCGTTGAGGAGCACGATGCTCACTTCCCGCAGGGCTTCGCCGCCCTCGATTCTCCCCTCCAGGCGGGCGAACGTGGGCTGCTCCTCGTTGGCCAGCCAGTTGATGAGTTCGCGGTCGGTACGGGTGCGCGGGGACTCGGCGGTAGCCAGGTAGTAGACAGCTTCCAGGAGGTTGGTCTTGCCCTGCGCATTGGCGCCCTGTACGACGGTGATGCGCTTGGAGAAGTCCAACTCGGAGCGGACGTAGTTACGGAAGTTGGTGATGGAAAGATGGGCTAGATGCATACACCTGTGTCCGCGGGCCTGATGTAGTCAGTTTGGTGGCAGAGGCCGCTGGTTGCGGAGCCTCAAGTTGAATCGTGCCCACCACCTATGGGCACCCCCTCCGAGGGCAGGTCCCTCTCCGGGGAGACGATGATCGCGTCCCTGCCGGCTCCTCCGTGCCAGGGCGTAGCTTCCTCCTTACCCCTTGACGTCTCCTTTTCCACCTCAGCAGAGAGGGCCGAGAGCGCCTCCCAGTCGGCGACGGTGATGCGGTACGCCTCCGGGGACTCCAGTATCTGCTCCACGACGGACTTCTGCAACAAATGCCTGAGACTCTCCTGGTCGTCGAAACGCCTCCAGGCCACCCCAGACTGCGTAGCGAAGAAGCGCGCCGCCGCAGTGCGGGGCCCTTCCTTTAAGAGGGCGACTATCCGTTTGCCAGTGGTCAGTGCCGCGTGAAGCTCTGATCCCATGGGCGCCGAGATGTCTGCACCCAGGAGCAGCGCATAGAAGTCGCAGTTGGCGACCGCCTCTATGGTCGGGTCGGACCGCTGGCCGCGAAGGGGTGTGTATTTGATCTCCCACCCCAGGGATATGGGCAGGCTGGCGATCGCCTGGCCCACCACCTCGCGCTCGGTCTCCAGATCAGGTCCCACACTGACGAAGATAAACAGGCGGTCTGCCACAGGTCCTCCTCGCCGTTGGGAGATGTTGCCGGACTCGCCGATCCTAGTCTTCGGGGCGGCTCGCAGGGGGAGAGGCTGTCGACGCCCTCGGCACGGCGCTCCCCTGGGAAACGAACCTCATGTCGTCGGGGACGTCGAAACCATCTGGCCAGGTTGTGGCCTCGTCGCACTGAGCGGAAGCCAGGTTGGCCCCGTCGAGGGTTGCACCTTTCAGGTTCGCGCTGTTCAGATTCGTCCAACTCAGATCGGCTTCAGTCAGATCGGACCGGCTGAGGTCGGCCCCTTCGAGATATGCCCCACGCAGGCCAGCCCCTCCGAGATCCACTTCCACCAGGCTGGCCCCCGACAGGATGGCTCCCCTCAGGTCGGCGCTCCGGAGATCCGCGCCGCGCAGATCGGCACCGCGCAGGTCCGCTCCTTCTAGTTTGGCCCCGGTCAACTCGGCCCCTTCCAGCTTGGCGCCTCGCAGGTTGGCGCCTTCCATGTTCGCCTCGGACAGGGTAGCCACCACCAGAGAGGCGTTGATCTGAGCCCAGGCCAGGTTGGCTTCGCTCAGGAGGGCGCCGCTGAGGATCGCTTCGAACAGGTTGGCCCTGCTCAGGTTGGCGCCACGGAGGTCGGCCCTGCTGAGATTGGCGCGATAGAGATTGGCCATGAGCAGATTGGCCTTGCTGAGGTTGGCCCTGCTCAGGTTGGCTCCGAAGAGATTGGCGCCAAAGAGGTCAGATTGACTCAGGTTGGCCCTGGTCAAGTTCGCGCCGCTGAGCCTGATCTCCGAGAGCTTGGCCCCCGTCAGGTCAGCGCTTCTGAAATCCCTTTCTCCCGCATCGTGCTTCTTTGTCAACTCCTGCCTATCCATTGCATCCTCCTAGGTGAAAGGCGACAAGCGCACCGGTTCTTTTTTGGAAGCGGTGCGAGTAATCCCACGGCAGCGAGTTCGCCGGCGGCTTGAAAGGCCCGCAGGTAGAGACGGTTCAGCAGGGCGTGGTCGTAGAGCATCTTCTCGAAGTGGGGCACCGGCCGTTTCTGGTCGACGAGGTGGCCAGGGAAGCCCCCGCGTCCGTCCTGGCCATCATTCCTTCTTGCTCTGCTGTGCACCCCGCCGTTTGAGGCGCGCTGAAGGGTATAGCCGCTTCACCATGACGTCCGTCAGGGCCATGAGCGTGGCATACGGGATGGTCAGATACCATTGCTGGTTTTCACCGTCTTTCCATTCCAGGGATGCTGTCCCATCCTGGAAGTCGAAGTCCAACCTCACCTGGGTCTCCCGCCCATCCTCCCTGTAGGCGATCAACTCTGATCCTAGTTCCTCTCTCAGCGCCTTCTGCCATTCGTTCATTTTCCACCATCCATGTCCTCTCTCCCGACTGACGTCGGTGCCGGCTGCCCTCTTGGGCCATGATGTGGCACCAGTGGCCACAGAGGAGTGCTTTACACTGAGCGAGACGGACTTGTCCACGGCCTCGCTCCGGCGGAGAGCCTCTCGACCCACGGGTACCACCCCCACGGTTCTCAGAGTGCTGCCACAGACAGGGCTGGTCTGGTGGAGGAGATGGCTTGGCTTCCTCAACGCTACTCCTGCCGGGGCGCGACGACCAGCTTGAGGAATTTCCTCCTACCCACCTGGAGCACACGCTCTTGCTCCACGGTGACCATCGTTTCGATGCCGTCCACCTTTTCCCCGTCCAGGCGCACTCCCCCTTGCTGGATGAGTCGCCTGGCCTCGCCCTTGCTCTTGGTGAGACCGCTGGCAGCCAGCAGATCCACGATGTTGGTGGCGTCCTGCACGTCGTAGGTAGGCATCTCGGATGGAAGCTCCCCCTCCTGGAAGACCTTGCGAAAGTGTTGCTCGGCCTCCTGGGCGGCGGCGTCGCTGTGGAAGATGGAGACGATCTCCCGTGCCAGTTCCATCTTTGCATCGCGGGGGTGCAGGGAGCCGTCGGCCAACCCCTGGCGGATCGGTGTGATGCGGTCCGGCGTGTAGCGGGTCACCAGCGTGAAGTAGTCCAGCATGACGTGGTCCGGGAGACTCATCACCTTGCCGTACATCTCGTCCGGTGGCTCGTCGATGCCGATGTAGTTGCCCGTGCTCTTGGACATGCGCAAGTAACCGTCGGTGCCGACCAGTATGGGGAAGGTGAGGCAGATCTGGGGCTTCTGCCCGAAGATCTCCTGGAGCTTGCGACCGACCAGTAGGTTGAAGAGTTGCTCGGTACCGCCCAACTGCACGTCTGTTTCCATGGCCACCGCGTCGCGTCCCTGCATCAGGGCGTAGAGAAACTCGTGAAGCCAGATGGGATCGCCCTTGGCAAGGCGACGCGCGAAGTTCTCCCTGGCCAGGAACTGTTGCACCGTGAAATGGGAAGCCATCTCGATCAGGTCCACGAAGGTCAGCTTGCTGAGCCACTCTGAGTTGTGGCGAATGACGGTCTTCTCCGGGTCCAGGATCTTGAAGGCCTGTTTGACGTAGGTTCTGGCCTTCTCTTCGATCTCCTCAGGGGTTTGCTGGCGGCGTGCGCCCTCCTTGTCGCTGGGATCGCCCACCAGGCCGGTGAAATCGCCGATGAGGAAGATGGCCTCGTGGCCCAGGTCCTGGAACTGGCGTAGCTTGCGCATGGTGATGGTGTGGCCCAGGGTCAGGTCGGCCGAAGTGGGGTCGTAGCCGCAGTAGACCCGCAGGGGCCTGCCTTCTGCCAGACGCTGGCGCAGTTCCCCCTCCATCGTCTCCTGGGTTTGGGGGTCGCCAAACTCTACCCCTTGCATCAAGATCGGCATCTGCTCGTCTACTGGTTTCATCTCTCTCTCCTCAGAATGGTCCACTGGGCGGATAGTCCGCAGCTCAGACTGGATAAACGTCTAGACCCACGATTCCCGTGGGTCTAGTAGTGGGCGGATCGTAGCGACGCGGCGCATCGGCGCCAGGGTGCTACAATCCGCTGGGATAGACATACCTGCGGACACCCCGCGCGCCGGCGGCTGGAGTCGAGATAGTCGAGAACCATGGAAGAGACATCTTCGTGCCCTGAGGTACGGTTGTTGAAATCATTATACGCCAGCGCGGCGAGATGGGCAAGGTGCAGGTAGGCGGCAAGAAGGTGCCAGCCCTCTGCCCACGGCGGCGTTAGACGGTATACGGCGACGAGATACCCCAGACCACGTCCTTTCGACGAAAGACGCCTCAGGGATCGAGGCACCTGAGGCGTCTTCGTACCAACGGGAAGCGCAGCGGTTAGCTACCGCTTGATGTGCATGGGCATGACCACATACAACAGGTTCTCGTCGCCCACCGGCTTGAGGATTCCTGGTCGAGATGGGTTAGTCGCCTCCAGTGCCACCTGCTCTGTGCCAATGACGTTCAGCATGTCTATCAGGTAGCGGCCGTTGAAGGCGATCTCCATCTGTTCGCCTTCCACGGTAGCATCCAGTTCTCCCACGTTCTGGCCCACCTCGGCCGTAGATTCGACCCTCAGTCGACCCGGAGTCAGTTCGCTCCCAGGGATCACTTCCAGACGGACGATGTTGGCCACGTCCCGGGAGAAGAGGACGGAGATGCGGAAGGCCCGCATGAGATCGTGTGTGTTGACGACGACGCGAGTGCCATAGCTGCTGGGGATGATCTGGTTATAGTCGGGGAACTTGCCTTCGATGAGCTGCGAGACGATCTCGATGTTGCTCAGGCGAAACAGGACCTGGTTTCGATTGGGGGTGACGATGATCTGGATGGGATCCTGCTCCTCCACACTGACGCGAGCGAGTTCGCGGAGGGCACGTGCCGGGATGATGACCTCCAGCGGCTCCGGGACGTCCTCACTGAGCTGAGTTCTGCACAGGGAGAGACGAAAGCCGTCGGCGGCCACCATCGTCAGTTGGGAGCCCTGAAACTCGGCCAGGGTGCCCGTGAGAACGAGGCGCCCCTCCTCAGCGGGAGCGGCGGCCAGGGTGACCTGCTCCACCATCTGGCGCAAGACGGCAGGAGGGATCTCCATCTTGTGATCGGTAACGTCCGACGGGATGAGGGGAAAATCCTGGGCGTCGATGCCGTGGATATCGGCCTCGAACTGGGCGCACTTGAGATGGAGACTCTTGGTGCGTGTCACCAGCTCCATCTGGATCTGAGCCGACGGCAGCGTGCTGACAAAGTCCGACAGCAGGCGCGCGGGCACGGTGATTTCCCCTTCTTCCTCGACCTTGGCGCCGATCCAGCAGGTCATGCTGGTCGAGAGGTCCGTCGCGGCTAGCTTCAGGCGGCCATCGTCGGTGGTCATGAGGATGTTGCTGAGCACAGGCAAGACGGCCCGGGTGCTTACCACTCGGCTGACGATGGAGATACCCTTGGCCAGATTCTCTTGCAGACAAGTGAGTTTCACCGAACTCCTCCTTCTTCCCTCTGGCACCCCGATTGTAGTAGGGTCTAGCAAGGCCCCGTGCCATATATAGTAGTCAGCGCACTAAGTATAACGTGCATCAAGGCACGTGTCAACCGCGACCAGGGCGCCGGTCGCCTACGACTTGACAGGCTGACTAACTTACTGCATAATATATATGTTAATGGCACATATCGCCCGGCGGAAGCCGGCCATGGCGCGGGTGGTGGTCTATGCGGGAGCGGAGAAGGCAGAGAGGGAGAGGGGCAGGTGGGGCGACGTACGCCCGCCGTACCAAGAGCTTCATCCAGCCGGCCCTCTTGTTACTGCTCCGCCAGGAGGAGGGACACGGCTACGCGCTGATGGAAGGCTTGAAGGACCTGGGCCTGGCTGACGAATCCCTCAACCCCAGCGTGGTCTACCGCAGCCTGAGAGAGATGGAGGGGTGGGGTTGGGTCACGTCTCGCTGGGACACGGAGGGCTCGGGACCTTCCCGGAGGGTGTACCGCCTCACTCCCGAGGGAGGCGAGTTCCTGCAGAGCTGGGTGTCGGGATTGGGTGAGTTGAGAGACACGCTCGATCGCTTTCTCCAGGCTTACGGCGAGCGGAACGAGGGAGAAGGGAGAGCATGATGGGTGTGTTGGATGACCTGCTGAACTCCGTGGAGGACGATGCACCGGTGAAGGAGGTCCGCACCTGCGTGCACTGGACGGCGGTGGTGAGCAAATGCTGCGGTCTGGCGTCGTCCATCCACTACGAGCAGCATCCTCACGGTCGCGAGGGCGTGCGCGGCGTGGGCACCCTGCACGAACTGAGTGCCCTGGAGTTGGCGGCCTACGCGAGGTCAGACATGCCACTGGAAGCCAGCATTGGTGTGGCCGCCATCAACTCTCTCCTCGACGTGGACGAGGAGCGCTGCGTGGAGCTGAACGCTGAAGCCTGGCTGGCGGAACGGGGGCGGGGAAAACGAGTGGCCATCGCCGGCAGCTTCCCCTTCGTCCCCAGGCTGCGCGGCAAGGTCGGCCAATTGTGGGTGCTGGAGAGGCATCCCTCGGAGGGGGAGCTGTTCTCAGACGAGGCCAGCAGGGTGCTCCCCCAGGCCGATGTGGTGGCCATTACCGGCACGGCGCTGATCAATCACACTCTGGATGGCCTGCTGGCCCTCTGTCGGGAGGATAGTGCGGTGATGGTGCTGGGGCCCAGCACGCCGTTGTCACCGGTGTTGTTCGACTATGGTGTGGACGTCGTCTCCGGGACCCAGGTTGTTGACGTCGATCTGGTGTTCAAGCTGATCAGCCAGGGTGCGACGTTTCGACAGGTCAAGGGCCCCGGCGTCAGATTGCTGACCATGGCTTCTTCGAAGGTGGCCTGATACAACACGGGTGGAATCGCTGTCTGTCGCTTCAACATCGGGAAGGAGGTGAGACACATGCCAGCAGGAGATGGCACAGGGCCGCGAGGAGCGGGTCCCGGGACCGGTCGTGGTGCCGGTACGGGAGGAGGCCGGGGACGTATGGGTGGCACCAGGCCAGGGGCTGGCCCGGGGGGCGTTTGCAGGTGCCCGTCGTGCGGCCACACCGTCCCTCACCAGGCGGGTCGTCCTTGCTACAACGTACCCTGCCCCAAGTGCGGCACCAAGATGGTCAGAGGGTGACCTCCATGGACACGACCCTGGAGAGGATGGGGGTCTACTCCCTGGCCCTCAACGTCGCGTTGGTCGCCTTGAAGCTGGGCCTGGCTGCCCTGTCGGGTAGCCTGGCCCTGGCGGCCAGCGCCACTGACTCGGCCGTCGATATCTTCGGGTCCCTGGCCGTTCTGGTGGGGCTGGTGATCTCCAAGCGGAAGACAGAGTCGTTTCCGTTTGGGCTGTACAAGGTGGAGAACGTCGTTTCCGTCGTCATCGCTGCGCTGATCCTGGTGGCGGGCTACGAGATCGCCAGGGAAGCCATCGTCGGGCCCGTGGGGCTGGTGACGGCCGAGTGGTGGGTGCTCCTGGGCGTCGCCTTGACAGTGCTTCTCCCCTTGGTGTGGAGTCGCTACGAGCTCAGAGTAGGAAAGGCGGCCCATTCGCCGAGCTTGATGGCGGAGGCGCGGCACTACCAGACCGACGTGCTCTCTTCGGTCATCGTCTTCGCTTCAGTCGCGGCCAGCGGGCTGGGCTTCGCGGTGGATAGAGTCGGAGCCCTGCTGATCGTGCCTTTCATCGCCAAGTCCGGTTGGGACCTGGCGGCCGACGGCATGAAGGTGCTGCTGGATGCCTCCCTGGATGCTGAGACCCTGGGTCAGGTCAGGAGCATCATCGAGTCTTTCCCCGGCGTGAGAGGGGTGAAGGCGGTAGTGGGTCGCAACTCGGGGAGGTACCGCTTCCTCCAGGCGGACATCGTGGTCGGTACGGGCGACTTGGAGAAGGCCCATCGCATCAGTGAGCAGCTTGAGGAGGCGATCAGGGGTGAGGTGACCAACGTAGAGCGCGTGGTGATTCACTACGAGCCTCAGGTCAAGACCAGCCTGATCTACGGAGTGCCGCTCGACGACCCCTCGGGGACCGTCAGCGGGCACCTGGGCAAGGCCGCGTACTTCGGCCTCGTAGAGCTGAGGGTGGACGACAGGGCTCTTCTGCGCCAGGAGATCCTGGTAAACCCCTATCAGGCCGAGGAGAAGCAGAAGGGCCTTCAGGTGGCCAGGATGTTGGTTGACCAGGGAGTGGATGTTCTCCTGGTGAAGGAAGACCTGCAGGGAAAGGGACCTTCGTACGTATTGGCCGATGGCGGTGTGGAAACCAGGATCACCGGGGCCGGCACGATGAGCGAAATCATGCGTGACCTGGGCCTGGAGCCTGGGATCCCGCAGCTTGGGGCGAGGGAGGGAGCAGCTTTCTGAACATGTGGCCGCAGGGCCTGCCGCGTGGCTGAAGTGATCGCAGGGGCTCACTGGGAGCCGTAGTAGGCGGTCCTGTAGACCCAGTAGTGCTGGTAGATCCTGTGGATGAAGGTCTCCGTCTGGGTGAGATCGACCTCCTCCACGAAGAGGTCGATGTCGGTCACCTCGCCATCGCGGCTCCAGCGAGCGACGTTTGCCGGCCCGGCGTTGTAGTGGGCCAGGGCGCGGAAGACCTCTCCGTCCTCGTACTCCAGAATCCACTCCAGGTACCACCCGCCGAACTCCACAGCGACCACCGGCCGGTAGAGGTCGGTGTGCACGAAGTCGGTGTAGCCCAATTCCTCCGCCGCCCATTCGGCGGTAGGCTCGATGAACTGGGTCAGTCCCCTGGCCGGGTAGGACGAGGTGGCGAAGGGATCATACCAGCTCTCCTGCCAGATCAGGGCGCAGAAGAGTAGTGGGTCCAGGCCTCTCTTCTCCGCCTGGGGCACGATGAGGTCGGCGTAGGGCACAGGATAATGCAGCTTCTGAAGGAAGCGCGGAACGTCGTACAGTGATTCCTGGGGTGAGAGCTGGAGCAAACGCTGAGCACAGGCGATGGACTGGTCGTAGAAGCCCTCTCTCTGGAAGAAGAGCGCCAGTTGATAGAGGGCGAGCGGGTCGTCCTGGAAGCGGGTGCGCACCTCCCTGAAGCGCGCCTTGGCGCTGTCTCGTTGTCCGACGTTCAACAATTCCATCCCCTTCTGGAAGAGAGGGTCATCTCTCAGCCTGGGGGCAAGATCCCACATAGGCTGACCCTCGTTTGCTCCGGCCCACCCAGCCAGCCACTCCTCCAGTTCCAGGCGCTCGTCGGGATCGCCCATGCGGTACAGATCCAGCGAGTAGACGTTTGGTGGGTCTTCAGGATCGCCGCCGCGAAGGAGGTCAGACGCTCGCAGGCCGTAGTACTCTCCCTCTTCCAGGGCCGGTACCTGGCTGAGGTAAGCCAGCCCCTCCTCTTCGTCCCCCTGCTCCAGACAAGACTTCCCCAGCCAGAAGAGGGTTCGCGGACGCATGTCGGACTGGGGGTACTCCTCTAGTAGCGTCTCCCAGGTCTGGCGAGCGTCGTCGTACTGGCCGAGGCGGTACCGCTGGAGCCCGGCTCGGAACAGGGCCGGGGGCGCGTACTCGCTGGCAGGGAGGGTCTCCACCAGGTCCACGTACTCCACGATGGCCTCTTCCCATGCACCGTCGTCCTCCAGGAGGTTGGCGAGTTTCCACTGCGCATCGTCGGCCAGGGGATCCTGGGGGTGAGAGAGATAGAATTGGCGGTAGGTATCCATGGCCAGTTGGTCGTTCTCAAGGAGGAGCCAGGACCTGGCCATCTCCATCCAGGCCTGGCCGAAGAGGTCGCTGGAGGGGAAGTCCTGGGTGATGGTCTCCAGCTCGTCGATACTCAGGTAATGAGCGTCGTAGCCGCGATAGGCCAGAGCGGCGTAATAGTGGGCCTCTGCGGTGTCCTCCACGTTCTCGATGTGGTCGTAGAAGGCCAGCACCGCCGGATCGTAGAGCCCGTTGTAGTAGTAGATCAAGCCGCGCTGGAAGGGGGTGACCACCGTGATCTCCATGGCGTCTAGCTCTTCCAGAGCCTGGTAGGCGCGGTAGGTGCGAGGGTAGTCCTGGGCCAGTTGGGCGAAGATTTGCGCCGCCTGGCCGGGGTCTTCGGCTTCCTGGTAGGTGACGGCTATCTGGAACAGGGTCTCGGCGCGGGTGCCGTCCTCCTGTGCCTCTTCCAGTAGCTGGCGATAGTAGTCGAGGGCCGCGTCGTACTCCTCCAGGCGGCGCGAGGCCAACGCCATGCTGCGCAGGGCCTGCTGCTTCAGGGTGCTGGTCGTCGTCAGCTCCAGCACCTGGGCGAACTCCTCCCGGGCCTCCTCGTACCGTTCCAGCTCCAGGAGGGCATAGCCCACGAAGAGGTGGACGTAGTCTGCGATGATCGTCCTGGTGGCGCCGTATTCGCGGTAGGCCAGAACCGCTTCGTCCCACCAGCCCAGCTTCTCGTAGGCCGTGCCCAGACGGAAGGTGGCGAAAGGATACCGCTCGTCCTCAGGGTAGAGGTCCCTGAAGTCCTGTAGGCTTTCCATGGCCCCAGGGTAATCCTCGTCCAGCATGTAGACCTCGCCCAGTCGATAGAGGGCCTCACGCGCCTCCGCGCTCTGAGGATGGCTGGAGAGGATGCTCTGGTAGACGGCGATGGCTGCTTCGTAGTCGCCGTTCCCCTGGTGGCGTTGACCAGCCTCCAGGGCCTGGTCGGCGGGCAGCACGGGTATGGGAGTGGCGGTCGGCGTGGGGGTGGCGGGGGGCGAGGCAGCGGGAGTAGCCGTGGGCAACGGGGTCACGGTGGGTGTGGGCTGAAGCAGAGGAATGGGGATGGACCCGCTACAGGAGGCGGCCAGCAAGGCCAGGATCAGTGCGGCGGGCAAGAGGCACCTGGCAACCCTGCTAAGGACTCTGCCCCCAGGACTCGGTACCTGCATGTCCTCGTACATAGCGGGACTATAGCACAGATCGACGGTTTCTCCCAGGTATTGGGCCGCCGAGGTGAGCGGTGTGGAGGACGAGCCCGGGGCGGAAGTCGACGTCCCCAGGCAGATCCGCGCCCACTCCGCAGGGGCCAGGCCTCCAGACGGCTGGTGAAGACGAAAAGTGGAGATAGGGCGAGGTGAGATGCGTTTCTGTACCCAGGTGGTCGCGAACACGATGCCATGTCTACCAGGGCGGCTCTGGCCGGACGACAGAGAGGTTGACATTTGAGGGAATTACTGTATAATATAGAGTGCTTTGCCACGCAAAGTACTCGTAAGCACAGAGTGAAGTAGGACATCGAAGGAGCTTGGAGATGACGACCGACATGGATCTGAAGGAGCTGGAGCGCAAGGCGTTCAGGTCTACGTTCCAGGATGGCCTGTGGGACATCTTTCTGGGCCTGCTGCTCCTGAACATGGGCGGTGGCACACTGCTGGGTGGAGGCGAGATGTCCGCCCTGTGGAGCATGGTCGTGCTGACCCTCTTTGCCGGGGCCGTCTTGCTCCTCTTCTGGGCCGGCAAGAAGTTCATCACCGCGCCCCGCCTCGGCACAGCCAAATTCGGAAGGCAGCGGAAGGGCAAGCTGAAGAGAGTGAGGCTGGTGCTCTTCGTTTCCGTGCTCCTGGGTGCCCTGATGGCCCTCTGGGGAGTAGGGTCCAGCGTCGCCGGTGTGCCTTACATCATCGCTCGCCTGCCCCTGCCGGCGTACGTCTGGGCTGCCCAGTGTGTGGTGGTCTTCAGCCTGGCGGCTTACTTCGTGGACGTCAGCCGCTTCTACCTCTACGGTGTGCTGTACGCGCTGCCCTTCCCGCTGGGGATAATGCTGGCGCAGAATACGAACCTGTCGGGCAGCGCCAGCATGGCCCTTACTTTTGGCGCGGCAGGCGCGACCATGGTGCTGGTCGGGGTAGCGCTTTTCGTCCGCTTCCTGCGGGCGTACCCGAAGACGGCGCAAGTTGGGTTCGACCAGGATAGCGGAGCCTGATGGGACGTAGTGCAGGACGTGTCGTGGGAGGTTGTGGTGGCACAGGAGATCAGTCTGGCGCAGATTGAGCGAAAGGCGTGGACATCCTATTTCGACGATGGTCTGTTCGATATCTTCTTGGGGCTCGTGCTCCTGATCGAGGGCGTTTCCGAGCTGCTTTTCGATGCCTTGCCCTCCCGGCTGTGGGGGTACGGGGTGTATGCGATCCTGGTCGGGCTGGCCGGCCTGGCCCTGTGGGCCGCCAAGCGATTCATCACCGTCCCGCGGCTGGGCCGCGTCGTGTTTGGGCCAGCGCGGAAGGCCAGAAGAAAGAAGACAGCGGTCGTGCTCGTCGTTCAGATCATCGGAGGGATGGTGGTGCTGGGGATGCTGGTGGCTACCCTGGGTCACTTGCCTCTCGTCGGTGCAGCCTTCGCCAAGAGCACTCTCCTCGCGCTGGCTGTGGGGGTGTGGGTGATGGTCGGCGTCAGCCTGATCGCGTACTTCATGGATTTCGATCGTGGATACCTGATCGCGCTGTTCTACGGCATCGGCTTTGGCGGCACCGAACTCCTGAACAACCCCGTGATGTTACTCCTCGCCGCGGCGGCCACCTTGCTCGTGGGCCTGGTCGTGCTGCTCCGCTTCCTGCGCCAGGATCGTGCGCCGGCGCCGGTTCCGCCCCTGGGGGGCATCTCCAGTGACGAGTAGTGAAGCCAGCGGCGAAGAGCTCGCCACCATCGGCGACATCGACCGCCTGGTCCATGAGCCTGCACGGCTGATGGTCATGGCCTTGCTGTACGTGGTGGAGAGCGCGGACTTCACCTTCTTGATGAGCCAGACCGGGCTGACCTGGGGTAACCTCTCGTCGCACCTCAGCAAGCTGGAGGAAGCGGGCTACGTGGACGTGGAGAAGGGGTTCCAGGGCAAGAAGCCCCATACCATGCTCCACCTCACTGAAAAGGGACGGGCTGCCTTCCGGGAGTACCGGCGGAACATGAAGCAGGTCCTGGACGACTTGCCTGACTGACGAGCGCAGATCCCGCGGCCGGGTGCCGGTGTCGGCACCGGCTACTCGGGCGCCGCTAGGTTACCTGGAGCGGAGGGGAGAACGATGGCTGAGAAGTGGCAATACTACACGACTTTCTTGTACGCGGATGCAGAGAGGCAGCGTGACTTCCTGGAGGGGAGGTGGCCCGACCGGCAGCCCTCCAAGTATGCCCCCGAGGCGATGATCCCGGAGCTGGATGCGCTGGGCGCGGAAGGTTGGGAGCTTGTGCACATGGAGCCCGTGGGAGGCGTGGGCAAGAAGGGGGACATCAAGTTCACCCTGGGCGCGTGGAGCAACGCCTACTTCTGTGTGTTCAAGAGGGGCCGGGCGTAGGCTTGTCCTCGCCGATCGTTCCCCTCGGCAGAGGACCGCGGCTTCAGCGAAACAGGTCCCTGAGGAGCTTCCAGTACCGTCTCAGGTACAGCTTCGCGGCGAACCGGAGCATGTACCTCCAGATCTCCCGCTTCCAGGGCATGGAGGAAAGGAGCCCCCGCAGCACCATCGCCGGATCGGTGTAGAACGAGGCGAAGGAGCGGTTATAGAGGCCCATGACCTGCTTGCGGGTCAGGTGCTCGGTGGAGATGATGGGGTAGGCCATGTCGTAGAGGGCGTAGTCGTCGGTCTCCAGCCAGCCGTTTTCCCTGGCCTCCTTCGGCCTATCTCCTTCGGGCGTGCTCAGGGCATGCTTCGTCAACCTCAGGACGTACCTCAGGATGAGCCCAGTGGTGCCCGCGATCGTGTCTTTCCACACTCTCGACCCTGGGGCCTTGCCTGGGGCCAGGGGCAGTGATAGAATACCCAGGCTTCCGCAAAGGGAGGCGTGGTAGGCCCTGAAGGAGCGTCCTCCCAGGGGAACCGGGTAGGGGAGTCTTCTTGTCTGGTAGTCAGCCGCGTTTTCGGAACCTCTCGCAGCCCATGCTCATCCTGCTGCTGGCCGTGGGCCTTGCGTTACGGCTCTATGGGGTCAACTGGGATGAGAACCATCACTTGCACCCCGACGAGCGTCAGATCACCATGGTCGTCTCCCGGCTGGGCATGCCCCCCCTGCGTCAGTGGCTTAGCTTCTTCGCGCCCCCCTTCCTCACCAACCCCTCTGAGGAGAACCCTGACTTCTTCGATGCTCAAACCAGTCCGCTCAACCCCCACTTCTTCGCCTACGGCTCGCTGCCCTTCTACCTCCTGCGCCTCACCACCCACCTGCTGACGGTGCCGGCCGGCCTGTCTACGTACCTCTCCTCCTGGCCCTCTGCCGCGGAGTTCCTGCACGGCCTGGGGCGTATGTCCGACTACGACCACATTACCCTGGTGGGGCGAGTGCTCTCCGCGCTGATAGACACCGGGGTCATCTATCTCACCTATCTCCTCGGCAAGAGGGTGTACGACAAACGGGTGGGCTTGCTGGCCGCGGTCTTCGTCACCTTCACGGTGTTCCACATCCAGGTGGCCCACTTCTACGCTGTGGACGCCCTGCTGACCTTCTTCGTGCTGCTGTTCTTCGTCTTCGCCCTGGACTTCGTGCACCAGGGAGGCCTCAGGAATGCCCTGTTGATGGGTGTGGTGCTCGGCCTGGCCCTGGCTACCAAGGTCAGCGCCGCACCTCTCCTCCTGGTGATCGGAGGCGCATACGCGCTACGCCTGCGGCGGCAACGCGATGGAGGCCTTGGTCGGTTGGCCCCGTTCCTGTTGTTGACCTTGGCTGCGTGCGCGCTGGTTTTCTTTCTCGCCGAGCCTTATGCCATTCTTGACTTCAACTCCTTCACCGCTGGGATCGCCGAGCAGAGCCGGATGGTCCGGGGCATCGCCGACTACCCCTACACGCGGCAGTACATCAATACCCCGGCCTTCCTGTACCAGATCGAGAACACCGCGATCTGGGGTATGGGCCTGCCCCTGGGGCTGGTGGCCTACTGCGGGCTGGGGTTCTTCCTCTGGCGAGTAGTCCGGGACCGGAAGGGCGAGGAACTGCTGCTCCTGGCCTGGGTGGGACCCTATTTCCTCGTCACCGGCAGCTTCCTGGTCAAGTTCATGCGCTACATGCTGCCCCTGCTGCCCCTGTTCCTCGTCTTTGGGGCCAGCATGCTCTATGCCCTCCTGGACTGGCTGCACAGGGGGTTTCCCGAACGGAGAAGCCGAGTTTCGGCCATCTGGCGCGGTATCACAGGGCTGGTCATCGCCTCCTCGGTGCTCTATGTCTGGGCTTTCACCAGCATCTACTCCCGGCCTCACAGTCGCATCCAGGCCTCAGAGTGGATCTACCGCAACGTGCCCCCTGGCTCGACGCTGGCGCTGGAACACTGGGACGACGACCTGCCCCTGGCGCGAGTGGTGGATGGGCAGCCGCGGGGTATCGGCGAGTACCAGACGCTGAAGATGAACCTCTACGAGTGGGACAACGAGGAGAAGTTCCAGCAAATCGTGGACAACTTGCTGGAGAGCGACTACGTCATCCTCTCCAGCAACCGCCTGTACCGTTCCATCCCGCGCCTCCCGTGGCGATATCCCATCACCACGCGCTACTACGAGCTGCTCTTCGACGGGCGGCTGGGCTTCGACCTCCTCAGCACGTTCACCTCCTATCCCAGCCTGTCTGGCTTCTCCATCAACGACGATGCTGCCGACGAGAGCTTCACCGTCTACGACCACCCCAAGGTCCTCATCTTTGGCAAGACCAGGCAGTTGAGCGAGGGCGAGTTCAGAGAGCTGTTTCGCGACGCGCTGGCCGTCGAACCCACCCTGACCCCCTCGCCAGCCCCTTCGCCGGCCTCCGACCGTGCAGGCAAGAGCCTGCTCCTGGACAGACCGGTCGATGAGCTGCCCGTCATCGACGAGCGGGGGTGGAATCCGCTGGCCAGCGCCCATCCCCTGCTATCCGTCGTCACCTGGTGGCTGGCGATTCAGGTGCTGGGCCTGCTGGCCCTGCCGCTGACCACGCTGGTCTTCCACCGCCTGGCCGATCGCGGCTACGTCCTCTCCAAGACGTTAGGCTTGCTTCTGGTGGCCTTCCTGGTCTGGCTGGTGGCCAGCTATCGCCTGCTGACCAACAGCGTGCCGACCACGCTCGCGGCCTGTGTCCTTCTGGGCCTCTGCTCGCTGTTTCTCTTCTGGTGCAGGAGGCGTGAGCTGCTCGCGGTGTGGCGGGAACGCTGGCAGCTCATCCTGCTCAGCGAGCTCCTGTTCGGGGCAGCTTTCTTGCTGTTTGTGGGTATCCGTGTGCTCAACCCCGACCTGTGGCATCCCTGGAACGGTGGCGAGAAGAGCATGGAGTTTGCTTTCCTCAACGCCATTACCAGGAGCGCCTACTTCCCGCCCTACGATCCCTACTACGCCGGTGGCTACATCAACTACTACTACTACGGCCTGCACCTGGTGGCTATCCTCATCAAGCTGACCGGCATCGTGCCCGCGGTAGCCTTCAATCTGGCCGTGCCCTCGCTCTTCGCGCTCACCGTGGCTAACGCCTTCTCCCTGGGCTACAACCTGATGGGACGACGGCTATCAGGCCTGTTCTCCATGGCCTTCGTGGCGCTCATCGGCAACCTGGACGGCCTGGTCCAGGTGGTGGAGGGGTTGGGGCAGGCTGGTGGCCTCAGCTTCGAGAGCCGTATCCCTGGCCTGGAAGGGTTGGTGAAAGCGGAGCCCGGTGCCGTGCGCATTCTGTTGGGCAGGGCCGGCCTGGCCTCTTTCGACTACTGGCGTAGCTCGCGAGTCATCCCCCAGACGATCAACGAGTTCCCGTACTGGAGCTACCTCTTTGCCGATCTCCACCCTCACATGATCGGCATCCCGGTGACCATCTTCCTGCTGGCCCTGGCTCTGAATCTCGCCCTGGCCGCCCGAAGCGCCACGTCACCGGGGGAGGCCGTGATTGGCCAGGAGACGCAGGACAGGTGGACGGCGCTCCGCAGGGCTTGGAGGACGGTCGTCGATGCGGGAGGGGGGCCGCGGCTGTGGAGCTGGGAGAACGCCTGCGCGGTGGTGGTGGTGTCCGTGACCCTGGGCGCGGTGGCGGTGATCAATACCTGGGATGTGCCTGCGTACATGATCCTGTTGCTGGGAGCCCTGCTCCTGGGGTTCAGGGGCTTCTGGCGGTGGCAGGGGGCGCTGGTGGCGGTGGGCCTCTTTGCCCTGATGGGTGGTCTGGGCTTGCTGCTTTACCTCCCGTTCTTCACCCATTATCAGGCGCTCTACGTGGGGGTGGGTATGGTCCGAGCCAGCACTCCCCTGGAGCCGTTCCTCACCATCTGGGGCTTTTTCATCTTTCTGGCCGTGAGCCTCTTAGGGGCGAAAGTGGTCTGGGGCCGCCCCAGGGAAACGCCCCTGCGTTGCCTGGGGTTGCTCCTGCGCCGGGGCACGAGGCTGCCGCGCCTGCTCGATCGTCATCGGCTGCTGGTGCGCGCGCCCCGAGCCGGGTATACGACCGGACTGCTGGTGCTGATATTCACGGCGTTTCTGTGCGTGGCTCTCCTGCTCTTCGAGATGTGGGTGCTGGCCCCGCTGGTCCCGCTTCTGATCGTCTTCGGCCTGTTGGTGCTCCGGCGCGAGGCCGCGGTGGAGGACGATTTCCTGGCCATGCTCGCTTTTCTGGCCCTGGGGATCCTGGTGGGATGCGAACTGGTGTTCATGAAGGACTTCCTTCAGGGAGGGGAGTACTATCGTATGAACACCATCTTCAAGTTCTACACCCAGGCCTGGGTGTTGCTCGCCGTGGCCACGGGTGCGAGCCTCCCTCTGGTCTGGGGACGGTTCTCTGCGGTCAAGCGCGCCTGGTGGCGCCGCGCCTGCCAGGCGCTGTGCCTGTTCCTCCTCCTCTCCAGCACAGTGTTCCTGTTCCTGGGTACCTGGCGCCGGGTAGACGACCGTTTTCCTGGACCCAGGCCCGCGCTGGGCACTCTCGACGGCTCGGCGTTCATGACCGTAGGCTCCTATTCCTGGCCCGACGAGAGTAACCACATCCAACTGGTCTACGACCATCAGGCTATCGACTGGTTCCTGGAGAACGTGAAGGGCACGCCGGTGGTGGCCGAGGCTCCGCTGCCGTACTATCGTGAGTTTGGGTTGAAGGTGGCCAGCTACACCGGGTTGCCCACGCTGCTGGGCGCTCACCAGAACGAGCAGCGGTACGACTGGCAGGTGGGACCGCGGTCCGACGACGCCAACAACCTCTACCGGACGGCAGACCTGGAGGAAGCCCGCCAGTTGATCTCGAAGCTGCACGTCACGTATATCTATGTTGGACAGTTGGAGCGTACCATCTACCCCTCCGAGGGTCTGGAGAAGTTCGAGGTCTTGCGAGAGGCGGGCGAGCTCGCTCTGGCCTACGAGAACCCCGGGGTGAGGGTGTACGAGGTGCTGGCGAGATGACCTGCCTCGAGCCATCGGCCACCGCCTATACCGCTGCCCTGTTGCTGGGGCTGGGAGGCGATCATGGTCTACGCGCTTAGCTGGTGGCTGGCGGTCGAGATCCTGGGGCTGGCCGCTCTGCCTCTGGCGTGGAGGATGTTCCGGAACCTGCCTGACAGGGGGTATGCCCTGGCCAAGCCGTTGGGCATGCTCTTGACCAGCTACGTCTTCTGGCTGGCGGTCAGCCTTCGCCTTTTCGCCAACACGCGAGTCTCCCTGGTCGTCTGCGTGCTGGTGGTGGCGGGCGGGTCCCTGTTCCTCCTGACCAGAAGAGGCTCGCAGATGACAGAGGCAGAGGGTGAGCAGGGGGGCCTGCTGCCTTGGCTTCGCGACAACCTGGGCCTGGTGGCCAGCAACGAGCTCCTCTTCCTGGTAGCCTTTGCTGTCTTGACGGTGATCAGGGCCTACAACCCTGAGATCTCCGGCACCGAAAAGCCCATGGACTTCGCCTTCCTCAACGCTATCCTGCGCAGCGAGTACTTCCCGCCCCTGGACCCCTGGCTCTCTGGGTTCGCCATCAGCTACTACTACTTCGGCTATCTGATCGTGGCCGTGATCGCCCGGCTGAGCGGCGTGCCTTCGGAGGTGGCCTTCAACCTGGCCATAGCCCTGCTCTTCGCCCTCACGGCCAGTGGCGTCTTCAGCCTGACCTATAACCTGGTTTGCCGCCACAGAGAGGAAAGGGGCGGTGGAAGAGCCTTGCCCATCGCCTTCGGTGCCCTGGGTGCGGTGTTCGTGCCGGTCCTGGGGAACCTGGAGGCCGTGCTGGAGGTGATGCACAACCATGGGTTAGGCTCCCCGTCCTTCTGGGAATGGATAGACGTGAAGAACCTGGCCTCGGCGCCCGTGACCGGTTCGTGGGTACCTACCGACAGTTGGTGGTGGTGGCGGGCCTCGCGAGTGGTGCACGACGTCGTGTTCGGAGTGGAGCAGGAGGTCATCGACGAGTTCCCCTTCTTCAGCTTCCTGCTGGGTGACCTGCACGCGCACGTGATGGGGCTCCCGTTCGTGCTCCTCGCGCTGGGGTTGGCCCTCAACCTCTTCTGGTCTGAGAAGGAGGCGCACTGGTGGGAGATGATCCCGCTGGGCCTCTGCCTGGGAGGCCTGGGCTTTCTCAATAGCTGGGACCTTCCCATCTACCTGTTCGTCTGCTTGGCAGCATATGGCCTGGCCAGCTACCGACGCCAGGGGAGGTTGGGAGGCCCCTGGCTCGGCGAGGTCTCCTCCTTCGCCGTGGTGCTGGTTACCTTGTGTTTGCTGTTATACCTGCCCTTCTGGGTGGGGCTGCGCTCCCAGGCAGGAGGGATAGGACTGGTGCTGCTGGTGAAGACCCGCCTGCACCAGTATCTGATCATGTTCGGGACCTTCATCTACGTCGTGGCCCCTTTCCTGTTCTACCGGCTGTGGCGCGTGGAGAGAGATCGGCGTGCCGCCGGGACCAGTGGGAATGGAGAGCGACGGTTCTCTCTCGTCCTGGCCATGATCCTGGCTCTGCTGGGGTCGATCTGCTTGCTGTTCCTGGTGGTCAAGCTGTACCTGGTGGCCCTGCTGTCGTTGCTCATCGGCGTGGGAATCCTCGCGCTTCTTCGGAGCCAGCGCCCCTCATTCCTTCCGGAGGTGACCTCCAGCGCCAGCTTCGTCCTCCTGCTGGCCATCCTTGCTCTGCTGCTCACCTTCAGCGTGGAGTTCGTCTACCTCAAGGACGCCTTCGGGACGCGCATGAATACCGTCTTCAAGTTCTACTACCAGGCCTGGGTGCTGCTAGGCATCTCCGCCGCGTTCGTCCTCTACTACCTGGGCCCCTGGACCAGAGGCCGCTGGAGGGTGCCGTCGGTGCTGTGGGTGCTGGGGTTCGTTCCCCTTCTGCTGGCTGGCCTGGTCTACCCGGCGTTAGCGTCCTTGGACAAGACCGGCGGGTTTGGTCACACTCCAACCCTGGACGGTTTGGCCCACCTGGCCGTGTCCTACCCCGACGACCTGGCGGCCATCCGCTGGCTCAGGGCCAACGTGAAGGACGCTCCGGTGATTGTGGAGGCTACGGGAGGCTCGTTCACGTACTATGGACGCGTCTCGTCCAACACCGGGCTGCCTACGCTCCTGGGCTGGGGAGGACATGAGCTCCAGTGGCGAGGCAACTACGACGAGCCGGGCAAGCGCGAGCCGGACATCGAGACCATCTACACTTCTCCAGATCCCCAGGAGACGACCGCCTTGCTGGACAAGTATGGCGTGGAATACGTCTATCTGGGGCCGCTGGAGCGCAGCACCTACCACGTCAGCCAGCCGGTGCTGGCCAAGTGGGAGAGCCTGATGGAGGTCGTCTTCCAGCGAGGGGAAGTGACCATTTACGAGCGCAAAGACTGAGCGGGGGTATGTCAACCAAGTCGGGCGCAGAGGTGGGAGAAGGCCATCGCCCAACAGATACCCCCTGTGCCCGCTCCTCGAGACCTGTCGTGCGGGTCCGGGCAGCGGTCAGTTCACAAGTCTGCCAGCTTGTAGCCGAAACCTCGCTCGGTGAGGATGTACTCGGGGTTGCTAGGATCTTCCTCTATCTTCTGCCGCAGATACCACACGTATCGTTTTACGTACCCAGGCTCACCTATGTACTCCGGACCCCAGACCTGGCTGAGCAACTGTTCGTGAGAAAGGATGCGTCCCGGGTTCTCCGCCAGGGCGAGCAAGAGCTGGTACTCGGTGGGCGTGAGGCTGACAGGTTTTCCCCGCATGGTCACGTGGCAGTTGTCCGCATCGATAACCAGCTCATTGAAGATGTGCATGTTCTTGCGGACCTCGGACGGTCCCTTCCGGCTTCGCTGGAGGACCGCTTTCACGCGGGCTGTCAACTCTGAAAAGCTGAAAGGCTTGGTCACGTAATCATCCACACCACACTGGAAGCCTCTGAGGGCATCATCTTCCTCGTCCTTGGCGGTGAGCATGATCACGGGCACGTCGGAGATGTCTCTGATGCGGACACAGGTTTCCCAGCCATCCATGCGCGGCATCATCACGTCCAGGATGACCAAATCCACCTTGTGCTTGTAGAGCTTCTGCAGGCCGTCTACGCCGTTGTCAGCATCCAGGACCCTGAAGCCGTCCTTGCGCAGAGACTGGCTTACGAGATCGATGAGCGTCAGGTCGTCGTCTATGATGAGAATCGTGTCAGTCATGGTCAGTTGTCCTCAGGAGCGACGGGATCGGCAAAATCCCCTCATCTGGGCGGGGCCGGTCCTTTGAGACCAGGGGCAGCGTGAAGCTGAATGTCGAGCCTTCCCCCTCGACGCTTTCCACCCAGATGCTGCCTCCATGGGCCTCCACCAATGCCTTGGTGATGTATAGTCCCAGTCCATGGCCGTACGTCTCGCGAGAGTCCTCGCTGTCCAGACGATGGAACTTCTGGAATATCTTGTCCAGCTTGGCCCGTGCGATGCCTATGCCCGGGTCAGTGATAGAGATGATCGTCTCACACTCACTGATCTCCATGGCGATCTTGACAGGCCCACCTGCCGGTGAGAACTTGACGGCGTTGTCCAGGAGGTTGAGGAAGATCTCTTCTATGCGGTCTTCGTCTCCCCAGACGGGAGGGCAATGGTGCACCGGAGGCAGCTCGAACCAGTGAAAGGCGGTGGTAGGCTGGACGGTGGCCACCACTCGCTCCATCGTGGCCAGGATGTCCACTTCCTTGCGGTCCAGGTGCAGCCTTCCAGCCTGAATGCGAGAGATATCGAGCACACCCTTCACCAGTCTGATCAGCCGTTCGCTCTGCTCTCCCATGATGGTGAGCATCTTGCGCACGTATTCGTCGCTCAGCTCTTCTTCCTGAAGCATCAACTCTATGGCCCCCGCGATGTTGGTGAGGGGCGAACGCAGCTCGTGTGAGACCATGGACACGAAGTCGGACTTGAGGTGATCGAGCTGCTTCAATTCCTCAGAGGTGCGATGTAGCTGCGCGTTGCGCATCTCGAGTTCGTGACGCGCCAGTTCCAGTTTCCTCGTCCGCTCGCGCATCTTCTGCTCGAGCTCTTCATACTGCGATCGCAAACTGTCCCGTTCCTGCCTCGCGGCAGTGATGTCTCTCACGATGATGGAGAATCCGCTGGGACCCCTCCCACCCTCGGTCAGGACGCCGCCCGCTAGCTGTGCGACGACGGGATTTCCGTCCCGGGTCACCATGTTCAGTTCCCGGTTCTGGACGTGTCCCCTGGCTTCGATGAGCTTCTCTGTGGCCTCTGGCTCCGCGCCGCCGCCAGTAGCCGGGTCGAGCAGCTTGTGGAAAGGCTGCCCCAGGATCTCGCGCTGGCGGTAGCCGAACATCAGCTCAGCACCGCGATTCCAGGTCTGTATGGCCCAGTGCTCGTCCAGACTGATGATCGCGTCGGGGGAATTCCTGACCAGAGACGCCAGACGGTCGGCCTCTCGAGGCTGGTGGTGGAGCCGGCGGCTGATCCAGGTCAGAGACAGCCAGGCCACGAGGCCGCCCACCAGGCCACACAGAAGCACGTCGGGGGCCGAACCCAGGTCTGGCCACTGACGTGCTGTGAGGTCCGGGAACAATTTGTAGGTTAGCGCAGGGCCAGGAATGGCTGCTGCGGAGAACCACCTCGAGCTATTGATCTGCGAGCGCAGTTGTTGTTCATGCCAGAGCTTCATACAAGCGCCAAGACCATGTTTCACTATAGTATACACTTTTCCGCGAGAAACTTCAAGAGAATTACGACCTAACTTTGACCATACTTTGACCAGGTTTTGACCTTGCGGTGATTAAATGATTAAAAAGGGAGATAGGCGCTCGTGACTGTAACCGGCGATCGTCACACGGAGCAGGTCAGAGAACTGAAGAGGGAGCTGCGAGAGAAGGCTCTCCTGCTGGCCAACCTGGACGTGATCATCGAGGATTACCGGAGGGAGAAGGGCCGCCTCCTCGAGGAGATCATGGTCTTGAGGGAGAAGCTCTGGGACCTGTCGGGACAGGAAGGTGGCGAGGAGGTCTCCGGAGAGGTCGAGGACTGAGCGCCAGCAAGCTCGAGGCAAATGTAGCCCTCACCAGAACCTGGTGAGGGCTTGCTTATACCCCTGGTGCTCAGATCGGCCAGGCGGCCTGCCTTTGCTCGAACCGATGTGATCCCCCTGGCTCAGACCCTGCGGCGATAGGGAAAAGGGTCGTCCTTGGGCGAGGAAGCGGTCAGTCTCGCGCCCTCAACTCCCATTCGCACCACAAATCCTGGGGGTGCGGGTCGGGAGGGGCCATCAGGCAGCGCACCTCTACCCGCTCGTCTATTTCCCTGGCGAAGTTGGTGAACTCCCCGAGGTGCATCGCCCTGCAGGAGAACTCTCCTCTGCCCATTCTGACCCGGGCCGCCTGAGGCGGGCAATAGGGGACTCTGATGCTGGCTCCTTCGGGGGTTTCTTCCAGCTCGAAGCCGGTGATGATGGCCCAGGGGAAATAGGAGAGCGCCTCCAGCACCCGGGCCACGCCCTCCTTTTCCAGCGGAAATCGCTCTTTGATCTCCCTGGCCGCCACCGTGCCCATCCTGGTCCAGATATCCTCGTTCAGCCCTACGGCCGCCTCCGTGCCGAAGGTGTCTTCCACCGCCAGGAACCAGTAGGCATCCGTCAAACGATACTGTCTGAGCAGGAACTCGAGATACCCTTGTAAGTCTTGCTCTTTCATCTCCGAGAACTTCATCTGCACCTCCGGTGTGCTGAAGAGTTGTTCGATAGGGGCAGGCCGCTGGCCCGTGATCCCTGCCGCGATCGCTCCTCGGGCGGGCCATCTCCTTTGGCCCGAGAGATCAGGCCAGATCTAGAGAACCTCACCATCCAGCGCGGTCTCCTGGCTATCGGGGTGTATCGCCGGCGGGGCCTGCCGAGCCCTGTTCGTCAGGAGCACCATGGCCACACTCATGCAGATGGTGAGGACGACCAGCAGCGCGAGGGCGCCCACGATGGTGAGTCCTGCGAAACCCTGTGTCCCCAGCGCCCCGGGCTCGCTCGCCAGCACGAGAGAAGGCACGGCGACGGCCACCGCCGCAGCGTTCCACAGGCCATGGAGGCCAGCGCTCGCGCCGTAGGCCGCCAGCAACCGCCATGGCCGCCTGCTCACCAGAGCCTGATGCCATCCCAGGCCCATCACGCCGCTGGCCACACAGTGCATCAAGCTCGCGGCGCAGCGCATCAACATCACTGCCCCCCAACCCTCGAGAGCTATCGATCCGTTGAAAAGGCTCTCACTGATGGCGAAGCCTGCTCCACAGGCCACGCCCCACAGCCAGGCCTCGGCTGGTCCTCGAAGCCGATATCCCAGCGCCAGTACCCCCAATCCCTTGAGGAGCTCCTCGATCAAAGGGGCCAAGACCACGAACTCGAGTACGATGGCGGAGAGCGCCGCGGGCGAGAGCAGCAATCGCATCAGGTTTTCAGGGTTCTCGACCCACGCTGGATCCTGCAAGTTGACAGACAGTTCCACCAACCTGTCGAGCCCTCCGGGCATGAGCGCCGCGATGAGGGAAAAGACCACGAGGATGGCCAGGAGGGAGATCAACTCCGCGGCCAGGGCGCCTATGGGTGCCAGCAAGGCTCCATGGGACAGCTCCCAGATCACGGTGCGCCACGAGGCGCTCCTGGTACGGCGGCCCACGAAGGCCAGGACCACGAGGGCGGGTGTCGCCGCAACCAGGACGTGAAGAGGGGGGAAGGTCAGCGAGGTGAACCGGGCCCCCGGCATGAGCGAGACTATCAATTGGCCAACGAGCAGGGCGAGAACGAACAGTGAGGCCAGTCGCCACGGGGGCGGTGGAAAGAAGGTTCCTGAACGATGTCCTATGAGGAAGCTGCGCGCCTGGTAGGCCAAGCCGTACCCCAGGGTGAGACCAAGGGCCGCCACGGAGGCGATGGTCACGCTGGTGGTCAGGAGATCGGGACCCCGGTACACGAAGGGGAGGACGAGGTAGAGAAAAGTACAACTGGCTCCCCCTGCCAGCAGGACCACTCCCCCTGCCAGCAGGAGGGTGCCGATACCGCTGAGTCTGTGAGTCAAATCAATGTTCCTCCTCGGTGCTCACGGGTCGGCTGCTGGTGCAGTCCAGGCCTCTCAGCTTCTCGCTGTCTTCTGTCTGCGACACCAGGCGTGGATGGCGCGAACAACCATCCCCTCGAGGGGCGAAACCAGGCGTTCCCGATAGCCAGACCCAGCAGACCTCCAGTGGAGCTATCTTCTCGCCTGACCACGCGCTCTGACAGCGAGGTGCTCTTCACGGAGATCATCCTCGTTCGCACGCTCTGCGGAAGTTGCACGCGATGCACGTGGCCAGCTTGTCGGTCTTGGGAAAGTACCGGAGAAGGGCGACGTTGCGTTGCCGGTCGTGCAGCAGCGCCTGCATCCTGCGGACGCTGTCGTTGATGTACTGGCGGGCTTCCTCCAGGACCCATTCCTTCAGAGCGTGGACGTGCGCCTCGCCCAGGTGCAGGTTCTCCTCGACCCCTATCAGTTGTTCGGGGTCCACCCCGTAAGTGCGGGTGGCATAGAGGCCATAGATCGCCAGTTGGAGCCGCGCCGCCTCGCTGGAGGCGGAGGCCCCGGTCTTCCAATCCACGATCATCAGCCTGTCTGCTGCGGTGCGGGCGATGACGTCCGGGCTGACCCATACCTTGTGATCTGACATGGTCATGCTCTCCAGCTTCTCTACTTCCAGAATGCTGGCTGGCCCTCGCTGGAGCATCGTCTGATAACTGCCTGTGCTGTACACCCTTCTCACGCAACCCTCGACAGCGACCATCGTCTCCCGAAGAGTATCGCCTGACACAGCCTGGTCGTAGTAATGTTCCACCAGGCCGCAGATACGATTCGGTCGTCGGCGGTAGCGCCCGGTTCGCGAGTCCTCGAAGTCGCGTTGCATCCTGTCTCTGGCCATAGTCAACGCTTGCTCCACAGGCAGCGGTCTACCTTCACGCAGTCGCCCGACTATCTCCTGGGCGATGCGGTGCACTACAACCCCTCTCCACGTGGAGATAGTCTGGAGGTTCTTCATGATGTACAGCTCCCTGAGGTCCGGGGGTGCGTCCTGGCGCCAGCCGTTCCAGGAGCCGTAGTAGTGGTAGTAGTAGCTGCGCAGGCAGACATTGAACAGGCCGTCCCGGGATTTCGACCACGAGAACTCGTTTTGCAGCTCGCTCGGTCCTGGCATCAGTGGGAGACCTGTTTCCCGAGGCGGGCGCCTGGCAAGTCACGGGGCACTGGCCGCATCGCTTCGTAGATCAAGGCCGTGCTCGCGGATGGGTTCACCAGCGATCCATTGCGCAGCCAGACGCGGCAGATCGCCTGTCGGACCCTGGCGGACGGTGCACCTGGGTATCGACTCCAGGAAGGCCGATCCATAGAACTTGGTCAGCACGCGTTTGTCCAGGATGACTACCACTCCACGGTCGGTCTTGCTCCTGATCAGTCGGCCGAAGCCCTGTCGGAAGCGCAACACTGCCTGGGGCACGGCATACTGGTTGAAGGGATCATCGAAGGTCTCGCTGCGGGCGGCGAAGACAGGATCGTCGGGTACGGGGAAAGGCAAGCGGGCGATGACCAGGCAACTCAGAGCCTCACCTACGACGTCGATGCCTTCCCAGTAGCTCCGCGTGCCCAGGATCACCGTTTCCGGGTTGGCCCTCAGATTGCTGAGCAGGTTATGGCGAGAGCCGTCGATCCCCTGGCCCAGAACCGCAATGCCCTCGTCCCCCAGAGGTTCGCTGATGGCGCGGTACACGGATCTGAGCTGGCTGTAAGAGGTGAAGAGGACGATGGTCCGGCCCCTGGTGGCCCGGCCAAGCGCGGCCAGCGCTTGCTCCACTGACCTCTGATAGTACGACTGCCCGGGTTCGGGGATGTCGGTCGGTATGTAGAGCAAGGCAGAGTTCTCGAAGTCGAAGGGAGAGCCGATGAGCAGTTCGTCTGCGCTCCACAGGCCGAGCCTCTCCCTGAGATATTCGAAATCCGAACCGGTGGCCAGAGTGGCGGAGGTGAGGATCAGGCACTCCTTGTCCACGTAAAGGCGGCTCTCCAACTCCCCGGCTACGTGCAGGGGCGCTGCGTGGAGGGCCACCTCCTGGTCGCCGGCGCTCACGGAAGCCCAGTAGATGCCTGCCTCGACAGGCTGGGAGACTATCGCCTCCGTCTCCTGGGTCAGTTGGCGCACCTGGCTTAACTTGCCCCACAGCTCCTGTACCAGGTCTTCATACTCGACGATCCCAGCGTCCTCCAGCCCTGACAGGCCCTTGTACAGGTATTCCAGCCGATCAGCCACCGCTCTGAGGGTCCGAGAGAGCTCCTCCCAGGCGATCTCGATGCCGGACCACGCTGGCTGAACCCTGAGCCCACTGGTGAAGCGCACCCGCTGGTCGTACTGGCTGCCGGCTCGCACGTAATCATCCAGGAAGACGGAGATGGCGGTGAAGAAGCTCTGCACCTGGCGCCGTGTGCGATGGACGTCGTCGATGGCCTCCGCCAGGTACCCCTCCAGCTCTCTGCGCACGTGGGCAGGAATGGCGGTGCCGCGCAACTGGCCGGGCAACTCGGGGAGGAGGCCATACTCCTTCCCACCTTTGCTCTGGGCGAGGGTCATCAACAGGTGGAGCATCCGTCCCTGGTCGACGTCGAAGCTCAGTTGGTTGGTGGCCACGTCCTCCAGGTGGTGGGCCTCGTCGACGATCAGGTGCTGATGGCGAGGCAGGATGTGGTTCTCGGTGAGCATGTCCGAGAGGAGGAGCGAGTGGTTGACGACGATCAAATGCGCCTCCTCGGCCTGACGTCGAGCACGGTAGAAGAAGCAAGTGCTGATGTGCGAGCAGAACTCAGGGTTGCAGGACTCATCCTCGGCGGACAGTCTGCCCCAGATGAGGTGCTCGTCGCCCATGAGGTTGAGTTCGGCCCGGTCGCCTGTGGTCGTGCCCGGCAGCCAGACCAGGATCTTGGCCAGGACTCGTATCTCGTCCACGGTGGGGTCTGGCTTGCGGCGGAGGCCGTTGAGACGGCGGAGGCAGAGGTAGTTGCTGCGGCCCTTCAGCAGCGCAGCCCGCAACTCGAAGGGCAGCAAGCGCTGAAGGTCGGGGATGTCCTTGAGGAAGAGCTGATCTTGGAGGTTGATGGTATTGGTGGAGATGACCACGTGCCGTCCGTTGGCCACAGCGTAGCAGGCCGCGGGGAGCAGGTAGGCCAGGGATTTGCCCGTGCCCGTGCCGGCTTCCACCATGAGGTGCTGGGCCTCGTTGAAGGCTTCGCTCACCCTCTGGAGCATCTCCACTTGTTGGGGGCGGTGCTCGTATCCCGAGAACTCCTGGGCTATCAGGCCGTCCTCCTCGAACATCGCTGTGAGCGAGGGGATGTCGAGGGGCTCTGGCTGCGGTGAGGGTTCCAGGGGAGCCCTGCCCTGGACGGGGGTGAAGATGGGACCAGAGACTTCCTCGCCCAGCGCGCCCTTGGCGGCCAGTTGCTCCCGGATAGAGCCAGTGAAGGCGTTGTGCGCTTTGTCGCGCGCGAGATCGAGGAACAGTTGTCGCAGGGGCCAGTCGCTCTTGCTGGCCAGTCTGTTGATCTCCTCCAGGGTGTCCATGTCCAGGCGCCCGGCTCGCTCCACCAGGGCCAGAAAGAGCCTGCGGGTGGTCTGAGCATCCTCCAGGGCACGATGCGCTCCAGCGGAGGGGATACCCAGCTCCTCGGCCAGCCTGGATAGGCTGTACCGCGCGGCGTGGGGCACCAGGATGCCGGCCAACTCGAAGGTGTCCACCGCCTGGTTAGGGAGCAGCAGGCCACGCCGACGTAGGAACTCGAGGTCGAAGCCGATGTTGTGGCCGACCAGCGGGTGGTCCCTGACGAACCTGGAGAGCTGCCCCACGACGCTGGACACAGACGGCGCGCCGTCCGTTTCCTCCTGGCGAATGCCGGTCAGTCGTTCGATGCGGTAGGGGATAGGGCGCTCTGGCCTGACCAGGGTGGAGAAGGTGTCCAGGACCTCGTCATCCCGAAACTTGAGGGCGCCGACCTCGATGATGGAGTCCCGGTCGGGGTCCAGTCCGGTGGTTTCCAGATCCAGGGAGACATAGGTGCGGGCCATACGGGGATTATACTACAGGCGGTGACCATGCGAAACCGGTTGAAGGTGGCGGGCGGGGTTCGTAGTGCGCGCTTTCGCGCGTTGAGAAGAGCTCAAGCCCTCGATCCAAACAATTCACAGACGAGCATCCTGAGTAGCTGCGGAGCAGCGTATCGGAGGATCCGGATCTTTGGTGCGCGGATGAGCGCGCGGTCTGGCGTCTACGCTCGAGATATTGAAGACGGGCACGCGCGAACCTCCTCGCCCGACACCTCCCTTGTAGGGGCGGGTCTCAGACCCGTCCTACGGAAACGCCGGGGCATGCCCAACCATCCCGAAACGGTCGAAGGGTAGTGCGATGCAAAGCGGAGCAGCGTACGAAGGATGGATGTTGGTCTAGGTATGCGTGCTTCAACGTGCTGAGCAGGACCAGAGCCGTTACCGCGAGCATGCTTTCCGTGTTCGAGGCCACGGGACGCCCTGTTCACGAAGGGCCCCTGTCCTGTGGCACCGGCTGGCCCCTGCCTTTAGCTCAGGCCGATCATCCACCGGTCCGTCACTACCCCCGTTCGAGGTAGGCGACGCTCTCCCGGAGGGCCCTGATGTTCTCCGCCACCGAGGCCTTGTCATTGTAGATGCTCGATCCAGCCACCAGCACGGTGGCTCCCGCTTCTACCACCAGCGGCGCGGTGGTGGCATCGATCCCTCCATCCACAGCGATGGGGATCTCCAGGCCCCGCTCGTCCAGCATTTGGCGCAGGCGGCGGATCTTGGCCACCTGGCTGTGGATGAAGGGTTGCCCGCCAAAGCCGGGATTGACCGTCATCAACTGTATCGCGTCCGTGAGGTCGAGTACTTCGTCCAGCACGCACAGCGGTGTGCTGGGGTTGAGGGCCACGGCTGCCTGCACCCCGAGCTCGTGAATCCGCTGTAGCACGCTGTGCAGGTGGACGGTGGCTTCCTGATGAACCATCAGTCTGTCGGCCCCGGCGTCGGCGAAATCGGCCAGGTGCCTCTCGGGCTCCACGATCATCAGGTGCACGTCCAGGATGCCCGTCACCACGGGGCGCAAGGCCCGTACGATCCCCGGGCCGAAGGTGATGTTGGGAACGAAACGTGCGTCCATCACGTCCACCTGGAAGCCCTCGATCCCCGCGGCCTCGCCCTCGCGCACCTCTTCGCCCAGGCGAGTCAAGTCCGCTGACAGAATAGAAGGTTCAATGGCGATCATCCTTGTCTCCTCTCTTGAGGTGAGTGATACCATCGTCACCGGCGACGATCACATCCGAAGCCAGCCCCAGGAAGAGTCCGTGCTCGACTATGCCTGCCCGACAGCTTAGCTCGGCTGCCAGGCGCCTCGGCTCGGAGATGGGCCCAAAGTCACAGTCCAGGATCACGTTGCCCTGGTCGGTCTTGAGGGGTTTGCCCTCGCTGTTGGTGCGGAGATCTGCCCGGCCTCCGAGGGATTGGAGGAAGGACATCTGGGAACGCCAGCCGAAGGGTATGACCTCCACTGGCACCGCCCAGCGCGCGCCCAGGACGGGCGATAGCTTCGACTGGTCCACCACGATGATCTCGCGCTGGCTAGCCTCGGCCACGATCTTCTCTCGCAGGAGTGCACCTCCGGCCCCCTTGATGAGGTCCAGATTGGGATCCACCTCGTCGGCACCGTCTATGGTGAGGTCCAGCAAGGGGTGCTCCTCCAGCGTGGTGAGCGGGATGCCGATCTCTCGCGCCTGCCGTTCTACCCGTCTGGAGCAGGGGACGCCCATCACGTTCTCCAACGTTCCATCACGCAGCAGATCACCGATGCGGTGCATGGCCATGGCAGCGGTACTTCCCGCGCCCAGTCCCACCACCATCCCTGATTGGATGAACTGCACAGCGTGCCACGCGGCTTGCTGCTTCAACTGCTTAGTGTTTCTAGCCATGCTCTCTCCCTGGTGAGTGGTCTGGTCCCCTCTGTGCTCGTCTGCTCCACGACGGTCGTGAGCCTGGACGACAGGAATACTCTCAGCAGGACCAGGTAGGTTCCGGCCAGAAGGAGTGACCTGGATACGTCATGGAAGGTTCTTCGAGCTCGCCCGGTCCGGTGACGAGTGCAACCTCGAAGGACACCTCTGCTGGTGTGCGCGAGCGACCTTCGGTCCTGTTGGACACAGTGTAGCAGATTTGCCCTTCCCGTGCAGCGATCAGGTGGCCCTAGGCTCTCCCACTGCCGTGCTGGCGACGGATGGCCCGTGTCTGTGCCGTCCCTCGCCTGCTCGGCTGGTTTCCCGAGAGTCTGGGCAGCTCCGACGCCGAGGAGGCTTCCAGAGGCACCGCCTACCGGCATGGCAGCGTCAGGACAGGGCCTCGGCCAGTCGATGCAGCCCATCGACCACGTTCGTGCCCAGATGGAAGCGTATGACGCGCCGGCCAGCGTTCAGCAGGGCCTGCTGGTCCCCCAACGCCTGGGCCGCTTTGAGCACGCCGAAGGTCATGGATGACCCCGGCGAGCCTGCCTCGTCGGGAATCTCCACGTCCCGCAGATCGTCGGCTGTGAATTGGATGAACAGACCCCGGCCCGCGTCTCCTTTGTGCAGTTGGCCGGTGGAGTGGAGGAATCGTGGGCCGTACCCCAGCGTGGTGGCCAGCCGCAATCGGTCGCGCAGGCGAATTCTGAGGGCCTGCAGTGCTGCCTCGGTCTCCGCCGAGGGCTGAAGGTAGGCTTGAAGCGCCACGTACTCTCCTGGCTGCGCCTGCGCCACGAACTGCCTCAAGGTTTCCGCGGTGACGGGCGACGAAACTCCGCTGGGCAGCTCGCCGGTGGCGGTGAATTGGGCGACCATCTGACGGGCGAGGCTCTTGGTGGCCTCGACGTTGGGCTGGTCGAAGGGGTTGATCCCCATGATGTGACCCGCCACAGCGGTAGCCATCTCCCAGACGAAGAACTGGCTTCCCAGATCGTAGACGTCGTGCAGGGGCAGACGGACCACGGGAGAACCTGCCCTCTCGAGAGCAGTCAGGGAGTCGTCCTGGGTCTCGTCACCGTTCAGTCGGAGGTGAACGAAGAGGCGATCGTTCCCGTACGAGTCCGGAGGCCCCAGGGGCTCGCCCACCACCGGCAGGACACCGCGCCCTTCCTTGCCGGTGCTCTCTGCGATGAGCTGTTCCACCCAGTTCCCAAAGCTGGCGATAGCTGGCGAGGTGACCAGCGTGAGCTTGTCGCGTCCTGAGTTCGCCAGTTCTCCGATCATGGCTCCCAGCCAGGCGCCGGGATTGTCCTGTACCTTCACGGAGGGGCCGCACGAGACTGCGCCGGCAAGGGCGCGATCCAGCAACCGCTGAAGGTCCAGACCGAGAAGGGCAGCCGGGACGAGGCCGAAGTAGGAAAGGGCAGAGTACCTGCCTCCGATGTGGGGATCGTTGAGGAACGTGATCCGGAAGTCGAGGCGGTCGCCCACATCGGCGAGCTGGCTGTGGGGATCGGTGATGGCCACGAAGTGCTCGCCAATACGGTCACTTCCCAGCTCGGCCACAGCGCGGTTGAAGAAGAACTTGAACAGGGAGAGCGTCTCCACTGTGGTTCCGGACTTGGTGGATACGATGAACAGGGTACGGTCCGGATGGAGGGGTTCGGCGTGGGCCAGGACGAATTGAGGGTCGGTGCTGTCGAGAACGGCCAGATCCAGGTACCCCTCCCCGACCCCGAAGGTCTGGCGGAGGACCCCAGGCGCCAGGCTGGATCCTCCCATCCCCAGCAGCAGGGCTCGGGTGTAGCCATCGGCGAGGACGCCCTCAGCGAAGGTCTTCAGACGGTGGACGTTGTCCACCATCACCTCGGCTGTGTGCAGCCAGCCGAGCCGGTTGGCGATCTCGGCTGGCTGGGGCTTCCAGAGCGTGTGGTCGTGGCCCCAGATACGTTCGATGACGTGCGCGCGCTTCAACCGCTCCAGGGCTTCGCCGACCTGCGATAGGTCCTCAGTCATGGTGCGTGTGCCTCTCCTCGTTCAGCACGGAGTAGAGGGGGTTCCGCCGCGAGTCCGGAGCCTGGCGACTGCCAGATGCCCAGGCATACCCTTGCTGGACCTCTCTGTCCCGTTGCTTCACCAGTGCGCAACCCCTCCGCGGAGTGCTGTGCGTCAGGGCCATGAGGCCGTGCTGCCGCGTGCTCCCTATCGTTCCAGCAGGGCCCTGGCCCGTTCGACCACCGCCGCCGGGGTGATGCCGAATCTCTCGTACAGCTCCGCTCCCGGGGCGCTGGCGCCGAAGCCATGCATCCCCACCACAGCCCCTTCGAGCCCCACGTAATGCTCCCATCCCAGCGTGATCCCGGCCTCCACCGCCACTCGTGCCTTCACGGCCGGAGGCAGCACGCTGTCGCGGTAGCTCGATTCCTGCCGGTCGAACAGCTCCCAGCTAGGCATGGAGACGACGCGGACCGTGAAGCCCTCCGAGGCCAGGGTTCTGCCTGCCTGGAGGGCGATGTGTACTTCAGAGCCGGTTCCGATGATGATGATCTCTGGCTTACCCCCGCCTGTCTCCCAGAGGACGTAACCACCCTTGTGCAGTCCCTGGGCCGGGGTCAGCTCTGTGCGGTCCAGCACCGGGAGCTTCTGGCGGGTGAACACCAGCGCGGTCGGCCCGCGCTGGTTCAACAGCGCTGCCCTCCAGGCCTCTGCGCTCTCCGTGGCGTCGGCGGGGCGGATCACGGTGAGATTGGGCACCGTCCGCAGACTCATCAACTGCTCGATGGGCTGGTGAGTAGGTCCATCCTCGCCCAAGCCGATGCTGTCGTGGGTGAAGATGTAGAGGACCTGCAGGCCCATCATCGCGGCCAGGCGCATGGGAGGGCGCATGTAGTCGGAGAAGGTGAGGAAGGTGGCCGCGTAGGGAATGAGGCCGCCGTGGACGGATATGCCGTTGACGATGCCACCCATGGCGTGCTCTCGCACGCCGAAGTGCATGTTGTGTCCCCAATACTGGTGCCACCCCAGGTCGCCGTAGCCCACGAGGATGGTCTTGGTGCTGGGTGCCAGGTCTGCCGAGCCACCGGTCAGGGCGTGGACTCGCTTGACCAGGTGGTTCAGCACCTGGCCGGAGGCCGCGCGAGTGGCGATGGGCTTGCTGCCTGGCGGGAAGAGGTCTGCCAGGCCGTCGTCCCAGTGGGAAGGGAGTTCACCGCGCAGTTGCATCTCCAGCTCCGCAGCCAGTTCAGGATAGGTGTGGCGGTAGACCCGCATGCGCTGTGACCAAACCTTTTCCGCCTTCTGCCCGCGGTCGAGCGCTTTCCTCATGTGAGCCAGTACTTCTCCCGGCACGTGGAACGGTGGCTCTTGAGGCCAACCCAGGGTGTCCTTAGCCTCCCGCACGTTCTCTTCGCCCAGCGGCTCGCCGTGGACCTTGGCTGTGGCCTGAGCTGGGCTGCCGTAGCCGATGACCGTCTTGCAGATGACCAGCGACGGGCGCCCGCTGTCGGCCTGAGCCTCTCCGATAGCCTTCTCCAGGGCGGCGGTGTCCTGACCGTCGATGGGGCCCAGGACCTGCCAGCCGTAGGCCCGGAAGCGCCGCGCCACGTTCTCGCTGAATACCGTGTCTGTGGGACCTTCGATCTGGATGTCGTTGTCGTCGTAGAGGTAGATCAGCTTGCCCAGCCTCAGCGTGCCGGCCAGGCTGGCTGCCTCGCTGGTGACGCCTTCTTGCAGGTCCCCGTCGGAGACGAGCGCGTAAACGTAGTGGTCGATGATCTGGTGACCCAGCCGGTTGTAGTGGTCGGCCAGCCATCGCTCCGCGATCGCCATGCCCACCCCGTTGGTGAAGCCCTGACCCAGGGGTCCCGTAGTCACCTCCACGCCCGGCGTGAGGCCGTACTCCGGATGACCGGGGGTCTTGCTGCCCAACTGGCGAAAGTTCTTCAGTTCCTCCAGGGGCAGATCGTAACCGGTCAGGTGCAGGAGGGCGTAGAGCAGCATGGAGGCGTGCCCGGGGGAGAGGATGAAACGATCGCGATTCGGCCAGTGGGGGTTTCGGGGATTGTGCTTCAGCCAGCGGTCCCACAGCGTGTAGGCCATGGTGGCAGCGCCCATGGGGGTGCCGGGATGGCCAGACTGGGCCTTTTGCACCGCGTCTACCGCCAGGAAGCGAATGGTGTTGATGCACTGTTGGTCGAGCGCCGCCTGGTTGTTCAGCTTGACCTTGCTCGACATCGTCTCATTCCCAACGTAGGACAGTCCTCCCGCCCAACTTGGCTGCTCCAACGTGCGTCAGGTGTACCGTTGAACTCCGCCAACTGTGCGATCCAAGGCAGGTTTGTGACTTCGGCAGAGGGAGAGCATCTGCACCCGACGGCGCGACCACGGCGTGCGCCCACCTTTCGCCTCGTTCAAGCCAAGCCAGGCGAGCGTTGAGATCAACCGAGGGACGCACGCATCGCCCTCGAAACGGGGCGCCGGGAAAACCGGTACTCGTGCGAGTCTGCTACCCCTCAAGCCATATCTTGACGGCTTGCTTGGCCTCCTCTTCCGACATCTCCATGCCGTGAGCTTCGTGGGCATGCTCTTTGTACTTCTTGGCCAGTCCGTCTTCGTCGGGACCGTGGATATCCATCCCACACATTGGGCATGTGACGGTAAGTTCTCCCATTTCTTGCCTCCATCTTGATGTCTTTGGCAGGTTTCCGCTGGTACCGGCAGCGTTTCGAAGCCTGGAGTGCACCGACCATCTCTTGCCACCGCGAGCGCCGCCGCGCCCATCGGGGTGCCAGGATGGCCAGGCTGGGCCTTTTGCACTGCGTCTACCACCAGGAAGCGAATGGTGTTGATGCACTGCAAATCGAGAGCCGAGCGGTCAAGCACATTCAGTCTCCTCTGTGGAGGCCCGCCGCGAGACCGAGGAGGTCAGCCCGGTATCTTTCCTCCGTGGCCCCAGGCGCCTCCTCACGAGCAGTGGCGCTCATCATGGCCCAGAGTGGGAAGTCGTCCAGTCGGACTGGGCTGATGTGGGGCCGGTCAGCCAGGACATCCAGAGCTATTATAGCAGAAAGTGTGGCACCTGTCAATCGTTAGCTGGGATGGCAGCATCGTGGGGCGTATGAGGAGCGTAGACCGTCGTCAGGTAGCCAGCCGGGGGACAGTGCGGCGCTTCTCTCTTCTCAACAGCTAGCTCCCCACAGCCGCGTAGGCAGCCTCGACCATCTGACCGGCGTTGGCTCTGGCCCAGTCGACGAGCAGACATACCTCCTGTAACGCCTCTGCTGCACAACCCGGCTGGAGCCCCCCCTCCAGAAGCCGCCGAAGGGACCATGAAAGCCAGATCGCACCTACGTAGTCGGGGAGCGCTCGAGCTTCCTCTCCTCGGAGCGGGACGACCTCGCCATAGCTTTGGAGGAAGCGATGGAAGGGCTCCCACTCCAGGAAACCGGGGTAGACGAGGTGTTTGAGGTGAGAGGTCTGCGGTGAGGCAAAGTAGATCAGCGCCTCCGCCAACTCGGCCACTCTGGGCTCGAGCCGCGCCCGGTCGTAATCCACCACCCCCACGATGCGGTCCCCGCTGAAGATCAGGTTGTCGGCGTAGTAGTCGCCATGGATGACCAGCCGGGGTGGAGTGGGGTGGCGGCCGAAGTGGTCCGCGAGGTCGTGCACTTCAGCCTGCAATCGTCTGGCCGCATCTGACGATGAAGGATCGCGGTCTGGCCTGCCTTCGTGGATCAGGCGCTGGAGTAGCTCGTTCGCCGTGGCCGGCGAATACAGGTCGGGCAGAGAGCGGAAGGCCCTGGCCCCAAAGCCACGCACGCCATGGTGGTACATCCCCAGCGTGATGGCAGCCTGTTCCAGGTGGGCCGGTCGGTCGTGGTCATACGGTTCGCCGTCTATGAACTCCTGAATCTCGTACCACTGGCCCTCCAGCACGAGGATGGTCTCATCTGCCAGTGTCTTGACGAGTCTGGGGGCCGGGAAGCCTTGTCGCCTCAAGTGCTCGATCAGCGCGTGTTGGGCGCGAATGAGCCCCTCGTGATGGTAACTCGGGTGTCGGCGCTTCACGAAGAACCGCCCCCTGGACGTGGTGGCCACCCAGTTCTCGTTCACGGAGCCCTGCTGAAGACGGCGGGCATCGGTCAAGCTGCCCAAGGGGTAGTATCGAAGCACCTGTTCGAGTTCTGATTCCATCTGCTCGTGCCCTTAGTTGCCAGAGAACGCTTCCGAGGAGAGGCTCAGTGTCGTTGCCAGAGAAGGTGACGTTGTGTCCCGGAGAGCAGGCCTCTGCGCCCGTCGGCGAGACCCCGGTAGCCGATGCCGGGGCCGGCCTAGTTTGAGTCCTCGAGCCCCACCCAGATGCTTCCCTGGTCTGTCCGCGTGGGGTAGACGGGGAGAGGCTTCTCCTTGGAAATGGATCCCAGGACGCGGCCCACGGCCGGAGGCCAGGGGGTCCACTCCTTGACCTCGCCGGTCTGGAGATCAAAAACGCTCCTGTGGCGGGGGCAGATGAGCGTGGCTTGCGGTGTGACCTGGCCGTCCACCAGCGACGCACCCATGTGGGGGCATTCGTTGTCCACGGCGTAGAGTCGGCCCTGATGATTGAGGAGCAGAATAGGGCGCCCGCCCACCTGGACGACCTGTCGGTGGCCGTCTGGTAGTTCTTCTTGACGGAGGACCTTGATCCAGTTCATCTTGCCTCCTTCCGGGACCCATTGGACTTCGTGGGCAGAGGGGCCTGCCGGTGGCCCCAGCATGTTCGTTCGAGGCTGACGCCGAGGGTTCACCCGTGGCCTTGCTCTTCAGATCACGAGCCTGTGCGTGATCCGCCAGGACCAGGCTCTCGCCAGGAATCGAAGAGGCTCAGGCGGTGCACTTGCGCATTATACATCGTGGTGATACGGTTGCCAACCCAGACCCATGGCTTGAAGGAGGCATCTCGGTGTGTTAGAATGTATGGTATGAGGAGTTCCAAGTCCGACGACGATGTTTTGCTGACCCCAGAGGGGAGGGAGAGGCTGGAGGCCGAATTGGACTATCTTCGTTCTGTCAAGAGGCCCAAGATAGCCGATCAGTTACGAGATTCCATAGATGGGGGTGATCTCTCCGAGAACGTCGGCTACGAGGATGCCAAGCACGAGCAGTCCTTCGTGGAAGGGCGCATCCTGACCCTGGAGGCCCTCTTGCAGAAGGCCGTGATCCTGGAGGGCGAGCAGGCCGCGACCTCCGTGGGCTTTGGGTCTCGGGTGACGATCAGGGAACGGGGAGGCGGGGAGGAGAGCTTCCGGATCGTGGGCTCTGTCGAGGCTGATCCCGGCAAGGGACGTATCTCCAACGAGTCTCCTCTGGGCCGGGCGCTCATGGATCGTCGAGTGGGTGACGAGGTGGCCGTGGAGGCCCCGGACGGGGTGCTGTTCTTCGAGGTACTGGACATCCAATGAGCGAAGACCAGCCACAGGAGTCGAGCGAGCTTCTTCAGCAACGACGCTTGAAGCTGGAGAGGTTGAGAGACAAAGGCGTAGACCCCTATCCGCTGCGCTCGGAGTGCACCCATTCGGCTGCTGGCGCGCTCCAGATCTTGGAGCAATGGAAGGAGAGAGGTGAGGAGGGAGAGCTTCCTCAGGTTGTGAAGCTGTGCGGCCGCATGATGAGCGTCCGCGTGATGGGCAAGGCCGCCTTTGCCCACATCGCCGACGGCAGTGGGCGGATCCAGATCTACCTCAGGCTGGCTGACGACGGTGTGGACGAGGAGACGTACGAGCTGTTCAAGCGGGACCTGGATATCGGTGACCTCATCCAGGTCGAAGGCTCGCTGTTCTTCACCCGCACCGGCGAGCCCAGCCTGAAGGTGACCAGCCTGACCCTGCTGGCCAAGTCCCTCAGACCGCTGCCCGAGAAGTGGCACGGTTTGAAGGACGTGGAGAGTCGCTACCGTCAGAGGTACCTGGACCTGATCGTGAACGAGGACGCGCGTCGTGTCTTCGTCACCCGCAGTCACGTCGTTGCCGCCTTGCGCCGGTTCATGGATTCCCGGGGTTTCATCGAAGTGGAGACACCGGTTCTCCAACCCGTGTACGGCGGGGCCCTGGCCCGACCCTTCACCACCTACTACCACGCCCTCGACCAGCAGGTCTACCTGCGCATCGCCGACGAGTTGTATCTGAAGAGGCTCATCGTGGGCGGGCTGGACCGCGTGTACGAGATATGCAAAGATTTCCGCAACGAGGGCGTCTCCTCCCATCACAACCCCGAGTTCACCATGCTGGAAGCGTACCAGGCGTACGGAGACTATCACGACATGATGGACCTGGCAGAGGGGGCGTTCTCCGCGGTGGCTCAGGAGGTGCTGGGTACGGCCCGGGTCACGTACCAGGGGCAGGACATCGATCTAAAGCCGCCCTGGCGCCGTTTGCCCATGCGCGACGCCATTCTGGAGCAAGCCGGTATCGACATCTACGAAGCCCCGACGCTGGAGGTGCTGCGGCAGTTGGTGGAGCAGCATGCGCTGGAGGTAGACCCTCAGCCGACGCGAGGCATGCTGGTGAACGAGATCTTCAGTGAGTACGTCGAGCCCAAGCTGATCCAACCCACGTTCATCATCGATTTCCCCCTGGAGATATCGCCCTTCGCCAAGAAGAAGCCGGACCATCCGGATCTGGTCGAGCGTTTTGAGTTGTTCATCGGCGGTTTGGAGATGGGCAACGCCTTCAGCGAGCTCAACGACCCCCTGGATCAGAAAGAGCGCTTTCTCGATCAGGAGAGACAGCGCGAGGCAGGTGACGAGGAGTCCCATCCCATGGACGAGGAGTACGTCCGGGCTTTGGAATACGGCATGCCGCCGACGGGCGGCATCGGCTGCGGCATAGACCGCATGGTGATGCTCTTCACAGACCAATCTTCTATCCGCGAGGTGATCCTCTTCCCCCACCTGCGCAGCAAAGAACCCCCCTCCTGATCTCCAGGCCGTCCTCCTTCTGCACCCCCTCAGACTACGCCGTAGCCGCACGGCATGCCGTGCGGCTACAATCGACGGGCGCCCTCCACCTCTCCTTCCACGCCAGGGTCCACCGTTCCCAGCAGCCGGTAGCGTCGCCCCTACCGACATCGGCGGGCCAAGCTCAGCTCGGCGACTCCGCGCGGGGCATCCAAAAGTGCTTCGTGGGAACGAGCCTCAGAGCTGCCCCTCCGGGATCGGTGCGCAAGGTGGATCACGGCGACAGAGTTCGCCGACGCGTTGAACTTTGAGCCTCGCTGCCGTATAATCTTACTCAAGCGTTCTTCCAGAGACGTTCGGGACGGGCAAGGGAGCGCAGTATCTTAGCCAGGCCAACCTCAAGGGACAGGAAACACCGTGCTTGATTTGCGACTCATTCGCGAACACCCTGATGAGGTGCGCGAAGGCCTCGTCAAGCTGAATTCGACAGCCCCCATCGACGAGATCCTTGCCCTCGACGCTCAGCGACGGGATTTGCGGGCCGAGGCCGACTCCCTCAAGCATGAGCGGAACGTGGTCTCCAAAGAGATCGGCCGCATGAAGGACAAGGATGCGGCGCTGATCGTGCAGATGCGTGACGTGGGCGCGCGCATCAAGGAGCTGGATGAGGAACTCAACCAAGTGGAACAGGACCTGGACCACCTGCTCCTCCTGGTGCCCAACATGCCTGATCCGTCGGTGCCGGTGGGCCGGGACGAGAGTGAAAACGTGGTGGTGCGGACAGTGGGTGAACCTCGCCCTTTGGGTTTCGAGCCTCTGCCTCACTGGGATCTGGGCCCTACGCTGGACATCATCGATTTCGAGCGCGGGGTCAAGGTATCTGGCTCACGCTTCTACGTGCTCAAGGGACTGGGTGCCAGGCTCCAGCGGGCCCTCATCACCTGGATGATCGACGTGCACGTCAACGAGCACGGCTACACAGAGGTCTATCCCCCCTTCCTGGTGCTGGGCAAGTGCCTGGTGGGCACTGGCAACCTTCCCAAGTTCGCCGACAACCTCTACCGGTACGAGCCAGACGACCTGTGGATGATCCCCACGGCTGAGGTGCCGGTCACCAACCTCTACCGGGAGGAGATCCTTCCCCCTGGGTCGCTGCCCATCAAGTACGTCTCCTATACCGCCTGTTTCCGCAGGGAGCAGATGTCGGCGGGACGAGATACCCGGGGTATCAAGCGTGGGCACCAGTTCGACAAGGTGGAGATGGTCCGGTTCGTAGGACCTGAGACTTCCCAGGAGCACCTGGAGGAGCTGGTGCGCAACGCCGAGCGGATCGCTGAACTGCTGGAGATCCCCCACCGGGTGGTAGAGATGTGTACCGGTGACCTGGCCTTCTCGGCGATGAAGAAATACGACGTGGAGATGTGGGCGCCGGGGGTCGAGGAGTGGCTCGAGGTTTCCAGTTGCAGCAACTTCGGCGATTTCCAGGCCCGTCGCGCCGGGATTCGCTATCGACCCGAGCAGGGGGCCAAACCTCGCTTCGTGCATACGCTCAACGGCTCTGGCCTGGGTCTTCCGCGGGTGATGATCGCCGTTTTGGAGAACTACCAGCAAGAGGACGGCAGCATCCTCATCCCTGAGGTGCTGCGTCCCTACATGGACGGGCTGGAGGTCATACCCAGTCTGAGCTAGAGGGCGGTGCCTGGAACAACGGCTTGAGGCCCTGTTCCTGACGTGCCCCTTAGTAGTCGGGCAGCCGGTGGGAGACAAGGGCCCCCATTGGAGAAGGAGGACACATGCTGAAGAACTCGATTCGCATCGCCAGGATCGGCGGCATCTCCATCAATATCCACGTGAGCTGGATCCTCATCTTCGTCCTCGTCACCTGGACCCTGGCCGCTGGTTATTTCCCCCAGAACTACCCGAACTGGTCACCGACACTGTCCTGGGGGATCGGCGTGATCACCAGTATCCTCTTCTTCGTCTCTGTGCTTCTGCACGAACTGGCTCACTCCTTCGTGGCCAGAGCGCGGGGGCTCCCGGTCCATGACATCACCCTGTTCATTTTCGGTGGTGTCTCACAGCTAGAGGAGGAGCCGCAGACTGCGGCCACCGAGTTCATCATGGCCCTGGTGGGACCGCTGACCAGCATCGTGCTGGGAGTCTGCTTTGGGGTGATGTGGCTCACAGCGCAGGGGGTCAGTGAGCCCCTATCTGCCCTGGGGATGTACCTCGGCGGGATCAACGTCTGGCTGGGGATCTTCAACCTCATCCCCGGGTTTCCACTGGACGGCGGTCGGGTGCTCCGTTCCATCCTCTGGCAGGCGTCCGGGAATCTGCAAAGGGCAACGCGCTGGGCCACACTGGTCGGCCAGGCGGTGGCCTATCTCTTCATTCTGGCTGGCATCTGGCGCATCTTCACGGGCGACTGGGTTGGAGGGTTGTGGATCGCCTTCATCGGCTGGTTCCTGGACAACGCCGCCAGTAGCAGCTACCGGCAGTTGACCGTGAGAAACCTCCTCGCCGGGCACACGGTGAGAGAGGTGATGAGCCGGGATTGTCCTGAGATAGACCCACACCTCAGCCTGGACAGACTGGTGACCGAACACATGCTGCCCAAGGGAGCTCGCTGCTTCCCAGTCGTTGAAGGAGGGCAACTCCGGGGTCTCCTCACCCTGCACAACATCAAGGGTGTTCCCCAGGACCGCTGGCCCATGACCACGGTCGGACAGGTGATGACACCTCTCGATGGGCTGAAGAGAGTAGGCCCGGACGAGGAGTTGTGGGTCGCCATGCAAGACATGACCGCTGATGGTGTGAATCAGCTCCCGGTCATGGACGATGGGCGATTGCTGGGCATGCTCGGCCGCGACAACGTTGTCTCCTTCATCCGCATCAAAGGAGAGTTGGGCATCTGATTCTCCCGCCCTGATCCCCGCCCTTGGAAACCGTGCTCCCCAGGCCACAAGCGCGGGGGTAGTGGAACGTGGTCGAGAGGCGGGAGGTGGTCCTGTCCTCTGAGGGCCACGGAGTCGAAGCCAGGCCGGTCGGGGTTCGAGCGATCGGTGCTGTGCGGCGACTGTCACCGCGTGCGCGTCGACGACAACACACCTCATCCTCACCGGCAGGCCATTCATCGAGGCGTCGACTGACGAGCAGGGCGTTCGCGAGGCTGTCGTCCAGGAGCATAGCGTGTGGGTCCGGAGGCTGTGGCCGAGCTCATCGTCGCGTTGCAGGAATCCGGCGAGGAGGCACAGACCCGGCGGTGGTGGAAGGAGCAGCAATGATCGAGAGGCCAGGGTCAGGTGGTGGATGAACGAGTGTGAAGCCAGTCGCGACGGCGCTTTCGCCAATAGCGCCGAGGCTGTGGAGGCGCTGCTCCAAACGCTGCGCGGGGCCAGCACCATCCTCATCGTCACCCACGATGATCCAGACCCTGATTCCATCGCCAGCGCCCTGGCCCTGGCCTACCTGCTCCAGCGATGGCAGGGTATGAGCACCACGTTGGCCTACGGTGGCATCATCGGTCGCGCCGAGAACAAAGCCATGGTGAGTCTCCTCTCTATCGAGCTCACCCCCTTCTCCGAGCTGGATCTGCGGCGGTACGACGCCGTGGCCCTGGTCGACGCCCAGCCGGGGGCCGGGAACGTTACTCTGCCGTCGGTGGTCACACCCAAGGTGACCATCGACCATCATTCTGATGTACGCTCGGCCCTGGAGGGGGTGCCGTTCGTGGACCTGCGCGGGGCCTGCGGTGCGACTTCGACCATGCTCACCGGGTATCTGAGGGCGGCCGGGGTAGCTCCAGATCGACGGACGGCCACGGCTCTCTTCTACGGCATCAAGTCAGACACGATGAGCCTGGCCCGGTCTGCCGGAGAGGCCGACGTGGAGGCCTATTTGTACCTGCTGCCCCTGGCGGACACCAAGATACTGGCGCAGATAGAGCAGGCGCAGGTGCCGCTGGCTTACTTCCGAGCCTTCGAACGGGCTCTGGAGAGCACCTTCATCTACGACGATGTGGTCATCTGCGACCTGGGGCCCATGGACTGGCCCGACCTCGCCGCTGAGATGGCTGATTTCCTGCTTCGGTGGGAAGGCGCGCGCTGGATCATGTGTACCGGCATCTACGGTGACGAGATCGTCATCTCAGTGCGGACCACCGACATCGAGGCCCATGCAGGGCGAGTGGTACATACGGTGGTGGAAGGGCTGGGCACCGGTGGAGGCCATAGCATGATGGCAGGCGGAAGAGTTCCTCTCGACGGGCGGTCGCCCAGAGATCTGACACGCCAACTGCGTGGCCGGTTCCTCAGTCGCCTGGAGAGGGACGAAGCAAGCGGGGAGAAGCTGATCTAGTCCGGGCACCCCTCAGCGGCTTCTCTGGAGCACAGCAGCCCATGGCCCTGGCCAGCACTCGACAGGCCAGCGCTCAACGGACCTCAGATGCCTTCCCTCTGTCTCGACAACCGGTCCTCTTGACGCCTCTTTCCCCTGGCCAAACGCTCCCTCTCCTGGTCGGTCTCCGGAATCAATGGGGGCACCGCGGTGGGTCGACCATTCTCGTCCAGGGCCACGTAGACCACGTACGCGGTGTTGGTGTGGGTTTTCTCGCCTGTGAGAGGGTCCTCGGCCTCGACGAGCACCTCAACCTCCATCGAGGTTCGGCCCACGTAGCTCAGGGCCGCGGTGAAGGTCACCAGGTTGCCTACGTAGATGGGTGAGAGGAAGGTCATCGAATCCACGGCCACGGTGACTACGATGCTGCGGCTGTGCCTGGTGGCGACGATGGCGCCGGCGTCGTCCACCAGCTTCATGATCACGCCGCCGTGGACGTTGCCATACACGTTGGCGTCGGTGGGCAGCATCACCTGACTGATCGTCACCTGGGAGTCGCTGATCCGTTTGCCTTTCTCGGTCATCGGGTATCTCCAACACTCATTATACCACACCGCCGGTGACTGGGCCTGTTCGGCAGGTCAGCGTACACGGAGGCCCGCTCGTGTTCGGCCACGCGTGACTGACTTCATACTTCTTTCACGGCTCCTTAACCGGAGCCACACACCCCGCAGGTACAATCAGGGCAGAATAGGAATAGGAGGTGTGCATGTTCAGCAAAGCCAAGCTCAACTTCGCGGTAGACGCCATGATCCTCATCGCCTTCCTGGCCGCCACCGTCTCGGGTGTGGTGCTGCTCACCATGCCCCACGCGGGGTACCAGGGTGGTCGTAATCCCGATTTCGGTCGGGTGGTGTTCTTCCTCACTCGGGAGGCCTGGAACGATCTCCACGTCTGGGGCAGCGTGGCCATGATCGCCGGGATCTTCATCCACCTGCTCCTCCACTGGAGATGGATCGTCTGCATGGTGAAGAGGTTCGTTGGATTTGGGGAGTGGGGTGCGCTGCGTACTCCCCAGCCGTTGCCGGTGGTGGTCAGAGATGGAGACAGCCGGTAGAGGCTGACAACCTGCTACCGCCAGCAGAGACTCTGGCGAGAGCCCCGAACACGCGGTTCGGGGCTCTCTTTCGTGCGGGGTCGTCTTGGCAACCCGTGAACGGTCGAAGAATGAGGAAGGCACAGGGTGGCCACGGGCATCTTGTCGTGGGAGGTGCCCACTCTGGTGCAGGTTGGCCGTCGGCCAGGTTTCAGATCCGACTTCGTTGTGTCATCGATCTCCGAGTGGTATAATGGGAAGTAGACTTGCGTTTGAGAGGGGATCGTTTCTGCATGCGGCAGGATGCCTGGGGAAGGCTCATACTCGTCTTGCTCGTCACCGTGCTGGCGGGCACCTTACTGGCGGCCTGTGGTAGCGGGCCTCAGGCGGAGAATACGCCCACCGAGACCCCGCGCCCTACGATGACCGTCGACGGTGAGGCGACGGGTACTTCCAGGCCTGTGACGCCCTCGGTGGCGCCTTCACCCACTGCCTCGCCCACCCCTACCCCCACGGCGACGCCTGTGCCCACGCCGTTGCCAGTCCCCGAGGGGGTGATCAGCATCATGCTTCTGGGCGCGGACAGGTTGCCCGGCCAGGTCGACTGGCGCACGGATACCATGATCTACGTGCGGATAGACCCCGCGAGCAAGGTGGTGGGGATGCTTTCTATTCCTCGTGACCTGTGGGTCCACATACCGGGGCACGGTGAGAATCGCCTCAACACGGCGGACTACCTGGGGGAGAGCACCGGCTATCCCGGAGGCGGCCCCGCTCTGCTCAACGCGACCTTGCTGCAGAACCTGGGCATAAGTTTCGACCACTACATCCGTATCAACTTTGAGGGGTTCAAGAGGGTCATCGATATCCTCGGGGGCATCGATGTCGACGTGGAATGTGCCGTCGAACTGTGGGGGGCCGATTCGGAGAATCCAGGCGGTTGGACGCAGATAGGCTACGTGCCGGCGGGGATGCAGCACCTGGACGGACAGACGGCGCTCCGCTATGCTCAGTGCCGCTACAACACGCCGGTGTTCGACCGCGACCGGCGCCAGCAGAAGGTTCTGTTCGCCGTCCGTGACAGGGTGATGGAACTGGGTATCTCCGGCCTCCTTCCCCGCGCCCTGGAATTGCTGGTCACCATGAGGGAGATGGTCCAGACCGATCTCAGCCCCACGGGGGTTACGAGCCTGGCCCAACTGGTTCCGGACATCCCGCTGACGAACGTGAACAAGGCCAACATCGATCTCAACATGGCCCCACAGTGGACGACGCCTGAGGGCGCGTGGGTGATGCTGCCTGACCGCGAGAAGATCGCCCCGGTGATCATGGACATGCTGGATCCTCCCTCAGAGACCGTGAACTTGCTGAAAGAAGAAGGGGCCAGGATCGTGCTGCGCAATGGCACGCCCCGACAGGGCTGGGCGCGACAGATCGCCGAGCGCCTGGAGTTGCGAGGCTTTCAGATCGTCGACTTCAGTCCCGCTGACAGAAGCGACTATGCCGAAACACTGATCGTGAGCTACGCAGATAAGCCCTACACTGTGCAGAACCTGCAAGCGTATCTGGAGGTCCCGAACGGGAACGTGCGCGACGAACCCGGTGGATCGAGCGACGCGGACGTGCTCGTCATCCTGGGAGACGACTTCCATACGATTTGCCCTGACTGATCTTCCCTGGAGCGGCGTGCACCCCGGGCGTCGGTGCCGCCAGGGTCGTGGAGGCGTCGCGGACCAGCCGTGGGAGGCGGGAGGGGCTCTGTTACGTGAAGCGAGCGAGCGGTGGAGCCGTCTGTGAAGAAGATCTGGTTTGCCCTCTTGCTGACCGCTTCGCTCTGCTTGGTCGCTCAAGCGACCCTCGTCCCTGTCGTGGCGGTTCCCGCGCCGGTCCGCGAGGACGTGGCGAGTGCGGAGGCCGTTGCTCTCGGCACATTCCCCGCCCAGTCCACGGTGACACCCCTGCTGCCCGCGCCCGTGCCGATGCGGTCAGGCGTTGTGCACGTCATCTTACTGGGTACCGACCGACGTCCTCCTGACGATGGTTGGCGAACGGACACCATGATTCTCGTCTCCGTCGATCCTGAGGAGCGGATCGTAAGCATGGTCTCCATACCCAGGGACCTCTACGTCGCTATCCCCGGTCACGGCAAGACCCGTCTCAACCTGGCCGACAACATCGGCGAAGCCGAGGACTATCCCGGCGGCGGGCCTGCCTTGCTGAGGAGGATCCTGGAGGAGAACCTGGGCCTGACCTTCGACCGCTACGTGCGGATCGACTTCCAGGGTTTCACGGAGATGATAGACATCCTCGGGGGTATCGACGTCGACGTGGCCTGCCCGACGGAGCTCTGGGTTCCCGACATGAAGGCCCCGGGCGAGTATCTGTTGCTGCGCCGGCTGCCGGCGGAGATGATGCACATGGATGGCGAACTGGCTCTCATCTACTGCCGCTGCCGGACCCATACACCGGTGTTCGACCGCGATCGCAGGCAGAGGGAGGTGCTCCTCGCCATCCGCAGCCGGGTGCTGGAATTGGGTCTCCCCGGATTGCTGACCAGGCTCTTCCCGCTGCTGGATAGTATGCGGGATCACGTGCAGACCGACCTGGAGCCGGGAGAGATGGTGTATCTGGCGCAGCTCATCGCTGACCTGCCCCTCAGCGGCATCAGTCAGAGCGTGATCGACTTGACTGTGGCGCCCCAGTGGGTCACCAACGATGGGGCCTGGGTGATGCGGCCGGACAGGGACCTGGTCAAGAAACTGATGGGGGAGCGGATGGTCCCGCTCTCGTGGGAGGAGGAAAGGCTGGCTGCCGAAGGGGTGCGCATCGCCGTGGAGAACGGCACCACCCTGGAGGGGTTCTCCTCTCAAATCACCAATCGCCTGAGGGCGCGCGGGTTCAAAGTCGTGGAAGTGGGCAAGAGTGAGCGGCTGGACTATGCAAAGACCGTCATCGTCAGCTACGGAGGCGAGAGCTTCACCCTGGAGCGTCTGAGGCAGTACCTGGGTGTGGACGAGGAGAACGTCCGCTATGAGCATAACTGGTTGAGCGACGTGGCCATCAGGATCATTGTGGGCACCGACGCACAACCGCCTTGCCCTTAGCATGGGGGAGGACGCATGAGATCGCGGGATTGGCGGGAGCGGTATGGGAACAAGCTGACGACGGCTCAGCAGGCCCTGAGGCTCGTCCGGCGGGGCTGCTCGGTGTTCATCGGGTCCGGGGCCGCGGTCCCGCGACTTCTGGTCGGTGAGCTGTCCAGGATGTCAGCAGAGCTGGCGAATGTGAGGCTGATCCACAGCTTGACCCTGGCGTTGACCCCCAACACCGAGTCAGAGTATGGGGATCTCTTTCGGCACGATGCCTTCTTCATCGGGCCCGAGGTGAGAGACGCCGTCTGCCAGGGACGGGCCGACTACACCCCTGTGTTCCTGTCCGACGTTCCGGGTTTGCTGGCTTCCACGAGCATCCATGTCGATGTTGCTCTGATTCAGGTTTCGCCTCCGGACGAACGTGGAATGTGTAGCTACGGGGTCTCGGTCGATGTGGTCAAGGCTGCCGCAGAGAGCGCCCGGCACGTCATTGCCGAGGTGAACCCTCGCATGCCGAGGACCTGGGGTGACAGCTTCATTCACGTGGACCGGATAACTGCCATGGTGGAAAACGACAGCCCGCTTCCGGAGTTGCACTTCCCGCCGCCTGACGAGGTGTCGCTCAAGATCGCCAGGAATGTGGCCACCCTGGTGGACGATGGGGCCACGATCCAGATGGGCATCAGCAAGATCGCTCGCTCCGTTGCCGTGTTGCTAGAGAAAAAGAAAGACCTGGGAGTGCACACGGAGCTGGTCTCGGACTGGATCGTGGACCTGATGCGGAGCGGGGCCGTGACCAACGCCCGGAAGTCGCTGGATCAGGGCAAGGTGGTCACGAGCTGCTGCCTGGGCAGTAGACGACTCTACGATTTCGTGGACGACAACCGCACCTTCGAGTTCCAGCCCTGCGACTATACGAACAATCCGTCGATCATCAGCCAGCAGGACAACATGGTAGCCATCAACTCTGCGCTGGAGATAGATCTGACGGGTCAGGTATGCTCAGATTCTCTGGGCCAGGTATTCTATAGCGGCCTGGGCGGTCAGGTGGACTTCATCAGGGGAGCGGCCAAGTCCAGGGGCGGGAAGCCGATCATCGCCTTGCCCTCCACGGCGGCTGGAGGCGTCATGTCGCGCATCGTGGCCAGCCTGTCCAGAGGAGCAGGCGTGATGATCACCAGGGGTGACGTGTACTATGTGGTCACCGAGTACGGCATCGCCTACCTGCATGGCAAGAACGTCCGCGAGCGTGTGCTGGCGCTGATCAGCATAGCCCATCCACGATTTCGAGCACAGTTGCTGGAAGAAGCCAAGTCGAGCCAGTACATCTATGGGGATCAGTTGATCCCCGTGGGCATCTACCCGTCCGACCTGGAGACTACCTCCATCTTCCGGGGGGACGTGGTGTTCTTCCGGCCCATCAAGGCCACAGATGAATCGATGATGCAGGATTTCTTCTACAGCCTGTCGGATCGCAGCATCTATCAGAGGTACTTCAGCCCGTTGCGCGCTATGCCTCATCAGACTGTCCAGGCTATGACCACCATAGACTACGAGCAGGACATGGCGATAGTGGGTGTGGTGCGCAAGGAGGGCAGGGAGAGGATCGTCGCTGTGGGAAGGTATGGTCTCCTGGGGGGGGCTTCGGACCTCGCCGAGATGGCCTTCACCGTGCGCGATGACTGGCAGAACATAGGGATTGGCACCTATCTTCTGCACTATCTCGCTGAGATCGGCGCCGAGCATGGCGTGAAGGCGTTCACCGCCGAGATCCTGGAGAACAACGGTCCTATGCTCACCATTCTCAACAGGGCTGACCACCCCGTGCGGTGTGTCTACGAGGATGGGGTCTACATCGCCACCATGGCACTGGAGCAGCATGGCTAGGATCTTGATCGTGGACGATGATCCTCATTTCGTGCGCGTGACCAGGCGTTCTCTCGAGGGGCATGGGTACGAGGTGAGTGCAGCGCAGGACACGACCGCTGCCCTGATCTTGATGGAGCGCGCCACTCCGGACCTGGTGCTGCTGGATGGCGACCTCGACCGGGCCGCAGAGGACCCAGACTTGAGAGGACGTATGGCGCGAAGCACTCGGCTGCAGAGTATCCCCGTGGTTCTACTTGCCTGCCCGCCCGAGCAGCCTGTCGATGGTGACGACCACCCGGAGGGCGCACCGTGGCTGGCCAAGACTGTGGAACCCCACGCGCTTCTGGAGGCCGCTGCTGAGTACACGACCAGGACCGCCTTTGTCTACTCACCGCAGTATGCCGAGTACGATTACGGCTCCGACCATCCGCTGGAGCCTCGCCGGGCCCGGGAGGCAGCGGAACTGTGTCACAAGTATGGCTTGCTGGACAAGCCGTGGATGGACGTCGTCAGGCCGCAACCGGCTACTGCGGCGGACATGGCCACGTTCCACGACCGAGAGTACCTGGCTGCGCTGAAGGAGGCCAACGACGGCCTCTTCCGCGAGCGGATGATCGAGTTCGGGCTGGGCACGGTGGATTGCCCGGTCTTTCCAGGCGTGTACGACTATTCTGCGCTGGTGGCTGGTGGAACGTTGCTGGCGGCTAATCTGGTATCCAAAGATGGCTATGGCCTGGCTTTCAACCTGGCCGGGGGCTTCCACCATGCGCAGCGTCGAAACGCGGAAGGCTTCTGCTACGTGAACGACGTGGTCATCGCCATCCGGCGCCTGCTGAGCGAGGGGCGTCGGATAGCCTACCTCGATCTGGATGCACACCACGGGGACGGCGTACAATCCGCCTTCTACGGCGAGAACCGCGTCCTCACCATCTCTCTGCACGAGAGTGGGAAGACGCTCTTCCCCTGGTCCGGCTTCGAGACAGAGATCGGCTCGGGGGTTGGCAAAGGGTACAACATCAACCTCCCTCTCCCCCCGCAGACGGACGACGAGGTTTTCCTCCTGGCCTTCAACGAGGTCGTGCCCTCCGCCCTGGCCGCCTTCGACCCTGATATCGTTTTCGCGCTCATCGGCGCGGATGGACTGCTGGCCGATCCCCTCTCTCACCTCAGCTTGACCAACAACTCGTATGCAGAGGCGGTGAAGATCATTGAGGCCATGTCCCCGAGGTGTGTCGCCCTCGGCGGGGGTGGATACCAGATGAACAGTGTCACCCGCGCTTGGTGCCTGGCCTGGGCAGTGATGAACGGCATCGAACCACAGAACGAGTATGCGGGGACCATCGGTGGCATGATGATGGGCACTGAGTACGTCGAGGGTGGCGGTCTGCGAGACAGGCACGCTTATACCACGGGGCCGCTCAAGGTGGAGATCCGCAAGGAGGTCTTGAGGGTGACGGAGCACATCAAACGAACGGTCCTTCCCCTCATTCAGTCTGGTCCATAGGGCCTGGCGGTCTCGGGCCGGGGGGATAGCAGTGGGGCCACCGCGAGTCAGACGGTGGCCCCTGTTGTTTGCTGGTGTGTCTCACACGCTGATGGGTTGAGACACCAGCCGGGTTGGGTGGAGGTTACCGTCTATCTCTGACCAGGTCGTCGATCACGGA
>DAOUME010000014.1:0-112434 GCA_034411995.1 Anaerolineae bacterium | reverse complement strand
AGAACACCGGGCCCTAAACAAAGCCTGTTCGCCGGACTGTAAGCGGTTACCTCGGGCCCCACTTCATCGTACAGAATCTTGACGTTGATTCCTCTCCCACCGATAAACGACCCCACATACGGCTCCGTGTCCTCGACCCACGACCGTCTCCCCGACAAGTCAACCCTCAGAATCCGCCCCGTCCATCCAAAGGACATGGCTCGTCTCATCCCCTGTCCTGGTAGCCCCTATGACACGTCCACCACACCGGTGAGCGGAGCCATCCACACAACCCCGGACCAAGGAGTCTGCCACCGTCCCCTTCCCCGGAGAACCGGCTCCCCAGCTTCCCATAGCCCCTTGAGCTGTCGCCGGACATCTCCGTCGGGATACTGTCATCGACTCTGGCTACCATAGTGTCCCGAACCGACACCACCCGAGAGATGGCGGATGATCGTCCTAGAGATTCTGAATCTCCACAGGTTCCACTGGCTCCGCCAGCTCGAACCCGAAGATCGTGGAATAGAAGAAGAGCTCCGCGTCAAGGGCACGCTTGATGCTCTCGGCACGACGGAAGCCGTGCTGTTCGCCCTCAAAGGCCACGTAGGCCACGGGCAAGCCGTTCGCGCGCAAGGCATCCACCATCATCTCAGTCTGATTGGGCGGCACAACCAGGTCGTCGAGCCCCTGGAAGAAGATCACCGGGCGCGACAAACGATCAACGAAGTGGATCGGTGATCGCTCCCAGTACAGTTCCCGCTCCTGGGGGTAGGGACCGATCAAGTGGTCTTGATCGTGCGATTCGAACTTGTGGGCGTCGATACTCAACCGTTCCACGTCACTGATGCCATAATAGCTCGCCCCGCACGCGAAGAAGTCTCCGAAGGTGAGCGCGCATAACACCGTGTACCCGCCCGCGCTTCCTCCGCTGATGGCCAGTCTGTCGGGGTCAACCTTCCCTTGCTCGACCAGGTAACGGGCCCCGTTCGTGCAGTCGTCGACGTCAACGATCCCCCACTGCCCGACAACGCGCTCCCAATATGCCCGCCCATATCCAGTGCTACCCCCGTAGTTGACATCAAGGACCGCGATGCCACGGCTGGTCCAATACTGAATCTCCAGCCGCCGCGTCGTCCACGTCGCGCCCACTGGGCCACCATGGGGGATGACGAGGAGAGGTGGTCGCTCGTCCGCCGGAGCCGCGTAGTCGCGGTTTCGCGGCGCATAGAAGAAAGCATGAGCTGTGAGCCCACGCTCAGTCGGGAACTCAACGGGCTGCGGCAGAGACAGATATCCGGGATCGATCACCAGATCACTCGATCTATGGAGAACGCTGAGCTCTTGCTTCGCCAGATCGAGCCGGACCACTGACGCGGGCTCGCTGGGCGAGCCAGCCATGAAGAAAGCCTGCCCGGGGGCCGCCTTGACGCTCCAGATATCCGTGTAAGGGGTGTCGATCAACGCCAGCTTACCGGTGTCGGCATCGATGCTCGCCAGGTGCCATAAGCCACGCCGATTGTAGGCGCAGATGATCCTCTGAGCTGACTCGAACGCATAGAGCGCCATGCCGAAGGCCCACTGATGCATCCCAAACTCCGCCTCCATCTCGCACAGCGGCTCCACCTGCCCCTCGCAGTCGCGATAGATGTTCCACCAGCCGCTCCGATCCGATACGAAATGGAGCACTCCGTCTGGCGACCACTCTGGCTGGAAGATAGACTCCTTGGGGCCACCCGCCACTCTCCTTCGCTCGCCAATGGTCCCGTCGACGCCCACGTTGCCCAGCCACAGTTCGGTTCCATGCCAGGGCATGTTGGGGTGGTTCCATGCCAGCCACGCCAAGCGCGACCCGTCGGGACTGAGTCGCGGCGACGAGTAGAAATCGTCGCCGGACACGAGCACTTTCCCGCCCAGGTTGTCCTCCAGATCGAGGCTGACCAGGGCGTTCACCGCCTCTCGTCCCTCCGCGGTGTGGTCTTCACGAACGCAGATCATGCGCTGTCGTCCACGGTCGACAACGTAGTCCGCATAGCGGAGCTGCCCCGGAGCCGTGATCGGCCTCGGCTCCCTGCTGGCATCCAGACGATATACTCGCTGATCAGAGAAGTTGGAGAAATACAGGATCCCATCGGACACCGCGAAACCGCCCCCACCGACCTCGTGCACGGTGGTGCGCACATCAAACCCAGACGGGGTCATGTTGCTAGTTTGTCCATCCGGGGTATAGCGGATCACCACGTACCGCCCGCCCTCGGCCGGTCGTAGCAGCATCCAGTAGATGTCCTCTCCGTCGAGTGTGATCTCGCCGGTGGTGAAAAACGGCTCCAGGCTCCCCAGTGTTCGGAACGCGACCAACTCCGACGAGATCGGCGATTCCCAGGATCCGTAGGGCGCTGTCTTCACCGCACTCATTCACCCTCTCCTTTCACCATAACCCGCCCTGACCCCTCTCTCCCGCAGGGGACCAGAGCACACCTCACCTCCACCGACGCCCCACGCCAATGGCACGCCCGAGCACCGCTCGCGGTGATGGGCTCTCTCTCGTGCCCGCCGAGAGCGGCAGGGAGGAACCAAATCCTGCTCCCGCCAACTCAGATAGTCCGGTTGTGATCGACCGGCTAGTCATAGGATTGGCCCACCTCGGCCACCGATCGCTCCAAGATGTCCAACCCTCTCTGGAGATCGTCCTCCGGAACCACGAGGGGCACGAGCAATCGAATGACGTTCCCGTAGGTTCCCGCAGTCAAGATGATCAGTTTGTCGTCAAAGCACCTGTTCACAACGCGTTGCGTCTCCTCGACTGCCGGGGCCTTGCTCTTCCTGTCTTTGACCAGTTCGATGGCCATCATGGCACCCAAGCCTCTTACATCCCCCACCATTGGGGACTCTTGGTAGAGACGCTGGAGCCGCTCTTCGATCGCGGCACCGACGTCTCTGGCGCGATCGACCAGACCTTGCTGCTCAAAGACTTCAAGCACGGCCAGAGCCGCCGCGCAGGCCAGGGGATTGCCGCCGGACGTACCTCCTAGTCCCCCCACCTGCGGCGAGTCCATCACCTCGGACCAGCCAGTCACGCCACTGAGCGGCACGCCGCTCCCGAGCGACTTGCCTGTGACCACGATATCGGGCTCGATTCGATAGTGCTCGAAACCGAACATCTCGCCGGTGCGGCCAAAACCCGCCTGAACTTCGTCGACAATGAGCAGAATACCGTTTGCCCGGCACAGTCGTTCCAGCCGGCTCATGTATTCGGGCGGTGTGACGATGAATCCGCCTTCCCCCAAGACAGGTTCGATCAGCACCGCCGCCACCGCCTCAGCAGCCACTCTGGTCCGCAGGCAACGCTCCAGGTCATCAAAACACAGAACGTCGCACCCAGGGTACTGGAGGTTCCGGGGGCAGCGGTAGCAGTACGGAAACGGAACCCTGTACACCTCCGGGGCGAACGGGCCAAAGCCCGTCTTGTAAGGGTTGACTCTGCCGGTCAGGCTCATCGCCAGCAGAGTACGTCCGTGAAACGCATGTTCGAAGCAAATCAACGCGGTCCGCGACGTGAAGTGCCGCGCGATCTTCACGGCATTCTCAATAGCCTCGGCACCGCTATTGGCGAACATCGTCTTGCGCGCGCGCTTGCCCCCGATCAGATGGTTCAGCCGCTCAGCCAAGAGAATATACGAGTCATACATCGCCACATGGAAACACGAGTGCGTGAAGCGCTCCGCCTGCCGCCTGATGGCGTTCAACACGAGCGGATGCGAGTGACCCGTATTCAGCGCTCCGATCCCGCCCGCGAAGTCCAGGTACTCCTCACCATCGACATCGGTCAGGCGACAACCACGGGCACTGGCCGCGAAGACAGGAAAGGACCAATAGACACCCCGCGGCACGTTAGCCAGGCGCTTGTGCATCAACTCTGTGCCTGACTTTCCCAACGCGCGCCCCGAAGCATCAGTGTGTTCATCAACTATGCACGACATCGTTCCCTCGGCCATGTCCAATCCCTATACCAGCGTTTCCTTTCTTCCCCTAGCTCCCCACAGAGGCTTTCCGATCTCATGAGCGCAGCGAGAGTGTTCGCTCACGGGGACTTGTATTCGACCTGTTCGGGTCTGCCAACGAATGCATACCAGGATCAGATCCGTGATCCTGGCAGCGATGCGCTCTACTTCGCCTTATGTGGTGTCCGCTCCCTCTTCAGTCGGTTGCGGCACAGCCTGGCGCATGGGACAGACCTCCCGCGGCACACCCCAGTTGTAAGTGAACTTCAGAGCCAACGGCAGCAAGTAGGTGCGCGTACGGGATACTCCCGGCATCTGGTGGATCTTCTCCTGTACCATGTGGTACAGTTCTTCGACTGAACGGGCTACGACTTGAATGCTGATGTCCGACTCTCCAGTGGCGCAGGCGGCGTAGGTGACGTGGTCCAACTCTGCCAGACGGCGCGCGATATCGGGGATCGAGCCAAGTTGCGTCTCGATGAGGACGTCGGCCATGATCTCGTAGCCCAGAGCCTTCGGGTGGACCACCGCCGTGATTGAGATGACGCCCTCGCGCACCAGCTTCTTGATCCGGTGGCGGACCATCCTGGGCGTGACACCCTCGAGATGGGAAGCCACATCGACGGCTGACATCCGACCGTCGTCTTGAAGGAGCTCTATGATCGCCGCATCGATTTCGTCCAGACTCTTGCCAGCCACCCGATCAGCCTCACCACGGTCTCTGTTGGCGAGCCCTGTCACGACTCACGTATGTCACTGAACGACATCCAGTATAGCAGATTCGTGAATGCATGTCAATGACCTGACCGGAACTTGTTCCTTTGTCACACGCAACACACAGTCCGTGTCGTGTTGCTACATCATCAGGCCCCTGGCAACTAGTCACTAAGTGTCCAGCATATGGCCATTTGTGCTTGAGAACGACACGATTCGACAGAGCTGAGGCGTTTGGCGCATGCCATCTTCCACCGCACAAACACGCTACAGCCGCGAAGCTTGCGCTCGATGGCAAGGCCGTCTACTATGTCGAATCGGGTTACGCGGAGGTGGTCCGGCAGCCGCCGATGGTACCCTGCACGCCGGGAGACAAGAACGTTCGGTCTCCTCATTCGTTGCGAGGTGTTCCGACGCTCGCGCCTCTGTGATATGGTGTCTGGTCCAGCTCGTGCGTCGCGCAAATCACGACCCAGGCTGGTCCTGAGACTCCGCTTGAGCGGGGGCTCTGAGCGGCTGGGCAACAGCTATACGGGCATCGCGGAATGACCAAACGAGAGATCGCATGCGGTGACATAGCTGAAACTGTTTCTCGCCTGTGCGTCGAGGCCAGTTACTACCTGGGTGACGACGTCCTGGCGGCCCTCCGCTCGGCGCTGGAAACGGAGGAATCTCCGGTAGGTCGCCAGATCCTGGAGCAGTTGATTCTCAACGCACAGGTAGCCTGCGAAGAGGGCATACCCCTCTGTCAGGATACGGGACTGACAGTGGTCTTCGTGGAGTTGGGTCAGGACGTGCATGTGGTCGGTGGCAGCCTCAATGAGGCCATCCAGGAAGGCGTCAGACAGGGCTACACAAAGGGATACCTGCGCAAATCGATGGTGGAGCGCCCCTTCTCCGCGCGGGCCAACACCGGCGACAACACCCCGGCCGTGATTCACACCGAAATCGTGCCTGGTGATCTCCTCAGAATCGTGGTCATGCCCAAGGGCGGCGGCAGCGAGAACATGAGCGCCCTGGGGATGCTCAAGCCAGCGGACGGCCGGGAGGGTGTCACCCGTTTCGTCGTGGAGACGGTCGAGCGTGCCGGGGCCAACCCCTGCCCGCCCACCGTAGTGGGGGTGGGCATCGGTGGCAGCGCCGAGAAGGCCATGCTGATGGCCAAGCACGCGTTGCAGAGGAAGGTGGGACAGCCTGGCGAGGACCCTGAGGTCGCCACACTGGAACAGGACATCCTGACCAGGGCTAATGAGTTGGGCATCGGGCCGCAGGGTCTAGGTGGGCGCACGACCTGCCTGGCGGTGCACGTCGAGGTGTTCCCCTGCCACATCGCCAGCCTTCCGGTGGCAGTTAACATTCAGTGTCACAGCGCGCGCCACAAGGAGACGATTCTGTGATCACCTTCGACGGGAGCATGGGCAGACAGGTGGTTGGCTTGTCTCGAATGAGCACGAACTGATGGACATCACTACCCCTCTCACTCAATCAGTGCTGGAGCGGTTGCGCTCTGGCGATTCTGTATGCATCAGCGGGACCATCTACGTGGCTCGCGACGCCGCCCACCGACGGTTGGTGGAAGCTCTGGACAGCGGTGAACCTCTCCCTATCGATCCCCAGGGCCAGATCATCTACTACATGGGTCCCAGTCCAGCCAGGCCAGGAAATCCCATCGGCTCCGCGGGGCCGACCACCAGCTACCGCATGGATCCCTATGCCATCCGGCTCATGGAGGCGGGTATCAAGGGCATGATGGGCAAGGGCAGCCGCTCACTTCCGGTGCGGGAGGCGATGCAGCGGTATGAGGCGGTCTACCTCGCCGCCGTGGGGGGCGCCGGTGCCCTGCTGGCTCGCAGCGTCCTGTCGGCGGAAGTGATCGCCTACGGGGATCTGGGGCCCGAGGCCCTGCGCCGCCTGGTGGTAGAGAGCTTCCCTGCCGTCGTCATCAATGACATCTACGGCGCGGACGCCTACGAGCGAGGGCGGCACCAATACCAGCGATCCTAGCAAGCGCTGCTGCGGACTGGCCAGGGGCATGAGTGGGGCAGATGGGGTAAGGGAAAGATGAGAATCAGGCTTTCGGCGACAAGTGTGGGCAACGAAGCCGTGCGCAGAATCGAAGAGCTGAGCGGGCAGGTACTGCTGAGCTGCAACCAATGCGGCAAATGTTCAGCCGGGTGCCCCGCGGCCTTCGACATGGACATGTTACCCAATCAGGTCATACGATTCCTCCAGCTGGGGCTCGTAGACAGAGTTGTGCATTCCAGCGCGCCGTGGCTCTGTGCTGCCTGCCAGACCTGCTATACACGTTGCCCCAAGGGAGTGGATCTCTCGCGGGTCATGGAAGCCGTGCGCGAAGTCGCGCTACAGGAGGGAGGCGATCGCGTTGATCCTACTTCTCTTTCCCTCGATGAGCTCGCCGAGTTCCCGCAGCAACTGTTCATCGGCGCTTTTCGGAAATACACGGATTAGGGCGGACCACGAATCCGACACCTGGCGGGAGAGGTTTGCTTGATCGAGATTCCCTATTTTCCTGGTTGCACCCTCAAGACTACCGCCCAGGGCTTCGACAACTCAGTTCGAGCCTCGACGGAAGCGCTGGGGATCAGACTGGTGGAACTGCCTGAATGGAACTGTTGCGGGGCTACCTTCCCGCTGGTGGTGGACAACCTGCTAGACCTGGCTGGTCCCGCCCGTGTGCTGGCCGCGGCCAGGCAAGTGGACCTTCGCCTCGCCGTCGCATGCACCACCTGCTACAACGTCCTCAGACGCACCAACTACGTTCTGAGCCACGACGAGGAGAAGAGAGACAAACTCAACCTCTTCATCGAGGCCCAGTACGACGGGACTCTCCAGATCCTCGATGTGCTGCAACTCCTGAGGGACCAGGTGGGATTCGAGAGGATCGAGTCGCAAGTGACGCGACCGCTGCACCACGTACGGGCTGCAGCTTACTACGGCTGCATGGTGCTTCGACCGCAGAAGGAGGTAGCGTACGAAAACCCGGAAAACCCACAGGCGCTCGATGGATTGCTCGATGCCCTCGGCGCGCAAGTGACCGACTATCCTCATAAGACGGAGTGTTGTGGTTCGTACCTCTCCGTCGTCTCGCCCGGGACGGCGCTGGAAATGAGCTACACTGTCCTCGCCTCGGCCGCGAAGAACGGGGCAGATCTGCTGGTCACGAACTGCCCTTTGTGCCAGTTCAATCTGGACAGGCAGCAGGCTCACCTGGCGCAACAGCGGCCGGGCTATCGGCCTATGCCGGTCTTCTATTTCAGTCAGCTACTGGGCCTGGCCCTCGGTCTCCCGACAGACGACTACGGATGGCACACCCATCACGTCGATCCCAGGCCCATCTTGGAACGCCTGGAGGGTTAGCCACAAGCCATGGCATCAGCAGTGTCGAGTGGAGGCTTCTAGGATGTCCCACGGGGGACCCACCACCAGGGCCCTGGTTATCGGTGGAGGGATAGCAGGCATACAAGCCGCCCTGGACATCGCCAACGCGGGCTACGAAGTGCTCCTGGTGGAGAAGCTGCCCTCTATCGGCGGCCACATGGCACAGCTCTCCGAGACCTTTCCCACGCTGGACTGTGCTCAGTGTATCCTGACCCCCCGCACCGTGGAAGTGGGACAGCATGAGAAGATCAAGCTCCTCTCCTACTCCGATGTAGTGGAGGTGGCGGGCCAGTTGGGTAGCTTCAAGGTGCGTATCCGTCGCCGCCCGGCCTATGTGAAGTGGGACCTCTGCACGGGTTGCGGCCTGTGCGAGGAGCGATGCCCGCGGCGGGTTGTGTCGGCGTTCGACCGGGGTCTGGGCAAGCGCAAGGCCATCTACCGGCTTTCTCCGCAGGCGGTGCCCAGCAAGCCCATCGTGGACCGCGAGGATTGCCTCCACTTCCGCAAAGGCCGCTGTGGCGTCTGTGCCCAGTCGTGTCCCACGGGGGCCATCGACTTCGATCAACAAGCCTCCTTCGTCGAGGAAGACGTGGGCTGCGTGGTCGTCGCCACGGGATATGACCTTGGTGGCATGGAACGCACACCGGAATATGGCGGGGGAGCCATTCCCGACGTCATCGATGGCCTGGCCTTCGAACGCTGGCTGAGCGCCTCCGGTCCCACAGCGGGAAAGATCCTCCGGCCTTCCGATGGTCGAGAGGCCAAGAACGTGGTTTTCGTCCAGTGCGCTGGGTCCCGGGACCCAACCCAGGGTGTGTCGTACTGTTCGAAGATCTGCTGCATGTACACCGCCAAGCAGGCCATGCTCCTCAGACACCGGGTGCCCGACGCGCGCGTGTTCGTGTTTTACATCGACGTGCGGTCGGCGGGGAAGGGTTACGAGGAGTTCGTGCAGCGGGCGGCTGAGGAGGATCACGTCCTCTATCTGCGCGGCAAAGTCTCCAGACTCTTCAGAGATGGCGACAAGGTAACCGTCTGGGGCGCAGACACCATCAGTGGTGAGAAGGTGGAGGTCGCTGCAGACCTCGTTGTGCTGGCCACCCCGATGGTCCCGTCAGAGGCCAGCGGCGAACTTGCAGGCGTCCTTCAACTGGAGACGGACGAATTCGGGTTCTTTGGGGCCTTAGACGAGGTGACCAGGCCAGTGGAGAGCTCGCGGCCCGGCATCTTCCTGGCCGGAGCAGGCCTGGGACCCAAGGACATCCCAGAGACTGTCGCTCAGGCGTCCGCAGCCGCTGGCAGAGTCTTAGCCCTGTTCGCGACCTGGAAGGGTGGAGAAGACGTCACCATGGAGTGCGGGAAGGCAGGTCGCCCGTGAACAGGATCGGCGTCTTTGTGTGCCACTGCGGTCTCAATATCGCTGGCACCGTGGACGTGGAGCGCGTAGTAGAGGATGTGTCACGGCTGCCCGGCGTCGACTACGCCGCGCACTACGTCTACCTGTGCTCTGACCCGGGGCAGCGGCTGATCCGGGAAGCCATCGACCAACATGACCTGGGCGGCATCGTCATCGCCGCCTGTTCACCATCGATGCATCAAGCCACCTTCCGCAAGACCGCCGTTTCTGCTGGACTCAACCCATATTTGGTGGAGATCGCCAACATACGCGAGCAATGCGCCTGGGTCCATCGGGAGCAGACGTACGGCGCCAGCACAAAGGCGTTTCAGATCATCGCCAGCCTGGTGCAGAAGGCGCGGTCGAACCAACCCCTCTTGCCCCTGGCCACTCCCCTTACGCGGAGAGCTCTGGTCATCGGCGGAGGCATTGCCGGCATGCAGGCGGCGCTGGACATCGCGGATGCCGGCTATCCCGTGGTGCTCCTGGAACGGGAAGCGAAGCTGGGTGGCCACGTCTCGGCCCTCTCACGCTCCTACCTGAACTGCGACGACCTGCGGACAGTGCTGTCCTCGATGATAGACCGGACGGCAAGCCATCCTCAGATCACGGTATGGACCGGTACTGAGGTGGAAGGCGCAGAGGGGTACGTAGGGAACTTCCTCGTCACCGTGAGGGACAGCCTGGATACAGCGGTGCGCTCGCCCACGACAGCCAGGACGTTGAACGTCGGTGCCATAGTGGTGGCTACGGGATACCAACTGTACGCCAAGGAGAGGATGGAGGAGTACGGGGCCGGCAGGTACCCGGACGTAATCGACGGCCTGGAGATGGAGCGGATGCTGGATGAGCAAGGACCGACCGGAGGCGAAATGCGCCGCCCGTCAGACGGGACGGTCCCCAAAGAGGTAGTCTACGTACAGTGTGCTGGCTCGCGTGATCCAGCGCTGCACAAGGGGTACTGCTCCAAGGTCTGCTGCCTGTACGTGGCCAAGCAAGCCATGCTCTATCGCCAGCGGGTCCCGGACGGCCAGGCCTACGTCTTCTACATCGACATCAGAGCACAGGGCAAAGGGTACGAGGAGTTCGTCCAGCGCGCCATGGAGGAATACGGGGTGCTGTACCTGAGGGGGAAGGTATCCCGAGTCTTTCCAGAGGATGGCAAGATCGTGGTCTCGGGGGTTGATACCCTGGCTGGCATCCCGTTGGAGATCGCAGCAGATCTCGTGGTGCTGGCCACGGCCATCGAGCCCAGCGCAGGTTCAGCAGAACTCGCGCATCTGCTGCGCACACCTGTCGATGAGGCCGGGTTCTTCAGCGAGGCCCACGCCAAGCTCCGGCCGCTGGAGAGCGTGACCGCCGGCATCTACCTGGCGGGCGCCGCTCAGTTCCCCAAGGATATCCCGGAGACCGTGGCACAGGCGTGTGGAGCGGCAGCCAAGGTGCTCCAGTTGTTCAGCGGGCGAGAGCTAGTGCAGGAACCGTTGGTGGCGCAGGTGGACGAGGCGTTGTGCTCCGGCTGCGGGATCTGCGTAGATGTTTGCCCCTACGGTGCCCAGAGCCTGCACGGGCGACGCCCTATCGCCCAGGTCAACCAGGCCTTGTGCCAGGGGTGCGGCGCCTGTGCCGTGGCGTGTCCGAGCAAGGCTTGTACAATGCGCAACCTGACCCCAGGCCAAATCATGTCCATGCTGGATGTGCTGGTATGAGTAGGGCGCGCGTGGACTCTGTCAACGGGCATCGCAGGCATGCTGAGGACGACCAGCCCGCCCAGCCTTCACGTGGGCGCGCTCCGTCGCCCGCAGCGCATGGCGGAGAGGTAGGGAGAATGACTGAAGAGATGATTCCCATCTTCATCATGGGAAAGATGTACATGGTCCCGCCAAGCTTGACGATCATGAAGGCCATGGAATACGCCGGCTACCAGTTAGTGCGAGGCGTGGGCTGTCGGGGAGGCTTCTGTGGAGCCTGTGCGACCGTGTATCGCCTCCCTGGTGACTATCGTCTGCAAGTGGGACTCGCCTGCCAGACGTTGATCGAGCCCGGCATGTACCTGGCCCAGATACCTTTCTACCCAGCCCATCGTGCCGAGTACCAGCTCGAAGACCTCGACGCAACCTTCGGGAGTCTGGCCAAGACCTATCCCCATCTGCTCCGTTGCCTCAGTTGCGGCACCTGCACGAAAGTCTGCCCCCAGGGGATCGATGTGAAGCAGTTCATGGCCGAAGCCATGAGAGGAGACATCGCGTCCGTGGCTGATCGCTCGTTCGACTGCATCCTGTGTGGCCTCTGTGTCTCTCGCTGCCCTGCTGAAGAGGTGCAGCCCAACATCGCCATACTCTGTCGTCGGCTGTACGGCAGATACCTGGCGCCCGAGTCGACCCATCTCACGGAGCGCATCGACGCCCTCGAAGGGGGGGAGTACGACGCAGAACTGTCCACCATCGAAGCGCTCGGCAGGTCGGAGCTACAGAAGATGTACGAAGAGCGCGAAATCGAGCCCTAGCTGATCGGGGAGGCAAGATGAGCTATACGCCGGAGATGGTTGAATCTGTTCAGCGGGTAGAGGCCACCAGGCCGTCCCGTCTCAGCGAGACCTATCCCCTGATGTCATCGGCCGAGAAGGACCTCGTCCTTCGAGAGTTGCATCCAGACTACAGGCCAGAGGGTATGCGCGAGATACGCGTCGGGGTCAACAAGGGTCAACGTATGCCCCTGGAACTCGCCGATGTGCTGGAGGGGGCGGGTCATCTCACCTCGCAGATGCTGGACCTGGGCCGGATCGACTACGACACAGAAGTGCTGGTCATCGGGGGTGGCGGAGCAGGCTCCTCGGCGGCCCTTGTGGCGCGGGAGCATGGGGCCAGAGTGATCATCGCGACCAAGCTGCGACACGGTGACGCCAACACCGTGATGGCCCAGGGAGGCATCCAGGCCGCCGACAAGCCGAACGACTCCCCTGCACTGCACTATCTCGACGTCATGGGCGGCGGGCACTTCGACAACTATCCCGCGCTGGTGGACACACTGGTCAGGGACGCACCCCTGGTCATCCGGTGGCTTGAGAATCTGGGCTGCATGTTCGACAAAGAACCAGACGGCACGATGAAGACGATCCACGGCGGCGGCACCTGTCGAAAGAGGATGCACTCCGCCAGGGATTACACGGGCGCCGAGATCATGCGCACGCTGCGCGACGAAATACGCAGTCATCCAGCGGAGATCACCGTTCTCGAGTTCTCACCAGCCATCGAGCTGATCCTAGACGACAAGGGGCAGGCTGCGGGAGCCGTTCTGCAGAACTTGGAAACAGGAGAGCATCTCGTGGTCCGGGCGAAGACCACCATCCTGGCCACGGGAGGCAGCGGGCGGCTGCACTACCAGGGCTTTGCCACCACCAACCACTATGGCGCCACAGCGGATGGCCTGGTGCTGGCCTATCGCATCGGAACCGAGATGGCCTTCCTGGATACCATGCAGTACCACCCTACGGGTGCCGCCTATCCTGAGCAGATACTGGGGCTGCTGGTCACAGAGAAGGTACGAGGTCTAGGGGCGCAACTGTGCAACGTGGAAGGTGAGCAGTTTGTGAACCCCAGAGAGACGCGCGATGTAGAGACTTCCGCCATCATCAGGGAGTGCGCCCAGCGAGGCAAGGCGGTGGGCACTCCGTCGGGAGCCGTGGGCGTGTGGCTGGATTCGCCCCTGATCGACCTGCTCCAGGGACCGGGGACCATTCAAGAAGCCCTGCCGGCCATGGTCAGGCAATTCCAGCGCTTTGATATAGACATGACACAAGAACCCCTGCTGGTGTATCCCACGCTGCACTACCAGAACGGTGGCATATCGCTGCAGCCCGACGGGTCCACCAACGTGCCAAACCTCTTCGCGGCGGGGGAGATCTCCGGTGGCGTGCACGGCCGCAACCGCTTGATGGGCAACTCGTTGCTGGAGATCACCGTCTTCGGGCGGAGAGCCGGTAGAGCGGCGGCTTTGCGAGTTGAAGACGTCAGGCTGGGGAAGCTTACCCTCAGACACCTGGATAGCTGGGAGAAGGAAGCCGCTGAGGCAAAGATAGAGAATGCTGTCCAGTCGCCAGTGTTGTTGCCCGACTACAGAAGGGCACTCCGCTGAGCTTCCGCAGTACTCATCCGGTTCATCGGCACCCGACTTGGGCGGCCAAGATCGACTTCCAGGGAGCGGACGCTGGCAGCGAACCGCGCCTTGTCTTCATACACGCACACCCCCAGCATCGCGCCCTCAGCGCAGTGACAGGGCCGGCTGCCGGACTAGCCTTATCGCCTCAGCTCAATCTCATCGCAGAACAGGGGCACCTTTGTATCGAACACCCCTGGGAACTGGAATCCGCGTCGGCAGGCTTCGGAAGGACGCCACAAGCGGTTTCAATGTGCTCCCCTTTGTGACGAGCCGCGCCCGGTATTGGAACGCGCGCCCTATGTTCATGCCGTGGGTCAGCGCTGTGCACAACTGGGGCTGGCCAAGCCGTCCCCAGTTGTGGTTCTGCCTTCAGAGCAAAGTGCAAATTCCATTTCCGTATGTCCGGGTAACCCTCTGCATGTAGGGTCTCAGCTATCCCCGTGGCGCCACCCTTTCCTCTTCAAGAAAGCGCATCCATCTGGCTTTCACAGGTGGCACCTCGGCTTTCTTCTTGGTACTGTCAAGCAAGGGTAGCCCAGCTCCTCACACCCGCAGAACCACCTTCGCCATCTCCGCCATGCCTTGCGGCAACGAGTATGCACCATTTGCCGGGGGTGGCCCGGCAAGAAACACACTTGGTCTACCTCTTCCCCCTCCGCTTGAACTGCCATGCACTCCAGGCACTGTCTTCCCCTGTTTCCACCATGAACAGAGGGATCGCCTCCCCAGTCAGACTCTCGGGTGCTGGTGGCAGCCACTCCGGCTTGGGGGGTGGCGGATTCGCCTCCAGCTGCCCGAACTTTTCGGCATACGGCCGAGAGGGCTCCCGACCTCTGAGAATCTGTCTAGTCTTACGTCCGCGAGGGCTTTGTCCCAGGGTGTAGCCCAGCTCCTCTGGGTTGTAAGACACCCTCTCCACAAGATCAAGAATTCGTCCCCGGAATTCCCGGAGTTCACGCTCCGACCAAGGAGACACGCGGGGTTGTCCCCAGCCTTTCTTCGTCGCTGTCCCGACCTTTTTCGTAGCGTTGCCAACGGCCTTCTCACACCTACGTTCTGACCGCATATGCCATCTATGAATTGCCCCTTAGAAGGCGTCCCAGTGAGCTTCTTGCGGCCCTGGAGCCTGCAACAACACACCAGGCGCATCTCCCTCCACCCACCAATGTAGCCGGAACTCACTCCTCTGCTCGCCCTCCAGGCCCCTTGTCATCTGCAGACGTGTGCCCCACAAGCTCAGTCTGTCCAAGAATCCTGTCCAAGAATCCTGTTCAGGAGATCTCGCAGGCTCGCCATTTCGTCCAAAGCCTCTCTGTACTCTTCCACTTTGCACAGCTCGGCTGAGAAGCCGCACGCTCCCTCCATCTCCGCCATCTGCTTCTCAAAGTAGATGACCATGGATCGGACCCTGCGCTTCAAACCACGAGGCGAAGGACGCTTGGCCTTGCGCTCAGTAAGTGTCCTCTTCCCTCCCTCGGCGCCGCCTGTCACGTGCTTCACGAGCGCATCTACCTCTCGACCGGATAGATTCTCTTCCACGATGCGCTCGACCATCCCTAGCTGGTGATCAGCATCTTCAAGGCTCACAACAGGGCGAAGACGGAACTCGCTCAAGTTCGCCGCATCGGCCAACTCTTGAACCCGTAGGGGCAAGCGAAGCAGCGCCAGATAGTTGCGGACCATCTGCCCACTCACCGCCTTGCCCGTGAACCGGCGTAGTGTCTGTCCGACCATGTTATCAAGCTCGTGGCTATCGGGCACGCCTGCAACCTCGTCGGCTCTAGGGACTCCGGCAACGCGCGTAGCCAAACCTGTATACCGAGCCTTGGTGATTTCGTCTCCTAGCTCCTGCAAACTGGCATCGTGGGAGACCTCTATCCCCACTCCCCTCGCCAGGTGAGTCTTCAACCCCAACATCAACCGAGCCCTCGCCATCGCTGGTAAGTCTTGTCGCGCCGCGTTTTCGGCCAGCTGCCTGATGCGCACCTGCAGATCATCAGGAAGCCCTCTCTCCGCAACGCACCTTATCCTCCTGAACTCTTCCCTTCCACCGAGTACCAGGATCCAGTGGGCCCAGTACCTGCGTTCGCCCTCCCCGATGCGGTAGCCAACTCCCGTCGGGTGCTCGAGGTCTGCTATCTCGTAGACGTTGATGGGCTGTCTCAACCCCAGTTCGCCGATGGACTTCGCCAGGTCAAGTAGACCGCTGGCCTCCTGGCTACCGTCCACAATCAGTCGGGCTGCGTCGTCGCTCTTGCCTCGGCGAAGGAGTTCCTCCATGGCTTCTCGACACGATACCTCCCCCTCCCGCAGTCTCTGGTGGAGATCGAAGGGGAGTATGCGGCGGGGCTGATCAAAGTCGGGGCTGATCCGATCCAGGTCTATCTCCAGCACCACCGCTTTGCTGGTAGTCACCCCCGTGTCTACCGTCGAGCTCAGCATCTCGGCATCCCCAGGGGAGACCTGCCGCGCCTCGATTTCTCTCAACTGGAAAGCTCTTCCCCCAGTCATGGCCCCCTCCCGCATCTTTGTAGGATCTCTGTGGCCAACTCCCTGTACCTCTCGGCCAGAGCTGAGTGGCGCCCGCTTGGGTCATAGAAGACATAGGCCTGCTGGGCCTCCATGGCCTCCTTGGCCTTGATGGAATGGGGGATCAACGTCCTGAATACCAGATCTCCGTACTCTTGCCGTAGCAGCTCTTCCACCTCTCGCTCGAAGACGGTCCTAGGATTGATGTTGGTCACCAGGATGCCCAGGGTCCGCAATTGGACGTTGATCCCATCCTGGGCCTGCCGCACCATGCTCATGGTGTCCAGGAAGGCCTCGCGACCCATAGGTGAGGTGTCCATGGGAATCAACACCCAGGAGGCTGCCACCAGGGCGTTGGCGGTCAGGTACCCAAGGCTAGGGGGGCAATCCAGCAGGATGAAATCCAGACTTCGTGGTTCGTGCTGCGAGAGACCGTCCAGTTCCTGCAGCCCCCGGCGGAGCACGAACTCTCGCCCCACCATCTCCCTCAACCCCTTATCGATGGCGTTTAACTCCCGGTCCCCTGGCACCACGAGCACTCCCTCCAGGTCCTTGATCGGCTGCACCAACTTGGAGAAGCCCTCCCCTCTGTCGTCGAAGACCTGCGACAGGGTCGGTTCCCCTGAATCCACGCCGAAACCCTGCCTGCTCAGGCTGCCCTGCGGGTCGAGATCCACCGCCAGGACTTTCAGCCCGCGCTCCGCCAATGCTCCAGTCAGGTTGAAGGCGGTGGTGGTCTTGCCTGAGCCGCCCTTCCTGTTCACAATCGCTATCACGTGCATCTCTGGCCTCCCTGCTCGTACACCTCGAAAACCAGTTCACCCATCTCGCAATCCGCGTAGTTGAAGGCACGCTCGATCAGAGGACGCTTTCTTTCTCCTAGCATGTGTTGATGCACATCGCTGGGCACGCCGATGACGGTCCGTCCATCTCCCTTCTCCAGAAGGACGGTATCCAAGAACCACTCCTCGAAGATCTCACCTGTGGTCTGGTTGCGCACGCTGCTCAAGACGTCCGCCCATAGATCCAGAAGACCTTCAGCGATCTCCGGACTCACTCCTCTCGATTCCAGGATCTTGCTCTGCCTCTCTCGCAGCTCGGCTCTCTCGGCGGGGTCGCGAACAGTGGGTCGCCTATAGGTTCTGGCACGCGGCGGCGGCTCTCCCTTCCTCAACTTGGATATCAAGAAGCCCAACGGCGATGACAAGTTCTTCCCCTTATGCTCGATGTAGTCTATCCATCCCTCCACCTGCTCCATGGTGGCCCGTCCCGCCAATTCCAGCGCGACTTCTCGCGCCAGGTGCTCGTCGTTGGCATCAGCGAAACCCAGCAGTCGGTCACAGACAACCGCAACGGTGTCTGTTTGTTGTAAGTCTGTTTCTGCTAAGTCTGTTCTCGACAAGTCTGTTATTGGTCCTGGGGTAGGAACACCCTCTGATCCCGAGGCGGGAACAGCCCTGTTCCCAGGGTGGGAACACCCCTGTTCCTGGGACGGGAACACCCCTGGTCCTGAGGCAGGAACATCCCTTGCCGGCCCCTGATCCCTTGATCCATTGTGGGAAGACACAGAGAATGCTCCTGCCCTTGCAGCTTCTATGAACTCCTCTTGCGGCAAGGGATCAAAGAGATGGTACTGGTTCGGTACGTTCCCGCTTCTCCTCGCGCCCGACACCTTGCGCAGAAGATGAGCTCCCTCCAAGCGTTCGAGTACCTCGTACAGCGTGTCTGCCCCGATTCTGAACTTCCGCTTCAAGTGTCTGATGGACGGCGGCTTCCACCCCTCCTTCTCGACATTGACGCACTTGCGCAGGTATAGATACAACGCAATGTCCTCCAGGCGCAGGATCGGCTTGCTCAGTACCTTGTCACTGGCATACAGGTCGTAGAACTCGTTGAAGGCGGGCTCGAATCCAAAGCCGCGCAGACCTTCCTTGCCCTTAGTGATGGGCACCAGACTATCTTCGATCCTGTATTCGGACATCTCGGGCCTCCCGCGCTACATCCATCCTGCTGTTGCGGTCCCAAGATCGACTCAGGTCGTCTAGGTCGCACACCATCGGTCTGTTCCCACAAGTAGCCTTGACACCTCGAGCAATGTCTCAACCGACAGAGGTGATGCGTGACCAACTTCCTGACAATCTGATTCCTGGCCAACCCGCGGTGATGATCGTGGGCGGTTTGGCCACACTGCTGGGAGCCCTACACCCTCTCCTGGGTCAGCCCGTGGCCTGGGTGGCCTGGTTGTTCCTCACCTACACCATCAGGGTCGTCGAGCTGACCGCCCGCCTCCCCCTCACCAGCATCGACCTGGGCGGCTTCAGCGCAAGCGCCATGTGGCTGTACTACGGGCTGTTCGCCGCCGCCATGGCGAGCGTGCACTTGAGGCGCGCCCGCCTCAGCGAAATACGGACAGCCCTCACTCAGCGCTTGGGCACGAAGCTCCTAATCGGCGGCCTGGCCCTCCTGGTGATCCTGGCCTCCATAGCCGCTCTCCAGATGCCGGACGGCCGCCTGCACGTCCACTTCCTCGACGTGGCCCAGGGAGACGCCATCTTCATCCAGTGTCCCAACGGACAGCAGGTCCTCATCGATGGAGGACCCAGCCCCTCAGCGCTCCTCTCGCACCTGGGCGGGAGAATGCCCTTCTGGGATCACAGCCTAGACCTGGTGGTCCTCACCCATCCCGAGCTTGACCACGTGGGAGGGTTGGTGGACCTGCTGCAGCGATACGACGTGGGGCTGGTCTTGGATGGGGGGCAGGAGTGCCCCAACGCCACCTGCGAGGCCTGGAGATCCCTGATCGAGGAAAGAGGGGTTCCTTTCCGCAGGGCACAGGCGGGAATGCAGCTCAACCTGGGCGAAGAGCTGCGACTGGACGTCCTCCACCCCCCGGCCGAGCTGATGACCGGCACCGCGTCGGACCTGAACAACGACTCCGTGGTGCTGCGCTTGCAGTACGGGCGCTTCTCCGTACTCCTCTCAGCGGACGTCTTGGCCGAGGCCGAAAAGACGTTACTCTCGTCCGGACAGCCCCTGGACTCCCTAGTGCTCAAGGTGCCCCATCACGGAGGCGATACGTCCTTGACTCTACCCTTCCTCCAGGCGGTGCACCCCGAGTTGGCCATCATCTCCGTGGGGGCCGATAACCGGTTTGGCCATCCAGACCAGGTGACCCTGGAGAAGCTGGAGGGCATCGACACCTACCGCACCGACCGACAGGGCAGCGTCGAGGTCGCCACCGACGGTGAGAGATACTGGGTCTACACCGAGCGGTGACCATCGGACGCTAGGCCCGAAGGTCGCCTCCCACGCTCTGGACCGAGTGAAAAAGAAGCAAGGGGCACTGTACAGCGACTGACGCGTTCAGCAGTTCGGGTGGGGATCCCTAGCCCAGGTCTTCCAGCAGCGCCCTGGCCTCTTGGCGGTCCGGAGTGTCGAACCCCTCTGTGAACCAGTCGTATACCTCTGCCAGGAGCTGGCGCGCTTCTTCTTGCCTACCTTGCTCCCGCAGGAGGCGGCACAGGCTCACCGTGGCCCGGTGGACAGCCCTGGGCGAGCCCCTTAGGGAGAAAGACGCCGCCGCACAGCGTGGAATTGACGCCAGCGCGGCCCGATACACGGCTCTGGCGGACGACTACTACGCCGCTAAGAACGAGGACATTCAGCAGGGTATCGATGCTGATGCTGCCAGGTACACGGCTCTCGCCGGATAGTACGCCGCTTCCGGGCGGTAGGGCGTCCGACCGAAAGCACGGACAGGGCACCTTCCCAATCGGGTCCTCCCATTACAGAGGCACGGAGAGTACGCAGAGCCACCCTCACTCTCTCTGTGCCTCTGTGGCCTTTCCCTCTTGTCGCGCCCTCTGGACCGTCCAGCCACGAGAACCCAGCCGAGCACTCGCCAGGTGTAAGTCCTGACGTCGTCTGCCCCAGGGCTCCTGCTAAGGCACGTTCTTGATCAGGCTCAGGTCGCCGTCTCGGGCCGCTTCCAGAACTGAACCCATGTATACGTCCACCATCTCGGCGGTCAGCGGCACAGGCATGTTCTCCAGCTTCATCCTGAGCTGTGGGTCCTTGGCCGCCGACAGGGCTCGCTGAATGTGCTCCGTGGAGAACCCCTTCACCTCGCCCAGCTTGGTGGGAAAGCCCAGCCGCCTGCTCAGCGACATCATCCCTTCGGCAACCACGATCGCCAGTTCGCGTCCAGAGAGGTCATCAATGGGCGCCTCGATCAGGCTCGCCCCTCGGAGCAGGTCGCCGATCATCCGCAGCGGCTGTTCAATCGCGGGCGCGAAGAACACCGTGTAGTAGGGGTTCAAGATCCCACAAGCCCGCCCATGACTGAGGATGTCTACCAGCGAGAAACTCGTGAGGTGCCCCCCATTGGTGCCACCCAGCATGATGGCGTACCCTCCCAGGTCGGTAGCGTACCCCAGGCCAGAGCGGGCTTCGGTATCGGCCGGGTCCTTCACCGCCCGCTCGACGTACTCCACGACCAGTCCGATGCCCTCCCTGGCCACCTCGGCCACCTTGTCATAGTAGGGTTGGCCGACGCTCCCGTACAGCACCTCCAGGGAATGCGAAATCCCGTCCCAGGCACCATCGGCCGTAAACGCCGGAGACATGGACTTGGTGACCTCGTAGTCGAACACCGCCCGCGGTGGGGTGATAGCCTCGTCCACGATGAGTTTCTTCTGTCCCGCTGACACGTCGGTGATGTTGGAATACTTCGTGAGATGTGCGGCGGAGCTCGCCGCCGTCTGAATGGCCACCAGGGGCGTAAGCGACTTGCCTGTCGCTCGCACTCCCTCCGTCACCCTGCCGGTCCCGAAGTAGTCGTCTATCTCACCGCCCAGCGTTCGCAGCACCTCGGCAGCCTTCGTGGCATCGATGCTGCTCCCTCCTCCCACACAGACAATCACGTCCGGGTCGCAGGCCTCCAGTTCGAGCGTGATGCGTTGGAGGTCTTCGCGCGGCGCGTTAGGGGCGGCCCCTTTGATTTCGCCCAGCACTTCGACCCCCGCCTCAGACAGCGATCTGGTCACCACGTCGACCAGTGACCCCGACCCAGAGAAGCCGGGGCGCACCAGAACGGCCTTCGTGCCCAACTGGCCAACAAGCCGGCCCGCCTCGTGCAGCACACCGTCGCCGCACACGTACCGCTCCTCTTTGAACTCGCGGATCAGCACTCTCGCTCTCTCGAATCTCTTGGCCATACCCTCTCACCCCCGGTCCTGTCGCCCGCACACCAGGCCCCTGGCCAGGCCTCCAAACGACCAGACTCCGGGCCGGGCGAGCCCCAGGTGCTCATCCCAGAGACTGGGGTGCGCGATGCGGAGCGGAACGAACCAGATCCCCTCACCCTGTGCCCTTCTGCGCTAGCTTCAAGAGCAGCGGTACGTCTATGTTGCCTCCACTGACGACTACCGCCAGGTGGCCCCCGGGCTCTTTCACCTTCCCGCTCAGCAGCGCCGCCAAACCCACCGCACCCGCGCCCTCCACCACCAGTTGGTGCCTCTCCAGGGCAAAGACCACCCCTTCAGCTATCTCCTTTTCCGACACCAGAAGGAAGTCGTCAACGCACTCCTGAACCACACGGAACGTATACTGGTTGTCCAGGCCTATGCCGCCCACCAGGGCATCGGCCAGGCTCTCCTCCTGCTCCATCCTGATCGGCCTGCCGGCCTTCAGGCTGTGGTACATGACCGGCGCACGCTCCATGGAAACACCCACCACTCGAACCGCACGACGTATGCTCCTCACAGCCAGTGCTATCCCCGAGATCAGCCCTCCGCCTCCGACCGGGACCAGTACCGTATCTATCTCGGGGACGTCCTCCAGCAACTCCAGCCCGATGGTCCCCTGCCCGGCGATGGTGAAGGGATCGTCGTAGGGATTGACCATGGTCAATCCCCGCTCCTTCGCCACCCGGAAAGCCTCGTCCTCTGCCTCGTCGTAGGTGTTCCCGCTGAACGCGATCTCGCCGCCGAGGCTCCTGATCCCATCTAGCTTGTTCCTGGGAGTTCCCTCCGGGACGCAAATGAGGGCGTGAACTCCCATCTGCCTGGCCACGTGGGACACTGCTCGACCGTGGTTGCCGGTGGAGATGGCGATCACTCCCCTCGCCTTCTGGTCGCTGGTCAGCGTGAGCATCCTGTTGGCAGCCCCCCGAATCTTGAACGAACCCGTCTCCTGCAAGTTCTCCAGCTTCAGGTAGACTGATCCGCCGACCAGCTCACTCAACAAAGGCGAGACGACCAGGGGAGTCCTCCTGGCCAGGTGCGCAACCCTCTGTTTGGCTTGATAGACGTCTCGCAGCGTCGGATCGTGAAGGGCCATGGCCTTCTTCCCGCTCGGCTTTACCGGTTCACTGCTTCAAGTCCACGATCAACGCGTGGATCCGCTCCAGTCCCGCCTTCAGATAATCCTGCGGTAGCCCAAAGCTGATCCGCAGATAACGATCCATGCCGAAGTGGTCGCCGGGCACGATGTACACGCTCTTCTCCTGCATCAGGCGCTGCACCAGCTCCGTGGAATTGATGTCCAGGTGGTAGCGTACGTAGGCGATGGCCGCCGCCTCTGGGGGGACAACAGTGAACGTGCGCTCGTGACTCTCCAGCCAGGCGTCGAGGATGGGGTATCCCCTGCGAATGTATTCGCGGGTCCGCTGGAGCAAGCGGGGCCGCACCCGGGGCGTTAGCGCGATGGCCGCCAGCAGGTTGGAGAGCATGGGGGCGCTGATGGTGACATACTCGTGGCGGGCCCAGATATCGTCTACCGTGTCCTCGGGCCCCACCACCCAGCCGATCCGCAGGCCAGGCAGGCCGTAGGCCTTGCTCAGGCTATTCATGGCCAGCACCTTGTCGTAACGCCCCCAGAAGGAGGGCGTCTGGGTTTCGGTCAGCCGCTCCGCCCCACTGTACACCTCGTCAGCGAGCAGCCAGGCCCCCACACGGTCGGCTGCGGAGATGATGGCCTCCATCTCTTCTCCGGTCAGGATGTGGCCCGTGGGGTTGTCCGGATTGCAGACGGCGATCAGTTTGGTCTTCTCAGACACCACGTCGTTCAGTTGGTCCAGATCGGGCCCCCATCCCAGTTCCTCCCGGAGCTGAAAGGTCCTGACCTTGAGGCCGAGATTCTGGGCGACACCCCAGATCTGCATGTAGTTCGGCACCATCACGGCGACCTCTTCTCCGGGAGCCACCATGGTTTGCAGGGTGATGAAGTTGGCTTCGATGCAGCCTACGGTCACCAGCACATTGTCCGGAGTTGCACCGGGGTAGAGAGCAGCGATGTTCTCTCGCAGCTCGACGATGCCATTGGCCTGTGGGTAGTGCAGCGGGGTATCCAGCACCTGCTGGAGGACGGCCGGATCATCCACCAGCTCGCGGACGGAAAGAGGGTGGACGCCGCTCTCCGACAGGTTGTACTCCACGACGTTCTCCCACTTGGACATCATACGTTCCATTTCGAACGGTTGGAAGCCACTCCTGGCCTTGCTCATTACGTTCCTCTCCTTGTTTGCGACTCGTTCAACGCCCTTCTCACGCCAGCGGCTCGACGTCTGCTGCCGCGCCAAACCGCGCTTGTGATGCCACCTGTGGAGGTCCCGAACTCACATCCCGACCCTGCACCGCAGCATACCAGCGTTCTCGCAATCCGTCAAGTCTCACCGCCAGCGCTCCCGGCAGCACGACCGGAATTCCTCCTGCAAGGGCGCACCGCACGCGAGGGCCCACACAGACCATTCTCCCGCCGAGACGTCTGGCACGTGCGGCGAGGCTTGACAAACGCCGGAGATGACACTATTCTGTTGCGGGAGTACAGAATGGCCCGGCTACGGGGATCGGGACCCTGGGAGGGAACTCATGGAAGTGCTTCTGGTCAGAGAACAGGATATTCGCCGCTCCGTCAGTATCGAGGAGGCCATAGCCGCTGTTGAGGCCGGGTTCACACGGCTGGCCGCAGGGGAGGTCAACCTGCCACCGGTGATGAGCCTCGACTTGCCGGAGATCAAGGGAGAGGTGCACGTCAAGGGAGCGTACATCGCCGGGTCGGGTAGTCTGGCCATCAAGGTGGCCACCGGCTTCTACGACAACCCCAGTCTGGGCTTGCCCAGCGGATCGGGCCTGATGATGGTCTTCAGTGCCCGCACCGGATTCCTCCAGTCTCTGCTGTTTGACAACGGCTATCTCACCGACCTGCGGACTGGAGCCGCGGGCGCAGTGGCGGCCAAGTACCTGGCCAGAAGAGAAGTGAGCGTCGTCGGCGTCGTCGGTGCAGGGGCACAGGGACGCCACCAGATTTTGGCGCTGGCCAAGGTCAGGAGCTTCGACAAGTTGCTCGCCTATGACCTCGACCAGGCCAGGTTAGCCGCCTACGTCGAGGAGATGCCGGACATCATCGGCGTTGACTGTCTGGCCGTCCCGGACGTGGAGGCCGTGGTCAGGCAAAGTGACATTCTCGTGACCTCTACGCCGTCCACCGAACCCTTTGTGCGCGCCGAGTGGCTGCATGCCGGGATGCACATCACAGCCATGGGCTGCGATGCGCCGTACAAACAGGAACTGGAGAGCCAGGTCCTGGGCAGGGCTGACCTGCTGGTCTGCGACCACAAGGGGCAGTGCTCCGAGCGTGGCGAACTGCACCACGCACTGGAGGATGGGAGCATCGGCGAGGAGCACGAGATCGTGGAACTGGGTGACATCACCTCTGGGCGTCGCCCGGGGCGCACGGATGAGTCGCAGATCACCATCTGCGACCTGACCGGGGTCGGGGTCCAAGACGCCGCCATCGCCACCCTCGCCTACGAGAAAGCGCTCCAACAGGGGCTGGGCTCCCGCCTGGAGCTGTAGAGCCGCCTCTGCGGCATCTCCTGTTCCCTAGAGGGGAAGGCCTCCCTCACCACACCTGCCGCAAGCGGGCCACACGAACATCGTTCAGTCTCACGCGTTCGAGCAAGAGCGCTGCGCGGGAGCACGGGCAGGGAGTGTGACACCGATGTTGAGAAAGGCGCTGTCTGCACTCGAAGAGCTGGGCTATAGAGGTGGGGTTGTCTCCATCCGGCACCTGGATGAGCTGCGCGCGGAGATCGAAGCACCCCGCAGGAGCAGATTGGTCAAAGAAGGGGTGTACGACCAGTATCTCTCCTCGTTCGAGTGGGAGCCTCCTTCCAGCCTGCCTGATGCGGAATCCATCTTCGTCGTAGCCGTTCCGGACCCCACGGTGCGTATCACCTTCACCTGGCGCGGCAAACCCATCCCCGTCACCGTGCCACCCACCTATCTCCACTGGCGTGACGTCGACCAACGGGTTGCACAGGCGATGGGTAAGATCCTCGAGCCAAGCGGGCACCACGTGGTCCCGGCCAACCTGCCCAAGAAGCTCACTGCGGTGCGCACTGGACTCGCTACTTACGGCAGGAACAACATCACCTACGTCTCCGGGATGGGCAGCTTCCACCGCCCGGTGCCCCTCTGGTCCGATCTTCCTTGCGAGGAGAAGCGCTGGCAGGAGCTGCGCATGACGTCAACCTGCGAGCAGTGCCAGGCGTGCCTGCGCGCCTGCCCCACCGGCGCCATCGGCCAGGACCGCTTCCTCCTCCGCGGGGAGCGCTGTCTCACCCTTTACAATGAGGAGCCCCACCACGTCCCCTTCCCGGAGTGGGTGGATCCATCGTGGCACAACTGCCTGGTGGGGTGCCTGCGCTGCCAGAGGGTCTGCCCGGAGAATGGGCAAGTGAGGGACTGGATCGTGGGTGACGAGGTCTTCTCGGAGGAAGAGACCGCCCTTCTGCTCGACGGTCTGCCCATCGACGAGCTTCCCTCAGCGACCGTGGCGAAGGTGGAACGGCTCGACCTGACCGAGCTCCTGGACGTTCTCCCTCGCAACCTGGAGGCTTTGCTCAACAAGCACGAGGAACGATGATCTGTCAGCGAGCGGTCAAGCAGCGAGCGAGGTCAGACTCAGCAGATCGATGCCGTCTCTGCGGATGTTCTGGTAGAGGAGGGTCTGCAACTCCTCCAGCCTGCGCCAGTGGTCCCGGCTCCAGACGCGAGTGGAGACGTAGACCCCGTGCTTCAGCCAGACCTCGACAGCCAGGTGTCGGACCCACTTGCTGATGGCCAGATCGACGCTGCTCATCACCACCAGCACATCCATGTCCGACTCAGGCTCGGCCTCGCCGCGCGCTCTGGAGCCGAACAGAATGACCGCCCGCACCTGGCCGTCAAAGCGGTCGCGGAGGCCCCGGACGAACTCCACGATCGTCTGCCGTTCTGCTTCTGTCAATGGGCCAACTTCAGGTGCCTCCCGGGTCATAGCTCATCGGCCTCCTTGAGGTACATCTGAACCCGCTCCACGAACTCCCGCGCATCTCCCAGGACGCCCGTGGCCAGTACCTCATCGGTCGCGAATGTGACATCGTAGTCGCTGTCCAGCCGTGCATCGAAGGCGTGTCCGAAGAACCTGGCATACCTGGACTCGATGAGCCCCGTTTCGGCAAAATGCTCCCTAAAAGCAGCCAGGACCGCGCTGTGCTTGCTGCGCGAGATTTCCCTGGTCGCCAAGAGGGCACTCGCGGCGTAGAACATGGCCTAGTAAGCTCGTGTCACCGCGACAGCATAGTAACCGTGGCGCAGGTTGCTCCCTGCCGCCTCCAGATCCTGCCACGCACGAGACAGATACAGTGAAATGTCCGGTTGAGCCATTCTGTTAACCAGCCTCTGCTTCCACCGCCATTGTAACATACCCTGGGCAGCGTCGCCACGTTTGCAAAGGTTGGTGTGGCAGCAGGGGAACCAGCTACCGCTACGGGTGAAGGCGAGCACCCCTTGCATACCAGAGTGGTCTTCGCTATGATTCAAATGGCGCAGAGAGATGGATGGAGAGCTTGTCACGACCCGCAGGAAGCAGATCCCCAACTCCCCATAGATTCGTGACCCTGGCCTTCGTGGCCGGGTCGCTGCTTCTGGCGCTCTGCCTGCCCCCTGTTTCCCGCAGCGGCGGGCTCCCCATCGCTCTGGCACAGCAGCCCGTGCCCGCGACCCCTCTGGTAGACGTCCTGGACTCCACCGGGCAAGGCATCACCCTGGACGTCACTGTACCCGCAGTGAGCGAACAGCAGGTGGTGCAGCAAGCCACGACTTTCCAGCGCCTGATCCTGGGCGGCGCGGGCTCTACCAGCGAGACCGGTCAGCCGGAGCTGCCGTCCTTTGGACGCTTCGTGGCCGTGCCCCGAGGCGCGGCGGTGCACGTCGAGGTGCTGGCCGATACGACAGAGACCCGCTCCGGTTATCTGGTATACCCGGCTCAACAGCCGTACCCGGAGCAAGGGGAGGAACCTGAGTTCGCCCTCGAAGCGGCCTCCTACCAGATCGACGAGTTCCGCCCCCGGGAAATCGTGGCCATGGAGGGGCCTTACGTCATCAGGGGTGTGGAAGTAGTTATAGTCAGGTTCTTTCCCCTTCAATACCAAGCTGCGGAGAGAACGCTCAAGATCCACACCAGTTTTCGAGTGCGCGTGTCCTTCTCCGGCGGGCAAGCCTTCACCGACCAGCGCGTGCGCTCGCCCTACTTCGAACCTCTGCTCGCCAACACCCTTCTCAACTACGCGCAGTTGGAGACGCCACAGAACCCGGGTTCCGGCCTGAGCAGCGCCACGGGATGTGACTTCCTGATCATCGCCGCTCCGGCTTTCGTGAACCAGGCCAACCAGTTGGCCGACTGGAAGATTCGCCGGGGTATCGACACCAGGGTGCGAACGACCGCTCAGACGGGATCGACCACCGCAGCCATCAAGAGCTACATCCAGAACGCCTACGACACCTGGACCCCCGCTCCCTCCTTCGTCCTCTTCCTGGGTGACGCCGAGTTCATCCCTACCAACTACGTCACGAAACACCCGCAACAACCACCGGAAGGTTCGTTGATTGGGACCGACCTGTACTACGCCACTGTGGACGGGACAGACTACTTCCCAGACCTCAGCACGGGGCGCATCTCCGTGGACACCGCCAGCCAGGCCGCGTACATCGTCGGGAGGATGATCAACTACGAACGTTACCCGCCATCCAAGGCCAGCTTCTACTCTGACCTGGCCCTGGCCGCCTACTTCGAGGACGACAGCTCGCCCTACAGCCGTGAGGACAACGACTGGATCAGGACCTCAGAGGCTATTGGGACCTACCTGGGCACCCACGGCTACGACGAGCGGCGCATCTACTTCGCCCAGGGCTGGGTCAACCCTCAATACTACAAGAACGGCGATCCCCTTCCCTCGTACCTATTGAGGGCGAACGGCTTCCCCTGGATGGGGAACAAGATGGAGATCGTCAACTGGGTCAATTCCGGGACACTGATCCTCAATCACCGGGACCATGGCATGCGCTGGACGTGGGTGATCCCGGAACTGACGGTGTCTGATGTGCTGGGGCTCTCCAACGGCGCCAGGCTGCCCGTGGTCTTCAGCATGAACTGCGAGACAGGCTGGTTCGACAACGAAACCGACGACTCCCGGCACGGCACTGCTTACAGCGAGGTGACGTTCGCCGAAGCCTGGCAGCGAAATAGTAAGGGCGGGGCAGCGGGGGTCGTGGCCGCCACGCGCATCAGCTACGGTGGCTACAACGACTACCTGGACCTGGGACTCTTCGACGCCATCTGGCCCGACTTGCTGCCCTATGCACCCACTCCTGGTCCCTTCTCCAGCCCGCAGTACAGGATGGGACAAGTACTGGACTACGCCAAGATGTACCTGGCCACGGTCTACGGCGATGACATCTACAGGCAGATCGCCTTCGAAATGTTCCACTACTTTGGCGATCCGACCATGCAGATCTGGACCAGCACTCCCGGCACCATGACCGTGTACCACTCGCCGCTATACTTCGCAGAGGCTGGATCATACACGGTGAGTGTCGAGGACGGAGCGCTGGTCTCTCTGGTCAAAGACGGAGAGATACTGGGGACCGCCATCTCCACCGGCGGCCAGGCCACCGTCACCTTGTCTTCGCCACTGACCTGGGGAGAGATCTATCTCACCGTCACCAAGCACAACCGCAGGCCCTACGAGGCCACGATAGCCGTGGTCGACGGTCCTCTCCAGGGCTACCTGCCGCTGAGCATGAGGAAGTAGCAGCATGTGGAAGCAGGCAGCGACCGTCTGGCCTCAAAGACCCGGCCATGGTACCCTTTTCCTATTTCCAGAGTCCCCCAGCGCTGGTATAATTCATAGTGTGACCCGGCCTCTCGAGCCGGGGTAGCAACATACGGTACAGCTCACCAGGGGAGGCACACATCTTGACGACACACACCCGTAGAGACCTTCTGCGCGTCGTGGGTGTACTGCTGGTAATCTGTATCGCGGCGCTCGCCCTGTCCACGAGCGCGGTCTTCAGCTCACCACCCTCTCAGCCTACGCCTCCCACAGAGATCACGCTGGGCGCCGAGGACCAAGGTCGGCGGGTCCAGCTCCAGGAGGGCGAGGTCCTGGTCATCAGCCTGGAGGCCAACCCCTCGACCGGGTATGCCTGGGCGGTGGACCGGGCACCGCTGGCCGCGCAGGAGCAGGGCATCCTCGTCCAGACGGCGGAGGAGTTCCAGACCCTGGAAACGCGGCCCTCGCCGGGAGCTGGTCCCTCCGAAGAGCTACCGCTGCTGGGTGCCCCGCAGACCCAGATCCTCCGCTTTCAGGCCGCACAGGCCGGACAGACCACTCTGAAGCTGGTCTACCGGAGGCCCTGGGAGGAAGACCTGCCGCCCCTCGACGAATTCTCCCTGGACGTGGAGGCCACCGGGCCCTTCACGGGGCCGGCACCAGAGGCCATGTCCACTGGTGAGGAGCCCAGTAGCCCGCCCACGATGGACCTGGGTGATGTGCAAGGACTGGACCTGCCCTCCAGCTTCAACTGGTGCGACCTGGGAGCCTGCACCGCCGTCAGGAATCAAGGTAGCTGCGGTAGTTGCTGGGCCTTCAGCACCGTTGGCGTCTTGGAGTCGAACATCCTCTACCAGGACGGCCTGAGCAGGGACCTCTCTGAGCAGTACCTTCTCTCCTGCAACATCGAGATCCCTCGCTGGGACTGTGAAGGAGGCTGGTTCGCCCACGACTATCACGAGTGGAAATTCCCGTCGGGCGAGCCAGAGGCCGGCGCGGTGAACGAGACCGACTTTCCCTACGTGGGTTACGAAAGTGCCTGCAATGCTCCGCATCTACACCACGAGACCATCGCCGACTGGCACTACGTTGGTGGCTCGGGCAGCGTTCCCCCGGTCGCCAACATCAAGCAGGCCATCGTAGACTACGGTCCTGTCTCGGTGGCCGTGTGCACTGGCTCCGCCTTCCAAGACTACGGGGGCGGCGTCTTCTTGACCAACGAGTGCACTAAACCTAATCACGCCGTGGTCCTCGTGGGCTGGGACGACTCGCTGGGGCCCAACGGGGCGTGGCGATTGAGGAACTCGTGGGGACCCTTCTGGGGCGAGGCTGGCTACATGTGGATCGGCTATGGCGTCTCCAGGGTGGGTTACGCAGCCAACTACGTGGTCTACGAACCCGCCTGCTACGATCTGGAGACCGACGTCGGGCCTGCCGGGGCGGGCAGCATCGTCGCCGACCCCTTGCCCAATTGCCCGGACGGGGGCTACGAACCAAACACCATCGTGGAGTTGACGGCGGAGGCCAACCCGGGCTGGCACTTCTCCTCCTGGGCAGGCGATGCCTCCGGAGGGGCGAACCCCACCACGGTCGTAATGGACTCCGACAAGAGCGTCTCGGCCCTCTTCGTCTGCGACGGCTGCACTCCGCACCAGGCCCTGCCCCTGACGATGAAGAGCTACGACGACCAGCCCACCGGTTGGGTCAGTATCCTCGAGGAGGACTTCGAAGGATCCTTCCCAGGCCCGTGGACCGTCGTGGACAACAGGTCCGGCTTCGGGGAGTACTACTGGGGTAGACGAGACTGCCGTCGCTACCACGGTGGCTATGCTGGCTGGGCGGTCGGAGCCGGCGCGAATGGCTCCGCTCTCTCCTGTGGAGCCAACTACCCCAACAACGCCTCCAGTTGGATGGTCTACGGGCCCTTCAGCCTCGCCGGGGCCACGGACGCCGACCTCCAGTTCAAGCTATGGCTGAACAGCGAAGGCGGGGCGGACAAGGTCTTCTGGGGCGCGTCGATCGACGACGAGAACTTCTACGGCTGGGCATACAGCGGCGACAGCGGTGGGTGGGCCGATGCTTTGCTCGACCTCACGGACGTCTACGTCCTGGGAGACCTTCTGGGCGAGCCAGAGGTGTGGATTGCCCTAGTCTTCCAGAGCAACTCCTCCGTCAACTACCCCGAAGGCGCCTACGTGGACGACATCGTCCTGCGCGAGTACGTCCCTGCCGTGGGACAATCACCTCCACTCGATGACCGGTCAGCGAGCAGCGAGGATAGCCAGCAACTCTCGTGGCAGCCAGCCACGATGAGCATCCAGCCCTGAGCGACGCTTCCATCGACGTCTGCCTGCCCGCCGCGGCTCGACCCGTCGAAGGCAGCCGAATCAGAAAGGCTTCGTCCACGGACGAAGCCTCCTCCAACTCGTCGATGAAACCTCGGCACGGTAGGTCGCAGACTTTGCCTTGGCCTTTTGTCTCCAGCAGAGTTGCCCCACCGTCACCAGGGGTGTCCGGTCAGGACTCACGAACGTCGAGGAACTCGACCCCCAGCTTGGCCATGCCTTCCATCAGCTTCTCCCGGTCCACTCCCGTCACTTTCACGGTGATCACCCGGTAGCCAGGCTCGTCAGCGCTCGAAGTGAGCAAGGCCAGCACCCGTCCACCAAGCTTGGACATGGCCTCCGTGCACAACGGCAAGACGCCTTGCCCCTCGCGCATCTTCATCGTCAGCCGCACACCCGGCTCTCTGGCTCCCAGCAGCTCCAGAAGCGCCTTGAAGATGTCGGTCTCGGTGATGATGCCCACCAGTTTGCCGTTGCGCATCACCGGCAGTGCTCCTATGCGATGGTCCGCCATCACGCGCGCCGCTTCTTCCAGAGGTGTATCGTCGGTAACGGTGAATACGCTCTTGTTCATGATCTCCCCTACCGTGAGCTTGGACACCAGGTAGTGGATCTCGTGGATGCTGAGCGAAGTCGCTGGTGATGGGGAAGCGTAGAGGATGTCCTTCTCGGCCACGATGCCCACCAGCTTGCCCTTCTTATTCACCACCGGCAGGCGTCGTACTCGCTTGTCCCGCATGACCTTCAACGCCTCATCGATGGGCGTCTTGTCGGTGACGGTGATGGGGTCTGGGGTCATCCGATTGGATACTAGCATTGACGCACCTCCCTACGGCCCACCTCTCAAAGCTTCTGGTCCTGGATAGAGTCTAGCACAAGACAGCGTGTCGCGCTATCTGGACCAGCCTCCGCCGACACGACTAGGCATCCAGGAAGCTTTCCTTCTTACGGTACACCACTCCGTGACACGAGGCTACCAGATCGCCACCCTCGTCGCTCACAGTTATGTGGTAGAGAGCCGTCCGCTGGCCCATGTGCTCTTCGGTAGCTTCCGCCGTCAACTTGGTGCCAGGTTCCTGCGCCTCGCTGCCTCCTTCGGTACCCACAGGGTGGTGCATTGCCCGACCTGCCGCCCTGCCCTATAATGGCGGGCGGCTGGACTTCCCGGCGCAGACGAGGATTGGTAGACGATGGATGCAGAAGCCTTCAAAGCGAACGAGCGTCGGGCCTGGGATCTCTGTGCAGAGAGGTACGATAGGTGCGCCACGCGCGCCTTCGCGCCCTTCAGCGAGAAACTGCTGACCCTGGCGCGGCTGCGAAGGGGACAACGCGTGCTGGACGTGGCCACCGGTGCGGGCGCTGTAGCCCTCACGGCAGCGAAACTGGTCGGGCGCGGGGGCCAGGTGGTGGGCGTCGACCTGTCCGGGTCCATGATCGCCCTGGCCCGCCAGAGGGCTGCCCAGGTCGGCCTGCCCAACGTCGAGTTCGTCCCCATGGACGCGGAGCGTCTACGATTCCCCGCCCACTCCTTCGACGCGGTTCTCTGCGCCCTGGGGCTGATGCTCCTTCCCCGCCCGGCCAACGCGTTGCTGGAGATGCACAGAGTCCTCAAGACAGGCGGCACCGTCGCGCTTTCCGTGTTCGGGCGTGGGAGCAAAGTGGCTTTGCGGGCCCTGCTGGAGCCGTTCATCCCCTACATGCCTCCCCCCGAGCAGCGTGGTCCGTCCATCTTCGGCTTTGGACACGTTGAGCTGCTGGCCAAGGCGGTGAAGGAAGCCGGCTTTTCAGAGGTCACCACGCAGCAACAAGCTCACGTCCTGACCTTCAGCCAGGTCGAGAGTGTCTGGGAGATGCTCCTCTCCCTGGGGCGCCTAGCCCAGATGCATTCGGGGCTCTCCACCAAGGAGCAGCGGGGACTCCAAGAGTCGGTGTTCCGGATCGCCAGAGAGCAGTTCACCAGTCCCCACGGTTCCCTGGAGCTACCCTTCGAGATCTCGTACGCGGTCGCTCGCCGCTAGCCTCACCGGGCCGGGCCGGTCCGGCAGGCCGCCACGATCTGGGGCAGTACCTCGGCCAGGTCTTCGTGGATCACCACCTCGGCCAGCGCGTCGGCTGGCGTCTCCTGCACGTTGACGATGATCAACTCTGCACCCTGCTGGCGGGCCGCCAGAGGGAGGCTGGCAGCAGGGACGACGGTCAGCGACGAGCCCGCCACCAGCATCAGATCGCACGTCCGACTCTCGCGCTCTGCCTCCAGGAAGACCTCCGTGGGCAACGGTTCCCCCATCAACACCGCCAGCGGCTTCAGTGTGCCTCCGCAGTCGCGACAGCCGGGCACCTTGCCTTCCAGGATGTACTCCTGAATGAGGCCCTCCGTCGGGGTTACCTGCCCGCAACAGAGGCACACGGCCTCTCGGAGATGGCCGTGCAACTCCAGCACCCGCGCCGACCCTGCCATCTGGTGCAGGCCATCGATGTTCTGCGTGAGCACCGCCTTGAGCAGGCCCAGTTCTTCCAGCTCGGCGAGCGCCAGGTGTGCCGCATTCGGCTTCGCTTCCTCGAAAAGCCCGGCCAGAGGGCGCATCCACTCGTAGAACACGCTGGGGTCGGTGCGGAAGGTATAGATGGAGGCTACGACCATGGGATTTTCCCTGGTCCAGAGGCCTGAACTCGGGCTGCGGAAATCGGGGATGCCAGACGGAGTGCTGATCCCGGCGCCGGTGAAGGCTACAGCGTGTCGCGCCGCGAGGAGGAGTTCACTGGCCCTGCGGATGCTGTCCCCTGACGACACGTGTCCGACACCGTCACTATGGATCGAAGAGCGACCGCTGCTCGGGCTTCGTGGATAGCTGTTCCCCGCTGGCCACGCGGTGAGCGTATCTGGTAGTCTCAGGGAGACGATAGCCGCGGCAGCAGGCCAGGACGTACTCGATGGCCGTCTCCAGGCTCACCCGATGGCCCACGGAGACAAATACCGGGCTCACGTGGTCGCGAGTGCGAACTACGGCACCCAGGACCTCATCACCGTCGTAAAGGTGGACGTATGAGCCAGCTTCCGACCCGGGTTCGTGGTGTGTGCCACACAAACGCGACTTCGCACACCCGATAGAGGGCTTGTCCAGAATCACCCCCACATGGCTGGCGATGCCAAAACGCCTCGGATGGGCTACACCCTGACCATCGAAGATGAACAGGTCAGGCTCCGTCTCCAACTGCTCACAGGCTGCCAGAATGGCCGGCGCTTCCCGGAAGGACAAGTAGCCAGGAACGTAGGGCATGCTCACCGCCATCAAGGCCACACTCTGCTCCACGGGGATCAGCGAGGGAAAGGTCAGCACGACGACGGCAGCCCTGGCTAAGTCCCCTTCCAAACCTACGTCGACCCCGGCCACCGTGCTCACGTCCTCCCAGTCAGTCTCGAAGCATACCCTTTCGCGCAGGCTCAACTGTATCTCTTTGGCCTCGGCAGTAGACACTGACCAGGGATGAGGCGCTTTTGTATTCATGGGACCAGCCCGCAGATGACTCTTGGTCAGCTCCCGCTATTCGTTGAACATCTCCCCTACAGAGATGCCCAGGTAGATCCGTCGGATCACCTCGCCGAGAAGAGGAGCGACGGAGAGGACTTTGATCTGGACGTCCTTCATCTTCGCCCTCTTCTCTTCAGAGATGGGAACCGTGTTGGTAACAACCAGCTCCGTGAGTCCTGCCTCGTTCAGGCGCTCCGCTCCGGGATGGGAGAGGATGGCGTGGGTCACGCAAGCGTAGACGTCCTTCGCCCCTTTCGACTTGAGGAACCTCGTGGCGTCTCGCACGGTGCCCGCGGTGTCGATCTCATCGTCGAAGATGATGGCGTTCCTGCCCTTGATCTCACCGATGAGGCTGAGGACTTCTGTCTTTCTTCCCTCTCGGCGCTCTCGACGCTTCTCGATGATGGCTAGAGGCACTTGCAGCGCCTCGGCGAAGTCGCGGCCCAGCTTGGTCGCCCCTACGTCCGGGGCCACGACCACAGCGTTTTGGACGCCTTTCTCGATGAAATACTCGCTCAGAATGTGGAACGCGGTAATGTCGTCGACAGGGATGGTGAAGAAGCCCTGGATCTGATCAGCGTGCAAATCCATGGTCATGAACCGGGTAGCGCCAGCTACAGTGATCATGTCAGCCACCAGGCGCGCGGTGATGGGTACGCGGGGCTGGTCCTTCTTGTCGGTGCGGCTGTATCCGAAATAGGTTACCACGGCCGTGATATCCGCTGCGGAGTCGCGTCTCAGAGCATCGATCATGATCAGCAGCTCCATCAGGTTGTCGTTGACCGGGGCACAAGTAGGCTGCACGATGAAGGCGTGCTGACCGCGGACGCTGTTGTGCAACCTCACGAATGTATTGTCATTCGCAAACTTGAAGACGTCTGCACCGCGCAAGGGACGACCGAGGTAGTCGCATATCTCCTGGGCCAGGGCGGGGTTTGCGGTCCCGGTGAAGACGGCCAAGTCTTCATACATCGTCAAGCCTCCTCGTCTACTGTTCTCCCGGGCGGCGATTCCAGACCAGTGAACTCCTCTCGAAGAATCGCCATCTGCAAGGCATCATGATACCTCCCATCCCGGAACATGGCCTCCCGGGCTCGACCTTCGTGGCGAAACCCGCATTTCTCGTAGCACCGAATCGCCCGCTCGTTGAAATCGAACACCGAGAGCCAGACGCGGTGCAGGTTCATCTCGCCGAAGGCAAAACGCAGCAAGGCAGCAATCGCATCACTACCATAACCCTGTCCCCAGTACTCCTTCTCGGCGATGACGATCCCCAGCAGGGCGCTGCGGTTCTTCCAGTCCAGATCGTGCAGGCCGATGTTCCCGATGGGCACACCCTCTTCGGTCTCGATGGTGAAAAGGCGGCTGCTATCGTCCCTCAGATGTGCCGCGAACCATTCCTCCTCCTCAGCCTTCGACATCGGCAAGTACATGTTCAGATAATGGCGCACGTCAGGATCGTTGAGCCACCTCACGAAGGTGGGGATATCTTCACGCTCGATGGCTCGCAGGTGGGTCCTCTCACCCAGGATCACGATCTGCCTCCCTTCCTCGACCCCTGGGCAGCCAACCCATCTAGGAACGAATCCAGCAGGGTATCCGCAGCCGTGTAGGGGTCCACTTCGCGATCACAGACTCCCGAGGCCAGGGATGCCCACTGATCTTCACTCACCTGCCGGACCAGCCGGTCCAGCAACTCCTGACCCAGTATCCGACGCAGCTCCTCCTCTGCCAGTCTCCTCTTGCACGCCAGTAACTGGCCGCTGTCCCTCAGGTAGGCCAGGTGCCGCTCCACAGCGTCCGCCACCAGGGCCGCGCCCTCACCCTGCAAGGCGATGGTCTTCAGCAGGGGTGGCCGCCACACCATCTCGCCTTGACCCTCGTCCATGTCCAGCATCATCTGCAACGTGAGGTAGGTCCTGTCTGCCCCGTTCCGGTCTGCCTTGTTGACGACGAAGATGTCTGCGATCTCGAACAATCCGGCCTTGATGGCCTGGATGTCGTCCCCCAGCCCGGGTGCATCCACCACCATCACGGTATGCGCCGCGCGGGCGATCTCCACCTCCGATTGCCCCGCACCGACGGTCTCCACCATGACCAGATCACAGTGGAAAGCGTCCAGGACTTTGATGGCATCGCCTGTAGCCCGCGCCAGACCCCCCAACTGTCCCCTGGAGGCCATGCTGCGGATGAAGATGCCCTCGTCGGTGCTGAGTTTCTGCATGCGGATACGGTCACCCAGCAGGGCTCCCCCGCTGAAGGGGCTGGTGGGGTCGACGGCGATGATACCCACCGTCTTCTCGCGCGCTCTGAACTCCTTGGCCAGTTCGTAGACCAGTGTGCTCTTACCAGTTCCGGGGGAGCCGGTCACTCCAACGATGTGAGCCCGGCCTGTGTGAGGATAGAGGGCTGCTATCGCCTCGCGAGCAGCAGGACCACCATCTTCCATCAAAGTAACCAGTTGCGCCGCGGCCCTGCGATCGCCGGCCAGCAAACGGTCAACCAGATCCAAGTTCAGTCCTTCTTCGTCTTTTTCCTGATGAAGCCGACGATCTCTTCCGCCGACGCGCCTGGCCCGAAGATACCGCTAATGCCCATCTCTTTCAGGGCCGGCACGTCATCGTCGGGGATGATGCCTCCCACCAAGAACAGCACGTTGTCGAGACCCCTCTCCTTTGCCAGATCTGTGATCGCGGGGAGAAGCGTCATGTGGGCACCGGATAGAATGCTGAGACCGATGACGTCCACATCTTCCTGCAAGGCGGCTGACACGATCATCTCTGGTGTCTGCCGGAGTCCGGTGTAGATCACCTCCATGCCAGCATCCCGCAGGATGCGAGCGACCACCTTTGCACCCCGGTCGTGACCATCCAAACCTGGTTTGGCGACCAACACCCTGATCTTCCTCTCCGACATGGATCCCTCCTCAGGCATGTCCCGACCACCGTCCGGTATTATATCGCAATGTCCCTGACTTGCCAATCGCTCTGCCCTCCTCTATAATCCTGCCCATGCTCAGCACTGAGAAGAAGTGGCTGGATTACTCCCTGCCCGTGATGGAGGACATGCGGAAGGAACTGGCGGCCACGGGCGCGGTCGTCCTGGCGGCGCGCACGGGCTCCCAGTTCTCCAAATCGGCGGATGATGGCGGGCGGTTCGTCCTGGAGTACCTGGGCCAGCCATACCACATCAGCTATCCGGACTTCGAGGCGCGGGACGTGGAGGCGGGCCGAGAATGCGCCCCCGGCCTGCGTTTCCTGTTCCTGCACTACTTCCACAAGGCCGATGGGGCACGCCTGGCCGATCGCTGGATCGCCTACCGGGAGCTGCCGGATGGAATGTTCTATTTCCATGCCTTCCAGGGGTATACGGGGACCCTGCTGGTGAAGGCGTTCGCCAACGATCTGGCCAGGTTCAAGGAAGCTGCCTCCCGGGCCGGAGGGGAAGCGCTGTCGCACGGCGACGCCGGTTTCATGTTTCGGCCTCTGCCCAGGGTGCCGATGGCGGTCATCTACTGGCGAGGCGACGACGAGTTCCCTCCCAACGCCAACGTGCTCTTTGACGCCTCGGCAGGCCACTACCTCTCCACCGACGGGCTTGCTGTGCTGGGCAGAGAGCTGTGCAGCAGGATCATACACCTGGCCTAGAACCTCACCGGCAAACCGATGAAACGACATCTGCTAAGCGCACTCCTGCTGGCGGTCCTCCTCTGGCCCGCCACGTTGCACTCACAAGCTCCGATGGAGGAGGGTGCCAGATCTCAGGCTCGCCCTCCCCAGGACAGCGCTTCCGTTCCCTCGTACCGACCTGGCCAGGTCCTGGTCAAGTTCCGTCCGCAGACGCCTCAGCGGGAACGACTACAGGCGCTGGACGCCCACGATCTGCCCGTTCTGGGAACCCTGATCGGCCTCCAGGTACAGCGAGTGGCCGCGCCTGAGGGTCAGGAGTCTCAGATCGTAGAGGCGCTCAGCAACGACCCCCGCGTGGAGTACGCCGAACTGGACTACACGGTTCACGCGACGATCATCCCCAACGACCAATACTTCAACAGTCAGTGGGGGATGTCGAAGATTCAGGCCCCGGCGGCCTGGGACGAGGCCACCGGCGGTTCAGACGTGACCATCGCCATCATCGACACGGGGGTCGACCTGGGTCATCCTGATCTCAACGACAAGATCGTCCCCGGCTGGGACTTCGTCAACGACGACAGCCTCGCCCAGGACGACCATGGCCACGGTACTCACGTCGCGGGCATCGCGGCAGCGGAAACCAACAACCAACAAGGCGTGGCCGGCGTCTCCTGGGGCGCCCGCATCATGCCTATCAAGGTGCTCAACGGCGAGGGGAATGGCTACTATAGTGACGTGGCGCAGGGCGTGCTGTATGCGTGCAGCCACGGGGCACAGATCCTCAACCTCAGCCTGGGCGGCTCCGAGCCTTCCAGCACCCTGGAGGACGCTCTGGAACAAGTCTACGCGCAGGGCTGTCTCCCCCTGGCCGCAGCGGGAAACGACGGACACAACCGCGTGGATTACCCCGCCAAGTACTCTGAGGCCATGGCGATCGCAGCCACAGATCGGTACGACCAGCGCGCTTCCTTCTCGGACTACGGGCCTGAGATCGAGCTGGCGGCGCCAGGCGTGGAAATCTACAGCACGCTGTGGACGCCCGGCAGCCACACCTACGGCAACAAGACGGGTACTTCGATGTCCACCCCTCACGTGGCGGGCCTCGCCGCTGTCGTCTGGTCCGTCTGCCCCGAGATGACCAATGCCGACCTCCGAGGGGTGCTCCAGAGCACCGCTAAGGACCTCGGTGCTCCGGGTTGGGACCAGTACTACGGATACGGTCGCATCGACGCCGAGAAAGCGGTCGAAGCCGCCGGCCCCCCGCCCACCCTCAGCGTGAGCACCGGGCAGATGGTCTTCCTGGCGGATGCCACGTGGGGACCGTGGCCTCAGGGACTGCTGGTGCGCAACGCCGCTGCCTGCGGCACGCTGGACTGGAGCGCGGGCGGGGACCAGGGCTGGCTGGACATTGATCCCGGCAGCGGCCAAGCGTCCGCGACTCAGCCCGGGGAGATCGCGATATCAGTCGACGAGTCCGGGCTGTCCGCAGGGAACACCTACACCGCCACGGTGACCGTCGACAGCAGCACCGTGGGGGTCCAGGAAAGCCCGCAGCAGGTCAGCGTGAAGTTCGTCTACTCCGATACACCTCTGTTGAGAACCTTCCTGCCCCTGGGCGTGAGCCACTGATCGCCAGCACGACACCCATCAGTGCATCTTCCATGGCCTGCCGTTTCGGGTGCGAAGGCTCGCCGCGCCGCGTCAGGCCAGCAAACGCCTGCAGACCCAAACGGTAGTGTCAGAGGATCAGCGAGGGAAGCCCATACCCTGAGCGTCGAGGGAATAGGCCTTGAGGAAGGCATCGCACGAGGGGAGAAAGCGACTGTTCAGGATCTCCGTCGCAGCGCTGGTGGCCCGGTCCTCGCAGTCGCGGAAGTATGGCGCCTGCGCATCGCCCGAGTGCGCCGCGGCGAAGACGTGGCACAGGCACTTCTCCTCCAGCACCGAGACGTAGACGATGAAGGCCAGGTGCATCTCCTCGGCGTCCGGGGGCACCTCCATCTGGTGCAGCCCGCGGTAGACGTCCCTGAGCTGGTCCGCTGTGCCCTGGTCGATCCCGCCGGGCTTGCTCAAGACCTCCTCCGCCTCCACGCTCACCACCAGCGGCACGAACTCGTCCAGGTATTCCGCCACCGTGGCAGGGACGGTGGGCTGCGGCGCAGGGGTGGGGCTGGGAACCTGGGTCTTCGTGGCCGTGGGCGAAGGTATCGACGTAGAAGTGGGCGGGATCCTCGTCGAGGTCGGGGTATCGCTGGGAATCGCTGTTGGCGCGGCTGGGACCGTTCTCTCCATCGTGGGCGAGGGCGCAGGATTGCCGGTCTCCACTGCTGTGGCGGTGGGTGTCGACGTAGCCGTGGACGTGGGCGTGTGCAGGACGAGGGGTGTAGCGGTACCCTCAGGCAGGGTGGTGACCCCCTCCAGTAGCTGGAACAGCACCCAGAATACGCCAACGACGGCGCACAGCAGCACCAACAGCGTCGCCTTCTGACATCCGCGCATACTCAGCCTCGCTGGTACGAGAGCGCCTCACACCAGGCAAGTTTAGGCAGCCGCAAACAGTATAACGCAGGCTCACATCATCGTCAACTGTGCGTCCGCCCCAGGGTGGGCCATCAGGGACCCCTGGAGCTTGTCCCGCCCCCACTGAGGCGGGAGCCTCGTTTGTCAGGGACCCTGCCTGATGATATAATGACCACCCGAATTCCAAGAGGCAGGTGGCGGTTAAGCTCCAACCATGGGAAACGTAGGTGATGCGCTACGTGAGGCGCGGAAACGAAAGAACTGGTCCCTGGCGCAAGCCGAGGGAGCTACGAGGATCAGGCAGCAGTATCTGAGCGCCCTGGAGAAGGAGCACTTCGCAGAGTTCGCTAGCGAGAGCCAGATCAGGGGCTTCCTCCGGACCTACGCCCTCGACCTCGGCCTCGACCCGGAGGAGATCCTGGACCTCTATGACGCGGAGCCCCGAAAAGCATCGCGACGCCCCACCATTTCCAGGCCTCGCTCCCTCAGCCCATGGTCAGCGGTGAACATCTTCATCGTGGTCGTCATCTTGATCATCATCGCCATGATGGCCACGTACGTCGTGTCGAGGCAAGTCGCTCCTCCTGCCGTCCCCACCCCCCAAATCACGCCAACTGAGGTAGTGGAAACTCGCACGATACCCAAGTACACCATCGAAGTCACTCTGGACTACGCCGGGCACAGTCTCTACGCTAACGAGCGCCTGGATTTCACCAACGCGACGGAAGATAGCCTCGAGGAACTGGTGTTCAACGTGTTCCCCAACCATACGGAGGACATCTTTCTCTTGAAGAGTGTGACCACCGAGGCGCCGGAACAGGATGAACAGGCCCCGCAACTGGACTACAACCTCATCGCCACTAGCTTGCGGGTAAGCCTACCCTCCCCCCTGGAGCCAGGGGACGACGTTGCGCTGTACCTGGAGTTCTCACTGGACCTGCCGCGGATGAACCCGTATCTGGAATGGAGCAACGGCAGCCTGGGCTATTCGGATCGTATGCTCGCCGCGGGCAACTGGTATCCTGTGCTGGTACCGTACAGGGAAGGCCAGGGCTGGAGCCCCTTCGCCTTCCATGTCGTCGGGGACCCCTACGTCACCGAAGTAGCCGACTACGAGGTGGAGATAGTGGCCCCCTCTGAAATCGTCATCGCGGGCACCGGAGGGGAGCAGCGGTTCGGCAACCGCTGGCACTATACGGCCTCGGCTGCGCGCTCCTTCGCTTTCGCAGCCAGCGACCAGTACTCGGTGCTGACGCAAGAAGCCGGCTACGTAACCGTCTCCTCCTACTTCTTCGCCACTGACGAGCGCGCTGGGACCGACGCGCTGGCTGGGGCCTCCGAAGCGCTGTTGACCTACGAGGAGCTCTTCGGTTCCTACCCCTACTCCAGCTTTCGCGTGGTAGAGGTAGACTTCGCGGGCTCGCTGGAGTTCACGGGTCTCAGCTTCGTGGGAGACGACTGGTACGGCGAGCACCCTGGAGGGTTCCGCAGCCCCATGATCTCCCTCCTGGCTCACGAAGTGGCGCACCAGTGGTGGTATGGAACTGTGGGCAGTGACCAGGTACGAGAACCATGGCTGGATGAGGCCTTGGCCACGTACAGCTCCCTGCTCTACTACGAACGAAAACACCCCGAGTTGACGGAATGGTGGTGGGAGACAGAGGTCAACAGCTACCGGCCACAGGGACAGATCGATCGTCCGGTCTACGCCTTCATGGATAGCCGTACCTACCTCAACGCCGTCTATCGCCGCGGCGCCCTCTTCTTCGCGGACCTGAGAGAACGCGTGGGTGACGACGAGTTCTTCGCCTTCCTGCGCGACTATTACGAAAGGCAGGCACTGAAACTCAGCACCGGCGAGGAGTTCTTCGCCATTCTGAGCCGCCATACCGCTGTGGATCTCTCCTCACTCACGGAGGAATACTTTGGCCCCTAGGGAAGCGCGGGCGTTCGGGCTTGCGCTAGTCTTGTTCCTCAGCTCCCTGGTCATGGGCCGTCTGGTCTCCGAGAACCCGGTCACCGTTTCCCCCGCCGCCAGCCCGAGCCCCACGAGCACTCCCGTCGTGCACACGCCCGTCGCCACGGCTACCCCGAAGGCAACGCCCACTGAGGCTCCTACTCCTCCGTCGCCAACGCCCACCATACAGCAAACGGGAACCGTCTGTCTGGACGATGCGAATACCACGCTGCACACTCTACCCCCGGGCTGCCTGGTCCACCCCCTGAGGTTGGTGAAAAAGGGGAGTGCATTCTACGTCCTCGACGCGGGCAGTCTGAAGCTCGTAGCTCTGGATGACGAGGCGACATGCACTGAGATCGTTCCGCCGGACGACGTGGTGGTACAGGAACTGATAGACGTGGATCTGGCTGGCGACGGTCAATCGCTCGTGCTGCTGGACAGAGCTGGTAACCTCTTCCGCTACGCCCTTGCTAGCGGTGATTGGTCCGTAGAGCGAGCAGCCCTGGCACCCGAGGCGAGCTCGAACCAGTATCTCGTGTCTGTCAGAAGCCACGGAGACTCCGTCTACCTCCTGGACACCAACTTGGGTCAGATCTGGCAGCTTACGCAAGGGCGGGGGGTGACCCTTGCCACAGATCTGGACCTGGCAGAGTGTGTGGACCTGGCCGTGGGGGAGAATATCTACGTGCTGGCCCAGGCAGGATATCGCGGCCCGCTGCAACTGCACAAGCTGGCGGGAGAGCCGCTCCAATCTGACGCCGCCTTCGTGCCTCCATCGGACATCGAGAACCCTTCTCTCCTGTTCCTGGACCGGGAGCCGCAAGAGCACCTGTACGTCCTGGACAGGAATCAGCATCGCCTGCGACTGCTCGAGGCCACGACCGGTGGTCTGGTGCGTGACTACGTGTTCGCCGACGAGGAAACGGAGATCTACGCTATGCTCTCCGAGGGTCAGACGTTGTATCTGGCCTCCAGAGGCGGCATCTACGTCTATCCCAGAGAGCCAGCAGGGGCCGCTGAGCCAGCGGCGACACCGAGACCAGAGGGCGATCTGAGCACACTGCCGCCCCACGACTCCAGGGTTCTGGAGCTGCTTCCTCCCCTGGCCCTGCCCATCGAAGGCACGATACTCCCTGGACTCTCCTTCCGCTTACCAGGGGCGCCTCGCTCGTACCGCTACGGCGTGCACCAGGGCATCGACTTCTACTGGGCGGCCGGGGACGTGGTAACCAAGACCACGCCCGCCTTGAGCGTGGCCGCGGGCGTAATCGTCCGCATAGACAGCGACTACCAGGCCCCCACGTGGCCAGAGATGGAAGCCATGCTGGCCGAGACCAGAGAGGTCTCCCACACCCCAGAGGATATCCTGGACGCCCTTCGCGGCCGCCAGGTGTGGATAGAACACGACGGCGGGGTGCTGAGCCGCTACTGCCACCTCAGCGCGGTAGCTGCCGGCCTTCAGGTAGGAGATCATGTGGACCAGGGTCAGATGATCGGCTACGTCGGGAACTCCGGCACTCCGGCCTCCTACTATGACCCGGGGCAGGAGATACACTTGCATCTGGAGATCAGGGTCGGCGACGGTTACCTGGGGCAGTACCTCCGGCCCATCGAGGTAAGGCGCTGGCTCGAGCAGGTCTTCAGCGCCGACGCTTGACAACGTTTCCGTCCGGGCACTATAATCTGCACGCTCTGAGTCACCTGTTCCCTTTGTTGCTTCCAGCCACAGTTCTCAGTGAGGTATGAGTGCGCAAACTCCAGCTCGTGATCACCACTCTTCTCCTGGTGGTGCTGGCCGTGGTCGGCTTCCTGGCCTACAAACTTCGTGAGTACGATAGCTTCCGCGAGGCCATATACCCAGGCGTGTCGGCTGCCGGCGTGCCGCTGGCGGGTCAGACGCGAGAGCAGGCCACCCAGAAGCTAGAAGAGGTGCTCGTCGCCCCGTTGAGCCAGCCCATCGCTCTGCAATACGTGACCGACACCGTCGTCCTACTGCCCAGCGACGTCAACTTCGAGGTCTTCGTGGACCAGATGGTGGAAGAGGCCTACGTTCTGGGGCGTGGGGAGCAGGCACAGTTCTGGGACGGCTACCTCAAGTTCTTGACCGAAGGCCTCCAGCCAGTGAACGAGGACCTTCCTCTCCTGTACACCTATGACCCAGCGCTGCTGGAGGACTTCCTCGGTGACGTCGCCCAGGACAAGGACCAGCCTCTGAGAGAGGTCCAACCCATCACGGACACCCTCTCCTTCCGGCCCGGCCAGCGCGGAAGAAGGCTCGATATCCCCAGCTCTCTCCCTCTGGTAGGACAGAGCCTGACCTCCACTGAACAACGGGAGGTGACCCTGGTCGTCGACGTCCTGGAGCCCGCCCCGCCCGATCTCGAGCTGCTGCGCGGCGTGGTGCAGCACCGCATAGACGAATTCGCAGGGATGGTGAGCGTTTACATCTCCAACCCAGCCACAGACGAGAGGATGGAGATCAATCCCCAGATCATCTATTCGGGAATGAGCGTGGTCAAGGTGGGCATCATGCTGGAAACCTTCCTCCACTCTGAGGGCACCGAGGTGGACAAAGAGACTCAGGAGATGATGGTCAAGATAGCTACAGACCCCACGGGGAGCAACTACTGGGCGAATCTACTCCTGGGTATCATCGGCGACGGGAGTCAGATGGAGGGCTGCCGCAGGGTGAACGCCCGCATGGATGAGCTGGGCCTGATGGCGACTTTCATTCGCGAGCCCTATCGCATCGAGACGGAGGGCGCCCATCGCACACCGGGCCTGGCGAAATTGCTCCTGCTCCAAGGCCCCATCACGGCCAACCCGGACCCCCTCATCCAGACCTCCTCGCACGACATCGGCGTGCTACTGGAGATGATCTACGATTGCAGTCAGGGAGAGGGAACACTGCTGGAGGCGTACGAGGGACGAATCTCCTCCGAGAGTTGCCAGTTGATACTGGACGACCTGAAGCAGAACCCGGTGCGCACGATGATCGGCGCCGGCATCCCCGAGGACGTCCCACTGGCGCACAAGCACGGCTTCGCCTACGACACCCACGCTGACGCTGGCATCGTTTACCTGGAAGACGTCGACTACATAATCGTGCAATTCCAGTACGCGCCCACGGATTGGCTGGTCTGGGCCCTCAGCCAGCCTGTCTTCGAGGACGTCTCCTACGCCACCTACAACTTCTTCAGCCTCGACGTGGAGTGATGACCCAGCCGAGGCCCACCCCCAGGCGACCGATCTCTCTGGCTGTAGCCATCCTCGCTCTGGGCGTTCTCGTCCTCTTGAGCGGTGCTTGTGGCGGCGCAGGCATCCCCGAGGCCACCCCCACCCGGGCGCCCACACCGACGCTCAACCCGCCGTCCCCCACGCCCACCCCTCTTGGCGGCGCCAGCTTCGTCGTCTACCAGACCGACAGGGACGGTAACTGGGAGATCTACCTCCTCGACCTGGTTTCCTGGAAGGAGTACAACCTCACTCAGCATCCCGCTGAGGATCGGAACCCAGCCCTCTCCCCCGACGGCACGCGCCTGGCCTTCGAGTCCCACCGCGATGGTAACTGGGAGATCTACCTGCTGGACCTGGAGAGCGGCCAGGTATCCCGTCTGACCGAGGAATTGGCCTTCGACGGGGCTCCCTCCTGGTCCCCAGACGGCACCCGGCTTGCCTTCGAGAGCTATCGGGACGGCAACTGGGAGATCTACCTGCTAGAACTCGAAGGGCTCCGGGTCTCTCGCCTGACGGACGATCCTGCGGGCGACTACGCGCCCGCCTGGTCGCCTGACGGCCAGCTCATCGCCTTCACTTCCTGGCGTGACGGGGACAAGGAGATCTACGTCATGGGCCTGGACGGCTCCAACCAGCGCAATCTGACCCATGCAGACGGAGACGACGAGTACCCCGCCTGGTCGCCGGACGGCGAGCAACTGGCCTTCGTTTCCTCGCGTGACGACGGCCACACCACAGAGATCTACCTCATGGAGGCCGACGGGCAAGACCAGACCAGGCTGACCCACAACGACGTGAACGACTGGGCGCCCACCTGGTCTCCAGATGGCCGCGAGATCGTCTGCGCCACGTACAACAAGGGGCGGCCCTTCGAGATCTATCACGAGTTCCGCGGCGGACACTACGACCTGAACACGATCAGGGTCAGCGATGGTGTGGCCGCCGCCCTCAACCTGAGCACAGCTCACGAGAACAACCCGGTGATGACCTCGCACCTCTTGCCGCTCCACGACAGGGAGCCAGCTCCGAAGCCCGTGACACCGACGCCGGAGTTGGTCATCGAACCGAAGGAGAACGAGGGCCTCTATGAGTTGGTACAGTTGCCCGGGGTCACAGGAGGTAATGCGGTCCTCAACGACCGGGTGGACGATTCCTACAACGCCTTGCGCGCCACAGTCTACGAGCGGACGGGATACGACTACCTGGCCCTGCTCAGCGACGCCATGCGCCGAATCGACTACCAGAGCACCAGCTACAGCGTGTTCAGCTGGCACAAGACCGGGCGTGCTTTCGATCTGCGCTTCGAGCTCCTCGACGAGAACGGAGGACAGCGCCTGGATTGGCTGCGAGAGGACATCGGGGAGGAACTGTGCTGGCGGTTGCTCATCAAGTGTGCCTCTCAGGATGGAACCCAGGGAGAGCCCCTGAAGGCGCACCCCTGGCAGTACTGGTGGCACATCGTTCCTGACTCAGACCCGGAGGCGTATGCAGAGGGAGGGCGATACCTGCCCATACCCGGTGGTTACTACGAGGACTTCACCGCCCTGGCCGAGAGGTACGGCTGGGAACGTATCGCCTCCTACGACGAGGAAGACTACTACTGGCAGCGTGATTCCAACGGTGTGGAGTACTGGCATTACCAGCGCATGGACGGCCTGACCTGGTACGAAGCCATGGAGGAGGTGTATCCCCAGGAAGTGCTGGCTCAATACTTCACCTGGGAGATAGGGAAGAGCATGGGTTTCAGCGACGAGCTACTGGAGAGGAAGGGGATCCCGCGTCCTAAGTCATAGCCCCCATACAACAAAGACCTCGGAGGTTTTTGAAACCTCCGAGGTCTGAGATCTCTAGGATTCCCGGTCCGACAACGACCGCCCTGTGCCTCCCCGTCTGGCCTTTACCACCTCGGCCATCACGCTGAGGGCGATCTCCTCCGGCGTTAGCGCCCCGATGTCCAAGCCTATGGGGGCAAACACGCGCCCCAGCGACTCCTCCCCGTAACCCTGGCCCCTGACCTCATCCAGGACACCCCTCACACGGCGCCGGCTGCCGATCATCCCCAGGTAGGCCAAGGGCTTGTCGATCACCTGGAACAGGCATTCCAGGTCGTGGGCGTGTCCTCGGGTCATCAAGACCACGTAGGTCTGGTTGTCGAAGGGGTACTGGGCCAGCGTCTGACCAAAGGGCGCAGCGATCACTCGAGCAGCATCAGGGAACCGCTCCTCACTGGCAAAGGCCGGGCGGTCGTCCAGCACGACGACCCTGAAGCCCAGCATGGCACCCATCCGAGCCAACGGAACCGCGATGTGTCCCCCACCGGCTATGAGCAGCACGGGAGGTGCAGCCTGAACATCGAAGAAGAAGGCAGACCCTGTCTCGGTGCCGGGTACCGCCCGCGCCGATCCCTCCTCAAAAGCCTCCAGCGCCAGGGGCAGGACGGAGACGTCTACGTCGTGATCACCCAAGCTGCCCAGAGTCTGGCCACCTGCGAGCACCAGCAAGTGCGGGCGCTCCTCGCCTGGGGTGAGTGGGGTGACCACGGCGAATCTCCCCTTCTCCTCCCTGGCTCTGTTCGCCGCCTGCACGAGCTCCAGGTCCCTTTCATCCCACAAATCGACGAAGACGCTCATCACCCCACCGCAGACCATCTCCGCATCGAGGGAGATGTCGCCGGTGAGATCGAGGGTCACCGTGCGGCGCCGCCTGTCCTTGAGCGCGTCCATCGCCGCCTGCCAGACCTCTGCCTCTCCGCACCCCCCACCAATGGTGCCCACGGTGTCCCCAGAGGGTCGCACGAGCATCTTGGCGCCCACTTCACGTGGGGTGGACCCTTGAGTGCTGACCACAGTGGCCGTGGCCACGGTCTCTCCACTACTGACGTACCGCTCGATGTCCTCGTAGATGCTATTCATGCGTCTCGCCGCCCGTCTCTTGAGTGCATAACCCCTGGGTGCGGACTCGTCCCGTCAGGACACCACCGTGGCGCGTCCATCCGGCCGGGCTGGCCCACACTGGCTACTCGCTGCCCCCGGTCACCCTCGCCGCCTTGTCCGTGCTGGTGCGACCCTCTCCGGCGACAGATCTTTTCAGCAAGGTGGCCAGGGCGACCACGCCCTGGCTCAGTAGATAGGACCCCTGCTTCAGAAGGCCCCACTTGCCCAGGCTGAGCCCCAGCTCCCAGTCGTTCCATGGGCGAGCAACGATGGCGTTCGTCTGCTCGAGCTGAGGCCGCAACTCTTCGAGCCTCGCTGCATCCCCCTCAGGCACGCCGTCCAGGAGTTCCAGCAGCCTCTGGGCCTTGCTGGTTCGCTCCTCCGCCTGTGCTACCTCCTCGGAGCTCATCAGCCCGTGGCGGAGCTTGATCCGGTTCAATGCCCGGCTGGCGTCGTAGGAGCTGAGGACGATGTCCTCCCTGCTCATCCAGTCCGTCTCGTAATTGAGCACCTCCTTCCAACTGGGGCTGAGCAAGGCGCGACGGTGCTCCTCCAACGTGCGGTGAATGATCCTGTATCCGTGTCGCTCAGGCTCTTCGAAGGCCATGCTGCCAGGGTCCAGGAAAGGAGCCAGGGGTGACACGAACGGGTGCAGCCTGCCCTCCTGTCCATATCTGTCCAGCAACTCACCGCAATAGGCCACGGTATCCATCACCGACTGGCGCGTCTGCCTGGGCAGGCCGATCATGAAGTAGATGTCCAACCGCTGGCACCCCGCGCCAAAGGCCTTCTCAATGGTTCTCTCCACCGCCTGGTTGGAGTAGTGCTTGCCAAAGGCGCGCCGCACCTCCTCGTCGTGGGATTCCAGCGATATCTCCAGCGCGAAGTTGGGAAGGGCTTCACCCACCCGCTGGAGGAAATCGTCGGTCGCCGGTGTGAATAGCTCCAGCGTGATGGGCTCCTTGAGCACGGCCATCTCGTCCAGGAAGCGACGCGCGTAATCCATGCCGGCCTGCCTGATGTCCCCCACCACGATCAGGAACCCTCTTCCGAACCCGCGGATGTTCCGGACATCTTCTGCCAGAGCCGCAGGCGGACGATAGGCAGGCTTCTCGCGCCCGAAGAAGCGCTGGAAGGCGTACTGTGAGCCACCGCAGGTGATACAGTTGTGAGTACAACCCCGGCAGGTGATGCCCGCACCCATGGGGTACTCCAGCCAGTCTCTGAAGGGCATGTTGCCGGTCAGGTCCCGATCGCGAAGCACCGCCCGGACCATGTAAGCGTGATCGATGGGACGGAGTCCCAGGGCCTCGGGCACGTGGCTCAGCGGATTCACCCTCACGCCGCCCGCTGCATCCCTCCAGGTGAGGTTGGGCACATCGGTGGGTTCCCTGCCCTCTTTGAGGCAGGACAGCAGCTCTGCCAGGGGTGCTTCGGTGGAATCCCCGCGCAGCACGTAGTCCACCTCGGGGTATTCCAAAAGCTGCTCGTGGTAGTAGGACGATGACAAGCCCCCGAAGATCACGGGGGTGTCTGGATGCTGTCTCTTGATGACCCTGGCGGTCTCGATCGCACCCTGGGCGTGACACAGCCAGTGCAGGCCGATGCCGAAGGCGCCAGGAAACAAGCCGCCCAGGTATCTCTCGGCGTCGAACGAAGGGTCGTTGATCATTCGCAGCGCCAGATTCACTATCCGGGCACGGTACCCTTTGCTGTGCAGGTATGCCGCGATGGTAGCAAAACCAAAGGGGTACATCTCGAACACAGGCGTGGAGGGCACCACCTCACTGACGGGACCAAAGAGCTTGGGCACCCGACGGAAGTCATACACGCTGGGTGGGTGCAGAACCACAAGGTCATATCTGCTCATGAACTGCCTTCTTCCACGATCGAGACCAACGAATCTTCGTGCGAGTAAGGTACAACTATCCCCGGCACCAAAGGGGTGTCCCGGGGATAGTGTTCCTGTTCAGTACTGACAAACGCAGATCAGGCCGCCCGTCTCTTGATCCGCTCGATGGCCTTGCCCAGACGCTTGATGCCTTCGTCTATCATGTCCTCCGCGCAGGTGGCAAAGGTGAGCCTCAAGGCATCGTGGCCACTGCCATCGGCGTAGAAAGCCGACCCCGGAACAAAGGCGACCTTCTGCTCGACGGCTTCCTTGATGAGCTCGTCGCTGTCCACCCCCTGCGGTAGCTTCACCCACAGGAACAGCCCACCCTGGGGGTGCGTCCACGAGGCGCCTTCGGGGAAGTGCCGATCCATGGCCGCCAGCATGAGATCGCGACGCCGACGATACGTGTCCCGTATCTCCAGCACGTGGCGGTCGAGGAAGCCGTTGGCCATCACCTCGTAAGCCATCATCTGGTCGAAGGTGCTGGTATGCAGGTCCACGCCCTGTTTGGCCTGCACCAGCTTCTTGACCACTTCTACGGGAGCTACCACCCAACCTAGCCGCAATCCGGGAGCCAGCGTCTTGGAGAAAGTGCTCATGTAGATCACGTCGCCCTTATGATACCCGCTCGAGTCCTGCCCGTTCTGATTGGCGCTGATCACCACCAGGGGTTCCACGTGCTCCCCCTCGAACCGCAGCTCACCATAGGGATCGTCCTCCAGGACGGGCACTCCGTACTCATGCGCCAGCGAGACCAGCTTCTCTCGCCTCTCCCTGGGGAGGGTGACGCCGCCCGGGTTATGGAAGTTGGGCAACACGTACATGAACTTGGGATGGGTCTCCACTATCTTCTGCGCCAGCAAATCCACCATCATCCCCTCGTCGTCCAGGGGCACACTGGCGTAGGCGGCCTGATAGGCCCTGAAGGATTGCAGTGCTCCCACGAAGGTAGGGGCTTCCACGATGATCACGTCGCCCGGATCCAGGAGCACCTTGGCCACCAGATCCAATCCCTGCTGAGAACCGGTAGTGACGAGCACATTGTCCACATTGGCCACGATCCCGTAGCGAGCCATCTTCTGCACGATGAACTCGCGAAGGCGGACGTACCCTTCGCTGAGACTGTACTGAAGGGCATTGGAGCCATGCTCCCTCAGCACCTTGACGCACGCTTCCTCAATCTCCTGGAGCGGGAATAGCTCGGGGGCGGGCATCCCGCCAGCGAAGGAAATCACCTCAGGCCGGCTCGTAACCTTCAGTATTTCCCTCACCACGGAGCTCTGCATGCCCTTCATGCGCTGAGCATAACGGTATTCCCACGAGGTTGCCATCTCACGGTCTCCTTTCCAGCATCGATGTCGCGTGGCACACCCAACTGCCAAAACAAAACTCGCTATCCCTGTATGGGTATAGCGAGCTATGACAGCCCTTATTCAGCTGCTATAGATGAAGAGCCAGTATAGGCCCATCTTGAGAACGGCCGCCCTCTTCACGAAAAGATTATACCCTGCCTTGGGGAAAAAGGCAAGCCAACTCCGCCCATGCTGTAGCACAAACCCACTTGTCGCCCAGCCTGGAATGTGCTACCATAGGTCACTATGAAAAAGACGTATGCCAGCCGACTACGCGATCTCGCCCGCGCCCAGCAAGATGACCACGTGGACCTGGTGGCCATCGTCCCTGGCGCCAACCTGCGCTACCTGACGGGGCTGCAGATGCACACCAGCGAGCGCATCACCCTGGCCCTGTTCCCCGTCGACAGGCAGCCGCTCTTCGTCCTCCCGGTGCTGGAGGCACCACGGGCCCAGGCCAGCCTGGGGATCGAAGCCTCGTTCTACACGTACACGGACGACCAGGGACCTGGACCAGCCTTCCAGGAAGCGGCCAGCGAACTGGACCTGCAAGGCAAAATCATCGGCGTGGAACACCTGCAAATGAGGGTCCTCGAGCTGCGGCAACTGGAACGACAGGCCGCCGGTGCCAGGTTCATCGAAGCGGAACCGCTGCTCTCCGGGCTGCGCATCGTCAAGGACTGGGAGGAGATCGAAGCGCTGCGCCGGGCCGCCAGGGTAAACGAGGACTGTTTCCGACAGGTGATGGAACACATCGAGCCCGGCGTCACCGAACAGGAGCTGGCCGCGATCTGGCAGACAACTGTTCTCCAGGCCGAGAACTCCCAACTGTCCGACATGCCGCCCATCGTCGCCTCGGGTCCCAACGGTGCCTCACCGCACACCACAGCGAGCTCCCGACGCCTCCAGAAGGGCGACCTGGTGACCATCGACGCCTTCCTGGTCGTCGAAGGGTACTACTCCGACATCACCCGCACCTACGCTGTAGGCGAGCCGGAGGAGGAACTGAAGCGCATCTACTCCGTCGTGCAGGAAGCCAACGCCGCGGCGCGAGACTTCGTCAGACCGGGAGTCAGGGCTGAGGAGGTGGATGCAGCGGCCCGCGAGGTGATCGACCGGGCCGGATACGGCGAGTACTTCGTCCACCGCACCGGCCACGGCATGGGTCTGGAGATCCACGAGCAGCCCAACATCGTAGAAGGGAACGAGCTCGTTTTGAGGCCCGGGATGGTCTTCACCGTGGAACCAGGGATCTACTTGCCTGGCAAGGGCGGAGTGCGCATCGAGGACAACGTCGTGGTCACCGAGACCGGCTGCGAGACGTTGACCACGCTGCCCAGAGAACTGATCCGGCTCTAGGCCACTGCACGGCACGCGCCTGCGCGATCCATCCTGACTCGTGCCTGCAGACGCCTGTCGACTGGCGAGGCAGTCTCACGCCGCGCTCATCCTTTCAGCAACGATCGTCCGAGGCCTCACCCTCCCGTCCCTACTCCAAGCCCTTCCCGAACGAGTCGCGCCCGGCTATGCTCCGCTGCCAAGCTGAGCTATAATGGCCACTGATGTCGGTTCATTTCGAGGCAGAGTTGCTCCCACTGATCGTTGGCCTGGCCCTGAGCACGATTTTCTCCCTCTTTGCCTTTCACCGGCGCGCGCTCACTGCGGGCGGCGTGGTGGGCGCCATCGCCGTGGGCACCATCACCTTCGCGTTCGGCGGATGGACCTGGGGGCTGGTGATCGTGGCCTTCTTCACCCTCTCCTCCGCCCTATCCCGCTACCGGGCGGCGGACAAGAAAAAGCTGGCGGACAAGTTCAGCAAGGGTGCCCGACGCGATCTGGGACAGGTCCTGGCCAATGGCGGGCTGGCTACCCTGTTGGCGCTTCTGTACTACGCTAACCCGGCACCGGTCCTGCTGGCGGCTTTCCTGGGCGCCATGGCCACGGTCACCGCCGACACCTGGGGCACAGAGATCGGGGTCCTGAGCCCAACGCCGCCGCGATTGATCACCACGGGACGCCGCGTTCCCGGGGGCACCTCCGGAGCCATCACCCTGCTGGGCACGGCGGCTTCCACGCTGGGAGCCCTGTTCATAGGTCTGGTGGGCTACACGGCAGAGTGCTTCGAAGCCATGCTCACGACTGGCAATCCCCCGCTGCTGTCGTGGATCATTCCCACCACCCTCGTCAGCGGGCTGCTGGGGTCGCTCTTCGACAGCCTCCTGGGGGCTACCGTGCAAGGGATCTTCTACTGCGCACAGTGTGAGACAGAGACCGAGAAAGAGGTTCACGGCTGTGGGCTGAGAACGAGCCGCCTGCGGGGGTGGCGATGGTTGAATAACGACGTCGTCAACTTCCTCAGCTCAGTGTGCGGGGCGCTGATCGCCATCGCCCTGTGGGGGGTAACGAGGGGCCTCTGAATAGGTGCGCCCGCATGGCGCCTGGCCTGGTTGCACAAAGAGGGTCCGCCTGTCGGCCGCCGGACCCTTCTTCACTCTCGCACAGAGGTCTCCCAAGTCTGGAACTTCACGATGCGGGCGAAGCTCTCTGCCTCCAGTGACGCGCCGCCCACCAGGGCACCGTCCACCTCCGGCTGAGCCATCAGCTCGTCTACGTTGCCCGGTTTCACACTGCCTCCATACAGGATGCACACGCTCTGCGCCACCGCATCTCCGTAGAGCCCGCTCAGATTGTCGCGGATCGTCGCGTGCATCTCGTCGGCCTGTTGGGGAGTGGCCGTGTGGCCCGTGCCGATGGCCCACACGGGTTCGTAAGCGATGGCCAGGTCCTTCAGGGCCTGGGCAGAGACGCCTTGCAGGCCCCGCTGGACCTGAGTACTGACCACGCTCTTCTGCCTGCCCTCTTCACGCTGCTCCAGCGTCTCGCCAACACAGAGCACCGGCTTCAGCCCACACTCCAGTGCAGCTTTCAGCTTCTCGTTGACGAACTCGTCGCTCTCCTGGAAGTACTGGCGCCGCTCGCTGTGACCCACGATCACGTGGCTACAACCGGCATCCAGTATCATGGTGGGCGAGGTCTCCCCCGTGTAGGCGCCCTTCTCCGCCGGATACAGATTCTGTGCGCCCACCTGGATGTTGCTGCCCTCGAGGGCCTGGGCCACTGCGTACAACGCGGTGAAGGGGGGACAGACCAGTACCTCCCTGTCCCTGACCTCGACCAGGGTCTCCCTCAACTGCTCTACCAGGGCCACAGACTCGCCCACGGTCTTGTGCATCTTCCAGTTGCCAGCCATGATCTTCTTGCGTGCCACCATGTCCTCCCCAGGGTCCTCAGCGGTCCATCTCGTGACGAGGGGACCGGGCAAATCAGCCTCCCATTATACCAGAGCGCAGGCCTCCGGCCAACGCGTGGAACATCCGGGTGTGACAGAAAAGGCGGCAAGGGGTATACGCTGTCCTGCTGCGCCCCACTCCGTGGGCTCATCCTTCGATACGGCCTGCGGCCTACTCAGGATGAGCCCACCGCTCCCCCATCCTCGTTTTTCCACACTCTCAGAGCGCCACTGCTTTCACTCCAGGTCAATGGGAGGTACAATGGACAGCGCGCGTTCCTTGCCAGCCGCACGGAAGCAGAGCCTGACGCCGGGGTGAACAACAGTGAGCGACCCCTCGATGGGCGTCACGGTCGACCTCATGCCCAACGAGCGGCGGCTGATCAGGGCAACGCCCTGCGGGACCTGGCACAGCAGATTTCTCCCTCCCGCAGAGTACGACAAGATGTTCGAGCGGGCCGGAAAGGCATGGCCCACGGTCCTGTACGATGGACGCGTGATCGTCGTGTGGATGGAGGACAACAAGAGGCAGATCCTCCTGATGCTCCTCTTCGACGGAGCGGAAAAAGCACTGGTCAATCAACTGGAGGTCGAAGGCGAGAGGCTGAGCCAATTCCTCCAGCACGACATTCCTGACGTCCGGATAGAGCCCTATCCTGAAGACGTCTATCCCAGAACCCCCTTCAGCCTGGGCCGTAGAGGATGATCTTCCATAGATGAGCGAGAGCATCAAGGACTGGCAGAAGCACCTCCAAGAGGATCCCGTGCCCTGGCTCCTGGAGGAGGACAACCCTTCGGTGCGCTACTTCACGCTGCGGGACCTCCTCCATCGAGGAGAGAATGATCCGGAGGTTGCCGCCACCCGTGCCAAGATCATGACCTCAAGGCCCGTGAGGGAGATCCTGGAAGCTCAGTACCCCCAGGGGTTCTGGGTCAAGCCAGGCCGGGGTTACAGCCCCAAGTACAGGGCCACGGTGTGGCAGGTGATGTTCCTGGCAGAGCTGGGGGCGACCACCACCGAGGCGGTACAGCGTGCGTGCCGGTACGTACTGGAACACAGCCTAGTCCCGGAGGAAGGGCTGTTCTCCGCCACCAAGGCGGGCACGGGGACGGTGCTCTGCCTCAACGGCAATCTGCTGCGCGCGCTGTGCCGCCTGGGTTACGGGGACCATCCCACGGTGCGCTCTGTCACCGACAATCTGGCAGCCAGGATCCTGGAGCAGGGGTTCCAGTGCCGGGCCAACTCCATCCAGCGTGACAGGAGAGAGACCTGGCTGCCCTGCGCGTGGGGGGCCATCAAAGCACTGGGAGCGTTGGCTGCCATGCCTGGCCCCGTGCGCTCTGACGTGTCGCAAGCTATCGCCCGCGGTGTAGAACTGCTCCTCAGCGGCGACCCTGCGACCGCTGATTACCCCAGCGGCACAGGAACGGTCAGCCCCCTGTGGTTCAAGCTGGGCTTTCCCCTGGGATATAGCAGCGACCTGCTGGAGATGGTGGATGTTCTCGCCCAACTGGGTCACGGAGGTGACCAGCGACTCCACAAAGCCATCGTCATCGTGCTGAGCAAGAGAGATGACCAGGGCCGGTGGCGCCTGGAACACACGTTGGGCAAGACCTGGACCAGCTTCGGCGAGAAGGGAGAGCCCAGCAAATGGGTCACGCTGCGGGCTCTCAAGATGCTCAGCAGACTGCCTTAGAGCCGCCATCCAGTCCGCTGACGGACGCGTCGCTAATACTCCACCTTTTTCCCGGTGACGATCATCACCGCCCTCTCCGACAGCACCACGATGACGATCACCACCACGTCGACCAGGATGGTCAGCAGGAACGCGAAGGTGAGGTGACTGAGCGTGGTCAAGAAGAACCCAGATAGCGGCGAGGAGACCTCGTGCAAGAGGCCAAACCCGTAGAGCACGACCACAGCCACGCCGCAATACAGGACCAGAGACAACCACGCCTGGCGATCCGCTTCACTGGGCAGCATGGCGTTACTGACGGAGAAGACCAGATACACCCACAACCAGAAGTTGGGCACCGAGAGATACCCCGTCAACGTGGAGGTCACGTCCTGGAGAGAGAACCCCTCAGCCAACTCCCCCGGCGCGGCCAACCCAAAGACGGAGTAGGCGATGATGAGGATCAGAACGCTGCCGGTGACCAGAGGGGCCAGACCGATGAGGCTTCCCCGAAGGGGGTCGGTCCTGGCCATGGAGACGGAACCCAGCCTGGTCACTCCCTCCCTGCTCCTGGTGGGCCCCAGGCTGATCTTGCTCACGGGCACGCGCAGGAGCCTCGCTGCCACGTAGTGGCTCAACTCGTGGGCCAGCACGCCGGGCAGAAGGAGGAGGAAACAGACCAGGATGGCCACATCTTGGCTCCCGCTCAACAGGAGGCTCAACCCATAGAGATGCTTGCTGAGCCAGCGCTTGATCAACACCAGGCACAGCAGAAGAGCTATGAACCAGATCAGCGGTGCCCACTCACTCCAGTCTATCGAGCTGCCTCCTTGCCAGTTCCGCGAGCACCCCTGGAGCCGTGTCCACCACTACCTCGAACTCCCTTCTAGCCAGGTCCGTGTCACCTTGCTGGGCGTAGAAGACCCCCATGCAGAAGTGCCCCTCCGGCGACCGTGCATCCAGCCGCAGGGCCAGCTCGCACTCTGCGTGCCCCGGTTCCAGATCGCCCTGGCGCAACTGACACACACCCAGCTTGCCATGGGGCCCGGCCACACCCGGATCCTGGTCGACGACGAACTGATAGTGGTAAGCGGCAGCGGCGAACTCGCCGGTCAAGATGTAGGCGTCCCCCATGCCCAGGTGTGCCTTGATCTCACCTGGCTCAATGTCCAGCGCACTCTGGAAGCTGCACAGCGCCTTTTCGAGATCGCCCGCCCGGAGATAGACGTCGCCCAGCTCCACATGAGCTTCGACCAGGTCCGGAGCCAACCTGAGGGCGGCTTCGTATTCGGCGATGGCTAGCTCCAAGTTTCCCTGCTGGAGGTACCGCCGCGCGAGCTGGACGTGCGCCCCAGCATCTTCCTGAAGGGGTGCTATCGTCGCCGTCTGGGCAGGCTGTGCCTGCCGACGGTCGCGGTCCCGGAGCGCCACCACGAGGAGAGAACCACATACACAGAAGCCGAGGAGAACCACTACTGCGGCCGCGATGGCTACCAGGCCCCGCGACCGGCGCCCGGGCTTCTCAGCCGGTGCCTCCTCCGGCGGTTCTCCCGATGGTGAAACCCCTTCTGCTGGCGCGACCAGGAGCGCTTCCTTCCCCGGAACCTCCGTCGCCGCCACGCCTGCCCCCTCGCCGACGACCTCCCGCTCCTCCAGCACGATCTCTCCCCCGCCCAGGGCCGTTTCCAGGGCCGAGACCATCTCCCGCACGTCCTGAAACCGATCGTTCCGGTCCTTGGCCAGGGCCTTGAGCACGACCTTCTCCACATCCTCTGATATCTCGTCGTTGAACTGAGAGGGTAGTGGCAGAGGCGAGAAGATGTGGTCGTGGATCACCGCATACGGTGTGTCGGCGTCGTAGGGTACCTTTCCGGTGAGCATCTCGAACAGCACCACGCCCAGCGAATAGATGTCGGTGCGGGCATCCAGCTTCTCGCCGCGAGCCTGCTCCGGAGAGATGTATTGTGGTGTGCCGATCAGCGTGTCTCGCGAGAGGGTGGAATCCGTGGTCTCCGCCATCCTGGCCAGCCCGAAATCGGTCAGGAAGACCTCTCCCTCCAGGCTAATCAGAAAGTTGCTGGGTTTGATGTCCCGATGGAGGACGCCCTGATCGTGGGCGTAGGCCAGCGCCTGGCCTGCCGGCTCCAGTATCCCCATCACCTTGCCCAGGGGTACGGGGCCCTCCTTGAGGACAGCCTTCAGCGTGCGCCCTTCGACGTAGCGCATGACTAGGTACGACATGCCCTCGTGCTCGCTGAAGTCGTAGATGGGCACGATGTGGGGGTGCGTGAGCTTGGCTACTATCCGCGCCTCACGCTGAAAGCGGGCCGTAAACTGAGGATCCTCCTTGAACGAGGGGTGAAGGACCTTGATCGCCACGTAGCGATCCAGGGCCGGATGGTACGCCTTCCACACCGTGGCCATCCCACCCACACCCAACTGTCTGGTGATCCTGTACGGTCCGACGCTCTCGCCAACCACGAAAGGCACCGGTGCATCCCCTCCTCTTCAAGACTTGCCGCCTCGTCTCCATCGACATGGCACCCTGCACGCCATCGACGCTAACATTATAGGCTGACCATGTAAACAGTTCAAAAACCCCCCGTAAAAGGTGCGTCAAACTCTAGCGGGGGACAGAAGCGAGCTTGCCGGGCGGGAGCTGGTCAGTGCTGTGGGCTGGGCGCGTCAGGTTTCGCTGATCTTGGCCCGCACCGTCACGTAGAGGTTCATCAACGCCCCTGCCAGCTTGCGGGGATCGTGCTGCCAGGGGTTCTCCAGATCCACGAGGTCGCGGGTGACCAATTCGTACCTCTCGTCGAGCTCCGACTCTGGAGCAACTACCTCCGCCTTCATGCGGCCTGGTAACTGCACGTTCACGTTGTGATTGGCCAGGACGTGGGTGAACAAGTCCTTGCCGACGTGTCCCTCCAGGGCCCGCAGATGATCGTCGAGAGTGAAGTGGTCTGTCTCCCCCTCCTCCGTGGCGATGTTACTCACGTAGACCTTGATGGCTGGAGAAGCCCTCAAGGCGCTGGCGATTCCTGGAACCAGCAGATTGGGCAAGACGCTGGTAAAGAGGCTGCCCGGACCCATGGCGATCAACTCCGCCTCCAGGATAGCCTTGATGGCCCCCGGATACCCCGGCACCCTGTCTGGCTCCAGATACACCCTCTCTATGGGCCGTCCGGTCTCGGCGATCTTGGACTCGCCCTGAACGCGATCCGGCCTCTGCTCCTCGGTTTCATCCTCCTTCAGTTCAGCCCACAAGGTGACGTCCTCCAGCGTGGAGGGCACGATGCGCCCGCGGATGTTCAACACGCGGCCGGACTCCAGTATGGCGCGTTCGAAGTTACCCGTTACGGCAGCCATGGCCGCGATGAACAGATTGCCAAAGCTGTGCCCGTTCAGGCCTTCCGCCTCTCCAAAGCGATACTGGAACAGTCGAGCGGTGAGCGACTCGTCGTCGGCCAGAGCAGCGATACAATTGCGGAAGTCCCCGGGAGGCAACAACCCCAGATCACGCCTCAGACGGCCCGAGCTCCCCCCGTCGTCGGCCACCGTAACGATGGCCGTGATGTTGTCGGTGTGCTCCTTCAGGCCTCGAAGGAGAGCAGAGAGGCCGGTGCCACCGCCGATGGCCACCACCCTGGGTCCGCGACTGCGCTGGCGATGATTGTAGACGATGTCCACCAGGCTGCTCTGTCCCGGCGACCGGAAGGCTGACAAGAGAGACCTGTTGAGTTGCAATACAGCGATGGTGATGGCCGCCACACCCGCCACGCCGAACAGGAGTCCTCTCCAGGCGCGCGGGATGAACTGCAAGGTAAGGTAGTAGACCACAGAGGGGAAACTCCACGTACGGTACACGTCTACCAGGAGGTAGCCCACGCCCAGGCTGACGATGGTGATCCCGCCGAAGAGGAGCAGCAGCCAGCGCTTTACCCCCATCCCCGGTATCAGCCATTTCAGACCAGACCCAAACCTGGGACTAAAGCGCATCCGTACGTCTCCTGCCCCAAAGACTATTATAGTGCTCGCCCCTGGAGAAGTCAACGCCGACCAATCATGGCCAAGGAGCGACAATTGGCATCGACGACCGGCAGCACCTCCTTCAGAAACCTGAACAAAGCACCAAAGGGCGAGTTCACCGGCTTCCTCACTCTGTCGATCCCTGGTCGCAGATCAGGGCTCAGCACCCCAGGGGGCGGCGCCCGACTCGCACGGCTCGGCTAGCACGCCAGATGCAGCGCGGCGATCACCGGCCCCAACTCCGCCAGCCGGTTGTAGGTCTCGCACGCCTGCCCGGTCCGCTGGACGATGACTCTCAGGCCGGCAGATTGGAGGTACTCCATGGTCTCAGATGGTACGCGCATCAACCCTGCGTTCCCTATGCCCACGACCAGCGTCTGGGCACCCACTTCGAGAACGCCAGGCAGGTCCTCCTGGATCAGGGTGTGCCCACTCCTGCGGACCCAGTGGCTCTCCACGTGGTCCGGGTAGATGATCACGTCGGACGTGTATCGCTGTCCATCGATGACGATGTAGCCGAAGCCGTGAGACTCTATCATCGCTCGAGCTCTTCCAGATGATTGAGTTACCCACCAACCCATTCTATCAGGATGAGGCCCCGCCCACAACGCCAGGACGCAGGAATCGCTCGCCCTGGTGGCAATGGTGCCGCCCCCAGAGCCTGCGGTCCTGAACATGCTCTGCCCACCGTGGACGCTGGCTACTTGTCGTATGGGATGACCCGTGTGGTCTGTGGACCGCATTCTTGGAGGAAGGGGCATTGTAGGAGCAAAACGGCGGTGCTATAATCTGCTCGTCTTCCAGAGACTCGAAGCGAGATCACGGTCTCTCCGAAAGAGGCTTATAATTGCAGAAGCTCACTTACAGGGGAATCACCTTCCTCTACCTCCCCTTGGCCGCAAGCTGGGTCCTCATGCTCATGGAGGCACCGCTCGTCAACGCCTTCCTGGCTAGAGGAGCGGATCCAGAGCTATCCCTCGCCGCCTATGGCATAGCCCTAAGCATCATCCTGGTGATCGAGGCCCCTATCATCATGATGCTGGAGCTGAGCATCGCCCTGGCGAGGGACCCTGCGGCCTTCCACAAGATACGTCAGTTCTACGTCATCGTCGGCCTGGCCATCACCGCTCTGGGCCTCCTCTTCTACACCCCGGCTTGTCGGTTTCTCCTCTACGATGTGATGAGCATCCCTCCCAGGATCGCGGAGGCCACCATACCGGCCTTGCGTCTGTTCGTGTGGTGGCCTTTCCCCATCGGCTGGAGGCGCGTCTATCAAGGCATCCTCGTGAACGACGGGCGGACCAGGATCATCAGCGTAGCCACCGGCATACGTTTGCTGGTGCTGCTGGTGGTGATGGCTGCTGGCCAGTCCCTGACCACGATACCGGGCGCCACACTGGGCTCTGCCGCCATGCTCCTGGGCGTCGTCGTGGAGAGCTGTATCATCCACTGGACGGCGAGAGCCACCCTCCAGGGCAGCCTGTCCAGGAAGTCCCCTTCCGTCGACCCTCTCACGCTCCGCTACCTCTTTTTGTTCTACTTTCCTCTGGCCGTCACCACCGTACTGAGGCAAGGCATACGCCCCGTCATCAGCGCGGGCATAGCAGCAGCACCCATGGCCGAGCTGTCCCTCGCCGCCTGGCCGGTAGCTTTCGGCTTGGCCAGCATCTTCTGGGGGCCGACGATGGGTCTGCAACAGGTGACCGTCGCGCTGACCAGCGGCAGAGACTCCTGGCGCACCGTGAGCCGCTTCGTCCTTGCCACCGGCCTAACCCTCACCCTGAGCCTGTCCCTGATCAGCTTCACTCCCCTGCTGTGGCTGGTTCTCGGCCGCTTGTTTGCACTATCGGAGCCAGTGGCCATACTGGCCGCTCCCGCCGTGAGGATCATGGTCCTGCTGCCCCTCGCCTACACCTTCCATGCCCTCTTCACCGGCCTCCTGGTAAAGGAGGGGCGCACCACCTCGGTGCGGACGGCCAAGGTCATCAACATGAGCTTCGTGGGACTGGCCCTCTACGCCGGCCTGGCGCATGGTGGCCTGTCGGGCTCGGTACTGGGTGCCATCGCCATCTCCCTGGGATCTGTGGCCGAGGCCATCTGGCTATACTGGCGTAGCAGGTCTGTTTTGACCCTCGCGGAAGCCCCTGGCCCCCTTGAGACCACCACCCCGACGACGGGCCCCATCCGGTAGCATCCCTGCACCGACTTGCCAACTACCTCTGCTTCTCCTGTGCTCAGAACCGGGATATAATAGGGAGAACTGGAGCATGACGTTGAGATCTTTCCTGGACCAGGCCAGACGCGAACATCGGCTCACCGTCGTCGCCGACGAGGTCGACCCCCTCCTGGAGATGGCCGTGGTCATCGACAGGTTGGAGGGCCAGCCCTTGCTGTTCGAGAGGGTAAAGGGCAACGAGCACTCCGTGGCGGCGAGCCTCTGTGGGGCGCGAGAGAACTTGGCCCTGGATCTGGGTGTAGAAATCGGGCAACTGCTGTTCACCCTGGCGCATGCGCTGGAGCATCCCTCGCCACCGGAGGTGGTCGAGGTGGGCCCGTGCCAGGAAGTGGTCGAGGAACAGGTTGATCTGAAGAGGCTGCCTATCCTCACTCACCTCCCGCAGGATGCTGGTCCCTACATCACCGCCGGGGTCGCAGTGACGCGGGATCCTGACTACGGGAGAAACGTCTCCTTCCATCGCCTCCTGCTGAAGGACCGCAGCCATCTCGTGGCCCGCCTTGTGGAGGGGCGCGGCACGGACACGCTGCTAAAGAAGAGTCCAGGAGGCGTCGAAGTGGCCATCTGTATCGGCAACTCCCTGCCCGTCCTCGTGGCCGCAGCCACCTCTGTCTCGCCCGACGTCGACGAGTTCAGCATCGCCAACACCTTGCGACCGACGCCCCTGGTGAGGTGCCTCACCGTGGACCTGGAGGTGCCCGCCGATACCGAGATCGTGCTGGAGGGGCGTCTTACTCGAGCCACGGCCCCGGAAGGTCCCTTTCTCGATCTCACCGGGACCATGGATCTCGTGCGCCCAGGCCCCATCGTGGAGATCAACTGCACATCCCACCGACACGACGCCATCTACCAGGCCGTCCTGCCGGGCGGCCGGGAGCACAAGCTGCTCATGGGCCTGCCTCGAGAGCCTACCATCTTCGCCGAGGTAAACAAGGTCTGTCGCTGCCTGAACGTGTTGCTCACACCGGGAGCCGGCACCTGGTTGCACGGTGTGGTGCAGATCGAGAAGCATGCTGCCGGCGATGGGCGCCGGGCCATCGAGGCGGCGTTGCGAGGGCACCCCTCGATGAAACACGTGGTAGTCGTGGATGACGACATCGATGTCTACGATTCCCACGACGTGGAGTGGGCCATCGCCACCAGGTTCCAGGCCGACCGGGACCTCCTGGTGCTGGAGAATCAGCCCGGCAGCTCCCTCGACCCGTCGGCCACACACGCGCCCGGAGAGAAGACCCGCACGACGAAGATGGGTCTGGATGCCACCATCCCCTGGAGAAAGCCCAGTGGAGAACTACGTTCGGTAGACGAGAGAGCAGGCTTCAAGAGGGTCAGGTATCAGGAGTAGGGACAGACCATGCGTCTGAGCGGCGAAGAACGCGCCATGTTGTCCGGGGATCAAGGTCCGGCTGGTCGGAAGGCCATGGAGATCGTGGTGGCGCTGGCGGAGGTCTACGAGGCTGAGGACCTGGTCCCTGTGGCCAGCGTGCAGGTGGCCGGAGTCAGCTTCGGCAACCTGGGCCAGGCGGGGCTGGACTTCCTTCGGGAGTGGGCAGCGGATGGTGCTCGCGTGGTGGTCCCCACCACCCTCAACCCGGCGGGCATAGACCTCGAGGCCTGGAGGCAGTTGGGGATCCCAGAGGAGTATGCGCGGAGGCAGTTGGAGGTGATTCAGGCCTACCGCGCCATGGGCATCACCATCAGTTGCTCCTGCACGCCCTACCTGGCGGGGAACACGCCTGCGTTTGGCCAGCATGTCGCCTGGAGCGAGTCCTCCGCAGTGAGCTACGCCAACTCGGTGCTCGGCGCGCGCACCAATCGAGAGGGCGGCCCGAGCGCCCTGGCTGCGGCCATCACGGGTCGCACCGCCAGGTACGGCCTTCATCTCCATGACCACCGGCGAGCCCAGCTCATCGTGGATGTGGCCTGCGACCTGCACTCCCAGGCCGACTTCAGCGCCCTGGGCTACCTGGTGGGCCAGAGGGCAGGAGGCGGTGTGCCCTACTTGCGGCTGAGGTCGGGGCTCGAGCCTGGCTTGGACGATCTCAAGGCCCTGGGCGCCGCCATGGCGGCCAGCGGCGCCGTTGCCCTGTACCACGTAGAGGGTGTCACCCCTGAGGCACGCTCTCAAGAGATGCTGGCCGGCGACGCCAGTGCTCTCGCCATCGAATCGCTCCAAGAAGGGTATGAGCTACTGAACGGCGTAGGCCGGGAGATCGACCTGGTCTGGGTAGGCTGCCCCCACGCCTCCCTGGCCGAGATCGAACGCACCGCAGACCAACTCGGTGGCAGACGGGTGAAAGCAGCCTTGTGGGTCACGACCGCCCGAGAAGTGTTCAATGCCGCGAGAGCCAGGGGTCTCACGGACCGTATAGAAGCCTCTGGCGGTCGGGTCGTCGCCGACGCCTGCCTGATAGGTGCCCCGCTCGGCGACATGGGCATCAGCAGTGTGGCCACCAACTCCAGCAAGGGCGCCTTCTATCTTCGCAATCACCCGCATCGTCAAGTTCGCTTTGGTACCCTGGCTCAGTGCGCGGAGGCCGCCGTCGACGGGAGATGGCCAGCATGAAGCTGCGCGGCAGAGTGATCAAACAGGGCCGCGCGCAGGGCAAGGCGATGGTATCCCGCCAGCCGATCGGGTTCTTCGGCGGCGTCGATCCGGAGACCGGCGTGATCGTGGAAGCGGCCCACGAACTGGAGGGCGAGTCCGTCAGTGGTAGGATCCTGGTCTTCCCCCAGGGCAAGGGCAGCACCGTGGGCTCCTATACCCTCTACCGCTTGCGGAAGAAGGGGCTGGCGCCCGCAGGGATCATCAACGCGCAGAGCGAGGCCATCGTGGCCGTGGGTGCCATTATCGCCGACGTCCCCATGGTAGACCGCATCGACATCTCTCAGATAAGCACAGGGGATGCCGTGACCATCGACGGGGCGCTGGTGGAGATTCAACGCGCAGGCCCTGATCCGAGAGCAGTGCGCAGTTGAGGCAGAGGGAGACCCTCTGGATCAAGATTAGCCGGTCATGCCCAGGTGAAACGCTGCCCTTGGTGACTCAGACCCGCAGCCCCAAGTGCCGGAGCACCGGTGTCCAGCCACCAGCGACGTTGTCGAGAAAGGAGATGAAGGGAAGATGATGGTGCATCCCTCTCTGTCCATTCTCTGCGTGGTGCAAGACAACGGCTCAGCTCTGCAGCCCCTGCTTTCCTTTCTACGAACCATAAACCACGTTCAACTCACGCTCCAACAGCGTCTGCCTGAGGACTTATCCTCCTACGATGTCGTGCTCTCTGGGCCGGCCGCCCCGCTGGCAGATGAGGAGCATCTACAGTCCTTCGTCGAGGAGGGCGGCGGCTGGTTGGCGCTGGTTGATCGATCGGTCGAATCTCTCCCCCAGATCTTCGGAGCTCAGCCCGGCGCGTCCGGACTGTGCACTGAGTTGCGAGTCTATTTCCCTGACGCCGACCACCCCCTGGCGGCGCGTCTGCCTACCCCCATCTACGTGAGCGGTCATCACAGACCCCTGGAGAGGACGAGGGAGGATGTCGAGGTACTCCTCTGTGCCGACTGGCATAGCCAGCCCAGCCCGGTCCTGGTCACCCGCCAGGTTGGACGGGGTCGGGTCGCCTGCACCACGCTAGAGGGGTACGAACCACCGGCGATACAACAGACACTGTATCGCCTGCTGAGCCACCTGGCCGGTCGTGCACCCGGCGATCGAACCCTGGGGGTCGGCATACTGGGGTATTCGCCGTCCATCGGTCAGGCCCACGGCCTGGGGGGTGGAGGCCACGAGGGGCCTGACCCTGGTGACCATCTGTGACCTCGACCCGCAGCGGCTGGAGCAGGCGCGCCAGGATTTCCCCCTGGTGAGGCCCGTCGCCTCAGCTTCCACACTCGCTGCTGACCAGCAGGTTGATTTGGTGGTCGTGGCCACACCCCCCAACAGTCATGCCTCTCTGGGCTCCCAGATGATGGAAGCCGGGAAGCACGTGGTGTGTGAGAAACCCCTGGCCCTCAACAGTGCAGAGACCGCCGCCATGGTGGAGACGGCCACCAGGCAGCAGGTGCATCTCGGCTGTCACCAGAACCGGCGTTGGGACGTCGACTACCTGGCCATCAAGCAGGCGGTGGTTGAGCGCCAAATCGGCGATCTGTTCTACGTTGAGACCTTCGTGGGCGGCTACGAGCATCCGTGCGGGCTATGGCACTCGCACGAAGCCATTTCCGGAGGCACCGCCTACGACTGGGGCGCCCATTACCTCGATTGGATGGTGAGCCTCATACCGGACCCACCCACCTCCGTGATTGGGACCCGCCACAAGCGGGTGTGGCACGACACGACCAACGCAGACCAGGCCAGGGTCGAGGTTCGCTTCGCCGGCGGGCAGGAGGCCGGGTTCATTCACTCAGACATCGCCGCGGCCAGAAAGCCCAAGTGGTATCTTCTGGGCACCGCGGGGGCCATCGTGGGACAATGGCGAGACGTGACCACCTATGAGATCGACCCCGTTCACTACTTCCACGAGCATGAGATCCCTGCCACCGAGATGGTATCGGAGCTGACTCTCTACCGCCGGCACCCCTCCGGTCAGGTCCTGGCACAGACCCTGGCGGTGCCCGACCGCCAGCCATACGGGTTCCACTACAATCTCGCCGACCACCTGCTCACCGGCGAGCCACTCGTCGCTCCAGTGGAGGAATCTGCCCGCGTGGTGGCTATCCTGGAGGCGGCCGCCCGCTCTGCGGCAAACGGCGGCACCGTGGAGGAGCTGCATGGCTGAGCGCGTGAAGTGGGGTATCCTGGGAAACGCTAACATCGCGCGCGTCTGTGTCATCCCGGCGATCTCCAAGTCCGGCAACGGCACAGTCCACGCGCTGGCTACACGATCGCCGGAGCGTGCGGCGGAACTGGTCTCACACCACGGGATACCGCAGGCATACGACAGCTACGAGGCACTGCTCGCTGATCCCGACGTCGAGGCGGTGTACATCCCGCTGCCCAACCATCTCCACCGCCCGTGGACGCTGAAGGCCCTCGAAGCAGGCAAGCACGTGTTATGTGAGAAACCGCTAGCCTGCAACGCTCGCCAGGCAGAGGAGATGGCTGGAGCGGCAGAGGGTTCCGGCCTGCTGCTCATGGAAGCGTTCATGTACCGGTTCCACCCCCGGAGCAGGCTCATCAAGCGGATGGTGCAGGACGGCATGATCGGCACGCCCCGCCTGGTAAGATCTGCCTTCTGCTACGTCATGGATGAGGACAGCATGGCCAGCGACGACAACCCTCGCCTGAGGCCCGAGACGGGGGGAGGCGCCTTGCTGGACATCGGCTGCTATAGTGTGAGCGTAGCCCGTTGGATGATGGGCGCAGAGCCGACTCACGTCCAGGGCCAGGCAACGTACCATCGTACCGGTGTCGACGTCCACTTCGTGGGCACCCTGCGCTTTCCCCAGGGCGGGTTGGCGACTCTCGAGGCCAGTTTCGTTTCCGCTCTGCAACAGACGTACACCATCGTCGGTTCTGAAGGTGCCATCGAGCTGCCCCACGATGCGTTCGTCCCCTGGGAAAAGGATGCCGCCTACACCATACGAAAAGTGGACGAAGAAGAGGGAAGCCGACACACCGTGCCCGGGGCTGACGAGTACCAGCTCATGGTGGAGCATTTTGGTGACGTCGTCCTGGGGAAAGCCAGCCTCGCGGTGGAGCCAGAGGAAAGCGTTCGCAACATGCAGGTCCTGGACGCACTGGCACAGTCGGCCCGCATCGGCCGCACCGTGGTCCTACGACAACAAGGCACAAGAGCGTCTGAGTCTATCCCAGGTACCCCAAGCCCCTCAAGCGCTCCTTGATCTCTTCCTCTGCCTCCTCGGTGTACCCGGTCTCGTGGATATCCCTGGAAGAGCGATCGTCTCCTCGGAGCATGGGCAACTGCGCCCTGAAATCCTCGGTGAAGACCTCTGAGAGCACCCTTCCGTCCATGTCCTGGGGAACAGGACATTCCATGGCGTAGAGGATCGTCGGCGCCAGGTCCTCGATTCCGGCACCCTCAATCCTGGCGCCCTTTCTCACTCCCTTGCCCGTCATGATCAGCAAGCCATAGTCGCGGTGCATTCCCGAGTATCGGTAGACCGTATCTACTGTGGCGTTGGAGCCGAAGTCGGCCAGCCCGAAGAAGATGTTACTCTCGTCCCGGGGACGTAAGATGAGGTCTGGCGCGCGGTCCAGATATGGCCCCTGGTAGATGTCCTCCTTCCTCAGGATCTCGCCGATGAGAGGCTCGCCCGTCTGTGGATGCACGAACTTGCGGGCAAGTCGAATGATCTCCTCCCGGACTTCTTCGTACTCACCCCCTGGCTCCACCACGCCCTCAGGCTCCCTGCCCTTCACATTGAGATAGATGGAGCCCAGGTGGCGACCGAAGGAATAGGCCCTGGACCGAGCCCAGTCCACGTCCAGGAAGGACAGGAAGACCAGCTTCATGAGGTGGTCCATCGAGTACAGCCCTTTGTACTCAGCGTGCTTGGCGAGGCCGAGCCGGTCCACGACGCGATGCACATTCCGGAGCGTAAATCCGGCATTGAACAACCAGCGTTTGAACGCCCGGAAAGGATCACGCTTCAAACGCAGCAGGCCAACGTCCAGCAGCCAGTTGTTGAGCACGATGAAGTTGTGGGCCGGACCCATGCCGTGGTCGGAAAGGACGATGATCACCGTGTCCTCGTCGGCCCTGGCCACGATCTGAGCCAACTTCTCGTCGACCCTGTGGAAGTAGCTGACCACCGGTCCGCTCCTGTCGGTTCCATCACCAGGCTGGCGCCAGGGGTGTCCAGGGTCGAGGTAATGCCAGAGCTGATGCAGAACGCGGTCGGTGTCGAAAAGCACGACCATGAAGAGATCCGTGGGATACTTGTCCATGAGGTAGAAGACCGTCTGCGAGCGCATGTCGAGCAGTTCATCGCAAGCCCGGAAGAAGCTCTCGCGCCTCGGCTCGGCGAAAGTCTCGGTAGGGTAGATAGTGTAGTAGCCTATCTCGTCCCTCAACTCGCGCCACAGGCCGGTGGGGTAAGAGAAGTCCTGCGCTGAGTAGGGCGTCATCCAACCGCTGATCATGTACCCGTTGACTTCTTCCACAGGATAGGACATGGGCACATTGACGACGCCCACTCTCCTGCCCTGGTCGCTGAGCAGCTTCCAGAGGGCGACGCCGTCGCGCTGGCTGGCGTTCACCGGAGGAAAGACGTAAGTGTTCTCCCGGCGGTACAGGAAATCATAGATCCCCGTCTTCCCCGGGTTCTTGCCTGTCATAAAAGTGGACCACGAGGGTCCGGAAGTGGGAGGAATCGTCGATCTCAAGTCGCCCACCGTTCCCTGTTCCATGAGCTTACGGAACGTAGGCAGCTTGCCTTCCCCAGCCCAAGCTTCGATCAGGTTGAGGGGGACACCATCCAGTCCGACTACAAGCAACTTGGTCTTGGAACCCATGCGTGCCTCACCCTCTATTCATCGTCGGTATGAGAGTAGTATTCAATGGCCGCGTCCGCATCGAAAAGCCCACCCCTGGCTCCTCGGAGCCTGAAGGCTTGATGCGTGGTCACAGCGGCGATGATGGTGAGGCAGAACACTACACCCATAACTACCTGTGGTATTCCTATCCGGTCGGCCACGGTTCCCACCATGAGCATGATCGGTATGGCCACCACGTTCGCCAGCAAGAAATAGACGGCGATCACTCTCCCTCGCAGCTCCGGCGGCGATTTCTCCTGGAGGAGCGTCTCTGACGGGATGACCACCATAGAGATCTCCGCTCCCAGAGTCAGCGACAACGCCATGATCGCTGGCACTTTGGGGATCGTGGCCCAGATGGGAAGGTCAAAACCAGCCAGCCCAAAGCCGAGCAGACTGATCACCATCGCTGAGAACCCGATGCTAGACATCACCTCTCTGCGAAACCGGTATCCGAAGCGCCCCACCAGGAAGGTGTTGGCCAGCATGCCTACTCCTGCCGGGGCGAAAACGAAAATGGCATCCTCAGGACGCATACCCAGGACGCGCGTCGAGTATCCCGGGGCGATCATGGCCATCATCAGCAGGAGAGTGGTGGTCATGGTAAGCTGACTGAGGGCTATGAGGATGGAGCGCTTGCCGGCCACGTAGCGCCATCCCTCTCGCAGTTCCTCCCACGCCGTCTTCAGCACCGAGGCACCAGCTTTCACCACCAGCCTGGGCTTGTCACGCGGTATGCGGGACAGCAGCAGAGAGGCCAGCAAGTACATCAAGGCCACGGTGGCAAAGGAGCCCTTGATCCCCAGTATCTTCACCGTGAGCGGCGCCACGATCACCAGCCCCACCACCTGGGTGGCAATCAGAGTCAGATTGAATAGAGCGTTGGCGGTGAGCAATCGCTCCTCGCCCACCAGCAGAGGAATGGTAGTCGCCTCAGCCGGGGCGAAAAACTGTCCGATGGCTGAAGAGATGAAGGTCACCGCGTAGATCACCATGAGCAGCGACCATCCCCCGAGGCGATCGAGAACCACGATGTACGTGGCAACCGTCAGCACCCGAATGGCATTGCTGCCCAGCATGACCAGCTTGTTCGAGAGTCGGTCCACGGCTATGCCGGCGATGGAGCTCAGAATCACGGCAGGCAGGCTGAAAGAGAGGATCATGACGGCCATGTGGGCGGTGGAGCTGGTCAGCGTCTCAATGAGGATGATCTGAACGAAGTGGATGCCATTCTGCGCCGTCTGGGAGAGGATCTGTGCCATCCAGAGGACGAAGAAATTCCTGTTCTTGACAACGGTAGCGAAGGTTCTATCCTGGATCATCATTCGTGCCCCAGCGTAGGAGACACCCTCCCTTGGGACACGAACCCCTTGACCCGCTTCTCGAATGTACGCCTAGGCATCAGGACCCGACGGTGGCACTTGAGGCACTGGATACCGACATCCGCTCCCACGCGCACCACCCGCCACTCAAAGTTGCCACAGGGGTGCTTCTTTCGCAAGCGAACGACATCGTCCAGGTGGATCTCCGTCACCATTTCGGTGGTTTCTCCTCAGCAAGGTACCATTATACCAGAAAGCACACCCGAGGGCCAATTCTTTACCTTCGCCCCACTTTCCGCTATAATATCATTGTATAATCAGCGCCGTCAAGGAGTCCTCAAGACTGATGTTTGGTCTGGATCTGACTCGATTTGCAGCCATTATCATCGCCGTGCTGGTAGCTATCGACGTTCACGAGTGCTGTCACGCCTGGGTGGCGGCGCAGCTTGGTGATCCCACCGCCAGGAATCTGGGGAGGGTGTCCCTAAATCCGCTGGTACACCTGGATCCTCTGGGAACGATCATGATCTTCCTGACCGCCCTCACTGGATTCGGCATCGGCTGGGGTAAGCCGGTACCCGTAGACCCCCGTCGGCTGCGCCACGGTCCCATGAAGGGCATGGGCTTCGTCTCCCTCGCCGGGCCGGCGGCCAATCTGGCCACTGCGGCGATCCTGGCCATTCCTTTCAGAGCCGGTGCTCTGGCTCTTCCCACCTTCGTGCTCGAGTTGCTCCTGATCGTGGCCATGGTCAACATCGGACTGGCCATCTTCAATCTGATCCCGATCCCACCCCTCGATGGGTATGGAGTGCTCATGGGCATCCTGGGCAGTATCGCGGCGCCGTGGGCCTACCGCTGGTCCTACAATCTGGCCCGGTACCAGCGCTACGGGCCGATGATACTCCTCCTGGTGATCATCGCCGATCGGTACATCCCTATCTTCAGCTACCTGATCTATCCTCCCTATACGCTGCTCAGGCACTTGATACTGGGAGTCTGATCACCTTGGATGTCCTCTACCGCGTGCGGCAGTTCACTCTGGCACTGGGCGCGCAAACCGCCCACAGCAGAGTGGAAGACCTGGCACAGCATCTCGACGCACGCCAGCAGGCACTGTTCCGCCAGATGCCTTCGGTGGATCAAAACCACTGCCTGGCGGTTTTCCGCTGGCTGCGCGAAGCGGGGCACTCTGACCCACGGTTGCTCCAGGCTGCGCTGATCCACGACGTTGGGAAGTCGCTCGGCCCCGTTGGGATCAGGCATCGCGTTGTCGCCGTCCTGGCCAAGGCCCTCTTCCCGTCTTGGTGGGAGAACGCGCATGGCGAGCCCGGCAGCCGGCTATATGCCCTTGACGTGTACCGCCATCATGCGGCGCTGGGCGCCGAGCTGGCGGCACGAGCGGGATGCTCCCCAGAGGTCGTCTGGCTGGTGGCGCACCATGAAGATGAGCAGAGAGAAGGCCAGATCACAGACGACACCAGTAGAATGTTGACAGCGCTCCAGGCTGCCGACCGCATCAACTAGACCAGAATGCCAAGTGCTAGGAGGTGAGTATGTCTCAACCCAAAGTCACCATCGTGGGGCTTGATCTGATCGGGACTTCCATGGGTCTGGCTTTGCGAAAGGCCCAATCGGACTTCAAGGTCGTGGGACACGACAAGGACAGCGCCCTGTGTCGCAAGGCACAAGAACTGGGTGCCGTCGAGAAGTGGGAAAGGAACCTGATCTCGGCGGTCGAAGATGCCGAGCTCGTCATCATCGCCACCTCTGTCTCCGACACGAAGGACGTCTTGCAAAGCACGGGGCCTCACCTCAAGGCCAACTGCGTCCTCACCGACACGGCGCCCGTCAAGGGAGACGTCATGAGATGGGCCAGCGAGTTCCTCCCCGAAACAGTGCACTTCGTGGGCGGTCACCCCATCTTGAACCAGCAAGATCGAGAGTCAAAGGACGCCAGCGCGGACCTCTTCGGCGGGGCCACCTACTGCCTCGTTCCCTCCACCACCGCCCATCCGGCGGCCATCGAGCTGGTCACCAGCATGGTTCTTACCCTCGACGCAGAGCCGTTCTTCCTGGATGTGGAAGAGCACGATGGCCAGGTCGCGGGAGTCGAGCATCTGCCCATCCTGCTGTCCGCTGCCTTGCTGCTGAGCACGACCGACGCTCCGTCCTGGAGAGACCTCAGAAGGCTGCCTGGAGAGAGCTTCTGGCGGGCGACCCAATTCCCGTCTGCAGATCCTGAGATCAACAGCAGGTTGTGTCTCAGCAACAAGGAGCATCTCTGTCGCTGGATCGATACCTACGTCGATAGCCTCAGGGCACTTCAGGACAGGCTGGTTACCCCTGACGAGGACGAATGGCACGGACTGTTCTCAGAACTCATGGACACCCGAGCGCGTTGGATGGCGGGCAGAGGCACCCCTGACGAAGAAGCCACCCAGAGGTCTATGGAGGAACTCCGCAACATGACCTCCCTGGGTTCACTTCTTGGCCTCAACCAGTTCCGCGACCTCAGAAAGCGGATGGAAGACCGGACGCAGAAGTGAGATGCCTTACACCTACGTCCTGGCCTGCGCCGATGGAACGCTGTACACCGGTTGGACGACCAGTCTGGAGCGCAGATTGCGCGCTCACCAGGCGGGCAAGGCCAGTAGATACACCAGGGCGCGGCTACCTGTGACGCTGGTCTACCAGCAAGAGTTCACTACGGCCACGGAGGCCAGACGGCAGGAGGCTGCGATACGGCGACTACCTCGACAGAAAAAGCTGGAGCTCATCGACCGCGCGAAGTCTTGATCCTCGCCCCGACCTCGTTCTTTGCCGACTACGGCTGCCACGTCCGCATCCTCCTGGAGATACTTGCCCTTCAGAGGCTCGGCCATCGAGTCACTGTGTGCACCTACCACAACGGCGAAGATATCGAAGGGCTCCACATCGTGAGGACGCCCCGCGTCCCCTGGCGCCGTCAATACGAGGTAGGTTCCTCGCTCCACAAGATAGCGCTGGATGCCCTTCTCCTCTTTCGGTCCCTGACCTGGACCCTGCGGCACAAGCCGGACGTCATCCACGCCCATTTGCACGAAGGTGCTCTGATCGGCTTCCTTCTCAGCCGTCTATGGCGCGTTCCACTGATCTTCGACTTTCAGGGCAGTCTTACCAGCGAGATGATCGATCACGGCTTCCTGCGCCCAGGCGGCCTCGTCCACAGACCATTGCGCGTCCTGGAGAAGCTCATCGACCACCTGCCCCAGGTCATTCTCGTCAGCTCTCAGCACGCCGCCCGGCTGCTGCACCAGGAGTTCGACTGTGCTCCTGAGCATGTACACATCCTGCCCGACACGGTGGACACCGACCTCTTCCAGCCCGGGGGCACCGAGGACGAGATCGTGGCGCTGAAACAGGCTCTGGGTATCCCACTGACGGGTCGGGTGGTGGTGTACCTGGGTCTGCTGGCCGAGTATCAGGGCACCTCCCTGCTGCTCAAGGCAGCGGCAGAGCTGGCGCCCACTTACCCGGACCTTCACTTCCTGATCATGGGACACCCCAACGTCGAGCGGTACCGGAAACTTGCGGCCCGCATGGGTCTCTCCGAGAGGGTCACCTTTACCGGCAGGATTCATTATCTAGAGGCCCATCGTTATCTGCGGATCGGGGACGTGGCCGTCGCCCCCAAGATCTCAGCCACGGAAGGCAGCGGCAAGCTGGCCAACTACATGGCCATGGGACTCCCCACGGTGGCCTTCGATACCGCGGTGAGCCGTGAGTACCTGGAAACACACGGAGTGTATGCCAGGACCGGAGATCACCTCTCCCTGGCTCGAGCCATCGCCTCCCTGCTGGAGGATCGGGAGAAGGCCGAGGCCCTGGGTGTGAAGCTGCGAGAGCGGGCGGTGAAGGAATACTCCTGGCAGGTGCTGCTGGAGGGCTTGAGAGACACCTACTCCACAGTCGTTGGGGGCTGATTCGCGCTCGTCGCCAGGCTGGCCCCGCAGGTCTCTGCGCTCAGCAAACCGTGCCAGCCCGAGGCCATCGCACGAGCAGCACAAGCCGACAGGGAAGGCGCACATGTGCCCATCCCTGACTATCTCTGCACAGCGGACCGCGTGCGAGGGCTCCCTTGCCCGCAGGCTTCCCCGCGCCCATACCTGTAGCAGCCAGACCCGTCCCAAGACGAGGTGCGAACCCTGGCGCTTACTCGGCCTTGACCACCGATCCGCAATAGGGGCATTCCACAGAGGACGGACCCACCCAGGTCGCCTCCGTTTCCTTGATCGGGCCACCGCATTGCTGGCACTTCGCCGGAAGCTCTCCGCGCCGGGCTCCCGGACGTGCAGGCGCCGGCAGTTGCCGCAGCTCGCGCTCCAGCGCCTCGGCCTCTGCCTGCCGACCCTTATCCTTGAGAACCTTCACTAAACTCTCGCCCAGCCGTCGCGCAGGGCCGGGGCGCTCGGTCCGCTTGAAGAGGTCCAAGGCCTTCATGCCGCGCTCGTACGCCGCATCCACGTCGTCGAGTTGCAGATAGCACCGAGCCGCCTGACCGCCGAGATGCGCAGCACGGAACAGTTGTCCTTGCTCTTCAGCGTCCTGGGCCAGCTCGTCGAACAGCTTGGCGGCCTCCTCGAACTTGCCCTGCTCGAGCAAGCTCATGGCCCGCCTCACCGGCTCAGGAACGGGCCTCCCAGTCCGCATCATCCCCCGTGGCCGGAGAGGCCTCAGCGGTCGAAGACGCCTCCTTCGAAACATGATCGTCCTCCCTGCTCGTGTTCATTGGGAATGTGACACTTGATTCCAGCCCGGTCCTCACCTCTGTGAACGCCACCGGGCTACCACCTGAGGTCACCAGACCCCCGGGCCATCCATCCCGCCTCGTGCGCCGGCGGTGATTGACTCAACACGAAGACACCCATTACCTTGGGACCAGCGTGGCATGCCAGGACCGGACCCCCCTCCACCACCCCTATTCCACCTCTGTCCAGTCCGGTCATCTCGGCCAGGGTGTCGGCCAGCAGGGCGGCTCTCTCTGGCGCCCGGGTATGGAACACCGCGACCTTCTCCAGGGGCGCTAACGCCACCGCCTCATCGCGTGCCCGGGCCACAGCGCCTTCGTAAGAACGGGCGGCACCCACCAGGCTCAGCTCGCCCCGGGCCATGACCAGCACTAACCTGAGCTCGAAGACACGCATCATCCGGCCCATCAGAGGCATGAGCTTCGCCAGCCTCCCACCCTTCCGCACGTTCTCAATGGTGTCCAGGACCGCGAAGAAACGCGTCCTGCGAGAGATGTCCTTGATGAGACGCACGATGGCTTCGCGCCCCATGCCCGCTGCTGCCGCCTCTGCTGCGGCAGTAGCCTGCCACGCCAACCCTATCGACACCGTCCCGGAATCGACTACAGAAACCCGATCACCAAACGTCCGGGCAACCGCACAAGCGGTGTTGTAGGACCCGCTGTAATGACTCAGCAGCGTCACGCAGACCACCTCGCGTCCTGCGTCGACATGGCGTGCAAAAGCCTCCTCGAAGGCGCCAGCGGGGGGTTGCGAGGTCTGGGGCCAGAAGGGCCCCCTGGTCTTCTCCCAGTACTCATCCTTGGACAACTGACCGTCGTAAAAGACCTCTGAGCCAAAGCTGACGGAGAGAGGCACCATCGTCAGCCCCAGGGCTTCGAGCTCGTCCTTCGACAGATCACACGTGCTGTCGGTGACCACCCTGATCCTGGTTTGAGTCATGACTGCTCAATCACCGGCCGGCCGAAGACCAGATACCCGGTGTGGGCGACCATCCGGTCCTCCGGTCGCAGCCGCTCGGGCACCGTCTTGTAGTGGCGCAGCAGTATCTCACTCACTTCCAGATCGACGAAATCCCGACGTTCCAGCTCCTCCAGCAGAGCCGAGACCTGATTGGTGGTGGGCACCAGACATCCAAAGAAACTGCCCGGCGCCAGAGCCTCCCTGACCTGGCTGACGTAATTCTGAGGTTCGCGCACGTCCATGAACAGCGCATCCACCTCCTTCTCCTCGAACCCCTCAGCAATGCCGCGACACCTGAAGTCCACAAACTCCAACACCCCAACTCTGGAGAGGTTGCGCGTGGCCACGTCGATCATGTCCTGCCGCCGGTCGTAGGAGTAGACTTTGCCCGAGGGCATCACTCCGCGCGCCAGGACGATGGTCATGGCACCGCTGCCGGTGCCGGCCTCGATGACCCTGGAACCCGGCATAATGTTCATCTTGAGCAAGACGTATCCACTCTCTTTGGGGTAGACGATCTGGCTCTCGCGCCGCACGTTCATGATCAGATCGTGCAATGAGGGGCTGAGCAGATAGAAGGGGTGCCCCAGGTGAGAGGTCAACTGTGCGCCGAGGGGCTGTCCAACGATATCGTCATGTTTGATGAAGCCCCGATGAGTATGCAACGACTCGCCAGGGCTGAGGCGGACAATGAACCGCTTGCCGTCCTTGCCCAATAGAAGAACCAGGTCTTGCGCCTTTGCGACCACCATACCACAATCCACCAGGCCCGACGTACAAATGGGCGGAACAGGGCTCGAACCTGCGACCTCTTCCTTGTAAGGGAAGCGCTCTCCCGGCTGAGCTATCCGCCCACCGTGACTCGATTATAGGATACGGAGAGGACAAAGTCAATCGTAATGACCCGTCTCAGCCGCAGATCACACCCTGCTACATACTCTCCGGCGTACTCACACCCGACAGGGACAGGGCGCGGGCCAGCACGATCTTCGCCGCCGCCACCAGCTTCAGCCGCGCCTTGTTCAGTTGCGCGTCCTCGGGAAGAGAGGAGACCACGCGGCACTGTTTGTAGAAGGGGTGAAAGGTACCCGCCAGCTCCAGGGCGTAGTAGGGCAAATGGTGAGGGCTCAGACTGGTGGCCGCCTTCTCCACGATGTCGGGAAAACGAAGCATCTCACGGATCAGATCCATCTCCGCGGGGTGCCCCAGCAGGGAGACGTCACCGTCGCTGTAGTCGATGTCCTGGGCGTAGCGCAAGATGCTGGCGATGCGGGCGTGAGCGTACTGTACGTAGTAGACGGGGTTCTCACTGGATTGCTCCTTGGCCAGGTCCAGGTCCAGATCCATTTGACTGTCCGCGGCGCGACTGAGAAGCAGGAACCGCACGGCGTCTGGTCCGATCTCCTCCAGCACCTCTCCCAGACTGACGATGTCACCCGTACGCTTGGACAACCGTACGATCTCGCCTCCGCGCCTCAGAGTGACCAGTTGATAGAGCAGGATCACCAAATTGTCGGGATCCACGTCTATCGCCCTCATCGCGGCCTTCATCCGAGGCACGTGACCCTGATGATCGGCTCCCCACACGTCTATGACCTTGTCGAACCCACGCAGGATGAACTTGTCGTAGTGGTAGGCGATGTCCGATGCTAGATACCCTGGCTCACCGTCTGATCGGATGAGCACGTTGTCCTTGTCATCGCCGAGGTCGCTGGAAGTGAACCACACAGCCCCGTCCCTATAGGCCACATACCCCTTCTCTTCCAGCAGGGCCTTCACTTTGTCGAAAAGGCCATCCTCATACAGGCTTTGCTCCGAGAACCAGCGATCGTAGTTCACACCCATCAGGCGCAAGACGTCGCGGATGGCAGCCAGCATCCTTTCCAGGCCCATGCCATAGAGCGCATCGATCGCCTCCGCGCGGGGCAGGTCCAGAAACCTGCTACCCTCTCGAGCCGCAATCTCCTCGCCCATCTCCACCAGGTAGGCGCCCTGATAGCCCGCCTCGGGGACAGGCTCATCTCGACCCAGCGCCTGAGCATAGCGAGCGTACAGTGTCTCGGCGAACATCCGCATCTGCGTGCCGGCGTCGTTGACGTAGAACTCTCGCTGGACGTCGTAGCCAGCGGCCTCTAGGACGTTGGCCAGGCTATCGCCAATGACCGCATTTCGCCCCGAACCCACGTGTAGGGGGCCCGTGGGGTTGGCACTGACGTACTCGACCTGCACCCTCTGTCCCTGTCCCAGCGTCAGGTCACCGTACCGGTCGCCCGAGGCCAGGATGTCGTCGACCTGTCTGGTCAGCCAGCCGTCATCCAGCGTGAAGTTGACAAACCCGGGCGGCGCCGCCTCTACCCGCGCCACGAAGTCGCTGGCGGCGATCCGAGAGGCTATAGCCTCAGCGATGCGCATGGGCGCCATGTGCGCGACCCCGGCCAACTGCAAGGCCACCGTCGTGGCATAGTCACCGTGCTCCGGACGCTGGGGCCGCTCCACCACCAGTTCCGGCACCTCGAACGCCGGCAAGTCGCCATCTTCCTGAGCGGCGCGTATCGCCTCCTGTACCAGCTTCTCTATCTCGCGCGACGGTCGGAGTAGCATGTCTAAGCCTGGTAATCCTCCATCTGTTCCCAGTTCTTGCCCACTTTGAGGTCCACCCTCAGCGAGGCATCCAGGTCCCAGGCGCCCTCCATCACCGAGCGCACCAGGTCCGCCACGGGAGGCAACTCATCGGCCGGTACCTCCAGGACCAGTTCATCATGCACCTGGAGGATCATCCGCGCAGCCAGGTCCTTTTCCTGGAGGGCGCGATGCAAGGCTACCATGGCGATCTTGAGGATATCCGCGGCGGAGCCCTGAATGGGCATGTTGATAGCTTCGCGTTCAGCGGCCCGTTTCACTCCCCCATGGGCGTGACTGGTGGTCTGAAGTTCCGGGAAGTATCTTCGCCGCCCCAGCAGGGTCGATACGTACCCCTCCTCCCGCGCCTCCGTCTTCGTCTTCTCCACGTAGTCTCGCACCTTTTCGTAGCGCGAGAAGTAGTTGTCTATGAACTTTCGCGCATCCTCCACCGATAGATCGGTCCTCTGGGCCAGGCCATACTCGCCCATGCCGTAGATGATGCCGAAATTGATAGTCTTGGCGATGCGACGCATGGCCGGGGTCACATCCGTCAGAGGCACCTCGAAGACGGTAGCGGCCGTGCTGGCATGGATGTCCTCACCCCTGGCGAAGGCGGCCAGAAGATTGGGGTCCCTGGAGATGTGAGCCAGGATGCGCAGCTCCACCTGAGAATAGTCGGCTCCCAGCAGCAACCGACCCTCCTCAGCTACGAAGGCACAGCGCACGTGCCGGCCCAACTCCGTGCGCACGGGGATGTTTTGCAGATTGGGATCGCTGGAGGAGATGCGCCCCGTGACGGTCCCGGTCTGATTGTAGGAGGTGTGCACCCTGCCCGTCTCCCGGTTCACCAACACCGGCAGAGCATCGACGTAGGTAGACTTGATCTTGGTCAATTGCCGATGCTCCAGGATCAGGTCGATGATGGGATGCAGGTCCTTCAGCTCCTCCAACACGCTGGCCCGGGTGGAAAACCCGGTCTTGGTCTTGGCCTTCACGGGCAGCCCCAGTTCGTCGAAAAGGACCTGGCCCAACTGCTGCGTGGAGCTCACGTTGAACGGGTGGCCGGCCAGCTCCTGGATCTGCTCCTCCAGTTGTACGATGCGCTGGTGCATGCTCGTCGAGATCTTCATCAGCTCCCCAGCGTCCAGAGCAACCCCGGCCATCTCCATGTCCAAGAGCACCCGCACCAGCGGCATCTCCACGTCACGAAACAGGTTCCACTGCTCTCGCTCTCGCAGCTCCTTCTCCAGCACACTGACCAGTCGCAGTGTGGCGTCCGCGTCGGCGCCCGCGTAAGTGGCAGCATCGGACACAGACACCTGCGCCATGGTGATCTGGTCTCGACCCTTCCCGATGAGCTCGGTGATGGGCTTCATCTCCAGGCCAAGCTTGCTCCAGGCCAGACTCTTCAAGCCGAAACCTCGACGCCCTGGCTCGAGCAGATACGCCGCGATCATGGTGTCGAAATCCAGACCCTGCACCTCCATCCCGTGCCGCTTGAGCACGGTAAGGTCGTATTTGCCGTTGTGGGCAGCCTTGGCCACCCTGGGGTTCTCCAACACCGGGCGAAGACGATCCGCCACCAGCTCCAGGGGCAGTTGCCCGGCCGAGCCCTCTGTCAGCAGATGCCCCACGGGCACGTAGTAGCCGCTGCCTGGCTGTGCAGCGAAGGAGAGGCCCACCAGGTCCGCTTTCATGGCATCCGTACCCGTCGTCTCCACGTCGACGGCGATTCGGGACGCCTGTGCCAGCTCAGAGAGCAGCGAGGTCAGTTGCTCCTCTGTGGTCACCGCCACGGACGACTCAGCCGGCGGTGGTTCCTGAGCAAAGAATGTCATCTGAGCGGGCCGCTCTCGTTCGCTCGTGGGCAACCTCTGCACCAGGCTTCTGAACTCCAGTTCGCGGAAGAGCTCCGTCACTTCCTGGCGGTCATAGTCGCCCGTGCGGCACAACTCCAGATCCAGACTGATAGGCACATCGGTGACGATGGTCGCCAGCCGCTTGCTCAGCAGGACCTGCTCTTCCTGACCCGTCAAGGCCTTCTTCGCCCTGGTGTTGCCGATCTCTGCCAGGTGCTGGTAGATCTTCTCCACTGTGCCGTACCGTTGAATCAACTCCCGGGCGGTCTTGTCACCCACGCCAGCGACGCCAGGGATGTTGTCAGATTTGTCTCCCACCAACCCCTTGTAGTCCGTGAGCAGGACCGGATCTATGCCGTACTTCTCCCTCACCGCCTCCTCGTCGTACAACCTGGCATCGGAGAACCTCTGGCTGTACCCCCCGGGGGTCATCACCGTGACCGTGGGCGTGACTAGTTGCAGCGCGTCGTTGTCGCCGGTGACGATGACCGTCTCCACTTTGCTCTTGGTCGCCTGCCGGGCCAGTGCACCGATGAGATCATCAGCTTCGTAGCCCGGCAGCTCGAAGAGGGGGATGTTCATGGTCTGCACCACCTGACGGATGCGCTCCATCTGACTGCGCATCTCCTCCTTCATCGGCGGGCGGTGGGCCTTGTACTCCTCGAACTCCTCGTGACGAAACGTGGCAGCGGGAGCATCGAAAGTGACGGCGATGTAGTCAGGCTTCTCCGACTGTAGGGCGTGGAGGAGCATCATGGTGAATCCATAGACCGCGTTGGTCAGCTCCCCTGCGGAGGTCGAAAAGCCGTCCACGGGTAGGGCGAAGAAGGCGCGATAGGCCAGCGAGTGTCCATCGATGAGCATCAGTTTCTTGGCCATGAGAGCGACGCCTCCGGGGGTTTGAGTCATTGTACGAACTCACGCGCCAAAAGTCAACGACACGACGCCTGGGCGCCTCCCAGAACGCACCCGGAGCGCCATCGGGCGCCCAAAGAGCAGGGGGGACGATCTCATCGCTACCACCGGCGCGGCGCTACAGGCACCTCGCCGGCATAGAGGCCCGGAGAGCGCCGGACGGTGGCCTCAGCCGTAACCGATGGATCGTGGAGCAGCAGATCGCCGCTCCAGGCGACGGCATGGAACCCCTGGGCATGAGCACCGAACGCAACCCATGCACGGCCACCGCCGCCGTGCGCCGGCTTGGTTTGGATAACGGACCGCCGACCGCGAGCACGGTCAGACCACCTTTTGCTTCAGTCCAGGTTGAAATCGCCCCCGCCTTATGCTATACTTGGTTTGGGGTTATAGCCCTGGATGGGCCGTTAGCTCAGGCTGGTTAGAGCACCTGCCTTTTAAGCAGGGTGTCGCTGGTTCGAGTCCAGCACGGCCCATCTGAGCCACCCTAGCTCAGTCGGTAGAGCAAGCGCCTCGTAAGCGCTAGGTCGTCGGTTCGAATCCGATGGGTGGCTTTAGAATCATTGTCTTGGGCTGACCATACGCTGGGTTGGCCCTTTTTTTCAGGGGGCGAGATGGCGCTGAGAACAACTGCTGAGTGGTATGCCGACGGCCTTTCGCTCTTGGAGTCGGGGTTCTTCGGCAGCGCCATCGAATGCTTCGACCGGGTCCTCCAAGCCCAGCCGCGCCACGGCAGGGCCTGGGTGCTCAAGGCCACCGCCCTGGCGGGGACGGAAAACTACGGGGAAGCCCTGGAGTGTCTGGACCAGGCCCTGGACATCGATCCCCTGGACGTACAAGCCTGGCAACAGAAGGCGATCTGCCTGTCCGCACGAGGAAAAGAGGACGAAGCGGTACGATGTCGCCTGAGGGCTGAGACCATCGCCGCGAGCAGAGAGGAAGCCGTCGCCGGTGAGAGGCAGCCCGTGGTGAGGACCTACGGTACGGCGGATGGACTGAGGAGCGCCTCGGTTACCGCACTGGCTGCCGACGAAGAGGAGGCCTGGTTCGCCTACGGAAGCGCCGAAGGTGTGACCAGGCTGACCCTCAAGGATTCGCGCTTCCGAACCTACAGCGAGCAGGACGGACTGACCAGTAACGTCGTGAGGTGCATGCTCCTCACAGACGAATGCGTCTGGCTGGGCACCGACCAGGGAGTGAGCCGTTTCGACAGAGAAGGGCAGCGTTGGACCGGCTACACACAGGAGACCGGACTAAAGGCCCCCGTGGTCAACGATATGGCGCCCGACGGGAAGCTCCTCTGGCTCGGCACCAATGCCGGGCTCGTGGTCCTGGACCCCGCCACAGGCAGATCCGTGATCTGCTCGGGCGGGCCAGATCCCCGCAAGATCGATCATCTCCTTGGTGACGGCGACCGCATCTGGTGTGGCACGCGGGAGGGGCCCGCGGGCCTCTCGGTGTTTGACAAACGAACGGAGACCTTCGTAGAGCTGGGCGCGGGTCCCTGGGTGCAGGGGGTGCATCTCTTCCCGTGGCGTGACGCGCTGAAGCTGTGGGTAGCCACGCGGGATGGCGTCACCATCCTAGACAGAGCAACGTACGACACTGAAGTCATACCAGCACCAACGATGTTAGTCACGGGCATGGCAACCGGGATGTCCCGCCTGCTGCTGGGCACGGATCAGGGTCTGGCTGTGGTTGACGTCCAAGAGGGTGAGTTGCGGGTGAAGAAGACGGATGTCGGCCACGGCCGGTACGTGACGGCGGTGTGCGGCACCCGCACGCGAGAATGGATAGCCATCGAGGGGGAAGGCGTTCTCTGCCTCACCTACTCTTGACAACCGCTTCTAGCTAGCATATAATATTATGGTTGGGCGGCTATCGGCGGTTGCAGGCGGTACTTCCACGGGTCGGTCAATGCTGCGTGGACTGTCGCTGTTGTCAACAAACACATCGTTTACAGCCGTTGTCCGAGAGCAAGCGTGGATCGCCGCCAAGACAAGTTCAAATGGCACGCAAGGCTTCCAAGAACAACAAGACACCTTTGTGGAAACGCTTTCCCATCAGCCTCGAGCCCCGTCTGCGAGAGGAGATCGTGGGCTTGCTGTTGATGGCGGTTGGCGCCATCACGCTGCTCAACCTCCTGTCGGTGAGCCACGCGAGGGGCTTTCTCGTAGACAGCTGGTCCATGCTGCTACGATGGACCTTCGGCTGGGGCGCCTTTCTGGTGGCGCTGGGCACGGTCGCACTGGGGGCAACCCTCTTGCTGCGAAACATGGAATCGCTCCGGGCCGTGGGTCGCCTGAGGGTCGCCGGCTGTTTTCTGCTCCTGTTCAGCCTGCTGGGGTTGCTTCATTTCTTCTACCCGGATCCCCTGCGCCTGGCCCAGGAAGGTCGAGGCGGCGGGTACATTGGGTGGGCCATCAGCACGGCGCTCTACAGCGCCCTGGGAGACATCGGCGCTTTCCTGGTGCTACTGCTTGTGGCCCTGACGGGCGTCTTCCTCATCTTGAGCGTATCCCCTGCGCAGATGCGCGACGCGGCGGTGGCCCTGAGCAGGCGGGCCTCGTCCATCTATCAGGAGCATGTGACGCCCTATCTTGAGACCCTGCAAGAGCAGGGCGGGGTTCCGCAAGAGCCCCAGCAGGTAGCGCTACCCACCCCACTGCCTGCCGAAGAGGCCCCACCGGAAGACTCCTTCGTTCTCCAGCAGCCGATGGACTCTGGACCACTACTGGGGCGACCGAGGATCGAGGAGGGGCCACTCCCCTCCCTGGAGCTGCTAGAGGAAGTATCGGTCGAAGCCTTCAGCGACACGGAGGCGCGGCGCAAGCTGAGGATCATCGAAGAGACCCTGGCCAGCTTCGGCGTGCCCGCCAAGGTGGTGGAGATCAATCAAGGCCCCACGGTTACCCAGTTCGGCGTCGAGCCAGGATACGTGGAGCGAAAGGGCACCGACGGGGAAATGGTCTCCAGGAAGGTGCGGGTGAGCAAGATAAGCTCGCTCTCCAAGGACCTGGCCCTGGCTCTGGCTGCCGCGCCCATTCGCATCGAGGCCCCTGTGCCGGGGCGCTCCATGGTGGGTATCGAGGTACCCAACGACAAGATCTCCCTGGTTGCCCTGAGAGCGGTCATGGAATCCGAGGAGTTCCACCACCTGGACTCGCCCCTGAAGATCGCGCTCGGCCAGGACGTGTCCGGCCACCCCGTGGTAGCCACCCTGGATATGATGCCTCACCTGCTCATCGCCGGGGCCACCGGATCCGGCAAGAGCGTCTGCATCAACTCCATCATCACCTGTCTTTTGTTCAGCAACTCCGCGGCGAGGCTCAAGCTATTGATGATCGACCCCAAGACGGTGGAATTGATTCACTTCAACGGGCTTCCGCACCTGGTGGCGCCGGTGGTGACAGACATGCAGCGCGTGCTACCAGCCTTGAGATGGATCATGGCGGAGATGGACCGTCGTTATTCTTTGCTGTCCAGGGTCGCCGCGCGGAACATAGAGGATTACAACCACCGGAAGCTGCCGCCGAGCGAAGATCCCTTGCCCTACATCATCGTGGCCATAGACGAATTGGCCGACTTGATGATGATGGCCCCGGATGACGTGGAACGTATCATCTGCCGGCTGGCACAGATGGCGCGCGCCACGGGCATCCACCTGGTCATCGCCACGCAGCGGCCCTCCGTCGACGTGGTCACAGGCTTGATCAAGGCTAACTTCCCAGCTCGCATCTCCTTTGCCGTGAGCTCCCAGGTGGATTCCCGGGTCGTCCTGGACAGTGCAGGAGCCGAGACGCTGCTCGGGCAGGGTGATATGCTCTACATGTCGCCTGACTCCTCCAAGCTCGTGCGCCTGCAAGGATGCTTCGTGTCGGACCGCGAGATTGGTCGCGTGGTCCAGTTCTGGAGCCAAACGGGCGCCGACGTGCCGGAGACCACCGCTCCGTGGGGCGAGATCGAGCAAGTAGAGAGCGACGAGGAACGCGATGAACTATTGGAGGAGGCCGTGACGCTGTTGAGAAAACAGGAACATGCCTCCACATCCCTGCTGCAAAGACGCCTTCGGATCGGCTACCCCAGGGCAGCCAGGCTCATGGATCAACTGGAAGATGAGGGCATCGTCGGCCCTCCCGAGTCAGGCGGACGCTGGAGAGAAGTTCTCATCCTGGATGAGGGCGAAGAGACGGAGGAGGACGATTGGGACCTGTAACTCTGAGAACGAGGAGATTATATGGCGAGGAAAGAGACGGAAGAGAGAATCAAGAAGAGTAAAGGAATCCAGGCCGAGGGCGTGGTGGTCAAGGCTCTGCCTAACGCCATGTTTCGGGTCCAGCTAGATAGCGGACCTGAGGTACTGGCGCACATATCCGGTAAGATGAGGAAATACTACATCCGCATCCTGCTGGGAGATCGTGTCCTCGTAGAGCTTTCACCGTACGACCCCACCAGGGGCCGCATCCTTTACCGATACAAGAAGTAGCGAAAGGGGCAACCATCACCGCCCAGGGGAAGGAAACCAGCGGTGATGTCGGCGAACGAGGGACGCCCCGTAGCTCTCTTCCGTGTTTGGGTGACCAGGTGATCTACTTCGGAACGAGCGGCTTTAGCTACAAGGACTGGGTAGGACCCTACTACCCGCAAGGTATGCCGAGTAGTGAGTGGTTGGAGTTCTACGCTCGTGATTTCAACGTGACAGAGCTGAACTTCTCTTACTACCGGGTGCCCTCCAGGTCCACCCTGGAGCGCTTGGCCGCCAAGACGCCAGACGATTTCCTGTTCACCTTGAAGGCTCACCAAGACATGACACACAACCGAGACGATAACGACAACACCTTCGCCGAATTCGTCGGCTCCCTGGAGCCGCTCATCCAATCGGGCAAGTTCGGCTGCATCCTGGCTCAGTTTCCCTGGTCCTTCCGTCCCGGGGAGGAGGGCCTGGAGTATCTGCGCGTCGTCCGCGAGCGACTGGACCATCTTCCCGTGGTCGTCGAGTTCCGCAACCGCGGCTGGATCACTGACGCGACCTTCGAGTTCCTGAGGCAGAACGACCTGGGCTTCTGTTGTGTCGATCAGCCTCGCCTCAAGGGGCTCGTTCCGCCTGTGGCCGAGGCCACCAGCTCCATAGGCTACGTTCGCTTCCACGGTCGCAACGCGAAGAAGTGGTGGCATCACGACGAGGCCTGGGAGCGGTACGACTACACCTACAGCGAAGAGGAGCTGGAGGAGTGGGTTCCGAAGATAAACACGCTGGAGGAGAATACGGAGAAGACATTCATCTTTGCGAACAACCACTGGCAGGGGCAAGCTGTGCAGACCGCCCGACAACTGCGTATGCTCTTTCCCGACCTTGAGCCAAGGAGGTAGCCAGATGTCCGGGCACTCGAAATGGTCAACCATCAAACGTAAGAAGGCAGCGGCCGACTCCAAGAGAGGGCAAGCCTTCACCAGAATCGCCCGCGAGTTGGCCATAGCGGCACGCGAGGGGGGCGGGGATCCCGAATCCAACTTCCGCCTGCGCCTGGTAATGGACAAGGCCAAGCAGGCGAACATGCCCAAAGAGAACATCGAGAGGGCTATCAAGCGCGGAACCGGGGAGTTGAAAGGCGAGTCCCTGGAAGAGATGATGTATGAGAGTTACGCTCCCCACGGCATCGCCCTCCTGCTCGCCACCTTGACCGACAACCGCAATCGGGTGGTGGCCGATATCCGGCGCATCCTGACCCGGCACGGCGGCAAGCTGGCGGAAACCGGCGCGGTCAGCTACCTCTTCCAGCAACAGGGCTTCATCTCCGCAGAGGCTGGAGACATCGACCCCGAAGAACTGGCCCTGCTCGCCATAGACGAAGGGGCCCTGGACGTCAATATCGACGAAACGACACTGGAAGTCTACACCGACCCCAAGGACTTGCAGAAGATCAAGGAGGTTCTGGAGGCGCAGGGCCTCGACCTGAATGCGGCGGAACTGACCATGACGCCCAAATCCATGGCCGAGCTGAGCGAATCCGAGACCTTCCAGGTGATGCGCATCATCGAGGCCCTGGAGGAACTCGATGACGTCCAGCAAGTCTACACCAACCTCTTCCTCACGCCTGAGCTGGTGATCAAGTACGAAGAAGCGCAAGCATAACACGCTGGCGGACGCCTATGTTGGTCCTGGGCATCGATCCTGGAGCGGCGACAACCGGATGGGGACTGGTGAGCAGAGAGGGTGACGACCTCGCCCTCGTGGACTATGGAACGGTGCGTACCTCCAGTGATGCACCGTTGCCCCAGCGACTCCAGGTCCTGTACCGAGGATTGGGCCAGGTCATCTCCAGTCACCAGCCGAGCGCCGTCGCCGTGGAGAAGCTCTTCTTCAACAAGAACGTGCGTACAGCCATGATCGTGGGCCAGGCGAGAGGAGTCGCCCTCCTGGCCGTGGCCGAGGCTGGCCTGCCCGTCCACGAGTACACCCCCCTGGAGGTCAAACAAGCGGTGTGCGGCTACGGCCGGGCCAGCAAGGAGCAGATACAGAAGCTGGTGCAGATGCTCCTGGGCCTCGACTCCATTCCGCAACCCGACGATGCCGCCGACGCCATCGCCATCGCCATCTGCCACATCCATTCGTCGCCGCTACAGGCCAGTTTGGCCCAACACGACCGGTAGCGACGCGATGCGCACAGTCATACCTTCCCTCAAACGTCGGTAGCCCGTTAGATGGCGATCTGTACCCCGCGCCAGGAACTGTTCTGCAGATGAAGGCCCACGTGCGAGACTGTGTAGGATCGTTCCTATGACGCTAACCTTGCCTGCTTTTCCCCCCTTCTCCCTGTCCGCCGTCGTGAGGTCGCATGGCTGGGCCAGGCTAGCGCCCTTCGCCATGAGCGAAGATGGACGCCAGCTCTCCAGGATCGAGCGGTTGTTTTCCGGGCGAGTGGTGGAACTGGCCATCCAGGAGGCGGACCGCGGCGTGAGAGTCGAAGTCTCAGGCGAGCTGAGTGGCAGGGAGATGGACGAGGTGGCAGACAAGGTCACCTGGATGCTGGGCCTGGACCAGGACCTCTCCGCCTTCTACGCCGCAGCGCGGCAGGAACCCAGGCTGGCTCAGGTGGAGGCCCGCGCTCAAGGACGAATCCTCCGCTCTCCCACGCTCTTCGAGGACGTGCTCAAGACGATCCTGACCACGAACACGAGCTGGACCGGGACCATCCGTATGGTCGAGGCGCTGGTCTCGTTGTTCGGCGATCCGCTTGCTGATGATGGATCCCGCCGGGCCTTCCCGACCCCCGCGCGGTTGGCCGCTCTCGACGCGCAGAAGCTGCGCCTGGCTGGTCGGCTTGGCTATCGGGCACCGTACGTGCTGGAGGTGGCGCGTGCCGTAGCCTCCGGCGACCTGGACCTGGAGACCCTGAAGACCACGGACGAACCTACCGCTGAGCTCCGGGACCGTTTACTCCAGATCAACGGGGTGGGTGCCTACTCAGCGGCCAACCTCCTGGCCATGCTGGGGCGGTACGAATACGTCCCCGTGGATAGCTGGGCACGCAAGCTCGTCTCCTACGAATGGCACGGCGGGGAGCCGGTACGAAGTGTGGAGGTTGAGTCTGCCTTCGAACGTTGGGGAGAGTGGAAGGGGCTGGCCTACTGGTTCTGGCAGTGGTCGTACCTGGCCCAAGACTAGAGCCGGTCTATCTCACGCCACGCTGCCCTGAGGCTAACTAGGCTCATGGGAGGAGGGTAGGATGGACCAGCAGAAGTTCTTTGAGCGATGGGTCCAGAACCTCATGGAGAGCATGGACGCGCACCTCGACGAACAGGCCAGGACCGCCCTCATGGAGTCCTGCGGACGAGCCTGCGCCCGGGGAGGCGCCATCGACTCCGGCAGGAAGTGCCAGGGGGACGTGGACAGGCTAATCGCCACCCTGGAGAAGTGGATCGGCAAGGGCCAGGCGCGCAGAGAGGGCAACGTAGCTCACATCGCCTACCCCAGGTGCCTCTGCCACCTGGTGGCCAAGGGCCCAGAAAGGCTGCCCGATACCTACTGTCTCTGTTCGCGCGGCTGGCTCAAGGAGATGTTCGAGGCGGTGGTGGACAGCCCGGTCGACGTGGAGCTACTGGGCTCAGTGAAGCGCGGAGCAGACCAGTGTAGCTTCACGGTGAGATGGTAAGACGTACCCCTCAGCGCGGTGTCGGGGTAAGGAGTCTCCGCGGGTCTTCAGAGTCGCCAAGGGCGGCGACGTACCGGGCTTCAGACAAGCCGGCATCTCCATCACCAGTTTCACGGACTGGTTCCGGCCGGCCATCTTCAAGATCGAAAGGAGCGGGGCGTGACTGACGCTACCGAGTATATGGAAAGAATGCTGCGGATCACCGAGCCCCTGAGTGCACCGCTCATCAGGTCGGCCATAAAGGCTCTGGAGCTGCCCAAGGGCAGCCAGGGGTTGGATGCCGGGTGCGGGATCGGCCTCCAGATCCCACTACTGGTGCAGACGGTGGGACCAGGCGGACACGTAACCGGCCTGGACGTGCTCCCTGAGTTCCTGGCCCACGCTGAGGCCCTGGCTGAGGAGTTGGGCCTGAAGGATCAGGTCTCTGTGAAGCAAGGCGACATCAACGACCTCCCCTTCGACTGGCTGTGGAGCGCCTCCGCCGCAGGATACGGCGCAGACCAACCCCTTGCCCAGCTCGGTGAGCTCGCCAGGGTGGTCAGGCCCGGAGGTATGGTTGCCCTTCTGTTCTACACCTCTCAGGCGCTGATCCCGGGACATCCCCTGCTCGAGGCTCGCCTGAGCGCCACCGCCACGGGCATCGCCCCGTTCACGGTTGACATGCCCCCGGAGAACCACTGGCTGCGCGCCATCGGTTGGTTTCGTGACGCTGGCCTGAAGGAGGTCAAGGCGCAGACCTTCGTGGGTGAGGTGCAGGCTCCCCTCAGCCAGGGGCAACGAGCTGCCCTGGCTGCGCTCATCGAAATGCGCTGGAGTGGAGCCGAGTCAGAGGTGGGCCGCGAGACCTGGGCACAGTATGAACGGCTCTGCGCCGCCGATTCGCCTGATTTCATCGTGGACGCCCCGGACTACTATGGCTTCTTCACGGAGACGCTGTTCTACGGCCGGGTCGCTAGGTAGAGAGCGGTGAACCGCCCCACTCCGAATGCTGTCTACCTGGATGGGACACGCAAGACAGAAGGAGGACTGGCCGTGCATGACGCTGGTGAGAAAGCGATCAGAGAGATCATCGAGAAGGCCTACATAGAAGGGATACACGGCAGCCAGGACGAGGCCACTGTCAAGAGTGGCTTCCACCAAGACTTCACCATGCTGGTACTCCACGAGGACGGGCTCGACAAGGTCGACGTCGATGAGTGGCTGCGCAGACTTGAGAAGATGAAAGCTGACGACCCGGACCTGTGGAGCGCAGAGACCAGACACGAGTTCAGGCTGGTGGACGTTTCCGGTCACGCGGCGGTGGCCAAGCTGGACGTCTACAAGGGAGAGACGCATTTCTCAACGGACTACATGCTGCTCTACCGGTTCGACGAAGGCTGGAGAATCGTCTCCAAGGTATTCGCAGTGCCGTCGTAGTGAGACGCGAACAGATAGATTCAGAAGCCGGGCAGATAATCTCTACCAGGGGCCATCCCTTCAGATGGGATGAACTGGCTTTCGTTCTGCTGGGCTCCGCGGGGGGACTTGCCTGGGGCCTTACCTCCCTCATCTTCGGCATGCCTCTGCATCTCGCTCAGGTACCTGCACCAGTGCGGGCTGCAGCCATCCTGTTCAACCTTCCGCTCTCCCTCGCCGGATGGCTGGGCAGCACGCTGCAACTGCCGCTTGTGGACCCGACGGGGCTGGTGATGGCCACCGGGGCCACCCTGGGCCTAGTCCCCATGGCGGCGTGGCTGGGCTTCGAGCGCTGGCGAGACAGATAGGAGATCGGGTCACCAGGCGCAACATGCCGCGCGTTGTGCGGTATGGACCTACCGGCCCGCCCCCTTGCGAGGACACGATCATGTGGAAAGAAGAACAGTAGGTGGGACACGTCCGTCTGATCCACTGGAACGCCGATGAGGCCGAGCTGCGGGCCGAGAAGCTCCGCTCAGCCGGCTACGAGGCCGTCTCTGCCCCCCTTGACCGCGCTGCCCTGCAGGCGCTGCGAGACGAGCCACCGGATGCGGTGATTTTCGATCTCGCGCGCGCACCATCGCAAGGTCGAGACATGGCCCTAAGTATACGAAAGTACAAGGCCACCAGGCAGGTCCCGCTGGTCTTCGTCGGGGGAGAGCCACACAAGGTGGAGCGCATCCGGGCGCTCCTACCCGACGCAGTCTACACAACGTGGGAGAACATCGCCGGCGCACTGGAGGAAGCCATCGCCCACCCACCGGCAGAACCAGTGGTACCGAAATCGGTCATGGACGCCTATGTCGGGACGCCGCTGCCCAGGAAACTGGGTATCAGGCCTGGCTCAATCGTCTACCTGGCGGGCCCCCCTGCGGATTTCGAATCGACCCTCGGTGATCTGCCCCCTGGAGCAACCCTGCATCGGCACAGCCAGGAGCGCTCCGACATCACGCTCTGGTTCACGACCACGAGAGCAGAGTTGGAGCGCGGCATCGCCGACAGAGCAAATCGGGCCGAGAAGGGTGGCCTGTGGATCATCTGGCCGAAGAAGTCCTCTGAAGTGGAGAGCGACCTGTCGGAGAACGTCGTGCGTCAGGTTGCCCTGGCCGCGGGTCTGGTGGATTTCAAGGTCTGCTCCATAGACGAGACCTGGGCCGGCCTGCGTTTCACCCGACGCCGGCAGACCCGGCAGTAGCCCTGGCCTCGGAGGCACTCGATCTTTGGCGGAAGGACAAGCTGGCGCGCGAGTGCCCAACTCTCGTGGGGCGGTAGACTACTTGACCACCAGCACAGGGCAAGGCGCGTGACGGACCACGTAGTGAGAAACGCTGCCCATCAGCGCCTCCTCGACCATGCTCCGGCCCAGGGCGCCCAGCACGATTAGGTCGGTCCCTTCCCGCTCGGCCACGCGGACGATGGCCGTTCCTGACTGACCATCCACACTCATCGTGCGGGCCCGCACCCCCTCCTGCTCAGCCATCGCCGCAGCGCTTTCCAGGACCCTGTCCCCGAAAGCCCGTAGCTCGTCCACGAGTTGCTGGTAGAACGCCCCGGTGTACCAGGCGAAGCTGGTCTCCACCACATGGAGGATGAGCAGTTCCGCTCCCGTTTTCCTGGCCAGGTAGATCGCCTGGCGCGTGGCGCCCTTCGCCACCTCGGAGCCATCGGTCGCGTTGAGGATCAACTTGTACTCGGGGCTCCTGATCTCTTCTTCCACTTCCATACCCCTGCTCGGCTCTGGCTGCGTGCTCCAGCACAAGAGCGGTACCGACGCGCCTGCCGCCCAGGTGGCCTACTTGTACTCTGGAAACTCGTCCTCTTTGAAGGTGGCGACAGGTAGCTCTTCTTCCAGACTGCGCCCAGGAAGGTACTCGAACAACCCCTGGACTCTGGCCCCCACGGCCCGGAAGATGAGGGCCAGTGGAAGGTTGCTGGGGCACGCACTCTCGCACATCCCACATCCCACGCACGAGCTGACCATGTGATTCATCCGGGTCAACTGGAAGAGCACGGTGTCGCTGGGCATCCTGGCCGCGCCCTTCCTGCCCGCCCACAGGAGATACCGCTCGGATGGATGGCGGAAGGTGTCAGTCTCGAAGATGCACTCCTTGCAGTAGCAGATGGGGCAGGCCTGGGAGCAGTTATGGCAGGCGATGCAGGTGGAGAACTGAGCCACCAGACTGGCTGAGTCCTGGAAGCTATCGTGGAAGCGAGCGAAGGCCTCGTCTCTGGCCTTCTCCCGGGCTGCCACCAGCTTGCCCACAGCCTCCTCTCTGTCAGCAGCCTCACCCTCCTGCAGAGCCAGCTTCTCCAGGAGTTGCACCCCTATCTCCGGTTCCATGTCCAGCAAGACCATGGTCCGGGTGTCCACCCCGATCAAGCCGATGTTGACGTCCACGTTCGAAGGCACGGGGTATTCGCAGATCTGACAGGCGACGCGGAACTCGTACCCGTCCACGGGCACGACCTGCCCTTCGGTCGCCGCCTGCAACTGTTCAGGGGATGGGCCAACTGCGTCGCCGAGTTGACCCCTCAGCTCCGCGTACTGAGTAACCTCATAGGTACCCAGGCAGTCTATGCCCAGGGTGAGCAGGTTGTCGAGACTGGCTTGCTGAAGCTTGACCAGCTCGATCAACGCTCTCATCTCGCACGATCTCAGCACCACGCCCACCTTCTCCCTGTTGCCGAGGCGGGTCAGTCTGGATACCAGGTTGGCGCTGTTAGCCATCATCACCGGGGCCAGGGGGTTAGCCAGGGCCAGTTTCTCAGGATCCTTGATCAACGTCTGGGCGACGGCGTCGCCCGAGGGCAACTCCACAGGAACGAGCAACGCATCTACGACCTGCTCCTCGAGCAGCCGCCGCAGGAACGCTCGCAACGCCGCCAGCACGTCGCTCTCCTCGACCTCCAGTACCGCCTTCACACTCATCGGCCGCGCCTCCGCACGCTTCCCCTAGATCGCCCAGGCCTCGCGCATGGGACTGGGCCCCTTTTCCTTGAGAGCCTCCACCATGGCGGTTATCGTATCCGCGAAGAGCTTCCCTTCGCTGGCACTTATCCAGCGCAACCAGACGCGGTCGGGATCGAGGCCCAGCTCCTCCAGGATGCTCCTCAGGATCACCATGCGCCGGCGAGCCTTGAGGTTACCGCTCTGATAATGGCAGTCGCCAGGGTGACAGCCCCCGATGAGCACTCCATCGGCGCCCTCCAGAAGGGCCTTGATGACGTAGATCGGGTCCACCCCCCCCGTACACATCACTCTGATGGTCCTCACGTTGGGCGGATACTGTATCCTGGAGGTGCCCGCCAGGTCCGCACCAGTATAGGCGCACCAGTTGCACAGGAACGCTACTATCCTGGGTTCGAAATCGTCCATGATCCTAGCTCCATGCCACGTAGTAACTTGCCAACCGTGCCGACTAATCCAGCGCAGCGTCGAGCATGGCCATGAGTTGTCTCTTCTCGAAGACGCGCTGCTGGATGGCACCGCTGGGGCAAGCCACGGTACAGGCCCCACAGCCCTGACACAACAAGGGGAGAACCTCCGTCATGCCCGTCTCCTCGTCGGCGATCAGCGCACCATAGGGGCACGTCTCGATACAGCGCCCACAGGCGATGCACAGCCGCGGGTTGACGAAAGGCACGGCTGGCTGACCCTCCAGTCGCTGCCTGGCCAGCATCACCGCCGCCCGCATCGCGGCACCTCTCGCCTGAGAGATGGACTCACTGATATTCTTCGGGCCCTGACACAGGCCACAGAGGTACATGCCCACGGCCTCGAAGTCCATGGGGCGCACCTTCGCGTTTGCCTCCTCGAAGAAACCGTCCTCGTCCAGAGGAACGCCAAGCAGCCCAGCCAGGGCCCGGTTGTCGTTTGGGGCCACGCCCACACTGAGGACCACCAGATCTGCGTCCAGCTTCAGATCGACATCCAGGATCGGATCCCTCACCGAGACCCGCAGCCCATCGCCATCACCTTCGACTCGCGGCTTGGCCTCCGGCTCGTAGCGCACGAAGACCACTCCCTCCTCCCTGGCTCGCCGGTAGGAGTCCTCCTGGAACCCATAGGTCCGCACGTCACGGAAGAGCACGAAGACCCGGGTTTCGGGGCTCAGCTCCTTGATCCGCAACGCGTTCTTGACCGCCACCGAGCAACAGATACGACTGCAATAGGGACGCGCTGGCTCCCGGGAGCCGACACACTGGATCATGACCACGTTCTTCACGCCAGCGAGGGGCTGCTCTTCACTGGCGATCCGCCCCTCCAGCTCTCGTTGGGTCACCACCTGGGGATGCACCCCGTACGAATACTCGGTAGGTTGAACCTCGTCACCACCCGTAGCCACCAGGATCACGCCGTGGAGCAGTTCCTCGGTTTGGCCGTCCGACGAGATGACGCTCCTGTATCGCCCCGGTTCCCCCGTGACCTCTACCAGCTCTGCCCCCAGATGGAGGGTGATCAACTCGCTGGCCCCAACCTGGCCGATCAGCTCCTGCAAGTACTGCTGAGGATCGGCACCATCCAGGGTGTAGTGGATATGCCGAAGGTTTCCTCCCAGCTCGCTCTCCCTCTCCACCAGGTGCACGAAGAACCCCTGCCGCGCCAGGGAGAGAGCGGCCTCCATGCCTGCTACCCCGCCACCGAGGACCAGTGCTCCGGGGGAAACCTCGGCCTCCCCTGCCTGGCTGGGCTCCAGGAGGCGGGCCTTGGCCACCGCCATGGCTACGAGCTGCCTGGCCTTCGAGGTGGCCCGCTCGGGGTGGTCACCGTGAGCCCAGGCACATCCCTCACGCAAATCCGCCCGTTCGAGCAGACAGGCGTTCAGACCCGTCTTACGAACTGCTTCTACCAGCGCCTCCTCGTGCAGGCGCTGCGTGCAGCCCGCCACCACCAGACGGTTCACCCCCTGCTCCGTGATGGCCGACCTGATGGCCTCCAGACCCTGAGGCTCGCAGGCCGCCTCTACTTGTTCCGCGAGCACCACGTCTGCGAGCTGAGCAGCGTAGTCCACGACCGCCGGGATGTCCACCACGTCCCCGATGCTGCCGTCGCACCGGCAAACGAAGACCCCCACCCGCGGGTCCTCCTCGCTGATATCCCGCTCTGGCGGGTACTCTTGGACCATCTGGGGCTTACGTCTACCAGCCAGTACCTCAGCGGCCCCAGCAGCAGCCGCGCTGGCCTCCACCACGACCTGCGGGATGTCCTGCGGCTCTCTAAACCCCCCGGCGACAAAGACGCCTTCGCGATCGGTCACACTGGAAGAGAAGGGCTTCGTTCTACAGAACCCATACTCATTGAGAGATACACCGGTCTTCTCGGACAGGCTCTCTGCCCCGAGAGAAGGTCCAAAACCCACGGACAGGACGACCAGATCGAACTCCTCCTCCTGAGGGGCACCGGCGTCATCTACACACTGAAGAGTCAGGTTCTTGCTATCGGCCAGCTCCCTCACTCTGGAGATCATGCTCCGCTGGTACTCGATGCCATACTCCTCCTGGGCCCGCTGGTAGTACCGTTCGAAGCCCTTGCCGAAGGTCCTCACGTCCATGTGGAAGATCGTCACCTCCACGTCCGGCAGGCGCTCTCTGGCCAGCATGGCTTGTTTCGTAGCGTACATGCAGCAGATGGACGAGCAATAGCCGCGGTCGCAGGAGATGTCTCGGGAACCGACGCACTGGATGAAAGCGATGCGACCAGGAGCCTGATGGTCGGAGAGCCGCTCGGGCAAGCCCCCAGACGCGCTGGTCAGGCTGAGCATACGCTCGAACTGGATGCTGGTCAGCACGTTCTGGTGTACGCCATACCCGAACTCGGTCTTCAGGCCGGCCTCGAAGGGCTCAAAGCCCGGCGTCAGGATCACCGCAGCCACGTTCAGTGTCGAGCGCTGATCTCTCATCTCCAGATCGATGGCGCCGGCTCGACAGACCTTCAGGCACTCGCCACATTCGGTGCACGCCGTCCTGTCCACGACGAAGGTCGGGGGAAAGGCCTGAGGATACGGCCTGTAGATGGCTTTGCGCGTCTCCAGACCTCCGCCCAGTTCTCGGGGCACCTCCACAGGGCAGACCTCGGCGCACTCTCCGCACCCGTTGCAGAGCCCTGCGTCCACGTACCTCGCCCTGTGCAGAACCGAGGCGCGGAAATCGCCAGGTTCTCCCTCCAGGCCATCCAGCTCGGCATAGGCTACGAGCTCGATGAGCGGATGGCGGCTGCACTCGATGAAGGGACACAGAGCTGGCGGCGTGGGCGACATGAAGCACACGCCACAGCTATTGGTGGGGAAAGTCCTGTCCAGCAGGGGCAGGGAACCTCCGATGGCCGGCGCCCTGTCCAGGAGATGGACCCTGAAGCCCATCTCCGCCAGCAGGAGCGAGGCCTGCATCCCGGCGATGCCTGCTCCGACCACCAGGACATCGCTCTCTGCTCTATCCTGGTCCTGCTTACTCATACGAACAGTCTTGCACTCCCCGATAGTCGGCTACCTCGCACATGCCGGCACCTGATCTATCTCTGTGGTTGTGAGCGAAGCGAAGGAGTTCTTCCCACACACTTAGCTTCACGTCCGCTCAGGGCAAGCTCTGCTTCGCGTCCACTAAGCGGCCCTCATAACCCATCCGTAGCCGCACGGCATGCCGTGCGGCTACGGAGCGAGTCGGACGCCGCGATCACGCTATGCACAGCTCACAATAACGGACCTTCGTCGACCTCTCGTCTCGAGCCGCCAGGCCACCCAGACCTCGGAGGTCTTGAAGACCACCGACATCTCACCACTCACTCCTCGCCCACATCCAGCGCTCTCCACACCAACTCCACCAGGTCCATCACCCGGACTCTGGCTTTTTCGCGCCTGGCTTCGGCAGTCAGTGTCCGTTCACATTGAGGGCAGGCAGAGACGATGACCTGGGCCTCGGTCTCCAGCGCCTGACTGAACCGCCGCTGGGAGAGCTCGCCCACCAGGTTTGGGTTGAAGGTCTCCACGTTCCCTCCGCCGCCACAGCAGAGGGCGTCCCGACTATGGTCAGACATCTCCGCGAAGGACAGTTCAGGAACGCCCTGAAGCACGCGTCTGGGCGCATCGTACAGGTCGTTCTTGCGACCGAGGTCGCACGGGTCATGATAAGTCACACGCCTGGGCATGGCCTTGAGCCTCAGACGTCCCTCATCCAGCAGCTCGGTCAGCACCTGGGTCGAGTGCAGGACCTCCACACCTGGCTCTTCGCCGAGGATCTCCGGATAGAAATGCTTCCACATGTGATAGCAGGCCGGACACGTGGTGACTACGCGCGCCGCGCCCAGGGCACGGACCTGGGCCACGTTGTGTCGTACCGTCTCCTCAGCCCGAGAACCCATCCCGGCCATGAGCAGTGGATAGCCACAACACCACTCCTCACCCCCCAGTGCCGTGAAACTCTCTCCAGCATGCTCCAGTATCTGCACGAAGGCCTGCGGGATGACGTAGGTCATAGGGAAGAACGAGGATACACAGCCGACGAAGTAGAGCGTGTTGGCGCCTGTCTTCCTCTCCAGGCCCTCGGGCACCCGTTCCAGGTTCTCGCTCCACATCAGTCGCTGGCTGTTGTCGTCAGCGGAGATGTTGCGCGTGGTAAGGATGTTCTGACCGAGAGTCCGCAGAGCCTGGATGCCGGCCTCCGCTTCCAGGGCGTCAGCCTTCTCTTCCATGGCCATCTGCCGCAGGCCCTGAGTCAACCGGGCTACGCTGATCTCATTGGGACAGCGAGCGCCGCACGTCTCGCAGTGAAGGCAATACCAGATGCTGGGACTCTCCAACAACTCGTCCCTCAGCCCCAGCTGGACCATGCGCACCATCTGAGCAGGCTGGTAGGGCATGGCGGGGGCAGACGGACACCCTGCACTGCACTTCAGACAGTAGTAGCAGCGGCTGAGATCCTCGCCACTCCTGTTCTCCACCTCGGCCGTGAAGGAGAGATCTACAGTACTGACCGTGTCTCCTCTACTGATCTCCATAGCGCTTCCGCCCTCTGTGTGAAAAGCGCTGCTGACCCCTGTCACCTGGGTCAAGACAGACACACGGGCCCATTCTAGTGCACCCCGTGTCCCCACGACAAGGTCCGAGACCTGGCTATTGATTCCGCCAGGCACCCCAGGCGAGGCTGAAAACGGCGATCAATGTCTCGCCGAGCTGGTCAGGTCGGCTAGCGTCGCTTCCCGTAGCGCCTCGTGGAGCAGCTTCTGTGCTTCCTTGAAAACGCGGCACGCCGGGCAGGAATCCGCTCTCGCACACCCGTTGTAGGGCCCCGTACAATCGTTGATCACAATCGGGCCCTGGACAGCCTCGATGATCTGGAGCAGGTTGATCTCCTCGGCGGACCTCCCGAGGTAGACCCCTCCGGCAGCCCCGCGGTGGGTGCGCAACACACCCGCCTGCGTCAACTGAGCGACCACTTTGCTCAGGAACGCAACGGGAATGTCCTGTCGACGAGCGATCTGCCCGGTCACCGTTCTCCCGTCCGCCGGCCGGCTGGCCACGTCTAGCGCCGCTCTCACGGCGTAGTCGGCGCCTCTACTCACAAGGGTCACGCTGCACCTCCTCTGGTACTCGCATTCCCCGGTCGGGTTCCGCAACCACACGGCCGCAAAACCGTACGTGGGTATCCGCACATCCTTCCCTCTAGCGGGGCAGCCAGCCCCGACAAGCGCGCAGTTGGCGTGCTCATATGTTGTCCACGTGATGGCCGGCAAGACACGGATCGTCGAGGGGCTGGCGGCAACTGTGCCGCCTCCGTATAAAAGGGCCGTGATCTCGGCCAAGTACTGGCTGCTCGCTCTGCCCTCCGCCCACTCGACACGCCGGGCGGAGGAATCCGGAACAGCATCGTCCCACCAGTACGAACTGACCAGCGCGGTGACACCAGCGCCTTCGATCGCTGGATGGCGGTCACGATGCGGCACCGTCGATGCCCAACCAGATTCGCCAATCCACTCCCGATCAGAGACTTCTGGAGTAACTATACCCAATTATTCTACAATTATCAAGCCTAGCCCGGCCTGAGCCCTGTGTCTCGCGGACTAGACCTCAGGAGCCGGAGGGATCATTCCCTCGTCCATGAGCAGTTGGGTCTCCGCGCGGGCTCGCTCGATAGTACGACTGGCCTGGTCGTAGAGTTCATCCCTACTCAGAGTGAGGCCCGCTACGCCCTGCTCCATGGCCTTCATGCCCACGGCCACGGCCTCCCTGGGGAAGACCTCCCACTCGTCCATGGTGGGGACGAGATAGTCGTCGTGCAAACCTTTGTCCTGGGCCGTCCTGGCCAGCTCGTAGGACGCAGCGATGCACATCTCATCAGTGATGGTCTTGGCCCTCACGTCGAGCGTGCCGCGAAAGATCCCCGGAAAGCCCAGAGAATTGTTGACCTGGTTGGGGAAATCCGAACGGCCGGTGGCCACTATCCTGGCGCCAGCCTCCTTGGCCTCCCAGGGCCAGATCTCCGGTACGGGGTTGGCACAGGCGAAGACGATGGCATCTCGAGCCATCCCCGCCACCCGCTCCGGCTTGATCGTGCCCGGCCCAGGTGTGGAGAGCGCAATCAGCACGTCAGCACCTGTCATGGCCTCCGCAGCGCCACCCAGCACGCCGTCCTTGTTGGTCTTGAGGCACATCTCCCACTTCTCTGCGTACTTCTCCTTGAGCTCGGTCCTTCCGCGATGGAGGGTGCCTTTAGAATCGCACATGATGATGTTCCCGGGGGTCACACCCGCAGAGATGAGAAGGCGCGCGATGCACTGATTGGAGGCACCCGCGCCCACCATGGCGATCCTGGCCTCGGTCAGCGACTTGCCTACGATCTCCAGCGCATTGATCAGCCCGGCCAGCGTGACCGCGGCTGTGCCCTGCTGATCGTCGTGCCAGACAGGGATCTCCATCTCCCTGCGCAGCGTGTTCAGAATACGAAAGCACTTGGGCTGCGAGATGTCCTCGAGGTTGATGCCTCCGAACGACGGCTGCAGCAGCTTCACCGTGGCGATGAATTCATCTGGGTCCTTGGTGTCCAGGCAGATGGGCACCGCATCCACACCGCCCAGATACTTGAACAAGAGCGCCTTCCCTTCCATGACCGGCATGGCGGCCTCCGGCCCAATGTCCCCGAGGCCCAGAACCCGCGTGCCATCGGTGACTATAGCGATAGCATTCGCCTTGTTCGTGTACTCGTAGGCCAGTTCCTTGTCCCTGGCGATGGCCCGGCATGGGGCCGCCACACCGGGGGTATACCAGATCCCGAAGTCTGTGAAATCCCGAATCACACACTTGGAGACGATCTCTATCTTGCCCTTGTAGAACGGATGAAGCTTCATTGCATCCTCAGAGGGCTTCTTCGCCTTGGCTAGCAGTTCTTCCTTAGTAAACATGGAAAACCTCCAACTTGGTCAGCGTACAGTCTCGAGAATCGCGTCTCACGAATGCTTCTTCTGTTCCAGCAGCTCCATCACCGTCGGGAACTCGCTGAGGTGCGTATGCGGGAAGAAAAGGGCGGACATCCACTCATCGTGGAAGGTGTTGTCGGCACTCAGCTCCAGGTACGTCATGCGCCCAGCGACGTCTGAAATGCCTTTCCGTCGCTCCCGGCTCAGCAGGGCCATGTAAGCTCCCAGGATCGACGTGTTGCCCAGGAACTTGAACTTCTGGCGTGGGAGATCGGGCAGCAGGCCGATCTGGATGGCGTTTTCTACGTCCAGATACTGGCCGAACGCCCCAGCGATCAGGATGCTCCCCACGCCACCCAGGTCCGTGCCCACGCTCCTCGCCAGCACGGAGAACCCAGCGTAAACCGCCGCCTTCGCCCTCAGCAGATTATCGATGTCCACCTTGTTGATGACGATGTCCCGACCGGTCGCCGTCTCCTCCGACCAGGCCACCACGTACTCGGGTCCGTGAGCGCCCTCCCTGAGTCGAGAACTGCCGAGGGCAGTATTCAAGTTCCCGGCCTTGTCCATGACGCCGCTCACGAACATTTCGGCCAGCAGTGAGATGAGGCCCGACCCACAGATTCCTCGCGGTCGTTCATCGCCTATCACTCTGTAGCTGGGCTCGAGAGTACGGTCGGCGATCCACACCTCCTCGATGGCTCCGGCTGTAGCCCTCATGCCGTCCGCCACCCCGGCGCCTTCGAAAGCGGGCCCGGCCGAGCAGGCACACGAGATGAGCCAATCGCAGTCGCCCAGGACGATCTCTCCGTTGGTGCCGATGTCAATGAACAGGCTCACTTGCTCCAAGCTGCACATATTCGAACTGAGGACCCCCGCCGTGATGTCAGCTCCCACGTAGCTACCCACTCCGGGCAGACAATCGACGGTGCCCAGAGGGTTGATCTCCACACCGACCTCGCAGGCCAGGACCGGTGGAGGCTGGTTGGTGGTCGTGACGAAGGGTGCCAATCTGATAGACTCGGGAGGCAGGCCCAGGAACAGATGAATCATCGTACTATTGCCAGCGACGGTCATCTTGTAGATGTCTTCGGTGGAGATGCCATGTCTTCCGGCCAACTCCCGCAGCAGACCGTTGATCGTACGGACCACCAGGCCCTGCAACTCGGAGAGCCCGTCTCGCTTGCTGGCGTAGATGATGCGGGAGATGACGTCCTCACCCCTGGCGATCTGACCGTTGTACTCCGAGGCAGTGTCCACCACCTCGCCGCTCAGCAGGTCCACGAGATAGACCACGTTGCTGGTGGTCCCGATGTCCACGGCCACGCCCCAACAGGACGCGGTATCATCCCCAGGCACGACGTCCACGAGGCGAGGCGGGCCCTGGGGGGCGATCCAGGTATCCGTCTCCAGGACCACTGTCACCCGCCACTCGGCCTGACGCAAGACACTGGCGACTTTGCGCAGCACCGGCAGACGGACCTGCAACTCCTGCACATCGACTTCGTGCTGCGCCTGAACAGCGCGGCGCAGGCGGGCCAGGTCATCGGTATTGTCGTCCAAGCTGGGGGGTTCTATGGCCACGAAGTACTTCTGAATGGTCTGGTCTCGAGTCAAGTCATAGGGGAAAGGTAGCTCGACCCTGGCCACTCTTTGCGCCGTGGGAAGGCGTCGTTCGATCTTGTCCTGGGGTGGTACGGTAACGACAAGATCGCTCTCGACGACGGTCTGGCACGCCAGCGCATAACCCTCGTCCACCGCTTCAGGCGATAGACGCGCTACAGACCGACGCTGGACCTCTCCGTCCTCCACGATCACCGCACAGCGGCCACATCGCCCCTGCCCGCCACAGGGCATGTTCAGTTCTATGCCAACTTGCCCGGCTGCCTCGCTGATGACAGTTCCTTGGGGGACCTCCGCCTTTCTGCCATGCGGCTTGAAGGTTACGACGCAGTTGGCCAACTATCGCCTCTCTGAGAGACCTCACTATATCGTCGCAACCCACTGAGGGGATGTCGACGCACATCTGCTAACTATATCACCGCTCTGCAACCATGTCAATTGCCGCCTGCACCTGCAGCGACCGTCTATCCGGGGCACCTCGACCGCCCTCGACGAAGGCTCAGCAGACATGCCTCACCTCCGGCGGCCCTTCGACCCCCGCGTCCAACGGCCCCAGCAGCGAGCGGAGGGGAACACGTGCATCGCGAGGCGTGCCCGAAGCGCGCAAGCATCTGCCCGCCCCGGCGTCACAGGACTAGCTCCAAGCCTCCTCCGCTGCGGCGTTCACGCCCGCTATGCGGCCAAAGCACACCGTGGCGTTGATGGCGGTACCACTCCCCGGGTAGTAGGGGCCGATGAAGCCGCCGGCCACCATTCCACCGGCATACAGCCTGGGAATGATCTCACCGCTCACGTCCACCACCCGGGCTTCCGTGTCGATCTTCAACCCTCCACAGGAGCCCAGGTTGACCTCGGCGATCTGTGCGGCGTAGTACGGCGGCCGGTCCAGGGCTACCAGCCCATACTCCTTGCGGAACAGTGCGTCCTGGCCCTGCGCCATGTCCTCGTTCCACCTGGCGACGGTAGCCTCTAGCTGTTCGCCGTTCACGCGGATCACCGCTGCCAGAGCGCCCGTACTATCCCCAGTCTTCACCTGGCCACTGGCGAGCTCTTCGCTCAGGTCGTCGCTCCAGACACCCCAGAGGCCCCCGATGGCGGCGCCACCCAGCTCCCTCACCCCCTCGTCGAAGATGGCCCAGGCGATGTGTTGCTCCTGATCGAAGACGGCGCGCATCGCGTAGGCGTAATGCGCACCCTCGTTGACGAAACGCTGACCATACTTGTTGACCCAGATTCCTGGGACCTCCGGCTGGCCCACCGCCAGCGGCGCCACGCCGATCATCGTGGAGGCGACGCCAATCGTGCCGCCCAGTCCTGCCAGGTCGGCCCCCAGCTCCATCGCCATCCTGATGCCGTCCCCGGTGTCGGTGGGGGCGCACAAGCATTGCCCGCTCGCCAGCGCCCATAATTGCTGAGGCGAGAAGGCCCGGGCCATCTCTTCGTTGTGATCGAAACCACCTGTGGCCAGGATCACGGCTCGCCTGGCCCGGACGTAGACCTGACCCCCGCCGCTCTTCGCGGCTACGCCGAGAACGCCCTTCTCGAGGTCGTACACCAGGCTGGTGGCCGTTGTCTCCAGCATGAACATGGCGCCCATGTCCTGGGCCACCTCGTTCAGGACTTCCACATGTACCGCGCCCGTGCCCACCTGAGCCGCCTCCCCCTTGCCAGCAGGGACGTGAATTCGCGGCACCATCACAGACGGATCCACGTAGGGGATGGGAGAGACGCCATAAACCGAAACGTACTCCATGCCGTGGTCCACGAGCCAGCGGACGTTGTCCGGCGCGTTCTCGGCCATGACCCTCAGCAGGTCAGGATCGGCGATGCCTTCGGCTGCTGTCATCCAGTACTCAAAGTGAGCGTCGGGCGTGTCATCCTCGACCCCGGCTGCCCGCTGAAACTCGGTGGCCGAGGCCTGGATGAGGCCTCCAGAGACGGCGGTCGTGCCACCTACCACCGCTGCTTTCTCCAGCACCGTGACCGAGGCACCTGCTTCGAGGGCAGCGATGGCTGCTACGATGCCCGTGCCGCCGCCGCCCACGATCACCACGTCGGCCTCTTCATCCCACTTTTCGGGCCTGCCAGGGGCTGGGCACTCCGCGGCGGGGGTGCAACTGGCCAAAGCACCCGCGCCCGCCAGCGCAGCACCTCCAAGAGCTGCCCCCTTCAACAACTCTCGTCGGCTCATCTTCCCGCGCGGTTTTCCAGACATTTCGCCTCCATCTCGTCTGCACCCCTCTACGATGCTCGCGACCGAAGACCTGCCTGCGGCATCGGAGATCGCTTGCCGGGCCTGCTGAACCTGACACCCTTTATCTGACTGCGTATCTCCGCCCGCCGGCCCTTCGGTCAGGGTGAGATACGTTCGCCCATCTTTTATTATACCACCCCGCCCAGATCCCACGAAGAGCGAATCTCTCACCTTTGCCGGAGACCATGGCCATGAGAGTGGCCCGATCTCACACGCCGCGACGCTGGAAGACGACAAGAGAGGGAGTAGCTGGGTTCATCTGCCCCAGCTCGCTTCCGGTTCGCACCGACGATACTCCCGGCGCGCTGGATTCAGGCCTCCTCCGGGGCAGTGTTCTGCCCAGTTCAGCACGGTGCCTTGTCCATCGCCCGCGGCCCATACCCGCGCTCCTATGCTCGCGCCTCAGCGTGCAATGCGTCCCATCATCTCTTGCCGTATCAAACCAACCCGACCTCATAAGGAGCCAGGACACGTACGCGACGTAGGCAATCACGCCTATTCCCCCCATCCTGATTGCCTGTGCAGAAGCGGCCTAGCCCGGGCTTCCCATAGTAGCGGCTGCCCCCTACTATCCCGTCCTTGGTCGGCGCAGAGAAGAGCGCAGGAGCTTGCCGTGTGCCTCGCCCCAGCCACAAAAAGAGGGAGAGCCCGATGGCTCGGGCTCTCCCCCCGCACGAGACTAGCCACGCTGGGCTTTGTTCCACTGCCGTACCCCGGCGCTCCACCGCACCAGCAGCCTCGCCGACCTTCCCGGGCGTTCAACCCATACGTGCGCTGCGCTGGCTCCCAGCCTAGTGTGAGATGCGTTCTATCATCTTCTATCATACCAGCAAGACCTGATCCCATAAAGGGCCAAAGCACCCAATCCCTATAGGCAAGAATGCCTACATGACCTGCCGGGCACACGACCACGGGTGTGTCGCCGCGGCAGCCCTGCCGCATCACCGCCACCAGCCACTACCCCGTGCCGGGGGCCGGAGAGACCCCATGGGACCCGTCACCTCCCGCACCGCTTGTCGCCATGACAGGTCCCGCCCTGGCATCTCCTCGGCTACGTCGCAAGAATCATGGCTTGCAGGCTAGCCCCTTCGTTCGACCGGCAAGACGCAACACTCCCCGCTCGAAGACAGGTGCCCCGCGCCTCGAGCCAGATCATCGCCCTCCACCAACCACAATCCACGTCCGAACTGAAGGCGCGAAGACCAGAACGGCTCGGCGCGCAAGAGGCCATGCTGCCCGCTGGCGCTGGCACGGGTAGCCTGATCAGGCCCAATACTGGGGACCGCCGGAGGTCGCCGTACCACCCATTCATAGGTGGAGAAGGTGACCGTGGTTCTCCCGATCCCTGAACACGAAAAAGGGAGAGCCCGACGAATCGGGCTTTCCCCAGCAGAAGACAATGATACCATGGGAACCGTCAGGACATTGGGCCCAGACTTGCTCGAGGGCGGCGCCGCTCCCTCCCTGAAGAACGCCCGATGCTCACTGTGCTATGTACTGTCAGCCGACCTCCCGCCGCCGACTAAGGCGGGACTCTGAACGATGCCGGGGTCCATTTCGAACCACTAAGCAGTTAGCCATCATCATCCGGAACAGGAGCAACCAGAAGCTCTGCTTTAACAGCTACGTCGCTGGCTGCCTCGACAGTCGTCTGGAAGGTCTCGAATTTGTGTTTCGAGACGTAGAGTTTGTACTCGCCTTTCGGCACCATCAGCCTGGCCATTCCGCCCTCGTCAGTGTTGCCTCTGTACGGGTGCAGAAGGACATCGGCGTTCTCGATCGGCGTCTTCGTATCCTTGTCGATGACCTCTACTGTCACCACATGTTCAGGCGGCCCCACGGTGGTGAAGCCGAAGGTGTAGGAGGCGTCGCCGTGCGGAAGTTCCAGGTCTGGCTCCGGGAACTTCACCGTCCACCGGTAGTATCCTTCCGTGCCCGGGGATTCAAGTTGTGCCTCCGTCCAATACAGGGTACTGCTACCTTCCCAGGGGACATCGCCTAACTTCTCAGTCGCTGCTCTGCCGCCCTCATGGTCATAGATTTCAATCTGTTTGTCCGCCAGCTCGCAATCAGCAGAGCACTTGACCCCCACCTTCACCCTGAACCGATCGCCAGCCGGAATGGCCGACGGCACATCCCAGACCGCCATGCTCGTCGCGTGATGCGGCTTAACGACAAAAGAAAAGGACGCAGAGCTTTCCCGATGCACGCGGCCCCCCTTCTCCTGCGCCGGGAAGAGGGCCGTCCATGTGTATTCCCCTGGCTTGGTCGGTGCCTTCACTGTGATCACATCTGTGTCATTCAACCCATAGAATTGAGTCAGGTAGATTTCCTCCACCACGACAGCATCTTGGGCGATGATCCTGACTACTTTGCCCCGCAGGTCACACCCGGAAGGACACGAGACCCTGCTCTGCAAGGCCACCGAACTGCCGGCATTAACCTCGGCGGGAGGATCAACCATGGACACGGTTACATCGTGTTCTTCCGGCTTAGCTTCTCCTGCCCCGACTGCTTCCGGCTCAACCTCTGCTGCCTCAACCTCTTTGGTCTTGCCCTGTTCTACGTTGGCCTCCTCTTCCCTAGCTTCTTCTGCCATGACCCACTCCTTGATGATAGTCTTGCTACAGACCTGTTAAGAAAGACTATCGAGGAGGGGCGGGTGATCACCCGCCCCTCCTAGCTCATCCTATCTCCTGTCTTCTTGCCAGCCTAGAGGCCTACTCCCACGACGTCTCTTCAACAGCGTTCTCGCCGGCGATGCGACTGGCGGTTATGTAGTGAGCGACACTATTGTGAACGCGGCGCCAGCCGAAATGATCTGCGCACTCGCCTGCGGCGTAGAGGTGGGGGATCACCTTTTCATCATCGATCGAAATGCTCCCATCGATTGCGGTGCTGTCGTAGCCCTCCAACTGATCGGATCGCTCCAACACCTGCGACTTGGTGTTGACCCGCAGCCCATGGCGCGTGGTGTGGCGTATCACGGATGCCTTTGCCGCATAGAAGGGCGGTTTGGCAATCTTGTACATGGGCATGGGTTTCTCAAAATCCTCATCCTTGCCCGCATCAACGAAACCGTTATACCGGCTGACCGTGTCCTCGAAAGCGTCTGCCGGAACGTTCATCTGGGTCGCCAGTTCTGCAAGCGTATCAGCTGTGGCCAGGCATGCCGGATCATACAGGCCCTCTCCCTGAGGGTCGGCGCTGGCCATCTTGTCTACCTCCCACCCCATGGCGGCTGCACCGTCTGCATCTGTAACGACCCATACATTTCTCGGCTGAGGCAGGCTGAGGTAGGTTGCCGGGAACGTCCACTCCGGATTCTCTGCCATTCCCCCCGCCCCAGGTCCTTCTTCCTGAGCGGCTTCAGCCTCATTGATCCATCGTACGCCATCGTTCTTGATCAGAATGCCGTACTGCGTCTGTTCCTCCTTGGAGAACAAAGCCCTTCTGGTTGACTTCACGTAATTGTCCTCATCCACTCCGAAGGAAGCAGGGTTGTACGCCCAGTACGATCTGGTTCCAAAAAAGATGTTTATGTAAGATACGAATGACATGTCGCTCAACCCGGCTCCAACCTCTTCGCCCAGCAAGAAGCCGTCGCCGGAACTATCCGCATACAGCGTGCCATTAAATGGGGTGCCGCCGTCCCCATAACAATCAGGTCCCACCGCTCGTGGGTCCCAGGCCTGGATCATACGATAATTGTCTGTCCAGGGTCCCGTGCCCAGATGGACTGCCTTGCGGGCTTTGATGTTGATGGTTCCATCCGGGGTGTCCACCTGAACGCCCAGCACGGGGCCATTTGGCTCTCGGTATATCTTCGTCACCCTGTGCTCCACCTGGACGGGAACGCCGAGTTTCTCAAGCTCCTTGTTCATCACGAAGCAGAAAGCAGGGCCACCGTCTGAAAGGGAGCCGTCAGGTAGCGTCTTCTTACCGGGATAGTTCGGCGACGGTAACACTGTGAATCCGCGCTTTATGGGCGGGCGCAAGACACCGGCGCCCAGAGAGAATTCTAGGCCTAGGTCTTTCACCCACTGGCAGGTGTCCGCACCCCTCTTTATGAGCGCGCGCAGTATTTCAGGCACGGCGCGATAGCCCGTGGCCCACAGCTCGTCCTGATACCAGGCTTCATCATCATCGACGACCCCCTCCTGCTGCTGCAGCCAGTTGTTGCCGCCCATCGTGAAGCCATCGCCACCAATCTTGGACAGCCCCCCGATCCAGTCATTCTTCTCTAGAACAATCACCTCCGCCCCTGCTCTAGCGGCTTCGATAGCGCAGGGCAATGCACCACAATGGCCGGAGCCCACCACCACCACGTCGGTCTCCTGATCCCACTTCTCCGGGAGCCACGGAGTCGCGGCCGGCGGACACTCCTCGGCAGGTGGACAAGTAGGGCATGGCTCTGGCGTCTCAGCAGGCGCCGGGGTAGCGGCCGGGGCGCAACCGGCCAGCGCGCCCACGCCAGCCACCACCGCAGCTCCCCTGACAAAGTCCTTTCGCGATAGTTTCTTAGGTGCTTCCTTTTCCTCTGCCATTTCTTTCTCCTTCATGAACTGACTTCGTGATACTCCTTTTTCGCTTTCCTCTTCGTTACTCATCTTTTCCTCCCT
>DAOUME010000013.1:0-141617 GCA_034411995.1 Anaerolineae bacterium | reverse complement strand
TTCTCACACTGAACTTGAAGAGGATGGTGAAGCTGTTGACCGGGGTGAACTTCAAAGGCAGGGCGAGGTTGAGTGCCTGATACCAAGGGACGACTGCGTCAGATGGAGGGAGAAGGGATGAGGAAGCTGAAGAAAGCCCAGATGACAGCCCCAAAAGGCGCGAGAGCGGGGCTCTAAGGCCCCAATTTGGCCCCAAAACAGCCCGGAAAGTCGCTCCAACTGCCTCCACGACCAAACCTTAAATCCCTCTCGCTCGTTTTTCCACACTCTCAATACGCGGTCTTGACAAACGACCGAACACGATGTATACTTATGCATAAAATGGTCGCCGAATCAGTGTAACCCATTGTAGGCCATTTTGTCGACCACTCGGTGCCGGAGTTGGTAGACCCCAGCGGGCCCGTGAGGGACTGGGGTCTAGAGGCATTCGTGGAGGGGGTAGCCATGGGTGGCACAGTCGCTGACCGAACGGTCGAACGCCTCCATAAGATGGTGGTTGTGGGGAGGCTTCCTCCTGGGACGGTCGCCAGTGAGGCTTCTTTGGCTGAGACCCTCGGGTGTGGGCGAACACCGCTTCGGGAGGCTGTCCAGAGGCTTAGCCATGAGTATCTGGTGCGGACACAGGCGCGCCAGGGTATCCTCATCCCGGAGTTGAGCATCGTCGATGCACAGCAGATTATCGAAGCATTGCTCCACCTCGTTGTCCCTCGCGTCCCCGAATTGGCCGCTGCGCGAATCAGCCAGTCAGAGATCGATCGACTACGGGACGTCGTCAGGCGCGCGGAGCAAGCAGAGCTTGCCAGCGATTTCTACGAATTGACCCAGTTGGATTTGAGATTTCATGCCGCCCTCGCGGCAGCGACGCGTAATAGGTATATTGAGGACGCAGTCAAGCGTATCCACAGTGCTCTCGCCCGGTTTGTATACGCCGCGTATGTTGCCGCAGACAGCGCCACGCAATCCAGGACGGAGCATCTAGCGATAGTCGAGGCTCTGGATAGTCGCAGCCCGGAGCTGACGAAGCAGACATTCCGGGCGCATCTCACCGATGGTTATCAGAGGCTGCTGGGAATCCTTGGCGTCGGCCAGTTGGACTTGGCATCCCAGCCCGGCGGAGGGACTGATGGAAAGGCAAAGGCGCTACGACGAAGACCCGAGCAGCAGCCGTCTTGGCGTGACCACGGACGGTAGTGCTCTGCAAAACCACTCGATCACGGCCAGTCTTAATGCCTCGATGAGGCTTATCGGCTTGCATACGGTCTTCGCCTCCCCCGAGTTCCCCGTGCGCCAACAGTGCTCTGCCCGATACAGGGCCCACGTCCTCGGCGTCCTCCAGACACGGAGAAAGCGAAGTGATCTGCGGTCGCGTGAGCGGCTAGCGGGACAAACCTCCAGAGATGTGGCCCATGCCTGTCCACAGTTTGCGTAAGGGGCACAGGTCCCATGGATGGAGGCACTTCTCGACGACCATCACCTGGAAACCGGTGCGGACGAGGTGATGGGCATGCCTCACACCTACGCAGGGATCGGTGTCGAAATGGGATGATCGACGCATGATTCTTGTGGCCACGCTGGACAAACCGACCAGGGCTGTTGGAATTCGTGGTGTGGACTTCGGGATCGCTTGCCAAGGCATCACCGATCTGAGCCAGGATGTGAGAGAGAGGGGATCTGGCTGCTGGACGCCTTCGATCGGCGCTCCGAGGATCGCTTCTTCTATGACGGACGCAGCACTGCTATTGGGCGGTGTTGCCCGCCCTGTCCCACAGAGAAACGAGAGGTTGGGTTATCATTCGCGAAGGAGGCAATCGTGAAGATTCGTGTGATAGTACCGGTGATTACCAAGGAGTTCGAGCAGATGACCCTTGAGGAGTTCTCGGCCGCGGCTCGCTCGGACGTAGAGTTGAGCGTCGTCGCGCTGGACAAGGGTCCAGCCTCCATCGAGTCGGCCTATGATGAGGCAATGGCGGTGCCAGATATTGTCGCCAAGATTGTACAAGCCGAGGAAGATGGAGTAGAGGCTGTCATCTCCGACTGCATGGGCGACCCAGGTGTGCAAGAAGCTCGCGAGATGGTGTCCATCCCGGTGATCGGGCCAGCTGAAACATCCATGCACATTGCAGCAATGCTGGGGCATAGGTTTTCGGTGGTGACGGTTCTCGATAGGTTGATTCCCCTCGTCGACCATCGAGCCGCCAGTACGGGCCAGACGGAGCGACTGGCCTCGGTAAGGGCGGTGGACATACCGGTTCTGGAGCTGGTGGACCAAGACAGGCTGCTCAAGGCACTGGTGAGGGAATCCATCGAGGCAGTGAAGAAGGATGGAGCTCACGTGATTATCCTCGGTTGCACGGGTATGGCTGGTCTAGCCGCCAAGGTGGAGGAGGGCCTGAGGGGCGCCGGTATCGTTGACGTGCCGGTCATAGACCCGGCAATCCTAGCGCTGAAAGTGGCCGAGGCACTGGCAGACATGGGGCTTTCCCATAGCAAGAGGACCTATCCCGCTCCACCGGAGAAGCAGATCGTAGGATACTAGAACAAGACGCGGTACGGATCGCATGCCCGAAGGGTGCCGTCGTTCGCATGGGTGGCATACTGCCCCAGGCTGGCGGAAGGGCCAGGCGTTGACAGAATCGGGCAGCGAATACTCTGCAGTGATGTTCGAGATTGGATGGGAGTCGAGCAGCGATGGCGAGCGTCGATATTAGCCAACCGAGACCAGGCCTGCTCCGTATGTCGAAGAGAATGCGGACATTCAACAGGGCCGTGCTCGTGCTCTTGCCCTCGATGGCGGTCTTCGTCATCTTCTTCATAACACCAGTCGCCATGCTGCTGGCGATGGCGTTCAACGATCCAGGAGGACCGCTGAGGGTCCAACCCAACTTCACCCTGCAGGGTTTCGTCCGCTTTTTCACCACCCGACTCTACCTTGATGCCCTCCTCAAGTCCATCAAGTTGGGGGTGATCACGGCCCTGGTTGCTCTCCTGCTGGGATATCCCGTCGCCTACGTAATGGCGAAGACCCGGGCGCGCACCAGAAGCACTCTCTACATGGTACTTATTCTGCTTCCACTGCAGATAGACATGGTGGTGCGTGCCTACGGGCTAATAGTCCTTTTCGGCGACAGTGGGATCATCAATGGGTTCCTGCTTAATCTCGGTGTGGTGCAGAAGCCACTGTCGCTGTCGTTCAACGAGTTCGCGATAGTCGTCGCCCTGCTCGAGCTAGCAGTCCCTCTCATGGTCCTCAACCTAGTCGGCGTGCTCAGGGGCATAGACCCCTCATTGGTGGATGCGGCTCGCAGCCTGGGCGCCGGGCGTTGGAGGGCCTTCTTGGCAGTCGTGTGGCCGTTGAGCATGCCCGGCGTCCTTGCTGGGTCCCTTCTCGTCTTCTCCATAGCCATCAGTTCGTATGTTGTGCCGCAACTGATGGGAGGCGGGCAGGTGATGGTCCTGTCAACGCTAGTCTATCAGCAAATCTCGAGAGTGGCCAACTGGCAGTTTGGCGCCACTATAGCAGCGGTCCTGCTAACCGCGAGCCTCACCGTCGCATACTTCTATCACAGAATGACTCAGCGCTACTTGGGAGGTATACTGTGATGACTTTATCCAGCGAGACCGTTCAGGATGAAGTAGCCCAGGAGATGGTCGCCAGATCAGTGCGCGTGACAGAGGCACAGGAAGAGATACCCCGTTTGTTCCTCGCAGTAACCGTCCTCGTATACATGTTCCTTCTGGCGCCCATCGTGGTTGTGGTCCTGGCTGGTCTTAACGCTGGCAGTTTCCTTACTTTCCCGCCTGAGGGTCTATCTCTGCGCTGGGTCCACGCTTTCCTGGCGTCTCCCGTGTATGTTGGTGCCTACCTCTTCAGTCTCAGACTGGCTGTGATCGCCGGATTGATATCAACTGTCCTAGGCACCATGACCGCCCTCGTGGTCACACGGTACGAGTTCCCTGGCCGAGGACTTTTGAACGCGCTATTCCTGTCGCCGATTATGCTGCCTGGTGTAGTGATAGGGTTGGCTCTATATGTGTACTATGCGTCCACATTCACGCCGCTCCTAAAGACATTCTGGGGGCTGCTACTGGGGCACATGATAGTCACGGTGCCGTACGTCCTGCGAGCGGTTTCAGCAAGTCTCTACAACTTCGACCTTACGCTAGAGGAAGCCGCGCGCAATCTGGGCGCTGGTCCCATTCGAGCCTTCTTCAAGGTCACCTTGCCGATTATTCGGCCGGGCATCCTGGCCGGTACAATCTTCTCGTTCATAGTTTCCTTCGGCCAGTTTGATGTGTCTCTCTTCCTCTACGTGCCCGACCTCATGCCGTTGCCTATCGCCTTGTACGAGGAAATGCGTTTCAGATACACACCCATCGTTGCCGCGGCAGGCGGATTCACAATCGCGATGGTTGCGATTATCATGTTCTTCACCAGCCGCGTCACGGATCTGAGACGGTTCGCCGTGTTCAAGTAACTTCTTGATCAACACTGTGAGTCGGTAATCGGCGGGCTGAGCACAAGAGGGGAGGTGAGACGTCGCCGATTGCTCAGTCCAGTAGACAGTCGAACGTGAGACTCAGCGCTGAAGGGAGACGGATGATGACGCATAGCGGCTCAGAAGAGTACCTAGAGAAACTGAGGACCCTACAGATCAGTAGGCGTGGGTTCTTAAGAGTGGCGGCCGGAGCGACGGCGACTGTGATTGCCTCGGGGGCCTTGTCCAGTTGCGGTGGTGCCACGCCGACCGCGACCACAGGTGCGGGCGTCGAGGAGACATGGGATGGCGAGGTCTTCGACGCGAAGGGCGCCGTGTTAACGTTGATGGAATATGGCGGGCGCTGGGTGGAGAACAGCCGGCTAATCATTCTGGACGACTTCGAGAAAGAGTTCAACTGCAAAGTCGAAGTAGACTCGGGCTTACCGTTCTACCCGAAGTTTGCAGCCTCCAGCGTGGATGAGCCCCCTGCTGACTTGGTCAATGCGAATCTTGACCAGACCTACAAGCTCTGGTCAGAAGGCTACCTCGTCGACGTGCAGCAGCTAGTCGAGAACGTACCTAATGCCGCCGATTGCTGGGACTTCGCCACCACCAGGGGGTACGGGATCATCCGCCAATGGGCGAAACTTGGTCTGGCCTACCGGAGCGACCTCGTAGACCCCGCACCGACCAAATGGGTGGATATGTGGGACGACAGATTCTCGGGCAAGCGTGGCAACTACCCCATAGACATGTCGTTCAGCACTAAGCTGTTCTTTTTGTGCTGCGAGATCTTCGGCAAGGACCAGTACGATCTTGAGGCTGGAAAGCAAGCGTATGAGGCCCTGAAGCCAGTAAAGCTAGCAGACTTGTCTGCGGTCGTCCTGGAATGGCTGACATCTGGCGAGATTGTCATCGGCAACCAGGGTGCTGGAGATTCCCTCAGACTGGAGGCAGAGGGTTCGCCCATTAGCTGGGCCGAGTGCGAGGAAGCTAGTCCCGGCTACTTCCAGGACGTGTGCCTCGCCAAGGGCAGCAAGCAGAAGAAGCTGGCCTATGCGTTGCTGAATCGGATGCTTGATCCCCAGATACAGACCGACTTCTGTCAGTGGGTCGGCCACCTTCCCGCTAATAAGAAAGCCCAAGTGCCGACGTTCCTGGCGGAGATGGGGTGGAAGAACGACCCGTCTGGCATCGCCAACCTGTGGTTCAATGACTGGAAGTTCTGGTGGGACAATGCCGACGAATTGGTGGAATGGTTTAACGGGATGATGGCCAGTTAGGGAATCAGCCTGGTGGCTGCTGTCAATCGCTCGCTTTCTGTCCAACGTTTATCACATGGGGCGTCGCGCTGGCATGTCGGGGGTGATGAGCTTCGTGCGACGCCCCTTACGGGGAAGCACTGATGTACAACGCCATCCTACGCTGGGTCTCTGATTCACATGAAGGCGGTAATTCATGTCCGAACTAGAAGTAATCAACGTGCAAAAACGCTACAAGGATGTTGAGGCAGTGGCGGGAGTGAGCCTACAGGTGGAAGAGGGTGAGTTCTTCTCGCTACTGGGACCCAGCGGATGTGGCAAGACCACACTACTGAGGCTCATCGCAGGCTTCATCCAGCCCACCGCCGGACGAATCCTGCTCAAGGGAAGGGACATAGCCGGCCTTCCTCCCGAAAAGCGCAACATGGGCATGGTCTTTCAGAACTACGCCATCTTCCCGCATATGAACTGCTTCGATAATATCGCATTCGGGCTGCGCATGCGCAAGGTCGCCAAGGCCGAGGTCAAACGGCGCGTTGAGCAGGCCTTGATGCAAGTAGGAATGGCTGGCTATGAGAGCCGATACCAGAGACAGCTGAGCGGCGGAGAGACGCAGCGGATTGCGATCGCCAGGGTACTTGTGATACAACCGCGCCTCTTGCTCCTGGACGAGCCACTGAGCGCCTTGGACAAGAAGCTTCGCGAAGAGATGAAGGTGTGGATCAAGGACTTGCAGCAAGCCCTGGGCATCACCACGATCTACGTTACTCACGATCAGAGCGAAGCCATGGTCATGTCAGATCGCATCGCGGTGATGAATCTCGGGCGTATCGAACAGGCAAGCACGCCGAGGCAGATCTACGAGCGCCCTCGTTCCAGATTCGTGAGCGGTTTTGTTGGCGAGGCCAACCTCTTGCAGGGAGAGGTATACGCTCTGGACGAGGCTGGAGTCTCCGTGGAAGTGGAAGGCTTTCAGGTCAAGGCGGCACACACCCAAGAGGAATTGCATCCCGGTCAGAGAGTGTCGGTTATGGTGCGCCCGGAGAATGTGTTGCTGGGACCTGACACTGTTGGTCTGGAACATAACAGATGTAGGGGCACCGTTCTCCACCGCACGTACCAGGGAGCGATGGTACGGTACGAGATAGAGCTTACCAACTGTCAGCATATCCTCGCTGACTCGAATCAGACGGCAGCGTCCGGTCTCCTCGACATAGGTGAAGCCGTGGAACTTGGCTGGAAATCCGGCAGCGTCGTTGTCTTGACATGCTGATCCGCCTCGAGACGGGCACCCAAGAACTGCCGTCGAAGGAGGTTCCACTAGCAGCGCCGAGAACCGTGGCAATCCGTAAACACCTGGCCGCACGATGAGCGGTGTCCTACTCCGGCTATCCGAGTCTGTCCCGAGTTCAGTGATGGCTATATAGACCGAGGAAACCGCCCGGTGAGGTGGATGTTAGCGCTGGCGTCCGTCCCACCCGCGGGCAAGCATTAGCCCAAAGAGTCTAGAGCACCCCCCACCAAAGGAGGCGACGAAATGTCAAGGATCATCCAAGAGCAAGATCTGGCAGATGTCATAACAGGTGCTGCCTTCCTCGCTGGAGGCGGTGGCGGCGCGCCCGCGCATGGTTTCAAGCTTCTGGACGAGCTCAAGTCACTTAGTAGAGCACAGGTGACTCTACTCGATTTGGACGAGATGAGGGACGACGAATGGGCGGCGATGGTGGCCATCATCGGGTCGCCGCGAGCTATGTTGGACACCAAGAGCTTTCCGGAGGCGGTCACCGCCTTCAAGGCCATGCAGGAAGAGGCTGGCCGGGCAGGCAGGAAGGTTACATACTTGATGTCTGGTGAACTGGGCGGCAGCAACACTATGGTCCCGCTCTATGTCGCCGCGGTAGAGGGCGTGCCCTTCGTGGACGCCGACGGTAACGGTCGGGCTGTTCCGGAACTGGCTACCGGTCTGCATCCAGTGGGAGGGATCCCGGAGTCTCCCATGACCATGGCGGCCCGGAACGGGGATACTGTGGTGATACATCTAAAGAACCAGCTCGATCACCAGTCAGCCGAAAACATCGCCCGGCACATCTGCATGGCGTACGGCATGATGGCGGCGTTCTCCACCTGGACGGTCAATCGCGAGATGATCGTGGACAAGCTCGTCCCGAACGCCATTTCTCGATGCATGACTGTGGGCAGAGCCTTCCGGGAGGTTACCGGGATCGACGGATTGGTCGAGGCCCTGGAGAGAGATGCGGGTGCCAAATTGCTCTTCACCGGCAAGATTTCACGGATCCAGCTCAGAACAGAGGGTGGATTCGACTTCGGGACAACACATCTTGTCGGTACTGGAGCGTGGGCAGGCAGGTCAATGAGCATCGATTTCAAGAACGAGAACATGCTGCTTCGCGGTCAGGGAGGAAAAGTGGTCGCCACGGTTCCGGATCTGATCACCACCGTTAACCTGGACACCATGTCCCCCTTGACCAATGCGGACACAGCGGAGGGGCAAACCGTGGCGGTCCTGGGGGCCAAGGCTCCGGTCAACTGGTTCAAGAGTTCGGCTGGGTTCGACTGCTTCAGACCCATACTTGGGAAACTGGGCTATGACGGAGGCTACATCTCTGCCCAATAGATTCGTCGACCACAGAAACCAACCATAGCTATTGGTTGCCTCCGAGCTGTGGCGCGCATCCCCGGGTTGACGCTTCTTTCAGACACTGATCAGATAGGAGGATGGACATGTCGAAGACGTTCGATCTGAATAAGCTGCTAGTGGACGTGTTCGCTCCGCAGCCCGGTGAGCGAGTGCTCGTGATGACGGATCTGCCACATGGAGAACTGCGCGACAGCGAGGGATGGGCCGACCGCCGGGTGATGGCCGCCGAGTGGCAAGCGGCTTTCCAGGCACTGGCAGGGAAACGCGGGTTGGCTGTTCATCCACTGCTGAAGTACGCATCCACGGGCGCGCACGGAGCACCGCTGCCAGAAGAAGCCGAGTTGGGCGGCGAGATGGCCCGCCTGAATGATGTCCTCTCCGAGACGAACATAGCCGTCGCTCTGACAGAGTACTCGGCGACGGCTCCTCTGATCGGTTTTATGGAAACGCGTCCCAGTCTTCGGGCCGCCAGCATGCCTGGGATCATGAAGAGCATGGAGGAGACCGCGCTCTCGGCCGACTACATGGAAGTGGCAAGGAAGAGCCATGTACTGGCCGATGCTCTTGGCAAGGCAATAGGCGCGAAGGTGGAGTTCTCCACAGGGCATGAGGTGTACTTCGACCTAAGGCATCGTCAGGCCGAGGCCGACGACGGGCAGCTGCGCGCCGACAAGGAAGGTGTTCGCCTCATCAATCTACCCAGTGGCGAGGCCTGCATTGCTCCCTACGAAGGGGAAGTGGTAGGTCAACCCAGCAAGACGGAGGGTATGATCCCCGCTCATTACGACGGAGAACTGGTCCTTTACAGGGTACGGGAGAACCACATCGTGCAGATCATCGGCGATGGCCCCAAGGCTGGCGAACTAAGGGACTATTTTGCAGTGGACGAATGTCGTCGCAACGTTGCCGAACTGGGCCTTGGCTGCAACGACAAAGCGATCATCTCCGGGAGTGTCCTGGAGGATGAGAAAGTACTGGGCATGCATTGGGCCTATGGTCTAAGCCAGCACATCGGCGGAGTAATTGGCCCCTCCCAGTTCAGCGATCCCAAGCATGTGGTGCACCAGGATATCGTATACCCCAAGGGGGCGGCGGTTGAGATTATGAGCCTGGTGCTTGAGTATGACGACGGCACGAGCCAGGAGATCATAAAGGACGCTGCCTATACGATCTTTTGACTGCCAGGGGCCTGCAGGCAGGTACGCGTGGCTGGGCGTCAGAGCAGAGACTGCTCGCTTGGCCCCGATAGCATGACGGTCACGCCAGCTAGCCGAACCCTTCCGCAGCCACCTTCGGCGCGAGAAAGCCGTGTAGACCACGAGGGCCCTTCCGCATGCAACTGCGGATAGCCAGTAATGTGCGAGTCCGGCGGCTGCGGATACGACTTGTGCAAGGTAGCTTGGTCAGGGATTTCCCGCCATCGCTAACCACGACCAGATCATCGGGGCGCTCGAAAAGCCACGAACACGGGTGGGCACAGGATCCTGCCATTGGGCGGGCAGAGTGCGCATGGATGCGCCTTCGGGGCGGGAAATCAGAGAGCTTGGACTCTTTGGTCAACGCGCAGTGTCGCGGGTCCACCGGTGGGGTTCCAGCGAGGAGGAGCAATCGGAGCAGTGATAACCGGGAGAGCAGCCCGAACCCGTGGGTTGCGGGCCCCTTCCTGCGCGACTCCACGGTCCGCCTTGACTGACGCCAAGAGACACGGCGGATGGCATGTTGCTTCAGTCGCGAGCAGCCGAGGTCTGGAGTCTGCCCCTGGCGTGGCGTGTGCAGAGACTGGTATGGGTCTCTGCCTGCGCAAAGCACGGGCACTAGCCGCGCCCGGTGCTGTCGGCCGCTGCCCCACTGTGAGATCTATTGGCCGCTGAGTTAGCGGCGGCTTGAGAAAGGAGAGTTCTAGGCGTGCAACAAGACCTACGATCATGTCTCGAAAGCTTTCAACGCGGTGGTTGCCTCCTGACGGTAGACCGCGAAGTCGATCCGAGATTCGAACTACCCGGGGTGATGAGAGCCGCTGAACGCTCAGGCAGAGCGATTCTCTTCAACAATGTCAAAGGCTCCAAGCTCAGGGTTGTGAACAACGTAGCTGGCTCAAGGGACATGCTTGCTCTCCTATTCGAAACCACTTCCGACAATCTACCTCGTGCCTGGATCGAACGAGTCAGAACTCCCACCAATCCTGATTTGATCCCTTGGGGCCCTGTGAAAGAAGTCGTGAGAACAGGCTCCGAAGTCAATCTGAGCGAGCTTCCGATCGTCACTCACAGCGGCAAAGACGCCGGACCCTACATCACCGCGGGGATTGTCGTAGCGAAGGACCCGGACACCGGTGGTCGCAATGTCTCCGTCAACCGAATACAGTATAGGGGCAACTCGCGACTTGGCATTGGGTTGATGGCTCCTCAACATCTTGGCATCATCTACGACAAATGCGAGAAGAGAGGAAGCCCTCTTGAGATTGCGGTAGCCATCGGCAATCACCCGTTCGAAATCCTCGCCGCCGCCACGTCCGTGGACTATGGCATCGACGAGTTCACACTGTCGAGCGCGCTCAGGAGAGAACCACTTCAACTCGTGAAGTGCGAGACTGTGGACTTGGAAGTCCCTGCCACGGCTGAGATTGTTCTGGAGGGTGAAGTGCTGCCAGTCACAAGGGAGCCCGAAGGGCCTTTCGGCGACTTTCTGGAGCACTACATCCCCGCCGGCGATAGGCACGTCTTCCACGTGAGGGCCCTTACGAGGAGGGAGGATGCAATCTACCAGACGATCCAAGCCGGTTCCCCAGAAGACGTCCTAATCTTGGCGCTTTCCCGGGAGGCTCAGGTCTGCGATGCAGTCTCAAAGATAGCAGACGTCCAGTCAGTCTGCCTAACGCCAACCATCCTGAGTTGCATGATATCCATTCGCAAGAGATTCGAGGGAGAGGCGAAGAACGTCATTGCAGCTGCCTTCGGAGCCTATTCGTGGCTGAAGTACTGTGTCGTGGTGGATCACGATGTGGATGTTTTCGATACGGACGATATATGGTGGGCCATGGCTACCAGGTGCTGCCCCGCAACTGGTCTTCTTCGGATTGACAACGCTCTGGGTTTCCCTGGTGATCCTTTCAGCTTGCACCAGTCCAAACTCGGCATAGATGCGACGTCCCCGCTGAATAGGTGGGATGAGTTTGAGAGGAAGATCGTGCCGGGGTCAGAGCGCATTCGACTGGAGGACTACCTCTAGCATGGTCCGTCATGGTGTGCCGTTGACGTGTTGGATCTACCGATGGCAATCTGTCACTACGCTCGCGTTGCAGCAGCTTGCCCCATACGATCTGCAGCGGTTGAGTACCAGGACGCAGTGCGATCTACGGAGTCTTGAATGGATGAAGAGCACACAACATGCCACCAGTGTCAACAGCCCTGTCGGGGGACACTGAATTGAAAAGGCTCCCGTTGCCCAGGGGTCCGGAGCATCTCGGGTACCGATAGTATGAGTCCCTGTTCCTGGCGGATATTTTGCACCTGGTCCAGGAGGCGGAGAGAGAAGGGTTCGGCGCGGTTATCGTTGGCTGCTTCTACGACGTGGGTCCGCAGGCGCCACGAGAGTTGTCCGAAAGCATGCTTGTTGTGGCTGCTTGTGAAGCTTCGGTCCACCTGGCAGCCAGGCTCGGTGACAGGTTCTCCATCATTGTAGGTCGCGCGAAATGGGTCCCTGAGATGAGAAAGAACGTAGTCAGGTAGGGTACGAAGGATCGGCTGGCCCACTTCAAGTCGGTCGAGCTGGGGGTGGTGGAGTTACACCAGCATGAGAAGGAGACCGCCCGCCCCTTCAGAACAGTGGCTCGAGAGGATGTGTAGTTGGATGGCCCCGAGGTAGTCACCCTCGATTGCACCGTGAAATATGGCTAAGTTGAAGCAGGAGCTAGGAGTGCCCGTGATCGGCTCCATGATTGCATCCTTGAAGACGGCGGAGTTCGCGGCCGAGGTGGCTAGTAGGCTCGGTCGGAGCCGCAGCAAGATAGCGGCTCGCGAATCGCCTCAGCGCGAGGAGTCTGCTCCCTGGCGGCTGGGCGACCAGTATGAGTTTGGCGAGATCACTCCTTGGCTGAGGCAAGACTAAGGCTTGTTCCCTGAGCCTCCTAGCGGGAGTTGCCGGGCTGCGTTGCCGTCTGGTCTATAGAGCAGACAGCGGAGGATTCCAACATGCTGAGGGTTGCTACCGATATTGGGGGAACGTTCACCGACCTGGTGTTCGTCACCCCCAAGGGCGAGGTCGTCACCGGCAAGAGCCACACTACTCCCGCTCGATATGAAGACGGAGTGATGGACGTCATCTCGGCCGCGGACATACAGCCGGGCGAGTTCGCGTCTTTTGTGCACGGGACGACCATCGTCATCAACGCGATCACCGAGAGAAAGGGCGCCAAGGTGGGCCTGTTGACCAGCCAGGGGTTTCGCGACGTCCTGGAGATCGGCCGAGGCACGCGTCCGGACTTCTTCAACCTGGAATACCGCAAGCCCAAGCCCCTTGTGGAGCGCCACCTCAGACGCGAACTGAAAGGCCGCATCAACTACAGGGGGGCGGAGACCGCGCCTCTGGAGCTCGCCGAGTTGCCCAGTATTCTGGATGATTATCGTCGCGAAGGCGTTGAGGCCATTGCCATATCCTTCATCAATTCCTACGCCAACCCTATCCATGAGGAGGAGGCGTTGGCAAGGGTGAAGGAGCTCTGGCCGGAGGTTTCTGTGGTGGCCTCCCACCAGATCACCAGGGAGTGGCGCGAGTACGAGCGTACCAGCACCGTCGTACTTTCTGCCTACGTGCAGCCTGTCGCTGACCACTATCTGGACAGCCTGACCTCTGTCCTCTACGATGCAGGTATGCGGTGCACGCCATACATCATGCAGTCCAATTGCGGTGTGGACACGGTTCAGAGCGCGCGCCAGATCCCTATCATCATGGTGGAATCAGGCCCGGCCAGCGGGATCTGGGGGGCTGCCGCTCTGGGTCGCCTGATTGGAGAGCCAGATGCCATCGCCATCGACATCGGGGGGACGACCGCCAAGTGCGGCCTGATCACCGGAGGCCAGGTCAAACTGAACACCAACTACCTGATCGAACGTAGCGAGGTCTCGGCCGGCTACCCGGCGATGGTGCCCGTGGTGGACCTGGTGGAGATCGGCAACGGCGGCGGCTCCATCGCCTGGGTGGACGAGTTTCAGAGGCTGCACGTTGGCCCCCAGAGTGCGGGCGCTGACCCTGGCCCGGTCTCCTACGGTTTCGGGGGCACACAGGCGACGACCACCGACGCGAACCTGGCGCTGGGTCGCATCAACCCTCGCTACTTCTGTGGAGGCACCATCGAGGCGGATATGGATGGCGTGTCCCGTGCGCTGGACAAGCTGGCCACAACCCTGGAGACGAGCCGGCAAGAAGTGGCTCGCGGGATCGTCCGCATCGCCAACAACAACATGGTGAACGCCATCAAGCTCATCTCAGTCAACCGCGGTCACGACCCCAGGGATTTCGTCTTGCTCGCCTTCGGAGGAGGCGGCGGCATGCACGCTTGCGCGCTGGCCAAGGAGTTGAACATCAAGAAGGTGGTGATCCCAAGACAATCCAGCGTGTTCTCGGCCTGGGGAATGCTGCTCAGCGATCTGCGCCGCGACTACCTTCAGACCCACATTGTCGATCTGTCGAGCGCGGGTGCGGCTGAGCAGTTGGATACGGAGCTCAGGCAACTGGAGGCGAAGGCGGTTCAGGAGTACTCCGCTGAGGACATCGGCCCCGTGCGCGTACGTTTCTTGCGCTATGCTCGGTGCCGCTACCAGAACCAGGAGCACGCTGTGGAGATTGTGCTGCCGGAAGGCGAGATCACCATGGAGCAAGTGGTGGCTATACGAGAGCGCTTCGACACCGACTATGAACGAGAATACACCTACAGGCTGGATGCCCCGGTGGAGTTGGTCGCCTATCACCTGGTGGCTTTGGCCGACGTAGACAAGCTCAGACCGGAGAAGATGCAGACGACGGGCCGGAAGATTGAGGACGCCATCAAGGCGAGGCGAGAGGTGGACTACGTCGAAGCTGGCATCAGGGAGGCAACCATCTACGATGGCGATGCTCTGGAGCCGGGCATGGACTTCGTCGGACCCGCGATCATCGAAGAGGCGGGGGCCACGACGGTGATACCACCTGGGTTGCCATGTTCTGTCGATGACTACGGTGACTTTCACGTCCGCACCGCTCAATGAGGGTGAGACTAGATGAGTGAGAAGTATGACCCGATAACCTTGGAGATAATCCAGAGCTCGCTGCAGGCGGCTGCTGACGAGATGTTCGGCGCGCTACGTCGCACGGCGATGAGCGCCATCATCTACGAAGTGCTGGACATGGGCACGGGGATCACCGACAAGGACGGCGAGCTGGCGGGCTCTGGGGCGGGCATCCCGGCCTTCGTGGGAGTGCTGGACAAGACCGTCAAGCGGGTGATAGAGAAGTACGACAAGCCCGGGGACATCGAGCCGGGTGATATCTTCATGACCAATGATCCCTACACCGGGGGCGTGACCCATCTCAACGACGTAGTTCTGGCCATGCCGGTCTTTGCCAGCGATGAGATCGTGGCCTGGACCGCGAACATCGCTCATTGGAACGACGTTGGCGGGATGGTACCTGGGAGTATGTCCACCGACGCCACGGAGATCTTCCAAGAGGGAATGATCCTCTCTGCGGTCAAGCTCTTTTCGCGGGGAGAGCCCATCCAGCCCGTCTTCGACATCCTCACCTCCAACTGCCGGATGCCCGATTTCCTGAGGGGTGATCTGTGGGCTGGTGTGGCCTCAGTCCGGGTGGGGGAGCGCCGCGTGTTGGAGATAGTCAACAAATATGGCAAGGACGTCTTCCTGCATGCGGTCAAAGAATATCTGGATTACGGCGAGCAGGTCACTCTCGCCGCGCTCAAGCGTCTGCCCAAGGGGAAGTACCACCTGGCGACGCCGCAGGATCAAGGACCCGACTACGTGGTGACCGTGGAGATCACCGATGACGAGTTCGTCGTCGATCTCCGGGACAATCCCGACCAGGACCCAGGTCCCTTCAACATGAGTCGCGACGTAGCTGTGTTGATGTGCCAGATCGCCTTCAAGTGCATAGTATCACCGCAGAGGCTGGCCAATGGAGGGACATTCCGTCCACTGAAGGTCCTGACGCGCCACGGGACCGTCTTCGACCCCATCTACCCGGCGGCCCAGGGTGTCTACTACGAGATCGCACTCAGACTCAACGACCTGATTTGGCGGTGCCTGGCGGAACAGATGCCCGACCGATTGCCTGCTGGCAATTTCGCCTCAGTGTGCGCCACGCTCTTTGGCGGAACCCATCCCGATACGGGACGGGCATACGCTGTGATAGAGCCCGAGCTGGGAGGCTGGGGTGGGTCGCCCACGTCCGATGGTAACTCGGGACAGTTCTCGGCCGTGCACGGAGAGACGTACAACTGTCCGGCCGAGGTAGCGGAAGCCCGGTACGGGGTCACGGTGGACTACCTGAGCTTCCACGACGAAGATGGTGGTGCCGGCTTCCATCGGGGAGGGAAGGGTGTGCGGATCGATTATCGTATGAAGTCGGACAACGCCTGGTTGACGATTGCCTACACCCGCGACAAGGTACCGCCCTGGCCACTGAAGGGGGGCCAAGAAGGTTCCCCCAACCACGTGGTGATCCGGCGGACCAACGGTGAGAATGAGCGCTATTCGGTAGTCACGGGCCTGACTCTGCATACCGACGACGTGATCCAGGTGATGACCGGGACGGGTGCTGGCTGGGGCGACCCTATGGAGCGACCGCTGGAGCTCGTCGAGCAGGATCTGAAAGACGGCTACATAACGGTGGAACAGGCTCAGGAATACTATGGACTCGACATGCGCAGCAAGATTCAAGAGGGGAAGGCACCCTGATTAAGCTCGCTGTGCTCTACAGGCTGCCGCCTGGCGCTGATCATGAAGGGTTCATCGGGTGCCGCACGACCACTGATCTAAGGCGCGAAATGTCTGCCCCGGACGTGATCAAGGCCGATTTCTATGCGATCAAGCGCGCCTGGAGAATTTACGAAGCTCCCTATCGCTACATGACCGAGGCCTACTTTCCCGACACGGAGACTCTTGAGAGAGCGTTCTGTGCTTCCGCGTATCAGGGCGAGCTGACCAAATCGCTGGTGCGTATCGATCCGTTGTTTCTCATGTCTGAAGACGTGGTCTCCGAAGTCTCGGTGTGAATACATGGCACGGCAACGCGGTTGGCCCCAGATGCGCAAATGGCCACACTGCCCCGAATGAACCGAGGTTCTGTTCGCCGATCAGCTTTGCGCCGGTTCGGTTTCCGTTCGGAACGCTGAATCCGATGCTACACTCGGGCACACCTTGCGTACAGCGGATGCCTAAACAGTGGACGCGAGCTGTGCGAAGGCGCAACAGGCAGCAACGCAGGATACCACCAATGTGATGCTGCGGACGATCTTCAATTGACTCGGCCTGTCGGATCGAGTGAAGGGCTATGAGTACACCCGGCAGATTGAAGCCGATGTGTGGCTTTAGTGGATAGAGCACTAGGACCAAGCTTGTTCGCAGGGGAGGTTCTGCCGGAATCTCCCTCGCGGCCGTTATCGAGGCAAGGTGTTGAGAGAGACATACTTCACGGCCCAGGCAGGCAGCCGGACGCTCCACTCGCGTCAGTGCCTATGCCCGGACAGGACTTGCCAGTGCGCCGGGCGGTCTAGGGGTTTCGTGTTGCCGAACCCTCCTGGACTGCGAGATCCCTGCCCCGGCTGGCGCTGAGAGGATCTGGCGCTTACACGCCTGTTATCGGGCCGGCAGGAGCCATGGGTGTGTTGTACAAGACCCGGTGTTGCCACACCCAAGACACCGACACCTCGTTGCTCGCCAGTTATCTGATCGAGTCTCGTCGCACGCCGGTTCGGATAGACAAGGAGGTTATCGACAAATGGATGTGATGCAGGCCATCAAGGGCAGAAGGAGCATCAGGAAGTTCACGCCTGAGGCAGTAGAGAAAGAGAAGCTAGAGAGGCTTCTAGAAGCGGCGAGGTGGGCTCCGACGGCCGCCAACCAGCAAAGGTGGAGGTTTGTGATTGTAACTTCACCGGCGATGGTGCAACTGGTCATGAAGTTCGCCCCCGGCATCTTCTCCACCCCGTCTGCCTTCATCGTCATCTGTGTGGAGAAAAGGCCTGACACGAACCCTGTCTTCGAAGCCACTTATCTCGCTGATTGTTCAATGGCAGCCCAAAACATGATGCTGGCTGCCCATGAGATGGGTATTGGTACCTGCGTTGCTCTCTCTTATGCGAAGGTGGCCATCAAGGAGATCCTGGACCTTCCGGACGGCATCGAACCCCTGTTGGTCCTCACCGTAGGCTACCCAGCCGAGGATCCGGAGCCACCTACTAGGTTAGAGCTGCGAGAAATCGCCTTCGCGGATAAACATGGGGGGTCATGGCAGTCATGAGTATGCGGTTGGTGGTATCGGAAGAGCATCTGTACGAAATCCTTGCTTTTCTATTCTCGAGTGCCCACCTATTGGTCAACGAACCGCACCTCTATGGCACGTTTCGGCTGGTGGATGCAGCTAGCAGGCTCATGGGGTTCGCCCTGCAGAGTGGGCAGTTGGAGGACGAACATTTCGTGCGTCAGTTGAAGGACGATGTGGATGAGAAGAAATTCCTGATGATGACCGATGAGCAGACCTACCTCGACCTCCTGGAGCGCGCAACACGCGCCATGGCTAGGGAGATGAAGAAGAGGGCCACTGTGGAGACGACTGGCGCTTGATCCTTCGCGCCTGGCCTCACTAGGTCGATGCACCGACGAAAGGGAAGGAGACAAAGCCATGAGGATTGGGGTTGACGTAGGGGGCACGAATACCGACGCAGTGCTGATGGACGGGGAGAAGGTCGTTGGCTGGCACAAGACCCCCACGACGCCAGACGTCACCGATGGGATCACTACAGCCATGAAGACTGTGCTAAGGGAGACCAAGATCCCGGTCCGTCGGATCAAGGCCGTGATGATCGGCACCACCCACTTCACCAACGCCGTGGTAGAGCGCAAACGGCTTATGCAGACGGCTGCTGTCAGGTTGGGCCTCCCTGCGACTGAGGCCCTGCCCCCGATGGTCGACTGGCCCCCTGACTTGCGGGCCACCATCGGTGACCACAAGTACCTGGTGCATGGTGGTCACGAGTTCGATGGGAGAGAGATCTCGCCGCTGGACGAGAAGGAAGTGCGAGACGCGGCTAGGGACATCAAGTCCAGAGGCATCAAGGCAGTGGCGATCTCTGCCGTCTTCTCCCCTGTGAATAGTAGTTTCGAGGAACGGGCGGCCGAGATCATCCGGAACCAGATACCGGATGCCTCGCTCAGTCTCTCCCACGAGATCGGCCGCATGGGGCTGCTGGAGCGGGAGAACGCCGCCATCCTCAATGCCTGCCTGGGGGACTTGGCCAAGGCGATCGTGCAGTCTTTCAGGCAGGCGCTCAAAGACGTGAAGATAGATGCGCCCTTCTATCTTAGCCAGAACGATGGTACCTTGATGAGCGCAGACTTCGCGGAAAAGTATCCAGTTCTAACCTTTGCGTCCGGGCCGACCAACAGCATGCGCGGTGCTGCCTTCCTGTCGGGAGCCAAGGACGCCATGGTTGTCGATCTCGGGGGAACCACATCTGACGTCGGCATGCTGCTGCGAGGCTTCCCTCGCGAGGCATCTGTCGCGGTCGAGATTAGCGGAGTGCGGACCAATTTCAGGATGCCCGATGTGTACTCGTTCGGACTGGGCGGTGGCAGCATCGTCTCGAAAGAACCGGTCAAGATCGGCCCTCAGAGCGTCGGCTACGAACTCAACACCAAGGCTCTGGTGTTCGGTGGCTCGGTGCTCACCGCTACGGACCTCGCCGTCGCTGGCGGTCTGGCCGATATCGGCGATGCTGGCGCGGTCAAACAATTGGATTCTGCCTTCGTCCGGACAGCACTGGACGAAATGCAGGCTATGGTCGAGATCGCTGTGGACAGGATGAAGACAAGCGCGGAGCCGATACCACTAATACTGGTGGGTGGCGGGACCATCTTGGTTTCTGGGCAGATCAAGGGAGCATCGGAGATGGTCAAGCCGGAGCATTTCCCGGTGGCCAACGCGATAGGCGCCGCCATAGCTCAGGTCGGTGGCGAGACTGATCGGGTTTTCGCCCTCGCGGAGATGGGACGGGACGAGGCTCTGCGGCAGGCCAGGCAGGAGGCCACAGACAAGGCCGTAGCTGCTGGAGCCAGGGAGGAGACGGTAACGATCGTGGATGTGGAGGAAGTCCCGCTCGCCTACCTGCCCAGCAACGCTGTCAAGATCCGCGTGAAGGCGGTCGGCGATTTGGCCCTCTGACGAGGCGGACTCTAGAGAAAGGGAAACTGAGATGAGGCTGCTACATCCGGAGAATGTGGAGGATATCGCGCTCGGAGCAGCGGTGCTGGGCACGGGCGGGGGTGGAGACCCGTACATTGGTAAACTGCTGGGGGTGCAATCCATACGAGAGTTCGGGCCGGTCACGCTGCTGTCCTTGGACGAGATCGATGACGATGCCTTGATCGTGCCCACGGCCGGGATGGGGGCACCGACCGTCGTCGTGGAGAAACTGCCCAAGGGAGACGAGATTATCAAGGCCTATAGGGCTCTGGAGAGTTACCTAGGCCAGGAGATCGCGGCCACCATGTCTATCGAGGCGGGGGGACTGAACTCCGTGACTCCTGTGGCTGTCGCCGCTCGTCTCCGCATCCCTATGGTGGATTGCGACGGCATGGGCCGAGCCTTCCCGGAGCTGCAGATGGTAACCGCTACCATGTATGGTGTCTCGTCTACTCCCTTTGCCATGGGCGATGATAAGGGCAACAGCGCCATACTCAACACTGTCAACAACCGCTGGACAGAGATCTTCTCGCGAACCATAACCGTGGACATGGGCTGCACCGCCATGATCGCCTGCTATGCGACAAGGGGGAGGGAACTGAAGCAGTGGGCGGTGCCTGACACGATTACTCTCGCGGAAGAGATTGGCCGCACCATCCGCCATGCTCGAGTTTCTAGGATGAGCGTGGTCGAGGCGGTGAGAAAAGCTGTGGGTGGCTTCGAGGTCTTCAAAGGCAAGATTGTGGATGTCAGGCGCCGGACCGAGAAAGGCTTCGCCAGGGGCGAGGCCCTGATCGAAGGCGTGGACGAGTATGGTTCTCAGAACCTGGAGATCAATTTCCAGAATGAGAACCTCGTGGCCAAGGTTGATGGCGAGATCAAGGTCTCAGTGCCGGATCTGATCACTGTCCTGGATACTGAGACCGGCGAGCCTATCACCACCGAATCCCTCCGCTATGGATTCCGGGTCACGGTGTTAGGGATACCCTGCACCGAGAAATGGTGCACACCGAAAGGGCTCGAACTCGTGGGGCCACGCTACTTTGGCTACGACATAGACTGGGTACCGGTGGAGAAGAGATACGCAAAGTAGCCTCGCGTCCGACGGCACTCCGTGGCCGGAGGCCGCGGCCTGATCACTGTGGTCTCCATGAGCCCCCTGCACCCCGCACGCGTGCCGGGAGAGTGTTCAGCGCCGATCGTGACTGCCTTGACCTGTTGTCTTGGAATCTTGGTCTCCTCGAGCACCGTTCTCGGGCCTCGGTGGCGATTCCGCTGGCGACGTCCCGCTCGTTGAGCGTTTGCTTGCCGCACGCATCACCGGCGCCTGCCTGTTGCTTTTCCTAGCGTCAACCCCGATCCTCGGGGGTTCGTCTACGGCCCCTTGGTGGACGCGCCTCAGCGATGTTGGTTCGCGGGAGGGATCAGGAGCCTATCGTCCCCGCGCTAGCCCTCTTCCTCATCTCCCGAGCCAAGGCGCGTGTGGGGCGCTCCAGAAGCCCGAGTCAGTTTTTCTTATCAATCATCGTTAGGAACTTCTTCTCATCCATATCGTCCTTCAACTGATGCAGAAGACTGGCGTCGTCGACCGGCTGGAACGTGCCATAGAGGGGGGTTCATTACTGGCGGTGGCGAAAGCTCTTTGCTCAGCTTCGCCGACTTGTGCTAGAATGTGTTACACTTCGCGGGGAGGGAAGAGGCTATGGCAGGGAGAATCATCGGCTACGTGGTGGCGGGCATCCTGATCCTCTTTGGGGTGCTGTACCTGTGGTCCATCCCAGCGGCAGGATCGAGCCAAATCGTCTTGAGGCTGATCGTGGGGGTCGTCTCACTGGCCATCGGAGTGGTGATCATCTGGGTGGTCAGGACCCGTGGGCCGGCCCCTGTGCAGCAGATCACACAGCAGGTGGACGTGCAACTGGACATGGGGGCTGACGTCAACGTGGAGAAGCTCAAGTGCCAGAGCTGCGGCGCGGAGCTGAGCAAAGACAACGTCTCCCTGGTGCAGGGAGCGGTGATGATCAATTGCCCCTATTGCGGCTCCACCTACCAGCTTACGGAGGAACCGAAATGGTAGGTCACCGTCGCTCGCGAACCGTTCGTCTCGCGGCCGCTCTGGCCCTGGCCGCCGTGGCCCTGGTCTTGCCGTTCCAGAGCGCCCTGGCCCAGGACTACAGCTTCACCGTGGACAGCAACATATCGTCGGTGTACGTGGAGCAGGATGGCTCCGTGGACATCGTCTACGATATCACCTTCACCAACGATCCCGGTGCGCACGTCATCGACATCGTCGATGTCGGCTTGCCCAACGACTACTACGACCTGTCCAGCGCGCAGGCGACCATTGATGGCCAGCCCGTGGTTGGCATCTACAAGTCGGAGTGGCTGGACACCGGGGTGGAGATCCATCTAGGGAGCAATGAGATCGCGCCGGGCGACACCGGAACAGTGCACCTGGAGATCAACAACCCACACATGGTGTATCAGGACAGGGACGATGAGGCGTATGCCAGCGTGCGCTTCTACCCTCACTACTATGAGGGTACCGGGCATGGGACCACTTACCTGAGCGTGAGTATTTACTTCCCTCCGGGTGTCCAGCCGGACGAGACGCGGTATCACGATCAGGAGTTTACCGAGGCCCACATCGAAGGTGACCGCCCGGTGATGACCTGGGTGATTCCCGACGCCCGGGCCGATCGGCAGTACCAGTTCGGCGTGTCCTTTCCCCAGAAGTACGTCAGCCAGATCTACGCCGAACCCACCACTGATGTGGGAGCGATGATCGTGGGGATCATCAGTGCGCTGTTCGGCAGCCTGCTGCCCCTCACCATCTGCGGAGGCTTTGCCCTGTGGGTCATATTGGGGGCGGTGGTGGGTTCCAGGCGGAGCCGGAAGCGGCTGATGGACTACATGCCGCCCATGGTCTCGGTGGAAGGCCTGGGAATCAAACGAGGGTTGACGGCGGTGGAGGCGGCGATCCTGCTGGAGGCCCCTCTCAACAAGGTTCTGACCATGATTTTGTTCGGCCTGGTCAAGAAGCACGCCCTACAGGTGGTCTTGCAGGAACCATTGCGCGTGGAGAAGGCGGATCCCGTGCCCGAGGGGCTGCATCCCTACGAGACGGAATTCCTGGGGGCAGTGAAGAAGGATGGTGAGCTGAGCCAGAAAGAGTTGACTCAGGTCACCACCAAGCTGATCAAGGACGTCAACCAGAAGATGAAGGGCTTCCATGCCAAGGACACCATCGCCTACTACAAGGACATCGTGTCTCGAGCGTGGGAGCAGGTTGAGGCGGCGGATACTCCAGAGGTTGTCGACGAGAACCTGGAGTGGATGATCATGGACGACGAGTTCGAAACGAAGATGCCGCAGACCTTCGGGGAGCGACCGGTACCGATGCCGGCCTGGTGGTGGCTATACTCTGCACCGCCTACCACCAGTCGACCATCAGCAGGCGTGGGCAAGGCTGCTGCTCCATCTACAACTGGTCCACGGACCGTGCCTGGTGCTCAACTGGCCAACAGCGTGGTCCTGGGCATCGGCAACATCTCGAACAGGATCGTGACCAACGTTTCGGACTTCACCGCGCGCGTCACCAGGGTTACCCATCCGGTGCCGGTGAGCAAGAGTAGTTCCGGTGGGAGCTTCCGGAGCGGTGGGGGAGGCGGCTGCGCATGCGCCTGTGCTTGCGCGGGGTGCGCTTGTGCCTGTGCGGGAGGAGGGCGCTAGCAGATTCGGGGGAGCATCTCCCCGGCCAGCATGTCCACGATTCTTGTGCCGCCGACGCTGGTCCTGAGGAGGACCTTGCGCTCGGGCTGCGTCTGCACCTCTCCGATGATGGCTGCCTCCTGTCCATGAGGATCGCTCTGCATCGCCTCGAGCACCTTCTCTGCCGCATCTCTGGCGACTATGGCCACCAGCTTGCCCTCGTTGGCGACGTAGAGCGGGTCGTACCCGAACATCTCGCAGGCAGCACGGACCCCCTCGTGGACGGGGAGCTTGCTCTCCTCCATAGTCATGGCCACGCCGGACTGAAGACAGATCTCGTTGAGAGTAGTGGCCAGGCCGCCGCGGGTGGGATCGCGCAGGACGTGGATGTCGGAACTCGCCCTGAGCATCGCTGACACCAGGTGGTTGAGGGGCGCCACATCGCTGGCTAGCCGGGTTCTGAAGGAAAGGCCCTCGCGCTCGCTCAGAACCGCGATGCCGTGGTCGCCCAGGGCGCCAGAGAGGATGACCACGTCGCCTGGACCGGCACGGGATGCCGAGATGTCGATACCCTCGGGCACCAGGCCCACACCGGCGGTGTTGATGAAGAGTTGGTCGGCTGCGCCTTTCTCCACCACCTTGGTGTCCCCGGCAACGATCTCCACCCCCGCCTCGTCGGCAGAGGCGCTCATGGAAGCCACCACCCGGCGCAGGGTATCCAGGTCCAGCCCCTCCTCGAGCACGAACCCGGCGGATAGGTAGCGAGGTGAAGCGCCCACCATGGCCAGGTCGTTCACCGTGCCACACACTGCCAGGCGGCCGATGTCACCCCCGTTGAAGAACAGAGGCTTGACGACGTAGCTGTCGGTGGTGAACGCGATCCGGCAAGCCCCTGAGCCCTCAGGTTGCTCTGCACCAAGGGTGAGGGCGGTGGCGGGCACGACGGCCGCGTCGTCCAGTCTGGCCAGTGTGGGGGCGGGGAATTGAGGCAGGAAGAGGTCGCGGACCAGATCGTGACTGAGCCTTCCGCCGCTGCCATGGGCCAGGAGTATTCTTTCCATCACTCAAGTCCTCTCTTGGAGTAGAAACTACTCCCCGGCGGCGTACAGGTAGTAGGCCGCGCAGGTACCTTCGCCGGAGACCATACAGGGGCCCACGGGGTGGTGCGGAGTGCAGACCGCGCGGTACAGCGGGCAGTCCGGCGGGATGGCCACGCCCCTGATCACGTCCCCGCAGAGGCACCCCCTTGGTTCTTCGCTCACTCCTGGATCGACGTGGAATCGCTGCCGAGCATCGAAGGGGCGGAAGTCGGCTTTCAAGCTCAGACCGCTGGCCGGGATCTCGCCTATGCCGCGCCAGGGGGCGGCGCATTCTTCGAAGACAGTGTTCATGTACTCCAGCGCCACCTGGTTGCCCTCGGCGCGCACGCTTCGCCCGTAGACGTTGTCCACCCGAGACTCGCCGCTTTCGATGCTCTCGACCAGTGCATAGATGGCGCGAAGGATGTCCAGCGGCTCGAAGCCAGCGATGACGCACGATACACCGTACCGCTGAGGCAAGAACTCCCAGGCCTGGGAACCGATGACTGTCGTCACGTGCCCGGGACCGATGATGCCGTCCAGGCGTGATTCCCCGGAGTCGAGAATGGCCTTGGTGGCTGGAGGGGTCAGCTTGTGCAGGGAGAGGACGGAGTAGTTGGTGAGGCCCTGCTCCCTGGCCTGGAGAATGGAGACGGCAACTGTGGGAGCGGTGGTCTCGAAGCCGACGCCCAGGAAGACCACAGGCCGGTCCGGGTTGTCCCTGGCGATCTGCACCGCATCCAGCGTAGAGTAGACGACGCGCACGTCGGAGCCCGTGGCCTTGGCCCTCTCCAGACTGCTTCGACTGCCCGGGACGCGGAGCATGTCGCCAAAGGTGGTCACGATGAGGTCAGGGTCGCTGGCCAGGGCTATGGCCCAGTCGAGGTCCGCGTTGGCGGTGACGCAGATGGGGCAACCGGGACCAGAGAGCATCTCTATCGTAGGCGGCAGAAGCTGGCGGATACCATGCTTGAAGATGGAGACAGTGTGCGTGCCGCAGAACTCCATGATGCGAATCTGACGCGTGCAGCGGTGGCGGATGCCCTCCAGAAGGGTGGCTGCCAGTTCGGGATCTCTGAACTCATCCAGATACTTCATGCTCTATTCCTGCTACGAGGCGGGCCCTCCGAGGCGACTGGGCGTCGGTTTGCCTCACTGGTTGTCTCCCGCGCACACCGGGAATGGGCAATCACCGCCTGTCCGAGAGAGACACCCCCGTCGTTGCACGGCACCTGGTGATGGGTCAAGACGTGGAACCCGGCCTCTCTCAACAGGCCCGTCGTCCTGGCGAGCAGCAGCCGGTTCTGGAAGCAGCCGCCGCTCAGGGCCACGCTGCGCAGCCCGTTTTCTTCTGAGATCCCGGCGCACACGTGCACGATCATCTGAGCGACGGTGTTGTGGAATCTCGAGGCCATGACCTCGGCCGGGACACCAGCGCGAAGGTCGTGCAGGATGCCCTGCCACGTGGTCGACAGACGGATGACTTCGGCACCGTCTTGCTGAACGATGGCGAAGGGGTAGCTGGCGCCATCGTCCACGTCGTAGGCCATCATCTCCAGTTGGATGGCCGCCTGTCCTTCGTAGCTGGCCTCTCCCTGAAAGCCCAACACCGCCGACACCGCGTCGAAAAGCCGGCCGCAACTGGAGGTCAGCGGGGTGTTCATCCTCTTGGCGACCTGCTGCTTGATGACCTCCACCTCCAGAGGGTCGACGTCTCCCACGACGGGGAGACCCGACTCCAGTCCCTCGTCACCCAGGAGGGAGAGGAGGTGGCTGATAGCCATGCGGTAGGGCCTACGAATGGAGGCCTCTCCTCCGGGCAGAGGTACGTACTGTAGATGAGCGGCCCTGCGGAAACCGTGAGCGTCAGCCACCAGGAACTCTCCGCCCCAGATCTGACCATCCATCCCATAGCCTGTGCCGTCCAGAGCCACTCCGATGACCGGTTCCTGCACCCCGTTGTCCACCATACAACTCACGATGTGGGCATGATGGTGCTGCACAGGTACGAGTCGTTTGGACGAGCCGAGGCTCAGGGCATATCTGGTAGCCAGGTAGTCCGGGTGCAGGTCGTAGGCCACGGTCTCCGGTTCCAGGCGAAAGAGACGCTCGTAGAGGGCGATGGAGGTCTGGAAATGCTCCAGCGTCTCCAGGTTCTCCATGTCCCCGATGTGCTGGCTGAGGAAGGCATACTCGTCTTTGGTGGCGCAGAAGGTGTTCTTCAGTTCCGTGCCGCAGGCCAGGACCTGCCTGGCTCTGAAGGGCAGGCGGATGGGGAAGGGGGCGTAGCCTCGTGAACGGCGCAGCGGCTGCGCTCTCTCCTCAGCGACCATCCACACACTGTCGTCGTACCGGGCGTAGATGTCCCTGTTGTGAAACAGGAAGTGGTCGGCGATGCCGCCGAGCCGGACCAGCGCTTCCTCGTTGCCAGTGGCGATGGGCTCTTCGCTGAGATTCCCGCTGGTCATGATCAGGGGCCTGTCGATCTCTCGCAAAAGGACGTGATGGAGGGGTGTGTAGGGTAACATCACGCCCAGGTACCTGTTTCCGGGAGCGACCAGAGGAGATACGGTGGAAGTCGGTTTCCAGCGCAGCAAGACGATGGGGCACTGGGGAGAGGTCAGCAGGCGCTCTTCCTCGTCGGAGACGACGCAGTGGGCCCGGATGTGGTCCATGGTAGCCATCATCACCGCCATGGGCTTGGCCGGGCGGCGCTTCCTCTCTCGCAGACGTCGCACAGCCATATCGTTGGTGGCGTCACAAGCCAGGTGGAAGCCTCCTAACCCCTTGATGGCCAGGATCTTGCCCTGCTCGAGGAGCTGGACGGTGGCGGTGATCTCGTCCGTTACGGAGATCGACGTACCGTCGGCGTTCGTGAGGGTGAGCTGCGGCCCGCAAACGGGGCAGGCGTTGGGTTGGGCGTGAAAGCGGCGATCCAGGGGGTCCTCGTACTCTGCCTGGCACCGGGGACACATCACGAAGTCTCGCATGGTGGTCAGGGGACGGTCGTAGGGGATGTCTTCGATGATAGTGAAGCGAGGGCCGCAGTTGGTGCAGTTGGTGAAGGGGTATCTGTATCGTCGGTCTCGTGGATCCAGGAGTTCCGCAAGGCAGTCGCGACAGGTGGCGATGTCGGGGGAGATGAGTTGGTACTCTCCTTCTTGTGAGAGGCTGCGTCGAATCTCGAACTGCTGGTAGCCACGGGGTGGGTGATCGGTGGCGGCGATGCTCTCGATTTTGGCCAGGGGCGGCGATTGGTTTTCCAGGTCTCCGACGAAGCGCCGGAGAGCTTCTGGTGGGCCTTCCACTTCCATCTCCACGCCGGCCGAGGTGTTGAGGACCCACCCGGTCAAACCGTGGGTGTGAGCCAGTTGATATACGAACGGGCGGAAGCCGACGCCCTGCACCACTCCGGTGACGTGTATCTTCTTCAGGAGAATGGGTTCGTGTCGATTCAACTATGTGCCTGGGGTGGGAGCTATTCTCTAAGGGGCCGCGCTCTGGCTCAGAGGCGGCTTGGCGACGATGAGCTTGAAGATGCCTTGTACTGACAGTTCTTCCGTAGCCTCGATCTGCAAGCCAGCGCTCCGTACGTTGTCCACCGTACGACGGTTGATGTTGGCCCCCATTGTGCGGACCGCGATAGGGTTGACTGCGTCCAGCAAACGCCCCAGAGGCTCGGTCCTGGCTCGCATGTGCTCCAGCAGTCTGATCTCTCCCTCTGGTTTGCAGACGCGCCCCAGTTCCCGGAGGCCGGCCACCGCGTCAGGAACCGAACAGAAGACGAAGCTCGCCACCACGGTATCGAAGCTCTGGGACGGAAAGGTTAGCGTCTGGACGTCCATCTGGTGAAGGTCCACGTCCAGCCGCAGCAAGTTCGCTCGCTTCCCCGCTCTGGAGAGCATCCTCGCGCTGAGGTCGATGGCTGTGACGTGAGCACCAGGAGGATAGTAGCGCATGTTCTTGCCGGTGCCCACCCCTACCTCGAGTATCTCTGGCCCCTGGACCCCTGCCCAAAGACGCCGGCGCCACCCGGCGTAGAGGAATCGTTCCACGATCCATTCCGACGCATCGTAGACAGGGGCCACCGGGTCGTATCGCTGCCTGGTCTTGGCGGTGAGTGTGGGGTCTACGCCCATTCAGTGCTCGCCATCCAGCGTCTTCAAGAACTCAATCAGGTCGTCCAGGTCCCGATCCGACATCCGCCAGCGCGGCATAGTCAGGTCGAGGGGCTCTCCCGCAGGGTCCAGCCCCAGCGTGATGGCCCTCTTGATCAGTTCGTCTGTGTAGGGTGGGTGCTCTTCCCCCTCTTCGTGTTCCTCTTCCGTCAAATGGCTATATGTGATGTCTCCTGGTATCTCTGTGCCCATCATCACGGGGGCGCCACCCCGACCGTCAGGCCCATGACAAGTCGCACAGCTCCCGCCGTGCATGGAGAGCCACATGGGCGCGCCCTCGAAGGGGATACGCTGGCCCTGCTGGTTCCTGCCCGTGAAGTAGATGGTCTGGCCATTAGAGACGTATACCTGAGACTGGGTGCCGGACGTGACCCGTCCCGCCGACAGGTACCACGCGGCCCCCAGGGCCACGCAATACACCAGAGCTACTCCTGCCAGTACGGCAGCCACGATGACCACAATCCAGACAGTTCGCGAATTCACCACCCACCTCCTCTCGCGCGACTAGCGGAGTCGCTCCAAGTCCTCTCCGCAGAACGGGCACGCACGCCAATCGACCTCCACTGGCTTGCCACAGCGGGGGCACGACTGGCTTGACGATGTCGTCTCGTCCGTCGGCCGGAGCACTGCTCGCGCCACCCAAACGATCCCCAGGAGGAGCAGCACCAGCAGACCCACCGGGAAGAGCATTAGTACCAGCGCGAAGATCCAGCCGAACACGCCCCCGATGCCCCATCCGGGGTACCGTCCGGTGCCTCCACAGAAAGGGCACCAGCCTCCCTGCGTCTGGCCCCCCATCATGCCCGGCCCCATGGCCCACGACCCTCCGTACCACCCCCAGACGAGGGGTAGGAGCATGATACCAACGAGAAAGATGACCGCGACGATGGCCACGAAGGCCACGACTTGTTTCCAGGTGATCCTACTCATCCAGCTTTTCTCCTTCTGGCTGGCGAGGTGTGGCCCTGAGGGTCGCGCCTCTACTCTGCCAGCAATTTCTCGAGCTTTGGGCGATCAAATCCTGCCACTACCTCCCCCCCGATGACCGCGACAGGCATGGTCGTGCCCGAACGCTTCCAACTCCGCGATAGCGCGGTAATCGACCATGAGATCACGCTCGGTGAACCAGATGCCCTGCTGTGAGAGGAATTCCTTAGCCCTGTCGCAGAACGTTCTACCAGAATGAGTATACACAGTTACCATTCTCATGGCCGCATTCGTTCTGCCGTTCGTGTCCTTCACATCTTGGTCCTTTGCAGCAGCAGGGCGTTGACGGCCACGACGATGGTGCTGACAGACATGAACAGCGCCCCCCACTCCGGACGCAGCACGATACCCCATGGCTGAAGGATCCCGGCGGCCGCGGGGATGGCCACGACGTTATAAGCGGTGGCCCACACCAGGTTCTGGCGCATCTTGCTCATGGTGGCGCGGCTCAGGCGAATGAGGCGTGCAGCGTCGCGGGGATCGTTCCTGACGAGCACCACGTCCGCGGACTCGATGGCGACGTCTGTGCCAGCGCCGATGGCGATCCCCACATCCGCCCTGACGAGGGCTGGGGCATCGTTGATGCCGTCGCCCACCATGGCTACGACCTTGCCCTGGTCCTGCAACTCCTTGATCCTCTCCGCCTTCTCATGGGGCTGGACTTGGGCAAAGACGATGTCGAGTCCCAGCTCATCAGCTACCCAGTCGGCAACGCCCTGGCTATCGCCGGTGAGCATCGCCACCTTCAATCCCATCTCTTTGAGCGCTTGTACCGCCTCCCGTGACTCCTTCCTGATGAGGTCGGCGAGGGCGATGGCTCCCAGCAGCCGCCCGTTGGCGGCAGCGTAGACCACGGTCTTGCCCTGGCGCGCCAGTTCTGCCAGGCGCTGATTCCGGGGAACGGCCAGGCCTTGGTCAGCCATGAGTCGTTGATTGCCGACCGCCAGCCTCGTGCCCTCAACGTCTGCCTCGGCACCCCGGCCAGGGATAGCACGGAAAGCCATCGCCTGAGGTATCGACGTGGTATGGCCTTCGCCGGCAGCGGACCGAACTACACCCTGGGCGATGACGTGTTCGGAGTTCACCTCCACCGCAGCCACTCTTCTCACAAGGGTGTCCTCGTCCCAGTCTGACAGGCTCACCACATCGGTGACTCCAAACTCGCCCCGGGTAAGGGTGCCCGTCTTGTCGAAGACCACGACGTCCAGCCGTCGAGCGGTCTCCGTCGCCTCGGCGTTTCGGATGAGCATGCCGTTGCGGGCGCCGAGAGTCGTGGAAATGGTGGTCACGACCGGTATAGCCAGCCCCAGCGCGTGGGGACAGGCGATGACCAGGACGGTCACCGCCAGTGTCAGGGCGAACACGATCGACTGGTGCGCCACGAGGAGCCAGAACAGGAACGCGCCGGCAGCCACGGTGACAGCGATAATCGTGAGCCACTGGGCAGCTCTATCCGCCACGCGCTGCACACGCGGCTTGGAGGCTTGTGCCTGTTTGACCAGTGAGATGATCTGGGCCAAGGCGGTATCTTCGCCGGTGCGCGTGACTCGGATGCGCAGGGCCCCTTCCCCGTTCAAACTCCCGCCGATGACCAGGTCTCCGGCCTGTTTGGGTACCGGCTTGCTCTCGCCAGAGATCATGGCCTCGTTGAGGGCGCTCTGTCCTTCAGTCACTTTTCCGTCGATGGGTACCTTCTCGCCGGGCCTGACGAGAAGCAGGTCGCCCGCTTCCACCTCTGCTGTGGGCACTTCCTGTACCTGGCCCTGCACGATGCGGTTGGCGGTGGGAGGGATGAGTCTGACCAACTCCCGCAACGCGCCGCCTGTGCCTCGCACCGCCCTCATTTCCAGCCAATGACCCAGCAGGAGCACAGCCACCAGCGTACTGATCTCCCAGTAGAAATCCACGGCCGTGAACAGGAAGGTGGCGCCCACACTGAATAGGTAGCCAGCCGACACCGCCAGGCTGACCAGCACGTTCATGTCCAGCAAACCGGTCCGCAGCGCCCGGCCAGCGTTCTTGTAGAAGGGCCACGTGCCGTAGAGGGTGATGACCGTGGCCAGAACGAATAGAAGGTACCGTGCACCCGGAAACGTGAGGCTGAAGCCAAACCATCTCTGGATCGTCGGGGAAAGCAGCAATACAGGCAGGGTGATGGCCAGAACCACCCAGAAACGGCGGCGCAAGTCAGCCTCCATTATGGCGTGGTGATCGTGTCCCTCGGCCTTCTGGCGCTCGTGCTCCATGTGCGCGCGGCTGGGCATTTCCATCTCGCCCTCACAGTGGTAGCCGCACTTTTCCAGGAGTGTCTTGATCTGGCCAGGCCCTGTCTTCTCGGCGTCGTAGGTGACCTGCACCACGTCGTCCACCGGGTTCACGGCGACATCAAGGACACCTTCGCCCGCTTTCACCTGGTCCTCGATGGCGCACGTGCAGTCCGGAGGCATGTACTGTTTGAGAGCCAGGGTTACCGTTTCCTGCTTCATGTCTGGACCTCGACCCGCTGACCTCTGGGAAAGGCGACGGCGGTCAGTTGTGCGCCGGGAGGAGGCCTCTCTTCTCGCGGCGCAGGATCATCGGGTGATGGGCTCAACTACTGCAGCCACGGAAGATTCTTGGCCACCAGCCCGGACCACCATTTACCTAGACCAACCCATTGCCCCGCTCTCACCGTGGCCAGCCCCACCAGGACGATCGCGTAGACGATGTGCTCATCCATGATCGGATTGTTCGCGGGAGGCAAGTTTGACGACCACAGCAGAAGGACGAATAGGGTGCCAGCGTAACCGGCGATGCGCACGCCTATTCCCAGTATTAGGGCCACGCCCAGAGCTGCGAGACCCAGCATGAACAACACATCCACGACAACGCTCCCGGCCATGCTCTGATAGAGGCTGGCGAGCGGTCCACTAGTGGCATTCGCCAGGAAGCCGGCGGTTGGGGAACCTCCGGCCAGCCACGCCGCTTCGGGACTGGTGGAGAACCCGAGTCCGAACAGCTTGTCCAGGAAAGCCCATGAGAAAAGCCATCCCATCGCTATCCTCAGGGCAGCCCAGATGTACCTTGTCTTGTTGGTTTCCATTCCTATCCCTCCTTGTGTTCTGTCTTTTTCGTCGACAGACTATGGCCCGCGTCAGAGTCCTGCCGGGAGCAGGTACTCCCTTGGGGCCATGGTCATGGTCACCTGGGTGATGTCCAGGTCTGCTTTCTCCGCTCACCTGCGGCCGATAGGTCTTCAGAGCCCTGGAAAACAGCGGGACGGGACTGTTCGAAACGAGGGGGCGTACCCAATCCCATCATGCGCCGGATCGCCACACGGCTTCTGCCTGTGGCCGTCTGGGGTGCGGAGCGTCTCTGCGGACGGGCTTTCGCCCGGCCGTACCAGGCTCGACCAGGACTCAGCCTTCGTACATGGGCATCTCCTGTTCCTGGAAGTACCACTCGCCCTTGTGAGCCAGGTAGTCGTGGCTGTTGTCCAGGATCTCGTAGTGAGTGCCCTCCCACTTCGCCAGCTCCCGATAGAAGGACTGGGCCACCGGGTCATCCGCCTCGGCAGCGGCCTGCTGGTACATACGAACAGCCCGCTGTTCGAAGTCCATGGCCAGCTTCAGGGCCTCCAGGTCGCTCATCCCCTCCGGAACGATCTCTTTGACCTCCCGCTCCGCTTGAGGAAACAGGACGAGCTCTGGATCCCTGGGAGCCTCTTGGGCTGCTTCCAGGTCAATCCAATCCCCCGACTTGCTCACCTCTGCGTACTGCACCTGGAGGATGTGTATGTGCTGATCCTCCTCCTTAGCGAAGGAACGGAACATGGATTTGCCCAGCCCGTCCCTCGTTCGCTCTGCCGCTTGCAGGTACATGGCCTTGCCGTCCAGTTCGTTGCGAACCGCCTCCTGCAAGACCGACAGTGCAGCCGCTGTCTCGTCGTTCATGTGAACCTCCGTCGCTGATCTCCGTCCGGGACTCAGAAGGGCTCGAACCCCATGGTCCTCCAGAACTCCTTCGCCAGGGCGTTGTATTCCTCTTCCAGGATACGCTGATGCTCTTTCTCCATCTCCACCAGGCGTTCGTACATCGCCTTGCCGTCAGGGTCCACCGTCTCGGCAGCCGCTCTGGTGTAGAAGACCACCGCGTCCTTCTCCATCAGGAAGGCCAAGCGCAACGCCGACAGTTCGGAGGTGTAGGCGTTTACGTTGCTGGTCACTGCTTCCCTGGAGAACAGAGGGGCTCCTTCAATCTTCGCCGATCGTGCACGTTGATCTGGCCTGGGCGAGGAGAGCCACTGTCCTTCCGCGGCCAGGGCCTTCCGCTGCGATTCCAACAGTCGCAGGTGTTCCAACTCGTCGTCCGCGAGGGAGGCGAACAACAACTTGCCTCCCGGATCGCTGGACCTCTCGGCCGCCCGCTTGTAGAAGTCACGGCCATCCTTCTCCGTCTGAATGGCAACATCCAGCGCCATGAGAGCGCTCTGCGAACCAGCATGCCCCATATCCAACCTCCATCAAGGCACAGAGTGGAGCTACGGCGTCACCCTGGCCGTCAATCGCTGGCCACTACGAAGAAAGACCAGCGAGACTGTCTCGCCTGGGACCAGCCCGGAGAGAATGGATTCAAGATCGTCGGCGTTGCGTATCGGGCGGCCAGCCAGGGCCACCACCACGTCGCCCTGGGCGAGGCCGGCCCTGTCTCCTGGGGAGAGATGGGTCACCCCTCCCACATACGCTCCTTCAGTGGGCCCACTGCCGCGCTTCTGTGCCATACTCTCTGCATCAGCCACTGACAAGCCTAGATGAGGTCGCCTGGTGGACCTGGCGGCCAGCAGTTGGTCGATACGAGGCTGGTTGAAGCCGACCACCACCTGGCCGTCGATGAGCACCACCGGAACGCCGCGCTGGCCCGAGAGGTTCACCATCTCCACAGCAGCCTGGGGGTTGGCGGCGACATCAACTTCCCTGTAAGGTATCCCTCGCCCCGCGAGGTACCGCTTCACCTGATGGCAGTACCCGCAGGTGGGTGTCGTGTAGACCACCACTTCGCTCAAGACTTCAGCTCCCTCCAAGTGCCGTAATGTACCCTGGTCTTGTTGTAACGCTCGTCCTTGGTGTGAGGGACAACCATCTTCGCGGGGTGACCCAGACACACCAGCGAGAGCGCTTGGAAGCCCGCGGGGACCTTGAGGGCGTCCTTCATGAGCTCCTCGGCCTCGCCCCAGGCCAGGTTCCCCGGGCTACCCGCCCACGCGCTCCCCAACCCCAGAGCTGTGGCGGCGATGAGCATGTTCTCTATAGCCGCACAGCCATCCAGTTCCCAGGTGTTGGAGATGTTCGGGTCCCCGTAGACGGCGATGACCACAGAAGCCTGCTGGATGTAGGGACGCACCCCCAGGGTCTCTCCCAGGCTCTTCTGGAGTTCCTTGTCCCTGATGACCACGAAATGCCACGGCTGCCGATTCATGTAGGTGGGGGCATACATCGCCATCTGTAGAATGGTCTCCACCTGCTCCTCGGTGACTTCTTCGTCGGTGAAGGCGCGGACCGTCCGGCGTCTGCTGATGACATCGAATACCTGCTTCATTGTGCCTCCTTGTTCTATTGACCGCGTTTTCTTGTACCCAATCCGCCGAGCTTCACGGCGGTGCCACGAGATCCTGTGCCGGTCGAGTGGTCCCTCGGACCACTAGAGTTTCTCGGCCATGAAATGCTTGACCTGGTAGTCCCACTCCCGCGTTTCCAGGTCCACCCTGGTCTTGTCGCCTTCGACAACCGTGACCGTGACGTGACCTCCTCCACCGGCGAGGGAGAGGCAGCAGTCGTCCCTGGAAGTCACCTCCAGTCCCAGTCCCGCCTCACCAAAGTACTGCTCTGCTCTGTCCAGCACCTCTGAGACGCTCAGTTTGGTGTCGACCCCGTATCGTGCCATTCATTCACCTCCTGTGTTCGGCGGCGGCCGAAGTGTACTCCGAGTTGGGCATCGCTAGATGAACTCAGATCTCAGAGCCTGGAAGTCTTCTGCTGTCCATTTCCGAAGGCCCTGCTTGACCAGCGGGCCGGCCGCCAGGACCGGCACCTGGTCCTCATAGGTGGGCTGGCCGCTAGCCTGGTACAGGACACCGATAGGGATACGATCCCCCCACTCGTGGGCCCGCTCCCAGGCGGCGGTGCGGTCTGTCACGTCGTAACCTGGCTCCTCATCGAGTTCATACACACGGGGCTGGTAGTAATCGTAGGCATAGCCCCGATTGAAACTGACGCAGGGCTGGAGCACATCTACCAGGGCGTATCCGCGATGCTCAATCGCCCTCTTCAAGGTTTCCACCAGGTGCCTCAGGTCCGCGGGGAATCCTCGGCCGATGAAGGTGGCACCGGCTGCCAGGGCCAGGGCCCACGGGTTGACAGGCCCGTCGATAGCCCCATCTGGCGAGGTCTTGCTGACGAACCCCTGAGGGCTGGTGGGCGAGTACTGGCCCTTGGTCAGCCCGTAGACACGGTTGTTTTGCACCACGTCCGTGATGTCCAGGTTGCGGCGCGCGGCGTGCATCATGTGGCCCAGGCCCATGCCGTATCCGTCGCCATCGCCGTGTACGCAGATGACCTTCATCTCGTGATTGGCCAGCCTCGCACCAGTGGCGGCGGGCAGCGAGCGGCCATGGAGGGTATGCAGTCCGTTGACACGGGTGTAGTCCGGGGTCTTGCTGCCGCACCCGATCCCGCTGACGATCAGAACCTGATGGGGAGCGAGGTCCAGCTCTGACAGGGCGAACTTGAGCGCGTTCCAGATGCCGTAGTCGCCACAGCCTCTACACCACGTGGGGCGCACGGGGCTCTGGTAATCCTGGAACTCAACCATGCTGCACCTCCTCCAGGCGCGCCTGGATGTACTGTGGCGAGAATGGGCGGCCGTCGTACCTGCGGATGTGGTGGTCGAGCTTCACGCCGGTGTGGGCCTCGATGAGGGAAGCCATCTGTCCCGTGGCGTTGCCCTCCACCATGACTGTCCTGCGCGCGGCGCTGAGGGCCTCTCGTACTTCGTCCGCAGGGAAGGGCCAGGCGTCGCGGATATGGAGCATGTTCACGCTCCCGCCGCCAGAGTTGAGCAGATCCACTGTCTCTCGCAAAGGTCCATAGGTGGAGCCCCACCCTACCAGTGTCAGTTTGGCTTGTTCTGGGCCGTACCACAGCGGACCGCGCATTTCTTCGAGAGCACCCTCCAGTTTGCGCAGCCGCTTCTCCACCTGACGACGGCGAGGTTCCGGCTCTTCGGTTAGATGCCCATCGGGCGTGTGCTCGTTGCCTGTGGCCTGGTAGACGGCCTGGGGGTGGCCGGGAAGAGCCCGCGGCGAGATTCCCGAAGCGGTGTATGCGTAGCGCAGGTACTGTCCTTCCAGGGTGTCCAGGTCCGCGTCGGTGAGCAACTGTCCGCGGTCGATGTGGACCTTGGAGAAGTCAAGGGCATCGACCTCGACGGTGCGCACGGAGTTGGCCAGGTAATTGTCGGTGACGACGATCACGGGGCACTGGTACTTCTCCGCCAGGTTGAAGGCGCGCCAGCCAGCCTCGAAGCACTCCTCGATGGTGCCCGGTGTGAGGATGATCCGTGGAAACTCCCCCTGAGCGGCGTGCAGCAGGAACAGCAGGTCCCCCTGCTCGGTGCGTGTGGCGAGACCCGTGGCCGGTCCAGGGCGCTGTGCCTCGACGATGACCACAGGAGTCTCGGTCATGCCGGCCAGACCCAAACCCTCCGTCATCAGGGAAAAACCGCCGCCCGAGGTGGGCGCCAGGGCCCGGGCCCCCATGTGGGCGGCGCCGACGATCATCAGGATCGCCGCTATCTCGTCTTCGGTGTGTTTGACCACTACCCCATACCGGTCGCCGTGGGTCGCCATCCACTGAAGGATGGAGGTAGCCGGTGTCATGGGGTATCCGGCCACGAACTGGCATCCACCCAGGAGCGCCCCCAGGGATATCGCCTGGTTGCCGTCCAAAACCATTCTGGGTGGTGCGCCCGCGAGGGAACCGAAGTGGTAGTTGAATCTCCCAGCGTAGTGGTCCTCGGCGAAGTGGCGCGCGGCCTCCGCGACCTTGAGGTTGGCCTTCACGGCCTCCGCCCCCTTCTTGCTGAAGTTGTCCTCTATCACGCCGGCTATGACCTCCAGGGGGAAGCCCACCAACCCCGCAGCGGCAGCGAGGGCCGCCGTGTTCCGCATCACTTCAGCGCCCCCTTGCTCCTGGGCGAGCTCGGTCAAGGGTATGGGGAAGTAGCTGACGTCTTGCTGGTCTAGAGCAGCGCAGTCCACCTCCAGACATTCCTCACAGATGATGCCGCCACCAGCCACGATCTCGCCACAGTGGCGGTTTACGGCCTCCTGCGTGAGGGCCAGCAGAAGGTCTACCGGCTCGACGTGCGAGTACACGGGCCGGTCGCTGACGCGGATCTGATAGAAATTGTGGCCTCCGCGGATGCGAGAGTAGTAATCTTGCATACCGAAGACGTCCCACCCGGCACGAGCCAGGGCCTTGGCGAACCCGACACCGCTGGACTCCACGCCCTGCCCTGCTTCGCCGCCTATCTTGAAGGTCATTTCCTTGGTGACCATGGTCACTCACCTCGTCTGCACAGTAGGATGTGATCGATTACTCTCGCGCTTGATCCTTCGTTGTCCACAGCGCCCAACAAATCACGAGTCAGGATGCCTATCGAGGGTGTGGAAAACGGCGACGAGAGGCAGGCACGCGCTATCCTGCGGGCCGCCCCTCACTGGGCTCATCCTGAGTAGGCCGAAGGCCGTGTCGAAGGATGAGCACCAGTGGTGTCCCCAATCCCGTTTTTCCATCCTTTCCTTATTCGACCTTGAGAAAGGCCTTGCTCTGCGCTCCACAGACGGGGCACTGCTCGGGCAAAACGCCATCAGAGGTGTAGCCACACACGCCGCACACGTAGTAGTCGCTGGTTTCATCCTGGAGGAGGTGCTCCATGGCCTTCTTGTAGAGGGCGGCGTGCCCCTCCTCGACGTCTCTGGCGTAAGTGAAGGACTGCACCGCGGCGCGCTCTCCCTCTCCCTCGGCCTCCAGGATGAACTGAGGGTAGGTGACCTCATTGATGGTCGTCTCTCTCTCGAAGGAGAAGGCCAGATTCTCCTCGGTGCTCCCTGTGATGGCCTCGCCCAAGACCCTCAGATGGTTTGCGGCGTGCACCTCCTCTGCGGTGGCGACGGCTCGAAAGAGCTTGGCGATCTGGGCGTACCCCTCTTCTTCGGCCCTTCTAGCGAAGGCCAGCAGTCTGATATGGGCCTTGGCTTCGCCTGCAAAAGCGTCGCGCAGATTGCCGTGTGTCTTCTCTCCCGATACTCTCCTGGTCCCGGCCACTAGGCGTACCGTTCCTCCTTCCAGGGGTCCGCGTCGTTGTGGTAGCCTCGCGATTCCCAGAAGCCCAGGCGATCGCGGGCCATAAGCTCCAGGCCTCGCACCCACTTGGCGCTCTTCCAGAAATACCTCTTGGGCACGACCAACCGCAAGGGGTAGCCATGCTCGGGAGTGAGGGGCAGATCATCGTAGCGGTAGGCCAGGAGCACGTCGTCGTCCATGAGGACTTCCAGAGGCAGGTTGGTGGTGAAGCCCTGCTCGCAGTGCACCAGGACGAACCTGGAGTCTGGTTTGACCTCGACCAGCCCGATCAGATCTCGGAACAGCACGCCTTCCCATACGGTGTCCAGCTTGCTCCAGGTGGTGACACAGTGGATGTCGGCCACGATCCTCGTCGCTGGCAACTGGAGGAACTGGTCGTAGGACAGGGTGAGAGGCTCTTCGACGAGGCCGAATATCTGAAGACCCCACGTCTCCCGGTCGAATTTCGGTATGCTCCCGTAGTGCAGAACCGGGAACTTGTCCGTCAGCCGCTGGCCCGGCGGCACACGACTTGAGTCCATCTTCTCACCTTTCGCCCGTCTCGTCCACGACCGGGAAGCCCGGTGCATGGTGCAGGCGCCTCACGACGGCGACCTGCACCCTCAGGCCGGCGGGTTGGGCCCAAACCTCTCTACCAGGGCGCCCACAAGGGGCGGAACCCAGCAGAGGTTGGCGGCCATGGCCTCCAGGGCGGTGTAGGTCTGTGTGGTGGGACTGAATCCCCCCACGCGCGCCAGGAACAGTCCCGCGGGAACGAGCAGGACCACCATCAGGCTGGTCAGCAGAACCGGATGGCGCAGGTAGCGGCCCATCGCGGCCGGCCACGAGCCTTCCTGCCGACGCAGGAACAGAAGCCCGGAGACGTTTGCTCCGATCTGGTCGCTCATAGAATAGAGATAGGGGATATAGAACCCCTGAACGCCGTAGACGGCCACACCCAGTGTGCGGCTGCCCCAGTCCACGATCCATGGTGCCATCATTCCCAGTAGTTTGCCCCAGCCATAGGCCTCGGCCATGGTGCCCCTGGCGCGACGAAACCGCTGCCGCAGGGCATAGAAACCTTCGAAGACGCTCTCCCCCTCGCCCGAGAGGGTGCGTACCAGCCACTGTCCTACAGGACTGAGCTGGAGACCGAAGGAGTCCAGCAGAACTCCGAGGGCCAGGCCTCCAGCAAACCCGCCGATGGTAAACTTCACCAGTTCGCCGAAGTCCTCGCCGATCTCCTCTTCTTCGAGTTCCTCTGCGATCTTCACCTTCGTGATCTCATGTGCGGTCGACGCGTTTCCCTGCTGACCGAGCGTCGTGCGACCATCACTTTTCCGGAACCGCCAGCCTCTTCCCCAGGGCGAGCGCGTCCTCCAGGGCGGTGGCATGGTGCAGGATAGCTCCCTTCTGGTCCATCCCTGCGTAGGTCAGCTCGCCTCCATACACGGCATCGAGGGCGCGAAGAAAGGCTTTCAGAGTTGTCACTGCGCAGCGAAAGCTGGTCTCGGCACCACCGGCCGTGGCGATGAGGAAGCCCTGACGCTGCACCCCGGTGTCGGTGGGTGGCAGAGGGTCCTCCAACACGTACTTACGCGCCCAGAAGCATTGGCAGCGGTCGATGAAGGCCTTGGCCTGGGCTGGCAGACCCAGGAAGAAGATCGGGGCAGCGAGTACGATCCTCTCGGCCTTGATCAACTTCGGATAGAGCAACTGGTAGTCATCCTGCACGATGCACCTACCCGTCTCGTAACAGCCTTCGCATTCGTCGCAGGGAGCGATGTTCATGGCTCCGAGGATGACCTTCTCGGTCTGGGCACCTTTGCTGGCTGCGCCCCCAAGGACCTGATCGAGGAGCAGCTCCGTGTTTCCGTGGCGGCGCGGGCTGGCCGCTAAGCCAAGCACCTTCAGGCGCATCGCTGTCTACCCGCTCACTTCGTCCAGGAGATCGTTGAATAGTTCGTCGTGGTAGATCTCGTTGTCGCGGATGCGGGCGAGGAGTCGCTTCAGGTCTGGATCGTCCACTTCAGCGATCTGCCGGGTGTACTCCTCGGTGACATCGCGCTCCACCGCGATATCCGCGCGCAGCATGTCGGCGGTATCCCTGGAGCGATCCACGCCTGTCTCCTCGATGTCGGGCACGCCGCCGGAACCCGTCAGCTCTTCGGCGAGCCAGCCCAGGTGCTGCATCTCGTTGACGGCCTGATCCTGCATCTGCTCGCTGACTTCCTCGTCAGGGGTCAGGAAGGAGTGGTAGAGGTATTGCAGGACGACGGTGTACTCGTGGCGCACGCCCCAGTTGAGCATCTCCGCCAGCTTGCTGGGCTTGCCGGTGGGAGCCTCCAGTGGGGCCACAGGCTCCAGGCCTTTCTTCTTCGACTTGTCCACGAAGTGCTGGAAGTCGTGACGGTGGGAGGTCTCGTCGGAGACGATGCGGCGCAGCAGTCTCTTGATCTTGGGATCTTCGATGGCCGCGATGTGCTGCTCGTAGAGGGCGATGGCGTCTTCCTCGAGGCCCACGTCGCGCCGCATCCATTCGGTGATGGTGGCCCCGCCGATGGTCATCTCGGCGCGGTCCAGTGTGGGCTCGCCGCCCAGCTCCACCACGGTCTCGGACAGCCACTCCAGGTGACGCATCTCGTCCCTGGCCATGGCTTCGATCTCGCAGGCCATCTCACCCTCGCCGATGGCGTAGGCATGACGGAGATACTGGACGATGGCCGCGTGCTCGCCCTTGATGTCCTCGTTGAGCATGGCGATGACTTTCGCTGGATCTTGTCCGCTCATTCTTTCTCCCTTCCCTGATCTACAGGCCCGCGGTTCGGGGCCAAGCTCAGTGCGGTGCGGCACCACCGGTCGAGGCTCTGCCGGGCCTGCTTTGGTCCCACCAGCCTGTGCATCGACGCCAGGCAAGACAGAACTGGCCCCGACGCGATACGCGATGTCCCTCACCAGTTGCCGCGACGGATAGCGATGCACCTAGGAGACGTTCACCCTCCTGGTGGATTGCCAGACTCCGTGCATGTTGCATGAGGCGACGAGGCGTAGAGTCGCCGACTCCTCCAAGATGAGGCTAAGGGTAGCCTGCGGCTGGGAGACAGCCGGCGCGAACCCGACTCGGGCCAGCGGCCGATCTCCCGCGTACAAGGCCACCGAGTCGATCCAGTGGCCCAGGACGTTGGGATGCTCGACCCCGTCGATGCCACCCACCTTGATCGTAGCGGTGAAGGCCTGCCCAGCCGTCACTTTGTCGGGCGTTTCGATGATCGGGGCGTGCTTGCGCATCATGTCGGTCATGTTGTTAGGATCGACGCGGTTCATTTCCGTCAGTGAGAATTCCTCTGCCATGTTTCATCCCTTCCCTTTCTTGATCGGTTGAGCGTCTGCTAGATGGCCTGTCTTCCTTCGTGCCCGGTGACGTGTTCCTCACAGGGCGTTAATCCGCTGGGTTGCAGCACCTCTTTATGGCGCGGCGATCGCCACCTCAAAGCCAGGCGAGGCTCCCGCGGCGCAGTCTGCCGTGTAGGCGCGACCCGCCGGGTCGCCCCTATTGTGCCTCCAAGGCGGCGATGATTTCCCGGCAGAAGGCGGGCAGGTCATCCGGCTCGCGAGAGGTGATCAGATTGCCGTCCCGCACCACCTCCCGATCCACGTAGTTGGCTCCAGCGTTGATGAGGTCGTCTTTGATCCCGCTGAAACAGGTGGCCGTCCGGCCGCGCAGCACATCAGCGGAGACGAGGACCCAGGCGGCGTGACAAATGGCGGCGACCACCTTGTTCTGGAGAAACATCTCCCGCGCCAGGTTGTTGACCGCCGGATAGCGCCGCAGCCTGTCGGGGGCGTATCCCCCGGGAACGACCAGCGCATCGAAGTCACCGGCCTCGACGTCGCCGGCCACCGCATCCACGGTGACCGGGTATCCGTGCTTGCCGGTGTACTCCTGAGCGCTGCCCGTGCCCACGATGACCACCTCGGCTCCGGCCTCTCGCAGGCGCAGCACCGGATACCAGAGCTCCAACTCCTGGTAGAGGTCTTCGGCCAGAACAGCTATACGCTTTCCGTCGAGGCTCATCTATGTCCTCCTTACCCTGACGGGGCCGGACACCCTTCGTGGGGCCACGGTCTCGCAGGATGGCTAGAAGGTTCGGATTCTCTCCTTTTTCGCTCCGCAGATGGGACATCTTTCCGGCTTTTCGCCGGTCCCGGTCCAGCCGCAGAGCTCACAGACGTGTATCTCGTCGAGCTGCACGTCCGCGCCGCCTTCCACCGCGGCTTTGGCCTGGCCGTACAGCTCGGCGTGCACCTTCTCCGCTTCCAGGGCCCAGGTGGTGGAGCGGACTGCGCCCTTCTCGTCCTGCAGCTCGGCCACAGCCCTGAAGGCGGGATACATCTCCTCCACCTCGTAGGTCTCGCCGTTGATCGCGCTCTGGAGGTTGCCGGCCGTGGCCTCTATGCCGCCGAGGGTCTTGAAGTGGTTGGTGGCGTGCACCTGCTCAGCAAAGGCGATGGCCCTGAAGAGCCTGGTCACGTTGGCGTGACGATCTGTCTCTGCTTTGTCAGCGAAGATCAGATACCTCATGTGGGCCTGGCTTTCGCCCGAGAAGGCTGCCTGTAGATTACTTTCGGTCATCTTTCTCATCTGATGATCTCTACTCCTTATCTAGGGTAGTGCCTCTGCGAGGTGGAAGGCGTCGTCCAGCAGACGATCAGCGTAAGCTGAGACGTCGGTGCCCTCTTTGATCAGCCTGGACACCGCCGGTACCCGCTCCCTGGCCCCGAGGAGGATGGCGCCCACGACGTGGCCCTCGTGCAGGACCAGCTTCTGATAGACGCCAGAGGCCGGGTCCGATCTCCTGAGCTCAGTGTAGCCATCGTCCGGCGCGTTGATAAGGCCCACGGAGGTCAGATCCGCCCCCACGACCTTCAAGGTCGTCGAGGGTACCGTGCCGCCGTAGGTCGCCGATCCGGGAGACACCATGTTGGCTCCCGCCACCCTGGCCTGATTCACCGCAGCGGGGATGATGCACCACATCTCTCGGCCGTACTGAGCCACGTCTCCAGCGGCGTACACCTGGTCGGCACTGGTGCGCATCTCGCTGTCCACCAGCACCCCATGGTCGACCTTCAGGCCCGCACCCTTCGCCAGGTCTGCGTTGGACCTCACGCCTGCCGCGCACAGTACGAGGTGGCCACTCACTGTGCGCCCGTCTTCCAGCCGCACGCCGGAGGCACCGCCATCTGACAAGATGGCCTCCGGCACCACGTTGGACAGACAGCGAACGCCCAGCCGCCTCAACAGGTCTTCGAGCACCACGGCCCCTTGCTGGTCGATCTGTTTGTGGAGCAGCCAGGGACCTCGCTGCAGCACCGTGACCTCCAGGCCGAGGGTCGCCAGAGCGTGGGCGCATTCCAGGCCCAGGAGCCCACCGCCGATGATCACTGCGTCTCTCTGGCCTCTGGCCAGGCAACTCTCTGCGTGGCTCTTGATGGCCAGCGCGTCGTCGATGGTCCGGAGGGTGAAGACGCCTTCCTGCCTCATGCCCTCCAGTGGTGGCTGGAAGGGGCTGCTGCCGACCGCCAGGAGGAGACGGTCGTAGGAAACCTCTTCACCGTTGTCGAGCGCCAGCCGCCGGGTTGCGGCGTCGAGCTCCGTCACCGCCGTGGCCAGATGGATGGTGATCCCTTTGCTCCTGTACCACTCAGGTGGATAGGCGTAGAGGTCCGCCAGTTGCAGGCCACCCGCCAGGAACTGGATGAGCCTCGGACGCTGGTAGTACGGGTGGGGCTCGTCCGTGTAGATTTCGATTGTCGCCTCGAGATGCGCGGCGGCGATGGTGCGAGCTGCGGTGATCGCGGCGATCCCATTCCCGGCGATGACGAAGTTCACTGGTTACAGGCTCTCTGCTATCTTGGCGCCGAACTGTCGGCAGGACTCCAGTTCCTCTCTCGTGGGCACCAGCGTGAATCGCAGGCCTGGCTCCGGGACCTTGAACTTCAGGCCCTTGAGTCTGTCCTCGATCATGCCCACCGCTTCCCCGCTCCAGCCGTAGGAGCCGAAGGCAGCTCCCACCTTGCCGCGCAACCTGATGGTGGCCAGACTGGAGAGCAGGTCCCAGACCGGCTTCACGGCGTCGCCATTGATGGTCGGCGACCCGACAATCAGCGCCTGCGCGGACTCGATAAGGTCCAGGACGTCGCCGGGGGCCGTCTCGGTCAGGTCGAAGGACAAGACCTCGACCCCCTCGATGGCGGCGCCTCTCGCGATCTCTTCGGCCATCATCTGGGTGTTGCCGTGAGCGCTGGCGTAGAAGATGAGCACTTTCTTGGTGATGGCCGGCAGGCTGCTCCACTCCCTGTACTGGTTCACGTACTTCCACGGATCGGCGCGCAGAATCGGACCGTGCGACGGGGCGATGATGCTGATCTCCAGATCCTGGATCTTGTCCAGGGCCTGGAGCATCTTGTCCTTGAACGGCCTCATGATGCCCTGGTAGTAGTACTCGAACTGACCACTGAAATCCCCTACCAGATCGTCGAACATACGCTCGTCGCAGAAGTGACTGCCCAGGACGTCGCAGGGGAGCAGGACCTGGTCCTCCACGGCGTAGGTGAACATGGTGTCCGGCCAGTGCAGGAAGGGTGCGGAGACAAAGCGCAGCGTCTTACCTCCCAGATCGAGGACGTCGCCATCGCCCATCTTGAGAGGCGCCACGTCGGCGTTGAGGATGTTGCGGACGTAGTGTTCGCCGGTCCTGGAGACGATCACCTGAGCGTTTTTCGCCTCTTCGAGGAACGTAGCGAGCGCTCCCGAGTGGTCGGGCTCCATGTGGTTGCAGATCACGTAGTCCACGTCTTTCGGCGCGACCAGCGAGGTGAGGCGTGAGAGAAACTGGTCGTAGCAGCGCCCCTTCACCGTGTCCACCACCGCCACCTTCTCGCCCCTGACGAGATAGGAGTTGTAGGTCGTGCCCCCCTCGGTTGGGAAGAGGATGTCGAAGAGTCGGAGGTCTGGATCCAGCGCCCCTATCCAGTAGATGCCATCTTTGATCTCTATGGGCTCCATGTCTACTCTTCCAGCTTCTGGAACATGTCCTTCTCGGCGCCGCACTCGGGGCAGACCCAGTCATCGGGCAGGTCCTCGAAGCGTGTGCCAGGGGGGACACCGTTGTCAGGATCTCCTACCGCAGGGTCGTAGATGTAGCCGCAGGCCAGACATTCCCACTTTTCCATTCTGATCTCCTTTCTCGTCTTGCCCTCGTGTGGGCCGCGATCAATCAACGCCAGCCTGGCATTCGGGGCAGAGGCCGTAGAACACCACTGCGCAGCGCTCGATCTGATAGCCGTGTGTCTCTTCCCGGAGGAGTTGGACACAATCGAGGTCGAGCGCAACGTCTTCCACTCTTCGGCAAACCTGGCACACCAGGTGCGGATGCCCGTCGGTAACGGTGTCGTACCGGCTTTTGCCCTCTCCCAGATCGAGCTCCACCAGTTCGCCCATCGCCGCCAGGTCGTTCAGGGTATGGTAGACCGTGGCCAGCGAGATGTCGGGCAAAACCTCGCGCACCGCGTCGTAGATGTCCTCGGCGGAAGGGTGCTCTGGGCTATGGTGCAAGGCTTCGAAGATGTGGCGGCGCTGGGGAGTGACCTTCTGCCCCCGCTCCCGCAGGACCTCACACAACTCCTCGACCGACCTCATTTCGATGAGCTCTCTACTAACATCTGTTATCAAATTATAGCCATTATACCTCAATGGCGAACGATTGTCAAGTAGAAAAGTTCACAAATCCGCTCGACCAGACGATGGAGTGTGGGTCAGCGCGCGGTTACGCGGTCCGCCCTGCTATAGATGTTCATCTTCCCGCTGCGGACGTAGCCCACGATGGTCATCTCCCACTCGCGAGCGAGCTTGACCGCCAGGTCTGTAGGAGTGCTGCGGGAGGCGACGATGGGCACTTCCATCTTCACCGCCTTACTCACCATTTCCGAGGAGATGCGTCCTGTGGTGAGGAGCAGGCGATCTTTGGTGGAGATGCCGTGGAACAGGCAGTGGCCCCTGATCTTGTCCAGGGTGTTGTGCCGGCCCACGTCCTCGGCCACCACCAGCAGCCGTTCGCCGTCGGAGAGGGCCGAGGAATGCGTCCCTCCGGCTGCCTGGTGGATGGGGGACTGGTGTCGGAGCTCGCGCATCAGCCGCGACACTTGATCTGCGGACACCCGGAGTGAGGATTGCATCTTGGGATGGCTCCCGGAGAGGTCGTCGAAGGTGACGCCTCGACCGCACCCCGAAAGGAGGATCGGAGTGCCACCGGACGAGACCTCTCGACCGTTGAGCTTGACGTCGATGACCCCCTCTTGATCCTCACAGGATTCGAGGAGAAGTACGTCGTCCAGGTCCTCGATGAGCCCCTCAGAGGCGAGGAAGCCCAGCACCAAGAAGTTCAGTTGGTGGGGGGTGCAGTAAAGGGTGACCAGTTCCTGGCCGTTGACGTGGATGGTCCAGGGGGCTTCGCGGACCACGGGTCGCTCTTCCTGCTGGCTTCCGTACCCATCATACCGGATGTAGGTGACCTTGTCGACGGCCTGTCCGTCCATGGGGCGTACAACCCTATCGATACCCCTCTTCACGTGCTGAGACGTCCATGCCTACGGTGATGATGCGCAACAAGGGCAAGAGGGGTTGGAGAGAGGACTGCCTTCCGTCGAAGACCTTGAAGTACCGTTGGCAGTGGTCACACACGTAGAGGCGATACACCTCATCGTCGCTGAGGTAGTAGGCGAAGGTCTCACTATCGGAGTTGCCGCAGAAGGCGCACTCACCTCGCCTGGATGTCCACAACGTGTCACAGCGGGAGCAGAGGAGCCGCAGCCCGCCCACTTTTTCCTCCAGGTAGCCGAAATCGGGCTCGCCGTAACAGACCGGACACCGGCGTTGGTACCAGCGCTCGTCCTGGATAAAGGGTGTGAAGAGAACGGCCTGGGCATACAAGAAGGGGTGCAGGGAGTGGATGAGCACGAAGGGGAGCAACTCGCGGGTCTCGACGGCGACGTCTGGCAGGTCCACCCTGCCATCCTTTACCCACGCGGCGACGATGACCAGGCCCCCACCGTTCTCGTTGGTGAGCAAGGAGCGCGCTTCTTCGAACTGTGGCGCCAGTTCCTCTCTGTGGCGGGCACCGATGTCGCAGATCTGGGCGGCAAGGGCGGCCACTCGAGCCGGATCCCACTCCAGTCCCCAGTGTTGAAGGAGGGCCACACGCTGGTCCAGGAGTTTGGAGACTGCCTGCTGATCCACGTGGAGATCGGGCCTGTTGACCTCGACCGTCGACCGCGCGCTGATGATCTCCTCGTGCAGGTCGATAGTGTGCGCCAGTTCCGGATGGTTCTCCTGTGCATCGCGCAGCGCCGCCAGGAGCTCCTGGTCCGCCGTTGGGGTTTCCACGGACTGCCTGTCCTTTCTGGGTTGGGGGGTTCTCTGCCTCTCAAGTATACCGCATCTGCTGGTGAGTGTCTAATAAGAGGCATGCCTGTTCGTAGTAAGGGTTTCAGCCCTTGTGACGCGCTGAAGCGCACACTACGAACGGGGAGATCGGTGGCGGGGTGCTGGCTTCCTCCCCCTGGATGGGGGAGGAAGGAGGAGGGGGTGAGCGGCTTGGTGGGCGGGATGGCAGCGGTCAAGGCATCACCCTCCCCTGGCCCCTCCCATCAAGGGAGGGGGAATCGTCGAGGGGGTGAGTGGGTTGGTGGGCGGGATGGCAGCGGTCAAGGCATCACCCTCCCCTGGCCCCTCCCATCAAGGGAGGGGAATGGTCGGGGGGAGGATGAATGGTCGGGTCCTTCGAAGGGCCCTTCGACAGGCCCTTCGCGACGCTCAGGGCAAGGCTCAGGGCATGGCTCAGGATAGGCGCGCTCACCGCAAGGGACGGGGCGAGCGTCTATCCCTCCAGCAGGGCTTTCAGCCGGGCCAGGTTCTCCTCCATCTGCTTCTCCATGGTGCGGTCCATGAGAGGACCGACCAGCTTGGCCAGGCCGCCCATGGCGCCCTCGGAGCGAATGGTGAACTTGGCCCCGCCCTCCATCGGCTCGACGAACCAACCCATGGTCATCTCCGTGGGCCCCATACTTATCTTCTGCACCGCCTTGCGGTTGGGCTCGTACTCAGTGATCTCCGAGACCCACTGCATGGTCCGCCCCATGATGTCGTAGCTGCCGCGATACTTGGTTCCCAGTCCAACGGGACCCTCGGAAGACTGCTCGGCCGGGCCGGCCTGCTTGTTCCACTTGGCGAAGTTGGCCACGTCCGTCACGAAAGCAAAGACGTCTTCCGCCGGCTTGTTGATGATGACGCTTTTTTCCATCGTTGACTCCCCCTATTCTCGCGCAAGCGATATCTACGGCCACTCTGTCCAGCGCCCCGGCACCTCAGGGCCCTGGGAGAAGGACCATGGCTACGGCGGTATCTGAATCACCGCGACGACGTTAGCCGCAGGATGAGCTCCTCGTGCTCGGGATACTCTTTCAGCAGATCGAACCTCGACGCCGTCTCGTAGTCCGCGTACTCGAACCCTGGCGCCACCGTGCATCCCAGAAGGGCGTACTCCCCACCCTCGTTGAGCAGCGCCCCCTGCCAGGTCCCCCTGGGCACCACCACCTGAACCCTCTGGCCCGCGGCGATGTCCTGTCCCAGGGTCACCACCTCGGAGTCGCCATCGGGGTGCAGTTGGAGCATGGTCACGGGGTCTCCCAGGTAGAAGTGGAAGATCTCGTCCGACTCCAGCCGGTGCAGCTCGGAGAGAGTGTCGGCGGTCAGCAGGTAGTAGATGGCCGTGCCGAAGGATCTCCTGGCCCGATACCTCTCGGGCAGGGCCTTCTTGGGTATACCCTCCTCGCACTTGTAGGTCTCGGCGAAGAACCCTCCCTCTTCAGGGTGAGGCTGCAACCCCAGCAAGTGGATGATCTGCTCTGCGTTCATGACTTCATCCTCAACTCACGGATCGATGGCGGCTCCGAGGCCAGGTCCACGCCGTCAGGCTACGCTTCCCTGGCGAACAGTCGGCTGATGGCGTGGCTAGAGCCACAGTTCGGCAGCCTCCGGGTGTTCCTCCCTGGGCAGGAGCTCGATGGCCTCATGAGGACACTCAGCCCTGCACAGCCCGCAGCCGAAGCATCTCTGGGGATCGATGTATACTTTCTGCAGGGCGGAGGAGTAGAACTGGGCACCGAACTGGCATTGTCTCAAACAGGACTTGCACCCGGTGCAGAGGTCCCAGTCCACCTGGGCCACGTACTCTCCTCGGAAGAAGTTGGGCGGCCCCCCCTCCTCGATGTACCCCTTGTAGGCTTGACAATCGCGATCGCAGTTGCAGATACCGATGGTGTAGGGAGCCACACCGGTCCAGATCGTATGGACCAACCCCTCCTCGTCGTATTCCCTGACGATCCTCTTGGCTTCCTCTTTTTCCAGCACCTCCAGCGACGAGGCGGCATCGGGGTACTTGCCCAACACACCCCATCTGTCCACGCCCAACCCGAGGCAGTATCGCTTGTCAGCTTTACCGATGGACAGAAAGCGGCAACCGCAGGGCATGCGGGTGATGGAGTCCACCATCTCGAGCACCTGTTCGGCGTCCTCTCGGGGCAAGACCTGGCCGAAGTGGACCACCTTCGACTCCTGGACGATCTCGTCCGGGGTTCTCTCAGACGCCCGGGGAGGAGCGTCCGCCGGGGCGCCGGTCATGTAGTTGCGCGCGGCGGGCACGCTGCTCACGGCCGGCAAGACGAAGTTCTCGAAGAAACGCTGGTTCCACTCCAGGCGCGTGTCGGCGTGGGCGAACTCCTTCTGAGTGGGGGAGAGTTCCTCGTGGAGGAGCTCCTCGGCGTAGTTCTGCATCTGGAGGTACCATTTGTGGCCTTCACCGTGCTTTGTACAAAACTCGCACATAGCGCTGCCTCCCCCCGGCGTTTCAAGCCGAGCGGCCACCCGCTCAGGCCGAACACTGTCACCGCCGTTGGTGGATACTGGACGGCATTTATGGAAAGGATGTGCCCACCATCTCCGGGAGCGGAGGGCACATCCCGTTCACCTTTGTTTGACTCGCACCGGCCTGTCTAGTCGGGCCGGACGTTGAGCATCTTGACCAGCTCGTTGTTGTCGTCGTCCAGCTCGTCTACCACGCCGTCAGGGTCGACGATGGCCGTGGTGGTGTAATTGGGGTTCCAGCCGCCGTAGGTATACTCGCACTGGTACCACCGCGCTTCACCGGGGCCGATAGGGTCGGCGTCCCACTGGCAGCCGATGGTCGGCCCTGCGGACCTCCAGACCACCTTGAAGCCGCTGGCCGCTACGTTTCCGCCGTTATGGATGTGCACTCCCACTGTGGCAGGCGAGCCCTGCTGAGGAGAGTCGGGCACCACCCTGATCTCGCTGATGTACAGATCGGCCAGAGGTGCCGGGCTGACCTCCATGGCCAGCTCCATGCTGTTGTTGTCCTCGTTGCTCTCGTCCACGGTGTCGCGCCAGTCCACGGTGGCCACGGTGTTGAAGGACACGTAGACGTGGTCCACGGTGCAGTGGAGGGTTCCACCGTCCCCGGCTGGCAACGGAGGCTTGTCGGCCCATTCGCAGACGTCGAAGTCGCCACTGCCGTACCTGAAGATCACGCTGTACGGTCCAGAGGGGGCATGGCCGTAATTGCCCACGTCCACCGAGACCTCGATGGACTCGCCCCAATCGGGATCGGTGGGGTTGATGGACAACCCATCCAGGACCAGGTCGGGCTGGTCTGGCTCCGGGGTGTCGGTGGGTGCTGCTGGAGGTACGGTCTCCGTCGGTGGTGGTGGCGGCGTGGTCGCTGTGGCCTCGGGCGGGGGAGGAGGTGGCGTGTTGGTCGCCGCGGGCGGTGGCGCGCCGGGCGAGGTGGCGGTGGGCGGGGTTACCACTCCACCGGCCTCCACCACCTTGATGGTCACCGCCCAGGGGGCGCTCTCCACGCCGTCCACGTTGTAGGCGATGACGGAGAGGGTGTGGCTGCCGGGATCCTCGGCCACCCAGGTCTGGGCCATGGCCAGCGACTTCTCGCCCTCGGCGCTGGGACTGGAGTCAGTACGCCAAAGGTCTCCGTCCACGAACAGTTCCACCCTGGTGACGCCTTTGGAGTCTGAGGCCGAAGAGAGGACGGTCACCTCGTCCCCCACCTCGAACTCGGCGTCGCTGGTGGGGGCGGTGATGGTAACCGTGGGCTTGGCCGGAGCTCCACCGATCTCGCACGCCAGCGTGCTGGCGAGCAGAAGGGCGATCACCAGGAGCAGGGCCAGGTGCCGCACTCGGATGTTGTTCATGAGGGTTCCTCCTTCTGTGAGTGTGCGGAAAAGCAAGTTGTCCCATTGTAGCGCAGGCAGCTCAGGCAAGCAACCGTTGACCGGGCCGCAGGGCGCATGGTGAGGGGGGTCCCGCCGTGAGCTCCGCCTCGACGAGCGAGCAGGGGGCGAAACCTCCCTGCGCCGCCCCGATTCTGTCCAGCGGCACCCTGAGCGGGCTCGCCGTCTACTTGATCTCCACCGTCACCGAGAGCTTGGTGGTGGCTACGGAGTTGATGGCCCTGAGGGTGTAGGTGGTGGTGCCCTCAGGAATGACGATGAACGTGCAGGGCATGGTGGGGCAGGCCAGGGCCACGTTTCCGGGGTCCAGGTACGCGGCGCCTACGCGCTCCCAGTCCCAGCTCAGGAGGACGCTCTCCCCGGGAGCCGCCGTGTAACTTCCGTCCTGGCCGTTAGCCCGGAAGTACTTGATGAGCGGGGCATCGGGGTTGAGCGTGGGTGTGGGTGGCAGTGAGGTGGCCGTGGGGGCGGGTGGAGGCGGCGGAACGGTCTCCGTCGCCGTCACCGTGTAGGTGGCGGTGACCACGGGGGGCGGAGCCTGTTCCGTGGTGGGGGAAGCCGAAGGGCTGGTAGTGTCACCCGCCACCCTGACGGTCACGGCCCAGGGATCGCTCGGCTGGCCGTCCACGTTCACGGCGATGACGGAGAGGGTGTGGGGGCCGGGGGCCTCGGCCACCCAGGTCTGGAACATGGCCACTTCGGCGTCGCCTCCAGGGTTGGGGCTGCGGTCGCTGGCGTAGAGAGCACCATCCACGTATAGCTCCACCCTGGACACGCCCTTGGCGTCGTTGGCCGAGGAGAGGACGGTGACCTCCTCCCCTACCTGGAACTCCTCGCCGCTGGTGGGGGAGGTGATGAAGATGGTGGGCCTGGAGGGCTCGCTGGTCGTGCCGGGGAGCTCGCAGGCCAGGGTGGTCCCCAACAGCAGGAGCAGTACGAGCGACAGGCCCAGATAGCGTAGATGCGCGGATTTCATCCTTCTTTCCCCCTCTGGCCCTTGGTGTAAGAACGCGGACCGTTGGAGGCATTGTAGCCCACGGCGCTCGAGGGCGCAAACACCGTCGGTAACACGCCCCGGAGGTTCTCAACCTCCGGGAGGGTCGGGGCGAGGGGGACATTGGAGTCATATTGAGCATGGGCGCCCGCGAAGGTGTGCTGCTGCGTTCTGTTGGAGGTAGACGGGAGCGGATCGCGAAGTGCACGAGTCGAGCGAAGGGCGCGAAAGCTGCGCCGGGGGGAGGAAGGGTCCGGCTTCAGCAGGTTGGGAACCTGGCGACGTACGGGCGGGTCTCGGACCCGCGTCTCGGACCCGCCCCTACATCGAGTGTGGCCATCTATCCCGGTCCACGCTGGGGCGGAGGCCTGACGGAACCGGCGTGAACCGTTCCTCCCTACACGGGCGGGCTCGTGCTCCCTGACCATCGGACGGACTCAGCGTCTGGCTGGCCGGAGCTCTCGGTAGGGGCACGGCATGCCGTGCCCTTTCTATTCTCCCCCTCCAGGCCTTGGCGCGTCGAACATCCCCTCCTATTGGGCGCTGTGCCTGCTACCTACCCGGCTGGGCGGATCGTAGCCCGCGGGAACAGTGGAAGGCTTCTCGAAGACGTGCCTGATCTGTTCATCGGCCATCAGGGTTCTGTCCCTTCTAGCCTGTCTGCATTGGCTGGATTCTCCGGGTCCAGCGCCCGTCTGAGGGGATTGTACGCTGTGTAGCGCCGGACCGCGTTCAATTCTCGTTCGTTGCGGATCACCCGCTCGTAGTAACCTCTTTGCCACACACGCCCGCCCGGCGTGTCTCTGAGCTTATTGATGACCCTTGTGGCGGCTGACTTGAAGGAGCGGATCAGCGTCGGCAAGGAGCCAGGAACCGGTTGCCCGAATCTCTCGGTAGGGGTACGGCATGCCGTGCCCCTACCCCGGGAGTCTTGGGCAAGAACGAGGATGCCGTGCACGTGGTTAGGCATGACGACGAAGGCATCAAGCTCCACCGCGGGGATGTGGGCGGGGATCTGGCGCCAACAGTCTTCGACAACCTTGCCGTAGTCATTGAGCCGCACCACGCCGTCGGTGATCCGCCCGAGCATTGGCGCCCCAGGTTGCGTGCAGATAGTGACGGTGTAGGCCCCGGGTTGGGTGTAGTCGAACTGAGGTAGCCGGATGGATCGGCGCTGCTCGGCTCGGTGTCTAGCCATCTGACCTCGTCCACCTAGGGGCGGAGCGTCGAAGAACGGCTGTGGACCGTTCCTCACTGCACGAACCGGCTCCTCTTCCCTCAGCATCAAGTGGGCTCCGAGTCCGGTTGACCTGATGTCTCGGTAGGGGCACGGCATGCCGTGCCCCTACCATTGTTGGCGTCAAGACGTTGATGGGTTGGCCAGCTCCTCCAGCTCCCCATCGTCGCTCAAGAAGTACAAGGTGACGCGGGAGACCAGGTTGCCGTACCGCTCCAGCCACATGGTGGGTGTGCGCCGGTCGTGGGCGAAGACCAGGAAGGTCTCCGGCGCGCCGGTCTTCTCCAGCAGCCAGACGTGCTCGGCGATGGTCGCCGCCCTGGCGGGGGGCCACCGCGCACTACCCAAACGGGGGTGGTAGAGGGCGTGGCCCACGATCCGCCCGTAGGGGGCCACGAAATGAAAGCGCTTGTGCACCTCGCCCACCCAGCCGGGCTCCAGTCGTTCGTTATAGTGCTCGCTCATCTTCTGCCGGGCCAGCTTCTCGAACCGGCGACGGGTGAAGCGGGGGGCAGGCCTGTGGACGGGGACGGGCTCCGGCATCGTCTCCGGCTCGCCGATCCAGAAGAACCACTGGCGGTCGTGCTTCACGCCGTGGATCTGACCCTCTGCCACTAGCTCCTGGGTGAGTTCGTAGACCAGGTGGCGGTCTTCGATGCCCGTGGCCTCCAGGATCTGGCTGTTGGTGGCCGCCCGAGGCGAGACGGAGCGGAGAAAGGCGAGGATGCGTTCTCTGTCGGTCATGGCCATGGGGGCCTCCTAAGGGTCAGGGCGCCTGCTCCCCCTGCGAGGCACCTTGGTCCTCCACCTGCGATTCATCCAGTTCGTCTTCGTCGTCACCTTCGAGTTCGGCGAACCAACCGGTGTTTTCGTTGTTTCTGAGGGCTTCTCGGATGCGGCGGTGAGCCTGCTTGAGAGCAGCCACAACCTTCTCCAGATCGCGCTCAGTCTTCAAGACGGTCCGCCCCCACTTGTGACCACCGCGCGCGAAGCCGAACGGGGCGACGCCTTGCATCGGTTCGCCACGGGTAAAGGGCGTGACGCGAATCTGGGTCTTCTGGCCGCTCACATAGGCGAAGACTCGCGCTGGTGAATAGTAGGTGATCGATTTGTCTGGGATCTTCACCCACACCTCATCGTCTATGGCCCTCACTGCTTCTTCCATCCGCCGGTAGAGGTCTTGTGCCCTGCGATCTGTTCCACGCCTGGCGAAGTAGGCGTCAAGAGTATCCGTCACTCCAGTCACGACGTTCACTGAGGCGTCAGGCTGCTCCGTTGGCGGGTTCGGGAGATCCTTGACGACCTCGCGGAGTTCGATGACCTCCAGGCAGAACGGGGCCCGTGCGCGGTCATTGGCTCGCTGCCACTGGCGCTCTTGGTCATTCCTCCTGCAAATCCTCGTAGATGCCGTTGAATTGTTCCAGCGCCGCCTGAAGGTTCTCTACGATCTCTGCGGCCAGCACGTCTGGAGCTGGCAGATTCTCAGTGTCCTCGAGGCTCTCGTCTCTCAGCCAGAAGATGTCCAGGCTGACCTTGTCGCGCTGCATCAGTTCGTCAAGAGTGAAGGGACGGAAACGCTCGGTCTCGTGTCGGTCGTGACGATTCTTCGGGTTGTAGCACTCCACGAAGTCCTCCAGATCCTCGAAACGCAGGGGCTTCTCCTTCAACGTGAAGTGCTTGTTGGTGCGCAGGTCGTAGATCCACAGCCTCTGTGTCCACGGGTTCTCGCTCCCAGGCTTGCGGTCGAAGAAGAGCACGTTGGCCTTGACACCTTGAGCGTAGAAGACGCCAGTTGGCAGCCTGAGTAGCGTGTGTACGTCGCACTCCGCCAGGAGCTTTCTGCGGATAGTCTCCCCGGCGCCCGCCTCGAAGAGGACATTGTCAGGCACGACGATGGCCGCCCTTCCGTTGATCTTGAGCAGCGTCTTCACGTGTTGCAGGAAGTTGAGTTGCTTGTTCGAGGTGCTGGCCCAGAAATCATCCCTCTCGTAGGTCAGTGCCGACCTGCTGGCTTTGCCCTCGCCGTTGACTATCGTGATGCTACTCTTCCTGCCGAATGGAGGGTTGGTCAGCACCATGTCGAAGCGCTGGCGTGGATCGGAGATGAGGCTGTCGGCCACCTCTACCGGGCTGTCGTCGCCACCAATGCCGTGTAGATACAGATTCATCACGCACAGCCTGGCCGTGCTGTCGACGATCTCCCAGCCCTTGAAGGTGTACAACTTGAGGAATCTCTTCTGGTCTCTGTCCAGTGGGTGACTGGAGATGTAGTCGTGGGCGGCGAGGAAGAAACCACCGGTTCCGCACGCGGGGTCGGCGACGGTCATGCTCGGCTCGGGACGCATCACCTCAACCATGGCCTTGATCAGCATTCTCGGCGTGAAGTACTGGCCCGCGCCGGTTTTGATATCCTCGGCGTTCTTCTGGAGAAGTCCCTCGTAGATCGCGCCCTTCACATCGATGCCCAGCCCCACCCAGGTCACCGAGTCGATCATGGTGATCAGGCGTCGCAGCTTGGCCGGGTCCTGGATCTTGTTCTGCGCCTTGCGGAAGATGACCCCTAGAAGGCCGGTCTGCCTGCCGAGTTCCTCCAGGATGTGTCGATACTGGAGCTCTAGCTCGTCGCCGTCCTTGGTGGCCAGGCTGGGCCAATCATAGCCTGCGGGGATAGTGGAGGGCCTGTCAAAAGGGGGCCTGGTCTGTTCGTCGGCCATCTTGAGGAAGAGCAGGTAGGTCAACTGCTCTACGTAGTCGCCGTAGCTCACGCCGTCGTCGCGCAGCACATGGCAGTAGTTCCACAGGCGCTGTACGATGGTTGCAGGTTCAGTTGGCATCAGTCACACTCGTTCAGATCTTGTGTTGCTTCGAACAACCCCCGGAAGAATTGTGTCACAATGTCAATCACCTCCGGGCAAAACTCTCTGTGGAGTCGCAGCCGACCAAGGCTGTCCAAAGCAACTGACGGATTACTGTCGATAAAGGGCTTGAGCCTTTCCAATCGCTTTTCGTCGACTTTGCCGCCGCGATGAACAATGACATTTCGCATTGGATTGTAGTAACAAGTGATGATTTGCCAGGACGGAGAATGGTCGGGGAACTTGATGCGCGCCTCGTCCGACAAGTAGTTTCTTGCCTTGAAGATGATGCCTGTCCGGAAACTGGGCTCGTTGGAACATGCGTTTCTTCGATGAACATATCTGCAGAGACTAGTCAGTTCATGTTCAAGCAGCGAATAACATGCGACGAAGAGAGAAGACCTTAGTATCGTGGGGAAAGCCTCACACAATTCCCAATACTCGTCTGAATGGAAATCGTAGAACTCTCTGCGTTCCTCTTGAGCCAATTCGGACGCTTGCTCCTCGACCCATTTCTCAAAATGACCCAAGCGGCTTTCGAGGTAGCTCTCCATGACCTCAAGGCATTGCCGCAACTCATCCAATTCGATCTCAACGCCCATTTCGAGCCAGCCGACCTTGCGAGGCATGGTCTACTCAACCCGCTTTCGCTTCCGTGGGGTATTGGATCACCTGGCCACTTCTACTGCTGTGTCTTCCCATAGGACCCCCGCTCATTGGACCAAGTCCAACTTTCGGCCAGCTCTGACCTCGTGGTTCTTGTGCTTCGCTCGTCTCGCCCCCTTGGCCGCGCGTCGCGTGGCTACGTCAGCCTTGATCCGCTCCAGGAGCACCCACGCCGGTTCGTCGCTCGGATCCTGGGGGACGAGTCTGCCCTCAAAGACCCTCTTGAGTATACTCTGGCGCAGCAGTGCGGCTCGAGCCGTGTTCTCGTCCAGCAGTTCCTCGACGACCGAGGTGCCTGAGAGAAGGGCCCCCAGTCTGTCCGCTATCAGGCGCTGTTCAGCTAGAGGAGGGAGCGGTATGGGCAGACGCGACAGCACGCGCAAGTTGATATTCTTCTGAGCCGTCGCGTGAGCGTATCGATCGATATCTGCCTTCACCGTCCTGAAGAAGAACTCTACGAACCGAACATCACATGCCGATGGGTTGGCGAGGAACCCTACTACGCTGTCGGGAAAGCATGCGTCAAAGCCTAGGACCGCCGTGTCGGCAATGTTCGCCGCAATCGTAATGCAGAGAGTACCAGCGGGCCAGAGCCGGCTCTGTCTGAGGCCTTCCTCGCTATATGTCTGGTGATACAGGCGGATAACCCCGTCCGCCGCGCGAAGATCCCCTGTCTGAATGAAGGGGTATGGCCCACCATACAATCGAGGGTCATTCCGAGGCCTATGCTTCGACTTGCCGCGATTCAACTCGCCGACTTGAGGAAGCGTGGTCCATGTCCATTGTTGGGGCAGCGCGGGAAGGGCCGCAGCGCCCACTGATCGCGGTGATGCGACCCTGTCCTGCCCTTCACGCGTGATTGTCCCAAGCGCGTCCGACCCAGGCTTCGGACTGTCGTTGTGGCCCTTGCGCCACTCCCTGGTCAGCTCGCCGCACATGGCCGCGTTGAGAACGGCATGGCGGTAGCGCTGCAACTGTGCCTTTATGCTCTCCAGTGCTGCCACCCCCGCGTCCAATTGCGAGAAGAGTTCCTCGATCTTGTCGACAATACGTAGCTGCTCGTTCGCCGGGGCTATCGGCACCGGGCGCCGAAGAACATCTGAGTTTCTAACGGCAGGATAGCTGGTGCCTCTCTGCAAGTTGGTGAGTGGATCTACAAAACCGTCAGTCAGTGTGAGATAGAACAGGTACCTGGCGCTTATCGGCTTCAGTGGCCTGAGAACGCAGAAACCGGTCGAGGCCACCTGTCCGTCGTAAGCTGCATCCACAATCGCTATGTTCTTGAGATACGTCCTGACCGTGGAGAAAAGAATGTCCCCTGCTCTGACCGCCTGTCGCGCTCTCGAAGGCGCCTCGGACCCGAGATATCTCTTGGGTGATGTGATCCGGTGCCTAGCGTTGTCTATCGACGAGATGTCTATGTAGGTGAACTCTGCGTGTGGGTTGAGCGACGGGTCCAGCTTGTGAATGCTGTCGACGATATCAGCGAGCTGGCTCCACGCCCAACCGTGCGGAAGCTGACATTCCCGACTTCGCTGTGTTGTCACGCTACTAGCGCCTCGTTGATCTCGCCGATGACATCACCCAGGTCGGTGCCAAAGACCTGCTGGATCTTCAGGGGACCGCCCATCTCGTAGAATGGCGCGTACTCAAAGTCGGCCATCTCAATGCGCAGGCTAGCGGCCACGTGGTCTTTGATCTTTGTGAGCCACTTCATCTGCTCAGCCGTGAACTGGCGACCCCCCTCTGCCTGTCCAGCCAGCCAGCTATCGAACCGCTGGTCGACGGTCAGTGGGAATGACTCCAGCACATCGCTCTGCCCGGCAGCGAAACGGACTAGGGATATAATGTCAGTAAGCAGCCTCCCAGGCCCCGCGCCTCTCACCTTGGACTGTTCCAATTGCTCGTAGGCTCGCCACACAGCCTCCCGGGTCAGCGCGTAGGGCGGCTTCTCGATGGCCTGGGCCAACTCCTTGATCTGCTCGTAGGTCACCTTGCGCAAGGAGTAGGGCTCCTGGTAGATCATCTGAAGAGCGGTTAGCTGGTCCTTGTTGTCCTCGATGAACTGGCGGAAGGTATTGACAATGGTCCGCGCCCTCTCCCTCGCCGCATCATCGAACTCAGCCGCCAGCACCGTGTCTTTGCTCACGGTGTCTATCACCTGGTCCTTGCGCTGCCGCAAGTCAACCAAGCTCTTGCGCAAGGCGGGACTGTCGAAGGGCGCACAGGCCAGCTCGACTAGCCGCTCCGTGGCCTCCTTCATCTCTTCGCCGGTGGGGGCCTCAGTCTCGAACATCTGCGCCGCCGTTTCTACTTGTTTGTCGGCGTCCACCGCATCGAGCAGGCCGTTGATCAATTGCTTCAAAGTCACGCCGGCAGAAGCGGCCTGCAATTCAGCGCGATCCCGCGGCTCGAGTTGACAGTCCAGGCGCGCCAACCTGCCAGCGAGCGAGGTCAGGGAGTCCTCGTCCCGTACGCCCAGAGCCACACGCTCCAGCAGCTTGGCAAAGGGAACGCTGGGCTTTCTCTCCAGGGGCTGGCTGTCTGTCTTGTCGGTTTCGCAGACGCCGACGGCATCCACGACGACGAAGTGGGTCTTGCACGGAGCGCCAGGAGTAACAGCTCTTAGATCATCGGATAAGATGGTGCGTGTGCCTCTGCCCTTCATCTGCTCGAAGTAGACCCTGGACTTGACGTCTCTCATGAAGATCAGGCACTCAAGCGGTCTGATGTCTGTGCCGGTGGAGATCATGTCCACGCTCACCGCGATGCGGGGGTTGTAGGAATTGCGGAAACTGGCGATGAGGTCCTCCGGCTTCTCTCCGGTCGTCTTGTAGGTGATCTTCTTGCAGAACTCGTTGCCTTTGCCAAACTCCTCCCTCACGATGTGCACGATGTCCTCCGCGTGGGAATCGTCCTTGGCGAAGATCAGCGTCTTGGGCACCTCTTGCCTGCCAGGGAAGATGTCAGTGAAAAGCCTATCTCTGAACGTACGCACAATGGTCCGTATCTGATCCTGGGCTACCACATCTCTGTCCAGTTGCCCGGCGCTGTACTCGAGGTCGTCGTCGAGCAGTTCCCAGCGCGTTCTTCTCGTCAGTTTGTCTCGCTTGTCGATGTAGTGGCCAGCCTCGACTTTGCTGCCCTCTTCGGTGATTCGCGTCTGGATGCGGTACACCTCGTAGCCCACGTTGACGCCGTCGGCCACGGCGCGCTCGTGCGGATACTCCGTCACCAGGTTTTGCCCGAAGAAGCCCAACGTCTGTTTGGAGGGTGTGGCCGTGAGCCCGATGAGGAACGCGTCGAAGTACTCCAGGACCTGCCGCCACAGGTTGTAGATGGAGCGGTGGCATTCGTCGGTTATGATGAAGTCGAAGGTTTCGATGGGAATCTCGGAGTTGTAGGTCACCTCCATCGGGCGCTCACCCGGTGGGGCAATCTCAAAGAGCGATTGCTCCTCCGTCTCGGCATCGAATTCCGGTTCCCCTTTGAGCATGGAATACAAGCGCTGGATCGTAGTAATGGTGACGCGGCTCACGGGGTCCAGAGCGTTGGAGGTGAGGCGCTGCACGTTGTACAGCTCGGTGAACTTGCGCCCATCGTCAGGAGTGGCGTATTGCTGGAACTCGTTGAAGGCTTGTCGGCCCAGGTTGTTGCGGTCCACCAGGAAGAGGATCCGCGCGGCATCCGAGTGCTTGACCAGGCGATAGGCGAGGGTGACAGCCGCGAAGGTCTTGCCGCTCCCGGTGGCCATCTGTATGAGCGCCCGGGGCCGTGCCTCCGCCAGCGAGTGCTCCAGATTGACTATGGCCTCGATCTGGCATGCTCGCAGGCCATCCCGGATGAGCGGCGGCATTAGCGCCAAACGGCCTCGTAGCGTGTCCGGATCGGACAGCCAGCCACGCAGCGTGTCCGGCTGGTGAAAGGCGAAGACCCTGCGGGAGCGGGGGTCCGGGTCCCTGACGTCGCGGAAGAAAGTCTCTATGCCTGTGCTTTCGTAGGCGAAGGGGAGAGGAAGCTGGACGTGAGGGATGTTGGGTGGCAAACTGGTGATGTATTTGCCGGACTGCTCCGCCACTCCGCTGAGGGTCTCCCCCGCCGGCTTGGCCTCTATCGCTCCAGCAGCCTTGCGGTCTACGAACAGCAGATAGTCAGCGAAGCCGGACTCCAGGGGGAACTCTCGCACCGCTACACCGAGGGCGGCCCCCAGGTCGAGTTCCTTCCTGTCCTGCACGCACCAACCCGCCTGGGCCAGCAGTTGGTCAATGTGCGCTCTGGCTTTCTCTTCTGGGTCCACGCTCGTCACCGCGTCTCGTGCTGCCCGCTGTGTGGTGCCATACGATACCACCCTGGCGAACTCACGATGCTCGCTTTCCCCGAGCTTTGCTAACCACTACGAACTCACAACACTCGTTCCCCCGGCCGATGGCGTGGACCAGCTCCACGTCCACCTCCCCGCCCAGGGCATTGGTGCCAGTGGTTGTGAATGGCAAATGAACAATTGTTCATAAGAATGAACGTGTTCATTTAAAAAACGAGTGTGTTCATTCTGCTGGTTCATAATAGGTGCCGCGCCGCTTGCCGCGCTGGCGTAAGCGCCCGCTCCTGACCAGCCGTCGCAAGAGGTGAGTCGCTTGCGGTCCCGAAATCTGGCACAGTTGCGCTGCCTGGCGTCGCGTAATACGGCCCTCGCTAGCGGCGTACTGCACAACCATCTGTTCCTGTTGGATGGAATCAAATCCTCGCGTGCGGACGTGGGCTTCAGGCTGGCCCAGTCTTCGGTAGAGGGCAGCGCCCAAGTGGTACGTCCGCCCCTTCTTCTCGCCGCGCGCCTCGGCCAGACCCGCCTCTACCAACCGCTCTAGGGTTGCCCTGGTTTCGCCCTCGCCTCTCTGCGTGAGGCGAGCGGCGGCCGGCAGGTCAATGCGCCGCTCTCTTTCCAGGTAGTTCAGGATCATAAGTCCTTCCAAGGACGGCGCCCGGCCGACCCGCTCCTCCTCGACCACCACACGCGCAAACTCCAGATTGGCCGGGCCACCCGGGAGAATGACGGTCACCGTAGATTCGGTGGACCGAGTATAGTCAGGCGCCGGGCGGCCGTATCGTAGCTGACCTTCGAAGATGATGTCGATGCCTCTACCGGTGCGCTCTACCAGCCCGCATCTCTTGAACGCATCGGCGAGCCGGGGGTTGCGGGGTCGTGGCGGGGTGACCAGCAGGTTGTCGAGGCGCACCCCTTCCACGAACCCCCCAGGGTTGCTTACTTCGAGGCGATCCGTGTGCCACTGCACGTGCACGGCACCGATCTTGGTGTAGTCGCGATGTATGAGCGCATTGTTCACGGCCTCCCTGAAGGAGCGCCTGGCGTAATCGGGGATCGGAAGGCGAAGCATCCCTACCTGAATCTCCTGTTCCTCGTTCCTGGCGTCGAACCTCTCCACGAGCAGTTCCACGATCTCCAGCAGTGGACGGCGGTAGAACTCGTTGACGGAGACGTCTGTACCTCGCAGCACCTGAAAGGCCACCTCATGAGTAGGCAGGTGACGACGCAGCGACTCCTCCCGCCCTACGAGCAGAAGGCCAGCTACCGTGGGCACCAGTCCGTCCGCGTTGGTCTCCACGAGCCCCAGCGCCTTGGCGAGATCGAGGGTAGTGAGCTCGAGGAGCGCCTCATCGCCGCGGAAGAGTCGTAGCATCTGACGGAACCGCTCGAACTGGAGCGGGTCGAGATCCTCCCAAGAGGCCTCGTGCACGCGCAGGGCCGAATAGTCCAGGCGCTGCACCGCCGCCTCCCTGCTCGCCACTTCATGGAAGTAGTAGGGCACACAACCAGGGCCGCCGTGGGCCAGCAGTGTACGCCGCAGTGACTTGCCGTCCGTCGTCTGGACTGGGCGCTCCGAACGGGGCACCTCTATCACCAGAAGCTGCCTGCCTTCTAGGATCGCCAATTGTGAGCGCACCGTCACTGGTGGCACAGTGCGGCCAGCGATGAGGCTCTGGATTTGCAGGGGATCCGTGGCCTGCCCGTGGCGCGGTCTCGAGCCCGTGATGCGTCCATCGTCCTCCACGCCCACCACCAGATGGCCCCCTTTTCCGTTTGCCAGGCAGACGACCGCTTCAATGAGGCCCGCGTCAGACAATTGGGCCTTCTCCTCGCCCTTGAACTCGACGGTAAACGACTCCCCCTGATCTATGATCTTCCGCAGATCTTCGGCTCTCACGAGCACCCGCCTCGCTCCGGTCTGGGAGGTCTCGCACCGGCCACGAACTCACAGCACTCGTCCCCCCGGGCCGATGGCCTGGACCAGCTCCACGTCCACCTCTTCCCCCAGGGCCTCCCCGAATATGGCCTTGACCCACCCCCGGGAGCAGAGGCACAAGGTGGGATTATGCTTCGCGTGCCCCGCCACCACCAGGGGACAGCCGCGACCAGCGTGTGCGAACCTTGTTGGTTCATGCTCATCCCTCCCAGACGCTGGAGGGGCGTTTCCATGCTGGCGGCCCTCAGGGCTTCCATTCCCTTTCCATCTCCCAGCGGCGCATCAACTGTCGTGCCACCTGCTCGTAGGTCCGCGTCCAGTTCACCTTGCTCCCCGACCAGCGCTGGTGCTCGCGTCCGAGGGAGGCCAGCGCTTCATCCGGCGTACCATCGTCCGGCAAGCTCAGTTCGGGCATGTGTTCGGACAGACGGGGCAAGGGGCGCCACCGCGCGCCCATCAGCTCCCGCAGGCGATGGGCGTGCTTCTGTTGCAGGAGCACCGCTGCCTCATAGAACGACTGGAGGGTTAGTCGCTCGACCGGCAACAAACGCTCGAGCGCTGCGGGGATTCCGTCGGCGTACTCGGGTGAGCCAGCAGGACGGCGATCACCGCGGCCCGGACGCGGGCGCTGGGCTGTCGAACCAGGTCGGCCAACAACGCCTCGGGCGGGCGTACCTGGCTGGCCCGATACGACGACTGGCGCGACAGATAGCGGATCCCCAGTAGGTCCAATTCGGCGACCAGTTCCTCCTCCGTCTGCATAGTGTGCTGAACGCCCTCGCTCACTGTACTGTCCCCACTGTCACCCCGCCCGGGAGGGAGGGTGCGGCATGCCGTGCCCCTGCGCATGAGAAGGCCCCGGAGGTCTGGCTTCGGGCAGGTCCGCTGTGCCGTGGCGGACCGGGTGATCCACGCTACCTGAAGGCCTGGAGCCAGCGGAGCTGGTTCCGCATCTCGTCGGCTGGCACGCGATTCAGCAACCTCAGCAGTCGGCGCACCGTTTCGCCGACGGGGAGTTGATCCGAGACCACAATGCCCTGGTGTTGCTGGCCACTCCTTAGCCACTCCAGGTGCAGTTTTACGTAGTCAGCGGCATTGTAGGTGAAGAGGGTGCGTCCTTCGGTTGCGGCGTAGCGCAATTGCTCCTCGTCGGTCAGTCCCCAGCGCCGCGCCTCGTGAGCGCTCACCACGTCAAAATGGCGTAGTCGGAGGGCAGCGGCCACACGCCTGTGGACATCCTCATCTAGGTACAGACGGCAAAAGAGAGGGGGCTCAGCGGCCACTGCCTTCCTCGGTTACGATGCGACCGTCGCTGGTGGTTCTTAGACCGTAGCCGTCTATGAGGTGCTGGACGCGGCTCTCTTCGATGTCCTGCTCTATCTCGGCCTGGTGCTCGTGGTAGTAGCTGAGGGCTTCGTAGACCTGAGCGGGCGTCAGGTGGGGCAGGCCCTCTAAGATCTCCTCCACGGTGAGGCCCATCTTGTAGTAACCTACGACTGCCTTCACCGCCGTCCGGGTGCCTTTGATGACCGGTCGGCCACCGCATACACCGGGGACTTGGGTGATGTGGCGGTATTCCGTGCGCACAGGGGCGCTCATGAAAACCTCCTCGCCGTTCCAGGATAAGTCACACTGGTTGTATTATGCTACCGGCTTTGCTCAAAGACAAGCCTCGGCACGCGGTGTGTTCGCGGGACGGGCGCCGGGCACCCCGCGCCGTGCCCCTACGCATGGCGAGATCCGTCAGGCCTGGGACTGACCAGGAACTCACAACACTCGTCGCCCCTCCCGATGGCCTGGAGCAGCTCCACGTCCACCTCCTCCCCCAGGGCTTCGGTGAATATCGCCTTGACCCAGCCCCGGGAGCAGAGACAGAAGGTGGGACAACGCTGGACGCACCCCTCCACCACCAGCGGACAGCCGCAGGCGGGACAGACGGTGCGGATCCGGCCGTCCTCCCACACCCATTCGCCGCACCACTTGATCCTCTCGTTGATCAACTGGAGGAGGTGCTCCCTGTCCCGGGCTTCCTCTTTGATCCTGGCCAGTTCCTCGAAGTCGTGCTCCGCGCAGGCGCGGCCGCAGAACTCCAGGATCTTGATCCGCTGTTCTTCGTCGGTGATCTGATCGAGGCCCTCCAGCAGCGCGGGCAGCCAGCGCCGGAGGATGCCTTCCGCCGTTTCCGCCAAGTCGTGTTCCACTCCCCCTCCTGTGGTGAGAACAGATCGAGGATTGAAGGTAGGCGCTAGTGTGTGGTGAGGATTGGGCCACGTCTTTCGACTTGCCCCGTCGATTGGCCGCCGGCGACATCATCCATCGAACAAACAGCCAGCGGTCTTGCAGAGCGGCCCATCACAGCTTGTCCAGGATGTCGTGGTATTCCTCTGCGCTTAGCCCCAGATCCCGCAGGATCTTGCGCAGCAGCGGCCGCACGATGACCTGGGAGCCGTGGTCGGGAATCACTACGATGCGACCCTCCCCATTGCGGGGGGTACTGTGGCTCCCCTCACGCCGAACCCAGTCAAACCCCGCTGCCTCGGCCCCCTTGCTCGACTGGCGGTAGGGAACCAGACGCAGGCGGGTCAAGCGGTCACCTCCACCCGCCAGGTGCCGACGAAGTCAGGCAGTGGTTACTCTGGCTGGGCGGTCTTGAGATACGCCCGAATCGCTTCCTCGACGTTTGCTTCCAAGCCAGGCAGGTCAGCCGCCTGGGTGTAGCAGCCAGGCAGCTCCACGACCTCACCCACCAGCCAACTACTTTCGGGGTCTCGCTCTATCACCACGGTGAACGACCTTTTCATGGTTGCTCCTGGATTGGCATCGTCTGTCATCCTTGCCCGGCCAGTTCGATGATCCGGACGCCAGGCTGATGGTGGTCAATGCGCATCATCGGTCCCCAACCCAGAAGTGTCACAGGCGCTGGGTTCGCCGCGGGTATGCCCGGCAAGGGTCGTGGTCACTTTCCCATGCGTGGTCCGGTTGAAGCGAAGTGGAGACGAAGTCCGGCTGCCTGCTCCCTGTCCATTATAGCGCTAATTGGAACCGGAGTCAATAGGAAATGCTGCCCAGGGGAAAGAAAAGGGCCTCGGGGAACTAACCCTGAGGCCCTCTCGTGATCGTGTTAGCTCACGCGTAAGCTAAGGCCTAGTATCGGCCGAAGCTCTGGCGCGGAACGGACTCGGTCACCACCACATCGGTGGCTCTCGGCCCACGCTGATCCTGTTCGATGGCGAACTCGACCTTGTCGCCTTCGTTCAACGAACGGGGTCCACCAGCGCGGATGCCCGAGAAGTGGACGAACAAGTCCTTGCCCTCATCACGGGTGATGAAGCCGAAGCCCTTGCCGCCGTTGAACCACTTGACGGTGCCTACGCCTCTTTGCTCTGACATAGCTGCTTTCTCCTTTCCTGGGCTTGAAGGTGCGGCTGTGCCTCGGGAAGCCTGCGCTCCCCTCTGGATTCCCCACTTACACATCGCCGCGCAGTCGAGGATGAGAAATCAGCTACGGTAGAGCCTGTTCCATCTGCGATAGCAAGGTCAGTGTGTACCTTCTTAGTCTAAGTGTACGCGCGATTTCCATAATTGTCAAGTCGGCTGAAATGTGGCGAAGAACGCCCTGGGGCATCTCTGGCGCCGTGAGCAACGGCCTCGGCCCTGCGGGGCACGCGAGGCCGGCTATCCCCCGGCGTCCTCCAGCGCACGCTCCAGGAGGTCGGCGCCCACGCTGGACCTGGCCAGGCCAAACACGGCGCTGGCCAGGGAGCCCGTGATCAGGTACGGGATGTGGAGTGATTCCAGGACGTGCACCACCGTGAGGGTCACGGCCAGGGGATCGGGAGGCACCATGCACCTCCTAGTCTGGCCAGGGGCCGTAGACGCGAGCAGCCAGCTCGGCGCCCAGCATCAACATCTGCCAGGCGCCGGTCCAGCTCGGCGGCGCTGGCCTCGGGGTGGCGATGCCTCAGCCCGGCCAGGGCTAGCGAGTAGCAGGCCTGGGTCATCTGGACCGCCAGTTCCAGCCTGCGCCAGGAAGGCATATCGCGAAGCAACTCGATCTGCTTACGCTCTGCGTCGGGGTGCGTGTCGCGCGACAGAGTGCCCATCGCTCCTCGGCCGCGTGCCCCGTGGCCTGGCCATTCCTGGCGCCCAGGCCGTAGAGGTGGGGGACCGGGTCCCACGCGCAGACCTGAACCCATGATATCATCTCCATCTGCCGGATGCAAGGGACTGGGGCGGCTCGTCCACAGAGGACCGGAGCGAGGATCTGAGCTCGGCCCAGGAAGGAAAGGGGCCTCAGCGTCTCTACTTGAGGCCGTGGGGTGGCGGCCGTGGTCTCTCGTCACCCCTGTCCCCTCCAGTTCAGGAGAAGGCCGGGGAGGTCCTCGGGATGCACGGCCAGGCCCACCTCTCCCGCCGTGGTCCACAGCCGCTGGTCGAAGGTAGAAAGTGTGACCTCGTCAGTCAGCATTTCCTGCCACAGAGACGCAGCAGCCAGATGGACCGCGTCATAGCCTCGCAGACCGTGGTCCCAGGCGAGCGCGTCCGCGCGGGAGATGAGGAGGTCTGTGACCTGCAACTGTACGAAGTCTGCCCATTCTTGCCTGAACGCACGGAGCCCCCTGGAGGCCTCCTTTCGGGTGAGGATGTTGAGGCGGACCGCCTTGGCCATGGCGGCCGAGACCTCCACGCGGGCGATGGCCACCGTACCGACCAGCGTAGCCCTTTCGGTGGCTCGGGCCACCTCGTCCGAGCCCCACTCGTCCACGTACCGCTTGACCAACGAGCTGGCGTCCAGGTAGAGGATCATTCCCGATCCTCCAGTAGAAGCTCCGCGACTGTGCTTCGGCCCTGAGCGTGGGCCACAGGCCGGTAGGGAGGCAGCCTGCGCCCATTCCACGAGGCCAGACCGGCCCCAACCAACTCCTCCATACGCTCCTCCAGCGATGGCCTGAGGGGCACGATGCGGCCGATGGGCTTGCCGCGCTCGGTGATGAGCAGGGTCGTGCCTCCTTTGACCTGGTGAAGATAGGCGCTCAGCCGGGACTTCAGCTCCCTGATACCTACGGAAGTCTCTCCCATGTCCGCACCTCCGTTAGTCACTGTAGTTACATTATAACTCAAGAGACTACAAAGGTCAAGTTGCACCTTGGTGGCTGAGCGGAGGAAGGAGGTCGTGCGTGGCTGCTGGATATCGGCGAGGGAGCAGGTCCCTGGAGAGGCTCGGTGCGCGGTGTGCGGGGGGACGCTGGCGTTCTTCACACCCTGCTGCAGGGTTCGAGGGGCTGGGGTCGAACCCGCTCGAGGTTGGTCCTAGGCAGCGAGGCCATGAAAAGAGCCTCAGGCTACACACCCTGAGGCTCTCTCGTTGGCGCGTTAGCTCACGCCCAGGCTAGGGCCTAGTAGCGGTCGAAGCTCTGGCGCGGAGCGGGCTCGGTGACCACCACGTCGGTGGCCCTGGGCCCACGCTGGTCTTGCTCGATAGAGAACTCGACCTTATCACCCTCGTTCAGCGAACGAGGTCCGCCGGCGCGAATGCCCGAGAAGTGTACGAACAGGTCTTTGCCCTCATCTCGCGTGATGAAGCCGTAGCCCTTGCCCGCATTGAACCACTTGACGGTGCCTTCGCCTCTTTGCTCTGACATAGCTGCTCTCCTTTCCTAGATTTGGAAGGTGCGGCTGTGCGTCAGCAAGCCAGGCTTCCATGAAGATCAGCACTTACACAACGCCGCGCAGTCCAGAAGAGGAAAACAGCCACGATGAGCTTCTTCCCGCTCTGAGAAGCAGGGTCAGTGTGTACCTTCCACCATCAAGCGTACCAGAAATGACCGGTTTTGTCAAATGGGAAAGTGAGGATGGGAAAGCGAGGTGAGGGTCAGCGAGCCTGGGTGTAGGGCATTCACCCCCTCCTCTGTCCTCCCCCATCCAGGGGGAGGAGATGAGTCCTGGCGGTCTTCCAGAAAGGGGGGCGGGCGCAGTCTGACCCCTGCGTGATCTCCCATCTGGTGATGCCTGGGGCGTCCTCGGGGACCGCCCGGATCTGGTGGAATAGAAAGAGCCCCAGGGCCACCGCCCTGAGGCTCTCTGGTAATCGTGGGCGCCAGGTCGCGCCGTTCAGCCCCGGCCTAGTACCTCTCGCGGCCGTAGCTCTGTCGCGGAGCGGCCTCGGTGACGATCAGATCCACCGCCCTCGGCCCGCGCTGGTCGGTCTCGATGGAGAACTCCACCTGATCGCCCTCGTTCAGAGAACGAGGCCCGCCAGCTCGAATGCCTGAGAAGTGGACGAAGACGTCCTTGCCTTCCTCGCGGGTGATGAACCCATAACCCTTGCGCTCACTAAACCACTTGACCGTCCCCTTGGTCCTTTCCTCTGCCATAGCTGCTCTCCTTTCCTCATATTAGAAGGTGCGGCTGTGCCTCAGGAAACCTCAGTCTCCATCGAGATCAGCACTTACACAACGCGCCGCTGAGTCGAGGATGAGGAAACAGCTCTGGTAGAGCTACTTCCACCTGCGACAGACAGTGTCGGTGTGTACCTTCTTGCGCCAAACATACCATGAATCTCTATGCTTGTCAAGTGTGTTGACGAAGCTGGCCAGGTGTGGGAGATTGTCCGCGCCGCCGCTCCACGCCGCGCGCAAGCCCGATGGGTCCCCGGGACGGAGCAGCAGACGCCTGTCGGCCCTGGTCCCAGCCTGGCTAGTCGGTGTCGTAGTCCGGGTGCTCCACCATAGCCTGAATGCCCTTCTTCACCGATTCCACAAGCTGTTTATACAGTGCGGAATCCCTTGCCTCCAGGGAGGAAAGCATGGTCTTCACCTGGTCCACCCTGCCCTCGTGGAGGAGGATCAGTTCCTCGTTAGCCGACCAGTGATACCTGTCCGGACGGAAGCGCAACTCCTCCTTCTCCACGTTGAAGTAGCCCTGCTCCGCCAGGCCGTTCTTGGTCACATTCGTGATGTCCCTCCAGGGGGTCGGCCGCTCTCCCCCCAGGATCCGGGCGACGATGGGGCGCACGCGGTCCTCTTTGGGGTTGTCGATGATCTGGTTCCATATCGCCCCTTCCAGGCCGTAGAGGGGCTCCGCGGACGTGCTGAGGCGAGTTGCCTGCACGTCGCGCGAGGTGAAGAGCCCCAGCTTCTTCCCCTCCACAACCTCCAGCCTCACGTATCCTTTGCTGGCCAGGTCGGCGAAGGCGGCTACCATGAGCGTGTTGGCCAGATCGTCGAGCTTGACCTTGCTGCCTCCATAGAGCAGCGTCTCCCCACCTATGCGAGGCTTGCTGGCGAAGCGATCCCCGAAGAGGTAGACGATGTCGCTGGCCGAGGGTCCCGGTTCAGTGGTCATTCCTTTCGCACTCCTTTCGGATCTCTGACGTACTGGTGAGCCCTCGAGGGCACGCCTGAGCAGAGACGATGGTTGGTGCTCCCACTCAGAAAACGTCCGTGCCCTCCTTCCATGCCTGTGCTGCGCTCTTCCCGCCCGGCAGGAGGCTCGTTGAAGGAAAAGAGCCTCAGGGGTGCCAGGACGATCCTGAGGCTCTATGGTGATCGCGTTCAGGTGGCCGCCCGACGCTAGTAGCGGTCGAAGCTCTGGCGCGGGGCGGCTTCGGTGACCACCAGATCCACCGCCCGAGGGCCGCGGCGATCGGTCTCGATGGAGAACTCCACCTTGTCACCCTCGTAGAGCGAACGAGGCCCGCCTGGCCGGATGCCCGAGAAGTGCACGAATACGTCTTTGCCCTCCTCCCGGGTGATGAAGCCGTACCCCTTTCGGTCACTGAACCACTTCACGGTTCCCTGGACTCTTCCCTCTTCCATAGCTGTTCCACACTCCTTTCGTGTAGTTGAAGGTGCGGCTGTGCCTTCAGAAGCACACGCTTCCGGCGGGATCCAGCACTTACACAGCCCTACGCGGTCCAGGGTGGAAAAACAGCTATGGATGAGCCACTTCTACCGGGGACAGCCGGGCTCAATGTATACCTTCAGGGCGAATCTTAGCACGAATGCGGTCCTCTGTCAAGTGGTGTGGAGGAAAGTGTGGAAAAACGGGATTGGGGGCAGCACTGGTGCTCATCCTGAGTAGGCCGAAGGCCGTATCGAAGGATGAGCCCGGTGCGGGGCGGACCGCAGGACAGCGCGTGCCTGCCTCTCGCAGCCTTTTTCCACACCCTCATGGAGGGCACGTCGAGCCGAGGTGGGTGCGTCCCGCCTGAGCCGGGCCAGCCGGTACCTCGGCCCTGGGGATGGCGAGCTTCGAGAAGCGCCCGCGTGGTCAGCCGCCTACGCTCACCAGGTATTCGTAGTAGTGCGTGCCGGCGGGGAAGGTATCGGTCCCGTCGTAGATCTCCTGGTCGAAGGTCACCGCGTTGATCAGGGTGTGCTGCCCCTCTGGCCAGTCGGTGACCAGCGCGTAGTACAGGCGGCACTCCTGATCCTCAGAGCCGACGTCCAGGACGGCGAATCTGGGCAGGGTCACGTCCTCGCCGTTGACGGTGGAGTCCAGCGTGATGTGCTCCCAGTTCTGCTTGAGCAGCTCCTTGGTGGTGGCGCACCAGCCGTAGACCCAGAGGAGGTCTTCCGATCCTTCCAGAGAGATGGTGTAGGTGTAGGTCTCGCCCGCCTGGGAGGTCTCGTCGTAATCTTCCTCAGCCAGTTCCTGTAGCCAGGGCACGCCCTCGGCCAGGGCGGTTTCGGACTCCAGGATGGAGCCGATCCTGGGCTGCGCTTTCCCCAGCTCGGCAGGGGGAGTGGGTTCTCCCTGCTGCTCCTCTGGCTCCTCGTCCAGGCCAACCCCCTCGGCAGCCTCGCCGGTGGAGCACAGGGTGACGCGGTCGCTGTCGACACAGCCAGTGAAGTCGGCCAGGGCCAGCCGGTCCAGCGCCAGCATGGTGGAGTCACCATCCTCTGCCAGGGCGATGACCACCACCTGATCTTCTGACTGGTCGACCAGGAAGAGGGTGGTGCCCTGGAGGAGGACGGTACCCAGCCCCTCCACCTTGATGGTGTCCCGCTGCTCCTCTTCCTCCTTTGCCGTGGGTGTGGGCGTGGGCGTGGCGCCTTCCTGCTCGACGATGGTGATCACCACGCCGGCGTCGTCCAGGTAGTCCTGCACCAGCTCCACGTCGTCGAAGGTCCCTACGAAGAGGGCGTCGTGGCCGCGCTCCGCCGCGTCCCGGAGGGTCAGAGTCAGGTCAGCCTGGGCCAGCACCTGATGCAGCTCACCGCTCTTGGCCACCAGGCGGGGATCCACGAACTCACCGGGGACCTGCACCAGGTCCACAGGTCTTTGGAACAGATAGGGGAAGTCCCTCAGGTCCCACACGCGCTCGGCGCTCATCAGCCAGTTGGCCACGTTGCTCAGGAACTGATCGTTGTCTTCCACGGTGTGGTAGGGTGCGGTGATCACGGTGAGATCGCCCAGGGCCAGCACGTCACCGCTGGCCGAGAGGGCGGCGGCGGTGAGATCCGCCTCGCCCGTGCGCAGGGAGGAGAAGGTGTTCTCGTCACCCTGGAGGAGGCTGGGACCGTCGCTGCGCAGTGAGTGGGCAGCGAAGAAGACCACCGTGTCCAGATCTTCTGTCAGCGGAGAATCGCCGCTCTGGGGGACCAGCTTGACGTTGCGATAGTTGCCCTCGTTGTCCACCAGGTTGTAGATGTAGTCGTCGAAGTAGACCACGCCCAGCGGATCGGCCACGCTGTTGATGGCCGGGATGGCGCTTTCAGGGAACAGAACGTCGGTCAGGTCCAGGGTCTGTTGATCTTCCGGTACGGGAACGGGACGCGTGGGGTCGGCGATGAGCAGCACCCGCCCGCCGTCCTCCACGAAATCGACCACCGCACTGGCCTCCAGCGGGGTGAAGGAGAGGGTGGGGGCGGCCACGATGAGGGCTACTGCGCCGCGCAATTGTGAGTCCAGGGAGACGAACAGCCCGTCGTAGGTCTCAATGGTGGCGCCGCGGGCGATGAGGCGCTCCCGCAAGGGGGTGAGATCGTCCACCTCCAGGTTGTTGGCGTGGCCGAGATCGATGACCACCCGGCCCCTTTCCTGAACAGCCTCTTCCGCGATGGGGCTGTACTCGGGCAGAGGGACCTCCATCTGGCTCTGGTCGAGCTCCGGGATGGTGGGCGGTACGTAAGTTCCCCGGTAGAACCACATCCATCTCCCGGCAAGGGGGAGCGCGATGAGGACGACGGCGATGAAGAGCTTGGTTCTCATTCTCACGGCGCACCTCCTAGTTGTTGGTCATAGAGGAGATAGGCTCCGGGAGGCAGGACGCGTCTCCCGGTGAGCGGGTCTGCCGCTGCCACCCAGGGCTCGAGCTCTCCGGCTCCCTCCTCGGCCAGGGCGGCCGCGACCCGGGCCGAGAGGTCCACCACCTGGTAGTGGACCAGGCCGGCCTGCGCAGCGGCGGTGCGCGCGGCGTCGGTCTCCGTGCCCAGTTGGTCGATGAGTCCGAGGCGCATCGCGTCTCGACCGGAATAGGCCAGGCCTTCAGAAAGCTCTACGCGGGAAATGTTGATGCGCTCTCCCCTCTGGCTGAAGACAGTCTCCAGGAACTCTTGCTTGATGCTCTCGATGGAGCGCAGGAACTCATCTCGGTTGCTGGCGGTGAGCTTGAACGGGCCGCTGGAGAGGATGACGTCGTTGACGCCCAGGTCTTCGGGGATGAAGCCCCACACGCCCACGTTGCCCACCGTCGAAGAGGGTTTGGCGTAGACCGGGTCCATGGCCATGGCCGTGTAGAAGGCGCCGCTGGCCGCCATGCTGTCGATGGATCCGACCACCGGCATCTCCCGGCGCAGGTTCTGTAGCTCCAGATATAGCTGCTGGCTGGCCGCCACTTCGCCGCCCGGGGAGTCCAGTTGCACGACCACCGCCCTGATGGCGGGGTCGGCGCGCGCCTCCTCGATCTGGGCCAGAACGAAGTCAGCGCTCTCCACGTAGATGTCTCCGTTGAGCCGGATGATGCCCACGGAGGGCTCTGCCACGAGCAGCGGGGCCAACCACAGGCCGATGAGGAGCGGAGCCAGACCCCACAGGAGCGCGCTGCCCAGGGTTCGGAAGCCGGAGCCGGAGGAAGTAGTACGCCCCAAGAGCCGGGCCATCCTGCTCCCCACCCTGCTGGTGAACCCAGGGGCTGCTCCTCGTCCCTCACGTGGTGTGGATGGACCTATGTCAGCCATGTTCCTTTCCCTCCGTGGCGGGCGACCGGTGCCTATACGGCAGGCTCGACCGCTCCTCCGAGACTCAGACGACCGCTGCTGCGGGCCGAGCGATGAATGGCCCTGGCGCGCGCTGTGGGCACGGGTGTGACCGATCAAGCGCCGGGCCTCTGGGTGCATAGATCATAGCCCAGGAGACGGGGAAGCGACAAGCGGGCGGTGAGGCAGCCACAGGAAGGTGAACTGGAGTGGTGGCGGGATCCGGGGGGGTATATCGTGGACATCCCCTCGCGGTCTCGAACCGGGAGCGATGGCTTAGCGGTGGACGGCATAGCAGGCTGGCTTGCATGATGCGGTCCTCTCCTCCAGGATTGCGGTGGTGCCTCACGTGCGAAAGAAGAAGAGCCCCGGACACAGGTCTACTGCTCCAAGGCTCTCTGTGGTTGGTGTGCCTCCGCTTCCGCCGCCCAGAGCATGGCTACCAGCGGCCGAAGTCCTGACGCGGAGCAGATTCGGTGACCACCAGGTCAACGGCCCTGGGGCCGCGCTGATCCATTTCGATGGTGAACTCCACCTTGTCGCCCTCGTTCAGAGAACGGGGCCCGCCAGGTCGGATTCCCGAGAAGTGGACGAATACGTCCTTGCCCTCATCGCGGGCGATGAATCCGTAGCCTTTCTGGTCACTGAACCACTTGACGGTGCTTGTGATCCTCTGCTCTTCCATAGCTGCTTTCCCTCCTTTCTCTCGTATTGAAGGTGCGGCTGTGCCTCTGGACGCTCCTGCCTCCATCATGGTTCAGCACTTACACGGCGCCGCTGAGTCGAGGATGAGAAAACAGCTACGGGCGAGCTACTTCCACCTGCGACAGGCAGGCCCAGTGTGTACCTTCTGCGCCTATGGTAGCACAGATGACTGTACCTGTCAAGTGGGCAGTGAGGGTGTTGGGCGGAGTGAGAGCCGCGATCTATGCCGGCAGAAGAGGCGGGGGCGGATCCCGACGCGACCGGAGCCGCGTCGGGCCGGCCAGGTTGACAGGCGGAGCGAATGCGGGTATACTAGAGGTGTAGAACGATAGGGGATATCTCTTGACCCATTCCACATCACCACACGGGTTTGAGATCTCGTGACGTAGGGGTAATGTGTATTCCTGCGTCTTTTTTGTTTTGGTGAGGCCGTCAAGAGAGGCGAATCTGCCAAGCGGAGGATGGGTATGGACTCAGGGATGATCGGAAAGATCGAGAAGGCCAGGCGCTATGCCGAACAGCTAGACAGGATCTCCTTCCACCAGTTCCAGGTTACCGTCAAAGGCGACCACGATACGCACCTCGTTTCCTTTGCTGACGGGCAGTGGGGCTGTGACTGTGGGTTCTTCGCCAGGCGAGGGGTGTGCAGTCACACCATGGCGCTGGAGAGGGTGCTGGGGGAGATGCTGCCAGCGACCCAGCAGGTTGAACCATCGATCGTCTGAGACTTCCCACTACCGACGCAGAAAGGCGGGGCTCTGAGCCCCGCCTTCTTCTTTCATCCCATCACACCAGCAGCAGGGCGGCTGCCAGGATCCCGCACCCCGCCGCCAGGGCCAGGTCGGCGCGCGTGGGGGAGATCGAGGGGCCGAGCGGCCGGTCGGGGTCGAAGGCCCGAGACTCAGCGGCTGAGACGATGTCGTCGCCACGTCGCAGGGAGCCAGCGATGAGGGCCACGAGCAGCAGTTTCAAGGTACGAAGTCGCCGGGTGCGGAACCCGCCCCTCAGCCGCATGGCCTGGTAGGATGTCTCCATCGTCTCCTCGATGCTGGGCAAGACGTTGGTAGCCACCCCCAGCGCAAACCCCAACCCCTTGAGTCTCCAGCCTTCGAAGAGCTGTGCCATCTGCGACACAGAGACACTGCTGGTGAAGACCGCCGCCGCCAGGGCTATGGACAAGGCCCTGCCCGCCATCCACAGCCCGGCCCAGAAGCCCTCCGGTGATAGCCACAACCACCACAGTTGCAGGTCGCGTTCCCCGATGAGCAGGGCGCTCAGCGCCACAGTGGGGAGCACGAAGACCCAGAGTTGCCAGCGGGCCAGCAGCCTCCAGGCCGGGCTTCGAGACAGCCCCGCCAGGACGAGCACTGCCAGGAGCACGAGAATCACTTCGGCCTCGCGGGCTACGATGGCCGCGACCGCCGTGCCCAGGAAGAGAAACAGGTAACCATAGGCACTGAGGGTCGCCCCTAAGGAGCCAGGCCAGGGACGACTATCTCGCCAGGCGGCCACGCACGACCCTCCCCAGGTCCCAGCCTATCCAGCCCGCCAGACCACCAGCTACGATCCGGATCAGGAACAGGAAGACGATGATCACCAGGGCATAGGCGACGTCGATGCGGAGTAGACTCGCGCCTTCCTTCACCATGCTGGAGTAGACCTCGTACACGCCCTTTCCCATAAGAACGTACATCATGATGAACTTGTGGAAGAAGTTCCACGAGACGGCCAGCACGCCTGCCAGGACGAAACCCCAGCGACTGGGTTTGCGCGCGACGTACAGCCCCAGTTCCATCAACAGGCTCTCGGCCAGGATGGCCACCAGGGGCCCTGCCTTCACACCACCGAGGCTGATCATCTTCAGGACGGCGGTGATGATGCCGATCATGAACACCGCTCCCGTCCTGGGTACGAAGTGGTATCCGACGAGGGCCACCACGGCACCGAGGGAGGCCATGATCAGCCCCACGAGGAAAGTGTCGGCCAGCGGGGGAAAGATGACGTGCAGATAGGAACCCAGGGTCAGCTCCAGGGCTCCCCAGATGGCGCCGAAGATGGCGATGTAGACCAGCTCACGTACTGAGAACTTCATCTAATCTCTCCTTGAATCTGTGGTAGGGGCACGGCCTGCTGTGCCTGGTCGGGTGCGACGCGGGACACCGTTCCATCCTGCAATTGCAGAATTCGCTCCGCATAGTGGCAAACCAGTTTGTGGTCGTGGGTGATGAGCAGGATAGCCTGCCCATGACCGTTCAGCTTGCTCAGGAAGTCCATGGCGCGACTGAGGCTGCCCCAGTCCTGGCCCATGGTGGGCTCGTCGAGGACTAGCAGCGCTGGCTCCAGAGAGAGGACGGAGGCCAGAGCCACTCTCTGTTGCTGGCCCACGCTGAGGGCATAGGGGTTGCGGGCACGCAGGTCGGAGAGACCGGCCGCGGCTGCTATGGTCTCCAGCCTCTGCTTCTCTAGCATACCGAAGTTGCGCGGGCCGAAGGCTATCTCCTCCTCGACGCTGTCGCAGAAGAGCTGGTCGAGCGGATTCTGAAAGAGGAGACCCACCCGGCGGCCCAGCGAAAGCCTGGCTGATCTGTCGTCCCAGGTCACGCGTCCTCGGCGGGGTTTGAGCAACCCGGCCAGCAGCCTGGCCACGGTGGTCTTTCCCGCCCCGTTGTCTCCCACCAGGGCCACGAACTCCCCCGAGTAGATGGTCAGGTCGAGGTCCTTCAGAACCACGCGGGAATCGTAGCCCGCTTCCACGCCCTGGAGCTCCACCAGTGGTCTCCTCCCAGCCTCGTTCGGTTTCCAGGCGGCGGGGTCCAGCGCCGGGCAGCTTCCCTTGGGAGCCGGTCGCGGATAGCGGATGCCCAGGTCAGCCAGAAGCCCCTTGTTGGCGAACACCTCCTGGGGAGAGCCATCGAGGACCACTCTTCCCCGGTTCATGATCAGGACCCTGTCGGCCAGCTTGCCCGCCTCCGCCAGCCTGTGCTCCACGACCAGGATGGTGAGACCGTAGTCGGTGTGCAGGCGGTGCAGCGTATCGAGGACGGCGGCGGCGCCCTTGAGGTCCAGGTTGGACGTGGGCTCGTCGAGCACGAGGACTCGGGGACGCATAGCCAGCACAGCGGCGATGGCCACGCGCTGCTGCTCACCCCCGGACAGAGTCCTGGTGGCGCGGCGGCTGAGGTGCTCGATCCGCGTGGCCTGGAGGGCGAAGGAGGAGCGCTCGGCCACCTCATCCTCGGGGAGGCCCAGGTTGCGGGGTCCGAAGGCCAGCTCTTCCTCCACTGTGGAGCCGAAGAGCTGGCTGGCGGGGTTCTGGAAGACCAGCCCCACGTGGGTGGCTGTCTGCGCTACTGTGCGCTCGACGGTGGGTGTCCCGTCGACGAGCACCCTGCCGGACATGACGGCCTGGGAGCTCTGAGGGATCAGCCCGTTGAGGCAGCGGGTCAGGGTGCTCTTGCCGCATCCTGAGGGTCCCGTCAAGAGCACAAACTCGCCCTGCTCGATCTTCAGCGATACGTCGTCCACGGCTGGCTCCTGGCCGTGGTACTGCACGGTGAGGTTCCGGATGTCGATCATCTCTGGTCAGTCGCCCCCCGACTCGCTGTCCAGAAGCACGGTCCGGCAATGGTCCAGCCAGTGGAGGGCAGCCTCTATCTGGCCTGCGCGGAAGCGGAGCACCAGATCTTCGAACTCTGGCCCAGGCATCCTGGCTTCCAGATCTTCCAGCATAGTGCGGCAGGCCTCCGCTTGTTCGTCCACGACTCTCTCCACCACCTCGGGTCCCAGCTCGCGAGCCAGAAAGAGCTTGCCCAGGAACTCCACCCGCATCAGGCGGATCCCGCCGACCGGCGTCTGAAGCCAGTCGAGGAAGGCCTGACGACCAGACGGTGTCGCGTGGTACACCTTGCGGTCTGGCCGGGCCTCCTGGGCCTCGACGCTGACCTCCACGTGTCCCTGCTCCTCGAGCTCCTTCAGCAGCTTGTACATCTGGCTGATGCCCAGGTACCAGACTTGCTCGAGAGGGGAGGGAGGGGAGAAGAACTGGTGCAACTCGTAGCCGTGCATGGGCTTGCGCATCAGCAAGCCCAGCAGCACCCATTGGGGAGACAGCTCTTTGTCCGTCATCTGGTCCAGACCATCACATCAGGAATATTCACGCTGTGAATGACCATCTCCATTATACTCCGGTTATGGGTGGCAGTCAAGGTGGTGGGCGCAGATGGCGTTGATGCTTGACAAGGGATGCGAATCGCTGTATATATTGGTATACCACTGGAATACCATATATATCTGACTGATATACCTGTGCCACCTGGCGCTATGTGGACCCCGGGGAGGTTTGCCCATGCTGGATCTGGTGCTGCTGGGAGGAACGGTCATCGACGGGACTGGCAACCCTGGATACCGTGCGCATGTGGCTGTGCAGGACGGGACCATCGTGGTGCTGCGCGGAGACGACGTCGACGCGCGCCAGGTCGTGGACGCCTCTGGGTTCTTCGTCGCGCCGGGGTTTATCGATCCCCACTCTCATTCGGACTTCGTCTTCTTCCGCGAACCGCGCCCCGACATGAAGCTACGTCAGGGCGTGACCACCGAGATCGTGGGCAACTGTGGCTCATCGGCTGCCCCGCTGGCTGGGGACAACCTGCGGTTTCTCGATCCTTATGTGAATGAGGGTCTTGGAATTCTGGGTGCCTACCGCACTATGGGCGAATACCTCGACAGACTTGAGGACCACGGCCTGATCAACAACCAGGCGGTGCTGGTGGGCCATAAGACCATCAGGACCGCGGTGTTGGGTATGGAGAACCGCCCACCCTCGACTGACGAGCTGGAGGAGATGAAGAGCCTGCTGGCGGAAGCCCTGGACGAAGGCGCGATGGGCATGTCCAGCGGGCTGCTCTACCCTCCCATGTGCTTTGCAGCCTCCGAGGAACTCGTTGCTCTCTGCGGGGTGGTTGCCCAACGTGGGCGGGTGTTCACGTGTCACATGCGCAACTACAGTTCGGAAATCGTGGACTCTGTGCGAGAGATCATCCAGATAGCCAAGGGATCTGGCGTGAGGGCGCAGATTTCCCACTTCATGCTGGCCGGAAGGAGCAACTGGGGCAAAGCGCGCGAGGTGCTGGACATGATCAACGAGGCTCGCGAAGAGGGCGTGGACGTGGCCTTCGACCAGTATCCGTACCCTGCGGCGAATCCCAGCGTACGGGCACTGCTGCCTCCCTGGATGCACGAAGGCGGACTGGACAAGACGTTGGAGCGGCTGAGAGACCCCCAGCAGAGCGAGAGAGCGGCGCGGGAGATGGAAGAAGGCGTGCCGGGCTGGGAAAGCATCGCCCGGGAGGCCGGTTGGGAGAATCTGGTGGTGTTGTCTGACGTCCTGGATACCATCAGTGGCAAGACGCTCCAGGAAATCGCGGAGCTGTGGGAGAAACGACCGGCGGCCGCTGCGTTCGACATCCTGCTGGAGGACCCCCAGGCCAGGCTCGTCGCGCACTGGGTGAACGAGGACGACCTGAGAGAGCTGATGCGACACGATGACCAGATGGTGTCCTCGGATAGCTCTGAGCCCGGTCCCCTGGCGCATCCACGGACGTACGGCACCTTTCCCCGCATTCTGGGAAGGTACGTCCGTACGGACCACGTACTGACCTGGGAGGAGGCGATCGACAAGATGACCTCCTTCGCGGCCCGGCGGTTCGGACTTGTCGGCAGAGGCATGATTCTCGATGGCTGGCAGGCGGACATGGTGGTCTTCAATCCGGCCACGGTTGGCGCCAAGGCCACGTTCGAGGAACCGGACAGGTATCCGGTCGGGATCGAGTACGTCATAGTGAATGGGGAGATAGTAGTGGAGGGAGGTAGCCATAACGGTAGAGTCTGCGGGAGAATCCTGAAACCAATTAGCTAGGAGGTGAAGAGACGTTGCAGGAAGAATACATAGGTCATCGAGGCCGGATCGTGCACAAGGCCACGCCCGACCCTGAGCTGGTCGACGAGATCGAGCTCAGGGAGTTGCTCCGGCGAGCGTACTCGGGCACGCCTCGGATGTTTGCCAGACTGGTCCTGGCCTTCAGGGAGGAGTTTGGCGACAAAGCCCTGGAGGTGGCGCAGAAGGCAATGTACGAGTATGGGTACAAGGCCGGACAGGAAGACCGGGCGAGGGCCAAGGACGGAGGTCTGAAAGAGTACTTCCGCGTACATGTGTTGGAGGGTCTTCTTTGCAGCCCGGCCACCGACGTCGCAGTGGACGAGATCAGTGACACGAAGTTGGTCTATCATTGCCCTCCGGGGCAGTGCCCCAACCGCATACCCATGGTCTGGCAGGAGATGGGGCTCGACGACGAGACGGTGAAGATGCTGGGCGAGATCTACTGCAAGACGACAGATCCAGCCAACAGGAAGGCTTTCAACCCCAGGATCCACTACGAGCAGAGACTGTGGCAGCCCCGAGGGGACCCCGTCTGTGAGATGTATCATACCCTTGAGCCGGACGAAGATGCGTGAGGGTCTTCCTGGTGCGGCACCAGGTGACCCGCGTGTCCTGGCACGGAGGGAGGTATAGCCATGCTTGTGATCGATGCCCACGTCGCTGGCGAGTCAGAGAAGTATCCTCGCAAGGTATCTGCCAACGATGACATCATGTGGGCGTTCGCCTACATGGATGTGGAGGCCAGGACGTTCTGGAACCTGGAATGGGGGAAGACCGCCATTCCCAGTGTAGAGACCTATCTGGAAAGCATGGAGGACCTCGGGGTCGACATGCTGGTGCTCCATTCTTCGGCCAACCGACCCGACTCCTGTCGCGAGTTGAATGACCGGACCGCAAAGCTCTGTCAGGACTACCCCGAGCGTATCGTGGGGCTCGCGGCGGTGCCGCTACAGTACCCGCGGGAGGCGGTGCTGGAGGTGGACAGGGCCATCAACGGTCTGGGTGGGGCTGAGGGGGTTGAAGATCTATCCTCGAGGGCACAAGGTGCCGCTTGATCGGCACTCCATACGCCCGATCCTGGCGAGGGCTGCCGAACTGGGAGTGCCGGTGCTCACTCACTCTACTCCCTTGCCCTTGGCCTACAGCGGATACCACGGACAGTACGTCTCCATCGACAACACCTCCGGGAACCTGGCTCGATTGTTCTTCTCGGGTGTGTTCTCGGAGACGCCAGGGTTGAAGGTGATCGGGGCCCATCTTGGCGGGGGAATGGTCTTCTACAAGGACTTCCTGACGGAGTTGAATCCGGACTGGGCACACTACTTCGACAACATCTACTACGATCTCTCGGGTTACCCTTTCTCGGAGAAGATGATCAAAGCTGCTATAGACATAGTGGGCGAAGACCATCTCCTCTTCGGGTCTGACTATCCCCTGGTGGGCACGGACGTGGTAGGTCAACTGATCGGCAAGATCCAAGGATTCGATTTGGGAAAGGAGGCGAAGGAGAAGATACTGGGAGGAAATGCTGCCCGTCTGCTGGGCATAAGAGGGCGGTGAAGGAAAAACGTGTCATGACCTTACGAGAGTTGCAGAGGAGGAAAACGATGAGAAGGCTCTGGACGACCATCACACTGTTGGCGGTTCTGGCGATGCTGGCGAGTTGCGCCCCCGCGGCTACTCCAGCCCCCGCCGAGACGGAGGCTGCGCCCACCATCGCGCCGACGACGGCTGCGGCGCCGACGACCACGCCTGCAGCGCCGGCGCCTGAGGTTCCCCAGGTGCTTACGCTCAACTTCAGGTTGGGACCCGTGCAGCTCGATCCTCAGATGGAGGACTCGAGTTCTGGCCAGAGAGCATTGACCAACCTTTTCGACAAGCTGGTCAATCTGGATCCACAATTGAACGTAGTGCCTGAACTGGCCCATGATTGGGAGGTTTCCGACGATGGTTTGAGTTACACCTTCTACTTGGAGGAAGGGGTGACGTTCCACGACGGAACTCCCTTCAACGCTGATGCCGTGAAGTTCACCTTTGAGCGCATCCTCGATCCCGAGTTTGGATCACCATTCTTCGGTGACTACTCCATGATCGACTCCATCGAAGTCGTGGACGATTTGACGGTGGTTTTCCACCTCAAGTATCCGCATGCTCCATTCGTTCGTCGTCTGGGCCTGAGCGCCTCGGTTATCCTCAGCCCGACGGCGGTGGAGCAGTGGGGCGACGATTTCTCCAGCCACCCAGTGGGAACAGGTCCGTTCAAGTTGGAGGAGTACGTCCCTAACGAACGCGTGGTGCTCGTGCGCAATGAGGACTACTGGCAAGGGCCACCGCCGCTGGAGAAGATCGTTTACACATTTATCACCGAGGAACAGTCCAGGGTCTCTGCCCTGCTGGCTGGTGACACGGATTTCGAGGAGACTGTGCCTCCCAGCATGGTCTCCATGGTGGAGGCGGACCCCAACATGGTGATCGAGCGGGGACCTACGTTGATGCCTGAGTGGATCGGTTACAATTTGGAGGTGCCGCCCGTCAACGACCCATTGGTCAGGAAAGCGTTTGCCTGCGCGATAGATATGGACACAATCATAGAGGAAGTGTTCCTCGGCGTAGGCGTCAGATCGACACAGCCTATCCCTCCGGGCGTCGTTGGCTTTGATGATAGTATCGAGCCCATTCCCTACGATCCCGACATGGCCCGGGACCTGCTCGTCCAGGCCGGGTGGGAGGACACCGACGGTGATGGTCTGGTGGACAAGGATGGACAGCCTCTCAAGGTGGTGCTCAAGGTCATGACGCTAACCGAGATTCAGAGGATGGGCGAGGCCGTGCAGAGCTACCTGGCCGACGTTGGCGTCGAAATGAGCATCGAAGTAGAGGACTGGGGGGCCTACCTGGGAGACCTGGCAGTCGGTAACATGCAGATGTTCGTCCTGGGTCATTCCGACCCTCTGGGTGACGCTGACATGACCCTGATGACCTGTTTCCACTCCAGCCAGATCGGCACCAGCAACTACTTCCGGTATTCGAACCCGGAGTTCGACAGTATTGTAGACGAGGAGCGGCAGAGTCCAGATCCCGATGCGCGCGTCGATCTTATGAAACAGGCCGTTAACCTGATAATGGACGACACGGTGCTCATACCGACGTTCGTGCGAGAGAATGTGATGGCACATAACAGCAAGGTCAAGGGTTTTGTGTTGCACCCTAGCGACACGTTCTTGAACCTCAAGACCGTCTACATCGGGGAGTAGATCCCTACCTACCTCGCGCCAGGCACCGAACCATTGACCATCTTATGTTCATGGGGACTGGTGCCTGGTGCGACACTATACCGGCCGGGGGCGTTCTGATGCACGCGGCCTGAGAGCCACTGGAGAGCTCATCGTAGGGACATAAGGCTCGGGCCCAGGAGGGGAGGTGAAGGACGATAGGGGAATGAAATGCCGACCGTCTGCCGGGCACGGAACCGTTGTGTAGAAAGAACGTGGCTATTCGTTGTAGCCAACGAAGGACGAAGAGGATGAAACGGCTTTGGGTCGCGCTCACCCTGCTGTTGGTCCTGGCTGTGCTGGTCGGCTGCGCCCCGGCGGCGACGCCTGCTCCTGAGGAGACGGAGGCCCCGCCACCAGCGGCACCGAGCACATCCTCGGCACCCACGTCGGCGCCCCCGGCGCCCGAGGTGCCGCAGATCCTCAACATCAACATGAGATTGGCACCGACGGTGCTCGATCCCCAGCAGGAAAGTGCGGCTTCAGGCAAGATGGTGTTGGGCAACATTTTTGATAAGTTGGTTGCCTTGGACACCAACATGGAGGTAGTTCCCGAGCTGGCCTATGATTGGGACATCTCCGACGATAGCCTGGCGCATACTTTCTACCTTGAAGAAGGGGTGAAGTTCCACGACGGCACCCCGTTCACTGCGGACGCCGTGAAGTTCACCTTCGAACGGCTCCTCGATCCGGATACTGGGTCAGTGTTCGTTGGTGACTACTCGATGGTCGACTCCGTCGAGGTTGTGGATGACTCGACGGTTCGGATCACGCTCCAGTATGCGCATGTTCCGTTTCTGCGTCGACTCGCCATGATGGAGGCAGGTATCCTTAACCCCGTCGCGGTGGAGGGATGGGGTGAGGACTCCTCGTCCCATCCGGTGGGAACGGGCCCCTGCAAGCTGGAGGATTACGTGCCAGACGAACGACTGGTCTTGGTGCGCAACGAGGAGTACTGGCGAGAGCCGCCCAAGCTGGAGAGGGTCAACTTCACTTACATTGCCGAGGAACAGGCCAGGGTCTCTGCGCTACTGGCCGGTGACACGGATTTCGAAACCATCATTCCGCCCAGTCTGCTCCCCACGGTAGAGGCGGATCCCAATATGGTGATCGAGCGGGGGCCGACACTGTTCCCAGAATGGGTCGGCTTCAACGTGGAGAAAGCTCCCTTTGACGATGTTCTGGTCAGGAGGGCGGTAGGCTACGCTATCGACATGGACACCATCGTGAAGGAGATCTTCCTCGGCGTGGGCGTCAGGTCCACTCAGCCCGTGGCTCCGGGCGTCTATGGCTACGACGAGACCATCGAACCCATTCCCTACGATCCCGAGCTGGCGAGAGACTTGCTGGCCCAGGCAGGGTGGGAAGACACCGACGGTGACGGTTTCGTGGACAAGGACGGGCAGAAGTTCAGCGTGGAGTTCAAGGTCATGCCCCTGACCGAGATTCAAAGGATGGCGGAGTCCATACAGGGCTACATGGCTGACGTGGGGATGGAAACGAACATCGTGGTGGAGGACTGGGGTGCGTTTCTCGCCGATTGTGCGGCTGGGGCAACATGCAGATGCTCGTCCTTGGTCAGGAGAACCCCATGGGTGATGCTGGGGCCACGTTGGGGACGGTTTTCCACTCCGATGGCATTGATGTCAGCAACTACACGCGCTACAATAACCCTGACCTCGACAGTCTGATCGAGGCGGAGCGCCGGGAAACCGATCCTGACACACGCCTCGAACTCCTGAAAGAGGCCATCAACATCATCGTGGACGATGCAGTTCAGGTTCCCACGTTCGTCAGGGAGAGCGTGATGGCCCATCACCAGAAGGTGAAAGGCTTCGTACTCCACCCTAGCGACACCTATCTGAAGCTTGACACTGTGTACATCGAAGAATAGGAGGCATGAACATCGTGTAGGACAGCGTCGGCCGACATGCGGGCTACGTACGGGTGTGGGTTCGCCGGCGCCCAGGTCTGAGGGCGGCCAGTGCGTATCGGTTGTGGAGTGTGCACAACCTCATGCCAGGCGAGCGGGAGTCATGTTGGCTACCGACACCTGTGGGACCGAAAATGGACGGAGGAAAACTCGGGCAGAGCCAGAGTCCACGTTGCTCTTAGAGACTCTTGGGCTGCCCGTTGGGATACGACATGCTGAGCTACGCCATACGGAAGCTGCTCACCTTGATCCCTGTGATGCTGGGGGTCTACACACTGGTGTTCGTGGTCATGCAGGTCTTGCCCGGTGACGCAGCACAGATCCGGGCCGGGCCGGGAGCGACCGCGGAGGCCATAGAGAACATTACACGCCAGATGGGGTTGGACAAGCCTATCCCAGTTCAGTATTTACTCTATCTGCAAAAGGCGGTAAGGCTGGATTTCGGGCGGTCCTTTCGCACCAACCAGCCGGTGGTCAGCGAGCTCAAGAGCAGGTATTTCACCACGCTTCAATTGACCCTGGTGGCCACGATCATCTTTCTGGCTATCGGTCTGCCCTTGGGAGTCGTTGCTGCGGTGAACCGCAACTCCATTTGGGATGGTTTGGCGATACTGGTCAGTCTCCTGGGGATCTCCATGCCGGGCTTCTGGCTGGGGTTGCTTCTTATCTGGTACTTTTCTGTGAGACTGGGTTGGTTCCCCACCTTCGGTTTCAGCAGTCCGAGACACGTCGTTCTCCCAGCGCTTACCCTGGCGTCCTACGGCATAGCTTATACCGCTCGCTACACACGGTCCAGTATGCGCGAGGAGCTGATGCAGGACTATGTGACCACGGCCAGGGCCAAGGGTTTGCGTGAGAGGGCGGTCCTGTATAGACATGTGCTGCGGAATGCTTTGATACCGGTGGTGACGCAAGCCGCTCTGGGGTTCGGCTTCATGCTGGGCGGAGCGGTGGTGATCGAGGTCGTGTTCACGGTGAACGGCGTGGGAAGGCTCATCGTGGACGGCATCCTGTACAGAGACTACCCCGTGGTGCAGGGTGGGGTGCTGTTGCTGGCCCTCAACTTCGTCCTGGTGAATCTCCTCGCCGATATCGCCTATGGGTTCATCGATCCTCGAGTAAGACTGCACTGAGGCACACCGTGGGAAGAGTCGTACCGGGAGAGAGTATGGGTTCGAAAGAAGCACGGTTGGCCAATTCGCTTGCCCCGCTCAGGCCGAGCAGATCGTTCTATTCTATAGCTTCTACTCAGCTTTTGAAGAACAAGATAGCAGTGCTAGGCGGGTTGCTGGTGGTGGTCGAGATTGTGGTGGCGATCCTGGCGCCCTATCTGGCACCCTTCGATCCTCTGGATCAAGATCTGACGAGCACTCTGTTGCCACCGTTGACCAGCGGACACCTGATGGGAACTGACGACCTGGGTCGCGACATCCTGAGCCGCATCATCTACGGGGCGAGGATCTCCCTCCTGGTGGGCGTGGTGGTGGTCGGCATAGCGACGGTGGTCGGGGTGCCGGTGGGCGCGGCGGCCGGGTACTCGCCCAGGCTGGATCGCTGGATCAGCATGGGCGTGGATATCCTCCTGGCCTTCCCGGGCATCCTGTTGGCGCTAGCCATCGTGGCTGCCCTCGGTCCGGGCCTGGTCAACGTGATGATCGCGGTGGGCATCTATTCGATGCCCATGTACATACGCGTGGTGCGCGGTCAGGTTCTGTCGTTGAAAGAGAGGGAGTTTGCGATGGCGGCCCGCGCCATTGGTGCGAGAGAATCCGGCATTCTGTTCCGGCACATAGTGCCCAACTGCATCGGGCCTGTCATCGTGCAGGCGACGATCAATGTGGGCACAGCCATCCTGAGTGCGGCGGCGCTGAGTTTCTTAGGAGTGGGGGTGCAGCCGCCCACGCCGGAGTGGGGGGCCATGCTTAGCAGGTCACGTCTCTACGTGGTAACCGCTCCGCATGCTGTCACTTTCCCAGGTTTGGCCATCATGTCGGTGGTGCTGGGGTTCAACCTGCTGGGTGACGGCCTGAGAGACGCCCTCGATCCGAGATTCAGACAATGACGAGAATCATGAGATGAGCGGAGCGCTGGCACGGATAGAAAGGAGATCGCGGATGGCCAGTGAGTATGGAAAGACAAAGGTGTCATACGATTGGGAACACAGGAGGAAGTATCTGGATCTGCCCTTCCCGCACGACGAGTACGAGCGTCGCGTGGATGGACTTCGCCGGGCGATGTCTCAGAACGGCCTGGGGTACTTGCTCGTTTACGCCAACCCAGCCTGCGTGGGTCCCGTGCGCTACGTGGCAAACTTCGATAGCTACTTCGGCAATACGATCGTGGTTGTGCCGAATGAAGGGGACCCGGCTCTGGTCACCGACAGCGTGATGCACAGCGAGCCTATGCACTCAGGCATCTGGATGACCTGGATCAGGGATCTGCACGCCGGACACCACCCTGCGACAGTTCGAGAGGCAGAGAACATCGTCGACTTCGCAGTGGATGCGGTCCAGGAGAGAGGTCTTGAGGGGAGAAGGGGCGGCCTGGTGGGCACCCGGTGGCTGCCTCATCACTTCATGAAGGGACTCTCCGAAGCGCTTCCGAAGAGCAGGCTCGAACCAGCTGATGCTGTCTTTGAAAGCGTCCGGAGCATCAAGAGCGAGCTGGAACTGGGCGCTCTAAGGATGTCGGCCAGGTACGCCTCCGTGGGCCTGGACTCGGCATTCACCATGGCGAACCCTGGAATGACAGAGAAGGAACTGAGGGCGGAGGCGGTCTACGCGATGCTCAAGGCGGGCGCAGATGGTGCCACGGCGGCGCTGACGAGTGGGCCGCGCTCAGGGCTCAAACATGCCGACCCCAGCGAGCGCAGGATCGAGGAAGGGGACATGATCTTTGTAGACGTCTGTTCTCCGCACGAGGGCTACATGAGCGACGTGGCGCGGACAGGCGTGGTGGGCAAGGCCAACGATCAGCAGAAGAGGATGCTGGGAACGGCTCTGGAGATGCACGACCGCGTGGTGGAGGCTGCGAGGCCTGGAGCTCGGATCTGCGATCTCCAGCGAATCGCTGAGGGGATAGCGGAGCGTCGCGGGCTGGCCGACTACTACTACCCCACCGGCTTCGGTCATGGGATCGGCACCTCGGTGGTGGAATCGCCGATACTGTTCCCCGACAACGAGGCCCGGCTGGAACAGAACATGGTCTTCAGCCTGGAGCCCATGATCGTCATCGACGGGGTGGGGACGGCCGTCTTCGAGGACATGGTCCTGGTGACGTCCGACGGAGGTGAGTTGCTCTCCGACGCAACGACGTCAACATGGTAGGCAGGGCCTCAGTGGTGAGGAGCCAGCAGGCAGGCGCGAGAAGGGGGAAGACGGTGGACGGCAGCAGGCGGCGGTTTTTGGATCTTGGCGTGGTACACTACGCGTCGTTTCCGCAGGTGATCGCCGGCACGGGACCCGTGGTGGAAACGGTGGAAAGGATCCTGGGCGATGAGTTCTTCAGCGCCATCGAGATCACCTTGATAGAGGACGAACAGGTCAAGCAGCAGGTGGCAAGTTTGTTGAGCCAGGCCGGCATGAGGGTGGTCTTCGCGGGAGGGCCTCCGTACGCCATGCAGCGGATACATCTGTCCGCGCTGGACCAGAGAGAGCGACACGAATCCCTGATCAAGGCCCAGCGGTTGGTGGATGAAGCGTATCTCTTGGGCGCAGAGCTTCACCTCATAACGGCTGGCCCCGATACCTCACCTCAGGACCGCGAACGGGCCAAGGGCTATCTGGTGGAGTCCATGGTCGCCCTCTGGGAGTACGCCAACTCGGTGGCTTCCGATCGGGCCCTGGTTCTTTCTCTCGAGCCTACGGACCGCGACGTGCACCGGAACGGCTTGCTGGGCCCTACGGCGGAGGCGTTGGAGGTTGTGAGGGAGGTTCGCCGGCAGGATGGCGCGGTGTGGCTGACGCTCGACCAGTCCCACTTGGCGCAATTGGGTGAGGACGCCGAGGATTCCATCGCTCTGGCTCGGGACTTCCACGTGCACATGCATCTGGCCAACTGCCTGCTCGGTGACCAGAATAGTCCTATCTACGGCGACGAACACCCTCGTTTTGGGGTGACAGGCGGGGAACATGGTACTGGCGAAGTGATCGCCTTGTTCGAGGCTCTGTGGAGGAATGAATTCTTCGGGAAGGCCATTCCCTATGGAGAGAGACCGATAGTCAGTGTGGAGGTGAAGCCGCAGGAGCACGAGGATCAGGAGATTGTACTGGCCAACACCAAACGTGTGGTGGAGAATGCTTGGGCCCGCGCCCGTAAGGGAGCGTTAGAGGACACACGAGGGGAACGCTCAGGAGGTACCGGCTGTGAATCGTGAGTTGCGGGAGTTCGTAGGCCAGGAAGTACGGTCCTTCAGAGAGCGGGGGACTTACAGAACCAAGCATGTACTTCAGAGCGAGCAGGCGGGGAGAGTGGTGCTGGACGGCAAGCACGTGGTCATGCTGGGGTCCAGCAACTACCTCGGGTTGGCATCTGATCCACGAGTCAAGGAAGCTGCCAAGCGAGCGGTGGACCGGTACGGGTGCGGCGCAGCTTCTGTGTCGGAGGTCTGTGGACTGACCGACCTGCACTACGAGCTGAGGAGACGGCTCGCCCAGTTCCTCAGCGCAGAGGACGTACTGATCTATCCGTCTTGTTCCACGGCGAACATCGGCGTTATCGATGGCCTGATGCGCGACGGCGACGTGATATTGAGCGACCAACTGAACCACGCCAGCATCATCGACGGCTGCCGCATTTCCACAGCCGAGAAGAAGGTCTACCCTCACAAGGACCTGGCCGTGCTCGAGGAGCACCTTGGTAACGCAAGTGACGCACGGCTGCGAATGATCGTTACCGATGGTGTGTTCAGCATGGAGGGCGACACCGCCCCCCTGGACAAGATCGTGGAGCTCGCCGAGAGGTATTCGGCCATCACCGTCGTGGATGAGTCCCATGCCCTGGGCGTGCTGGGCCAGAAAGGTAAAGGCACCGTTGAGCACTACGGTGTGGAAGGCAAGACTGACATCCAAACAGGGACCCTAGGCAAAGCGCTGGGCGGTGCTGGTGGTGGGTACGTCTGCGGGAGTCAGGATCTGGTAGACTACCTCTACCACAGATCGAGATCGTTCATCTTCACCAATGCGCTTCCTCCAGCCACCGTAGCGGGCGCTCTCGCGGCGCTCAGCATTCTGGAGGAGAACCCAAGCCTGGTGCGGCGACTACGGGAGAACACGCAGCGTTTCCGGGCGGGCATAGAGAGTATTGGGCTGAAGCTTCTGGGAGGAGAGTCGCCCATCACCCCCATCATCATCGGAGAGGCTCCGAAGGCGTACGCTATGGCCCAGCGCCTGATGGAAGAAGGGGTGTTCCTCGGGGCTGTTGGTTACCCAGTGGTCCCTGTGGGTGAAGCGAGGTTGCGAGTACAGATCTCGGCGGCGTTAACTGAGGACGATCTCGACTTCTCGCTGGAGTGCATCGAGAAAACCGCCAGGACGCTGGGGGTGGCCTAGGCTTGAAGTTGAAGGGAACCCCAAGGTGTGATCGTCTGATCAGTGAGGGAGGAGCGTGCGGCTGCTGATGCCCGTGGTCGATCCGAATCTGCGAAGAGACGCCATGCCCGCTGAGCGCAGGGCGGGGGTGAGAGGATGTGAGGTAAAGCGGATTCCGTGGGGTAAGAGAGGTTGCGTCCGAGTGCGGACTGTGCTAAACTTAGTTCCGCGGGGAACTGATGATCAAACGTCGCTGTTGCCCGAGAGCGGTTCACAGACTGGCCCGAAGGGAAGAGCATCGTGGCCTGGGCGGCATGGAGGGCTGGGCCTGGTCAGCAGGACCGCGTAGGCAGTATGGTTGGTCGGCTCTTGCAGCCTGAGGGCGGAGAGGGCGGAAGAGCGGGGGGAGGTCATAGATGGCCCGACAGAGGGCAGAGAACCTGGGATCTCGTCGTCCCAAGAAGGGTTCGCTGAAGGAAGAAGTGTACGATGGTATCCGGCAGGATATCATGGAGGGGAACTTCTTGCCAGGGGACCTTCTCAAGGAAAGGGAGCTAGCGGAGAAGCACGGCGTTAGTAAGACTCCGGTCCGGGAAGCTCTCTCCATGCTGGAACAAGACAATCTGGTGAGGACCATCCCCCGCGCGGGCTACATGGTCACGGCGTTGACCCTGCGCGATCTGCAAGAGATACACCAGCTTCGGATCACACTCGAGTCGATGGCTGCTCGACTGGCTACGGAGAATCTCACTGATGGGGAGATCGAGGAGTTGGCGAGGTTGACGTCCACCTCCGACCCCGAAGAGGCTCGCCTCTTCAACCGTCAGTTCCACTCGGCGATTGCGCGTGCCTCGGGCAACTCCAGGCTCGCCAGGATGATCGGGCAGCTCCTGGACGAGACGGACAGGTGGGCTGCGCTCGACGTAGCGAGGCTAAGCCCAGCCGTGCTGCTGATAGGACACCAGGCGGAGCTAGAAGCGCTGAGAACCAGGGATCCCGACATGGTGGAGCAGGCTATGAGGGAGCACGTTCAACGCGTGTATGACCATCTCTCCGCGCTGTATCCCCAGTCGCGGTCGAGCTAGGAGAGAGGCCAGAGGCGTTCGAGGACGAGCTCGAAACACAGCCTTGAGTAACCCCCAAGAAACAGTCATAATAGCTGTGCGTACCAAGGGTTGCAGCCCGAATTGAGAGCCTGGCAAGGCCGTCATGCGTCGGCGGAGACCGGCCCGGCTCTCGAGTAATCGGTACAAGGAGCTAGAAGTGAAGACACTGCTATTGGAGGAAATGACCTCGCCTCAGATCCGCAAGGCGATCGACGAAGGGTACAAGACGGTCATCGTCGCCGCCGGTTCCATCGAGCAGCACGGCAAGCACCTGCCCATCGGCATGGACACCATGGGTGCATACTCCATGGCCCTCAGCATCGCCGAAGGGCTGGGTCTTACCCTGGTGGCGCCCGTCATCCGGCCGGGTTGCTCCGACCATCACATGGCCTTCGCGGGCACCATCTCCATCTCGGCTGAGCTATTGAAGGAGCTCTGCCGCGCCTATTGTCGCTGCCTGTACAAACATGGTTTCGAGACCATCGTGCTCATCGCCGCTCATGGTGGGAATATCGAGCCGATGAAGGAGGTGGCGCCCGAGCTGGACGAGGAACTGCCCTGCAAAGTGGTCTCGCCCGTTCTCTTGCCGGACCCCCGTGTGGAGAAAGCGACGGATCCCATCCTGGCTCGCTACGGAGTGACTCGAGAGGAAGCGGGAATCCATTCCGGGTTTGTGGAGACCAGCGAGCTTCTGGCCACTCCCTACGGTCATCTGGTGGACATGGCGGCGGCGGAGCGTGGTTTCGTGGGCGATGTCTGGGCCCGCCTCGCGGAAGTAACCAGGGACGGGCGCTATGATCTGGCGGAGATCAGTCCCGTGGGGGTGCTGGGCGATCCGACTAAGGCCAGTGCGGAGGCGGGGTTTGCCCTGCAAGCCGCCGCAGACCCCGTGTACTTAGAGATAGTGAAGGAAGCACTAGGCTCAGAGGATGGATAGGCTCGAAGCTGAAGCAGGCTGGCTGGAGACTGTCTGACGAATCGACCGGCATTGCTTCGTTGGGTGGTAGGCTTGCCCGCTCCAGGGGCGCGGCAGCTTCTCCCCATAGTGCCCACCGTTTGACTTCGAGAGACCCTTCTGCTATATTTACTCGTAGAACCACTGCCAGACTCGCCGTGCTTGGGGGCATAGCTCAGTCGGGAGAGCGCATCAATCGCACTGATGAGGTCGGGGGTTCGAATCCCCCTGCCTCCACTGGCGGGCAAATACACCAAAAGCAACGAACAGGAGTAGTAGACCATCCCCGCAGAGAGCCGGGCAGGGGAACCGGTGGGAGCCTGGCGGGGTGCCCCGGGGAGCACCAGGAGGTCGAACTCGCCTGGGAGCTGCAGTCGCGAAAGGTGGGGCAGCTCAGAGGTCCCCGCGCGGTAGCTGCTGCCGGCTGGCAACCGTTATCGGGCCCGAGAGCGGATAGAGAACGTGGGGCTGTGGCGCAGCTGGGAGCGCGCCTCAATGGCATTGAGGAGGTCAGGGGTTCGAATCCCCTCAGCTCCACTGTAGTCATCCTGGCTTCCCGGCCAGGGTGATCTATCAAGCAGGGTGGTACCGCGGAGGAACCCTTCGTCCCTGAGGCGAGGGGTTTTCTTCTTATATACTCCCCAGGCTATGGTAGCTGTCAGAGGAGGTGAAGAGTGAGCGAGCAGTACGTGCCTCAAGAGATCGAGCCCCGGTGGCAAGATTATTGGGAGGCCGAGAGGCTATACTACGCCAGTGACGACGACGAACGACCGAAGCTGTACGCGCTGGTGATGTTTCCCTACCCTTCGGGTGACCTGCACATGGGGCACATGCGGAACTACGTCATCGGCGATCTCTTCGCTCGCTACAAGAGGATGCGCGGCTACAATGTGATGAATCCGATGGGGTGGGACGCCTTCGGCTTGCCTGCTGAGAACGCTGCTCTACAAGCTGACATTCATCCCAAGGTGTGGACGGAGCAGAACATCGCGGGCATGAAGCGCCAGTTGCACAAGATGGGGATCTGCTACGACTGGGGTCGTGAAGTGACCTCGTGCTTGCCTGACTACTACCGGTGGACCCAGTGGATCTTCCTGCAACTGTACCATCGCGGTCTCGCCTACAAGAGTTTGGCCCCCGCCAACTGGTGTCCCTCCTGCAAGACGGTGCTGGCCAACGAGCAGGTCGTGGACGATGGTCGCTGCGAGCGCTGCGGCACTATCGTGACCAGGAAGGACCTGGCGCAGTGGTTCTTCAAGATCACCGACTACGCCGACGAATTGCTGGAAGACCTGTCTCTGCTGGAGAACTGGCCCGAGCGGGTCCGGGTGATGCAGGAGAACTGGATCGGCAAGAGCCACGGCGTCGAGTTCCGGCTGGGTATCAAGGGGTACAACGACGAGATCCGGGCCTTCACCACGCGCATCGATACCGTGTATGGCATGACCTTCGTCGTGCTGGCGCCGGAGCATCCGTTGGTGGAGAAGCTGACTACGGCGGAGCACAAAAAAGAGGTCGAGGCGTACGTGGAGAAAGCCCGGCAGGCTTCGGAAATCGACCGCCTATCCACCGAGGTGGAGAAGGAGGGCGTGTTCATCGGCAGCTACGCCATCAACCCCATGAACGGCGAGCGGATGCCCATCTACGTGGCGGACTACGTGTTGATGACCTACGGCACCGGCGCGATCATGGGCGTGCCCGCCCACGATATCCGCGACTTCGCCTTCGCCAGGAGGCACGGGCTGGCGATCCCTGTGGTCATCGCTCCGCCAGCATGGGACGGAGCGGATCTCCAGGAGGCCTACGTCGGAGAAGGCACCATGGTCAACTCGGGACCGTTCAGCGGGTTGTTTTCCGCTGAAGGCATAGAGCGCATCGCTGACTACATGGAGGAGCAGGGCATAGGGGGGCGAAAAGTGTACTACCGCCTGCGGGACTGGTTGATCTCCCGTCAGCGGTACTGGGGTGCCCCCATTCCTATCCTCTACTGCGAGAAATGCGGCACGGTGCCGGTGCCGGAGGAAGAGCTGCCGGTCGTCCTGCCCATGGAGGTCGATTTTCATCCCACCGGCACTGGCGAATCGCCGTTGGCCACGGTTCCTGGATTCGTGAACACCACCTGCCCGCGGTGTGGAGGTGTCGCTCGCCGCGAGACGGATACAATGGATACCTTCGTGTGCTCGTCCTGGTATTACTTCCGATACACCGATCCTCACAACGAGAAGGCGGCCTGGAGGAAGGCGAAGGCAGACGCCTGGCTGCCGGTAGACCAGTATACCGGCGGTGTAGAGCACGCCATCCTCCATCTGATGTACTCTCGCTTCTTCACCAAGGTCTTTCGCGACCTGGGATTGACCAGCATCGACGAACCCTTCGCCCGCCTGTTCACGCAGGGGATGATCACCAAGTTGAACCCGGGGACGATGAAAGTGGAGAAGATGTCCAAGTCCAAGGGAAACGTCGTCCCCATCGACGACCTGGTGGACACCTATGGGGCGGACACGGCCCGGACCTTCATCCTCTTCGTGGGCCCTCCAGAGCTGGATGCCGAGTGGAGCGACCAGGGGGTGGAGGGGTCCTTCCGCTTCCTGAAGCGCGTCTGGCGCTTGCAGGTGGAAAAGACGGCAGGAGGCGAACCGTCCGAGGAAGCGGACCGGGAGCTGCGGCGAAAGACGCATCAAACGATCAGGAAGGTGACAGAAGACATAGAGCGGTTCCACTTCAACACCGCGGTCAGCGCTTGCATGGAGCTGTGCAACGCGCTGGTGGCCCACAAGGAGACGCACGGGTCGGGTCCAGCCCTCGAGGAGGGCATTCAGGCGCTACTCTTGCTGCTGGCGCCCATCGCGCCGCACATCACGGATGAGTTGTGGGGGAGGCTTGGAAACGGTGGCAGCATCCACCAGCAGCCCTGGCCCCACTGGGACGAGGAGTTGGCCGCCGAGGAGGTCTTCACCCTCATCGTCCAGATCAATGGCAAGGTGCGAGACAAGGTGGAAGTGCCGGTGTCCATCGGCGCGGAGGAGGCCATAGAGTTGGCTCTGAGCCGCGAGCAGATCCAGCGGTGGCTGGAGGGCAGAGAGGTCAAGAAGACCATCTACGTGCCCGGGCGTCTGGTGAGCATTGTGGTCAACTGACGGATCTGCCACGATCGCAGGTGTGTGTACGGCGCTGCCCGTGGGCGGCGCTGTACTCTGTTTGTGGGGAGTCGGGGCTTGTGCTATAATGGCATCAGGCGTGGGAAGGAGGTTCCTACCATGATCAAGGTGAGCGTGGATAGTGTGAGGGTCAGCATGCTATCGCAGCACCGCGTCGTGGTGCTGAAGGAGGAGACGGAGGAGCGGTATCTGCCCATCTGGATAGGGCCTTTCGAGGCTGATGCCATCACCATTGGGCTACAGAACGTGCAGATGACCCGTCCTCTGACACACGATCTCCTCAGAGCGGTCATCGATCACATGAACGCCTCCGTATCCCACATCAAGGTGAACAATCTCCGGAACGATACCTTCTACGCAGAGATCGTGGTGGAGCAGAACGGCCGGACTCTGACCATAGACTCGCGTCCCAGTGACGCCATCGCTCTGGCGGTACGGGTGAACGTACCCATCTATGTAGCCGAGGAGGTCATGGACAAGGCGGGCATCGTCCCCAGTGATGGGGAGTCTGTGGTCGCCTCTGAGGACGAAGAGCGCCTGTCGGCGTTCCGTGACTTCGTAGATACTCTGGACATGGGAGACCTCGAGGAGTAGGGCCAAGGTGGCAGCAGCCAGGTTGCCTCCACAGAACATAGAGGCGGAGCAATCCGTTCTGGGTAGCCTGCTGATCGATCCTGAAGCTATTCTCAGAGTAACCCCGTTCTTACGCCCCGAAGACTTCTATCGCGAGACTCACAGTCTGATCTACCAGGCCATCGTGGACCTCCACGAGCGGCGCGAGCCAGCCGACTTCGTGACGCTTTGTGACGAGCTGGAGCGACGCGGCCAACTGGAACACGTGGGAGGGCCTGGCTATCTCACTTCTCTGATCAATGTAGTCCCCACGTCGGTCCACGCGCAACACTACGGACGGATCGTGGAGAGCACCGCCACTCTACGCCGTTTGATCAGCGCTGCCTCCGAGATCTCCAACATGGCGTACGAGCGGGCCGACGATGAGACCAAGATCCTGGATCAGGCTGAGCAACTGATCTTTGGAGTGGCGCAGCGCAGTATCGAGCGTGAGTTGGTGCCGCTGCGGACCATCCTCTCAGACTACTACGATCGCATCGAGTACCTGTACGAGCATCGTGGGCAGACGATCGGCGTGCCCACCGGTTTCGTGGACCTGGACAGGCTGCTGGGAGGTTTTCAGCAGTCGGACCTGATCATCGTTGCCGGGCGGCCCGGCACGGGCAAGAGCAGCCTGGCCCTGACCATGGCGGACTACGCGGCCCGCCAGCACGGGCTGTGTGTCGCCATCTTCAGTCTGGAGATGCCGGCAGGACAGGTGGTACAGCGTCTGGTGTCTGGGGCCACCGGGATCGAGTCGCAGCGCCTCAGAACAGGAGAGATCAACGAGGAAGAGCTGGCCAGGATCACCAGGGCCATGGGTGAACTCTCCGAAACCTTCGTGTACATAGACGATACGCCAGCCATTTCTCCTATGGAGCTGAGGGCTAAGGCGCGACGGCTCGAGGCGGAGCACCACATGGACCTGATCATCGTGGACTACCTACAGTTGATGCAGGCCGGTCTGAGGATGGAGAATCGCGTGCAGGAGGTTTCCTACATCTCTCGCCAGCTCAAGTCTCTGGCCAGTGAGCTGAACGTGCCGCTGCTCGCCTGCTCGCAGCTCTCCAGGGCGGTGGAATCACGCCCCGACAAACGTCCGTTGCTCTCCGACCTCAGGGAGAGCGGCTCCATCGAGCAGGATGCTGACGTGGTGATGTTCATCTACCGCGAGGAGATGTACGTAGAGGATACGTTCAAGCCCAACATCGCTGACATTATCGTGGCCAAGCATCGCAACGGGCCCACCGGACAGCTCAGCCTGCGCTTCATGAAGGAGCAAGCCAGGTTCGTCAATCTAGAGCGGGCACCGGAAGAGGTACCAGTCTGAGGTGAAAAGATTCCCCGGCTTCCCTGGAGGGAACGTACGTTGTACCCCTGTGGCCGACGTCTTCTTCAGCGAGTTGCTGCCTCAGATAGACAGTATGCCGGAATTGAAGGTCAGTCTCCACGTTCTGTGGCTGCTGCACCGCAAGCAGGGGCAGCAGCGCTGCGTGAGCAGGGATGAACTAGGGCGCGACGGGGTGCTGTTGAGGGGCTTGAAGATGCCCGGTGACAGCCCCGAGCGGTTGTTGGAGGAAGGGCTGGAGCGGGCTGTGGCTCGCGGGACGCTACTACAGCTCAACGCTCGCACGGCGGATGGGGAGGAGCAGAGCTGGTACTTCCTCAACTCGGAGGCGGGACGGGCAGCGGCCGACCAGGTTCGGCGAGGAGGGCTGGTGCTGTCCTCCTCCGCGGTTCTCGAGGAGCCAGTGGTAGAGGTGGAGCGGCCGAACATCTTCGTGCTCTACGAGCAGAACGTAGGCACACTGCAGCCCATGATCGCGGAGGAGCTTCAGGAGGCTGAGGAGAGCTATCCTGCTGCGTGGATCCAAGAGGCTTTCAGGATTGCGGCGGAGCAGAACGTACGAAGGTGGCGCTACATCCGGGCCATTCTGGAGCGATGGGCCGCCGAAGGCAGAGATGATGGAGAAGGCAGGCCAGGTTCTGAAGAAGATAGATACAGGGTTATCAAAGGCAAGTACAAGGACTACATCAAGCACTGAGCCCCAAGACGTCTGCCCCATCTGTCGCGGCGCGGGGTACCTGAGGCGGGATCTCCCTCCCGGACACCCGGACTTCGGGCGCCCGGTCCCCTGTCAGTGCAAGCTCGAGGAGATAACCCAGAGGCGGTTGGAGGATTTGAGGCAGGCCAGCAGCCTGGGCTTGCTCTCCCGCATGACGTTCGAGAACTTCAGCGTGAATGGCTTCCGCCCTCACGAGGAACAGAGCCTGAGGCAGGCGTTCCGCAGGGCGCGAGAGTTTGCCGAGCATCCTGAGGGGTGGCTGATCCTCCTGGGCGCCTACGGGTGTGGCAAGACCCACCTGGCGGCGGCCATCGCCAACCACTGCCTGGAGCGGGGGCATCCCAGCCTGTTCGTGGTGGTGCCGGATCTCTTGGACCACCTGCGGTCTACCTACAGTCCAGGCAGCGCTGTCAGCTACGACGAGCGCTTCGAGTCCATCCTGGAAGCACCCCTGCTCATTCTGGACGACCTGGGGACCCAGCAAGCCACTCCCTGGGCTCAGGAGAAGCTGTACCAGTTGTTCAACTACCGGTACAACGCCAGGCTGCCCACCGTCATCACCAGCAATCGTACGCTGGAGGAGATAGACCCCCGCCTTCGGTCGCGCATGGCGGACCCGGAGTTGTGCCAGATCTACCGGATGCTGACCCGGGATTTCAGAGGAAGTGGCCATGGGGATCAGCTGAGCAGTCTGCATCTCTACACGGACAAGACGTTTGAGAGCTTCGAGCGTCGGCCGGAGTTGCCCAGGGAGGAGCAGCAGAACCTCAAGGACGTGCTGGCCACGGCCAAACAGTATTCCAGGAAGCCTGAGGGCTGGTTGGTGCTTGTGGGCGTGGCGTCCTGCGGCAAGACACATCTGGCGGCAGCCATCGCCAATAGCTGCGTAGATGATGGCCGCCCGGTGGTCTTCAAAGAGGTTCCGGAGCTGCTGGATCACCTTCGTGCCACATACCGGCCCGACAGCCCTGTCACCTACGACCAACTATTCGAGGCGGTGCGTGGCGCTCCCTTGCTGATCCTCGACGACCTGGGGACGGAGAGTGCCAGCCCGTGGGCACAGGAGAAACTGTATCAGCTACTGAACTATCGGTATGTTGCCAAGCTGCCGACCGTCATCACCCTCCGCAAACCGATCGAGGAGATTGACCCGCGCCTGGCCTCGCGGATGCTGGACGTCTCCCTCTGTACCACCTGTGCTATTCTCGCTCCTGATTTTCACAACGTCCAACTAGCGCAGCGCAGGCCGAAGAAGCGCCGGAAGAGCTAGGCTCGGCGTTCCCCTCCCCCAGGCTCATCGGCGGTGGAGAACCTCCACAGGCCCCTTCCCAGCCCCATTTGCCCAGAGCAGCGTTTCACCGCACGTTGCTTCACGCACATGGGACCTCTACAGCACCTTAACGGCCCGTTCATATCCTTCTGCTACCTTGGGGTGGGTTGGAGAAAACCAACCCAAATCCACGTGGAAAGGAGGTGAGGCGAATGAGTAAGAAGTGGCTTTTGGTGCTGGGCAGCGGGGCGCTGGTGGCGATCCTGCTGACGGGCCTGGCCGGTGGGACGCTCGTGTTCGCTCAGGACACCGTGACCGACACGAGTCAACCGGGTCCTGGCGGGCACCGGGGCATGGTCGGCTGGGACGGCGGCTCGTGGGCAGAGTTTGACGTGGCCGCCGACGCGCTCGGCCTGACCCCGAACGAGCTGTTCGTTGAGCTGCACGATGGGGGCAAGACCCTGGCCGAGGTCTCCGAAGAGCAGGGTGTGGACACGGAAGCGCTCCAGGAGGCCATGAACGCCAGCCGCGCCGAGACCATGCGGGAGCAGATCCAGCAGGCCGTCGACGACGGCAACCTCAGCCAAGAGCAGGCCGACTGGGTGCTCGAGGGGCTGGACCAGGGCTTCATGGGCGGACCGCACGGCATGGGGCCAGGCGGCTTCGGCGCTCCTGGTGGTCCATTCGGTCAAGGCCAGCAATGAGCACAGCGCCCGTGTAGGCTGTGCTGACAGCATGGCTGAGGAGGTGAGTCATGAACGTATGTGGGGAGGAGTGCCCCGGCGCTCCTCCCCATGGCGTTTGTCTAGAGTGAGTGCACACGCCAGGTTGTGGCGGCGTGTCATCCCAGGAGCCTCACCTCGGGCCTGGTGCACATCGACATGGAAAGGCCACGATTTCTTCACAGCGTCTTCACATTCCAGTGGGATAATGCAAGTAAGCTTAGGAAGAAACGGGGCGTTCCTCTTGAACCTCCAGCGCCCCGTCTCTAAACCCTTGGAGGATGGGCCGATGAAGATGAGAACTGGAAGACAACTGACATTAATAGCGGTCGTGCTGGCCTTGATGCTGGCAGCCACGGGATGCGGTTACCTCGGTGCCCTGACCTTGACGCCTGCGTCGGCGGCCAGTGGTGTGCTTCAGGCAACGACGGAGGCGCGGTCCGAAGCCACGGCCACCGTCGCCGTGGACGACGCGGTGAACGCGCTGCAGAGCCAGATCATCGAGGTTTATCAGAGGAGCGCGCCAGCGGTCGTCAATATCACCAATCGTGGCTACTTCTACGATAGATTCATGGGAGCGATTCCGCAAGAAGGGACCGGCTCCGGGTTCGTGTACGACAGCGCGGGCCGCATCGTCACCAACTACCACGTCGTGGAGAACGCGGAGCAGCTAACGGTCACCTTCGCTGACGGTAAGACCTACGATGCTCAGATCGTGGGTAGCGATGCCACCAACGATCTGGCCGTGATCAGCATAGACGGCAACGCGGATTTGCCTGACCCGCTGGTGCTCGGTGATTCAGACAGCTTGCAGGTAGGGGAGTTCGTTTTGGCCATTGGCAACCCCTTCGGACTGCAACAGACACTGACCACCGGCGTCGTCAGCGCGCTGGGCAGAGTTATTCAGAGTCCCACAGACAACAGGTTCATCGGTGAGGCCATTCAGACCGACGCGGCCATCAACCCAGGAAACTCGGGTGGACCGCTGCTCGATCTCTCGGGTCACGTCATAGGCGTGAACTCCCAGATCATCAGCCCTAGCGGGGCCTCGTCTGGTGTGGGCTTTGCGGTGTCCGCCAGCACGGTGGCGCGGGTGGTGCCGCAACTGATCTCCAACGGCAAGTACGCTCACCCCTGGCTGGGCGTGCAACTGCTGAGTCTCACGAGCGACAACGTGAGCGCGCTTGAGGGTGCAGGGGTCAAGATTCCAATGGACGCCGGAGTGCTGGTCCTGGACACGGTAGCGGGCGGACCGGCAGACAAGGCGGGCATCCAGGGTGGCAGTCGTGTGGTGCGTGTCGGTAACTACCAGGTCCCCGTGGAGGGCGACATCATCACGGCGATCAATGGTCAGGCACTGACCAGTACGCAGGATCTGACCGTGTACCTGGAGACCGAGACCACGGTCGGCGACTCCGTGGAGCTGACCATCGTCAGGAATGGTAACCAGCAAACAGTGCAGGTCGTTCTGGGAGAACAACCGTCGTAGTCTGCCGGCGCGCGGACGGCGACGTCAAGGTACCAGGAATGAACCGGTAGCCGGTGGCAGGGTGGATACGGAAGAGGTCTTGGTGGGCGGTGCCATTCTCGATTCGCACCAAAGGTAAGTAGGTCCCACAAGGCTTCTTCCTAACCTCACCGCAAGACCCGGCTACGATACTTGGTTTGTGCCGCGAAAGCAGGCCGGTGGAAAGGAGTCAAGGCATGTCGAACAAGCTCAAGAAGTGGTACGTAATCCTAGGTCTGACCCTTGCGGGGTTGGCGGTATGTTCCCTGTTGCTCATGGCCGGCGGCCTCGCCGGCGGAGTGGCTGGGTACTTGGCCGCACACCGAGGAGGGGCTATCGGGCTGTTAGGACCGTGGCAGCTAATCCGGCCCCAGGTTCCACAGGGACAAGAAGCGCCGAATACAACCCCGCAGGTGCCGCCCCAGAGGATGCTTGTAGCGCCTTCGGGGCAATTGCAGGGAGCCGTGGTTGCTGAGGTGGACTCGGGCGGACCTGCCGACCAAGCGGGCCTGGAGACGGGAGACATCATCATCGCCGTGGACAGCAAGGCGATGGACGACAACCGGGACCTGGCAGCGTTGATTGGCAGCCACAAGCCTGGGGACGACGTGGTGGTGACCATCGTACGACCCGGCGATGACCCGGAACTGATGAACCTGGACGTGACCCTCTCTAGTGGTACGAACGCACAGGGTGAAGAGGTTGCACATCTGGGCATCAGGTACACGACCGTGTCGACTGGTCTGAGCTTCATGATGCCACAGGGGAGGAATTTGAACCCCGGTGGCGGGCAGACGTACTGACCCTTCTCTACCCAGCCATGGCAACGGCGCGATTATGTTAGGGGTGCCGGTGGCCTATTGACGGAATCCTGCCGGCACCCCGATCTCAATCGGGGGAACCGGATCCTGGCCTGACTCTCTTCTCTGGCTGGCATCCTGTGTGCAACTGGGCGCGCAAGTACCTGTAGAACCCACCACTCTGAACCTTGGGAGCCCTGGCGTACCAGGCCCCTGCTGCGTACCGGGTCGGCTGAGGACCGGGGCTGTCGATAGCTGGCGGAGATTCCTGGCTGGGACGTCTCTGGGCAGATTCGTGAGTCTGAAACAGGGCTCATCGAACAAACATCGTCCCTTAACTACTTCTTCACAGTGATCTGGTACAGTCAGGGCGCAGCTCTGCGGATAAGGTCGAAGCAGGCAGCGGACGTGCTGCCGTTGAGGAAAGGAGTAAGTGGTATGTCTGGTAGGGTCAAGAAGTGGGGCCTGGTCGCAGGCATGGCTGGCGCCGCCGCCGCTCTGGTGATCCTGGCGGTGGTTGTGGGCGGCGTGCTCTTTGCGGCCACCTCCGCGTCGGCCCAGGAGACCGAGCCCACCCCAGTTCCGCGTGGGGACGAGGGGGGCTGGGGCATGTTCGGTTGGGCAGGTCGCTCGTGGACCACGTTCGACACGATCGCCGGAGCCCTCGGGCTGACGCCAAACGAGCTGTTCACCAAGTCTCACGATGAGGGCAAGACCCTGTCGGAGATCGCCGAGGAGCAGGGAGTGGATCTGGAAACGGTGCAGGACGCCGTGAACGCCAGCCGCACCGAGGCGCAGCGACAGGCCATCCAGCAAGCCGTAGAGGACGGCAAGCTCAGCCAAGACCAGGCCGACTGGCTCCTGGAGGGGCTGGATCAGGGGTTCTTCCCTGGTGGCCGAGGCATGGGACGTGGTGGACACTTCGGCATGGGGCGCGACGGAGGCTGGTTCGGACCGTGTGCACCGTCTACCAACGAGGGATAGCTGGCTGACAACAGGATTCTGGGCGCCAACCAAACGCGCACGGAACATAGAGGCGCCCACCACTGAAGGGGAGGGCCGGATCGTCTTCCGGCCCTCCTTGTCGTTCCTGGCGGCGAGCAGACTCTCCCGGGCCACGGTCGAGGGGGGCGGAGGATGGTCTACTCCCCAGCGCGGGATCGAGCGCGCTCCTGGATCGCCTCATAGTCGGCCAGGAGCGATCGCGCCCCCCGGACGACGGGGAGGTCTACCATGGTTCCGTCTACTTCGATGGCAGCGTTGCCACTTACTGATGCTTTGTCAAATCCGGGCATGGTTCGTGGCCAGACAGCTGGGGAGTGCAGTTCTCTGCGGAGACGAGGCTGAAAACGGTGGGCGACGATGGCGACGAGGGCCACGTGAGGATGGCTGGCCGTAATCCACATTCAACCTTCATGGAGCCTTAACAGTTCCTTCATGGTTCGGTGTTAGCATTGGACTTCAGGAGCAAGAACGTGGCGCGGATGCGAGGAGGCAGGAGCGGGAGATGAGAACGTTGCTGGCTTGCGGACGACGTCTGGTGGTGCCGCTCGTTCTCATCTTGGTGGTGGTGACGGTGGGGGCCGCCGCAGGCGGCTGGTACTACTTCACCCGCTATCTGCCGGCGCAGAGGTCGTCGGCAGTCGAGACCATCCAGACGTCTCGCGTGCGCCGGGGTAATCTGATCATCTCCGTCGGCGGCAGCGGCACACTGATGCCGGCCTCCCAGGTGGATCTGGGCTTTGACAGTGGCGGGGTGGTGTCCGCAGTCCTGGTCGAGGTGGGGGACTGGGTGGAAAGCGGGCAGGAGCTGGCCCGCATCGACCCCGCAGCGCTCCAGCGGGCCGTGACCCAGGCCGAGACGGACCTCGCGGTGGCCCAGGATAACCTGGAGAGTGCGGAGAACCCCTACAGCCAGTTGGACCTCAGTCAGGCGTACCTGGCCGTGGATCAGGCTAACACGGCGCTGGCGAACGCCAGGGACAATCTCTCGGCGGCTGTGGAACCGTCGGCGTGTCTGTACGAGAGCGTCGTCGATCTGGAGTACGAGTACAGTTGGTACGAGGAGAACTACTATCAGGAGGCAGATAGGTATGAGGCGGGCGAGAGCAGCCGCGAGGAATTGGACGCAGCCTCGAACAACCTGTTATGGGCGGAAGAGAGACTCAACGAGGCTGTGGCGTGTCCGCCTGGGTCCGAGGACGTGGCCGTGTGCGAGAATGACTACGCCTGGTATCAGGGCAGATATGCCGAGATGGGAGAGAAGTACAGAGCGGGCGAGGTAAGCCAGGAGCAGGTGTTCGCGCTCTGGGACCGCTTGTTGGCGGTGAAAGAGCGCCTCGGTTCGGCCCGTCAGGCTGCTGCCGAGGTCGACCAGGGCAAGGAACAGGTGGCCGAGTGCGAGTACAATCTGCAGAAGGCTCAGGAGGCTCTCGCTGAAATGCAGTCGGGCCCCAAGGCCACGGACGTCGATATGGCGCAGGTCAAGCTGAGCAGCGCTGAGGCGGTCCTGGAGGATGCCCGCGCTGCTCTGGAGGGGGCCACCATCGTGGCGCCCTTTGCTGGCGTGATCACCGCCGTGCAGGCCCAGGCCGGCGAGACGGTGGGCACCGGATCCATAGTCGCTCTGGCTGATCTGTCGGATCCGCAGATCGAGATCTGGGTGGACGAGGTGGATCTGGGCAGTGTCGTGCCCGGGTACGAGGTGGAAGCGGTCTTCGATGCCTTGCCCGACGATGTGTTCACCGCTCACGTGGTGCGGGTGGAGCCTGAATTGCAGTCCATGCAGAATGCTCCGACTGTGCTGGTCTACGCCAGTCTGGACGAGGACCTGGGAGTGCCTTCGGTGCTGCCCATTGGGGCGAACGCCTCCGTGGAGATCATCGCGGCCCGCGCGGAGAACGCGCTGCTGGTGCCAACCGAGGCCCTGAGGGAGCTCTCCCCTGGGCAGTACGCCGTGTTTGTGATGGTTGACGGCGAACTGCAAATGCGCCAAGTGGAGGTCGGCGTCATGGACTACGCCTACGCCGAGATCATCAGTGGCTTGCAGGAGGGAGACGTGATCAGCACGGGCATGGTGCCCACGGAGTAGGCTAATGGGCGAACATCGAGTCAGGGCGTGGGTCATCGACCAGGTTCAGAGGGCGGTGTGGTGACCGGCGAGGGTGGCGATAGCGCCAGGAGAGCCCACGAGACCGACAGATTACACACCGCGGCTTCATGATCCGCTAACAGTTCCTTCACGGTCCCATGGTACCATTTCCGTAGGAAGAGGCCGATGCTCCCCGTAGGTGGGGATTAGAGGTTAGAGAAAGTATGAGTGCTGTGAGTTCCTGGCTCAGAAAGAGGCGTGTAGTGATCGTTGTCGCTCTGGCCATCGTTGTGCTTTTGGCCGCAGGAGGGGGCTCGTACTACTACTACACGCAGCGTCAACAAGCGCAGACGGCAAGCAACGAAGAGACCGTCCAAACAGCGACGGTGCGACGGGGCAATCTGGTAGTAGCTGCCAGTGGCACAGGCACGCTGGTCCCCAATGCGCAGTTGGATGTGAGCTTCAGTAGCGGTGGACGTCTGAAGGAGGTCCTGGTCGAGGTGGGAGACAAAGTGCAGGCCGGTGATGTGTTGGCCCGCCTGGATGACACCGATGCGCAATCGCAGGTAGCCCAGGCGAAGATCAACATGCGCCTCGCGGAGCTCCAGTTGGCCGCGTTGACCGGAACGCCGGATGCGTCAGAGCTGGCGGCGGCCCAGTACCAGTTGTCCAGTGCCCAAGACGCCCTGCAAGACCTGCTCAACGGCCCTTCGGCAGAGGAGATTACCATCGCCCAGGCGGATCTGGCCACGGCTGAGAAGACGCTCCAGCAGGCCCAGTCCGCCTATGACAGTGTCTCCTGGCGGCCGGACGCTGCCCTGTCCTCCCAGGCCCTGGAGCTGTGGTCGGCCACGGCAGCCTATGACAAAGCCAAGGCGAACTACGACCTCGCGATGGCCCCTGCCTCAGCGGAGGAGATCGCTTCGGCGAGGGCCAGCGTCGCTCAGGCTCAGTCGAATCTCGACTCCCTGAGGAGCGGAGGGACGTCCGAGGAGCTCGAAACAGCCCAATTGAACGTGGAGCAAGCGCAGCTCAATGTGGACTCTGCCCAACGCGCGCTCGACGAGACGACCCTCACGGCGCCGGTCTCGGGTACCGTCACCACAGTGGCGGCTTCCGCTGGTGAGGCGGTGGGTACCTCAGCAATGGTCACCCTAGCTGATGTGTCTCAGCCTCTGGTGGATTTCTACCTGGATGAGACTGACCTGGAGTTGATCGCCGTAGGTCACGAGGTGCAGGTGACTTTCGACGCACTGCCCGACACGGTCTTCAGCGGGCACGTGGTGCGCGTAGACCCAGCTCTGGTGCAGGTAGAGGGAGCGCCAGCGGTAGAGGCTCTGGCCAGGCTGGAGCCCGATGAACAGCAGTCGGGTGTGCTGGCCTCACTGCCCATGGGGTTGGGTGGCACGGTGGAGGTCATCGCCGGGAAAGCGGAGAACGTGCTGCTGGTGCCGGTGGAGGCGCTCCGGGAGCTCGCCCCGGGTCAGTATGCGGTCTTCGTGATGGTAGATGGCGAGCTCCAGATGCGTCAAGTGGAGGTAGGGCTGCAGGACTATTCCTACGCCGAGATCACCAGTGGTTTGCAGCAGGGAGACCAGGTCAGCACCGGAACCGTGAGCGGAGTAGGCCAATGAACCAGCATCTGATCGAAGTTCGGGACCTCAAGAAGGTCTATGGGATGGGCGCTATTGCTGTGCACGCCCTAGACGGGGTCAACCTGGCCATCGACGAAGGGGAGTTCGTGGCCATCATGGGGCCCTCGGGCTCCGGCAAGAGCACCTTGATGAACATCCTGGGCTGCCTGGATCGGCCGACGGAAGGCGAGTACTGGCTGGGCGGCCAGGACGTGAGCAGGCTGAACAAGACCCAATTGGCGCGTATTCGCAATCGCCAGATTGGGTTCGTCTTCCAGTCGTATAATCTGCTCGCTCGGAGCTCTGCTATGAAGAACGTCATGCTACCACTGCTGTACAGCCATCGTGACCGCCGGAATGCTTCTGAGCGGGAGAAGCTGGCCCGAGAGGCGCTCGAAGTGGTGGGCCTCGGCGACCGCACCGGTCATCGACCGAACGAGATGTCTGGTGGAGAGCAACAGCGAGTAGCCATCGCCAGGGCCCTGGTCAACGACCCACTTCTCATCCTGGCCGACGAGCCCACCGGCAACCTGGATACCACTGCCAGCCAGGAGATCGTCGACGTCCTACATGGACTTCACGAGCGGGGGCGCACGGTCGCCATGATCACCCACGAGCTGGACCTGGGCAAACAGGCAGAGCGCATCATCTTGCTTAGGGACGGGCGCGTGGTGGACGGCCAGGAGAGGTGAGATGAACCTGTGGCAGACCATCCGAGTGGCCTGGGAAGGAATCGCCGTCAACAAGGTACGCTCCTTCTTGACTATGCTGGGGATCATCATCGGCGTTTCGGCGGTGATCATCATGATGGCGGTAAGCGCCGGCACCGAGGCGACCATCGCGGAAAGGATCCAGGGCCTGGGATCCAATCTGATCATGGTCCAGCGTGGCTTTGGTGGGACGGTGCGCATGGGCGTGGGCCCTGAGGGCGCGAGGGCCATGAGCCAGGGACTGAGCTACGACGATGCATTGGCCATCCGCGAGCAGGTGAGCGGGATCAGCGGCGTGGTCGCAGAACAGATGGCCAACGATCAGGTCGTGCGAGCTGACTCGACGACCATCCAGACCAATGTCATTGGAGCGATGCCGGACTTCCCGCAGGTCCGCGGTGTGGAGTTGGCCGATGGCCGTTTCTTCACCCAGCAGGACCTGGACCGCAAGGCCAAGGTGGCGGTGCTGGCCTACACCACGGCACAAGACCTCTTCGGGGACGGTGACCCCATCGGCCAGAGTATCACTGCGGGAAGCGTGAGGCTGACGGTCGTCGGCGTCATGGCCGAGAAAGGGTTGGTGGGTCAGACCGATTACGATCAGAGGGTCTACGTGCCCCTCACCGTCGCTTTCCAACGGTTCAGCTTCAGCCGGCGGTTCGGCGACATGGTGATGACCATCTACGTCCAGGCAGAGAACAGGGATACGATGGACAAGGCCATTTCGCAGATCGACGCGCTACTGACCCGCCGTCACGACATCACAGAAGGGGAGAATCCGGACTTCACCATCTATACCCAGGAGGACATCATCCAGACTCAGGAGGCGACGACGGCTGCCTTTCGCTCGCTGCTGGCCTGGGTGGCCGGCGTCTCTCTGCTGGTAGGCGGCATCGGCATTATGAATATCATGTTGGTCAGCGTCACGGAGCGCACAAGAGAGATCGGCATCCGCCAGGCGGTGGGGGCCGCGCCTTCGGACATCCGGCGGCAATTCCTGGTCGAGGCCCTCGTGCTCAGCTTGGTGGGTGGCCTGATCGGGGTGCTGGCCGGCGTGGGCGGTTCGTGGGTCTTTGGTCGAACCAGCGACATGCGGACAGTGGTCTTGCTGCAGTCCATCCTGCTGGCCTTTGGCTCGGCGGCCGCGGTGGGGGTCTTCTTCGGCTTCTTCCCTGCCAACCGAGCGTCGCAGCTCGACCCTATCGAAGCCTTGCGCCATGAATAGCTGGAAGATGCCGGGTGACGTGAAGGGGAAGAACATGGTACGGAGAATCACTACGGGTGTTTTGTTGGTGCTGGCAATGGCACTGGCGGCCTGTGGGGGTGGCGAGGCTGGCACGACGGCGGTAAGCGACGCAACCGGGTCTGCGAAACTACCCGACGGTATCACCGTGTCGGTGTCCACGCGGCTATCGCTAGGCACGTTGATGCTGGAAGGGACGGCCGGTGCGGTGACGCCGGCTCAGGCGCAAGAGCTACTGCCCCTATGGCAGATGCTCCGAGCTCTGGAGGAGAGTGGCACCTCGGCACAGGTGGAGACCGAGGCTGTGGTCCATCAGATCCAGACGGCGATGACGGCGGAGCAACTGGCGGCCATCGAGGCGATGACTCAGGAAGACATGCAGTCCCTGACCCAGGGATCGGGAACGGCTGGCGAGGGCGACGCCGCCGATAGTAGCGGAGGCGATGCTCGCCTGCCGGAGATGGTGCCACCCGAGGGCGGACAGGGTCCGGTGGGTATGGATCCAGGCGGCCTGGGTGATCTCAGCTTGGGGCAGCAGGCAAGCCTCGTGACGGAGCGGACGAATTCCGGAATGCGGACTGCTCAGGTAGACCAGGTGATCGAGCTCCTGGAGTGGCGATCCGCCGAACTGTGAGATCGCGAAAGGGAAGAACCATGGTACGTGCGGCGAGGATCCTAAGCTTGTTGTTGGTGCTGATCGTGGGGTTGGCGGCGTGTGGGAGTAGTAGCCAGGCCGAGACGACGACTGGAACTCCTGGCGCGGCCTGGGCCACGCCTGGGGGCTTCTTCGGTGGCGGCGAAATGCCTGAGTCCATGAAACTACCGGCAGGGACGCTGATGCTGGAAGACACACCTCTCGCGGTGACGCCGGCGCAGGCGCAGGAGTTGTTGCCCTTGTGGCAGATGCTCCGGGCGTTGCAGGAGAGCAGTACCTCCTCTCAGGTGGAGGTGGAGGTGGTCTACAAGCAGATCCAGGAAGCGATGACGCCAGAGCAGATGGCGGCCATCGAGGAGATGAGCCCGGAGGACATGCGGGCCCTGTTTGAAGAATTGGGCATGGGCCGCCAGCAGAGACAGTCCGACAACAGCGATAACCAAGAGGGGTGGCGTTTTGTTCCTCCAGAGGGCGGGATCATGATCGCACCGCCCGGCGGCGGAGAGGGTGGACCGGGCATGGGTCCTGGCGGCTTCGGAGATCTCGGCCCAGAAGCGCGCGCCACTATCGTGGCCGGTCGTGGGGGGATGGGCATGGGGTTCGGTACGGGCATGACGGACGCAGTGATCGAACTTCTGCAGACGCGGGCGGCCGAATCGTGAGCGGATGTGTTGGGGTTCGCGGATCGCTTCTGGTGTGACGGACAATAGAGGATGTAGCCGACCATGAAAAGAACCTTGCTGCTGTGGCTTGTCTTGCTGCTGTTGTCTGGTTGTGGACAGGCGACAGTCCCGGAAGCTTCGGACACCGCCGGTTCCGAGGCCTCTCCGGTGATCCGGGAAGACACGGCCACGATGAGACCAGAACCCGGCCCCGCGAACCAGTCGCCGACGAGCACACCGGAGCCGACGGCCACGGCAGCGGAGCCCACGCAGACGCCGACGCCCACGGCCACGATGGAGGTGGTTGCGGCTGCCAGTGTACCCGCGGCGGCGCGCGCCGCTGAGGAAGCATCGACCACGGGCCTGGAGGGTCATTTCGTGTTTCAGGTAGCCAGCGGCGGCGACATCTACACTGTGAACGCGGATGGCAGCGATCTCACGCGCCTGACCACCGGCATGGACCCGGATTGGTCCCCCGATGGCAGCCAGGTGACTTTGTCTCGCTGGAGCGAACCCTGGGGGATCTACACCATCAATGCCGACGGCAGCGGCGAGAAGTTGCTGTTCAGCTCCAACGTGGCCCGGGCCCCGGTGTGGTCTCCCGATGGTACACAGATAGCCTTCTACTTCCAGACGGAGGGCATGACTGCGCCGAACCAGATGTGTATGGGCGGAGACTGCAGGACGATGCCCGGTCACGTACAGACCGAGTGGCACGTGGGCGTGGTGGACGTTGCCGACGGGTATCTGCACCAGCCCTACGTGGACCGTTTTTCCTTCTCCCCCACCTGGTCTCCCGACGGAGAATGGCTGGTCTACGACGGCGGTGATAGTGGCGCTCTACCCACGGAAAACCACGGTTTGTGCCTGACGACAGTCGAAGGGCCGAACAACGCTGTGTTGACCAATAACACGAACGACCACTACCCGGTGTGGTCTCCCGATGGCACGAGGATCGCCTTCATGCACTGGCAGCACGACCATTGGGAGATCTACGTGATGAACGCTGACGGCAGCGATCGACATCCGTTGACCAGCAGTTCCAACTACGTCAGGCCTCGGCCCAACAACGTGGCTCCCGCGTGGAGTCCAGATGGAGAGCAGATCGTCTTTCTGTCGGACCGGGGGGGAGCATGGGGGTTCTTTGTGATGGACGCCGATGGCAGCCATCAGACAAAGATACTGGAGAACGTCACGGCATCGCTCCAAATCCAGTATACTGGGATGTATGAGAGAGTGATTTCGTGGGCGTCTTGACGGAGTCGCGTCCTGGTGCAGGCGGGATCCAGGTCCTCAAACACTTTGACTGGAGGACAGGTCATGGGGTATGCTCCTGGTGTGCCTGTTGTGGGGTCGCGGTGAGCGGTTGGAGAATCTCGAATGAGCCGAGTACTGATAGTTGACGACGATCCCGGGATCGTGAAAGTCGTGCGGGCCTACCTGGAGCAGGCCGGATTCGACGTGAGTGTGGCCTACGACGGCAAGAAGGCCATGCAGATCGCTCGCCACGACAAGCCAGATCTGGTGATCCTGGACCTGATGCTGCCTGAGATGGATGGCTGGGACGTGTGCCGGGCCTTGAGGAAAGAATCGGACGTGCCCATCATCATGCTCACGGCGAGGGTGGAGGAGAGCGACAAGCTGATCGGCCTGGAGCTTGGCGCGGACGACTATGTGACCAAGCCTTTTTCTCCGCGAGAGCTGGTCGCTCGCGTGCGGAGCGTGCTCCGCCGGGTGAGAGGCACGCCCTCCAGGCCAGCACGTTTGTCTCATGGTGAGATCACCATCGATCTGTCCCGCCACTCTGTGGAGGTGCGAGGCGAGGTCGTAGACCTGACACCCACAGAGTTCGACCTGTTGGCCACACTGATGGAGGATCCGGGAAGGGCCTTCAGCCGCTCGCAGTTACTGGAATCGGTGCAGGGGTACACCTACGAAGGGTACGAGCGGACCATCGATGTCCACATCAAGAACCTGCGCCAAAAAGTCGAAGCGGACTCACGCAGCCCTCGACACATCAAGACCGTCTATGGCATAGGCTACAAGTTCGAGGAATAGGCCGGTGAGGAGTCTGTGGTTCAAACTGACGGCTGCTCTGGTACTCGTCACCCTGCTGGGGGTAGGCCTGGCCGTGCTGGTGCCCAGCGCGGTCACAGTGAGGAACTTCCAGAGCTTCGTGAGCCGCAGCCGGGCTACGGAAACACAAGAATTGGTGGAAGCCCTGACCATCTACTACGAAGTGTGGGGTAGCTGGGACGGCTTGCACACGCTGGTGATGGCCCGGCCCGGTCATATGGGTCAGGGAATGGGCCCGGTAATGGACCCCGGGATGCCTGGAGCCTGGCAGTTTCAGGTGGCCGATGGGAGCGGGGTGGTGGTCGCAGCTTCGCGGGAGGAACAGATCGGAGCGCGCCTCTCGGTGGCCCAACTGCGCGAGGGTGTGCCCATCGAGGTAAACGGGCAAGATGTGGGATACCTTTTGCCTGGAACCGCCGTAAGTCTGTTAAGGGAGCCAGAGCAGACATTCTTGCGACGCCTCCCCGAAACAGTGGTGCCGGTGGGCCTGGCGGCAGGTGCGGTGGCCATTCTCCTGGGGCTGGTTCTTACCTGGCAGCTCACCGGTCCCCTACGCAAGCTGAAGGTCGCGGCACAGGGTATCGCCGGTGGTGATCTCAGCACGAGAGTGGACATCAAGTCCAGGGACGAGATCGGTGCGTTGGGTCGGGCCTTCAACGAGATGGCGGAGAACCTGGCCAGAGCGGAGGAGCTGCGCCGGAACATGACCGCCGACATCGCTCACGAGCTGCGGACCCCACTATCGGTGATGCGGGGGAATCTGGAAGCGATCCTCGATGGGGTGTTCGAACCCAGCAGGGAGAATGTGACTGCCATCCATCGGGAAACGATACTCCTCTCGCGGCTGGTGGACGATCTCCAGGAGCTGGCACTGGCCGAAGCCGGGCAGTTGCGTATCGAGATGGAGCCCGCCAGTCTGGCCTCTCTCATCGAGAGGGCGGCCTCAAGCGCCACCCCACGGGCAGCCAAGGAGGGGGTCTCCATTGTTACCGAGGTGCCGGGAGATCTGCCCCTGGTGAACATGGACCAGCAACGGATCGGCCAGGTGCTGTCGAATCTGGTCGACAACGCGGTGCGCCATAGCCCGGAGGGAAGCGCGGTCACCATCAGGGCGGAGAGAACAGAGGATGCAGTGCGGGTAGACGTGGTCGATCAAGGACCCGGACTGGACCCGGAGGAACTCACTCTGGTGTTCGAGCGCTTCTACCGTGGTGACAAGGCACGGTCTCGAAGCACAGGTGGAGTCGGGCTGGGCCTGGCCGTGGTCAAGCAGCTAGTAGAGGCACACAACGGCAAGGTCTGGGCCGAGAGCGTCAAGGGCCAGGGTGCCACCTTCTCCTTCACCTTGCCCCTGATTCCGCCACAGGAGAGCTAGGGCCTCGTCGACAACCCCACCAGCCCCAGTCGCTCCCAGAGCCGGCAGCAGGTGACCAGCAACTCGGTAACCCTCTTCCCTGTCTCCAGCTCGATGAGGTCGCAGATCTCCTGGAGGTTCCGCTGGCCGTCCGCCCAGTAGAGGAGCATGGCGGGATAGGTGTAGGTGGCGTCAGGACTTTCCCGGTATACGCGCCACCACGTCTCGTACTCGTCGTCGCTCATCCTGTTGACGAAGTTCTTGAGGTCAACAGGGCCAGGGCACAGGCGCCGGGGGACCATGGAGGCCGCCTGCTCTTCCCACTGGCCCGTGGGCGGCGGTGCGGGGAAGTCAGGGAGCAGGTCGTTCATCCTGCCCAGTTCATCTTCGGCGAACTGGCGGGCCTCTAGTTGCCACGGCGAGAGGTCCACATCGGCCAGCCTCCGCAGGGAGGCCAGGGACCTCACCGTGCGCTCCTCGAGAAAACGGACCTGTGTGGCGAGCCTGGCCGCATCGTCCGCATGCTGGTCGGCGGCCGCGGATCGAGTCAGAGTGTCCCTGGTGAGAGTGAGCACCCGGCTCTTATGCCGGGACAGGACCTCCTCGGCCAGCCAGGGGACCTCTTCGGCTCCGGCATTGACCAGGAAGCAGGCGTAGGTGGCGGCCACAGCCCCCACGCGGGCCAGTTGGGAAGGGTCGACCTTGTCCAGGGTGTCCATGCTGGTATGGTAGAACCTGTCGGGCCACTGGCTGATCGAGGGACAGGGCACGCCCACGCTGGGGTCGACGAGGAGGCAGTGATCGCTTCCACCGGAGAACGGGGCGGCGGAGTTGAAGGCAGCGGTGGACGCCTCCTCCAGCAGGCGTACGATGAGATCGTCGGCGAAGTTGGCGAAGCAAGCCGGCGTCTGTTCGATGATCGTGGTGCTCCCGCACAGCTCCTGGTCCTCGCCCACCATGTCCAGGTTGAGGGCCGCGATCATGCGGGGGATGGAGTCTTCGTGGTGGGCCAGGTAGGCCGCAAAGCCGAGCATCTCCGGGACGAGTAGAAACTTGATGCCCCGGCGCGGCTGGGCCAGGGTGCCGTTGGAGATCAGTGTTTGCAGGGTGCGAGCCACTTCCAGGACCGTCGCCGATCCTGAGGCGTTGTCGTTGGCGGCGCCCTGGGGGTGGCAGAGGTGGCCCAGGAGCACCACCTCCTCCTCCGTCTGACCCGGGATGAGCGCCGAGACCACGTTGATCTCGCCGTCGGAGAACCTGCTGTTCACTGTGGCCCGGACCCTGACGGGCGGCAGGCCTTCTCTCTGGCGCCGCTTGACCAGGGTGCGCAGGCGGGCGCCTTCCTTGGGCGAGAGGACGAAGCCAAAGCACTTCGTCTCGCCCCCGAACCACCAGAAGGAGCTGTATTGCAGGGCATCGGGCAGATCCATGGGATGGCGCAGCCCGGGTAGCTCCTTCAGCGCGTCGCTGATGATGCCCACTGCTCCGTGCTTCTCCACCGCCAGCCGGTGGACGCGATCCCGGTCACCCCTGGTCAGCACCACCTTGCCCCTGAGGTCCAACCCCTCGTATTCAGCCCACTCCTCGCCATCTTCCAGGAGCACGACCTCGGCCTCGCCCTGGAAGGGGGCGCTGCGCTGAAAGAGACTGAGCCTGGCCTCCTGGTAGTCAGCGAGCTTCTTTTTGGCCTCTGGGGGGTCGACGAGGTGAAGCACACCTTTGCTGGCCTCCCATTCCTGGAACATGGGCCATCCCCAGCAAAGAAGACCCTCTCGGGCGGGGAAGCCCAGCACCTGGGCGCGGAGACCAAACTCCTCGAAGCGCTCTCGACAGTACTCGGCTGCCTCTCGGAATCCAGGGCTGGCCTGGAGGCGGTGATATCTGGCGATGTCGGCCACGTAGTTTCTGGCCAGGTGGCCCGACACGTGCTCCTGCATCGTGACCAGCATCTTCCCGATCAGGTCACTCCTCCCGGGGACGCGGTACGCGCGCCAAATCACGGCGACGGCTGGATCGTCGTCTGGCGGGGGATGCCGGTGGTGCTGATCTCACTGGCTATGGACAGAAGTGTCCACAGGTTGCACCTCTGCCGCAGGCCGGCGGCGATGGCGGTAGACCAAGATGGCTACGGCAGTCGCCATGATCAGCAGGGAGAAGACCTGCGCGGCCGCCAGGGGCCCCAGCATCCAGGCGTCGGGACGCTGGAACTCCACCAGGAAGCGTCCCAGGGGATAGAGAATGCAATAGAGGAGGAACACGTCGCCCTTTAGCAGACGGTCTCCTCGCCGGCGGGCGACGTACATCAGGATCACGAAGGAGCCCAGGCTCCACAGGGACTCGTAGAGGAACGTGGGGTGGAACCGCGTGGTCTCGGGCAGGTCGGCAAAGCGGGGCAAGCGGTAGCGGAGGTCGATGGGGATGCCCCAGGGTACGGTGGTGGGGTATCCGTATAATTCCTGGTTGAAGAAGTTGCCCCACCGGCCGATGGCCTGACCCAGGGCCAGGCTGGGCGCGGCGATGTCTACCCAGGTGAGAAAATCGAGCTTCTGCCAGCGCGCGTAGATGAAGACGGCCAGGAGACCCCCGGCGATGGCCCCGAAGATTCCCAGGCCACCCTGGCGGATCATGAAGATCTCCACAGGGTGCTGGAGGTAGTAGTCGAACCCGCGCACCAGGCCCTGGGGGCTGGAGATGACGTGGTACAGGCGGGCGCCGATCAAACCGAAGATGATGACCAGAATCAACCCGTTCCAGATATGATCCGGGTTCTGGCCCCTCCTCTTGGCTTCCATCGTGGCCACGACACAACCCACGAGGATGCAGATGACGACGATGATGCCGTACCAGTAGATGGGTATGCCGATGATGGGCAGTCTGAAGGCTACGGGGTCCATGGTGTAGGGTTCCTTTCAGAAGCAGTGTCGAGCACCATTATAGCTGCTGCGAGGCAAGGCCTGCAAACCGAGTGGGGCCGCGCAAGGGCGAACGGCGGTATCTGGACCTGATGGGAAACGGGTGTACCCCTTATGCCGGCTCGCCGTAGTCGGCGGGCCGGAGCCCAGGCGATTCCCCGGCGCGAAGAGCTAGGCCGAATCTGATCCTCCTCTCACTACGGCCATAGGGACGTGCCGGAGCATGAGTTGGCCTGAGAACTCCATGACGATTCCTCTGGTGGTCAGCTCTCGGGGGAAGAGGTGCGCCCAGGGCTGGTTCGTTTCCAACGAGACACGGACCTTTCCAAAGGTCTCTCGCACCCTTGGTACGCCTGAGATCAGCGGGTCTCCTCTCAGGAGGCGAACCTGTCCTCGAGCATCCTTCCCCCCGATGGGCATCATCAGAAACCATGGCTTTTCTTTGAAGGGCGGCAGGAGCTTTCGCACGACTGCCAGAGGGTGGTTGCTGGTCACACGTTCGAACCAACTGGCCTGGGAAGAGTCCTCTTCGAAATACATGGAGAGTGATAGTGCGTTGTCGCCCCGACTGGCTACTCCTGCCTGCCAAGCGCTATTCGACCTTTCTTGCGTGATGGAATCGGCGACGTACTTCGGATAGCCGAGCGTTTTGCCCATCTCGACGGGCAGCCATTCTGTTTCCGGCATGGTCAGGGTGTACCAACCCCGCTGCCCCTCGTATTCCGCGAGTATCTGCACGTGAGCCATGTTGTACGGCGACAGGGGCAAGCGCATCTGCTCGTAGGCGGCCACCTTGACAAAGACCACCGGCTCAGCAGGCACCTCGAAGGTGTCCGGCAGGAGTGACCGGTAGAGCGAAAGGTCCTCCGGGACGAAGTACGCAGAAAGCTGATGAAAGGCGTTGTACAAACCCACGGTGGACTTGCTTTGGTTTCCGAGCAGTTTCCACCCGTCCCTCTCCAGGACTAGCTTGCTACCTTCGATGAAGGGAAGCAAGTTCTCAGCGGCAGGCATGACTCCCAGGTTCGTTTCGGCAAAGCCCGCCAGTTGTCCCGTGTTCTCCTCTCTGTCGAAGCGCAGAACGGTGATCTTCATCCAGTGCACGTGCTCGAGCAGATAGGATTGCTCGAGTCGGGCTGCAAAAGCTGTCTTATCCATCCCTTGATGCGAGAAACCATCAGAGACGCGACTCATGATCCCGTCGAAATCACGACGTCCGTAGCACTCGGATATCGCCTCGAGAAAATCTTCGACATCCCTGTCCAGCGCGATACCTTGCTGTCGTGTCGTATTCGATGCAGTGGTTGTGGTCATCATGCCCCTCCTGCGTTTGTGCACCGCGACACGGTGGATTCGGCATCGTGCCCTCAAAGGCGGCTGGTGCCGGATGCGCACCATGATGGCCGAATTCTCGATTGGACAACACCCTTGGCGGCCAGAGTCCGAGGATGCCCATGTTGTACAGCAGAGGTGCATCTGTGGCAAGTTCGAGCAGGCCAACTATGGAAGAGGAAGGGCCAAGGGCACGTCATAGGGACATGCAATACTTCTCCTCCGTCAGCAGGTGTCCCCAGATTCGGTGCGTCTTCTCTTCTGTCTTGTGAAAGCCTGCGGACTGGTACAAGTGTGCAGCAGTGCGAAGGTCGCTGACAGTCCACAGAGAGATAGAGCTGAATCCGTGCTCGCGGCAGAAGTGGAGCGCTTCACGGAGGAGTCGGTGCCCCAGGCCTTGGCCTCGACACGTGGGGTGAACCAGAAACCACCTCAATTGTGCTTCTGATTCTGAGAGGCCGACAATGGCAACGCACCCCACAAGCTGCCCGTCCAGCTCGGCAATCCAGAGCCGGTCTCGATGGGGGTCGTAGGACAGGGCGAATCTGGCCAAGCCCTCTGCCACGTAGCCTTCGAAGGTGTGATCCCAGTGATACTCCTGGGCGTACAGAGTGCCGTGGAGGTAAATGACCTGACCGATGTCGCCGGGCTTCAGATTGGTGCGCAGGTGTATCTGCTTTGACGGTGTCTCCATGGCAGTGGTCGCCCCTGCGTCTGCGCTGACGGATACGTTCCTGCGTTGGCCAAATGACGGGCGCCCCACCTAACAAGCAGTGTTGTCCCTGAGCGAGACGAATGCGTGGCAGTGAGTAGACAGAGTCCTGCGTCTGACAGCTCGGATCGGCTCTTCACCGTCCACGCTGCTTGTAGTATGCGACCGAACGGCCCTCTTGTCAAAGAGAGGCCAGTGGGATGGGGAGGGACCACATGGGAGCCCGCGCCGGGCATCCTGACGCCCGGCAGGGTGCCTGGTAGTTGGAGTGCAGGCATGGTTGTGGCGGCGACGCGCCGGGTTGTCCCTACTGTGGTTCTGGTGAAAGCTGCTGCCTTGACTTGCAGAGCAGTATGGTGTATAGTGTAATTGAGTAGTTGAGTGATCGATTGATTAATGGGAGGATACCATGGAACGTGTCGTGAGTGCTACTGAGGCGCGGATCCGCTTCGGCGAGTTGATGCGAAAGGCTGTAGAAACTCGTGAGGCCATTGTCGTTGAGCGGGGGGGAAAGCCTCAGGTGGTGGTCATGTCTGTAGAGGAATACGAGCGCCTGCGGAAGGGTCAGCGGCAGGATGAGTGGAAGGAGTTGGTCGACCAGGCACGCGCTCAGATTGAGGCTCATCTGGGTGGACGCACTCTGCCGGCATCAGAGGAGATACTGAAGCAGCTTCGAGAGGATCGCGATGAACAACTCCTGGGTATGCGTTGATGCCAACCTGGTGATCCGTCTGGTAGTGGAGCGAAAGGACGAGTCGGTTCGGTCCTTGTGGGAACGTTGGGACTCTGAGGGATGCCAGATCGCTGCGCCCACCTTGCTGCCCTACGAGGTGGCGAATGCACTGTACCGATATCAGAAGCTTGGCTACCTCGGTGCAGCGGAAGTGGAGCTAGCCTTCAAAGCCGCGCTGGCCCTTCCGCTTGAGCTTCATGGAGAGTCGGAGTTGCACTGGCGTGCTCTGGAGTTGGCCGACAGGTTCTCTCTGCCTGCTGCCTACGATGCACACTATCTCGCCCTGGCTGAACTGCTGGAGGGTGAGTTCTGGACTGCCGACGAGGGGCTGGCTCGCGCGGTGGAGTCGTCGCTGGCCTGGGTTCATACGGTGGGGCCAAAGACCGCGTTTGGCGTCACGTGACAGACCCTAGCTCCCATGAAGCCAAAGATGATGACCAGGGTCAATCCGTTCCAGATGTGATCCGGGTTCTGGCCTTTCCTTCTGGCTTCCATCGTGGCCACGACACAACCCACGAGGATGCAGATGACGACGATGATGCCGTACCAGTAGATGGGAATGCCGACGATGGGCAGTCTGAAGGCTACGGGATCCATGATTTCCATTTCCCTTCGGAAGTATTGTCAAGGGCGATTATAGCTGGATTGTCGGTGAGTCTGCAACCGGCTGGGGCTGCGGGGGTGGGCTCGACTGAATCGGTATCCCGTGTGGAAGCAGCGGGTGCCCCGCCCTTGCCGTCACCCAGTCGGGCGGGGGACTTTTCATAACGTGAGCTAGCTGACATCTCCTCCAAGGCGGGTTGACTGTTCGTGACATGTGCGCTATGATGGTCTAGCAGTTCCACATGTGAGGCAAGATGGTGAGTGTTGACATGCTATGTGGGAAGTCACCGTGCATGCAAAGCCACATCCGGGTGGCGACGCGTCCATGTAGGACACCCCAGGATGCGGCTAAGTCTGGCTCGAGACGGCCAATGGTTGCACGCCCGTACTTCTGGTTCTGAAGGGTCAGGACTCGACATGGATCTGAGGGGCATATTCGACGTCTTCTCCCGGCGACAACCCCAGTCCACCGAGCATCTGACTGATAGCTTCAGACAACGGGTTCTGATGCTCTGTGACGACACTCTTACGCATCCGGACCCAGGATGCCCCCCGGGAGACTATCGCGAGCGGTTCTGGGAGGAAATCCACAAGCGGCTGACGTTCTTGCTCGGTGCCACCCGACTGTCACTGGATACGTGGGTACGCACGCGCTCTGATGATGCTCAGGCTTATCTCCAGGACTGCCCCGATGAGCACTTTCTAGATTTCATCGAATACATATTCCGGGTAGACGCATACGGTCGCGTTCGACATGATGAGAATCGAATGGTGGAGGAGATTACTGAACTCTTTCTGGTAGACGGCCTCCCCTATGCACTGTCTCCCTTCGTCCGTGAGACGAGGCCCGGAGTGATGTTCGGCCGGGAAAGGGAAGTCCACGTGGTCGTGTGCTATCCAAAGGTTATAAGCCGCGATAGCGAGTTTCAATACTCTTCACTGGTTGAGCCCGCGATTTCTCTCTTGTCGGACGAGGGTTTCTCCTCTGCGAACTCAGAATTCATCGAGGCCTTGGAGGATTATCGGAAGGGCGATTATGGCGACTGCCTTACCAAGTGTGCGAGTTCGCTAGAGAGCGCAATGAAGATAATCTGCGCCCGCAATCGATGGCCCTACCGTGACACCGACACGGCTGCAACTCTGCTCCGCACCGTACTCGATGAGTCAGGGCTTGAGCCGTACTTCGAGCAACCGCTTCTCGTTGTCGCCACCATACGCAATCGCTTAAGCAAGTCTCATGGCTCCGGCACCGAACTGAGGGAAGTGCCGAGATCGGACGTCCGTTTTGCAGTCAACGCAGCTGCTTCCGCGATTCTGCTATTGGTTGAGCGTTGTCAAGAATCGGACAGCTAAGCGGTAGATGCACCTGGATGCGCTGAGCGGGTGGAAACCGGCAGTCTTGCTGTCCTTGTCACCGACTGGTGACCGAGGGTGGCGTGCACGCACTCGCAAGGTGGGTGAAGCCGCCCATCAGCTGGGGAGGGCAATCCACATCGAAACTCTTACACGGAGGTAACAGCTAGTGGCAGAGAAAGGAGCCAGCCCTTTCACTCCTGGTAGCCCGGTATCCGTTGAGCTCTTTGTAGGTCGGGCGCCGCAGATAATGGAACTACTGGGCTCGGTTGACCAATCAGTCCTGGGCCGCCAGGAGAACATATTCGTGGTGGGCGATCGGGGTGCTGGAAAGACGTCTATCGCCTCATTCGCGAGACATATCGCCGAGAAGGAGAAGCGGACACTGGGGGTTCACGTCTTCCTCGGCGGGGTGTCATCGCTGCCTGAACTCGTCAGAAGAATCTATGAGCAACTCTTGAAGACGGCTCAGGGTGAGCAATGGTTCTCAAAGCTCCGCGACTTCTTCGGTGATTTCATCAAGGAAGTCGGCCTCTTTGGGGTCTCAGTTGGCTTTGCGCCGCCCAAGGACGACCTCGATCAGCTTGTTCGCAACTTCCCTCAGTCCCTGGCCGCGCTTGCGAACTCACTAAAAGATGACAAGAAGGGAATCATCGTCATCCTTGATGACCTCGACACACTCGCTACACAAGCTGAATTCGCCAATTGGTACAAGAGTCTGGTTGACCATATCGCAACGCACTTTGGGCATTACCCAGTCATAATAATGCTCATTGGCCTGTCAGGGATAGTCGACAGTCTGGCCGTGCTTCAACCGTCGTTGACAAGAATATCCAGGATTGTCGAGTTGGAGAAACTGAGCAGTGACGAGGTATCGGACTTTTTTGGGAGGGCGTTTGACAAAGCTGAGATCAAGGTTGACTCTGATGCTCTTGAAGTGATGGTGCGCTATTCCAGTGGGATTCCTGTGATCATGCACGAAATCGGGGATGCGACCTTCTGGGCAGATGGGGATAGTCGCATTGCCAAGGACGATGCATACGTGGGTGTGATAACCGCTGCCCAGAACATCGGGCGGAAGTATCTGGACCCGCAGGTGTACCGCGCAATCCGGAGCAAGAGCTATCGTTCAATCCTCAGGAAACTGGGCCTCCAGGGAGCGCCTCTGGATCGGAGCTTCACAAGGAAGGAGGTGGCAGAGTACTTGTCAGACCCAGAGAAAAGGGTCTTTGACAATTTCCTTCGACGGCTGAAAGAGATCGGTGTGATTGAGCCGGACACGGAAATGGGAAGGGGCTGTTATCGATTCGTGAACGAAATATACCCTGTCTACGTCTATATGGAGGCCAAGGCATTCATTGATGGGCTTGAAGGATGAGAGTAGCGGAGGACTCGTGGCTGGCTGACAAGTCGCTGGCCCTGAGGGAGTTCGAAGATGAAGATCAGGCCCATGCACGAAGATGATGCCGAGGCGGTTCTCGCCATCTACGCGGAAGGAATCGAGGACCGCCTGGCCACGTTCGAGACCGTCTGCCCCGCCTGGGAGGAGTGGGACGCGAGCCACCTCGAGGAGTGCCGCCTCGTTGCGGAGAGCAACGGCGCTCTCCTGGGCTGGGGAGCCCTGAGCGCGGTGTCTAGACGAGCTTGCTACCGTGGCGTGGCAGAGGTCAGTGTCTACGTGAGACGGGCTGCCCGGGGCCAGGGCGTGGGCTCGGCCTTGCTCGAGGCGCTGGTGGAGGTCTCGGAAGAGGGCGGCTTCTGGACGCTCCAGAGCGTGGTCTTCGAAGAGAACGAGGCCAGTCTACGCGTGCAAGAGCGGTGTGGATTCCACATCGTCGGCTTCAGAGAGCGCATCGGCCAGTTGGATGGTCGATGGAAGACCACGGTAATGACGGAGCGACGAAGCCAGGTGGTGGGGGTTGACGGTGGGGGCGGTGAGCCCGAACCGCAGCCATAGGACGGCGCGGACCAGACCAAGGCTCCGTAGCTGAACGGTGGACGGTATCGCCAATCCCTGCGCGTCTTGCAGGTCCGGCAGCACCACAACCTCCTGAGGATCGGGCGTTCGTTGTCGTGTCTCTCCCTCATGGACCCTGCCTCGCCGGGTCGCCCCTACTTGTGACGATGCGTTGACTGCTGGGGCGCTCCAAAGTATAATGTCGCGACGCTCCCGTGATGTCTTGGTTCGATCACAGGCATGGAGTGGAAAATATGGCGATGGATGTGCGCACGAAGGTGGGATATCTCAAGACCGTAGACATCTTCATGGACCTGACCGACGAAGAGCTGGCCGCCCTGGAGAGCTCGATCACTACCATGCCCTGTGCCTCGGGCAAGATCTTCTACGCCCCGGAGGACACCGGGGAGGCCTTGTTCATCCTGAAGGACGGCAAGGTGCAGTTGTACCGCATCTCCCCCGACGGCAGGAAGCTGATCACCAGCACGTTGGGGCCGGGGACCATCTTCGGCGAGATGAGCTTGATCGGCCAGGGCATGTACGACAGCTTCGCGGAAGCGGTCGAGGCGTGCTCCGTGTGCAAGATGGATCGCGATGACCTGGAACGGCTGCTCCTGGATAAGCCTGTGGTCGCCTTGAGGATTCTGGATGTGCTGGGACGGCGCCTGCTGGAGGTAGAGACGCGGCTCGAGGACATCGCCTTCAAGACAGTGGCCGGTAGACTGGCTTCGCTCCTGCTCCGACTGATGAAGGAGCAGGGCACCACCATCCGCGGATTGACCCACCAGAACCTGGCGGACGATGTCGGCACCCACCGGGAGACCGCCACCCAGACGCTGACCAAGTTCAGGACCGAGGGCCTGCTGAACACGGGGCGCAAGCGCATAGAGATCCGGGACCCCGAAGGCCTGCAACGCATCGCCAACGAGTAGGGGGCTTGCCCTAAGAAAACGGGCCAGCTCGTCGGAGCTGGCCCGTCATTTTCGCGAGGCTTCCGTCAGTCTCCTGCGACGTCCTCCACTGTCTTCTCGTCTGGTTCTGTGAGCTTCCTGGGCTCCTCCTCGCCTGAGGTGAGCAGGGGTTCGAACTCCACCGGCATTTCACTCCTGCCGCTGAACATACCTCCCTCGTCGATGAGGAACGAGGCCACCCGGATGTCACCCCAGAGCAGGCCGGTAGACAGTATCTCCAGCCGGCCGGAGGCGGTGACGTTCCCTTTCACGGCTCCCGACACGGAGATGTTGCGGCCCACCATGTCGGCCACGACCTTGGCGCTCTCTCCGATGATGATGTTACCCATGGTCTCCACGCTGCCCTGGAAGACCCCATCGATGCGTACACCTCCATCGCACTTGAGTTCTCCAACGAAGGTGGCGGTAGGCCCGATAACGTTTTCGATCCTGTCGCTGACAGGACTGTCTATCACATCAGCCAAGACTCAACCCTCCTTAGCCACCAGTCCGCCAAAAAGCGGACCACGAAAGCAGGTCCTCACTCCTGATCCAGGGTCAGGTAGATCATGGGATCCACCGGAACGCCGTTGAGATGCATCTCGTAGTGCAGATGTGGGCCGGTGCTCCTCCCCGAGTTGCCCGACAGCGCTATCTGCTGTCCTTCCTGAACTATGTCGCCTGGATCGACGAAGTACCAGGAGTTGTGACCGTAGATGGTGGTGAAGCCCATCTCGTGCTCGATGACGACGGTCCAACCCAGTCCAGGCTGCCATCCAGCGGAGACGACCTTTCCCGCCTTAGTGGCGCGGATGGGAGTGCCGTACCATACACCGATGTCCACCCCCTGGTGAAACTCCAATCGGCCGGTCGAGGGCAGAACCCGATAGCCAAACCCTGAAGTGATGGGTCCCTCCACAGGCCATCTTTGTGGGGCCGCGGCGATGAGCCGCAACTGGCGCTCCAGTTCGCTGGGGTCACCGCGTTTCTCGGGTGCGATTCTCTCCACTCTCGCGGTCAGTGCGCCCAACACGCGGCTCAGTTCCTCTGTATTCTCAGGTAGTTGTAATTCCAGGTCCCCCAATTCGGAGCTCGCTTCGGAGGCCAGAGACATGCCGTAATCACCGGCTTCAGAGCCGCCCTGTCCGCCCTGGACGCTGAGCGTCGTGGGAGCGGCCGTGACCGTCGAGGTGACGCCGACCTGCTCCAGACCTATCAACTCGCGAATCTGGCGCGAGAGGTTCTCCACTTCCAGCATGCCTGCTCTGAACCGCTCGACCGACTCTGAGAGGCCTATGACCTCCTCCTGCTGGGCGAGAATGGTCAGCCGCATCTCCCGCTCTCGTGCCTCGTGGACGCCTTGCTGCTCGTTCAGGTCGCTCAACTGGGCGCTGAGGCTGTGGTTACTGAGGGCCAGGTAGAAGAGGCTCACCAACACCAGCAGCACCACGGCCACGGACGTCGGTACAACCCACAGGGGAACTTTGAAAGCGACAGGGGCGCGCTCGGAATGAGGCACGATCATGAGCGTGACTGATCGCGTCTCTCTCTTCCGTGTCACTGCGGGCTTACTCCTTGAATCCGCTTCTCGGCCACATCAGCGGCAACGCGCTTCTCTGGCCGGCCTGCCCGCCCCCTCGGAGAGCGTTTCGGAGGCGACGAGAGTTACGAGGACTATACTACAGTTGCGACGGTTTGTCAACGTCGCCCTCGTAGGCTTGTGCGATGGCCTGCTTCTCCTCTACGGACAGGGTGTAGGCGGAATCAAACTTGCTGACGGGCTTGGCGTAGAGTCGACTGTCGTCACGCCCCTGGAGGGAGCTGAGGACGAAACCATCGCCCGCCCCATCCAGCAGAGCGATGGCGAAGCTTTGGTCGCCGCCCAGGCCTTCAAAGGCGTTGAACCGCACCAACCCCAGTCGCTGCATACTCCTCTCGATCTCGATCTTCATACGGTCCGAACTCTTGCTCAACTGCTCAGCCTTGGAGGCGGCCAGTTGCATCTGTTCCACGTACATGCCGAGCAGTGCCCCCACGTCCTGACCATCGGCGCCGGTGAGCAGCGCGGCGTAGGTACGGCGCATGTGGCCCAGTCGTCGATGCTGCACGGCGAGCCAGACGACTACGAGGAGCATCAGCATGAGCACGAACAGCCACAAGTAGGCGCCGTAGGCCTCGAACCTCGCGATCAAAGGTCCCACTTACTCTCACCTCCCAGTCGTCCCTGTTTTGGGGACAAGCCCGCGTATTCTACTCTCGCGAGCACAGATAGTCAACTGTGGCATTGACAACGAATGGCGACTCGGCTACCATTGCCCTGAGATTGGTGCCGTCAAACGCTGCGGGACGTGGATCATGACAGGAGACTCAGAGGCTCTGGGCAGCAAGACCGTCATGGTGGTGGACGACGAGAAATTCGTCAGTGATATCCTGGCGCGATACCTGTCTCAGGCTGGCTACTCCTGTGTGACGGCGCTGAGCGGTGCCGAGGCGCTGGGCAAGATCAGAGAAGACCCTTGTGCCGTCGCATTGTGTGACGTGAGGATGCCTGGCATGGACGGCATACAGCTCTTGAAGAGGATCAAGAAGTATAACGAAGAGATCGCGGTGATCATGGTGTCTGCGGTGGACAACAGGGAGGTAGCCGTGGAGGCCATGCGTGCCGGGGCGTACGACTATGTGATCAAGCCCTTCCATTTCGAAGAGGTGCTGATCAGTGTGCAGAGGGCTCTGGAGAACCGCCGGCTGGTGCTCGAACGGAAAGAGTACCAGAGGACTCTGGAAAGGAAGGTGGAGGAGAGAACCAGAGAGCTGGCAGCGAAGAATGAGGAGTTGCAGCGATTGTTCATCAGCGCCATAGAGAGCATCGTTCTCGCGCTGCAAGCGAAAGACGAATACACGGAAGGCCATTCCAGACGTGTGTCGGCCCACGCCATAGCCATCGCCAAGGCGCAGTCACTGCCCGAGAAAGAGGTGGAGAACATCGGCCTGGCGGCTCTGCTCCACGACATCGGCAAGGTGGGCACCAAAGAGAGCATCCTCAACAAACCGGGCAAACTCACCGAAGAGGAGGGGGATCACATAAGATCGCATCCGCTCGTCGCCGCCAGCATCCTGGAGCCTATAACCCCCCTCAGGGATATCATCGCCTACATCAAGCACGTGCACGAGTCCTATGATGGCAGCGGGTATCCTGAGGGACTGGCTGGGGATCAGATACCCTTGGGAGCCAGGATCATCGCCGTCGCCGACGTTTTCGATGCCATGACCTCCCCACGTCCGTACCGCCCGGCTCTGGAAGCGGGTGTCGTCCTGGAGCATCTCAGAAAGGAAGCGGGGAAGCAGTTCGATCCGAAGGTGGTGGACGTCTTTCTCAAGGTGTACCGGGAGGCAGAGAAATCCTAGCTGTCTGCTGTTTTGGATTCTCTGAGGACGCAGAGAGCCACCCCGTCACAGGGTGGCTCTCTTTGTGTTTTCCAGGACGCCTGGAGATCCGGGCATCAGTTGGTGGTAGAAATGATGTCCTGTCGGCTGTCCAGCAGGCCCTGGTTAGTGTATCCTCGGACGTCCGTTCGACGTCGACCGACGAAGCGGCGGATGGTCTTCAGCAGGTAGTCCGCCTTGACCGGCTTGACCAGGAAGGCGTCGACGGGAATGTGCACGTCGTCTGGCAGCAAGATGGCGTTGGCGCTGCTGTCGATGCTGGAGATCATGATCACCGGCACGTCTTTGAGTTCCGGATTGGACGCCATCTCCCGGGAGACGGCGACGCCCTCCAGCGGCTCGGCCATCATCACGTCCAGCAGGACCAGGTCGGGTCGTTGCGTCCTCATGGCCCTGAGGGCCTCGCCGCCGCCGGGTGCAGACTGCACGGCGTACCCCTCTGTGGAGAGGATTCTGGTCACGATCTCCACGAAGTCAGGATCGTCGTCGACCACCAGGACTGTAGGAGCCACGCCAGCCTGCACGAGGACCTTCTTCTCCGGCCTCAAGTAGATGAACCAGTAGGCCAATCCCACAAAACCAGCGCCGCCAATGACGTTCCCGATGGTGACCGGGAGGAGATTCTTGACCAAGAACGCACCCCAGGTCAGGTTCGCATAGTCGGCGGCTGTGGCTCCAATGGCTTGCCAGAAGCCGGGGCCCGCGAGACTCTTGATGAACAAGCCGATGGGGATGAAGTACATGTTGGCCACACTGTGCTCGAACCCCGCCGCCACGAAGGCGGTGATGGGGAAGATAATGGCCAGAATCTTGTCAGTGGTGGAACGAGCTGACGAGCACAACCACACCGCCAGACACACCAGGGCGTTGCACATCACGCCCAGAGCAAGGGCCTGTGCGAAGTCCAGGCTGCACTTGGCGTTGGCGATGCCGAGTGCGTTGGCACCCACGGCGCCGTCGGCGATGGCGTACTGCCTGGTCGCGAAGATCACCGCCGCGGTCAATATAGAGCCGACGAAGTTGCCCGCGTACACGATCACCCAGTTGCGAAGCAGCTCGCGGATACCTATTCTCCCACTGGCGAAGGCCATGATGATCAGGTTGTTCCCCGTGAACAGCTCAGCCCCGGCGACCACGACAGCGATCAGGCCCAGGCAGAAGACCAGGCCGGTCAGCAGCTTGACGATGCCAAAACCCACGGCCGCCGTCGTCAATCCGGTGGAAACGATGGTGGCAAACACGGCTCCGACCGCAATAAAGGCGCCGGCCAGCATAGCCAGGGCGAACATGTTCGGCGCACTGAGCGCGGCCTTGGCCACACCCGCTTCCTCCATCCGGCTGGCCATCTTCGCCGGAGGAAACGCATCTATCTGCAACTCCATGTTCATTTCTACCTGCCTACCTCCTTCAGGGAACTGAACCCACAAGGCTGTGAAAGCCACCGCGATCTGGGCACGCCCCCCAGCCCTCCCGCTGAGGCACCTCAGGACCAGAGAACCGGCCTCGACGATGCCCGCGCACGAGAAGTCCGCGAACCACCGTCACACCGTCCCTATTGTATACTGGGAAGGTCCAAAATAGGTCCTAACCCAGTTCGAATGGGGTCCAAACCGCGCCGAATGCGTCATCGGTGTACCCTAAGTGGGGAGCTGCTCACGGCATCTGGAACTCTGTAGGGTTGGGGGGACTCCTGGTCTAGGCGGCAGATGAGGGGAGATGTGGTGCCGCGATGGTCCTGGCGCCGTTGGGTAGTGAAGAGCCACCCGGTTGGTGGGTGGCTCTTGGTTTCCGATCACGCGGCACAGGGCTGCCGCCATCAGGGCTGGTGAGCGAAACCGAGCCTTCTACGTGGCCTTCGGTCTCTCCGCGATGCAGCTCGGTGGTGCGCTCATAGTTCCTGCAACACCATCTCCACCGCTTCGGGCACTGCGGCGGCGACCGCAGGGGTCAGTTCCTCTCCGAAGGTCTCCACGTCTGCCGCCTCGACGGCAATGATGACGATCTCCTGGGGGACATCCTGACGTAACTGGCGCCCCAGCTCCAGGGCGGTTGAGAAACTGACGTCGTGGCTGGAAGCGGCGCGCAGACTCCCCCGGAACTCCTCGGGCGTGAGCCGATGGATGTGGCCTGGCTCGGCCAGGCCGGTCTGGATGGCGTCGAGGATGATGACTCTTTCGTAGCCGACCACCAGTTCCAGCAGCCCCAGGCCGCCTACAGTGGCCTGGCTCAAGGTCACGTCTTCTCTGTGGACGCGCCTTCTCAGCGCCTCGACGACGGCGAAGGCTACGGCATCGTCGGTCAAGATGGAGTTGCCCAGCCCCAGAACGAGCGTCTTCACCTGTTCCTCTCCGCGCCGTCCCGCACAGGGTCCATGCGGTGAGCTGTGATCCCGCGGGCGGCTCAGTCTATACCCTGGCTCAGCCGCTCGACCAGTTGACCTTCGCTATTCATGATCCTGACCTCCAGAGGCATCCGTCCCGGCAGCGCGTGGGTGGCACAGCTCATGCAGGGATCGTACGCCCTGAAGGCCATCTCCACCATGTTCAGGAGCGGTTCGCTGATCACCTGACCCTTCTTGATCAGACCTTGTGCCGCCTGCCTGATGGAGGTGGACATGGGGGCGATGTTGTTCGTGGTGCCTACGATGAGATTGCATCTGGTCACCAGGCCCTGCTCGTCGGTGACGTAGTGGTGTGTCAGCGTGCCGCGGGGCGCCTCGACGATGCCCACCCCCTCCGTGGGGGTCTCGGTGGGGATGGTGCGCACGTTCGGGTCGGTGATCTCGGGATCCATGGCCAGCTCCAGCAGTCGCTCGGCGGCGTACAGAAGCTCGATGATGCGTGCCCAGTGCGTGGCCAGCGTGTGATGTACCGGCTTGCCGCCCAGAGTCTCGTACATACGCTCGTACTCGGCCTGGGCCAGAGGGGTGGCCATGCCATCAGCCGCGTTCAGCCGCGACAGGGGGGTCGCCTGGTAGACCCCGCTGTCTTTACCCCCTGTGAAGCCCTTCCAGCCGACCTTCTTCAGATAGGGTATCTTCACGTAGGTCCAGGGCTCGACCCGCTCGCCGACGTTGTCCAGGTATTCGTGAGGAGCGTACTTGACCAGCTCGCCACCCTCGGGGTCCACGACCCGCACCAGACCGTCGTAGAAGTTGACCCGGTTCTGGTCATCCACCAGACCCATGTAGTAGGTGGGGAGAGTAAAGACGTCGCCGAGAATCAGGTCCACGTACCCCTGGTTTCCGAGCACTAAATCGTCAAAGAGTTGAATGGTGAACTGCGCGAAGTCCACCATCCAGCGGGCGCTCTCCTCAACCTCTGCCCGCTCCTCCGCACCCAGAGGCTTGCTCATCCCGCCAGGGATGGCGCCGATGGGATGCACCGTCCTGCCACCCAGCATCTTGACGATGTCCAGCGCGCGCGCCCGCGCCTGGACGACCTTACCTGCTACCTCCACCCCCACCTTGCCGATCACGCCCAGGATGTTGCGCACGGCGGGGTCTGCATCCGGTCCCATGACGAAATCGGGTCCGCCCAGGATGTAGAAGTGAGTGGTATGGTCGTAGACAAAAAAGGCGCTGTAGAACAACTGCCTCAGCTTCTTGCCTGCCGAGGGCGGCTCGACGTGGTACACGGCATCACAGGCCTTGGCCGAGGCCATGAGATGAGCCTCTGGACAAACCCCGCAGATGCGGGAGGTTATACGCGGCAACTCTTCCACCGGCCGTCCCTGGCAGAACTTCTCGAATCCTCGCAGTTCAGGGATCACCAGATAGGCGTTGGCCACTTCGCCGTCCTCGTCCAGGAAGATGTCGATTCTGCCATGCCCCTCCAGGCGGGTTATGGGGTCTATGCTGATCTTCTTCATAAGCTCACTCCCCCTACGAAACACAGGCATCCGACCCTTGTCCGTCGGGCGCGCCTGTCGCTGTCCTCTACTGAACCCTGCTCCGGCGCAGCAGCGAACCGGGCAGGCCGAAGCGATAGAAGGTGCCGATGGGGTCAACAATTTGGGAGACGATCCGCTCCGCTTCCTCCTCGGTGTTGGCATCCACCACTGAGGCCACCGCGCTGAGCAGTTTTGCCCCCTGATCCACCACCCCCGGCGGTGGGCCGTAGCAGCCTCGACAGGGCAGATTGGCTGTGGGGCACAAAGCCCCGCAGCCACTGCGCGTGGCCGGGCCACAACACACGAGGCCTTGCTCCAGGAGACACTTGTGTGGATCGGGGATGATCTCGTGGATGCGGAAGAACTGTTTTACTCTCTTTTCTTCCTTGACGCGCTCGCATTCGTCGCAAACCGTCTTCTCGCCTGCTCCGACCACGCTGCCTGGCGGTGGCAGCTCCCCCTTCAGAAGGGCTTCGAACACCGCCCACGTCTGGTGGGCCTGGGGAGGGCAGCCGGGCACGAAGTAATCCACGGTTACCGTCTGACCAAGGGCTTTCACAGTATCGTAGAGAGCCGGGAGTTCTACCTCTCCCTCGGCCAACTCATTGCTGGTACGGGGGCGCAACTGAGCGGGGTTCTCCGTCGAGGGGTTGCCGGTGTAGACCGTCTCCAAGATCCCCTCACGATTGGTCAGATTGCCCAGTCCGGGGATGCCCCCCTGGTGAGCGCAAGAGCCGTAGGCCACCAGGATTTTCGACTTGGCACGCATCAGTCTGGCGAGATGTTCATTCTCCGCATTGCGTATGGCGCCGTTGAAGAAGCAGGCGTCAATGCTGTCATCTTCCATGGCTTCCACATCCTGGTATTTGACGTCCATGGCCACCGGCCAGAAGACGATGTCCACAGCCTGGGCCAGGTCCAGGATCTTCTCCCGTATCTCCAGTACGGCGATCTCGCATCCGCCGCAGGAGGCGGCCCAGTAGAAAGCTACCCGGGGTTTGCCAGCCATCGTCTGCTACGCCTCCTTGCTCTCCGTTTCCTTGAGATAGCCCTGCCAATCCAGTGGCCCCAGCGCTTTGATCTTCCTCGTGAAGTTCCTGGTCAGCTCCGCCCATTTGGGCGCTTCGGCGGCTGAGATCCAGCCCCAGTGGAAGCGATCCTTCTCAATCCCGTACTGGTCCAGAAGCCGCTCCAGGAGCGGCATGCGACGAAAAGTCTTGTAGTTGCCTTCGCCGTAGTGGCAGTCTCCGGGAGGGTGACAGCCGGAGACGATGACGCCATCGGCCCCTTCGAGGAAGGCCTTCAATACGAACGAAGGATCGATACGCCCTGAACACATCACTCTGATCACGTCCACGTTCAGGGGTTGCTCCATTCGGGATATGCCAGCCGCATCAGCGGCGGCGTAAGTGCACCAGTTGCACAGGAAGGCAACGATGCGGGGCTCGAACCCGTTCTCCTCCATCTACTGAAACCTCCTCCGTGTTCTGAAGCCGGGAAGCGTGCTGATACCTTGGCCCATAGGCCGTATACCTGGCCGACAGCCCGCGCGCTAGCCTCCGGCCTCCACCACCTCGTGAGTCGTGCTGCGGAGCAGCCCTTCGATCTCCGCGTAAATCTGCTCGTCGGCGAAGTGGCGCGCCTTGATGGCGCCTGCGGGGCAGGCAGCGACGCACGTACCGCAGCCTTTGCAGAGCGCCTCATTCACCCGGGCGACGCCCGTGCCGTCGTGACTCACGAAGCTGATGGCGGTGTAGGGGCAGAGAGGGATACACACCTGGCAGCCAGAGCACAGCTCTTCGTCTACGACTGCTACTGTGGGTGAGATGGTGACCACGCCCCGCGACAGCAGAGAAAGGGTCAGACCAGCCGCTGCGCTGGCATGCGCTACCGTGTCTGGCACGTCGCGAGGGGATTGGCACGCCCCGGCTAGGAAGATGCCGTCGGTGTTCGTGTCCACCGGGCGTAGCTTGGGATGAGCTTCGAGGAAGAAGCCGTCCTGGCTGCGACCGATCCCGAATGTGGAAGCTACGGTTCGGCTGTCGCCCTGGGGCGTCATGGCGGAGTCCAGGATGACCATGTCGACCTTCACCGATACCGGCCTGCCCAGGATGGTATCTTCCGCCAGGACCAGCAGTTGGCCGTCTTCCAGGACGGTAACCTCGGCGCCCCGTCCGCGGACGAAGAATACCTCCTCTTCCTGCACCCGCTTGTAGAACTCCTCGTACCCTTTGCCGGCAGCCCGGATGTCCATGTAGAACTCGTAGACCTCGGCGTGGGTCTTGTCCCGCACCAGGTGAGCGTGTTTCAGGGCATACATGCAGCAGACGCGTGAGCAGTACTCGTTGGAGTGCTCGTCCCTGGCTCCCACGCAATGGATGATGGCCACTCTCTGGGGTGGCACACCCTTGGAGGTGAGGATCTCGCCCTCCGTGGGCCCGGTGGCGCTGGACAAGCGCTCGAATTGGAGGCCGTCGATGATATCGGGGGAAAGAGAGTAGTTGTACTGGGGCAATTGCTGGGCCGGGAACTGGGCAAACCCGGTGGCCAGGATGATCGCCCCCACCTCCAACTCCACGATCTCATCCTGTTGCTCGAGATCGATGGCCCCCGCGGGACACAGCTTCTCGCAGACCCTGCACTTCTGTTTGAGGAAGTAGGTGCAGTGTTCGGTGTCTATGACTGGGACCCGGGGTATGGCCTGAGCGAAAGGCACGTAGATGGCCGAACGCTGGCCCAGGCCCTGGTCAAACTCCGAGGGGATCTTCTTCTGGGGGCATTTCTCCTGGCACAGCCCGCATCCAGTGCACAAGTCCGCGTTCACGTGTCTTGCTTTCTTGCGCACCCTCACCTGGAACTTGCCGATGTACCCGGAGACCTCTTCAACCTCGCTATAGGTGAGGAGCTCGATGTTGGGATGCCGACCGGCATCCATCATCTTTGGCCCCAGAATTCAAGTGCTACAGTCGAGAGTGGGGAAGGTCTTGTCTAGCTGAGCCATGTGTCCGCCGATGGTAGGCTCGCGCTCTACCAGGTACACCTTGTACCCGCCGTCGGCCATGGTCAGCGCAGCCTGAATGCCCGCGATGCCCCCACCGACTACCATCGTCGCTGGCGTGACCGTCTCCGTCCGTGACTCCAGAGGCTCGTGGTGGGTGACGCGAGCGACCGCAGCGCGTACGAGCCGCATGGCCTTCTCGGTGGCGGCCTTCTCGTCCTTCGATATCCACGAGGCGTGCTCGCGGATATTCGTCATCTGGAAGAAGTAGGGGTTCAGGCCGGCCTCGGCGACCGCGTGCTGGAAGGTGGATTCGTGCATGCGCGGCGTGCACGAGGCAACCACGACCCGGTTGATACCCAGCTCCCGGATGTCCTTCTTGATCATCTCCTGGCCAGGCTCGGAACAGACATACTTGTACTCGCGAGCGACCGTCACGAAGGGCAAGGTGCTGGCAAAGCCGACCACGGCGGGCACATCGACCACGGCTCCGATGTTGATGCCACAGTCGCACACGTATACGCCGATCTTGGGTTTGTCGTCGCTCATCAGCCTATGACCTCTCCTTTCTCCATCGCCTGCCACACCAGCTCGGTCACGTCGAGCACCCGCATCCTGGTCTTGGCCTTGCGCGCCGCCTGGAGCAGGGTCCGCTTGCACTGCTGGCAAGCTGAGATGAGGGCGGTGGCGCCGGTGGCCTGGGCCTGCTCGATGCGGCGTTGAGCGATGTCTGCGGTGACCTCGGCCTCCCACATGGCCACGTCTCCACCTCCGCCACAGCAAAGGGCGTTCTCCCGGTTGTTGCGCATCTCGCGGAAAGTAAGGCCAGGGATGGCCTTGATGATGGAGCGGGGTGCATCAAATACCCCGCTTTTCCGACCCAGATCACACGGGTCGTGGTAAGTCACCACCCAGTCCAGTTCGTTCAGTTTGACGCGGCCCTCCTCTACCAGCCTGGCCAGCAACTCACTGGCGTGTAGCACCTCGAAGCCGAGCCCGTCGGCACTGTATCGGGGATAGAGGTGACTCCAGGTGTGATAACAGGAAGGGCAGGTGGCTACCAGGCACTCGGGCTGGAGTTCCCTGGCCTGCTCTATGTTATGCCGGGCCAATTCGGCCATCTCCTCCTCCAGCCCCGCACCGTAGAGGGGGTACCCACAACACCATTCTTGGCCGGCCAGATTGGTGTAGGTCAGCCCCGCTTGCTCCAGTATCTGGACAAAGGACTGGGGGATGCTGTAGGCCATGGGGTACATGGCACCCACACAGCCGGCGAAGAGGAGGATCTCTGCCCTCCCTCGCTTGAGATCCCTGAGCTGCGCCGGCACCGGCTCCAGGTTCTCGCTCCAGATGAGGCGGCTTTCGTTGTCTTCGTGCAGGATGTTATGTGTAGTCTGCACCGCCTCTCTCAACTGTGTCAGCACAGGAGGCAGTTCCAGCCCCTCGGCAACGGCCCACCTGCGGAGATTCAGCATGGTCTCGCTGGTGATGATGCCGCGGGGACAGCGCACGGTACAGGCGTCGCATTGCGTGCACAGCCAGAAGGTGCGCGAATTGATCACTTCCTCTCTCATGCCCAGGCGGATCAGACGCCAGAGCTCTCGCGGTGCGTAGTCCATCAACTGGCCGGCGGGGCAGGAAACGCTGCAACTGCCGCATTGGATGCAGGTCAACATCTTGCGCCAATCCGGCTCGATGTCCTTGATGAAGTCGCGATCTATTTCCTCCAAAGCCAGGACCTGCTGCTTGGCCATAGTCCAGCTCTCCTCACCTCCAAGACGAAAACAAAGCGCTGATTAGTACGAGATCAGTTTCGGGAGCCGTTCGAGACTCTCAGGTTCATTCTTCAGATCCCCGGCCCAGGAAGCGCTCCAGGGTCTTCAACAGCACGGATCGCTGGACGGGTTTGGTGATCCAGCCCTCGATGGGGATGTGCTGGTCGTCGGGGAATTCGGCTGCATGGGGGCTGGTAGCGATGGAGGAGATCATGATGATCGGGACGTGCTCCAGCGCCGGGTCCTCCTTGATCTCACGGGCGATGTCGACGCCCTCCAGAGTGGTGGCCATCATGACGTCCAGCAGTACCATGTCCGGCGCTCCGGTCTGGCGGATAATTCCCAGGGCCTCGTCGCCATCGTCAGCGATGTCGACCTCGTACCCCTCGCCCTCCAGCATTCTGCGCATGATCACCTGGAAGTCGACATCGTCATCCACTACGAGTATCCTAGCCACCTCTTCCTCCTTGCCATCTGGCCTCGAGTTCGGCCGAACTCGCCACGTTGGGTAAAGAACGCCTCACTTGCGTCCTGCCAGGCAGGGACGCGGTACATCTCGAGCCTGATTCCAGCCACGGGAACCACACGGCATACCCACTGCTCTCTCGAGATCGGCGAGCAGCGTGTACAGCCTCCACTCACGCTGGACGCAGAGGCTGCCAGTGAGAACACTGCGGATGATAGGTGAGAGGGCGGCTGCTGCGCATTGCGCGCTGGCTACTCCGCAGCTCCCAGGCTGCCCGCGGGCGTAGTCTGCGGGCACCGCTGGTGTTAAGTGGTGACGGGGATACACGGTGTGAGCCGCAGCTACCCGGGCCTGGTGACGGCGGCACCACGCATGAAGCCCGCCAGCCCTGTGGCTGCTTCCGTGGTTGAGATCCAGAGGGTCTGTGCAACCTTGCCCTAACGTGAACTAGGCTTGATTGCATCTCAGCGATCAAGCCTAGTGAGTATTGTGCTAGCCGGTCTGCGGCCAACACCGCTGACACAATGACTGGCCTCCCGGTCAGTTGACGATGCAGGATCTGGTGTTGTCGGCTATCACGAGGCTACGGGCACCACCGCAGGGAGGTAGGAAGGTGAGGTGGCCAATGAGGACCGTACGATATTGACAAGTTGCTCTGCCCTGACCGGTTTCGCCAACCACCCTGTGGCTCTTGCGTACTCGCTGCCTGGAAAAAGGTTCTGGCCGCGCACGCCTGTGAGTGAAGTAACCATCACCACCGGTATGTCTCTCAGGTCCGGATCCTGCTGCATACTTCTCCTGACATCGAGCCCGTCGGTGACGTAGTCCATCATGATGTCTAGAAGTACCAGGTCCGGCCTGTTGCCTCTCGCGTAGTACAGCACTTTCAGCGCGTCCGTGCCGTTGGAGACGGTGAGGGTATCATACCCGTGGGTTTCAAGGATCTTCCTGCTGATCCTTGCGAAGTCGGGATCGTCGTCCACGATGAGTATCCTGGCACCCGCCAGGGTGCCAGCGAGGGCCGCCGATGCCTTGCGCTGCCACTGGGACCTGACCATCGCCTGAACCAGGAGAGCCAGGAGCAGCGCCAGAACCCCGATAATCTCCAGTGTCAACATGCCGCGTTCTTCCTCCGCTGAGCATTCGTTCGGCGAGCAACGACTACTGTCTGGCTGCGGGCCGCCGGTGCCCCGCAGGGATCTAGCGAACGTTTTCTGGCGGAGCCGAGGCCCGCTCGCCGGCCTGTCTCCGCGCCCTTACGGTCCTTTTCTTAGCCAGGTGAGTACTGACCATGCCGTAAACCAGCAGACCGAACAGGGCACCCAAAACGCCAATGATCTCTAAGGGCAGCATATGTGCCTAAGTCCTCGCGTCGACCCTCGTATACCACGTACAGTCTACCATAAGCAGAGGCGCCTTTGAAGAGACAAACTGCCTGTTGCCGCACCGGAGTAACACGTATGATTACTGCTGGGCTCCGGGCATTTCTACCTTGCTGCGTTGCGTGGCCTGTAGGCAATTGTGCCTAGCCGATGGTAGGCATCTTAGCTTAGTAGAGGGCAGCTCGGCTGTTTCGGGCCGGGGGGATAGCAGTGGGGGCCACCGCGAGTCAGACGGTGGCCCCTGTTGTTTGCTGGTGTGTCTCACACGCTGATGGGTTGAGACACCAGCCGGGTTGGGTGGAGGTTACCGTCTATCTCTGACCAGGTCGTCGATCACGGA
>DAOUME010000012.1:0-4678 GCA_034411995.1 Anaerolineae bacterium | reverse complement strand
CTCTGCCATTTCTTTCTCCTTCATGAACTGACTTCGTGATACTCCTTTTTCGCTTTCCTCTTCGTTACTCATCTTTTCCTCCCTTCCTGAAGGATCCTGACTGCAGTACACCCAAATCGTGCCCTTGACACGCCCTGGGGCCCACCCGTCACCCCGCTGTCAACAAACCACCAGCCCAGTACAGAGCGCTGACCTGAGAATCATTGGCCAAGTTGGCTATCTCGGATCCGCACAAACAGCCATTTCACCTTCAGTCATCAGTCCCCACCGGCCGCGGTCGCATGACAGTCAATGCAGCTCTCAAGGGTGCCCGAATGGTGGCAGCCGTAGCAGCCGTTGATCAGCGGCGATTCTTCGTGCATCCTGTGACATATGGAACACTGAAGTTGCGCCACTTCTTCCGAGCCCGGGTGCGGGTCGTGAGGGTTGATGTTCTGGTCATCTATGACGTAGTCAGCGGTGCGCGCGATGATCTCTTCGTAACTGGTGTGCTCGCTAGCCACGTGGCAGTCGAAGCAGAACTGCATCTCCACCGTCTTCCCCTTTATGTCAGTACCGGGGACCGCTTCCTCGTGTACCTGCTTTACCGCCTCCACCTCGTGGCAATCCAAGCAGGATAACCCTTGCTGCGCGTGGGCAGACGCCAGCAGGTTAGGATCCTGCAACGAGTCAAAGTACGGGTCCATGACGTGACAAACGGAACAATCCATGTCCGGAGCCCATACCTGCACCTCCGCAGTGGTCGTCACCTCCGTGGTCCACCCCGGACCCGTAGCCACCGCTCCGTGGCACTGAGCACAGTAATCCTCCGAGGCCCTGTGCATCTTGTGACAGAGGTCACAATCCAGCTCCCCCAGGTGAGAATCGTGAGGGTTTAGCTCCAGCCCCGCCGTTAGCTGGATCACCTCGTCATAACTCGTATGTTCGTTGGGCAGATGGCAGTCGAAGCAAAAGTCATCGGAGAACTGGCGCTGCTGCAGAGGCACCGTGAAATCCCCTTGTACGTACGCCACCAGCTCGTCCACCTGCTGCTGCGTCGTGGGCTCGTGGCAATTCAGGCAAGTCACACCCTGTTCCGCATGGGCAGCGGCCCCATAATCCGATGCCTGCCACGACTCCAGGTACGGCTCCATGATGTGACAGGTGGCGCAGAATTGAGGTTGCTCGTGATACGTCCACAGACCAATCGCCCCCACTCCGCCGACGACCACTACGCCCAGCAGCACGGCGATCACTACCGTACGCTTCCTCGACATGGTTCAATAGCCCCTCTACCATATATTATGCCCCTGGGCAGATCCGTAACCTGGGATCCACCGAGGGGCAACTCGTCTCTGATCCGTTCGTTCTGACGTCAAGTCACCCGGCAGACGCACGCTCTGTCGCCTGGACCCACCGTCAAATGGCCGTGCCGAGCCCTGCCCGCACCGATATTCGGCGATAGTATACCACGGCAAAGTCAAAATCAGGTCCAAATCTGGTCCAAAATGACGGTATGTGGATGAAACTAGTCGCGATTTAAGGTAAACCTCAGCTTCTGGGCCCCTCCTGACTGCGAGCTTCTCGCGAATTCCCGCCCAGGTCGCAGGCGCGCAGGAGCTCCCCCGCGCAACAAAAAGAGCCCGACGAATCGGGCTCTCCCTCGCAGAAGACAATGATAGCATGGGAACCGTCAGTACCTTGGGCCTTCAGCTCCTTCTCCCAACACCCCCTAGGACGCCTGCCCGCACTCTCCTATGCTGTGGCGCGCGCGGTGAGGAGCCCTAGCATAGGCAAACCAGGCCTGACCATCGCATTCCTTCGACCCAGCCCTGGCCAGCCGCGGGTAGGAACAGCCAAAGACACGATCAATACAGAACCGGTGGGGATGGAACAAGCTCTGCCTTGATAGTTATGTCATCCGCCACCTTCACGGCCGTCCGGAAACCGTGATACTCGTCCTTCGACACGTAGAGTTCGTACTCACCTTCTGGCACCGCTATCTTCGCAACCCCGGCTTCGTCGGTGTGAGCCCTGTAGGGGTAGCCACTCGCGGGGCGCAAGAGTACGTGAGCCCTGCTGAGGGAGTCTTTGGCATCTCGTCCGGTAACCTGTACGGTCACCAAGTGCGCAGGAGCCGGCCCTGTGGTGAAGCCGAAAGCGTAAGAAGCCACCTCGTGCGGAAGGTCTAGGTTTGGTCTCTGGAATTCGACCCTCCGCCTGTGGTACCCCTCTTCCTCCGGGGCTTGTAGTTCTACCTCCGCCCAGTACAGGGCACCCGGAGTCATCCAGGGGGCATCACCCAACGCAGCGGTCGCCTCTCTCGTTCCTTCATGGTCGTAGATCTCGATCTCCGTGCCCGCTAGATTGCATGCAGCAGAGCACTTGACTCCCACCTTGACCTTGAACTTGTCAAGAATTGCCACGGGAGAGGGCACGTCCCAGACCGCTATGCTCGTGGAATGCGGCTTCACGACGAAGGAAAGCTCTGTGGAGCCCTGCCCATGAGGGATGCCCTCCCTCTCCTGCGCCGGGAATACGGCCGTCCAGGTGTATTCTCCCGGTTGGCTGGGCGCCTTCACCTCAAGTCTGCCAGTCAGGCTCGCCCTGCCGTCCGATTCCGCCAGTTCCACCTCCGTCAGGATAGCACCATCTTCGGCTGCGATCCTCAGCATGCTGCCCCGGAGGTCACAGGACTCAGCACAGGAGACCCCAACCTCCAACCACATTCCAGCGCCGGCATAGATCTCGGTGGGAGTCGGCTGCACCATGTAGACCATCGTCTCGTGGAGGCGACCCTCTGTACTCACCATACACTCCTCATGGGACCCCGGACCATCCACTCTTTCCTCCTCCCCGAAGCGCGTTCAGCCCGGCCTGCACGAGCCGAGCCGCCGCGGCCATCGAGGTAAGCGAGAGGGACCGGGGCTAGCCCCGATCCCTCCGTACAACCTACTCTAGTGCCCCCCTAGCCCCAATCCGCCTCGGCTGCAGCATTCTTGCCCGCGATCTGCCCGGACACCACGAGCTCACAGATGTTCCATCCACCGCCTGCGTAGAGGAAGCCAAGGATAGAACCAAGCTCACCGCCAGAGTACAACCTCGGGACAGCTTTGTTGAACGCATCGACGACTTGGCCCTTCGCGTTGCGCTTCGGTCCACCAAAGGTATTCACCCCCCCGGGGTACATCTTCAAGGCATAGTATGGAGGCGTCTCCAGTGGAACAAGGGTCTTTGGATCCCTGCCAAACTCCGGGTCCTCTCCCTGCGCGCAGTACTGATTGTAATTGCTCAGAGTCTCCGCCAGGACTTCTGGCTTCATCTTGCCCGCGTCCTCGGCATCCCGGGCGATGACCGAAGCCAACTCCTCAATGGTCTCGCCCTTCAGTACCCATCCCTTCTCGATTTCTACACTGTTGTCCTCGCTCCACTGATACTGGCCCTTCATGGCCATCATCCCCGTTCTACCCCCGCTGAAAAGCGGTCCTGCCGACACGACACTGTCGTCGAAGATCGAGAAGCAAGGAATCATGGGGAACTCGCCGAGGTCGGTATCGAACTTCATGGCCTGGGTCCAGGCGCTGTGTGCTTTCCACGGCCATTTCACCCACCTCTTCCCATACTTGGTCACCAGAATGAAAGGTGTAGGCGTACCACCGCCGAGGCCATACCCCAGCTCGTCGAAGTAGGGGATGACGCGCCCGCCGATGAGCGACGTGTGCCACAAGGCAGCGCCGACCTTCTGAGCCATTCTCAGACCATCTCCGGTGTTGCCAGGATTACCATAGAACCGGCAAGGGTAACCATACACGTACTCGTTCAACAACTCGAAATCGTATTCGAACCCGCCCGTGGTGAGGATAACCGCCTTCTTGGCCTTCACGGTGATCTCTCCCTCCGGCGAGTCCGCCACCACGCCGAGAATCTCCCCCTCGCACGTCTTGATGAGTTCCTTGCCCGGTGTCTCCCATACGACCTCCACGTTGTCCCTGCTCTCCGCCGCGGTCGATAGGGTCTCCCACAAGCCAGGACCGTTGTTCTCGTGTACCATCATGTCATAGGAATACGCCCCGGGGATGATGGTGTCCGCATACTCAGAGGTCTGGCCGCCATTCGTCAGCGTGCCTCCTATACCCTCGATCCAGTCCTTGGTGCCGACGGCGTACTCGGCCCACGCCTCGATCACATCGTCGGGGGTCGCTCCCCTTGAGCAGTACTGAAGATACTTGATCGCATCTTCCTTGTTGTAGAAGTTCATCATGGCACTGTAGCACAGACGCGTGGAGTTGGTATGGTTTGTCTGCGCCTCCGTGTCTGCGGGCTGTTTCTCCAGGATGAGCACGTCCGCACCCGCGTCCGCCGCCGTGATGGCCGCCACAGCGCCGGCTCCACCATAGCCTACGATCACCACGTCCGCCTCTTTGTCCCAAGTCTCCGGCACGCCCGGGACCGCGCACGGCGGACACTCTTCAGCAGGGGGACAGGTGGGCGCCGGCTCAGGTGCCGTGGTTGGAGCAGCAGCTGGGGCGCAACTGACTAGCGCTCCCACGCCAGCCACCGCCGCAGCCCCCTTGACAAAGTCCTTTCGCGATAGTTTCTTAGGTGCTTCCTTTTCCTCTGCCATTTCTTTCTCCTTCATGAACTGACTTCGTGATACTCCTTTTTCGCTTTCCTCTTCGTTACTCATCTTTTCCTCCCT
>DAOUME010000011.1:0-198137 GCA_034411995.1 Anaerolineae bacterium | reverse complement strand
CTCTGCCATTTCTTTCTCCTTCATGAACTGACTTCGTGATACTCCTTTTTCGCTTTCCTCTTCGTTACTCATCTTTTCCTCCCTTCCTGAAGGATCCTGACTGCAGTACACCCAAATCGTGCCCTTGGCACGACCTGGGGCCCACCCGTCACCCCGCTGTCAGCAAACCACCAGCCCAGTACACCGCACTGACCTGAGAATCATTGGCCAAGCTGGCTATCTCGGATCGGCACAAACAGCCATTCGACCTTCAGTCATCAGTCACCACCGGCGCCGCGCTCGCATGACACTCAATGCAGCTCTCAAGGGTGCCCGAATGGTGGCAGCCGTAGCAGCCGTTGATCAGCGGCGACTCTTCGTGCATCTTGTGGCACATGGAACACTGAAGTTGCCCCACTACTTCCGAATCCGGATGGGGGTCGTGCGGGTTGATGTTCTGATCATCTATGACGTAGTCCGCGGTGCGCGCGATGACCTCTTCGTAGCTAGTATGCTCGCTGGCCACGTGACAATCCAAGCAAAAGTCCATCTCGACCGTCAGCTTTCTTACGGGCTTGCCGGGAACCGCCTGCTCATGTACCTGCTGCAGCTCCTCCTGATCATTATGGCAGTCCAGGCACTCCAACCCCTCTTGGGCGTGGGCAGACGCCAGCAGGTTAGGATCCTGCAACGAGTCAAAGTACGGGTCCATGACGTGACAAACGGAACAATCCATGTCCGGAGCCCATACCTGCACCTCCGCAGTAGTCGTCACCTCCGTCGTCCAGCCTGGCCCCGTCGCCACCGCTCCGTGGCACTGCGCACAGTAATCCTCTGAGGCCCTGTGCATCTTATGGCAGAGGTCACAATCCAGCTCCCCCAGGTGAGAATCGTGAGGGTTCAGCTCCATCCCCGCCGTTAGCTGGATCACCTCGTCATAACTCGTATGTTGGTTGGGCAGATGGCAGTCGAAGCAAAAGTCATCGGAGAACTGGCGCTGCTCCAGAGAGACCGTGAAGTCACCCTGCACGTACGCCACCAACTCGTCCATCTGCTGCTGCGTCGTGGGCTCGTGGCAGTTCAGGCAGGTCACACCCTGTTCCGCATGGGCAGCGGCCCCAGATAGGCATCCATGATGTGGCAGGTGGCGCAGAATTGAGGTTGCTCGTGATACGTCCACAGACCAATCGCCCCCACTCCGCCGACGACCACTACGCCCAGCAGCACGGCGATCACTACCGTACGCTTCCCCGACATGGTTCAATAGCCCCTCTACCATATATTATGCCCCTGGGCAGATCCGTAACCTCGAATCCACCGAGGGGCAACTCGTCTCTGATCCGTTCGCTCTGACGTCAAGTCACCCGGCAGACGCACGCTCTGCCGCCTGGACCCGCCGTCACATGCCCGCACCCATATCGCCAATAGTGTACCACAGCAAAGTCAAAATCAGGTCCAAATCTGGTCCAAAATGACGGTATGTGGATGAAACTAGTCGCGATTTAAGGTAAACCTCAGCTTCTGGGCTCTCCTCAGGGCAACCTTTAGGGGCATTCACGCCCAGGTCGTAAGCGCGTAAGCGCTCCCCTGGGCAAGAAGAAGAGCCCTAGCAATCGGGCTCTCTCATGGCACCGGATTGGCCAAACCGTCCTCTGCTCCCGTGGCCCCCGCGATCGAAAGTCTCTACCGGGTGCGCCAAGCGAGATCACCCCGAGCACCCCCACCAACCGCAGCGCACCCCCGAGGTGAAGGGTTGAGGAGCAAATCGGCTCGACGCGCAAGAGGCCATGCTACCCGCTGGCGCTGGCATGGGTAGCCTGATCAGGCCCAATACTGGGGACCGCCGGAGGTCGCCGTACCACCCATTCATAGGTGGAGAAAGTGACCGTGGTTCTCCCGATCCCTCAGCACGAAAAAGGGGCTGTCCCAAAAGCAAGTAGGCGACCTCTTTTCTTTGTGGAGGTTGGGTGTTAGACTAAGCACATGATGAAGAGAAAAGGACACGAGCGGGTCACATTCAAGCCGTACAGTCAGGCGCAGATGATGCTTCCGACGAGCCTGGAGGAGTTGATCCCGGAGGACCATCTGGTGCGGGTGGTGAATCGAGTGATCGATGGGTTGGATCTGGGGCCGCTGCTGCGGCGGTACAAGGGAGGGGGAACGAGCAGCTATCACCCTCGGATGATGCTGAAGGTGCTGGTGTATGCGTACAGTCAGCGCATTTTCTCGTCGCGGCAAATCGCCAAGGCGTTACGGGAGAACGTGAACTTTATGTGGTTAGCTGGGGGGAACCGGCCGGACTTTCGGACGTTGAACCGGTTTCGGGGCAGCACGATGAAGGGTGTGATCGAGGAGGTGTTCGCGGAGGTACTGGGGTATCTGATTGCCGAAGGGTACGTCAAGATGGAGACGTACTTTGTAGATGGGACGAAGGTGGAGGCCAATGCGAACCGGTACCGGTGGGTATGGGGGAAGAGTGTGCGGCGGTACCGGACGCAGCTGCGGGGAAAGATAGAGGCGTTGCTGGACGAGATCGAGCGGGTAAACGAGGAGGAGCAAGCGGAGTACGGAGACGACGATCTGGAGGAGCTGGGAGGTCGGGGGAGTGGGGAGTTGGACAGCGCTGACCTGGCCTCAAGAATTGGGCGGTTGAACGAGCGGCTGAAGGAAGAGCCACAGAACAAGCCGTTGGCCAAGGCGGTACGGACGTTGGAGAAGGAGTATCTGCCCCGCCTGGAACGGTACGAGCAACAGGAAGCCACGCTGGCTGGGCGGAACAGCTATGCCAAGACCGACGAAGATGCGACCTTCATGCGTATGAAGGAAGATCGGTTGCAGACCGGGGAGCTCAAACCGGCCTACAACGTACAAATGGGGACGGAGAACCAGTTCGTCGTGGGGTACAGTGTGCATCAGCAAGCGTCGGACGGCGCGTGTCTCATCCCGCATTTGGAGAGTGTGGAGCAGTATCAGGCGTTGCCGCCCCGGGTAGTGGCCGATGCTGGCTATGGGAGTGAAGAGAACTACGCCTACCTGGAGCATGTAGGCGTTCAGAGCTTTGTCAAGTATCCCATTTTCGACTGCTCCTAACAGTATCCCATTTTCGACCGGGAACAGAAACGGAGTTGGCGCAAGCAAATCTATCGTGTGGAGAACTGGCCCTACGACGCCGAAGAGGATGAATTCATCTGCCCTCAGGGCAGGCGCCTCTCCTACCGTGGAACCCGTAGCGTCCCCGCCGCCCATGGGTACTCGAGCCAACGACGGTTGTATGAATGTCCGGACTGCTCCGGGTGTCCCGCCAAAGCGCAATGTACCTGCGCCACGGGCAATCGCCAACTGCACGTGAGCATGCCCCTTATGGCCTATCGGGAACAGGCACGGCGCAATCTGCTTTCAGAGGAAGGCCAACGACTGCGGGCCAGGCGTGGTGTTGAAGTCGAGAGTGTCTTCGGACGGTTGAAACACAACTGGGGCTTCCGACGATTCATGCTCCGCGGGCTAGAGAAGGTCAGGATCGAGTGGGGCTTGCTCTGCATAGCCCATAACATGGCGAAACTGGCGGGCTAAATACCACCAGTCTCTCTTCTCTCACTCCAACTTGAAGGTGCCAAGGGCTGTCCACCAACCCCTCGCCACGTACTTTCGGGACAGCCCCTTAGCAGAAGACAGTGGCACCAGTGGTGCCGTCAGGACACTACTCCCAGTGCTCCTGCACGCTGAAGCCGCCGGCCAGGCACACGACCTAGCCTTCGACGCTCTCTCCAGGGCCGGCCTTAGACATATCCTCTTCGGCCAGGCCCTGCGTACCCTCTCTTGACTCCCTTATCCCCTGTCCCAGGGCGTTGCCTATCTGGGGCAGCTTCCCCATCCCAAAGACCAGGATGATGAGGAGTGCTGGCACGCCCAAATCAGGCATAAATCGCACCCCCTTTAGAAAGGGGAGAGCCCGACGTATCTGGCTCACCCCACAAGAACGCACCGGCGCCGCTGACGCCGTTAAGACCCTGTTGCCAGGGCAGCTGGGCAGCACACCGGCCATGAGAAACGATTATCCGATAGCCGGCCTCCCGCAGCCCCAACCCGGCGTCATAGGAGACATCGGGCCACAGCCATTCTCCGCCTCCACGACGAAGCCGCGAGTGGCACCGACAACGGCTTCCGGTTCCGCGACGACGTACTCGATCCAGCCCCGACTGTCACCACAGGTATGTGCGCCACGCGGCCAGTTAGCCAGGTCCGCCCCAGAGCCAACGTCCACCCCGCACGGGGGGCAGCGCCCTTGGGTCATCACCCGCAAGTGATGGGCTCGGGAAGCCACCGCATCAAGCCGATGTTCACCTGTGTGTCGTGTTCAACCGTCACTATGATTGGATCGTCTATAGACTGAAAGTCCATCAAGGACGATGAGATGTACCTGAAGGCCGTTGCCACCTCTTGACTGGGGCTTTCCACATAGACCTGCTGACTCCCAGTAGGCACGCCCGCCACAGAGTAGCTGCCGTCTGACTCACTGGTGCTCGTCACTCCAGCGACTTGGATGCGAACGCCGTCGATGGGAGGCTCATCCTCGTCCCGCGCGGCGTTACCGTTGTAGTCGAAGAAGACTGTGCCTGAGAGCGCGTAAGTGCGCACGGGCGTGGCCATTGCTGACGGCGAGCCGGGCAGAACGGGCGCTTGACCTGGTCTCACCTCGGGGCCGGGGACGGAAGCCGCGCATCCCGCCACCAGCAAGCCCGCCGTCAGCGCTGCTGCTGCAAGCATACTCGTCAGGATAGCCTCGATTGGCGCGACTTGGCTCCCCCAGCCGCGCCGCAGAGATGGCCTTTGCGAAGCGGCCCTGCTGCAAGACCCGCGGCGTGGCTCAGTGCGTGGGCGCCGCTGAGGGATAGTGCCGGGCACGATGCGACAGCATATAGCGATCACTCTACGCACCGCCTCGTGATGTTCTCATTGCCTCCCTGAGCGGGCAACGGAACTAGGTGGAGCACTGCGGCCACGATCCGTCCGGAGACTCGCGCGGTACTTGACGGGGGATAGCTTTTCCCGCACGCAAGCACGAACCCAGCCCCCGCCCAAAATGGGACTGCGGGCGGGAGAGCACCCATGCAGGTCTCCCGTCGCCCAGCGCCATAGGAGCTCGATACGCATACCAGGCCGTCCAGGTTTCCTCACAGGCCACGTGCTGCTGGACATGCCGACGAGACGCTGAAGGAAAACGGCATACTCGTGCCGTGCGCACCCGCGATCACCGTCCCATAACCCGTGTTGCCCCCAGTATGCGGCCCAGTGAGACGCTCACCGGTGGGGACTCGGCAATTCCAGATTGTCTGAGGGTAGAGACTCAACTTGCGGGCCTCTACCCTCAGGGTTCGCCCCACTGCCCGCTCGCTGCAGTCACAATCCTCTTGGCGGACCTCTAGGCCTCCACCCACAGACGCCGGCAAGAGACATTCAACCAGACAGCCGACGAACTAGGGCTTCCAGCCCTTCGCTTCGGCAGCGTCCATCATCTCTTTGAACACTTTCACGTGGTCTATACTAGCGTCCGGGTATCCAGGGGTTTGTATCAGCGCTCCTCTCGGACAGACCTCCGTGCATTGACCACAGAGGATGCACTCAAAGAGCCCCTCCCGGACGGCAGTCTTCAGCCTGACGTCTGCGAAATCCTCGCGTGTGTCAAAGTATCTTGAGGCGATCTTGGTTAGTATGAAGGGCCCGGCGAATACATTGAACCCCTTATCCTTGAGAACCGGGCACACGACGTGGCAACAGAGGCAGTCCTTGCACTCCTGTAGAACGATAGACCTTAAGAAAGCCTCCGGAGGCATCGCCAGCGGCTCAGTCATGGGCTTCGTCCTTGAGAACCAAGGCATTGTCCCATAGAGCCTATTCTGGACCTCGGTCCTGTCTACTATGAGATCCCTGATGACGGGGAAACCTTCCAAAGGCTCAATCAGGATGTCTCCGGCCGGAACCAGGGTTACGCAGGCCATTGCGGGCTTTGCATCCACCATGAGAGTGCACATGCCGCAGACAGACGCTCGGCAGCAGTAATCGAAGGAGATAGGTTCCATCTCCTCATGGATGTACCTGAGCAGCTCCAAGACAGACATCTGCTCTCTATAGGGCACCTCGTAGGTCTTGTAGTAAGGCTCCGGGTCCACGATTGGGTTGTACCTGAAAACCTTCGCTCTGATTATGTCAGCCATGGTATCGTAACCCCCTTTCGTATGATTCTCTACGCCTCGGGGAGTGTTCCCCCTCCCTGCGGGAATTTCCCCGAGGGCGGCGTGACAGTAGTGATGATCACGGGCCTTGGCTCGACCGTCAGTGCCCCGTCCGCCATCCTGATGTAGACGTTCTTCAGCCACTCATCGTTATCCATGTCGGCGTACTCATTCCGCAGATGTGTGCCCCTGCTCTCAGTCCGCTCGAGCGCTGCCAGCGTATCCATCCGGGCCATCGTGATCATATTGATCGTCTCTAGGGCTTCCATCCACTCCATGTTGCAGACCTTGGACTTGTCGGCCACGTACATCCTCGGCAGATCATCTTTGTCTACGCTATCCAGCGTAGCCAAAGCCTCATTGGACTTCTTCTCGCTCCTCCAGTTACCGGATCCCTTCCACGCAGCGTCCTGGACCTTGTGCCTGATCTCGTGCACCCGCAACGGGTTGTCCGGCTCGGCATACAGAAGACCGAAGACCCGACTGTACTCGTCGGCCACCTGCGACCAGTTGATACCCGGCGTCTCCATTGCAGCTCTGTTCGCGCCGTTTTCCCCGGCCCACTTCCCAGTCACCACACATGAAGAGAACATCCTGAACACGCCATACCCAGCGCCCGAGTGCATCGTGATCTCGCCGGCAGCGTAGAGACCGGGGATACCCGTCTCAGCCTTGTCATTAGTTACCACTCCGCCGAAGTCGTAGGTATGGTTGAAATGTGCCTCGCACTTAGTCAAGTCAGGCAGGAGACCGCTCTTCTCCCATACGCGCTTCACGTGCGTAGTCTCACTTCCGAAATAGCCATATGTCTCCAACTGACTCTGGTAACTCAGCGATTCAAAGTAACCTCCGTGTGGACCCCCGCGCCCCTCGGCAAGCATCTTCTCAACTTCATAGTGCACCCGCCGCAAAGTCAGCTCCTCGGTTGGTATGTCCTCCATGAACTTCACCCCGTCTTTGTCCACCAGGGTGGCAGGCGCTGCTCCGCTACAACAGAAGCTGGATATGGCCGTGGGGTACAGTGGATGCGCAGACGTGTACAAAGAGCGGAATTCCAGATCCCTGAATTCCACTCCGAGCGGGGCCATCAAAGCGTGTCCGTCTCCCGTGAGACCATACACACCGCCTCCGTGAAGAGCCACTATGGTGCCCGCCCCCCACAATTGAGTGTCTCCTCCCGTGGCCAGAACAGTTGACTTGGCTCTGATGACGAAGAACTCGCCGGTGCGGAAGTCTATTGCGGTCGCACCCACCACCGCGCCCTCGTCGTCCGTCAGGAGACTGGTGACAGTGCAGTAGTCAAGGACCCTGGCCCCTACCCTCAACGCCTCATAGGCGTGGTTGTAGAGTTTGTAGCCCGGCCACCGCCTTGGAGTTCCGCTAGTCCCGGAAACTCCCCCGCCTGGGAGTATCGTTGGTTCGCCCGTTTTCGGGTCGCGATTATGCAGGTTCCCCCAGTTCTCCGACATGAGCATTACCTTGTCTTCTGCGTAAGCCTGCATGACCGAAAGGCCCAGCTTCTGGTCCACGACCCATTGACCGCTTTCCACGGCATCTGCCAGCTGTTTCTGGGGATTATCGCCCTCCAACCCCAACCAGCTTGAGCTCATCTGAGCGGAGCTCTTGACACCAGAATCACCGCAACGCCCAAACTTCTTCTTGTCCACTATGATCACGTTGGCCCCGGCGCTAGCCGCAGCGATCGCGGCCTCAGTGCCGGCTGTGCCTGCCCCGACGACAAGCACATCCGTGTCAAAGGTAGTGAACTCTCCGGGTACCTCCACTGTCGTTGCCACTGCGGGGGTGGGAGCCGGCGCTGTGGTAGGGGCCGGCGCTGTGGTGGGCTCAGGTGCCGAAGTTGGTACCGGAGTAGCGGCTGGTGCGCAACTGGCCAACGCGCCCGCGCCTGCCACCACCGCTGCGCCCTTAACAAAGTCCTTTCGCGACAGTTTCCTGCGTACTTCCTTTTCCTCTCCCATCTTGTCCTCCTTCACGAACTCGCCACCTGATTCTGCACTTTTCATTGACTTCCCCTCGGCCATGTCTCAACCTCCTTCGCCAACGGAAACCCTCCTATCAGACCTCGCAATCCGTCTATCACCCCCCTTCTCCCAATCTGCCCACCTGCGCTTGGCCCAACCCCCAGCCGCAAGAATGCCAGTGGGCACACCGCGCATCCGGCTATCTATGCATCTGGTGGCAGTAGTAACACTCTACCCCCCCAGAGTGGGGGTTGGGATCTAGATCTCCCGTGAGCTCGACCACGGCTTCATCACTCGTGTGAGGAGTGGGCACATGGCAACCGAAGCAGAAGTCCATGTCAAACGTCCGGGGGTCGACGAAGCTGCCGGCAACGGCCCCCACATGGGCGTCCGCCAATGCCTCCAGGTCACTATGGCAATCCGTGCAGGTCAAACCCGCCTGGGCATGGGCATAGGCCAGCAGGTCGGGATCCTCCAGGGACTCTACATAAGGCGTCATGACATGACAGACAGTGCAGTCCATGTCCGGGGTCCACACAGCAACCCCCGCGGGCATGGCCACCTCTGTCGTCCAGCCCGGCCTAGTGCTCAAGGGGCCGTGGCACTCGGCGCAGTAGTCCTCTGAAAGCCCGTGCATCTTGTGGCAGGTCTCACAGTCCATTTCACCAACAAGGTGCGAATCGTGAGGGTTCAACTCCATCCCCGCCGTTAGCTGGATCACCTCGTCATAACTCGTATGTTCGTTGGGCAGATGGCAGTCGAAGCAAAAGTCGTCGGAGAACTGACGCTCCTCCAGAGGGACCGTGAAGTCCCCCTGCACGTACGCTACCAGTTCGTCCACTTGCTGCTGCGTCGTGGGCTCGTGACAGTCCAGGCAGGTCACACCCTGTGCCGCGTGGGCAGCAGCCCCATACTCCGATGCCTGCCACGACTCCAGATACGGCTCCATGATGTGGCACGTGGCGCAGAACTGCGGCTGCTCGTGGTATTGCCAGAAACCCACTGCACCTACGCCGCCCAGCGCCACCACCCCCAGTAGGACGGCGATCACTATCATTCGCTTCTTCGACATAGGCCGCGACTATCTCCCTCCGACAAGATGCCCTCTGGCGGGACTCGGAATCTCAAGCCCACAAGAGCGTGCCTGGTGCCTGCTGCTTGGCATTCGTTGCACCTCATTGTGTCACGCCATCGGCGGCGCCATAGCACGCGCCAGTGGAGCCTGTGCGTCCCGCATCGACGAGCAGCAAATGCGTCGGACGGCATCCAACAGTGCCCGCTCGTCCCGCACGGCTTCCTGCTCGCCGCAATAGTGGCAGAGCGTATTGTCCGCCCGATTCACCTCCACCACCCTGATGCGGAAGCCATCCTGCACCATGCGTATCAACTCGCGCACTAAACCCCTCGCCTCTTGGCCATCGATGACCACCAGCACGTCAAGAGAGGCCTCCTGGATCAGCCGCACTATCTCCAGTGAGTCGGTCTCACGGCCTACGATGTCGAAGCCTGGCTCCTGGCGAAGCAACTCCTCGACGCCTTCCTCAAACAGCGACGGCTCAGCAACAACAAGAACGCGCATCGACGCCCCTCAGGCATGCTCGCCGCCATGGATAGACAGTGACGAGAGGATCTCACTACTACTATATCATCCTGGGCGCCGGCGGGGAACAGGTGAATTCCTAAGCTCCATCCCAGGTGTTTACCCAGCATAGCACCCAGGTAAAACCCTGGGGACGGCACGTGGCACGAAAAAGGCCCCGCTCCTGAGAGCGGGGCCTGCGCGTCCGTGTACCGACCTATTGTCAGCCCTCGTCCACCACCAACCCACGCTGCAACGCGGTACGCACCAACTCTGCCGCGTTATGCGCGTTCAGCTTGCTCATCAGGTTGGTACGATGCCATTCCACGGTCTTGGTACTCAGTGACAGGCTGGCGGCGATCTGGAGATTGGTCTCGCCGTGGACGATGTGCGCTAGAATCTCCTTCTCCCTGGGCGTAAGGGGTTCTTCAGGGCACCGCACCTCATCGACCAGGATCGTGGAGACGTCCGGGTGCAGGTACGTTTCACCGCTGGCGACCATTCGCAGGGCCTCGACCAAGTCCGAACCCAACGCCCGCTTCAGGATATACCCAGAGGCTCCAGCCTGCAGGACCGCCAATACGTACTGCCGCTCCCCGTGCTGGCTCAGGACCAGGACCCGGGTATCGGGATGCTGCTCGCGGATGAGGCGCGTAGCTTCCACACCGCTCAAACCCGGCATGGCGATGTCCATCAGCACGACGTCTGGCCGGAGTTCGGCCACCAGTTCGACCGCCTCGGTCCCATCTCGGGCCTCGCCCACGATCTCGATATCGTCGTAGTATCCTAGCAGAGCGCGCAACCCCGCACTGAGGATGGCGTGGTCATCGGCCAATAGCAGGCGGATCTCAGGCACTGCGGTTCTCCTGCGGCGGCACAGGGACGGTAACCGTGATGGCCGTACCCTGACCCGGTTCAGACTCTACACGCATTTGTCCCCCCAGGGCGGTCACCCGTTCCCTCATCCCACGCAACCCCAGGCCTCGCGTCTCTGCACCCTCCGATGTCGCGACCGGCTCCTGAAACCCCCTGCCGTTGTCGCGCACAGTGAGGAACGCGGTATGGTCCTGCACCCTGAGGATCACGTGCACCCTGGACGCTTCAGCATGCCTCACCACGTTGGTCAGCGCTTCTTGAGTGACGCGGAACAGGGCGGTCTCCAGGGACGAAGGAAGCCTGGCTTCCATCTGGTCGCATTCGAACTCCAGTGTTACGCCCATCGGCTGGAGCCTCCGTTCTCCATACCACACGATGGCCGCAGCCAAGCCCAGATCGTCCAACAGCGAAGGACGCAGATCGTTGATCAGGCGGTGCGTATTCGCAAGCATCGTCTCGGCGATAGATCTGGCCGTATGGAGATGTTGCTCCAACCCATGCCTGCCCGTAGCCAGACCCAAGGCGCAGGTATCGAGGCTGAGGATGAGCGCGGCGAGGTCCTGGCTGGTCTGGTCGTGTAGCTCCCGGGCAATGCGCTTTCGCTCATCCTCCTGGGCGGTGATGGTCTTGTTCAACAGCTCAGCGCGGGCGCGCTGTTCCTCTTTCAGAGCCTCGTACAGGCGCGCGTTGGCGATGGCTTGGGCTGCCTGATCCGAGAGGGCCTTCAAGAAGGCAAGCTCACCCTCAGCAAAGTGGCGCACCTCGCCCTGCGCGAAGACCCACAGAGTGCCGAGCAGGTGGCCCTCGTGCATCAGCGGCGTGCTCACCAACGAGCGGATATCGAGCGCAGCGAAGAGGGAGGCATCGGACAACCCAGGATCTTCCAGGACGTCGGGGAGGATCACCGTCTCTCCCGCTTCGAGCCGCCCCATCCAGGGGCTCCACCCCGCTGCTTCGATCTGCTCGCCGGAATCCTCCGGCAGTCCGCAGTGGGAGACGAGGCGCAGGGCGTCCCCCTTCTCGTCGTACACGCTCACAGCCGCAGCAGACACCTCGAGCGCACGGGTTGTTTCCAGGCACACCAGGCTGAATACGCTCTGCGGGTCGAGCTGGGCGTTGAGACGGGCGGCGATGGTGGCCAGGGCCTCCGAGCGAGCGCTATGCAGCCGCAGCTGCGTCTCCGAGCGATCGCGTTCTGATTCGCGCGCCTCCAGCGCGTCCGCCATCTCATCGAAGGCGTGGCCCAAGTAACCCAGCTCCCCGCTGCCAGCCTTTGAGCCGACGCGCGCCCCGGTATCGCCGGCTTCAAAGCGTCTGATGGCTCCGAGCAGTGCGTTCAAGGGCTTCAGCAGGAACAGACGTCCTCCGCCCCAGGCTGCGCCAAAGACCAGCAGGCTGGCCAGACCCAGAGTCACCAGGTTGCGGATCAGCAACTGGTGGGCGTCGGCGTAGACCAACGCAGCGGGAACGCCGACGCGTACGAAGACGTCCCCCGCCGGCAGAGAGTGCAACCTAGTAGCGCCGTACACACGCTGAACTCCGTCTATCCCCTGTGCCTCGCTGACGACCTCCCGCTGAGCGAGGAGGGCTTGCACAATAGAATCGGGCATCGCCGTTCCCCGCCAGCGTTCGGGGTCTGGGTAACGAGCGAGAATGATGCCCATGGAATCGATGATGCTGAGGCTCGAACCCTCTGGTAGCTGGGCCTTGGCCACGAAACTATCGAGCCAGGTCAAGTCGATGCCGGCAAAAACCACGCCGCGTGGCTGGCCTGCCTCGTCGAGCACAGGATAGGCGGTTCCCAGAGTCGGCCTGCCCGTGATGCGCGCGATTATGTAGTCGCCGACAACGAAATCACCCGTTTCAAGAGCAAGCTGGAACGCTGGGCGGTCGGACATGTTGGTTCTTGTCGCGGACGGGACGGCACTGCAGAATATGTCGCCGTCGAGGTCCGCTGCTCCGAGGTTCTCATAGAGTGGGTACTGCTTCAGGAGATCAGCCAGGAAGGAGTTGCATTCGGCCGCGTCCTGGTTCTGCACCGACGGAAGCTGGGCCAGTGCGATGAGGAGCTGTCTTGCCTCCTCAGTCAGACGCTCTTGATCGTTGGCCGCGAGCCGCGCCAGCCTCAGGGCGTTCGCCTGCGCCTCTGTGGTGGCCGCTTGCATCTGCTGCGAATAGCTGTACAGCACCAGGCCCAGCATCGGGCCCACGGCGAGGAGGACGAGAACGAGCAGGCGAATCTGCAAGCTCGCGAAAAGCTTCCGCATCTTGGATCCTACCTCAGACCTTGCCCGCTCGACAGTCACTCATCGCCGCCGATTATCTCAGAAAGCAGCACTCTCGTCAAAACATGGATGCTAGCATAGTATGGCTGGTCCTATCTCCTCAAGTCTTAGCCGCAGGAGCTGGATGATCGCTGCTGAGCTCTCGCCACCGGGTGCTCTCGAATAGCCGTCGTACGACCGGGAGCTTGCGGGCTACCTTCGTCGGCTTGTAGCCAGCTCAGTTCTTGTTTGGTGTGGCCCTCGACTCACCAGGCTTCCCCTGTTGCCGACTGGGCACCGGGACCAGGCTTCGGCGCTTCGTGAGCGGTAAGCCTCAGGCGTATCTTCTTCCACCAAGCCCTGAACACCTCGCTGAAGCCTCTCACAGCCTGGGCCGGAGCCCCTGCTTTCCCCGGGCAGTCTGCCGACTACGCTGTCACCGCATCGCCGCTCCCACCCCGCTGACGGCCAGTAATGGCATCAAGACAGCGCTGACCACGACCCCTTTCCCTGACCTCGCTCAGCAGCCTTCCCCTAAAGCAACGAGGCCCCTGTCAGGTTCGAGTTCATCGAACCTTCCAGCGGGCAACTCGTACAGGCCACGTTCGCCATCGGTTTCCGCCACGTTTGGGTTTAGACCGTCACTGGTTCAGGCTCAACCCTGAGCAGTCTGCGCGCGGCTGGCACAGGGAACAACGATCGCTCAGTTGATGAAACGGAAGTATATCATCCATTATAGTAGGTATGACTGCTCCCTGTCAACAAGTGCCACCATCTGCTAGCGGCGCTGTCGGGCCGTTCCTTTGACCTCAAGTGAGGGGAAGCATCCCACCACCAAGGAGTCGCTCTCCGGCCCATCACCGGCTTCGAGCGTCCCCCCGTGATCGGGCACCGCACACCGGGTCGACCCCCGGTGCTAAGGATCAGGTGAGCCAAGCTACACAAAGCCCTCGTAAGGTGAAGGCGTCTTCCAGGCGCGAGCGCTCACCGTTGTTGTCCTCTGCCCTTGCTTTGTGATATAATGAATAATTGGAGTACGACGCACGGAGAGGCCAGATCTGTGTTTCCTCTGGCCGTGAGTACCACGGCGCTTGAAGATCTTCAGGTGAATGACATCGTCCTTTACCGCAGCGTGTTACTATATCTAGAGGACCTACTGATACTAGCCGGCAGGCCGCGCACTGCCCTACGATGCTCGAAAGGAACCTTTCGGGCGTTTTCTTTTCATGAGGGCGGATAGCCCGAAGAAGCCCGCGGCCGCTGTGCCCTGGTTGGAGAGGACAGCGGTTGCGCGGCGTGAATCTACCATGAGATCGTCTTTGAGGAACAAGCAGGCGTGCTGAAACTGGTATCCAGGTTTGGGGGCGACCCCAACGAGAAGGAGCTGGGCCGTCTACAGCCGTTGGTGGAAGAGGTCGGAAACCTCGAGCCGCAGTTCACCGACCTCACCGATGGACAACTGCGCGGCAAGACTGAGGAGCTGATCCGCAGGCTGGCAACGGGCCACTCACTGGACGACCTGCTTCCCGAAGCTTTCGCCGCCGTCCGAGAAGCTTCCAAGCGCACCACCTCCATGCGACACTTCGACGTGCAGATCCTGGGTGGTATCGTCCTCCACCAGGGCAAGGTGGTGGAGATGAAGACAGGAGAAGGCAAGACCCTGGTGGCCACGCTGCCCCTCTATCTGAACGGGTTGGCGGGCCAGGGGGTCCACCTGATCACCGTCAACGACTACCTGGCCCGCCGTGACGTGCAGTGGATGGGGCCCATCTACCACCTGCTGGGGCTCAGCGTCGGTCTCCTTCAACAGGGGGAGGGCAACGCCTTCGTCTACGACCCGGAGTACACGCGCGGTTCCTTCAAGGGCCTGCGACCCGTGGATCGCAGCGAAGCGTACCGCGCCCACATCACCTATGGCACAAACCACGAGTTCGGCTTCGACTACCTGCGAGACAACCTGGCCTTTTCCCTGGAGAGGCGGGTACAGCGCGAGCACGACTATGCCATCATCGACGAGGTGGACAATATCCTCATCGACGAAGCCCGTACGCCCCTCATCATCTCAGGACCTTCCGACGAGCCGCTGGAAGAGTACAAGCATTTCGCCCGCATCGCCCGCAAGCTTCAACCGGAGATCGACTACGAGCTGGACGAAAAGGAGAGCAACGTCATCCTCACCGACGCAGGCCTGGCCAAGGTAGAGGCCGAGACCGGCATCGAGAACATCTACGACGAGGCCAATTACCAATACGTGCACTACATGGAACAGGCACTGCGAGCACAGGTTCTGTTTCACAAGGGTCGAGACTACATCCGACAAGGCCAGCGCATCGTCCTGGTGGACGAATTCACGGGACGATTGATGCCGGACCGGCGCCTCAGCGAGGGCTTGCACCAGGCGATAGAGGCCAAGGAGGGCGTCCCCATCAGGGCGCGGATGATGACCCAGGCCACCATCACCCTCCAGAACTACTTCCGCATGTACCAGAAGCTGGCCGGCATGACAGGCACTGCCGCTACCGAGGCCGAGGAGTTGGACAAGATCTATAAACTGGACGTCATCGTCCTGCCCACCAACGTGGAATACATGGCCCGCAGCGCAGACTCCAGGCTCACCGAACAGCGGAGGAAAGAAGACGGCGTCGAGATCGTGGTCTACTGCGACAAAGACGATCCTGACGAGGTAATCTTCTACAAGCGTGTCGACTATCAGGACGCCATCTACAAGACAGAGAAGGCCAAGTGGGAGGCTATCACCCAGGAGATCGATGAGCTACACCAGACAGGCCGTCCCGTACTGGTGGGCACCACGTCCGTGGAGAAGTCCGAGCTCCTTAGCGCCCTGCTCAAGGCCAAGGGCATCCCCCACGAAGTCCTGAACGCCAAGAACCATACCCGCGAAGCAGTCATCATCGCGCGAGCGGGTGAACCGAAAGCGGTGACTATCGCCACCAACATGGCGGGTCGTGGTGTGGACATCAAGCTGGGTGGCGAACTGTCAGAAGATACGATCAGGACCGCGCACCGGCTGCTGAGAGGTCGAGGCATAGACCCCTACCATGCTTCCCAGGCTCAGCTCTATAGTGCGATCGCTGAGGTGGATCCGGACTACGTTCGGCGCCGCGAGCAAGCTCTGGAACTGGGCGGTCTGCACGTCCTGGGCACCGAGCGGCACGAAGCCCGCCGCATAGACAACCAGCTCCGGGGACGAGCTGGCCGTCAAGGCGAGCCGGGATCATCCCGCTTCTACCTCTCCCTCGAGGATGATCTGATGCGCCGGTTCGGTGGTCCTTCCGTGGCCAACCTCATGGACAGGCTAGGTGTGGAAGAGGACATCCCCATCGAGCACGGTATGGTCAGCAAGACTATCGAAGGAGCTCAGACCAAGGTCGAGGGCTACAACTTCGACATCCGCAAGCATCTCCTGGAGTACGACGACGTACTGAACCGCCAGCGCGAGCTGATCTACGGGCGAAGGTACCAGTTCCTGACTAGCAACGATCTGGAACCGGAGCTGTGGGGCATGCTGGAGAGCGAACTGGACCAGAGACTGAACGGATCCAAACAAAACGGCAGCGACGTTGCCCTCCTGACCTATCTCAACGACGTGTTGCCTCTGACCCTCGCCCCCCCTGACGCTCCCTTCTCGTATCAGTTTCCCTTCCTGGGCAAGTTGACTTGTTTCCCACCCTTCACCATTCTTTTCCTGGCCAATCGGCTGGCCGCCCAACCGCGCGAGAGGATAGCTGACACACTCCTGGAGCTCAGCAGACAGGCCAGCGACGAATATCGCCAGCACCTGCTGGAAAGCGTGGTTCGCGAGCCCTTCGAAAACGCCCTGGACCAGTACAACGAGACTCTCTCCCAGTACGTCGAGTCGCTGGAGAACAAGGCGGAGGATTATGCCAGTCTGATGGAGGAGCAGGGCAGATCCTTGAGTAGCCAGGACCTGCTGCAATACGTGCAGAACGTCTTCCCGATCGCCTTGAAGGTGAAACCCAGCGAGTTGAGAAACCTCTCCATCTCCGAAGCCACCGACGAACTGGTGGCTCGACTCCGGTATGCGTACCACCAAGAGCTCGGCGACAAGCTGCTCCGTACAGTGCAGATGCGCACACCCGCAGACTTGAAGCTCGACCAGATCAGAGTATCAGACGTCGCACCCCAGCAACTGGAGGCGCTCCTTTCCGGCTCCTCGTCCGGTACTGATGGGTCTCAACGAACACGACTGACCCAGGTGATGGAGGGAAAGAGGGGTCTCCTCGATATCCTCTTCCAGGTGAACACTGAGACAGATCTGAATCTCAACGCTCTGAGGATCGTCCTGGGTCAGGCTCTGGAAATCGCCTACGATCACTGGGCAGAGCGCCAACTCCAGGAGATGAGCGGCGCCGTCTCCGAGAGGGAAGCCCGACTCCGGTCCGCTTCCGAAGAGAACTTGGCTCTCATCCTCATGGAGATCACCTACAGCGAGAGAGCCGACTTCGACAAGGGGCACTTGAGGCGCCTGTCCTTCGCCCCACGCTTCCCGCTGCCCTTCCTGGCCCTGCCCCTGCGGCAAGATCTGCGCCAGGACGACCTACGCGAGATCATTCTCGACCAGGTGGAGGCGGCGGTCACCGCTCGCGAAGACACCTGGGGTCGCCAGGAACTGTCGCGCCTGGGACAGAGCACTCTGGAGGAGATGGAGGATGACCTCCGCGAAGGTCTGGCTGAGCACCTGGGAGAAGCCATCCTCGAGGCAGCCGAAGGGCTGACTGTGGGCGAGCTCGATCAGGAGCTGCATCAGCAGGTGCGAGCCTACCTGAGATTGAGACAGCTCGAGGGCGTCCGACTCGCTGAACTGGACGACTTCCAGGAGTTCCAGAGACACCTGGAACAGGAACTGGGGGCCGGGCTGGCCGATTCTAGCGGTGACCTGGATGAGCGACTCGCGGCGCAGATCGAGGAGTACCTGCTGGCGGAGGGCTACTTCGAGAACGAGGACGCCGGACGGGACCTTTCGTTCAAACCCATCGCCAGACTGGACCGAGCCGTGCAGGATGGCATCGCCCGCCGCGTGGGTCTGGAGAAGCTCTCGGGGCTGAGAGATGTACCGGTCGCCGCGTGGGACGCCGATTCGCGGTTGCAGATCAAGGAGTTCCTGCAGAGCCAAGGCCACTTCGTCGACGAGCAGAAGGTACAGCGCTTCTTCGTCCACGGCAACATGGGGGAGCTGGGCGAGGAGACGGTTCGGCAGGCCTGCGCCTTCATCGCCGCCAAGCAGTTCCAGAAATGGGACAGCCGTACCATAGCCTCGTTGAAGGGAGATCTTCGGGAGACCGTTCTCGGCCATCTGCAGCAGCAGGGGTTGCTGGTGGACGAGGCCCAACGTGAACGGTTCCTGAAGTACACCTTGGCGGAGATTGACGAGGCCACTGGGGGCGGCCTCGCCAGCCACTTGGGACAACGGCAGTTGGAGGCCGCGCAGAGCGTCTCGGCCCTCCCCGACGAGGCCCTGGATGATCTCGAACGCCGCCTTCGTCAAGAAGAGTATTTCACCGACCAAGAGCTGCTCGCCTCCATCCAGCAGACGAAGATATCGGAGCTGGACGACGACATTTACCAGGCCGTACGACACGACCTGCTCAGAGATCTGGGGGCGAAGTTAGGCAGCAAGCTGATCGGCGAGTTGCCCCCCTATTTGCAGCAGATCATTCGGGGCTACCTGCGTGGCATCGACTACTTCGTGGACGAGGATAAGCTCGCTCAGGCCGACAGCCTCACGCCGTCTACCCTGGACGCCAGCACTCTGCGTGATCTGGAGCAGCGGGTGGGAGACCAAATCCTGGCCTCCTTCGAACAGCGCAAGTTCATGAACCTCGACCAGGAAGTCAGGGAGAGCATCCTGCACTACCTGGACCTCGAAGGTCTGTTCAGGAAGAAAAAGAAGAGGGAGCAGTTCGTCAAGGGCAGCCTGGCAGATCTGGACCAGGGCGTCAAAGACGGCGTGGCCTACCACCTGGGCAGGGAGCACCTGGCCGAGCTCAGAGAGGTGAGGCTCGTCAACTTGCCAGATGACCTTCGCCAGGAGATCTGGGGGCACCTGAGGGATACGGGCTACTTCGTCGATGCCGAGAAGGAGGAGTATCTGGAAATCGAAGAACTGAAAGACTTCGATCCAGAGCTGCGCCGGGGGCTCATCGGCGCCGTCGAGCAGGGCGTCGAGGAACTCCTCTCGGAGCGTGTCCTGGCTGACCTGCCCGAGGAGTTGCAGGCTGGCATCCTCCAGCGTCTGGAGCAGAAGAAATACTTCCTCAATGCTGAGAGGCTCGCGCGGTTCCGAGCTGCGTCCGCCAGCGATTTGGAGCCCGAGGCTTACAGCACCGCCTGTCGGCATCTGGGCCACCGAATCCTCGCCGGCCTGGAGCACCAGCGCGTCTCGGACCTGTCCGGTGACCTTCGTCACGAGGTGGAGGCCTACCTCGCTGGAAGCGACTACTTCGTTGACCAGGCCAAGGAAGAGAAGTTCTTGCAGCGCCGCATCGCCGATCTCGGCGATGACGTCCTGGAGGGACTGATACAAAGGCTGGGTCGCCAACTGGCGCTGGAGACCACGGAGAGTCCCATAGCGGCGCTGGACAAGAACGATCGCGAGTACCTCCGAGACTATCTGGACAGCGTAGGCCACTTCCTGGACGAGGAGGCCGTCGTCCGCTTCGAGCAGGGCTTGCTGACCGATCTGGACCTGGACACCAGGGAGTACGAGGCTCTCGCTTCCTGGCTGGGGCAGAAGTGGGTCGAGGAGAACAGTGATCGGAAGCTGAGCGAGTTGGAGCAACAACTGCAAGAGGAGATACCACGATCGCTGCGCTCCTCAGACTACTTCCTCGATCGCGACAAGCTGCAGCGTTTCCGCGAGAACGGTATCGCGGAACTGGATCAGGAGATACGGGAGGCAGTGGTACGCCACGTGGCGCAGAAGCAAGCACAGGAGATCGCGGACAGACGGTTCGATGAGTTGGATGAAGAAACCCGGCACGACGTGGAGCGCTTCCTGGCCAACGCAGGGTTCGGCCTAAACGACGAAGGCATGGAGGAGTTCGAGGGCCGCAGGCTGGCTGACCTCGACGAGGAGCTGGCCCAGGGGCTGGCCAGGTATCTGGGGCACCAGCGGCTGATCGAGCTTGGCGACGCCAGAATAGCCGAGCTCGACGAACAGAGCAGATCCGAAGTGGAGCACTTCCTGGGCAAGGAACTGATGCATCGCATCGAGAAACAACTGATGCTGGGCTTCACCAGCAAGCTATGGGTGGACTACCTCACCGCCATCGAAGACCTGCGTCAGGGTATCGGGCTCCAGGCCTACGGCCAGATGGATCCCCTGGTAGAGTATAAACGCCGTGCCTTCCGCATGTTCGGCGAACTGAATGATAACATCAACCGCATGGTGGTAGGAAGTGTGTTCCGGTATCCCCCTCAGCCGCTACGACTGGCTCAGGCTGGTCAGCGCTGACCGTGGTCCACACCACGTCTGACCCGGCAACGAAAGCCAGCCAGGGAGGCGGGAGATAGGGAAGTTGACAGTAGCAGCATCGGCGCAGGATGTCCCGCGGATCACCATCTTCAGCGGGCGCTTCGGCACTGGAAAGACTGAGGTCTCTATCAACTACGCCCTGGCGCTGACAGAGCTGGCTGAACCCGTCACGCTCACCGACATGGACGTGGTCACGCCCTACTTCCGCTCTCGTGACGTGACTGAGAGGCTGGAACCAAGGGGCGTGAAAGTCGTAGCCCCCTCGGACTTCACGAGAGATATCCACCTGCCGGCGGTCAGTGCACGCATCTGGGGCACCCTGCAAGGCCACAACGGCTTCACCGTGATGGACGTAGGGGGCGATTCCCAGGGTGCCCGGGCCATCGGACAGTTCAAGGAGCCCATCGAACGATCCGGATACGCCATGTACCTGGTGGTCAACCCCTACCGACCCTTCAACTCCACCGTGGAGCGGATAGCCCAGACTGTAGACGACATCGAGGCCAACACCCGACTGGAGACCAGAGCTCTGGTCAGCAACCCCAACCTCATCGCCGATACCGACCTTCAGACCGTCCGGGAGGGGCATCGTCTGGTGGAGCAGGCGGGTGAGGAGCTCGGGTTGAGGGTAGCGTTTCTGTGTATGGAGGAGCGGTTGATGATAGAAGGGGTTGAGAAGCTCTTCGATCAACCCATTCTACCTTTGACCCGGCACTTTCGCCCTCCATGGGAAGAGTAGTCTAGGGAGGTAAGCATACCATGCCCACGATACTCATCGACGAAGACATGTGCAAGGGCTGTCAGCTCTGCACCACCGTCTGTCCAAGGGACTTGGTCAAGATGGCTGACCACTTCAATGCCAAAGGGTACCATCCGTCCAAGCTCGTGGACCCGGAAGGAGAGTGCACCGGGTGCACTCTGTGCGCAATGATGTGCCCCGATGTGGCCATCACGGTATACCGCTGAGCACCGCCCTGGCCTCTCGGCCGACGGCGTCCAGCGGATGGCGCGTTGATGTAGTAGACAGAGGAGAGCGATCATGGCCAAGATCTTGATGAAGGGAAACGAGGCTATCGCCGAAGCCGCGATACGGGCGGGTTGCGACGGCTACTTCGGCTACCCCATTACTCCCCAGACGGAACTCCTGGAATACATGTCCAAGAGGATGCCGGAACTGGGCCGAGCGTTCGTGCAAGGCGAGAGCGAGATCGCGTCCATCAACATGGTGCTGGGCGCCGCAGCCGTGGGCAAGAGGGCGATGACCTCCTCGTCGAGCCCCGGAATCAGTCTCAAACAGGAGGGCATCTCCTACCTCGCTGGGAATGAACTACCCGCGGTCATCGTGAACATCATGCGGGGAGGTCCTGGACTGGGCAATGTGCAGCCCACGCAGTCCGACTACTTCCAGGCCACCAAAGGTGGAGGCCACGGCGACTACTTCCCCATCGTCCTCGCGCCCTCCACCGTCCAGGAGGCGATCGATTTGACCATCCTGGCCTTCGAACTGGCAGACAAGTACCGGAACCCGGCCATGATTCTGGGAGACGGAAGCATCGGCCAGATCATGGAGCCCGTCGAGCTGCCGGAGGTGGAGCCCAAGCCCCCGGCTAAACCCTGGGCGTTGACCGGCTGCAAGGGGAGAGAGAAGAACATCATCCGCTCTCTCTATCTCCTGGCCGGGCCTCTGGAAGCCCGCAATATCATCCTCCAGAAGAAATACCGCGAGATCGAAGCCCACGAGCAGCGGCACGCCGAGTTCATGCTGGACGGCGCGGAGATCATCATCGTGGCCTACGGCACTGCGGGCCGCGTCGCGCAGACAGCCATCGTCAAGGCCAGGGACGAGGGTATACCGGTCGGTCTGTTCCGCCCCATCACGCTCTACCCCTACCCCAGGGACGGGATGTCTTCCCGGATCGCCCAGGCGAAGGTGTTCCTGGTGCTGGAGATGAGCGCTGGCCAGATGCTGGAAGATGTCCAACTGGTGGTGGAGGGCAAGGTACCCGTCGAGTTTCAAGGCTGGCTCGGGGGAAGGGTGCCTAACCCATCAGAGGTCACTGAGAAGATTCAGGAGATGGCCAAGAAGTACGTCAGATGACGGCAGGCCGCTCGAAGATAGCAGCGAAAGGGGAACCACATGCCTGAGGGAAAAGTCGTCTTTGCCAAGCCAGAGGCGTTGGAGAAAACGTCGACTCACTATTGTCCAGGCTGTACCCACGGCATCATCCATCGTCTCATAGCGGAGGTGATAGACGAGCTGGGCATCCGCGAGAAGACCGTGGGCATCGCCCCGGTGGGCTGTGCGGTTCTGGCCTATCACTATTTCAACTTCGACGTGGCAGAGGCTGCCCATGGGAGAGCGCCGGCGGTAGCCACCGGCATGAAGAGGGTCACGCCTGAAAACGTGATCTTCACCTACCAGGGAGACGGCGATCTGGCGGCCATCGGAACAGCCGAGATCGTTCACGCTGCCAATCGCGGCGAGAACATCACCGTGGTCTTCGTCAACAACGCCGTCTTCGGTATGACCGGCGGACAGATGGCCCCCACGACCCTACCTGGCCAGGTAACCACCTCCACCCCCACAGGGCGCGACGTGAAGGTGGCCGGTTACCCGGTCAAGGTGGCCGAGATCCTATCCCAGACCACCGGCGCGGCCTACATCGTGCGGAGAACGGTGAGTCAGCCCAAGTACGTCCGCAGTTGCAGGAAGGCCATCAAAACCGCCTTCCAGACCCAGCTTGCCGGGCTGGGCTTCTCACTGGTGGAGATACTATCCACGTGCTCCACCAACTGGGGGATGAGCCCCATCGAGGCTCTGAAATGGCTCGAAGACAACATGATCCCTTACTATCCCCTGGGCGACTACAAGGTGATCGATGAGGTCAAGGCCCTCGAGTAGAGATAGCACAGCCGCTCTCGAGTGCGCGGCGGCGTCCCAGTGAACAAGTGAAGGAGCGTATCCATGTTCGAGCAGATCATCATCTCTGGCTTCGGAGGGCAAGGGGCCCTCTTTGCTGGGCAACTGCTAACCTACGCCGGTCTGGAGGAAGGTCGAAACGTGACCTGGTTGCCTTCCTACGGGCCTGAGATGCGAGGAGGAACGGCTCGCTGCACGGTGACCGTCTCCGACGATCCCATAGGTTCGCCGATCACAGACACACCCAGCGCAGTCATCGCTCTCAACCCTCCATCCCTGGAGATGTTCGAGCCCAAGGTACTACCCAAGGGACTCCTTATCGTCAATAGCTCTATCGCCAAAGAGCAGGTCAAGAGGAAGGACATCAAGTCTCTCCGGATCCCGGCCACCGACCTGGCCAGAGACGAGTTCCAGAACGAGCGTATGGCCAACATGATTCTGCTGGGAGCACTGGTCAGAATCACCGGGGTGGTCAGCCTGGATTCCGTGATGAAGGCCCTCAAGAAGAACCTTCCAGAGCGACGACACCACTTGCTGGAGCCCAATCGAATAGCCCTTCAAAAGGGCTGGAACCTGGCAGAGGAGGCCCTGAAGGAATAGACGGTGCGCCTCGGTGAAGCGGAACTGATCGTAGTCAGCCGCGAGCGCTGGTGGCAGGACGCCGGAGCGCATTTCGGGATCGTGCCTCGCGTCCTCTGGGAATCTCGCGTAACCCTCGATGAACGACACCGTGTCCCCATGGCTTCCCACTGCCTGCTCATCCGGTCGGAAGGGAAGACGATCCTGGTAGACACCGGTTTCGGGGACAAGCTCTCCGACAGAGAAGTCGAGAACTTCGGCATCGAACCGTCGCCGGGGCTGGCGGAGAGCCTGCGCCAGCTAGACGTGGTCCCCGAGGACGTGGACGTCGTGGTCAACACCCATCTCCACTCGGACCACTGCGGCGGCAACACGGTCTTCGACAGCCAGCGACGGCCCAGGGCCACCTTCGAGGGAGCCGAGTACTGGGTCCAGCGGCTGGAGTGGGCCGACGCGCGATACCCCAACGAGCGCACCATCAAGACCTATCTACCGGAGAACCTGGTTCCCCTGGAGGAAGGAGGACAGCTGCGCCTCCTCCGGGGAAACACTCCCGTCACCGGCGAGGTACGCTGCGTGGTCACGCCGGGGCACACCAGGGCGCACCAGTCCGTCGTCATCCGTTCGCAGGGCCAGACCGCCATCTATCTGGGAGACCTGGCCCCGTGGAAAGAGTACATGGAGAAGCTGGCCTGGACTCCCGCTGGTGACGTGGCACCGATGGAGACCATAGAAACCAAGAGAGCGGTCCGCCAGTGGGCTCTCGAAGAGGGCGCCCTGCTCATCTTCGAGCACGACCCGCGGTTCACCGCCGGATATCTGCGCCGGACTGGAGAGACCTTCGAGGTGGAGCCAGTTGGCCTGTAGCGAAGTTGCCGTCCGGTTCTCCCCCTGTCAAGGAAGGAACCCATGCAAATCGCACCAGACCGGGTAACCTTGAGCTGTCCAGCGTGCTCCAATCCCATCAGCGCGGAAGTGTGGCGTGTGGTGGACGTCGGGCAGCAGCCAGATCTCAAGAGTCGCCTGCTTCGCGGTCAGCTCAATGTCGTCGCCTGCCCCAGTTGTTCGCGTCGCACAGCGGTGGCCACGCCCCTGGTCTACCACGATCCTGAAAAGGAGCTGTTCCTCATGCTCATGCCCAGCCAACTGGGCCTTTCCGGAGAGGAGCAGGAGAAGACCATCGGACAGCTCACCAATCTGGTCATCAACTCGCTGGAGGCAGAGCAGCGAAAGGGGTATCTGTTTCAGCCGCGGACTTTCTTCTCCATGGAGAGCCTGCGCGCTGAGGTCTTGCACGCCGAGGGCATCACTGACGAGATGCTGGAGGATCAGAGGCAGAAGGGGCAGTTGATCCGCGAATTGGTGGAGCAGTTGGAGGACGAGACGAGCCTGAACAAGCTCGCAGAAGAGAACCGGGAGCACATCGACTACGAGTTCTTCCTGTTTCTTAGCGCCTCCATCGACCAGGCCAGGGAGGATGGCGAGCAGCAGGTAGCTGAGCAGCTCGCCACCCTGCGCGACAGGCTCCAGCAACTCGTTGCGCCCTCGCAGGTTCCACCCCCTGAAGGTCTGGAGGGCGCCATCACTGTAGAGCAGCTCATACAAACGCTCTTCTCCCACAGGGACGACGAGGATTTCAGGACCTTCGTCGCCGCGGCGCGTCCTGTCCTCGACTATCAGTTCTACCAGACGCTGACTGGCCAGATAGAGGCGGCCGACAGCCAGGGCGACGGCGAGAAGGCGCGGCAGCTCACCGACCTGCGCACCAGGTTGTTGGACCTGACAGACCAACTGGACAAGGAAGCCAGGGAGGCCCTGGAGCGGGCGGCGGCCCTGCTGCGCCAGATCGTGGAAAGCGAAAACATGGAAGCGGCCGCCGAGGAGAACGTGGAGCGGATGGACGCGGCCTTCCTCACCACCCTGGAGGCCAACATCGTCGCCGCAGAGCAATCCGGGCAGGCGGAGACACAGGAGAAGCTGAAGAAGCTCAAGGAGCACGTCGTCTCCCTGCTGGAGGCGCGCCTGCCTCCTGAGATGCGCCTCCTCAACCAGTTGCTTTCCATGCCCGACCTCGATTCGCGCCGGACACTTCTCCGGGAGCAAGCCGAACTCATCAGCGACGATTTCGCCAGGCTACTCGAGCTGATCATCGAAGACCTGCGCACCCAGGGTCAGGAGGAGGCAGCGGAGCACCTGGCAGAGATGGTGCCCGAGGTGCAGGCTCTGCTCGACACTAAGGCGCAGGACTCCACCGCAGGGCAAGGCTCTTAGCATTCCTCTCGCCGCGAGGGGTCGCCGGAACAGGAGCTCGCGGTCCGCCCCCCCTCGACGCACACCGTCTCGGGGCGGAACCAGGGCAGCGCCACTCCGCGCTCCCCTGACGGTGAGACCGCCAGCGGGGAGAGGTCGCCGCTCAACGCCGCGGTCCGACGCTCCTTGACATAGAACAAAAGTTCGTATATAATAGATGTGGTTCCGTCGCTGCGAGCCGAAAGGGGGCCATCATGAACCTGTCAACCCGCCAGGAGGCCATTCTGGGGTTCATCAACGAATTCCTCCAGCAGAACGGCTACCCGCCTACCATCCGCGACATCGGCAAGGCGGTGGGCATCTCCTCCACTTCGGTGGTGAACTACAACCTCAACATTCTGGAGCGGGACGGCCACATCGCCAGGGATCCTGAGGTCTCCCGAGGCCTGAGGCTCGTGGGCGAGAGCCTGGATCGCGACGACGTGATCTTGCTGCCTCTGTTGGGCAGAATTGCGGCTGGCGATCCCATCCCTGTCCCCGGGGACGCTGTCCCCGAGGATCACCTGGAGCTGGCGCGTGGCATCCTCAAGGATGGAGAGAACCTGTTCGCCCTCCAGGTCCAGGGCGAGTCCATGATCGATGCCCTGGTCAATGACGGGGACATCGTGGTCATGAAACATCAAGAAGTGGCCGAGAACGGCGACATGGTGGCCGTGTGGTTGCGCGACAAAGAGGAAACCACCCTCAAGAAGTTCTATCACGAGGGCAAGAGGATCCGCCTCCAGCCTGCCAACCCCACCATGCAGCCCATCTACGCCAGCCCCGACAACGTGGAGGTTCAAGGCAAGGTCGTGATGGTCATCCGCCAGCTCGAGCCCGCCTGAACCTTAAATCCTTCCCCTTTCTCACCTCAAAGCGCCCCCCGAGCTTGACATAGAACACGTGTTCTGATATACTGTGGATAAGAACATGTGTTCTAGTCACGCCTTTCGCCTGTAGTCACTCTCGTGACAGATGAGAGAGCTCGCAACCATCCACAGGAGGTCTGTCGTGCAAACGGTTTCCTGCCCCAGTCGCTCTGTTCTGGACGATGGCCGAATCGAGTGCCAAAGGATCACGACTGGCGACCGCGAGGTTTCGCCGACGATCTGTGATCGGTGCCCTGCCGCGGCCTGCGCCTGCCAGCACCTCCGTTTCTCCCTGGAGAAGATCACCCTGACACCTATCACCGTCCGCCGGGCCAACGGTCACGTCGAGGTCTGGGACGACCAGGCGCCCCGGGTATCCTTCCTGTGCAGCGCCTGCGCCCTGAAGACAGCCCCGGTGAGCTCGCCGGCTGACTGTCTGGCCTGCTCCATGAGGTTGGCCTGGCCCGCGGAGACCTTTGATCGCGCGGCCGCCCCCCAACTGGCCGAGGTGCTCGGTGACAACGTCATCCCCTTCGTCAGACCCCTTCGTACGAGGGCAGGTCTGCCCCGTACCTCACCCTGAAAGGAGATTCGACGTGTCCGTTGATGTCTGGTTCACCCAAGACATAGAGCAAATCATCCTCGCCGCCGTCCACGCCAACGAGGAAGCGATAGCCGCGGGGATGTTGGGCGGCGATCCCTTGCGGCAGAGATCCTACCACCAGGGGTTCAGGGCCGCCCTATCTACGCTGGCCCTGGCGCTGGGCCTGCCGCAGCTACCCCCCGCGGATGATGGAGAGGAGTACACCATCGTGGACAGCTTCGCGGAGTGGAGCAACGGGTGGACCACCTTCGACGTAACTCCCGAAGCGGATTGCGGGCAGACCTTGGTCCTGTCTGGCGTGGGAGAGGAGGTATCGCGTGGAAGTGGGTCTCCTCTGGTATGATGACTCCAAAGCGGACTTCACCAGCAAGGTCCGGGAGGCGGCAGAACGGTACGAGGAGAAGTTCGGCAGGAAGCCGAACCGCTGCTACGTCCACCCGGAGTGCCTGCCAGACGATGGGCTCCCAGAGAATGGGATCAAGGTCCTCACCAGTCCAGGGGTGCTGCCTCACCACTTCTGGGTGGGTGTGGCCCCCAGGGGCCACCGCAAGCAAACGTAGCCCTGCAGTGGCCAAAGGACTCACAGCGGGGTGGAGTTCTGCCACCTAGTCTCGAACGTGTCGCTCAACGTTCGGCCAATCTCCTCGCACATTCCCCGGCTGATCACTATTCCGAACGATTCCTTCGAGCCCAAGTCCTTCATACTGTGCCCGAGTATCACAAGGTGTTGGGGCGACAGTATGTACCTATCGTGAAGATCCTTCCCCGTATAGTCCCTGAACTCGATGTTTGGATACTCGGACCGGAAGTCTTGCAGGTCACGCTTGAATTCGTTAGCGGCGCTCTTCTTTGCCTGAGCAAGTGTCGTGAGAACCCTCACGTTCTTGCCTTTCGCCGACCTAAGGATGTCGAGCGTTCTAGCGCCGCAATATGGATCAACAATCATGAGATCCCCAGCCAATCCGCCTACCACCTCCTCCGACAGCACGTGCTTGCCTGAATACCTCCTACCCGCCTCGAAGTAGAACATCTCCACAGAATCGGGGGGGACTATGCCCAGCAAGTGATCCTTTCCTGCCCTCATAATCTCATAGCGTGTAGTGCCTCCTTGATGGTAGGCATGCACTTTGCCCCCCGCCTTGCGCAGCGCTTGCGAAACCGACGTATTCGATATGCTTACCTCGAGTACATCTAACATGAACGACGCTATCTCTGCCGCCGTAAGCTTGCGGACATCAAGACAGTCCTTCGCTGCTGCCAGGACCCATAGCACCCTCTCGAGCGTCCTAGGCAGGCTGTAGAATTCGGGAAGGTTGGCCGTGGCGATGGCAGCAGACGCCTCTGACCAATCTCGCATGGTCGGATCACTCCCCCTCTTGGAAGCCACTTTCGACACACCTGACTCCCTTGTTGGTAAGAACCCATGCCTTGAGATTGTCCTTCTTCCCCGCCTCCATCAGATGGCCCTTGCCCACCCCGGCATTCGCAGCGTCATTTAGGTTCTTCGGCGCAGATTCTCTGGCATCTCGAAACCCAGCCTCAAGATCGCGCACGTTGAACGACGCGCACCCGGCTTGCACCTCCAGATGATAAGCTATCCCCAGCAAAGCCTGTTGGAAGTTCGCAGGCCGGAGCTGGAAGACGAATTGCCTGAGCGAAGACACGCTGCCTTGCGCCCCCCGAGCGGACTCGAACAGGCTCTCCACCGCTGTGAGTCGAGCGTCATGTTCATCCAGCCTCTTCCTGATTGCCTCGATTTCGCCATTCAAATCCATGTCACCTCCTCTAGCCACTCTATCCCACCCTATCCTCAACAGACCGGAGGGTCCTCTCAACCATACTCACGGGGATGGAATGATACACCGTCCGGCCACTTCTTGAACGCTCTATTCGATTCGCATCTCTGAGCTCCTTCAAGGCGGGCAAGACGGAACCTTTCGGCATACCCAGCTCGTCCATCAATTCCGCGTTCGATACCTCCGCCGTCGCCGCCAGGCCGGCTTCCTTTGCATACAACTTGCCCACTAAGTACAGGAGGATCTGCTCCTTCTGAGGCACCTGTTCCTTCACCAAGACCTCGGCCCGCCCATCGGTCGTTACTCGGATGAACCGCTTCGCGAGGTTGAAGTTCCTCTCCAGCGCGCTCGCATAGTCGACGGTCATCTCGTCGAGGATCCTCTCTCTCAACTCGCCGCTTCCACTCTCTTCCATGCTTCACCTCCGGGCTCCCTGAGCTTCATAATCCAATCAATATTATAATCGAAAACGAGTACGCTGTCAACTCTGACTTTCCCACATCCAGCACCGCGCTCTCCGCGCCAATCCGAGGTAATGGAACATACCCCCGTCAATTTGACCAGCTTTGCTCAACTGGGGCAATATTCCTCCTTGACCGTGCCGTTACCCAGCAATCGACGCCCAGAACGACCCATGGTACAATGACCTCGGGTACCCGGCTATCGGAGAATGACTGACGAAGGAGACAAGGCCGTGAAAGCAGTCTGGCTAGAGCCCCTCAACGACGACCCCAGGCCCTGGCTCCTGGAGGAGGACCCTGCCAACCCCGGGGTACGCTACTTCGCCCTTAAGGAGCTCCTGGACAAGCCTGCCTCTGACCCTGAGGTCGTGCAGGCAAGCCAGGCGCTGATGTCCTCCGGGCCGGTGCCTATCATCCTGGACGCTCAGGATCCCGAGGGCTTCTGGGTCAAGCCCGGCCCTGGCTACTTCCCCCAGTACCGAGGCACCGTCTGGGCGGTGACCATGCTGGGCCAGTTGGGCGCCGACGGCGCCGACCCCCGGGTCAGGAAAGGCTGCCGCTACGTCCTGCAACACAGCGTAGACAAGAACGGCGCCTTCTCCATGGCTGCCATCCCGTCACAGGCTATCATCTGCCTCAACGGTCACCTGCTCTCCGCCCTTCTGGACCTGGGATGGCTGGGCGACGAACGCGTGGACAGGGCCCTGGAATGGGTGGCCAGGATGGTCACTGGAGAGGGCGTCGCCCCTGCCGGGGAGAGAAGCGCTCCGTTGCGCTATCTAAAGTCTGCGACCTGCGGCCCAGGGTTTTGCTGCGGTCTCAACGCCAAAAAGCCCTGCGCCTGGGGCGCCGTCAACGTCCTGTCGGCCTTCTCCGCGCTGCCGGAGGAAGCCCGCACCCCTCTCATCCACAGGGCCATCGATGCTGGCCTGGAGTTCCTCCTCAGCAAGGACCCCGCCGTCGCCGATTACCCCATGGGCTACGGCGTCAAACCCAGCCGCAGATGGTTCAGCTTCGGCTTCCCCCTCTTCTGGGTCGCGGACGTCCTTCACAATCTGGAGGTTCTCACCAGCTTCGCCTACGGGTCCGACCGGCGTCTCTCGGCAGCCATGGAACTGGTACTGGGCAAGCAAGACCAGTTGGGTCGCTGGAAGATGGAGTACTCGTACAATGGCAAGAGCCTGGTGGACATCGAGGAGAAGGGCCAGCCGAGCAAGTGGGTCACCCTGCGCGCCCTGCGGGTGCTCAAGCGACGTGAGTAGCCCGGCAGCCAACGGCCTCCGCGGCGTCCCGACCAGTCTGTCGTACTGCCCTGATGGCTTGACGTTGACTTGTAGTCATCATACAATCCGTCGGCATGCCGCGCTTGGCCCGATCGTTTTGGGTGGAGGTGGAAGGTGACTGAAGAGTGGTTGGAGAGACTCCACGAAGACGCTAGGCCCTGGCTCCTGGAGGCCGACGCCGACAACCCTGGCGTTCGGTACTTCGCCCTCCACGAGTTGCTGGACGTACCGTCCGACGAAACCCAGCTCACGGAGGCCCGCCGGGCCGTAATGTCTTCCGGGCCGGTGCCCGCTATTCTGGAGGCGCAGGAGCCGGAAGGCTACTGGGAGAAGCCAGGCCCCGGCTACCTGCCCAAGTATCGCAGCATCGTCTGGTCGGTGTCCATGCTTGCACAATTGGGGGCCGACGGCAGCGATCCGCGCATACAGAAGGCTTGCCAATACTTGCTGGAGAACGCCATCGACAAGAACGGCTCCTTCTCCGCCTCGGGAACTCAGGGCGGGGCCATCCTCTGCCTCATGGGAAACCTCAGTGGTGCACTGCTGGACCTGGGGTGGCTGGGCGACGAGCGGCTCCGAGGAGCCATCGCCTGGATGGCGCGAGTGGTCACAGGCGAGGGCATCGCTCCCCAGGAAGAGAAGGACGCTCCGGCTCGCTATCTCAAATCGGCCACCTGCGCTCCGGGCTTCTGTTGCAGCGCCAACGACAGCAAGCCCTGCGCCTGGGGCGCGGTGAAGGTCATGCTGGCCTTCTCCAAGCTGCCCCAGGAGGCCCGCACACCCCTGGTGCAGAGGGCCATCGACACCGGCCTGGAGTTCCTCCTCAGTAGGGACCCTGCCGCGGCCGATTACCCCATGGGCTACGCCACCAAGCCCAGCCGCTCCTGGTTCAACTTCGGCTTCCCCCTGTTCTACGTGACCGACGTCCTCCAGAACCTGGAGGTGCTGACCAGCTTCGGCTACGGGCCCGACCCGCGCCTCGCCGGGGCCATGGACCTGGTCTCAGGCAAGCAGGATGCGCAGGGACGGTGGAAGATGGAGTACACCTACAACGGCAAGACCTGGGTGGAGATCGAAAAGAAAGGCCAGCAGAGCAGGTGGGTCACCTTGCGGGCGCTGAAGGTTCTACGGAGGGTGCACTAGCGGTTTCGCGCGCTGGCGGAGTCATCGCCTGCCCAGGGCTACGTCCAGCGCCTGGCCCAGCGTGCGTGCCCTCACTACCTCCGTCACTGCGGCCAGATCTTTGGACAGCCTCACCGAGCTGGGCAAGAGGCACCGCTTGAAGCCCAGCCTGGCAGCTTCGTTCAGCCTCTTCCCGGCCTGGCTGATGGAGCGCAACTCCCCCGACAATCCGATCTCCCCCATGATGGCCAGATCGTCAGCCACGGGCACATCCCGGTAGCTGGAGGCTATAGCCACGGCCACGCTCAGATCCGCTGCCGGCTCGCTGATCCTCAGGCCGCCCACGACGTTCACAAAGACGTCCTGGTCATGTAGCCGCAGCCCCATCCGTTTGCTCAACACCGCCGTCAGAAGCAGCAACCGGTTGAAGTCTACGCCGTTGGCCGTCCGTCGCGGAAGGCCGAAGCTGGTGGTGCTGGTCAGGGCCTGGATCTCCACCAGCAGGGGCCTGGTGCCTTCCATGGTCACCGCGATGGCAGAGCCGGTCCCGTCCGATCGCTCAGACAGAAAGGCCTCGGAGGGGTTGCTCACCTCCAGCATCCCCTGCCCGCTCATCTCGAAGACCCCCACCTCGTCGGTGGAGCCAAAGCGGTTCTTCACGCTGCGCAGCAGGCGGTAGGAGTGGAAACGCTCTCCCTCCAGGTAGAGGACGGTGTCCACCATGTGCTCCAGGACCCGCGGCCCAGCGATGGCGCCTTCCTTGGTCACGTGTCCCACGATGAACACAGGCACGCCCTCGCCCTTAGCCACGTCCGTGAGGCGAGCGGCCGACTCTCGGACCTGGCTGATATTACCTGCGGAAGAGCTCAACTCAGGGGCGCGGATCGTCTGTATAGAATCCACGATCACCAACCGAGGCTCGAGCTGGTGGATGTGATCGATGATCAAGTCCACGTCGGTCTCGGTGAGCACGAAGACATCCAGAGCGGATATCCCCAGCCGCTCCGCCCGGCCCTTGATCTGCGGCGCTGACTCCTCCCCGGAAACGTAAAGCACCTTGCCCAGCGTCTGACTCACCAGCGCCGACAACTGAAGGAGCAAGGTCGACTTCCCTATGCCCGGATCGCCCGCAATGAGGACCACCGACCCAGGGACGATGCCGCCGCCCAGCACCCGGCTGAACTCCATCATGGGCACGTGGATCCTTTGGAACCCCTCGGAGGGGACGTCGCCCAGACGCTGGGGTTTGCCGTGGGGGATAACAGAAGACGGTGGAGAGACTTCCCTGCTCTCCACCGTCTCCACCATACTATTCCATTCGCCGCAGTCCGGGCAGCGTCCCACCCACTTCAGGGCTTGGGCCCCGCACTGCTGACAAACCCAGATCGCCCTGGTGCGGCCCTTGGCCATAGAATGGAACCCGCCCTTCCTGGGGATCAGATCAACTGAGGGCTACTGCGCCGCTTCCACCAACTCCTTGTGACGCAGCTTGATCTCGTCGTCTTCCACCTCCAGAAGCACAGCGTCGCCAGGTTTGTACTCCCCAGCCAGGATGGCTTCTGAGAGAGGGTCTTCGATCATCGTCTGGATCACCCGTCGCAGCGGTCTAGCGCCGAAGTGGGGATCGTATCCCTGAGCCGCCAGAACGCCCTTGGCCTCTTCGCTGGTCTCCAGAGTGATCTCGTGCTCGGCCAGCCGCTCCTCAACCTGGCTGAGCATCAGCTCCACGATCTCTCTGATCTGCGGCTTCGTGAGCGCACGGAACACGACTACGGCATCGATGCGGTTCAGGAACTCGGGCCGGAAGGTCTTCTTCAACTGCCCGAGGACCTTCTCCTTCATCTTCTGATACTCCTCCTCCGCGTTCTGGACCTCATCCTGAGCGAGCCTGAACCCCACGGACATCTCTCTCATCAGGTGTTCGGCCGCCACGTTGGAGGTCATGAGGATGATCGTGTTTCTGAAATCTACCCTTCGCCCCTTGGCATCGGACAGATGCCCATCCTCCAGGATCTGGAGCAGCATGTTGAAGGCCTCGGGGTGCGCCTTCTCTATCTCGTCGAAGAGGATCACCGAGTACGGCCGCCGGCGAACCGCTTCCGTGAGTTGCCCGCCCTCGTCGTAACCCACGTACCCAGGCGGGGCACCCACGAGACGAGACACTGTGTGCCGCTCCATGAACTCTGACATGTCCAGCTTGACCAGGGCGTCTTCGCTCCCAAACATGAACTCCGCCAGTGCCCTGGCTGACTCCGTCTTGCCCACCCCTGTGGGGCCGAGGAAGATAAAGGAGCCGATGGGTCGCCGCGGATCTTTCAACCCAGCCCGCGCCCTCCGCACCGCCTTGGCGATGGTGTTGATGGCTTCATCCTGGCCCACTATGCGGCGGTGCAGCTCTTCTTCCATGCGCAACAGTCGCTCCTGCTCCGTGCTGGCGATGCGCGTCACCGGGATCCCGGTCCACATGGAGACCACCTCGGCGATGTCTTCCTTGGTGACCTCCAACTGGGCTCCCTCACCAGTACCTTCCCAGCCCAGTCGCAACTGGTCTATCTCGGCCTCCAGCTCCGTCTCCCGCTCCCTGAGCAACAGAGCCGCATCCATCCGGCTGTCCTCAAGCGCCTGTTCCTTCTCCTCGCGGAGCGACTTCAGATCCTGCAACGAATCCTTCAGGCCGATGGTATGAGGGACTCTGTACATGCGAACTCGCGAAGCGGCCTCATCCATGAGATCTATGGCCTTGTCCGGCAGGTACCGGTCGGGGACGTAGCGCGAAGCAAGATAGGCCGCCGTACGCAGGGCCTCATCGGTGATGTGCAATCTGTGGTGAGCCTCGTACCGCTCTTTGATTCCTCGCAAGATCTCGACGGTCTCTTCCACAGTTGGCTCGTCCACGAATATAGGCTGGAAACGCCTTTCCAGGGATGCGTCGCCCTCGATGTACTTGCGATACTCATCCAGGGTGGTGGCCCCTATGCACTGAAGCTCGCCTCTGGCCAGCGCTGGCTTCAGGATATTGGCCGCATCCACGGAACTGCCCGCGGAACCGGCCCCCACCAGCATGTGGACCTCATCGATGAAGAGGATGGCTTTACTCTGCCGTATCTCGTCGATGACCTTCTTCAGCCGCTCCTCGAACTGCCCGCGGTAGATGGTGCCTGCCACCAGCGAACCCACGTCCAGCATCACCATCCGCTTGCCGACCAGGTTCTCGGGCACCCTGCCCGCGGCCACGAGCTGGGCCAGACCTTCCACGATGGCCGTCTTTCCCACGCCGGACTCGCCGATGAGCGCAGGGTTGTTCTTGGTGCGGCGTGAGAGCACCTGCACCACCCGCTGTATCTCGTTCTCACGGCCGATCACGGGATCCAGCTTGCCCTCAACCGCTTGAGCCGTGAGGTCTATCCCCAACTGGTCGATAAGCGGCGTCTGCTTCTCTTTCTTCGCTGCTTCCCTCTCTGGCCCTCCGCCTTTGCCCACCAGGTGGTCCGTCTGGCTGCGAACCTTCTCCAGGCTGACCCCCAGGCTCTGCAGTACGTCCACCGCCACTCCTTCGCCCTCCTCTACGAGGGCCAGCAGGAGATGCTCCGTCCCCACGTAGGCGGTACCCATGCTGCGAGCCTGGTTGACCGCCAGTTCGATGATTCTCTTGGTGCGCGGGCTGAGCCCAATCTTGCCCGTGACCTTCTCCTCCCCCAGGCCGATGATCTCCTCGACCGCACTCCGGACTTTGTATGCCTCCACCCCGAGACTGCGCAGGACTCGAGCAGCGACACCGTTCTCCTCCCGCACCAGGCCAAGCAGCAAGTGCTCCGTTCCGATGTACGGATGGTTCAGTCGCTGCGCCTCCTCCTGGGCGTAGGCCAGACAACGGCGGGCCCTCTTGCTGAATCTGCGGAGGTTGTCGGCCATGAGGCACTCCTCTCCACGAAGTCTCGTAGGGCACACTGTCACCCCACACCACTATTATACTGGAATCGATGCTGAAAGGCAACGGGTTGACAGCCTCCCAGCTTCTCCGGCCACGTGGAGCGCCACGTTTCGCTTCCCAGCTCCGGGCCGCGTCGAGGTTGTTACCTCTCACCACCACGTCGAGCGCTTGACACAACCATAAGCCAGCGATACACTGATCACGGCTGCACGCGATGCGCAGCCTCAGACCCTCGGCAAGAGGAAGGAGAGAGCATTGGACAAGATGGTTGCCTTCTGTGGTCTGACGTGCACGGATTGCCCAGCCTACGTGGCCACGCAGGACGACGACGATGAGGCACGGCTACGAGTGGCGGAGAAGTGGTCGCGAGACTACGGCTCAGACGTGAAGCCGGAGGACATCAACTGTGACGGCTGCCTGCCCGGCAAGGAGCGTTACTTCTCTCACTGCTCACAATGCGAAATCCGGGCCTGCGGAGTAGTCAGGGGCATGGAGAACTGCGCCCACTGCCTCGAGTATCCCTGCGAGAAACTGGAGCGCTTTCTCCAGGCCGTCCCTGCCGCCAGGGCCGAGCTGGACGCCATACGCGACAGCCTTCGACCCACCGCTTGAGCTACGCTCGACCGTCGTGGAATCACCTCACGCCGCAACTTGGCGTGCGACGGCAGTTACGACAAGACTCGCCCTGCAGGAACCGCTTCGGCGCGGGCCGAGTACCTGCTGAGGTCGAACCACGAGAGATCGAGGTAGCCGAACGCCGCGGCGAGGATGGGACCTCGCTCCCACAACCGTCCGCTAAAAGAACACCTGCCGTGGTGAGTGGCCCTGCAACGCGCCGGTTGCTCCAGGCCCTCCCTCGCCAGGCAGGTGTCTGGTCGAGTTCCCTTCTCGCTACTCTGGCAAGTCTTCGAAGCGTCCTTCGAGCTTCTTCATCACCTGGGGCATGGTAGTGTACTCCATCTCCTCGAGAGGAAGACGGTGCGGCTCGAAGGGACCGTGACGCCGCAGATATTCCCCGGCCACGTTGGCGTGGCGACGCGCTTCGTCGAAGCTGGGATCATCGAACATATCCCTCGGTCCGACGAGAGAACCGTTGCACAACTGGAAGCCCAGGCAGACAACCCGAGGAGGGCCATCGAAGCGGCTGGGGTTGCTCTGGGGCTCGGAAACGGGCATCAGGGGCCCGTGATGTGACCCCCGCATCCACCCCTCTACCAGGTGCGGAAACGCGAAGGGGTCCAGGATCTCACCGATCGCGGGGAATATGCCCTGCGAACGCACTACGAGTACGGGATCATCCTTGCCCACGTATCGGCCGGCCATGAGACTCAGACGCTGCGTCGAGGACACGGCACCGATGTCGTTGCTGCCCCTGTGGTACACGGCCTTGATCATGTATCGCGCCGGCGCGCCGACGAAGACGAGCATGTCGTACAGCTCACCTGGGCAGTCGAAATGGATCCTCTTACACTTCAGCACGTCGTGGACTTCAAACCTGTAGCCGTCGTGCATCGCCGGCGAGATCACCAGGCCAATGGTGGTGAAAGGGTCGGCGAACATCTTCACCAAGGGCATGTTCCAGGCTCCAGCAGACGTCTTGTCGGCCATGAAGACCAGGATGGGCTCTGACGCCCGCTCCTCGAACTCCATCTCAGCCACGCCGGGTCCCATACCCTTCACATTTCCCGAGAAGGCATCACTGAGCAGGTCCTGCCCGGCACCGTACAGCTTCAGGCTTTCGGCCACTCTCGTACAGGCCTCCAGAGTATTCCAGGCCAGTTGATGGATCTGCGAGTTGTCTACGCCCTGGCGATGGGTCATGATCAACTCCAGGTCGTCGCCCACACGGGTGACGTGGAAGTCGATCAACGTCCCATCCCGCTTCGCGCTCTCCAGCTTCTCCTGTGCCTCCTCGATCAAGGCAGGGTGCATGCTGGAGTGACCTACGAAACCACCCACATCAGCCTTGATGACACTGAACGTAACCTTTTCGGCCATTATCGCTCCTTTTCACCTCACTATCTTTGTGACAAACAGGACACAACTAGAAGGGAGGGCCTCAGCCCCCCCTCTTCTTGTGCCTAGCATTGCCGGTCGCTAACTTCCAGAGCGAACCAGTTGATAGACGATATCCAGGTGGTCATGTGGTGTTCCTGCCAGATGGCCCCAGTTCCTGGCCACGTCTGACGGATACTCGCAGATCACGCGGATGGTGTGGGGCCCGCCAACGTGCGGGTCATAAATGTAGGAGCCCATGCCGAGGGCGAACCCAACCTTGCCCTCGGTGTTCGTCATTTGCAGCACTTCCTCTCCAGGCCAGTCGAAACGCAGGGTCATACCGGGCATAGGGTTGCCGCTCTCGTCCTTAAGCCATACATCGATATTCGCCGGACCTGACCTCTCCCTCAGCTCGACGATACGGAAGCAAGCCCCTCCACTCGGCTGGGCGAACTCTATCCAGGCGCCGTATTTCTGATTGGCCCAGTCCAGATCTTGCGGTTGCCCGTTCATGTCGAAAACCCTGACCGTCGGAGGAGCCGCCTTTCCAGCGCCCATCACATTGGCGACCGCCTCCGGAGTTGCCGTAGGCGTCGGCACCGCGGGACGTGGCGTCGGCGGCACCTGGGTCGGAGTCGAGGTCGGCGGCTCAGAAGTGGGCGTCTCCGTGGGCACTACGGCCAGAATCACGGCCCCCTCGGCTCCTCCTGCCTCCCCAGGTAGGGGCCCCGTTTCTTCGGTGGGTGTCGGTGTGTCCGTGGGCACTGGTGTATCCACGGGTTGCACCGGCGCCTCTTCTATCACCGCAGTCTCCGTAGGCGTGGGAGACTGGAACACAGCCATCAAATCATCCCTCTCCAGGGGCACCGAGGAAATGACCGTCGCTGGAAAGGTGATGCCGCAAAGCCATAGTATCAGGAATCCTGCCACCGCCAGGCGGATCTTCACGCCGGAGCTCCGGCTCACCAGCCACATCGCAGAACCTCTCAGGCTCTGTGATAGGCTCTCCGTCGTCCGCGGCCTGCCGGGTTCCTTCCTCTTCACCGGCTTGACTGCTGGTCTGGCCCGCACCACCTTGCTAGGCTTCGGAGGCGGACCCTCCGATACCACAGCAGCTTCCAAACGATCGCTCAGCGCGCGGCTGATAGCCAGCACGAAACGCGGGTACTTGTGCGACAACTCATCGAAATCGTCCTTCTCCAGACCCCAGAGTTGAGCGTCACTGCTAGCCCGAGCCGTCGCGGGGCGAGCCTTGCCAGTCAGCAGCGCTGTCTCGCCCACAATCAGGCCAGCGCCGACCTCGCCCACCATTCCGCGTCCCTCAGCGGTAACAGTGCGAACCTCAACCCGGCCTGACTCGATGAAGTACATCCTGTCCCCAGCGTCTCCCTGGGAAAACAGCACGTCTCCCGCTGCCAGCTCTACCGGCTTCAGTCGCCGGGTAACGTCCTCCAACTCCGCCTCGCTGAGTTCGGACAGAAGAGGCAACTCCCGCATCCGGGTGGGCGTTGCCCTGGGGCGAGTCTCCTGGAATCCCGCAGTCAGACGCTCGGAAAGCACCTTGCCCAGAGCAACACTGATCGCGGGGTGCTCCACCATCAGCTCGTCGTAGTCACTCTTGTAGAGTACCCAGAGATTGGTGTCGGTCATGGCTTGAGCCTTGACAGAGCGGGTCTTGCCCGTCAACAGAGCCATCTCGCCGAATGACTCGCCCGCTTCCAGCCAGGCCACCGTCGACTCTCCAGCCGGCACCTCTGCCGCCAGCTTCACCTCGCCGATCTCGATGATGTACAGACTATCACCGGGGTCTCCCTCGGAGAAGACCAGTTCCCCTTGCGGATAGTGCTGCAAGACCAGGCGCTGTCCGACCTTGGAGAGAACATCAGGCGGCAGGTCGGAGAAGAGCGCTATCGTCTCCAGCCGTTCCTCTGCCATGGCTCGGTCTTCAGGACTCAGGTGCTCGCTCAGCGCCCTCGACAGGGCCTGGCGAATGGGAGGAAACTCGGCTACCAACTCATCGAAGTCAGAGCGGCCGAGGGTCCACAGGATCACCTCGCTGTCGGCCCGGTACGTGGCTGCATAGGGCTTGTTGGCCAGCAAGGCCATCTCGCCCAGCAAATCCCCTTCCCGTAGTGGTGGCGGAACCTCGTCGCTCTCTGCGGCCAGGACAACCTCTACCTCGCCGGACTCGACGACGTACATCGTCTCGCCCGGCTCTCCCAACCAGCAGATGGTGTCCCCTCTTTGACACGTCTCGATCTGTAGCTTCTCCGCCAACCCCAGCAGGCTCTCCCTCGAGAGCTGGGTGAAGAAAGGAATCCCCGGCAACCGATACTCCGCCAGGTACTCGGTCACCTGACCAACCTTGGATCCCAGCGCCAGGCTCAACTTGATCCCTATGGATGGCTCCCTGGACACCAGTTCCCTGAAATCCGACCTGTTCAGCGTCCACAGTCTGAGATCGGAGGCCGCTTCTGCCATGGTGGAATGCGGCTTGCCGAGCAAGAAGTCGACCTCTCCCAGGACGCTGCCGGGTCCCAGGTTGGCCAGAAGTGCTCTCTTGCCCTCTTGCCCGGTGAAGATGCTCACCCAGCCGGAGTCCACGAAATACATGGCCTCACTGGGTGTGCCCTCCACGATGATGCTTTGCCCCTTCTTGAAGACCTCGGGGTGCATCTCGGCGGAAAGACTCCGCCTCTCCTGCTCCGTCAGGGCGGCAAAGAGAGGGGATTCGAGATGCCATTTCTCCATGTTGATTCCCTTTCACCTCCGTAGTGGGTTGGAACGGAGAGGTAGATCGAGCCAGACCTTGCCTATTATACCACCATCGCCCAGGATGTCAAATCCGCCGTCCGTGACCGCATGGCGCATACACGTTGCCGATTGCCGTTGCCCGAGGCCGTGCACGCAAGAGCCGCGCAAGCGCCTGCAATCGCTCTGTGGCTGACCCCCTCGTCCTTGGCGAATCCCTTCACAGAGGAGACCCGGCGGCGCACATCAGGGCGGCAACCCAGGCACGATTTGTACAGTGCGGCCTCCAACGCCCCTTTCGACAGCCGGCGCAGGCTCGTTGTCCACAGGAGCACCCAGGTGTTATAATCGTATGATGGCCCGGCTGAAGAGCTCGGGAGTGAGTGGCCCTCACGATGTGGTCGGGGCGCCGTTCCCTGCCCAACATCACCGGCCCCTCCCCAGCAAGACTCTGGCAGAAGGCATCCCGTCGAAAGGAGTATACCATGCTCTTCAAGATACCGGTTCGGCACAGCCAGCTACTACAGGAGGTCGTGGAGCGCATCAACAAGGATGAGGAGCTGCTGCAACTCTGGCGCTGCGCGAACATGAACTCCGTTGACCGCATGCACTATCCCGATCATGGGCAAGTACACATCAAGATCGTCGCCAACATGTCGCTGAAGATGCTCAGAATACTGACCGATGCCGGAGTGGAGATGAACGTCGTCACGGACTACGGCCTCACCAACGAGGATGCCGAAGTGATCGTCGTCCTCGCGGCCTGTCTGCACGACCTGGGCATCTCTGTCCACCGGGACAACCACGAACTGTACTCCATAGGCCTGGCAAACCTCAAACTCAAGGACCTGCTGGACGGTTTGTACGATCTGCCGCAACGCACGATCATGGTTTCGGAGGTCCTGCACGCGATCAGCGCCCACCATTGGGATCAGAGCTGCCTGACCATCGAGGCCGGCATAGTCAAGGTCGCCGATGCGCTGGACATGACCAGGGGTCGCTCCCGCATCCCCTTCGAGGCCGGGGTCACCAACATCCACTCGGTATCGGCCGCCGCGGTCGATCGCGTGCGCATCTCTCGCGGGGTCGAGAAGCCGGTACGGGTTGAGATTATCATGAGCAACTCAGCGGGCATCTTCCAGGTCGATGAATTGCTGAAACGCAAGCTGGCCAACTCCACCATCGCCCCCTATGTGGAGGTTGTGGCCCACATCGAGGGGGAAGCCGAGAAGCGTCTGGTGGAGCTCTACACCATCTGAGACCAGCCCTCACAACGCTCGCCAGGGGCGGCTGCCGCACGGATCCACGGATGGGGAAGACCAGGACGGGGCTGCCGTGCGTCTGATCAACCCCTTCGTGGCCGCACAGAGTGTGAACTGGCGTTTTCTTGCCTGGTATGCTATAATAGTAGCCTAGGTATGAGCAGAATGGCCGCGCCTAGAGAACCACACGGTGGACGAATACTGCTGTCAGTGAAGGGGACTCCCAGCAATGGGGGTCCTATTTTTGTATGCGACTGCTCAGCCGGCCTAGCTGGCCACCACCACCGCACCGTCCCGTGGCGTACGGACCCTGGCTGCACACTAGCCTGACATCCTGAGCCCCTGGCTTGATCTGAACTGCTCAGGCCAGAGCGGCCCACAACATTCAGGAGGGACCATGGCACTAAACCAGAGTAACAGCACAGTCAACAACTCCAGAAAGAAGGTGGACAGAGCACCGAAGCTGGTGAACGGATTCGCCAGGCAAGACATCCTCTCGGTGTCCCAGTTTAGCCGCCAGAACCTGGAACACATCTTCGCGGTGGCCGAAGAGATGCGAGCCGTGGTCAAGAAGCAGGGTGCAACTGACCTCCTGAAAGGCTCCGTACTGGCCTGCCTCTTCTACGAGCCCAGCACCCGTACCAGTTCGTCCTTCATCGCGGCGATGTCCCGCCTTGGAGGCACTGTCATCCCTATCACCCAGGGCGTTCAGTTCTCCAGTGTTTCCAAAGGCGAGTCACTGCCCGACACGATCCGCACCCTGGAATCGTACGCCGACATCATCGTCATCAGGCACCCGGACATAGGCTCGGCCCAAATGGCAGCGGACTACGCCAGAAAGCCGATTATCAACGGCGGCGATGGGATCGGCGAGCACCCTACCCAGGCCCTGCTGGACATGTTCACCATCAAGGAGGAACTGGGGCGAGTCGATGGGCTCAACGTGGGCATGGTCGGAGATTTGAGATACGGGAGAACAGTCCACTCCCTGGCCAGGCTTCTCTGCCTGTACGACGTCCGCTTCAACTTCGTCTCGCCGGAGATCCTGCGCCTGCCTCTGGACGTCATGAACGAGATCAGGGATCATGGTTTGCCCGTCACCGAGACCTATGACGTGGCCGACATCATCTCCGACGTGGACGTGCTGTACGTGACCAGGGTACAGAAGGAGCGTTTCGCCGACCTCGGGCAGTACGAGGAGGCCAAGGATTGCTACGTGATCACACCAGAGTTGATGGAACACGCCAAGAAGAAGATGGTCATCATGCACCCGTTGCCTCGTGTGGGGGAGATCAGCTACCAGGTCGATGACGACCCCAGAGCGGCCTATTTCCGCCAGATGGAGAACGGCATGTACATCCGCATGGCCTTGCTGGCAGCGGTCCTGGGCAAGGTCTAGGCCCCCGGCGCTGCGGCCATCGCCGACCAGGGAGGTGAGATGGGTTTCCTCCAGAAGCTGATCGCTCGAGTAGAAACGAACAACACCCTCCTGTGCGTGGGGTTGGACCCCGATCCCTCGCGTTTCCCTGCTTCCGTTCTGGGCCACGATCGTCCCCTCCTCGCCTTCAACAAACAGATCATCGATAGCACACGCGACCTGGTCTGCGCCTACAAGCCCAACATCGCCTTCTACGAGGCGTTAGGCCCGGAAGGGCTGAGCGCCCTCCAGAGCACGATAGAATACGTCCCCGATGAGATACCCGTCATCCTCGACGCCAAGCGAGGCGACATCGGGTCTACCGCTCGGGCCTACGCCCAGGCCGCCTTCCAGGTCTGGGGAGCAGATGCCATCACCGTGAACCCCTACCTCGGCTTCGACGCCCTGGAACCGTTCCTGGAGTACGAGGACAAAGGGGTGTTTCTGCTCTGCCACACCTCCAACCCCGGGGCAATGGACTTCCAAGATCTGTCCTGCAACGGCCAGCCTTTGCACGAGATAGTGGCCCAGAGAGCCCTCCAGTGGGGCATGGCCCTGGTCGTGGGAGCGAACTATCCCGAGGCCCTGCGCAAGATACGCGAGCTGGCTCCCCGTACCTGGATCCTCATGCCCGGGATCGGGGCTCAGGGAGGTGACCTGGAGACAGCCCTCGCTGCCGGCTTGAACAGCGAGGGTCATGGTCTGATCGTCAACGCCTCCCGCAGTATCATCTACGCCCCGGATCCTCGGGCCGCGGCGCGGGAACTGCGCGACCGCATCAATGAAGGGCGCACCGCAGCCTCTGCGCGGGTGAGCCTCCGAGGACCGCTGGGGTCCGAAGGAGAACTCACCCTGGCGCTGCACGACCTGGGATGCATCCGCTTTGGCGATTTCACCCTGGCCTCGGGCCAGCGCTCGCCCATCTACCTGGATCTCCGACTCTTGGTCTCGCGGCCTCAGTTGTTGAGGAGTGTGGCTCAAGCCTACGCGGCGATCCTCCGCAGGCTCCACTTCCAGCGACTGGCCGCCATCCCCTATGCGGCGCTACCCATTGGCACTGCGGTGTCACTGGAGATGGGAGTACCCCTGGTCTACCCTCGCCAGCAGATAAAGGGCCACGGCACCAGGAGAGCGATAGAGGGACACTTCGAAGAGGGAGACCGGGTGGTCGTGCTGGACGATTTGATCACCACCGGCGGCAGCAAGCTGGCCGCGATTGCCCCCCTCGAGGAAGCGGGCTTGAGGGTAGAAGACGTGGTGGTCCTGGTGGATAGGGAGCAGGGTGGCGCACAGGATCTGGCCGAACACGGCTACAACCTCCATGCGGTGCTCAGGCTGGAACAGATGCTGGAAACTCTGACTCTGCAGCGGCGGATATCGGAGGACCAGCGGGACGAGGTCCTGACGTTCCTGAGGATGGGCCGCCAGGATGGGTAAGCCCGATCTATCAGTAGACCTCTGCGGAGTCCGTCTGCCGAACCCCCTCGTCCTGGCCGCAGGTATCCTCGGTACGGGGGCTGAACTCCTGACGCGCGTCGCAGAGAACGGCGCGGGGATGGTAACGACCAAGTCCTGCGGCCCATCTCCCAGAACGGGACACCCCAACCCCACGGTGCTGGACTGGGGTCACGGCCTGATCAACGCTGTGGGTTTGGCCAATCCCGGCGTCGAGGAAGAGGTCGGCATTATCGTGCAGGCCAGGGAGATGCTGGCGCCCTCAGGGGTTCCCCTCTCCGCCAGCATCTTCGCGGAGACAGTGGAGGGCTTTGCCGAGGTGGCAAGGAAGGTCGCCGAGGCCGAGCCGGACTTCATCGAGCTGAACATCTCCTGTCCCAACGTGGCCCACGAGATGGGCAGGCCCTTCGCCTGTGACGCTGTTGACGCAGCCCGCGTCACCGCTCTCGTGAAAGAGGTCACCCCCCTTCCCCTCATCGTCAAGCTCAGCCCCAACGTCACGGACATCGTGACCATCGCCAGGAGTGTGGAGCGTGCCGGAGCCGATGCCCTCGCTGCCATCAACACGCTGGGCCCAGGGATGATCATCGACGTTCATGCGGGAAGACCGATTCTGGCCAACAAGGTGGGAGGTGTGTCAGGCCCTGCCATCCGCCCCATCGCGGTGCGCTGCGTGTACGAAATCTACGAAGCGGTAGACATACCGATCATTGGCATCGGGGGCGTCACCGACGGCCGCGATGCTCTGGAGATGGTCATGGCCGGCGCCACGGCAGTTGGTATCGGCTCGGCGGTACGGTATCGTGGCCTGGAGGTCTTTGGTGCCATCCTGCAGGAGATGAGGGCTCTAATGGCCGAGGAGGGCTATAACAGCCTCGAGGAACTCCGAGGCCTGGCCCACTCCTAGTGCGTATCCCCGGCACCGGCGTCGGGTACCGCGGGTTCCTCACCCACCGTCTCTGGCCACCACAGCGATTGATAGAGGTAAGTCTCTTCCCAGTTGTCCTTGAACAGGTTCTTGCCGATCAGTCCTATCTTCTCCTCGTAGTCCTGACGGCCAAAGACCCTGCTCAGGCTGATCCCCCGCTCCGTATCGTCCACGATCAACCTGAATCGCGGAACCCGCGGATACAGCGTGAAGACGGCGCGGATGGCATAGAGGAGCCTTGCCAGATACAGCTTCAGGAAGGTGGCGTGGAAGACAAAGAGGTACTCCACGTTGTGTTCCCGATACAGTCTCTGCCAGGCTTGCGGCACCCATACCCTCTCCGACCCCTTCAGCAACTGGGGAAACCGGGCCACGTCTTCGCTCCCGGCCCGCGGGCTGAAGTGCAGATCCCATACAAACTCCTTCGGTCGGAGACCGATCTTGGAGTCCACCGTCAGCAGATTGACCAGCGTGTGGGCATCCCGAATCGCCTCGGGGACGTTGGACTTCGCACTGACGCGCCTGGCACTCACGTCCGTCTTGTCGGCGATGATCAGGCTGAGGGTCGCCGCGTGCAAACCGGCCAGGGAGGGCAGCTTCAGACCTATCTCCACCTCGTGGAAGAAGACCGCCTCCAGCACGCGCATGAAGCTGGACAGGGTCTCTTCGTCCTGGTCCACTCGGGAGAAAAACTGGCTCAGCAAGTAGACCCCGTAAGGACCGTGATACTGGCGGGAGATGAGGTTGCCGCTATCGTGAAGATAGCCGGCGATGATGGCTTCCTTCTGTGCCAGCACTTCTGGCTGCGACCCGGCCTCACCCTCCCTGATCAGCTCCAGCATCCTGTCGCTGACCGATCTCAGGTGATCCCTGCCGTGGCGATTGAAGCCGGTCAGCACCTCGCTGTCCAGAACCGCCTGCTGGGCCACGAACACAGCCGCGAAGTGCTCTTCCAGCCTGGCGCGCACCTCATCCACAGGTCTCTCCAGGAGCGATGCATAACTCAGCCTCGACACCAGCCTGGAGTCGTCATCGAGGACCCTGGTGATGATCTCTTTGTGGATCCCTATGCGCCGGAGGTAGAGGTCCAGCGGCTCTCCGGTGTCACCACGACGTATCCGGTGCCCGTTGGCTTCCTGCTCCCCTACGTACGCGAGCACGACGTGGGGGATCTCCACCTGGGGAAAGCGCCTTCCCAACTGGGTGAGGAGATCCGATGCCCGTCCATGGGAGCCAGGCTCACAAGCCGCTCGTGGTCGGTTGTTCATACTCTCGTTCATCGCTTGCAGCCACTCTCACCAGTGGACTCAGCAGTCGCAGGCCCTACCCGCTCCCTGCCCCGGGACGCGGTCAAGCAGTACCAAGCGAGTACAGCCAGTCGAAGCGGTGCAGCTCGTGCCTGGCGCCTGACCACTCATAGTCGATGAAGAAGAACTCGTAAGGGGCCAGAGGCACGAGCTTGAACTCGAAGGCGATAGTGGGACGCGCTTCCACGTTCGCCACACGGGCCATCATGCGTCGATAGCTGCCCCCAGCGCCCATGACCGTGCTCACTAGGCGTTGCACCTCGTTCCTGGTGTTCGTTTCGCCAGACTTTAGACGGAAACCAGAGGCGTCGCCTCTCAGACGGAAGCCAGTCAGGTAGACAGCGCTCCTCAGGGCCTCTGCAGACACAGGCCGGCTAATGACCGCTGCCACGCGCCGCTTCAGATCGAGCGAGGACCTCTCGTCTTCATTCTCGATGAAGATCACGGGAACGCCCTCGGTGTCTCTTGCCGCCTTGAGCTCCTCCACCAGGGCCACACCCGCCGCTATCCCACCCGAACAGTCGACGACCACCACCCGGGGCTCTTCCGGGGCCATCTCACAGATGTCTCTCGCCGCCAGGCCGATGTCCTCCACCCTCTTCACAGCGTAGTCCGTCTGCTGGAGGGCGCCTGCTACCTGTGAGCACAGGGACCGGTCTGAAGAGACTATCAGCACCTCTCGCGCCGACATTTGGCGCTGCAAGTGGCGCACGTCGGAGATCCCCAAGGCCGCCTCCAACCTGACCGTCCTCGAGTCGCTGCTCATCATGCTGTCGAACCTGTTGGTGTCGAAGCTGATGGTTCCACCAATCAGCGCCCGCTCTGGCGTATCGAAATATACCTTCGCCCAGGCACCTGGGCCCAGATCTTGCAGGAGCCCCAGAGCCTTGCTCCTGAGATCATCCACACTGCGGACGTCTTTGCACAAGCCGGTCTTTGTCTCCACACTGGCCAAGCGATCGGCCATGCTGGGATCCCAGGGCAGGCCTTGAGAGATCCACACCTCTCGCCCTTGTCGGGTGAGCTCCTCCACTCTGGCCTCGATGGTCTCGATGGCCCTGACCGGATACCACCTCACCATGATGTCCAGGGGCAGGCCGGCCTCGAACATCCGCACATACCGCTGCACCTTGGCTGGCGCTGGCTCAGAGCGTACCTGCCGTGCAACCTGCGCCATGTGCGTGCGGAAGGCACGAAGTCCCTCACTCACCACGGACCATGCCCCCTCTCGATGTAGAACAACGCCTGCGTCCCACCTCTGAAGACCCCCACGCCCCTCTTCCGCACTCGACGAGCCTTCCTCAGCTTGGGCTCCTGCGGGCGGTAAGACACCGCTCGGAACGCAAGATGCCGACCACGTCTCTCACCGCCTCCCGCAGGTCGACGTTACTGACCACGTACTTGAACGAATAGGCGTGGCTCATCTCCATCTCCAGCCGCTCCAATCGCACCCGCCCTTCCTCGGTCTCTGCGCCATATCGTTCCACCAACCGTCGGCGCAACTCCTCCACGGAAGGCGGCAGGATGAAGATGGTCACTGTGTGGCGAGGATACTTCCGCATGAGTTCCAGCGAACCCAGCACGTCGTAGGGACCGATCAGATCTAATCCGCGGGCGAGCGCTGACTCGAGTCTAGCCCTGGACGAGCCGTACCGGTGGCCGTAGAAGCCCTGCCACTCGGCCAGTTGGCCTGCCGCTTTGAGCCGTTCGAACTCCGCTGTACTCACGAAATGGTATTCGTGCCCCTCGACCTCTCCTGCCCGCTTCGGGCGTGTGGTGTAGGTCACTATCCTCTCCAGGTTGCGCAGCTCCGAGATCACACCGTCGATGATCGTGCTCTTCCCAGCTCCAGATGGAGCTACCAGCAGAACTATCAATCCCTCTCGCATTGGGCCTGGTCCTTGATTAGGCAATGACCGTACAACTCACACACCACTGGTTGTCTGGCCAGCCATCAAACGCACCGGGAGCAGATGCGCGGGCTGGCAGGACAGGAAATCAAGGCCCAACTCGTCGAATAGCTGGACCGCCCCCCGGTCCCCGCAGAGGCTTCCACAGGCCCCGATCTCGACACCCCGGCGGCCAGCTCGCGCCCGCTCTGCGGCCAAGCGAATGAGCGATCCGACTCCTTCCACGTCCAGGGACGTGAACGGGTCGCCACCCGTGCTCCCCTCTGTGGCCTGTTCCACCAGGTACCTTCGCCCCTCGTCCAGAGAAACGCAGTACGCTGTCTCTGTCAGACCGTCAGTGTCTATACAGAGGAAGTCGACCATGCTGGCCAGCTTTCCGGCCACGCTCGCGGCCCGCGGGGTCTCCACGGCCGCGCCGACGCGATACGAGACGGCCGCTCCGGCCATCTCCGCGGTTCGCCGCGCAACGCTCCGCACCAACTCAAGCACACACTCGATCTCACCTGGGTGGGAGACGAAGGGGATCAGGATGCTGAGGTTGGTGGGCACGTGCTCATGTGCCACGTCGCACGCCGCCAGGAACAGGGCTTCCACCTGCGCTTCCACGAATCGGGGGGCGACCAGCGCCAAACGGGCACCCCGCAGCCCGCAGCCCAGGCTGGATTGCCGCCAGCCATCGACCCCCCGGAGCAACTCCTCCTTGCGGCCGATCTCCTCGTTCCAGGGGTGCGATTGCCGCAGTTCGGTGAGCTCGATCAGCAGAGCATCTCTCTCGGGAAGGAAGTGATGCAGCGGTGCGCCCAGCAGACGCACCGTCAGGGGGTAACCGCGGGCTGCTCGAAGGAGGGCCCGGAACTCCTCTCGATGCCACGCACCGAGTCTTTCCAGAGCCCTTCTCCTGGCGCTGCTCGAACTGGCCAGCAGCGCCTCTTGAAAGACGGGCAGAAAAGCGCCGTCGTAATATAGGCGTTCAGTGCGACAGAGGCCCACTCCCTCGATGCCCCACTCCAGAACCATCTCAATCTCAGCGGGGACAGTGACATCCGCCAGCACACGCAGTCGCCGCATCCCATCGGCCCAGCCGAGCAGGGTCTGCAACTCCTCAACGTCGCCGAACTGGGGGCTCACCACTTCTTTCCAGCCGCTGAAGACCTGCCCCGTGCTTCCGTCGATGGAGATGTAGCCCCCGCGCTCGATGCCCACGTCTCCGAACCGGACGACCCCTTCCTCGCGATCTACGGTCATGGCCTGGCAGCCCACCACGCATGGCTTGTTGAGGCCTCGCGCCACGACAGCGGCGTGAGAAGTCGCTCCACCGCGCCCCGTGAGAATACCGGACACCAGGGGCATGATCGCGGCATCGTCCGCGGTGGTCTCTTCTCTGACCAGGATCACCGGCACTCCCCTACCCACGGCGGCCTCGATCTCTTCGCCATCGATGACCACCTTGCCCGTGGCCGCTCCCGGACTGGACTGAATGCCGCGAGCCACCAGCCCTTTGTCCGACCTATCCGCGAACACAGGAACGAACACCTGCCCGATCAGGTCCGCCTCCACACGCCCCACAGCCTCCCTCTCGGAGATCAACCCCTCGCTGGCCATGTCCACAGCCACTCTCACGGCAGCCAGAGGAGTCCGTTTCGCCGCCCGCGTCTGGAGGATCCACAGCTTGCCCCGCTCCACGGTGAACTCGATGTCCTGAACGTCCCGGTGGTGCTCCTCGAGCGTCCGGCAGATAGCCGCCAACTCCTGGTAAGCCTCAGGCAACTCTCGGGCCAGGTCCCCGAGGCTTGCCGGGGTGACGACACCCGCCACCAGTTGCTCCCCCTGACTGTGGGGAAGGTATTCGCCGTAGAGCCCCCTTTGCCCCGTGGCCGGGTTTCTGGAGAAGACCACTCCGCTTCCGGAACCAGAATCAAGATTGCCGAAGGCCATCTGCTGTACGATGACCGCGGTTCCTTGATCGTGCGGTATGCACTGGGACTCGCGATACAGCGTGACGGTCCCCCTGAACCAGGAATCAAACACCCCGGCTATACAACGCTCCAGTTGCACGTACGGGTCCAGGGGGAACTCCTCTCCCGTCTGTTCTCGGAGCGCATCCACAGGATTTCCGGTGGCGGAGCCCGGGCCGCCAACTCCCGATGCCGCCAGATATCCCTCCGCGGGTTGCTCTGGTCTGCCGCCTCTCCACTCGGCCGACAACCAGTCCTTCCCCACGCCGTGGACGGCCTCACCATACATCTGGATCAATCGTGCCAGCAACTCGCGGGCAAAGCCGGGATCCTCAGCCAGCCTGGCCAGAGTGTCCAGAACTTCCCCGTTCAGCCCCACGTTGAGGACAGTCTTCAGTTGCCCGGGCATGGAGGTCAACGGGCTGGAGCGGACCGAGACGACGAGAGGATTCCGGGGAGAGCCAAAACCCCTGCCGGTCTTCCGCTCGAGAGCGGCTAGCGCCTCCGTGATCTCCTTCCAGAGATCGGGCCTCAGCGACCCGGAGCCAGGGGTATAGGTCTTCCAGCCCTCGGTGGTGATGATGAAGCCAGGAAGCGTAGGGATGCCCAGACGCACCAACTCCGCCAGGCCAGCCCCCTTGCCGCCTAGCAACTGGCGCATCCTCCCGCTACCTGCTTCTAGGGAAACGATCCACTGTCGAGTCATCTATGAACCGGCCGGAGAGAAGATGAAGGGCAGGTGCCAGCCTGTGGAGTGCATCGAGCAACAGGGTCGAGACATGCTGGCCACGCCCGCCTCTGCTCGCCGATGGGGCGTCTCCGCCACACCACCCACCCGCCGCGAAACGCCTACTGCGATTATAGAGCCATCTACAGCGCAAAACAAGGATTCGGCGCGTTCCACCAACCGCGCAGCGCCCCACAACTCAGCCTGCTCCTATCCGTGATCTGCCCGGCCATGGCCCTTCCCATGAGCGCGCGCCTGGACTATAATCTGTGAGAGTCAGACACTTGAACAGCAGCCCATGAGAGGCTTCCACGCTATGGAGATGTTTCCCCAACCGATGCGGGTGGCGGAGACCGCCCGGCAGACAAACACCGTGAAAACCCTCACGCTCGACGGTGAACTCCGGGCCTGGCCAGGACAGTTCGTTTTGGTCTGGATGCCTGGCCTGGACGAGAAGCCCTTCAGCCTGGTCGACGACCACCCGGTGACCCTGGCCGTCGCCAGGGTGGGGCCCTTCAGCGCACGCCTCCACGAACTGACCGCCGGAGATCGTCTCTGGATCCGTGGTCCCCTGGGACGCCCCTTCGACCTGCAAAGCGGGCGCTTGCTCCTGGTCGCTGGGGGGTACGGCGCCGCCCCCCTCGCCTTCCTGGCTCGCAGGGCAGCTCGAGCCCGCCGTAAAGTAGCCGTGATCGGCGCAGCGACTCAGGTCGATCTTCTCTTCCAGGACCGCTTTGCCGATGCCGGGTGTGAAGTCGTGCTGGTGACCGAGGATTGCTCCCTTGGCGAGGCGGGACTGTGCACCGATACCGCGGAGAGGTTACTCCGCGAAGAGACCTTCGACGCGGTCTATGGATGCGGTCCGGAGGCCATGCTGAACAGGCTCGAGGACCTGTGCAGAGAGCAGGGCATCCCGGGGCAGGTGAGCAGGGAGGCCTACATGCGGTGTGGGATGGGAGTGTGTGGCTCCTGTGAGCGGAGCGGGTTTCTCGTTTGCAGGGACGGTCCCGTGTTCCCGATACGGGAAAGTACTTGACAATTGCGCGACTCTACCGTATAATGCATTAGTGGAAGCTTGACAGAGCCCATAGCGAGGACCTTCGGGGCAGGGTGAGGCCTTACGAGGCCAATTCCCGATCGGCGGTGTGGCGCCAGGAACTGGCACCGAGCCCGCGAGCGAGAGAGCAGATCTGGTGAGAAGCCAGAGCCGACGGTAAAGTCCGGATGGGAGAAGGTGAGTACCATCGGTGGGAGAGCCGTGTTTCCTCCTGATGGTGCGAGAGTGCGTCCCGAAGGTTGTGCCTTCGGGATTTTTGTTTGTATACGAGACGGTGATCGTGAGAGCAACTGGAGAGATGTCGGATTCACTGGCGCCAGTGGGAACCCTTTCAGGGTTTTCGCGATCACTGAGGAGTCGCATCACCCAGGTGCCAGACAGGTATCGCGCCTATCTGCTGGCGCCCCCGGCCCTGCTGCTCTTCCTCTGTCTATGGCAACTACTGGTCGCCGTCGGCTCCTACCCCACTTTCATCCTTCCGGCGCCCGCCATCGTGTTCCGCAAGTTTGTCGTGGCGCTGACCGACGGCACCTTGCAGCACCATGCCATGGCCACGCTGAGGGAAGTACTGCTGGGACTGGCCCTGGGGCTCTCCGTGGCCACTTGCCTGGGATACGTCTTTGCCAAGTCCAAGTCGCTGGAGCGGCTGCTCTCGCCGTACATCGTGGCCTCGCAATCCATGCCCATCGTGGCGCTGGCGCCCCTGCTGGTGATCTGGTTCGGCTTCGGTACCCTGTCCAAGGTCATCGTCTGCGCCCTGACCGTCTTCTTCCCGGTGCTCATCAACACCATCGTTGGGTTGCGCTCAGTGGACGAGAACCTGGTGGATCTGATGCGCTCCTACGGGGCCAACCGCCGGCAGATGTTCACCATGCTGGAGATCCCGGCAGCGCTACCGGTGCTTCTCGGTGGTCTCAAGATCGGGGTCACCCTCTCCGTGATCGGGGCTGTAGTGGGTGAGTTCGTGGCCGCAGACGAGGGCCTGGGCTTCCTGGTCAACCTCTCGCGGGGCCTCTTCGACACACCCATGATGTTCGTGGCCCTCTTCTCGTTGGTCATCATCGCCGTGAGCCTGTACGGCGGCGTGGTGCTGCTGGAAAGCAGGCTCTTGTCGTGGCGAAGAATCAAGTAGTGAGAAAGGAGAACCTACGGAGTTGAAGAAGCTGGTTCTGATGCTCATCGTACTGACTTTGATCGCTCTGAACGGCTGCAGCGGCGCGGTCAGCGCCACGCCGACGGCGCCCGCCGCGCCTACGAAGGTCACCCTGGCCATGGGGTTCATCCCCAACGTGCAGTTCGCTCCCTTCTATGTGGCGGTGAACAAGGGGTACTTCGCTGAGGAAAACCTGGAGATCGAGTTCGACTACGGAATGGAAACGGACCTGCTCAACCTCGTCGGCACCGACGCCTTACAGTTCGCCGTGGCCAGCGGCGATCAGGTTATCCTCGCTCGCGGGCAAGGGCTACCCGTGGTCTACGTGATGACCTACTTCCAGAGATTCCCGGTCGCCGTGGTATCCCTGGAGGATGTGCCGCTCAGTACGCCGGAGGATCTCATCGGGCGTTCCGTGGGTATTCCTGGCCTGTGGGGAGCCAGCTACATCGGTTGGCTGGCCCTGCTCGATGCCGCGGGGATCGATGAAGGAGACGTCAAGCTGGAGTCCATCGGCTATACCCAGGTGGCAAGCCTGACGGAAGGCCAGGTCGACGCAGCCGTCGTCTATGCCGCCAACGAGCCGGTGCAACTACGACAGGCTGGATACGAGCCCAACATCATCTACGTGGCCGACTACATGAACCTGGTCTCTAACGGCATCATCACCAACGAGAAGACCATCGCCGAGCAACCCGAACTGGTCGGGGCTCTGGTGCGAGCCGTCCTGCGAGGGCTGCGCTATACCATAGACTATCCTGAGGAGGCCTTCGAAATCTGCCTGGAGTACGTCCCCGAGGCAGGAGGCGAGAACCGGGACGTCCAGATGGCCGTGCTCGAAGAATCCATCAAGTTCTGGCAAAGCGACACGCTGGGCCAGTCCGACGGTTCTGCCTGGGAGATGTCGCAGGACTTCATGCTCCAGGCTGGTCTGGCCGAGACCAGGACTGACCCAGACAAGATGTACACCAACGACTTCATAGTGGTCCCGTAGAAGATCGTGAAGCAACCCATTCTGGTCGCCGAAGGCATATACAAGACCTTTCCCAGTAGAGAAGGGGAGGTGAGGGCGCTCAGAGATGTCTCCTTGGCCATCTCAGACCGGGAGTTCGTGAGCATCGTGGGTCCCTCCGGCTGTGGGAAGACCACCCTCCTGCGCATCCTGGGCGGCTTGCTGCTGCCGGATGCAGGGGTGGTGCGTATCGATGGACAGGTCCTGACCCAGCCTCGCCGTGAGATCGGGTTCGTCTTCCAGGACCCGACGTTGATGCCGTGGCGAACAGTCGTCAAGAACGTAACCCTGCCCCTCGAGGTGCAGGACACGGACGGAAACAGGCATCGCGAGCGGGCTATGGAGTTGCTGGCCCTGGTGGGGTTGATGGGCTTCGAGAACCTATATCCTTACGAGTTGTCGGGCGGCATGCAACAGCGGGTGGCCATAGCCAGGGCGTTGGTGCACGAGCCATCTATCCTGCTCATGGACGAGCCCTTCGGGGCTCTCGACGCCATCACCCGCAACCAGATGAATGTGGAGTTGCTGCGCATCTGGCGGGCCACGCGTAAAACCATCGTCATGGTGACTCATACTATCCAGGAGGCGATCTTCCTGGCCGACAGAGTGCTGGTCATGAGCTCGCGTCCCGGCCACCTTCGAGCCACCATGGAGGTGGACCTGCCGCGCCCCCGCAATACCGACATCTACTACCACGAGGACTTCGCCAGGCTCAACCACCTGGTGCGGGATTGTATCGCCCTCGCTTGATGGTCTGGTCCCTGGGCCGATTATTCCCTGCCACGGATAACGCTCGGCCCGGGTCGGAGCAGTAGCGCCAGGCGGCGACTTGCGCTACCGTATTTTGCATCCAGATTCCCGGCACGCCGCGGACGCTCAGCGCCCACAGGCGATTCGATTGAGAGCCCGATTTTGGAACGCGAGGTCCCGATCCGGGCATTGGCGATGCACGCCGTTTCTGTCACAGAGGTCTCGAGCGCAGAGTGAGCGAGTGGTACGGCAACCTTCCTGAGCGGAAGAAGGTGACCTATGGTCTGCTCTTCACGATCATGTGCATGACCGTGCCCTGCTACGTGTTGGGCTTCATCGCGCTGGCTATGGCCCCACCGCGGTTCACCCCCACGCCCACCGAGACGGCCACGTACACTCCAACGTCCACGGCGACGCACGCGCCTACCCACACCGCGACCCCCAGCTCCACATCGACCGCCACGGGCACGGCAACTCCTACCGAGACCGCCACCGCCACACCCACCGACACACCGACTGAGACCGCCACCCTCACGCCAACAGCCACGCATACAGCAACCAGCACACCGACCGACACGCCTACCACGACGCCCACAGACACACCCACGGAGACGGCGACCGCCACGGCCACCCAGACCGACACTCCCACTGCCACCGGCACCGCCTCTCCCGTAGAGACGGACTAGAAACGGAGGTCGCGGGAGCGAGTGTTTTCGATCACGACCAATAATGGCGGCATATCAGCATGAGGCATCTCTTCCGACGATACGCCCAACTCACTGTGCCTCAGAAGAGGCTGTACAGCCTGCTCACCGTCGTAACTGCGGTGGCCACCCTTCTGTATTGCCTGGGCATCGGCAGCCTGGTGGTGCGATCACATCTGGTGCCCGAGGTGGCCCTGGAGAGTTCGCCCACTGCTACCGGCACCCCGACTCTCGTCCCGACCAGCATGGCGTGGCCAGAGACCAGCACGACCCCCACGGCCACGCTTCCTCCCACGCCTACGCAGCGGCCGATACCAACGTTCACGCCCACTCCGGAGAGCGTCAACGTCACCGTGGTCATCACCGACACCGAGGGGGTGACCACCACCGTGGTTATCTCTGCCACCGTCACACCAACTCCGGTCCTCACCCCCACCGTCACCATCACCGCGGAGGCATTCCTGACTCTTCCTGCCACGGGGATAGGTGCTCCGTCCGTCCGCCACCGGTCACAGCCTTCTGGTCCGGAGAGGGGAGTGTACGATGCACCGATCAACCCCTGCTGGGGTTACGAGATGCCTGGAATGGTCGCCTTCCTGGGCTCCTCGCGGCAGCGCCTCGACCAGTCCATGGCTCTTGCCAGCGTACACTGGATGTGGCCTGCCGGTCACAGTAGACCTGCTCGAACACGCCTCCAATCATGAGCGAGATATCCGTCCGTGAGGCCCTCCTGCAAGAGAAGGCAAACGACAGGGTGCGCTGCCTGACCTGCGAGCGGCGCTGCGTTCTCCGCCCGGGCTCCATGGGCTGGTGTCGCACCCGGACCAACGTCGACGGCAGAATCGTGACCCTCACCTACGGCAACGTGTCTTCCCTTTCCGCCAACCCTATCGAGAAGAAACCATTCCACCACTTCCACCCCGGCAGCGTGGCCCTCACCGCCGGAAGCTGGGGATGCAACTTCGGATGCCCCTGGTGTCAGAACTGGGACATCAGCAAGTCACCACCCGGCGAAGGTCGCCTTCTGTCGCCCCGCGAGTTCGTGGACACGGCTATCGCCTGGCACTGCCAGGGCACGTCTATCAGCTTCAACGAACCCACCCTCTCGCTGGAATGGTCACTGGACGTGTTCCGGCTGGCCACGGACGCAGGCCTCTACAACACGTACGTCACCAACGGCTATATGACCACACAGGCTCTGGATCTGCTCGTCGCCGCCGGGTTAGACGCCATGAATGTCGACGTCAAAGGAGATGAAGCAGCGGTCAGGAAGCACTGCAAAGGGGTCGAGATAGAGAAAGTCTGGCGCAACTGTCGCCGGGCCAGGCAGCACGGGGTGCACCTGGAGGTCACGACCCTGGTCATCCCCAGCGTCAACCACACAGAGGGTGTGCTGAGGGGTATTGCCAGGAGGATCCACGATGAACTGGGGACCGAGACGCCGTGGCACCTCACCGCCTACTATCCAGCCTATCGCTTTCACGCGCCGCCGACCCCGCTCAGCGCTCTGGAAAGCGGCTGGCAGATAGGCCAAGAGGAGGGTCTAGACTTCGTCTACCTGGGGAACGTGTCAGGTCACCGTCTGGAGAACACCTACTGCCCTGGTTGTGGTGAGCTACTCGTGGAGAGACGGGGTCTAACCGTCCTGAAGAACAGGCTCAGCGACTCCTCCTGCCCGGCTTGTGGGCGGAGCATCCCCATGGTCAACTGACCACGGCGTCGGGCCCTGGGCAGTCTCAAATCCTGGGGCTTTAGTCCGGTCGCCAGTCCGCCCCACTATTTAGCGTATTCGAAGATGATGTTGGTGAACTGGCCCGCCGTGGCACAGTCGGTGAACGGGATTTCCACAGTATCTGACTGTGGCACGGGGTTCGCTTGACTCTCTACGACGTCGATGAGAAACGTGAATGGCAGGTGATAGTTGTCCTGGGCCAGGGGAGAAAAGCCCCACTCTCCTGGGTTCTCGCCCTCCCCACTGACCCGATAGGCCACGTTGCCCGCAAACCTCAGCCGGACGGTCCTCCCATTCACCCCCTCACCTCCTACTCCCGTGATCTTCCCCTTCATGTACACCGTCCCACAGTTGGGGGAGCTCTGCATCCCGCCTGCGTACCTGAAATCGTAGGCCGCTGGAGTAGTCGGAGTAGCGGTGGGCTGCGAGGTCGCGGTCACAGTGGGTGGCTCACTGGTCGCTGTAGGTAGGCCAGGGGTATTCGTCGGTGTAGCTGGCGCCGCGGTCTCCGTCGGCGGGACCGTGGTGCTGGTATGGGTGGCCGTAGCTGGCGGTACCACCAGCGTACTGGTGGCAATCTCCTCAGCCACAGTGGTGGCCGTGGGCTCCGGGGTAGGTGTGGGCGAGGGGCTGAGAGGAGTAGAGGTGAAGGTGGGCTGAAAGGTGGGGCCGGCGGTAGCCAACATCGTCGGCGTGGCCGCCGGACGGGCCGTCTCTCGTGAGAGCATCAGCAGCAGCACGGTGAAGACGAACCCGTTGAGGAACACGAGAATCCCCAAGATGAGCACGTATCTCAGCTTCATCCCTCACCCCTTTCTCAACCTGGCGGCCCCGTTACCGCCGCCTGGCTACGGGATCACCAGTGCCTGCCCCACGCGTATGGCGTTCGGATTGTCCAGACCGTTGGTCTGCGCGAGTTCTTCGGTGGTGACACCGTACATGCGGGCTATCTCACTCAGGGTCTCGCCCTCCTGGACAACGTGAATCTTCTGACCCACGGTGGACGATGGCGAGGATGACGCCACGGCTGTGCCTTCTGACGTGGGAAGCGGAGCCGCAGAGGATGGGATCAGCAATTCCTGCCCTTCTCGTATCAGCGCATCGGCGCTGCCCAGGTCATTCTCCTCCACGATGGCGTCCACCGTCGTGCCATACGTGCGCGCAATCTCGCTCAATGTCTCGCCGCTCTCTACGACGTGCGTGCGCATCGTGGGCGAGGCAGCAGGCGAGGGCTCCTCGGTGGGAGTGGGTTCCGGAGCCAAAGTGGGCGTGTCCACGATGACCGCAAGCGGGGTGAAGGTCGGCTTGGGGGTCCTGGTAGGTGTTGGAGTCGCCCGGCGATCTCCGGAGACCATCAGCACCAGGCGACTGAAGATCAGGTAGTTGATCAAGAGCAAGACAACGACCAGGGCAATCTCGCGCCCTCTACTTCTGACACCCCTGCCAATCGCTCCCCAGCGGCTGGTTGAGTTCATCTCGACTCTCCCTGCACCTTCTCCCAACAATTATACCGCAGCCGGACCAGCAAGGTCAACAGCTTGGGACAGAGCGGCTCTCGTCCCCCTTGCACACTCGTCGTCGATTATAGCCCCTGCATATTCGCTCGGCCACCCTGCCTCTGTGCCGATGCTCGATGCCCTCTACCCTGCAGAAGCCTTCCCCTGGTGACAGACCAACCCTCCGGGTTTGTTCCGGCCTCAATCTAGTCACGCGGGTTGGGAGGCGTCTGTCCGTCGGCCCGACAAAGGCCGTCCCCGGCAAGACCAGCCGCTGCAAGGCCGTCCGCACCCTGTGAGCGGGCGACATCCAGAGGAAAACCACCCAGGCGGCGCCTGCTGTCGTGAAGGTCCAGGTACCAGCCTTGCGTCTATCCAGCGTGGAGGAAACTGGTCGTTTACAGTCAAAACGCTTATAATGGATGCAAGAACGAGTGCTGGGATGGACGGCGCACCGCAGCGACCTCGCGGAGACTCTTTGGAGATGCGATAGCCATGGAACTAGAGCTGGATATCAGATACTACCTGGACGTAGTGTTGAGACAATGGAAGGCCGTGGCCTTGGTCTTCGTGGTGGCCACTGTGGCAGCAGTAGTGGTTAGTTTCATCAAGGAGCCTACATACGAAGCCACCGTCACCCTTATGGAGCAAACCCACGAGCTCTACACTGTTCCTCGGCTCGGGGGCATGGACCGCACCGTGCTCAAGCTCTACCCAGCCCTGGCCCGAACCGAAGCTGTGGAGAGTCGCGTCATCGACGCCATCGGGCCAAGCCTGTCCGTGAAGGAGAAGAAGCCAGGCGTTCTCATGTCGAAGGTGACGGTGCGTGAAGATAGTGACAATCCCATGCTGTTCCGCATCAGCGCCCAGGCCTCTGACCAGGAGAAGGCGGTCCTCATCGCCAACACCTGGGCAGAACAGTACGTAGGAGAGGCGAAAGGCACCCAGGCCGGCTGGAGTACCCAGTTCGAAGCGGTCAAACAGGAACTGGAGTCCGCTGAGGAGGAGTTGAACGCGTTCAGGCAGGAGAAGGGGCCGGGATATGGGTCCGTTCAGCCGCCAGAGGCTGATTACACCTTCGCTGTTCTGGGCATGGACGGTGCACGACTGCAAAAGAAGATGGAGCTGCTGGCCGAACACGAGCAGGCACTGGACAACCTGAGGCTGCTCCTGGAGAGTGCACGCTTGGCGCGAGATTCTGGTGGCAGCATCGACGATTTGCCCCTGCAACTCGTCGACACTCAGGTCATCTCTGCCAGGGGCCACCTCTTCGTCGAGCTCCTCCAGGAGCAGGAAACCCTGGATGGGGTGATCGAGTTGCTGGAGAACGAGGAAGAGGTCATCTCCGGTGTGGTCGACCAGTTGGACGCCCAGGTGGGAGCACTACAGGAGCAACTGGCCCTGGATCAACTGGAGCTGGAGCGCCTGGTGCGTGCGCGCAATGTGGCCTCCATCGCCTACGAAGCGATCAGAGCTGAGCTACAGGAGAGCGAATTCTTCCAGACCAATACCCAGATACTGAGCAGAGCATCCAGGGCGAGACTGCTGGGGCCTGCTCCCAAGCTCAACGCTATCCTGGGCGCGGCGTTGGGGTTGGCCGCAGGAGTCGCGGCTGCCTTCGCGGTGGAATACGTTCAGACCGTCCGCAAGAGACTCTGAACATGCACCCGGCAACTGTTCGACCGCCGCGTTGTCCTCCGCCCACGTTTTGTACCGTCCGGCGGCCATCCCTGCGGCAAGGCTCGCCGTCCGTGGGGTCGCCACGCGTTGCGCCTTCTGGATCAGATGAAAGCCTCCCGAGCCCTCTCTTGGATAGGTGACGAATGGCGTTGGCTGGTAGCCGCCATCCTATCAGCCCAGCTCGTGTTGGGTATCCTGTACAGCCTGGTTACGCCCATCTTTGAAGGCCCCGACGAATTGGGGCACTACCATCACGTCAGATTCCTGGTCACCAACCTTTCCCTCCCCAGCCAGGAGGACACCATCTCCTCCCTGGACGAAATGAGTCACCCGCCTCTCTTCTATGCGGTGACCGCCTTGTTGACCTCCTGGGTGGACACGAGCGACCAGTTCGAGCCGGTCGAAAACCCCTTCGCACCTACCGGGATCATGGAAGGCGGTGCCAACCGCTTTCTCCACTCAGATGCAGAGGCCTTTCCCTACCACGGGACTCCACTCGCGGTCCACACAGCCAGGCTGGTGTCCGTTCTCATCGGGACCCTGGTCGTCTTCGTGACCTACTGGTTGGCTCGACTGCTGTTCCCCGACCAACGAGAGATCGCCCTGGGTGCCATGGCGTTGAACGCTTTCTGCCCCACCTTCTTGTTCATGAGCAGCGTGATCAACAACGACATCATGGTCACTCTCTTCTCTGCTCTCACCCTCCTGTTCTCGGTCAGAGTCGTCGTCCGCAGTCCCGCGCTCAGGGATCTGCTGGCCCTTGGCCTCTGCACCGGACTGGCACTGTTGTCCAAGTACAACGCCTTGGCCCTGCTCCCGCTGGTCCTCACCTGCGTCGGTGTGGGTACGGTGAGGTTGCTGCGCCACCGGAGGTCGTTGCTCGTAGCCCTGGGAGGAGTCGTCCTCCTGCTCCTCGGCGCGGGCCTGGTCTCTAGCTGGTGGTTCTTGCGCAGCCTGGCCTTGTATGGAACGCCCACCACGCGTTCCGCTGAGCTTCTGGCACAGTTTCTCAGCGACATCAGAGACCCGGGGGCATCCTTGAGCCGCATGGATTGGAGCGTGCTCCCGGACGGGTTGCGATACTTCTATACTTCGTTCTGGGCCTCGTTCGGGTGGGGCAATGTCAGCGCCGCAGACTGGGTATACCAGGCGTTAGGCATCCTCTGCCTGGCGGCGATCTCGGGCCTCGTGCTCTTCTTTCTGGGCAAGGCCAGCCGCTCTTCCAAGGCCGCCGTCTCGCAGGTTCTCCTGGCCGTCTTGCTCTTCTGCTCTCTGGCCATCTATCGCACTCTGATCATCAGCGATCCCGTCCTGCGAGGCAGGTACGCCCTCCCTGCCATCTCCGGCATCAGTGTCTTGCTCTCCCTGGGCGTGGTTCAGCTCAGTCCCGGCCGCTGGCGCCGTATCCCCATCTTGCTCTCAGGATTGGCGATGCTCTTCCTGGGTGTCATCTCACCTCTGCTCTACATCCGCCCGGTCTACGCTCGACCTCCCATCCTCACCACGGACGAAGCGGCTCTCGTCGCCAACCACGTCGGCCTCAGGTTCGACGACCAGATCGAACTGGTGGCCTATGAAGTGGGAGCGGAGAGACTGACTGCCGGCCAGTTCGTACCCGTCACCCTCTACTGGCGCGCCCTGGCCGACATGGAGGCGAACTACACAGTCAGTTTCGGCTGGCTCGGCCCCGATGAGAGGATGTACGGTCAGGTAGCCGCGTATCCGGGCCACGGCAACTACCCCACCTCCTTCTGGAAAGAGGGTCAGATCATCAAGGATGCCTATACTGTCCGTGTGGGTCCCCGGTTCCCGGCGCCAGGCCTGGCGCGTTTCACCATCGCACTCTATACCTATCCTGATCTGGTCTATCTGCCTCTGGTCGACTCCGAAGGCACGCAGCTTGGTCACACGGCCACTCTCGCCCGTTTCGCCGTGGACCCCGCCTTGCCACCCTCGTACTCCATACAGAACCCCGTGCACTACGAGCTAGGGGAGCAGGTATCGCTATTGGGATACGATGTCGACGGCCGCCTGTTGGCCACTGGAGGCGGATACATAGACCTGTACTGGCAAGCCCGGACTGAGATGACGGAGGATTACACCGTCTTCGTCCACATCGTTGACGGGGAAGGACACATCGTGGCGCAGAGCGACAGGTACCCCCGAGGCGGCTCCTACCCCACCTCATATTGGCGAGAGAGCGAGACCGTCTCAGACCGGCACCACATACGCTTCCCCAGCGATCTGCCCCCGGGGCACTACCGGGTGCTCGCCGGCATGTACCTGCTGGAGACCATGCAACGGCTGGCCGTCTTCGATGACGAGGGCAATCGCGTCCGGGATGATCTGTGTCCACTTGGGGAGTGGACGATCACCTCACCGGGCAATCGCGAGTACCTGCCCCTGGCTATGGAGTGATCGACTGGCGCCGCTCCTCTCGAGAGTCGTGTCCACGCCGCTGGTGAAGTCCCCCATGGCCAGCCTGTCTGATCCTGTTCGAGAACCGATGTCTGCACACCACTGCAACCTGCGAACGTTCCACGCGGGCCTCATCGCCGCGTGGGTATGCCTGAGCCTCGCTGTGGGATTGCTGTATAGCGTCGTCATCCCGCCCTGGCAGGCACCTGACGAGCCCCGGCACCTGGAGTACGCCATCCGTCTCTCGGAGAAGGGCTGGCCGCTGCGCAGCGAAGACCTGTCCCTCGACTTACAGCGAGAGATACTGACCTCGCTGGCAAAGTCCGACTTCTGGAAGTTCGTAGGTCGTGAACAACCGGACCCACTGCCTGCCTCCTTTGCAGAGGATCCATTCCTCATCCGGTCTGGCACCCGGCTTGGTGACAAGAGCCCCCTCTACTACTTCGTCTCGGCCCTCGTCTTCAGACTCTTGCCAGGCCACGACGTCCTCTTCTACCTCTACGTCATGCGCTGGTTCTCCGTCCTGCTCAGGGCAGCTACCGTCGCCGTGGCCTGTCTGGTGGCGTTCCAGCTCTTTCCCCACGACCGGTTCATGATGGTCGCTGTTCCGGCCTTCGTCTGCCTTCTTCCTATGTTCGCCTTCATCGGCGCCTCCGCCAACAACGACGTGCTGGCCACCCTGGTCGCGTCCCTTCTCATCTGGCAAGTAAGCAGAGTGGTCAGAAATGGACTCACGACGAGTTCGGGTCTCACCGCGGGTGGTCTGGCGGTCCTGGCCGCGCTCTCCAAAGTCACCGGCGCCTTTACTCTGCCCCTCGTCCTCGTCGCCATTCTGATCAGTCTCTGGGGCCGGCCTGTACTGGTGAAGAGAAGTCACAAACGCCTCCTCGGCATCTCCGGGGCGCTGATCCTGCTGCTGCTGGGAATCGCCTTGAGCTGGCGCGGGGAGGAGAGCGCCGGATGGGTCCGGTTGCCACAGACCATGGGAGATACCAGGAGTGATGTGGTCGCCAGGTCGGGCAGCTACGCTCTGCGCATCAGCAAGGGCAGGCTGATGCAGTCCCTCCCGTTCAATACCGTGAGAGCCCTGCGCGGGAAGAGCGTCACGCTGGAGGGCTGGGTGGTGAGCTCCGGGGGGGATCGAGCAGGATCGCTGCTCGTGGAGGACGATGAGGGACGGAGCACCACGCCCTTCGTGGCTGGAGAAGAATGGACCCACGACAGCGTAACGCACCTGGTCTCCCCCCACGCCAGGACGATCAGAATCATGCTCGCCGCCGGTGGCCAGCTAGCGGAAGCGACAGGTTACGTCTACTTCGATGATCTGGCGCTGACCGAAGGCCAGAAGACGAGCTCGAATCTGCTCTGCAACGGTTCGGCTGAGGAGGCTGCCCGGCGTGTCCGGCCTTTCCTCCAGGAACTGAACCGGTACGTCAAACTGCGACCACTGCTGGACGTTCGAAGCTACGACCTCGCGTCGCTAGAGAGATACCTGCTCTATGTCCTCCTCACCTTTGCTGGCTTCTGGGCCAACTTTGGCTGGCTCACACTCCCGCTGCACCCCTTCTGGTATGCCCTCCTGGCCCTGCTCACGGTGACCTCTGCAGCCGGGTTGGTCTCGTGGAGCGTCGGCATGCTGAAGCAGCGCAGGCAGAACCATGACTGGCCGCCTGACTCCCGTGACCGGACCCTGCTGCTGTTTGTCGCCGGCCTCGTCCTGATCCTGATCCAGACCTTCCTTCCCACGATAGGCAGCCCATGGCAGCCTCAAGGCAGGTACTTGTTCCCCGCGCTGGTCATCATCGCCACCCTCTTCACCTTCGGCGTGCGCCGCTTGATGAGGACTGCCGACTGGCGCCCTCTCGCTGGGGCCTACGTGGCCTGCTTCGCCCTCTTCGATGCCCTGTGCCTCCTATGCTACATCGTGCCGCACTATTACTTCTAGCGCGGCGACTCACGCCGCTGACTTCTCCTCGACAACACCTGGAGAGCTAGGGAACGTGAGTTCGTGCCTGGACCAGGGACCATGGCCCTGCTGGCGACCGGCCTCGCCGGTCTCAGCGGCTACGCGGCCCTACGCTGGCGGTCCCGGCGCAAGGAGTAGACCGTCGTCAAACACCAGCCGACACTGCTGCTGACAAACGAGGGGCATGGGAGAAGTTCCCGTGCCCCTCGTGCGTGTACAGAAAATGGCAGCACATATCAGGCGGATGTGGCTTCCTCGTCCCCTAGTTGTGATCCGCCTGGTTGACGAACGACTCCAGAAGGGCTGTGGCCGCCTCCACGGGGGCGGAGATGGCTTCGGTCAGGGACTCGTCGGCCCTCCTGACGAGCACCACCCTGGCCAGGAGTCTCCCCTCTCCCTCCTCGCTGCGGGCCGCGAGAACTCCCACCCTGTCTCCTATCTGGAGATCATCCAGGCCCGGATTCTCCACGCCGGGAATCCGGAAGATGGTATCGCCATTGGTCAGCACCGCCACTTCTCCCTGCAAGGTCTCCAGGACCATGGTCCGCCCCTCGATGGCCGTCACCTCCCCTCGGACAAAGCGCAGGTGCGAAGGCCACCTGGGGATGAGGGTCACCGCCCGCGCGCTGAACACCTCTTCGTCCGGGTTCCAGGTCCCCACCACGATGATCAGATCTTGAACTTCCAGATCGTCGATGCCTGGCTCCTCCACGCCGGGGATGCGGAAGACGGTGCCGCCGTCAGTATCCATCCGCACCTCACCCCGGCGGGTGAGCAGGCTCAGGCTATCTCCCCTGATGTCCGTGATTAGCCCGCGGATGGTGTGCCGCCGCACTTGACCCGGGGTGACGATAGCCACCACGCGCGCTAGCAGGTTGCCCTCGCCATCCGGCCTCCCCAGCGCCAGCAAGGGATCACCAACCGTGACGTCTTCTATCCCAGCGTCCTCCACACCGGGGATCAGGAAGCGCGTGGATCCATCGGTCACCACGGACCGCTCGCCCTGACCGGTATCTACAGTTATGGTCAGCCCATCCAGGGCCTTAACCTGCCCCTGCACCACGAATCTGCGCTGGGCCAGTTCCGCCGGCACGATGATGGCCACCGACGCCACCAGATCGCCGTCTTCGTTCCTCTCGCCCCAAACACCGATGTAGTCACCCACATCGATGTCGGCGATGGACGGCTCCCGCGTCCCCGGAATCCAGAAGCGGGTAGCCTCGCTGGTGATGACCCTTTGCTGTTCGCCCGCCGGAGTGGTGACCAGCAGAGTGTCCCCCTCTATGACCACCACCTGACCCCGCAGAGCAGCCCGTACTGCTGGCTCCTCCGCCCAGGCGGTCCCGGTCGCGGCCAACAGCAGGCCTGCCAATACTAAACCTATCAGCAACCTGGTCCTGCGTTTCATCTGTTCTCGCCTCCCGACTTCCTGTTCTGTTTCTCTCAGCTCAGTATCCATTATCGGGATGCGGGGTTAGCCAGCCGTTGCCCATCTGTAAAATCCCCGTAAAACCAACGCGCGCCGTCACTCATCTTCCCCTGCCTCTTCCCACGTACTGCGTCTCCGCACCCGGCGGTGGCGCCAACGGAGCAAGTCCAGGAACCTGGGCATCACCAGGCTGTATAGCCGGTAGAGAGATCCTGAAGCCGGATAGTCGAAGGCTCCTAGATAGGACGTGAACACCCCTCCAAACCCGGCCTTGAACCGATATACCCCCCACATGGGGGCGCTCTCATCCAGCACGTCGGGGGCACCCCACATGTCGTAGAAGGAGTGCCCTTGCGCCTTGGCCCACTTCATGGCCTCCCATTGCAGCAGATGGTTGGGCATCAGATTGCGGTGCCTGTCGGTGGACGCCCCATACATGTACCAGGCCTTGTCGCCAAAACGGAAGAGCAAAACACCGGCGAGCACCTCCTCGCCGTGCCGGGCCAGGAAGAGCTGCGCCAACCCCCGACCGACCAGCGTGCGCCACGCATCAGCGTAGTAGGAGAAGGGACGAATGATGAAGTCATCTCGCGCGCTGGTGATCCTGTACATCTCGTACATCAGTGGCAGTTCGTCCATCGTCCCCAGGTGAACCTCGACGCCCCTCCTGGCCGCCAGGCGGATATTGTACCGCCACTTCTCCTTCATCTCTGCCAGCAGTTCCCCCTCCGGTCGGCGCAGATCGACGAGCAGGGTACTGCGGTACTGAACCTGCTCGCTGGAGGCTCGCCAGCCGCGCCCCTCGATCAACCGCGCGACGTCGCTCCTCCCCGCCGAGACCTCGGGGTCGATCTTCACGAAGATGGCCTTCTGCTCCCTGGCCATCTCCTCCAACCTGGTGAGCACCTCGATGGCCAGCCCGGAATCCTCATAGTCCAGGGCGGGCCCTTTGGGGACGTACATCACACCCCACCGTCCGCCGGGCGGCCGACGGATCAAGACGGACGCCGTAGCCACGGGTTCAGCGCCTCGCAGAAACAACAGGCGATAAGGCCGCCAGCCATGACGGCTCTTGAACTCGGCCCATTCATAGGATTGCAGCACGTGGGCGCAGGGCAGCCGCACGACGGCCTCATTCCATCGCTCCCTATCCTCGACCTGCAGCAGTTCCAAGCTGCGCTGTTTCACCCTCGTATCCTCGCGCCCTGTGGATGTTGCTCACCCGTTCGGCGGTCCATCCTTCAGATGGTGCGCCGCATCCAGCAAAGCCGCTGTTGGGCCACCTCGATCTCTCTATCCACCCCGAACCCTTCGCTGCGGTACAATCCGAAGGCAGGGGTATCCTGGTCCACGAAGAGCATAATTCCGTCATACCCCCCTCGTTTGGCCTGATCGTACAGAAAGTGAAGAAGCCGGCGTCCGAGCCCCTGGCGTTGGCGTGATGTCACCGTGGCCAGGATCACCAGCTCGAAATAACGTTCCTGGTACAGCGGCTTGCACCGCTCCACATCCAGCAGCGGACCTATCGCCCTTCGTCCCACCGCTCGCGTGACACCCCACGCCAGGCGCGCCAGGGACCAGAGCGACGGAACTTCGCGGGAATCGGCGCCCATCAACACGCAGACGAGTCCCTCGTCCATCCTGATTCCACAAAGCAGCAGGCTCTTCATGCCCCAATGGAAATCAACCAGCACCCTTATCAGCGCGCTGGCGTCGTCAGCCCTGCCTCCCAGGGCAGGGACCATCGGGTGCTGGGCAAACGCCTGGGCCAGGACGCTCACTAACTCTCCCCTGGCCCTCCTGGTCAGCAATACCGCCCCTGGCAGCTCCATCGAACCTGCAACCCCCTCATCCACGGTCCGGCCCGCTCTGGCCCGGACCGGTCATCTCTTCCGACCGCGCCCTGGCAACCATAGACTCTATGAACCCCGTCTTGGCTTCGGTGTAGCCTTCCCGGTCCCGGCCAAACCTGTCAGCCAACTCCTTCTTCAACCGGAAGTAGTCCTGTGCATCCTCGGGGTGTCTCCGCAGCCAGTCCCGGAAGAGGAGATGCTTTGTCCAGAAGTCGCCCCTGTGCTCCGCCATGTGCAAGTGGAAGGTGCGGCCTTCCGGCGGTCCCTTGTGGAAGTAGCGCCTGTCCGGGATGAGATCGTTGTATTCAGGAACGTACTCGTACCCGATGCCAGCCAGCGGCTCGACGCAGCGCTCAGCATCCTCCAGGCAGCGCACCGCCGCCATGATGTCTATGATGCGCTTTCCACCCAGATCGGGCACCGCGGTGCTGCCGATGTGCTCGACGACGACGATCAGGTCCCCGGTGGCCCCCAGGATCAGATCTCTCTCCTGCTCGTACAACGTTGGCCACCGCGGATCGTGCTCGACGATCACCACAGGGGCAGGCACGACACTCTCCTCTTTAACATCTGGTTTCCACCTCCCATGGAGGTCGAACCGGGCTTTGCCCGCGTCTGCGCTGGCATCTGCTCTCATGGCTCCCGCACGCACCGATATCCGTGCCTCGGGTTGCCCCAGGACTTGGGCTGGTAGCTGATGATCGACGCGTGATAGCTGACGTAGTAGGCCTCATGCTCATCGTATTCATCTGCCGACCAGTAATAGATGGGAGACCACCCAGGTACCCACAAGGGTGTCTCCTTGTCCGGTGTGACTCTGCAGCGGGCCTTCATCGACACTCCATCCCAGGTACACCCGGCGTTCTCGCCATCACTGACCAGGGTGCGCACGATCTCGTCAGTGCTGGGCATGCGCCACACCCCCACCGGTTCGTCCATCAGCCGCGAGCCATCCGCGCTGAGGTAGTGGCACAAGCCTGTCGCCCGCATGTCCTTAGTCGCGGCCTCCTTTTCCCCAGAGATGGCCTTCGGCCCGAAGCCCACGGGCTCCACACCGTAGAAAGCGATGTCGTTCCAGGACAGGTTTGGTGGAGTGTCCGGTTGCTGGTCCCCCCCGTGGGCGTCAACCCCTCTCGACCAGCCCGGACCCGCCGGCGCCCAGATCAGGGTCACCCCGTTCCCCTCGATGAGCCGCGCACCCCGATCCCCGTCGTCCTCCCGCGTCAGGAGCACCGGCGCCCAGTACGCCGATACAGCCAGAACGATGAGCGTGGGAACGCCCACAGCAAGTAGTTGAGACAGGTAGCGGCGTCGTCTGCGCTCGTCGGGTGCCCAACCTTCCCAGCGCTGCCGTCGACGGTATCGGCCCTCCAGCAGAAAAAGGACTCCGGTCACCACCAGCAGCCCGCTGACGGGGAACGTGCCCCACAGAACGTGAGCGGTCAGCAGGCCAGCGCGAGCCCGCATAGCCCACCACCAGAGGGTAAACGCACCCCCGAGGCCTACCAACAGCCAGCCGCCGACCCGAGGCCAGGTGATGGCCAGCAGGCTCAGCGCCACGCAGCAGATCGCGGGCACCAGGTACGGAACCCTGTTGTCCCAGGTTCCCCACCAGCCCTCGTAATACATCTCCGCCACGCCCCACAACGTCCACAGGCCGGTCACCAGGATCACCATCCCGGTGCCTGCGTACCCTGGTAGTTTTTGCTTGAGACCGGAGTGCCTCACCAGCTCGTTCCCCAGCTTTGGCGGCTACTGAAGCAGCTCCTGGGCCCTGGTCGGAGTAGCCACAAGGTGAATCCCGAAGTTGACCGGAACGATGTTCAGCCCGCGAGTCAAGAGCCCGTGAAGCTCGCTGCTACAGCTCATGTGGATCGTCCCGGCCGAACCTCTGCCACGCCGGGGCAAGAGCAGACCAGCTTCCGCTGCCACTTCAGCTCGCCGACTCAGGACCCAGACTCCATCCTGGTGCCCTTGGCGTCCTCGGGTCAGGAGGGGTAGCATCTGCTGAGCACCAGGAATGGCGTGGTCGGAGGCCTCCGTGGCTGCTGGCTCTCTCGCTCTGGCCATCAACCGGACCGACTTGCGGCCCGGCACCCCAATCACCGCCAGAGCAGGCCAGCGCGCGCGCTGGGGCCACCCAGCTAGCTTCGGCGCGCTACATGACGAGTCGCCTTTCTCAGGAACACACCACCAAGGCCACCGGCGAACACCGGGACCCCACGGCCTGCTTCGCTCTTCAGGTCGGAGTGCTTTTCCCAGCGATGAGGTCTCGTCTTCACCTTCTGAGACTCACCAGGGCCAGCACGCCGAAGCCCAAGATGGCCAGGCCCGCTGCCTTGTTCACCCAACCCAGCGCCCGAGGAGTGAACCGCGACCGGAACAGGCTCACACCTCCGCTCAGAATGAGCCACCAAACCGCGGAGCCGCTGAACACACCCATCACCAACAGCGTCGCGGAGCGGTACTCCCCCGTGGCGCTGCCTATCCCCAGTCCGGCAAAGATGGCGGTGAACGCCAGGATGGTCATGGGGTTGGTGAGCGTCAAGAAGAAAACGGACCCGTATGCACCAGCCAACCCCTTACCCTCCGCGCAGGCCGCCCCTTCGGCCGGCCTGGCGAAGTAGGTTCTCAGCCCGAGATAGCAGAGAAACAGCCCACCGACGAGACGGATCCAGGCCTGATAGCCAATCAGGAGGCTGGAGACGTACGTCAGTCCGAAGGCTGCCATCATCCCATACACTGCATCCGCAGTCGCCGCTCCCAGGCCCGACAGAAGCCCAACCACGTACCCCTCCGCCAGCGTTCGGCGGATGCACAGCACCCCGATGGGACCCACGGGTGCGGCGATGGAGAAGCCGATGACCAACCCCCTGATCAGGTACGAAAGGTCCATCCTCGATTCCAGGCCTATGCAGCTTTGAATCCGCGATGCACGGCGACGATGCCGCCGCTCAGGTTGAAGTACTCACAGCGCTCGAACCCTGCCCGTTCCATCATCTTCTTGAGCGTCTCCTGGTCTGGATGGACCCGGATGGACTCGGCCAGATAGCGATATCCACCGCCGTTTCCGGCAGCCAGGTGGCCCAGCACCGGCAACACGTGGAAAGAGTAGAAGTCGTAGAAGGGACCAAAGCCCCACACCGTAGGGTGAGAAAACTCCAGGATGACCGCCGGAGCCCCGGGCTTCAAGGCGCCATACACCGACCTTAGTACCGCATCCTGATCCGTGACGTTACGCAGGCCGAAGGCGATGGTGACGCAGTCGAAGAGATGGTCGCCAAACGGCAGATGTTCGGCGTCCGCCTGTACCAACGCCACGTTGCTACCGGCCAGACGCTGCTGTCCAAGCCTCAACATGCTCGCGTTGATCTCAGCCAGGACCACCAAGCCCTGCGGACCGACCAGAGACTCCAGGCGCGCCGTGAACTCACCGGTGCCCCCGGCCAGGTCCAGGACGCTATCTCCGGGCCGCACACCGCTCAGGTTCACGGCGAACCGCCTCCACCAGCGGTGCATGCCGAAGGACATCACGTCGTTCAGCACGTCGTACCTGGCAGCCACGGCGTCGAAGATGGCCCCCACCAGCCTGGCCTTCTCTGCCGTGGGCACCCGTTGATAGCCGAAGTGAGTCGTTTCGCCCTGCTGGTCAAACTCTCTCATACGCTACCTGATGGGGTTGACGCTTCATGCCTCCGAGGTATCGGGTTCCGGGCTCATGATGTTGCCCGCTCAGCGTCGTCCTCGCCCTGAGCACCGGTTCTGGAGGCGACGTCTGTCAGGATACCGCTAGCCCGCCCCCAAGCTCCAGGCTTCGTCGATGGTCGACTTAGGCCCCGCTGGACAGTAGCTCCTCGAGGATCACCGCGGCGTCTCGCACGAAGTGGGGACAGCGCGTAGCAGGAAGGTTGGCCTCGTCTGCGCGCTGCATGCCCTCAGGAGTGCTGATGTCGCAACCCAGCAACTCTCGACACACTATCGACCCGTGTCGCGATTCGAACTCCCGCACGAACCTCTCCACCAGGCTGTAGGCTCGGTCCCTGGTCTCCTCGTCTTCCGCCCTCAGCCTCCCGTGCCTCAGCCCGATGGCCATGAACGCCCCGGTGACCGCACCGCACGTGTCACCCCTGTGGCCCATGCCGCCGCCAAAGGCGGTGGCCACCTTGAGAGCGGTCTCGCGGTCCAGACCCAGCTCCGGAGCAAATGCGGAAAAGACCGACTGCGAACAACTGTAACCCTCGTCGAACGCGGAGACGGCATCTTCGACCACGCCCATGGAAACACCTCGAATCGAATCATTGGTCTGCAGAATCCGATGCAGAACGTTGTTCGAATAGGTACTCGCCGACCCTCGCCTCGCGGAGGGCGGTGACAGATCACCGAACCTCAATCGAGCCCAGACTGGCCTCTGCGCGTAGCTCGACCTTGTTGGCCGCCGTTTCGTAGTCCGGCGACTCATAGAGGCCGCTGCCCACTCGTGGAAAGCGCGCCCGATCGATCCTCGTCTCGCCCACCGTGCTCTGCGCATGGATGCGGGCGGCCACACCCGAGGGAATCCGGATCTCCACGCCACCAGCGCCACAACTGACCTCAGCCTGGGTCTGTCCAGCACCGGCGGGCAGGGTCAGCTTGGTCGCGCTGGCCCCCGTCTCCAGCAGCAACTCCTTCAACTGTAGACCAGTCAAATCCAGACGGTTGTCGCTCGCCCCTCCCTGAATCTTCAACGTGAGGGGAATCCCCTCGTTCAGTGCCAGGTCCCACTCCGCACCGCGCGCCTTGGGCCACTTCCACGGCATGAGGGTGAGCAGCAAGCCCGGGCCTTCCACACGCATGTTGACCTGCGCCAGAGCGCCTTCCCGCCTCACTTCGTAGGCCGCGCCTCCGGTGCACCGTCCCTGCACCAGTTGGTCGTTTGCGGCGCCCCCTCCGAGCTGGAGGCGTCCAGCACCGTGAGTGACGGTGATCCGAGCTTCGGTAGCGCCCTGGAGTGGAATCGCGACCTCCTCCTCCGCCAGGGACGGCTCCTTCGTGAGCGCGCCCCACACCAGCCACAGCCCGAAGGCGACGATCAGGCAGGCCCATAGCAGCCCACAAATCGAGACCTGGATCAGTCCCAGGGCTTCCAGCACGCCCAACAACCCCCAGGCGATGAGTACTCCCCCTGCTATGAGAGTGATCCTTCGGATCATGTCGGTTCTCTCCTTCTACAGAGGAGCACTGCCGCATCTCGACCGGCGCCGTAACGTGCGCTGGTCCAAGCTAGGAACGACGGAGATGCAGCACCCCGTGCACGACCAAGAGTACGCCCAGACCCGCAATCAGCAGCGGCCAGTACGGCCCCAGCCAACCCAACCCCCCGAAGATCGAGCCCATGGTCCCGAACAGCACCAGGCCAATGACGATCAACACGCCACCCTCGCGCACGCCCTTGGCGAACTTGCCGTCGAGGATGTTGGCCAGGAGAATACCCACACCGACGAAGCTGGGGACGAGCAACCAAGCGTAGGCCCAGCTCACCCACCGGCCGCTGGTGGCCTGGAAACACAGTATGCCACCGATGCCAGCCACGATACAGGCCGGAACGGCCAAACCTGGCACCGCCGTCACCAGGCCCACCACAAACAAGATGGCCCCTATGGCGACGATGAACAAGGGCCAGGTGAACTCGAACTCGAGCCAGGTTGCCAACTCAGGCAGCACCTGCACGGCCACAAACCAGGCTCCTATCAGGACCAGGAGCACTCCTCCTACCAGACTCGATCTGCGCCTCCGATCCATGGTCCCTCCCTCGTTCCTACTGAGAAGTCTGGTCACCGGGTGATCGTGCACGATCTGCACCGCCCGATCTCGCGTCCGCCAATCCGGTGTCTACAGCGCCTTCCGCTCTGCGCAAGATTGTACAATATAGAACGTCGCAGGTCAAGCTTTCGGTAGCGGCTGCATCGCGCTGCTCTTCCCCGAGCACACCGGCACATCACCACCGCGTACAATGCCTTGCAAACGAACTGGCGCCCGGTCCGCGGCACGCTATGGACAAGCGAGGCGGCCCTCCATGGAGGGCCGCCCATGCACCGTCACCACTCGGTTGCGTGCAACAGCGCAGTCTACTGTTCCTCGCACACGCGCCGATACGCCTCCCTGAAGGGAACCCCCTTCTTCACCAACTCATACACCCTGGCCGTGGCGTAGATCTCCTCGGTCAGCCCCACCTCACAACGGCCGGCGTTGACACCGAGGTTATCGAAGACCAGCGCCATCACCGAGAGGCTCTCCTTGGTCACGTCGAACCCCCTCATCACAGGGGCCTTCGTCAATTGTTGGTCACGGTTGTAGCCAGACAAGAGGTTGGCCATGACGTTCTTGACCTGGAACTCGAAGGAGACCACGAGGTGGTATCGGCCCCTCACCAACTCCAGGACGTCTGGATTCCGCTTCTGCGGCATCATGGAGCTACCCGTACACAGCTCCTCCGGGAGCTCGAAGTACCCCAGTTCCGGCATGCTAAACACGATGAGGTCGGTAGCCATCTTGTTCAAGTCGAACAAAACCTGCGTCAAGGCATGAAGGATCGTGGCCTCGAACTTGCCCCGGCTGTTCTGAGTATAGATGGGGTTTTGTTGCACCCTCGCAAACCCCAGTTGCCGCGCGGTGTACTCCCGATCCAGGTCCATCGGCACGCCATATCCGGCGCCGGTGCCTAGAGGGGACTGATCGATGAGGTCCGATACCGCAGAGAGCAGTCCGAGGTTGTCCTCCATCGACTCCACGAAGGATCCCGCCCACAGCCCCACGGAGGACGGCATGGCCTTCCGCGTGTGCGTGTAGCCGGGAAGCTCAACCTTCCCGCTTCGAGCTGCGAACTGCTCGATGCTCTGCGCCAGGTGCGAGATCAGCCCCTGGCACTGGGCCAGTTCTTCTTTGTAATACAGTCTCAGCGCGGCCAGCACCTGGTCGTTCCTCGAACGCCCCGTGTGGATCTTCTCGCCCAGCTCTCCCAGCTCGCGGGTGAGGTGGTTTTCGATGGCGGTGTGGCAATCCTCCTGCCCCGGCAGGATGGGGAACTCGCCCGCCTCGTCCAAGCGGATGATGCGGCTGAGCTCCTCGGTAAGCTGCTGAACCTCGACTTCCTCCAGCATCCCGGCTCGGCCCAGCGTCTTCGCGTGGGCGATGGAAGCCAGACAGTCGTACCTCACCAATCGCTGGTCCAGCAGGTAGTCCTCACCGACTGTGAACTGCTCCACCTGCTCGTTCAGCCGGTAGCCCTTATCCCACAGCTTGGAAGCGCTAGTGCCGTCCTCTGTTCTTTCGCCAGTCATAGGGCCTTCTCTGTCTCAGGACGATGTTATGAGCCTTGAGTCTGATGGCATTGATGTGGATGAACCCCAGGGAGTCGGTGGCGTCGAAACCGCCCTCCACCTCCATGCTGGACAGGTCCTGATCGTACAGCGAGGTGGGAGACTCTCGACCGATGACGGTCACGTTGCCTTTGTACAGGGAGACCACCACCTTGCCATCGATGGCTTCCTGGCTCTTGTTGAAAGCGCTCATCAAGAAGTCCATCTCTGGAGAGAACCAGAAACCGTTGTAGATCAACTCCGAGAACTTGGGGATGAGCATATCCCTGAGGTGCATCACCTCTTTGTCCATGGCGATGCCCTCCAGGTCCCGGTGCGCTGCCCAGAGGATGGTCGCCCCGGGGGTTTCGTAGACACCCCTGGACTTGATGCCGATGAAGCGGTTTTCCACCATGTCCACCCGCCCGATGCCGTTCTTGCTGCCCAGCTCGTTGAGATACAGGAACAGCTCCAGGGGGTTGGTCTTGGTGGTACCGTCGTGCTCGTTGATCACCGCCACGGGCGTGCCGTCCCGGAAATGGATCTCCACGATCGTCTCCTCGTCCGGAGCGTCCGTGGGGGACGTGCTCCTGTTGAAGACGTTCTCCTCCGGCCTGTACAGCGGGTCCTCCAGCACGCCTGCTTCGTGACTGATGTGCATCAGGTTGTCGTCTTCGCTGTAAGGCTTCTTCGCGGTGGCGGTGACGGGGATCTGCCACTGGCGGGCGTATTCCAGCAGATCGCTGCGGCCTGTAAACTGGGACAGGAAATGGGGGTCTTTCCACGGGGAGACGACTTTGATCTCAGGATTGAGGGCGTAGTAGGCGAGCTCGAACCGCACCTGGTCGTTGCCCTTGCCCGTGGAGCCATGGGCCACGTACTCCGCACCTTCCTTGTCGGCGATCTCGATCTGCGCCTTGGCCAGGAGGGGCCTGGCCAGCGAGGTTCCCAGCAGGTAGCGACCTTCGTAGATGGCGTTGCCACCGAGGGCAGGGAAGATGTAGTCGGTGACGAACTCCTCCCGCAAGTCTTCCACGTAGACCCTGGAGGCTCCCGTCTTCAGGGCCTTCTTCTCAACCGCTTCGAAGTCATCCTGTTGCCCGACGTTGCCGACGAAGCAGACGACTTCGTATCCTTCGTTAAGGAGCCATTTGAGTAGCACGGAGGTGTCCAGACCTCCGCTGTAAGCCAGAACCAGCTTCTTTTCCACCTTCTTCACCTCTGAAGTGTTTGTCTGTTGGCGACGGAGTCAAGCATCTGACAAGCGCGGCACCGCACCGTCGTCGCCTTCCTGGATACTGGCTCAGCATCTGAGTTCCCCTCGAGTCTGGAATCATCTCCGCGATACCAGGCAGCCCCTGGCCGCCTGATATTGCCGCATAGTATAGAGTAAAGGTGACGAAAGGTCAAGAAACGCCCGCTGGCCCGAGGGCGCCGCCCGCGCTCCTGGGCCGAGAATGAGAGAGGCACGGCACGCCTTCAGCGGCCGCTGTTCCTGACTCGCATACGCAGGCAGCAGTGGAGACTATTGGGGGAGATTCAGCTCCACGCCGCCCACGCCCATGTTGATCGTCATCTCCAGGGGAACCTCACTGTTGAAGCGCAGGTCCCATTCGTACCTGACGTTGGGAAAGTCGATAGTCTCCAGGTCGGACGGCTGCTGGACGGTCAACAACCCCTCGCTGCCGCGCACTTCGTACTCCATCCACCGGTTTCCAGCTCTCGTGGCTGTAGGTGAACTCCCCCTCCATCAGGTCCCTTGCCCTCCACCGATGACCAGCACCCCCGCACCCATCTCGATCTGCACTCTTGCGGACTCGGCGCTGCCCAATTCCACCTGCTCTGCTTCGGTGCGCTCCTGGCCAACCTCGGCGCAGCCAGCAAGAAGCAAGCCGGCCACCACGGCCAGGAGACCGACTGTGTTCAACAACTGTCTTCTCACTACCTCCTCCTTTCACTACCTCCTCCTTCTCGCGCACGAAACGCGCCGCGCTCGGATGCCTCCCATCCCCATCGCCGCGCCCAGCATCGTACCATACCCCCGGAGGCAAGTCCAACCCCGTCAACTGCCCTACCGTCACAGCATGAGATGGCCACTTTCTCACGTCGCCTGTCTCTTGTTCAGATACTACTCCACCAGCCTGGCTAGAATCTGCCAGTCGTAGCTTCCCGTGCGGCCGCTCCTGACGTCCTCGCACTCCCGCAAAGCAAACCTGCCGAGAAAGCGTTCGACCTCCTGCCTGGTGAAATAGTGATGAGGATGGCTCTTCTCACGGTGGCCAGGGACAACCTAGGTGCCCTCCTCGATCTCCTCTCCCAAGCCACACTGGTCGTTCTTGGTCGAGATCAGCGTGCAGACCAGGTAACCTCCCGGGCGCAGACACCTCTCTATCTCGCCTATGGTGCTCCGGATGTAGTCGACCGTGCCGTGGTAGATCACGTTCCAGGCCAGGACCAGATCGAAGGAGTCTCCGCTATAGGGAAGGCGGCTCATGTCACCCAGACTGAGACCGATAGCCACGCCCTCGTGTCCTGCCCAGTCGACGGCGAACCCCAGGCCTACCGGGCTCGACTCGAGCCCGTGGACGTCGAACCCTTCCCTGGCCAGAAGCATGGCATGCCGGCCCAGCCCGAAGCCCAGATCAAGGATGCTCTTGAGACCTTCTTCCTTGAACCTGGGCATCAGCGAGACGACGAAGGGATCAGGTGTGAGCCATGCCTCCCTTCCCGCTTCCGTCTTCCAGATCTCGTTCCACTCTTTCATGGTAGTCCGTGTCGCATCGGCGCCTTCGCCACGAGGGGGCATCCTAAGTAGCGTTCGAAGGATGCGATTCCGCTTCCCTCACTGCCCATCCTTCTCGACTCGCCTAGCCGCATGCTTCGATACGGCCTTCGGCCTATCCTTCGCGAACCTCAGGACATGGCTCAGCATGCTCGGTTGCTGTGCCTTCGTCTCCATGGGGCCTCCGGCACGCAAGCATCCTGAGCCCCGCCCTGAGCAGGCACGAAGGGGGTAGCGATGGAGCGAAGCGAGGTCGCGCATCGAAAAGTGTGACTCAGCACGCCTGCACACTCTACACCGGCCTACTCCCCGCTCCGAACGCGACACCTTACCCTGACGGGCCGGCCGGCAGGCGGAAAGGGCACACCAGAGACCGAAAGCCTCTCAGCGACGATCCCCTTCACCTCGTCCGCCCGCACCCCGTTCGACCACCCACCGCCGCACCTGGGTCGGCGTGAAGGGTTCGCTGAGCAGACGTGCCACGTTCTCCAAACGGTCAGGACCGCTGGGGAGCGGGGCCAGCAACTTCCTCCCCGCCGCATAATTGAAGGTGTAGGCCCGCCAGAGGGGATCGACCATGAACTCCAGGGCCTTGGCCGCACGTTGGGGGGTGAAAAGGCCGAAATACATTAGATACCGCTGGACTTCTTCAGCGGTCCGACCATCCCGATGGAGCATCAGCGCAGCGTTGCCGTCCACCACGCCAAGCACGCTCTCGTTGGTCCGCATGACACCGACATCCCGCTCCACATCTTCCGTCGGGAGACCCGCCAGGGGATAGAGTTCTCCACGGAGGAAATCCGCCAGTCCACCGCCCTCGAAGATGACCTCCCAGGCCCACACGGCCAGCCCCTCCGCCACGACCGCCTGCGGACCTGTCACCAGAAGGGAGTGCTCCACGCGCCCCTCCCCCCGCCACAGGAGGCACTCTTTGATCGCCAGCTCCGTGTGGTGACCAGGGTAGGTCTCGTGAGGAATGCCCGTGACCACGTCCTCGATTCGTATTCCCAGGTCGCAGTTCAGGTCGATCTGAGATCGACCTTGCCCGAGGTACCAGTTATACGCCTGCCACGGTTTGTTCTGCACCAGGCTGAGGGAAACCTCCTCGTCTAGCGGCAGGTCGAAGAGGGCCCGTGTCCTGGTTCGTGCCTCCTCGACGACGCGCTCGCACACGGGAAGAATGCGATCACCCCGCAGTCTTGATCTTCTGTCCCAGTTCAGGACACGCTCGGCCAGAGCACCCTTCCCGGGCAACAGGGAATCCATCTGCGCTCGGAAGTCCTCGAAGACCGACTCGTCCACCATCTCTGGCACGATGTCGAAGTATTGCGCCACCTCTTCCTCGATAGGGAGTACATCGCCCGAGAGCTTGCTGATGATGGCCTGCATGGCCCTGGTCTGTAGGGTCAGGTACTCCTTGCGCTGAGGATCATAGTCACTGGCCTCGATGGCCTGCTGTAACCGCCGGGCGTCAGAGGCCAGGGCGTCGAGAGGGCGTGGGTCTCCGGCTTCTACCTGGGATTTGAGTTCCGGCGGGCCAAAGTACGCATCCACCAGCCCCTCGAAGTGACGATCCACATGAAGTGCAAGGCTGAGATACCCTCTCCCGATCTCGTCTGGTTGCTGGGCTACATGATCTTCCTGTGCCTGCAAGCGCCTTCTCCATACAAACGATCATCAAGCACCCGTGGCGGATAGCACGGGACACTGAGCACCACTACCGCAGCCCCTGAAGCGGACGTCACGAGGTGATCACAGCCGGCACGCCACTCCAACGACCGCTCGCGAAGACACGATGCCCAGGCACCCGAATCACCTGAAGTCAGCCAGCGTCTTGCCTCCGAGATAGTCCGGAAAGCTGTACACTCCAGTCACCTGAAGGTAGCAGCGGTCTGGATACTTTTCCCAGCCTCGTGCCAACCCAATGCGCAAATACACGGTACGTTTTGGAGAAGCCAGGAACTCTGTGAACCAGTCAGCGATCGCTCGCGGACTCCACCCCTTGGCTTCCCTCAGCTGTTCGCAGCCGGTCCTGAAGGTGAGATCTGTGATCGCCAGGTCGAACCGGGCACCAGCCTCGTCCTCGAACGAGATACGGTGCTCCCATTTGGCCTTCTCACCCTCGTAGCGCTTCTGTCCGTAGGTGACTTGCAAGACCTCTTTGGCCAGGACAGTCCCCAGTGATCGATCACCATCTCCCTTGCAGATGTATCGTTCATCCTGCACTTGCGCTCCGAAGATTGAGTTTACCGATGGGTCCAGGTGAGCGGTGAGGAAGTCTTTCCGTTCTTTCAGGGGCAGAACCCGCAGCAACTGTGGGCTTACTCGAGGGTCGATCTCCCAATCCTCCGTATGAGGGGGGTCAGAGACCGGGGCGCCGAACGCCAGCCGCACTTCCGCGAAGGGCTGCACGATCAACTGCTCGTCCTTCCACAGGAACTCCTCAGTCAGCGCGTCGCCTTGCCCATAGGGGATCACTGGCCGTACCGGCCCTCCATCGTCTGAGAAGTAGCCGGCCACACACCCGGGGAGCTCGCATCCTCGTCACGTCGGTCACGATCATCTCGCGCGCCATCGCCACTACCTCCTTGGCGGTAGAGCAGCTCTGCCTTCGCACAGACCGAACCAGGTCCAAGTACTGAGCGAAGCGACGCAGGCGAGATCACGAGCAAGTCCTACAGATGCACTACCTCTACGTCCGGCCAAGCCTCCTGCAAATGCTCGGCTATGAGTCTTCGGTGGCAGTGTTCAGCGTCGGGCTCGCTGCACAGCAAGCAGCACTGCTTCTCAGAGAAAAACCCTCTTTCCAGCCTGTTCAGGACATCTCTTTCCTCCAACAACTTCGAGAATCCGTCCACGTAGAGCTCCCAATCCTGCCCGGAGTCACGATAGGTCTTCATCAGCTCAGCCGTAGGAGCGAGGAAATCCAAATGGCAATACTCAATGCCGAGCAAACGCCGCAGAAAATACTCAAGATCGTCTTTCTTGGTGAAGCCAGCCAGTTGCGAGGTGTTCTTCAGGCGCACGTCCACTACCCGCTCCACGCCGTGCCTCTCCAGCAGGCCGAAGAACTCAGCAGCGGACTTCTTGGTGTACCCTATGGTGTAGATCTTCATGTCCACTGATCACCGAACCCCAGTTGTCGGTCCTCCCGGTCCAGCGTCCTCCGAGCCTGCTCCTTCCACGTCTGGCCACCTTTGTGCCTGATGTGCTGCACCTCCACGCCGCGGTCCAGAAGACTCTGTGCGATGAGAAGGTGTCGATGGCACTGGCTCGGGTCCTCCTCGGCACACATCACTGCCGTCCATTTCTCGTTCGCCAGTTGGATCAACCCTTCAATCCCTTTGAGGTACCAGTCCTTCTTCTCCACTTCGTCGTACAGGACCCTCTCTTCATCGTTCGGGTCGTAGCAACCCGGATCCTTGGGCCTGCCACCCAGGTAGTTGCCCCCGTAGACGTACTGTATCCCGGCCAGCCCCAGCTCCTCTGCCAGTGTCTCTCGATTGAACTGGGGGGCGTATCTGCTATAGGGAGAGCTTCTCACGTCCAGAACCGCCTCCACTCCGTACGACGTCAGCACCTCGACTATCTCACGAGGCTCTACGTTGCTGTGGCCAATGGTATAGATGACCACGCCTGCTGCTCCTCCGTTCTCCCACCCAGAGTCTCCTGCGCGCGCACCACGCGTTGCACCCAGATCATAGTGAGCTCGAGGCGTGCTGTCAATGCCGCTGGAGCCGACCGTACACGGTGAGCCCCGTCTTGCGGCGCACCCCGCGGCACGGGTGCAAGAAGGACGCCCAGGAGGAAGATGGCGACCACCAGTCCAGGCCATACTCGCGGCTGGCATGAGAGGGGTTGGTCGGGTCGGACTAACCCCCGAACTCAGCCGGTTAGCGACCGCTCAGCTCTGGCAACTGGTCCAGTCCAGCAACTTTAGCATGCCGCGTGGCGATGGTCCTAAGCTCGCGCACGACGTCGTGGGGCAGTTCCAGCGGCTCGTAGGAGTCGATGAGCTCCCTCACCCTGTGGTGAGCGCGATCATTGACGTTCAGAGCGCCCTTGTCGAACCAACCCTGTCGATAGTCCCGGTCGAGAACCTCCGAGGGCACGTAGTCCTCGGCGCGGTAGTGGCGCACTGTATGCTTGGTGGCCAGGAAGTTACCCTGGTGTCCCACCTCGCGCATCACGTCCAGCGCCAGCGGCCGCTCGCTATCGTCCACGCCTCGTACCAGGCGCTTGGCCATGCCCACGATCTCCGCGTCGATGACGAGCTTCTCCAGGCTGAAACAGCTCTCGAAGTCCATCATGCCCGGACCTGACATCATGTTGATGCCTGCCAGTGCGCCCAGGATAGCCCCGGAGGCCGATTCCAGCCCCGTCTGGGCATCGACGATCTTGGTGTCGCTCATGCCCAGGTAGGCGTGAGTGGGCAGACCGCCCGGTTTGATCCTCTTGCCGATCTGAGCATACGTGCAGTCCAGCATCATCGTGGCCATGGCCCCCATGGGCGGGGCGCCGGTGCGCATGTCGAAGTAAGAGGGAGAGCCACCCCATACGATGGGGCTGCCGGCCCTGGCCAACTGGTGGATGGTCAGGCCGCTGAGGGCCTCAGCAGCGTGCTGCACCGCAGAGCCGATGATCGTGGCCGGGCCCGTGGCACCCATGAGGGGCATGGGGATCAACTCCGCGGGCACGCGCGCGCGGGCAGCATCTATCAGATTGGCGCAAGTGATGTCGCTCCACATCAAAGGCGGAGAAGGGCAGGCGTCGAAGACAGCCCTGGGCTTGTCGGCCAGGGCCTCAGCGCTCCCCGCCACGGCCACCAGCAACTCGTGCATGATGGAGAAGCTCTCGATGGAGAAGGTGCCGGTGATGATCGGCTTGCCGGCATACAGCAAGAGCAGGTAGAGGCGGTACCAGTCGCCCATGCTCTTGGGCACGTCTCCGCACACGATGGAAGTGGCCACGGCGTCGATCTGGGGAAGTTGGTCCGCCACCCTCACGTAGTTCTCACAGTCCAAGGTGACTGGCGTCCGCGACTCCCGCGCCTGGTAGTCGATGATCTCTATGGCCGCAGAGCCAGGGTCGAAGTGCACGTCGTCGCCGCCGTAGTGCACCACCGCCTCTCCAGCCAGATTGTACAGATGGAAGGAACTGGGTGCCGTCTCTACCGCCCTCTCGGCCAACGAACGGGGGATCCTGGCCACCCGGGACTCCAGGTCCACGTCGGCGCCGGCATCTCCGAGAAGCTCCAGGGCCTCATCGTAGTGGATGCGCACACCGGGGTCCATGAGTAACTCGTACGCCTCGTCGAGGGCACGATCAACCGTTTCTTGCGACAGGAACTCGAGATGGGGACGTATCATGTTGCCTCCTTACTAGCGTATCCCAAGATAGCACAATCCCCGCCACTTGTCAACACAGGGATCGACCAGTGAGCGCATTGCTGGACCTTGCGCTCTTCGGAGGGGACCGGGACCTCGCTCTATCTGGGCTCTGCCCGGCAACGGCTCTCGCAAGGTAGAAGGTCCGAGCGCAGCCGGAATGGGGTAAGGGCACGGCCTGCCGTGTCTTACCGCGACTCGCTTGTCAGGAATGACACCGACGGGAGCGCGATCACCGCCCGGTCGAGAGAATGGGCCGGCCAACGACAACAGGTCCTGGCAAATGGCACCAGCGTCTGCGGTCTGCACGCCGGTAACGAGAGGGGGCCGCTCGGTTCTCCCTCCGCGGCCCCCCAGGGAGAAGAGGATCGAGGGGGAGACCTCACTCCTCGCCAGGCTGGAGCTCGAAAGCTCCGACGTCGCAGGGAGTGTCGCTCGACCTGATCTCCATCGACCGAGCCCTGCCTCGCTGGTCCACGCTCAAAGTGCAACTGATGACGGGGATGGCATCGACGGCGGGGCTGTCGCGAAGCAGGGCATGGGTGAGGGTCTGACCCCCGTTGTCGGCCAACGGTTGCAGCAAGGGGCTGCCTGTGAACGCCGGGCTACAGCTTCCATCTTCCACCAGGTTGTTGACGTTGACGCCCATGGTGGAGTTCTCTCCGAGCATACAGTCTGCACAGCAATACTCGCTCCCCGTGGTGTTCCCGGCGACGATAGTATTGGAGAAGTCCAGCCACCCGCGAACCAGCCCACTCTCGCCGGACCCACGGACGTAGATCCCCCCACCAGTCTGGGCGGCCCTGTTGTTGGCGATGGTGCTCTGGGTCAACTTGGCTGCGCCCCTGATGCACACCCCACCGCCGCTGCCTCCGACGGCCTCGTTGCCACTGATCGTGCTGTTGGTCAGTTCCAGCGTGCCCTTGCAGGCCAGAAAGATCCCGCCACCGTTGCCCTGGGACCTGTTTCCGTTGACCACGCTGTTGATCACCACCAGCGGGCCCTGCTCCACCTTGATGCCTCCGCCAGTACCGCACCCGGTGAACCCCTCTCCGGTTCCATCGGCGACGTTGTTGCTCACGGTGCTGTCGATCAGGGTCATGCTCCCGAAGCTGTTCACCCCACCACCAGCGCTGGCGGTATTGTCGGTGATCACGCAGCGTTCCAGGGTCACCACACCCCTGTTGTTGATACCGCCCCCAGCCTCCATCCCCGCCTCGGGGTTGCCGCGGCGGATAGTGAGGTCTTTGATGATCACCGTGGCGCCTTCGGCGATGATGAACACGCTCTCCGCGGCCTCTCCGGGCTCAGCGTGAGCCTGCACCACGGTGCCACCCGGCGACTGGCCCAGGATCGTGACGTCCTTCTCCACCACGATGCCCGGTTCCGTGTGCACCGCGTCCAGCACACCAATGACGTCGCCACTTTCGGCCTCGTCTATCGCTTCCTGCACAGTGGCGAAGCTGCATCCGCTGGAGCACACCGTGAGGCTGGATTCCGGGGTAGGTGTAGGCGCCGGCGTGGGCGTAGGGGCCGGCGTCCAGACAGGCAGAGGTGCCACGCAAAGGCCGATCAGGCCCACTACCGCCAGAGTGAACAGAACGCTGATCAGGATTCGCTTGACCCGATAGGACACGCCATTCCCCCTCCGCACTGCTCTTGCCGCCCTGGCTGACGCGACTCACTGGGCATAGACCCACACCTCGAAGAGCCCCTCCAGATCACACCCACAATGCTCCTCGGCGAGCTCCCTGAAGGCCTCGCCGGTACCTACGCCCCACTTGTAAGACTCGTAGTAGTCCCTCAGAAACTCCCCGAACTGCTCCTCACCCATCTCGTCAGCCAAAGCCTCCATGAAGATGGGTCCCCGACCATAGACTACCGCCCCATACTCCTGTGCGTCCGCGTAATCACCACTGGGCAAGCCGATGGGGATCTCGGCCATCTCCACCCGATGCCACCTGTCGTACCAGGAGTCCCGCCAGCCGGAGTACGCCTCTTCGCCGCCCAGGTCCAGATAGTAGAGCCCGGTGACGTATTGCACCAAGGCCTCGTCCATCCAGGGTTCATCCACCTGGTCGTTGCCAACCACGTTGTAGAACCACTGGTGAGCAACTTCGTGAGCTACGCTGCCCTGGAGCAACACCTGCGAGGGCAGCCCAGAGATCTCCGCCTGGGGATCGTAAAGGTGAAGACCCAGGCCCACCATCCCGGGGTACTCGATGCCCAGGGCCTGCATGGGTGTGCTGGCTACGTCGAACTCCACGTAGGGGTATGCTCCAAAGCGCCGATCGAAGCTCTCCATGGCCGCGACGGCGTACTGCAAGGCCAATGCGGCGTGCTCTTGATACTCGGGGAACGCGTAGCTATGGACCGTCGTCTCGCCAACTTGCTGGCTAAGCATAGTGTACCGGTTACTGGCCGCCAGATAGAAGTCGCGCGCCGGCCCTGCCGCCAGGGTCAGCACCTGCCTGCCCTCCTGAACCTCACGCCCCACTTCGACGCCTGACGCCACCACCACCAGGTCGGCCGGCGCCGTGACCTGGACCAGGTAGAAGCTGGCGTCGAAGTAGGTCAGATCCCCTGCGGCCGGCGGCGCTTCCACGTTCCATCCCTCATCGTCGTACACGGGCACGGCCGGGTAGAACTCGTCGAGCACCAGGACGTCGTCGAAGTACCCAAACAAGCCATAGTTGCCACCCATCTCGCGAGGGACTTCTATCTCGAAGTCCATGGCCACGAGAACCTCATCGCCCGGCACCAGGGGCGAGGGGAGAGGCACACGGAAGGCGCTCCGCTCGAAGGCGTATTCCCCCTCGACAGCCTGCCCATCCACCTCCACCTCCGACACCGTAGCCCTCCCGCCACTTGTGTTCACAAAGAGCCGGAAATAGATCTCCTCGAGGTCCGCCTGCTCCCTGTTAGTGTAGAGCAGCTCCTGGTGACCTTCCAGGACGTAGAAGTCCTCCGGGATCGACAGATCGATGTGATAGACTGTTGCCCCCGGGAGGTCCGCCAGCACCCCCTGTTCGGTGCTCACCAGACCGGCGCCAAACACCGTTCGGTCGTCCCAGCCCATATCGTCCGGCGCCACGATCGCTGTCGGTGTGGGCGTGTCTTCAGGCGGCACGGTAGGCTCTGCTGTCGGGGCAGCAGGCGCTCCGCTGCATGCCGTCACCGCCAATACCACCAGCGTGCAGACCAGCCAGGCTGTTTTCAGAACATCGCTCATCTCATACCCCCACCCAGGTCGATATGGAGCTCCGTCTTTGCTCTCCACGGATCGAACGTCGCTGCGGGGACCTGGCGGACAGGCCATCGTGACCTGCACCCTCGGCATGCCCACCTCCGAGCGAGGAAACGCTGCTCGCTCATCGCGTCCGGGGAACGCCTGGTCCGGTCCCCACTAGGTACACCGCGACAGAGCACTGGAGGTTCAAACAGCCGCCCTGCGATGCCGTCTGTTTCGTCTGCCCACCGGGCCGGGTAGCCCAGCCTTGACCGGGGAGCCGCATCCCGTCGCCCTCCGGTCACCTGTCCAGCCGAGTGTCATCGCCCACAGGGCCTCGTTCACGGATGCGCGCCGCGACCAATCGACCGCGGGATAGTGGCGTTCGTCCCGCACCCTCGCGGCACGGTCTGGGTCCCCAATCAGCCAGGTATCTGATCGCGCCTATCCCAGGTCCAGCAGATCATCGATCTCCAGCGTCGCCAGGTCATCGGTGACCACGTCCGCCCCTGCCTTCTCCAGCGTCTCCCTGTTGCCGAGGCGGAGCACCCCGACAGCATGGTACCCCAGCGATCTGGCGGCCGTCAGGCCCGAGGCAGCGTCCTCAAAGACCAGGAACCCATCCAGGCCAGGGTCACTCAGACCCTCCAGCCCGCGGGCTGCATACTTCAGGATTTCGACTTTGCCGCCTACGTCCACGCCGCAGGCGTCAAAGTCAAACAGCGAATACAGGGTATCCTCCTCCGACATGGCACCAAGATCACCGCCGATCTCTCTCCGCACTCGAGACCTGGTGACCCTGCTCAGCATGGTGCGCGCGTTCTTCGACGCCGAGGCTGCGGCCTGGAGGATACCTGCCCCGCTGGCCCTGAGCAGCAAGGTCACCGCATCGGAGAACACCGTGAATTCGCCCTTGGCGATCAGGTCCTTGAGGAGAGCGTCCTTCTCCCTGGCGTACCTGTCCCTGAGCCCTCTCCTGTCCTCCTCACATCTAGCGCCAAGGCGCTCGTAGACACCCAGAAGCTCCAGGATGGCGTGCGCTCCCTCCTGTCTGGGCCTGGAAGCCACGTTGTGGAAGTAGAAATCAGAGCTCAGCCCTCCCGTGTTCCAGGGCTCCCTCACCAAGGTCAGACGCCATGACTCCTCGTGGGGGCTGTCCAAGACCACCCCGTCGATATCCCAGATGAACCCCACCCTTCTGGACATGACCCATCACCTGCAAGCCGTGGACCAGCGAGGGCGCGAACCAGAGTCTGTCAGGCACCTCCACGTCCCGCCGCGCGGGCGACCAACTCCCCGGCGACGATGCCCTCGCTGGCGGTGCCGAGCTAAGACACGGGCGCGCTCCATGACAGAAATGAACATGATGCCGCAATATCGACCGGCGTCGTAGATACTATAGCATAGATGGGTGGACCCATCAATGGAGACAGGTTCGTACGTCGCACGCTCTTTCTGTCCGACCCGGTCTCGAAAACGCCGGAGACCATCTACATAATTGGTGCGATGGCTCCAGCACGGGTACAGGCGCTTGACTTTGGGGACAGAATGTGGTAAAATGAGACCACACCACCGCGGAGGTACGACAGATGGCCATCACTCTGAACCTCAACGTCCTCATCGCCCACTGGGAGCAGCTCCATCCGGGCCGCAAGCTCACCTTGAGAACGCTCAGCGACCTGGTCGGAGTCAACAAGAACACCCTGGGTCGTCTCAGGAGTGGAGCGGCCGTACGTCTGGAGCTCAGCACGCTGGATGCTTTGTGCCGGTTCTTCGATTGCACACCCAATGACCTGCTCCTTTTCAGCAAGGAGGGCCTGGGGGTTATCCGAGCGGAGGAGAGAGACACCATGGCAGACAAGTTGGTCAGGGATGTGATGCACCGTAAGGTCATCAGTTGCCGGGTGGATACTCCGTTGAAGGAGGTGGCTAAGCGGCTGAACACCGAGGGGATCAACGCCCTGGTGGTCGTGGACGAGAGCGGCGACCTTGCTGGGATCGTCTCTCAAACCGACCTGGTCAAGGCCTGGGACCGGGAATGGGAGAGCATGGTGGCCGAAGACGTGATGACTTCGGACGTGGTCACCGTCGTGGCTGACATACCCGTCCTGGCGGCGGTAGAGCTGATGGTCGATAACCAGATCCACCGCGTGGTCATCACTCAAGGTGGCCTGGCCCCCCGCCGTCCGGTGGGCGTCCTCTCCATGACCGACGTCATTCGGGAGATGGCGCGATAAGCCGCTGGGTCTCCCGCCCGGCGCAAGTCAGCCGCGCGGCCGCTGCTGGACGATGCAGTGGATGTTACCCCCTCCCAGGAGTATCTCCCGGGCGGGCACGGGTACCACGCGGCGACGCGGAAACAACCCCTGGACCGTCCTGCGAGCCGCGTCATCATGGGGATCACCGAACTCGGGCAGCACCACACCCCCATCGGCGATGTAGAAGTTGACGTACGAGGCCGGCAGTCGTTCCCCAGCCTTCCTGGGCTTGGAGCCTGCCACCCTCTCCACGCCCTCTGCCTCCTCGCTGGTCCGGTACAGAGGCCCCGGCTGATGGATCTTGTGTACCTCCAGCCTGCGCCCTCTGGCGTCGGTGGCCGTCCTCAGGCGCTCGTAGGCATCCTGCGAGCGCTGCCACTGCTCGTCTGAGCTGTCCTCGGTCCAGGTCAGTGCCACAACACCGGGCCGGACGAAGCAGCACAGGTTGTCCACGTGCCCGCTCGTTCCGTCGCCGTACACGCCCTCGCCCAGCCAGGTGATCTGCTCCACGTTCAAGTACTCCCTGAGCTTTTCCTCCACCTCCGTCTGGCTGAGGTGTGGATTGCGGTTCAGCAGGCACTCCTCGGTGGTCAGGAGAGTGCCCTGGCCGTCCACGTGGATCGAGCCCCCCTCCAGAACCAGATCCGCCTGGTACCGGTCGAGACCCTCGATTTCCAGAACCCGGCGAGCCAGCAGCGTGTCCAGATCCCAGGGGACGTAGTGAGGAGGACCCGGACCACTCCAGGCCTTGAACTCCCAGTCCACGCCGCGCACCGCTCCTTCCCCATTGACCACGAACGTGGGACCGGTATCGCGGATCCACGCGTCGTCGTAGGGTATCTCCACCACCCGCACCGCGTCGGGAAGCGCACCTCGTGCCTTGTCGAACCGAGGCCGCGATACCCCCACGGTCAGGGGCTCGAACCGGGCTATGACCTCGACCACCTGGGCGAAAGCGGCTCGAGCCGGGTCGCCTCCCAGGCGCCAGTTGTCAGGCCGCTCGGGCCACAGCATCCAGCAGGCCGCGTGAGGCTCAAACTCGCCAGGCATGCGGAATCCGTCTCGCCTTGGCGTACTATCCACAGTGACCATACCCTACCGCTGCCTTCCCTCGTCCTCCCTGCTCTCTGCCGCGCCTGCTGGCCCCTCCTTCTCACCGTACGCCACGAAGATGCTCACGCTGGCAGACTCAGGACCACTCTCAGACCTCGCACAGCAATCCTCGCCCACACAATCCGTGGCCACCCGGGCCAAGCCCGCCTCCAGCAGCCAGCCCTCGACTCGCTCACGTTGGAAACCCAGCCAGCGATCCTGCTGCTCCGTCCTCAAGAACTCGAAGCCGTGCTCGTCCAGATCGGTGATCACGAGCTTGCCACCCGGCTTCAGAATGCGCACCATCTCTCCTATCGCTCGCGCCGGGGACTCCACGTGGTGCAGATACATGTTGGCAAACACATAGTCGACCGCCTCGTCCTCGAGCGGCAAGGAGTCCCCCTCCCCCACGCGGTACTGGACAGTATCGAGGTGAGAGAACTTCCTCCGCATCTCCTCGAGCATCGCCTCCGACTGATCCACCGCGATGACCCTCAGGCCTTCCCGGACCAGCCCTTCGGTGACGAACCCTGACCCGGCCCCTACGTCAGCGGCCATCTGGCCAGGGCGCACTCCGGCCACGGCGAGGGCTTTCTTCCGCACCGCCTCGGAGAAGAAGCCTTCCCTCATGTTGTCCCACTGCTGGGCGATCTGGTCGAAGTAACCCTTGCTGCTCATCTCCCCTCCGATTCGACCACGCATTCTCTTGTGGGCGTGCCTCGCCCCATTATAGCGACACCGCCCTCCAGTGTCCACAGGGACACTAACCAGGTCCAGCCCAGAGACGGTTCCCGCCACGGTGATATAGTTGACAAACCTGCTGCACTATTCTATACTCCTGGCAGATGGAGGCTACGTGATGAAGCTGTCAACGAGGGCCCGGTACGCGGTGCGCTGCATGGTCGACCTGGCCCAGCATGGTCATCACCACCCCGTACCCCGCAAGGAGATCGCTGCTCGCCAGGACATCTCACCACACTATCTGGAGCAGCTCTTTGCCAGGCTGAGAGATGCGGGACTAATAGAGGCCGTCCGGGGACCAGGCGGCGGGTATCTGTTGTCGAAGAGACCAGAGGAGATCACCGTCGCGGAGGTCGTGCGCGCGGTAGACGAAGTGCTCGCACCCGTGCCTTGTCTGAGACCCGGCGATGCCGAGCAGTGCGAACGAGCGCCGACCTGCGCCACCCGTCGTCTCTGGAAAGACCTTGAACAAACGACCGACGAGTTCCTGGAGTCTAGGACCATTCGCGACCTGTTTTGCGAGGTTCCTGAGCCGGACCACGAGCAGTAGCCATACCCATCCCCACTATCCGGTCGGGAGGCACCACCTCATCGCTACTGCTGCGCAGTATCTGGCGGCTCGCCAACCTCGCACCGGCAGACCAGGGGACCGACTCCTGGCCAACGTTACCTATTCTGGTCCAGAACCCTGAGTCCAGCCAGCCCGCCTGGGAATAATGCCGCGGAGGCTCACAGGGGATGCAGACGAATCAGCACGACGCTCGGCAGCTCTCGGATGAAGAGTTGGAGTACTACTCCCGCCAGATCGTCCTTCGCAACATCGGCTACGATGGACAGTTAAGGCTTCGAAGCGCCAGAGTGTGTGTGGTGGGCGTAGGAGGGCTGGGGTCCGTGGCCGCGATGCAGCTCGCTGCCATGGGGGTAGGTCACCTGCGCCTGGTGGATTACGATGTCGTGGAACGATCGAACCTGCAAAGGCAGCATCTCTACGACGTCAGCGCGGTCGGTTACCCCAAAGTCGAGGTTGCTGCCCGGCGGCTCAGCGAGATGAACCCCTACGTCGAGATCGAACCGCTGCCCCTGGCCATCGCTGCCCACAACGCCGAAGAGATCATCGAAGGCGCGGACGTGGTGGTAGACGGGCTGGACCGTATCTCTCCTCGCTACGCTGTCAACAGGGCATGTCTGAACCTCGGGGTGCCCTACGTATTCGGCGCCGCGGTCAGCATGTACGGCAACGCGGCCACCATACTGCCCCATGAAACCGCTTGTCTGGAGTGTTTCCAGGGCTTCACTGATGACGATGCCCTGCCATCCTGCGCCGTCCTCGGCGTGCACCCCTCCATCATCGGCCTCATCGCCAGCATCGAGGTCGCGGAGACGACCCGGATCCTCCTGGGCCAGACCCCCAGGTTGGTCAGCAAGCTCCTGCACTGCGACCTGGAGGCCATGGAATTCGAGCAGCTAGCAGTATCCATGATCCCCTCATGTCCTGCCTGCGGCTCCGGAACACCGCCCGACCTGCCGGCCCCCGAGCACGGTCTGACCACTGAGCTCTGTTCGCGGGACGGAAGAAGGACCTTCGCCATTTTGCCGAGGCGAAACCTGGATCTGGATATGGGGCAGGCACGCGAACTGTTGATCGAGAGCGGCTTGCGCATCACCGTGACCGCCAGCCTGGGGCTCACATTCCAGTGGGGGGCCAGCGGGCAGGCCAGCCTGCTCTCCAGTGGGATTCTGATCGTGGAGGGTGCTCGGGACGAGAGCGAGGCCTACGGCCTATACCATCAACTGGTCGTCGAAGGACTCGGCATCCCGTGTCCCGACGAAGACGAGCCGGGGGAACCCACGCCCGACCGGAAGGGGTCCGCTGAGTAACCTCTGCCTCTCAGCAGACTGACGGCAGAAGCTCACTGGTGCAGAGCGTTCCCGCCAGCCACCGACTCACGAAGACCGAAGGTCACCGTCCCTCGCTCTCAGCTCACCTTCTGGCCGCACTCCGGGCAGAACTTGGCGCCAGCGCTCATCTTCGCCCCGCAGCCCGCACAGAACTTGGCATCCTTGAGCTTCGCCCCGCATTCAGGGCAGAACTTGGCGTTGCTGGCGAGGGGCGCCCCGCACTCGGGGCAACTGGCGCGAATCGTCTCTCGCCAGTACTCCTTGCCGAGTTTCTTGTCCTCTTCCGCCATGGCGGCGTGAGCCCACACCTCCTCGACGGACCGACTGGCCTGCGCGGCCGACATCTCTACTCCCAGGTCGGGCGCACACTCCTTGCACAGCCCACGCTTGGTGTTCCAGCAGCTCTCGCGACAGACCCATTCTGAACAGCGAGGACACTGAACAAGCTTGGGCTTAACCTGCTGCACCGCCTCCTGGAAAGCCTTGTCGTGGGCTGTCTCCCAGGCCGTGGAGCGCACTCTTTCCCCGACATCCGCCGCAGCGCCGAACAGGCCACCGAGCACGCTGCTCGCCGCATCCAGCGCCTGTGACGCAGCTCCGACGGCAGACGCCTTGAACGGCGTTCGGAATCCTGCGCCGCAACGAGCGCACTTGAACTCGAACTGGAAGCCGAGCTCCGTACTGAGGTCTTCGTAGTTGGAGATTACCTCCATTTCGTCGCCCATCGAACCCACTCCTCCCGCCCCTGTAGGGCGCTCAAGGGAACGACTTCCTATCTGGACTTCGGCTGCCGATCATCCGGTAAGAGGCTACCACGCAGCAGTTGCAGTCCGTATCTTGATTGTACTACCAGCCACTCCAAAGCTCCAGGCCCTCCACCATACAGGTTTCCCCACCATTCACGCCTCAACCTCACCCCTCACAGGCTGCCACGCGCAGCTAGAGCGCAACGCGCCTATCTCGCCCACCCAGGATAGGGCTTCGGCTCGTACTTCGCCCCATAGACCCAGTCATCGGCTGTGGTGAGAAAGCCTCTGGCCCAGGGGACGCGGGTCGCGATCTCTGCCACCAATCGATGGAACGGGGTACTCGGTTTGCTCCACGGACACACGACCTGGCAGATACCGCAGGCTGCACCCTGACTTCCCCAGTAGAGCAGACACCGCTCCGCGTCTATCAGCCACTTCCTGACGCCCCTCACCTCTGTCTTTTCTCCGGAGGAAATGGCGTGCGCGGGACAGTTGTTCGCGCACTTGAGGCACTGCTCACAGTACTCCTGTACACCAAGGTCGACTGGCTTGTCCACGGCCAGCGGCAGATCGGTCGTTACGCAGACCAATCGGAGATTGGCGCCCCACTCCTTGGTTACCAGATAGCCGCAACGGGCCAACTCCCCCAAACCTGCATCTACGGCCACCGGAACCATCATCACCCCGTAGTTCCTCAGATGATGGGCGCGAGCCCCGTAGCCCAGACTCCGGATATACCGGGCCAGTTCCACTGCCACCAGCGCACTGAGCGCGTAAACACGACCGGTCTCGAAGTCGTTCAAGAGCGACGGACCCGTCTTCAGCAGGTCGAGATCTTGAGGAAAACCCATGCTGATAGCGTACTTGTGGTCGATCTCCATGGGGTCGCCGTATCTGAGACCCTGGTACCCTTCTGGCACGCCTGTGAAGAGCGGAGGGTTCGCTCGATAGTCGTCGAAGAATGGCCGCACACCTCGATGAGTGTACACCCACGCCGGGTTGAGACGTGTTACGCGCACCAACGCTGCTCCCAGCCTTTCGGCCACAGCCTTGACCTTCAGAGACGTCAACCTCGGATCAACCTCGACCTTGTAGGCAGCGACCTCTCCATCGACCGCATCAGGCTGCGCGAGGGCTGCCACTGACCCAAAGGTGGCATCGTAGAAGGCCTCGCCCAGCGGGTCCGCAGGCACTTCAGGGGGAGCATCGATCTTATTCTGGATAAACCGTGACAGTCGGCGATCGATCTCCACCAGCTCAGGGTGAAGTGCATGGTACTCCCTCTCCTCGGCGCTGCCCGCCAAGAGAGCCTCACGCGCAAAAACCGTGTCCCTCTCGTCGACCCGCTCCAGGGCGCCAATGACCTCGTACGTAGGTCGCTCTACCTCGTGTGGCATCCCTACCTCCCGGCGAAGAATATAGGCGCGCCATGCCAGGATGTCAACCACGGCAAGTTGTGATATAATGCGCTGCGCACGCCGTGACAGTGCCACGCCGGGCGCTCTGTTCGCTCCCAGAATAGGAGACGTCATCGGCCTCCGGGAGCAGCGCCGCCCCGGACATACAAGGAGAAGACTGTGTATCAGAAGAGTGTACTGGACCAGGGCCTCCGCGTCCTGACCTCGACAATGCCCCACACCCGCTCGGTGAGCGTCGGCTTCTTCATCGGCGTAGGATCGCGATATGAGACCAAGGTGGAGAATGGAGTGACCCACTTCATCGAGCACATGCTGTTCAAGGGAACGACAAAGAGGCCCCAAGCCCGGGACATCGCCATCGCCATCGAGGGCGTGGGGGGCATGTTCAACGCCAGCACGGGCCGAGAACAGACCACCTACTGGACCAAGGTGGGGCAGGACCACTTTTCTATCGCCCTGGATGTTCTCGCGGACATGCTCCTCAACTCCAAGCTCGAGGAAGAGGAACTGGAGAAGGAACGTGGGGTGATCATCGAAGAAATCAACATGACCCTTGATCGCCCCTCCGATTGGGTTCACCTCCTGGCCACAGACTTGATCTGGCCCGATCATCCACTTGGTCGAGACCAGGCCGGCACCAAGGAGAGCGTCAGTGGCATTTCCAGAGAGATGATCCAGACGTACATCGGTCGACACTATCAGCCCGCCAACACCGTCCTGGCCATTGCCGGCAATATCGAGCACGACCGAGCGGTCGAGGAAGCCACAGCCCAGCTCGGTGCCTGGCAACGGAAGCCCGACCACGCCTACGTGCCCATGAACCTCGAACAGGAAGAGGCCAGGGTCAAACTGGAGCGTGGAAACACCCAACAAGCTCACCTGGCTCTCGCTCTTCCGGGGGTGTGTCGCTTCGATGACGACAAATACAACCTCTCTCTGCTCAACACCATACTCGGACAGGGAATGAGCTCCCGTCTGTTCCTGGAGGTCCGCGAGAAGCGCGGCCTGGCTTACTCCGTGTACTCCTATATCTCCCCCCTACTCGATACCGGTTTGGTGGGGGTTTACGCAGGCGTGGATGCAGAACAGACCGAGGAAGCCCTTCAGGCCATCCTGGAAGAACTCGACAAGATGAGGCAAGAGCCGGTGTCTGACGAGGAATTGGAGAACGCCAAGGAGTTCACCAAGGGCCGCCTGGAGCTTCAGATGGAGGATTCCTTCTCTGTGGCCTCCTGGATTGGCCGGCAAGAGAGCCTGGAAGACAGAGTGCTCTCCGTTGACGAGGTGCTGCAGAAGGTGGATGGCGTGACCAGCGCGGACATCCAGCGCGTTGCCCAGAGGCTCATCAGACAGGACAAGCTCAATCTGGCCGTCATCGGGCCCTTCGACCAGCGTAAGGAGGAACGGTTCCGGTCCTTGCTCACGCTCTGAGGCCATGGCCGCACCCACCGCTCTACCTACAATCCGGGACGGACGCCGGCGAGGCGTCTGCCAGTCACCCGCTAGCTCCGAAGCTACGGACGAGGCCTGCGCGAGAGGAGTAGATGTCCTACCCAGTCCTGGACAATCCTGAGATCCTTCGCGCGATCTTCCACCCACGACCAGAGTACCCGCTCAGCGTCGTCGCGCCAGCAGGGCGCCCTCTCTCCTTCCAGGTCGAACCCGGTGTTTCCGTCGGCGCACGGCTGTATGTCGCGAATTCCGAAGCTCCGGTCCTCGTCTACTGGCACGGAAATGGGGAAATCGCGGCCGACTACGACACCCTGGCTCCACTGTATACCCGGATGGGGATCACGCTGCTGGTCGCTGACTACAGAGGGTATGGCAGGAGCACAGGGACGCCCACGTGCAGCAATCTCCTGTCCGATGCCGTGGTTGTCTTTCGATCCACCAGGGACATCTTCGAGCACCAGGGGCTCAGACCGTCGCGGCTCTACGTTATGGGACGCTCCCTGGGGAGCGCAGCAGCCCTCGAAGTGGCCGCCGAGGCCCAGGACGACCTCGCCGGCCTCATCCTGGAGAGCGGTTTCGTGGATACCTTCGCGCTACTGGCACGGCTGGGGATCGAGGTCAGAGGGGCCATCGAGGCCCGAAACGGGTTCCGCCAAGCCGACAAGATCGCCAGGGTGACCGTTCCCACACTAGTCATTCACGGGGAGGATGACGTGCTCATCCCGGCGCAAAACGGCGAGGAGCTATTCCGGCAGTCCGGAGCGGAACACAAGAGGCTGCTCCTCATCCCGGGAGCAGGACACAACGACCTGATGCTCGTCGGGCAGGCCCGGTACCTGGAGGCGATCCGGGCCTTCGTATGGGGCGATGCGGGAGGTTGAGAGCGGTGACCACAGCAGGTAGAGGGCACTCCGCGAAGCGTATCGTCATCGGCGTGGCAGGTGGCACAGGATCTGGCAAGACCACCGTCTCCCAGGCTATTCTGGACAGAGTGGGCCGCGACCAGATAGCCTATCTCCAGCACGACTCCTTCTACAGGGATCGAAGTCACCTGCCCCCTGAGGAGCGGGCCAAGGCGAACTTCGACCACCCCGACGCCCTGGAGAGCGAACTGCTAGCCCAGCAACTCAGAGCACTCAAGGCAGGGCAGGCCGTCGAAGTCCCTGTCTACGATTTCACCACACACACGCGAAAGGCAGAAACCGTGCGGGTGGAGCCGCGGAAGGTGATCCTGGTGGAAGGCATTCTCATCTTCACCGAGAAGCCCTTGAGAGACCTGATGGACATCAAGGTCTTCGTGGATACCGACGCCGACGTCCGATTCATCCGCCGCCTTCAGAGAGACATCACCGAGCGAGGACGCACTGTGGAATCGGTGATTCGCCAGTACACCGAGACCGTTCGTCCCATGCACCTGGAGTTCGTAGAGCCCAGCAAGAGGTACGCTGACGTGATCATCCCTGAGGGCGGCTTCAACCTCACCGCGGTAGACATGATCGTGGCCAGGGTTCAGGCCATGATCGCCAGCGACTAGCAGACACAGCAGCGTTATCGAACAAGAACTCTGGCCTGCCGCCGGCTCCGCTTCGCCCGCTGAGAGACCAATGGCTTGCAGAACATCCTGGGAAGTTGGTACTATTGACTACAATACTCCACCGCAGTATAATCAGGCATAAAGGGGTTCATTTCAACGAACCCACGGGCACCGGCTTGAGGTGCGACGGGACGCGCATCGCGCACGCTGATCTCGTTTGTCGGCCGCCGACGCCATCTCGTAGGCCCACCGGGCCGGGCCCCCTGAATGGTGGGTTTTCCGGGGCCGTCGGCCACGTGGCCGTGCGGGCACACTGCCCCGGCGAGGTTCCAACGGTGCCGAAGGGCCGGGGACACACACGATTTTCACCCGGCCCTTGTTGCGCCCGGGGTCAGCCAGCCACGGCCTCATCGGGCAGGTTCGCTGGCAACCCCGGAAGCAGGTAAGTAAAGAGGGGATCCGAACTGGTGGAACACACTCAGGAGATCACGTGACTGCCGCCCGAGAGCAACAGACAGCTCCCCAGGAGAAACCACAGTCTGGCAGGACGCCTTCTCGTGGAGCTCTGCCGGAGATGGTCTTCACCCCTCCCACCGGCTGGCCAGGCCTGCATCTGCGGGAACTCTGGGAGTTCCGAGATCTGTTGTATTTCCTGGTGTGGCGTGACATCAAGGTCCGGTACAAGCAAACAGTGCTGGGAGTGGCCTGGGCTGTCTTGCAGCCGCTCCTCACCATGGTCGTGTTCAGCATCTTCTTTGGCGTGCTCGGGCGGATGTCCTCTGAGGGCCTGCCCTACCCCGTGTTCTTCTACGCAGCCCTGGTGCCGTGGAACTACTTCGCCGCCTGTGTGCGACGCTCCTCCGACAGCCTGATCGGCAGCGCCAGCCTCATCTCCAAGGTCTACTTCCCGCGCCTGGTCCTTCCGCTGGCCAGCGTATTGAGCAGCTTGGTAGACTTTGGCTTCTCCTTCGTCGTGTTGCTGGTCCTCATGTTGTTCTACCGAATGGTACCCACGCCCGCCATTCTGCTGCTGCCCGCATATCTACTCCTGGCTATGGTGACCGGTCTGGGGGCAGGCCTCTGGCTGTCGGCCCTCAACGTCCGGTATCGCGACTTCAGATTCGTCGTGCCTTTCATGGTCCAGACCTGGTTCTTCCTGACCCCGGTGATCTATCCCAGTAGCCTGGTACCTGGACGCTGGCACGCGCTCTATGGACTGAATCCCATGGTGGGCGTCGTGGAAGGGTTCCGTCACGCGCTGCTTTCCACTACCACGACCCCGGGGCGCATCGTCTGGGTCTCGGCCCTGGCCTCCGTGATCCTGCTGCTCAGCGGCGTCTACTTCTTCCGGCGCATGGAACACACCTTCGCCGACGTGGTATAGGAGCATGGACGACATCGCCATCCGGGTCGAGCGTCTGGGGAAGCTATACCACATCGGCAGGGCCGAAGGGCAGGGCTCTGGGATCGCTCAGCGTTTCAGGAGGGCCCTTCTCGCACCCTCTCAGGGGCGTGCCGACGGCGGGCAGAACACTCCCTCGGAGGACACGATCTGGGCGCTGAAGGACGTCTCCTTCGAGGTCGGCCATGGAGATGCGGTGGGCATCATCGGCCCCAACGGGGCAGGCAAGAGCACGCTGCTGAAGCTGCTCTCTGGCCTCACCGCGCCCACCGAGGGGCGGATCACCATACGCGGGCGCATCGGCTCCATGCTGGAGATCGGTACCGGGTTCAACCCGGAATTGACCGGACGAGAGAACGTCTTCTTGAACGGGGTGATTCTGGGCATGAAACGCGCGGAGGTCCTACGCAAGTTCGATGAGATCGTCGCCTTCTCGGGCGTAGAGAAGTTCCTGGATATGCCGGTGAAGCGGTATTCCAGCGGCATGCACGTCCGCCTCGCGTTCTCCGTGATCGCCCATCTCGAACCAGAGATCCTGCTCATAGATGAGGTCCTGTCGGTGGGAGACGCTTCCTTCCGCAGGAAATCCATGTCCAAGATGCAGGAGTTGATCCGAAGTGGGCGGACAGTATTGTTCGTCAGCCACAATGAGAAGGCCGTATCGGAGCTATGTGATTGGGCGATAAGACTGAAGGATGGGTTCATCGTCGACCGTGGTCCCAGCGAAGAGATCGTCCAACTCTATCTGGAGGAGCAATTAGGCACGGAGGCTGTGTCAGCGGGCTACGCGCGGCTGGAGCCAGACGCTTCGAGGCCTTTGCGCCTGCGTTCTGTCACCATCCTTGACCATGAGGGCCACCAGGCGGGCCAGGTTGAGATGGGCCAACCGTTCCGGGTTCGTGTGGAGTATGACGTGAACCAGGCGGTAGATTCATCCCACGTCATCTGCTTCGTGGAGACTGCCGACGGCACGCCTGTCCTGGGGTCTGGCGATGCCGACTGTACGCCCCAGCGCCTCGGAAAACGCAGGGTCGGAAGCTACACCGCCGAATTCGAGTTGCTTCCCTTCATCCTGGCGGAGGGCAGATACTCGCTCACGGTGAGCCTCGGAGTACCGTTCCAAAGCGTCTTCGATCGGCACGAGTCCCTCGTGCGCTTTGAAGTCGTGGACAACAGCAGCGTTCGTAGAACGTGGTACCCCAAGCGCAGGCCGGGTATACTGGGGTTTGATCTGCCCTGGACGTATCTCAGTGGCGAGCCGGTCGGCGAACCAGCGCAGAACGGCCAGAGACGATGAGCAGCTACTTCTCTGTGCCCTCGTCGACAACAGCGTCGACCAGGCGTGGCTGGAGGCTATGGGCCATCCAGTCACGTCACGCCCTCGAGGTATCGAACTCGTCGAGCAGGGGTACTGCAACATCCCTTCATCTCCACTGCTGATAGGTCTGGAGGTTGGCTGGTGGACGTCGTGAAAAGAGCAAGGTCGGAGACGGTGAGGCTGCTGCATGCACTAGCAAAGGAGCGACCCCGTGCCTGGCTCAGCCTGAGCCTGCTGGTGAGTGTAGGCCTGGTCGCCTACTCGTACAGCGGCCTTCCAGGCTACTATCTGGGCACGCCTGCCGCCCTGGTGATCCTCTATCTCAGCGTAACACTGCTGTATCTAAGGATCCAGATCGAGCGAAACGCCGAGCTCAAGACCGGGTCCGATCGGTTGGTCAAAGCGATGGAGAACGCATTCTCCGCGGAGAGGCGTGAGCGTGCCGCGGAGTTCGCGCGAAGAGACTCCAAATGGTACCAGACGTTCAGCCGCGTGCTGACGTCCGAAGACGAGCGCCTCTTTTGCACCTTTTGGAGCGAGGCCCTGGGGCTCACGGTCACAGCCAGCCACCTACGGTATCTGCAGCAACGGATCAGCCAGGTGGAAAGTCTATGTCAGGGTCGGCTGGCCAGTAATGTGCAAGACGCCATCTTGAGACTGCTCGTAGCACGAGCCGTCGGTGGCGACGAGTTGCGCGTCCTCGAGATCGGCACCCTCTTCGGAGTGAACGCCATCGTCATCCATGACAGCGCTTCCTGCCTCTTCAGGCGCGTTAGCGTGGCCGTGATAGATCCCCTCGACGGATACTATGGAGCAGAAAACCTAGATACCAACACCGGCTTGTGCGTCACCAGGGACATCTTGCAGCGCAACTTTGATCGTCTGATGATCCCGCCCACCGACTATCGCATCATACAGGAGTATTCCACCTCGCCAGCCGCCGTGGAACAGGCCAGCCAACAAGAGTACGACCTGCTCTTCATAGACGGTGACCATAGCTACGAAGGCGTCAAGATGGACTTTGAGCTGTACTCGCCCCTGCTGAAGCAGGGAGGGTACCTGGTTTTCGATGACTACCAGGCGCCGAGCTGGCCAGGCGTCCAGCGCGCCGTGGACGAGATTGTCTTGAACTCGCCTCTCTACCAACGCATTGGCGCTTCCTGGCGATCGATTGTCTTTCGGAAGAAATGACCTCAGCGAATCGCACCGTCAGGTCAGAGCACTGGTGTAACTGGGTTTCGTGATCATGGACCAGCCAGCCGTCGACCCAGCTTCATGGAGTAGTAGACGCAGTCCGCTGCGACTGCTGAAGGCTGTCACTTGCCGCACGCGCGCCGTGGCGCGCCGGCCGTGGGACGCCCTATCGGAGCTGCCATACCAGTTCGCCAGCCACGGCGTGGCCCTCAGAGACAATGAAGCCAGGCTGGTCTCTCTGAGAGACAAACATCGTGGTCGGCGGGCTTTCGTCGTCGGCGGAGGACCCAGTCTCCGGCAGACTGACGTGCGACTGCTGAAGGATGAGATCACCATTGGCTGCAACGCCATTTTCCTGATGTTCGGTGAGATGGGTTTTATGCCTACCTACTACACGGTGGAGGATGTGCTCGTCGCTGAGGACAGGGCGGAGACCATCAATGCCCTGCGGGGTACCACCAAGATCCTTCCTCGTGATCTGAGATACTGCCTCCGACCGGACGAGGACACCATCTTCATCAATTTCGTGCGGGACTACGACACCAGGCCATTCACATTCTCATCGGACTTCGTCCGCCGGGTCTTCTGGGGTGGCACGGTCACCTATCTCAACCTGCAACTCGCATACTACCTGGGCTGCAGGGAGCTCTACCTGATCGGTATCGACCACAACTACCAACCCCCTGCCCAGAAAGACGAGGTGACGGGCACGGTAATCACGTCGCGCACAGAGGACATCAATCACTTCCACCCAGACTACTTCGGGCCGGGATACAGGTGGCACGACCCCAAGGTGGAACGCATGGAGATGGCCTACCGGCAAGCCCAACAGTTCTTTGCAGAGCATGGCGGCGTGATACGCAATGCCAGCGCAGAGACCCGGCTTGAGGTTTTCCCCAGGGTGTCGTACAGCGACCTGTTGGAGGGACGAGGAGGTTGACGGATGGGGCTTAACGGGCTCCGCCGAGCCCTCGTGGGCCGTAGCCCCGGGGATCCCCCCGGGAGAGGCTCGGTGCAGCTTTGCCGCGTATGCCAGGCGCAGTCGCAACCATTCGAGACCTCATACGGCAGGCTATGGTATCGCTGCCCGGAGTGCAACTTCCTTCAGCGCGAACTGGATCGTGACCTGTACGAGGACCTGCACGAGGGAGAAGGCCTGACTGCGGGGACAGGAGTAGGAGGCGGGGGCTACCGAGAGTACTTCCTTTCCAAGCTCCTTCACGATGAATTGGGACTCTCTACGATTCTCCTTTACGGTACGGGGAACACACCGACCTTCTTCCAGCTCATGGAAGAAGGGTTCGATGTCTGGGGCTGCGACCTCTCCAGGGACTTGACACAGTTGAGGAATCACGCATGCCATGGGGAGAGGTACTTCCATCCTGACGACTTGCCAGAGAGCGCCCAGTACGACTTGATCGTGGCGGTAGAGGTTTTCGAGCACTTCGCGGCGCCGATGCGGTCTCTTAGACTGCTCGAGCGCCACCTGTCCCCTGGAGGTGTCATTACCGGCACCACTGACTTCTACGATGGCGGACCGATAGGGGATCATGTCTATCTGAAGCCGCGCCTGCACGTAGCTTACTGGAGTGAGAGTGGCCTCCGCGCAGCCGGCCAGCAGGTCGGCCTTCCGGAGCTGCAGCTCTTTGAGCTGGTCTGCCCGGGCAGCGTGAAGCCGGACGAGAAATTCGGCGCCCTCTGGCCGCGCAAGCGAGTCTTCTTCCTGTACGCCGGGCGCGAATACCACCAGTACTTCCAGGCCCTGCGGGAACGACATCCCATTCTACCTATAGATCGGCCCTGAGAGATGACGGTGAGTAAGGAGCCTCTTCGGATTGCCATTATCGGCTGCGGCGCGGTCTCGCAACGATGCCACATGCCAGCAGTGCAGTCTCATCCCGATTCACGACTGGTGTGGCTCGTAGATCCGGACAGACAGCGGTTGCAGCAGCTCACCAGGGAAGCCGACGACGTCGAGACGGCGACCGACTACCACCAGGTGCTGGGGAACGCCGATGCAGCGATAGTGGCCACACCGCATTCGCTCCACGAGCCCATCAGTGTCGACCTGCTGAGGCATGGCGTCCACGTCCTGGTGGAAAAGCCCATGGCAACGTCTGCGTCCCAATGTGACGCCATGATCGAGGCCGCCCACGAGGGACACGCCGTGCTCGCCGTGGGTCTCATGAGGAGGTTTCTGCACTCAGCCCAGTTCGCCAAATGGGCTCTGGATAACGAGGTGCTGGGACCCATCGAATCCTTCGACTTCCGCGAAGGCAACGTCTATAACTGGCCGGTACAATCTGATTTCTTCTTCCGTGCCGACAGCGCCGGCGGGGGAGTCCTGGCTGACACCGGCGCTCATACCCTGGATCAACTGCTCTGGTGGTTGGGTGAAGCGGAGAGCTACGAATACTACGACGACAGTTATGGAGGCGTGGAAGCCGATTGTGAACTGCGTCTCTGTATGACGTCCAGGGCACGAGGCGTTGTGGAACTGAGCCGAACCCGCAACCTCCGCAACACCGCTATCATCCGAGGACGGCACGCCGAGCTGGAAGTAAGCCTTCGCACCAACGAAGCGGTGCTGCGCTCCAGGGACGATGGTCCCGGGCTCGCCGGAATGGGCATCCGGCACAGGGACCAGGCTCCCGCTCCACAGGACTTCACAGAGCTGTTCCTTCCCCAGTTCCACGACTGGATAGAGGCCATTCGGACCGGGCGCCCTCCATCTGTGCCAGGTTCGGAAGGATGCCGGTCGGTGGCGCTAATCGAACGGTGCTACGCGCGACGTCAGCCACTGGAGTTGCCATGGGTGCAGCCTACAGAACAAGGAGCGAGGAGCTGATGTTGGAGGGGAGGGAAGTCCTCGTCACGGGCGGCACCGGTTTCATTGGGGGACGCCTCGTGGAGAAACTGGTGCTTGAGCATGGTGCAGAGGTGCGCGTCCTCGTGCGCAACTTCAGCAAGGCGTCGCGAATCGCCCGCTTTCCGATCAAAATGATCCGCGGCGACATAACCGACGGAGACGTTCTGAAGGAAGCGGTGCAGGGTTGCCACCTCGTCTTTCACTGCGCATACGACTTCGCCGGTGATGCGAGGCATCGTCGCGCGGTGTCAGTCCAGGGCACTCAGAATGTGGCCGAGGCCGCTCTGGAGGCCAATGTGACACGCGTGGTTCACGTGAGCACCGTATCGGTCTATGGAACGCCTGATGGGTTCCTAGACGAGACCTGTCCTAGGACCAAGACCGGGGATCTATACGCGGACACGAAACTGGAAGCCGAGAACCTGATGTTGCGGTACCACCAGGAGAATAGCTTGCCAGTGGCCATCGTCCAGCCCACTATCGTTTACGGTCCCTTCTCCAAGGCCTGGACGCTGGGCATAGTCGATCAGCTCCAGAGAGGTCCAGTGGCCCTTCCCGACGACGACGGGCTCTGCAACGCCGTCTACGTTGACGACGTGGTGCACGGCATGATCCTGGCCGCCGTGAAGGACGAGGCCATCGGCGAATCCTTCCTCCTCACAGCCGACGAGCCCGTCACCTGGCACCAGTTCTTCGCCGCCTTCGAGCGCATTCTGGGCACCTCATCGACGGTGCCGATCCCGACCAAGCAGCCGGCGGGCACTTCTGCCCCACCGCGATCTTCGTGGGCTTCCTCACCCACCTGGCGGCGGTGGCGCAAGGTCTTCTCCAACCCCGATGTGCGGGTGGCCCTGGTAGAAACGCCCGTCGTGAACTGGCCCTACAGGCTTGCCCAACGACTCGCGCCCGAGTCTTGGGCGCAGTTCAGAGAGCGCTATCTGGATCGACCCCGCCCTCCTGTGGTCTCTGTAGCAAGCCCCAGGTCCGCTCACGCAGATCGGGTGATGCAGGAACCCAGTCCATCGAGACTGCTCCTGTACCGGGCCCAGACCCGGGTACGTATTGACAAGGCGCGCCGACTTCTGGGCTACCAACCTGCTTTCGACCTCGAGCGGGGTATGGCTCTGACCGCTCAGTTCATCAAATGGTACTTTCCAACCTGATCGACATCTGCCAGGGGTTCGCCATGGCCCGGACGAGGAGTCCGCGCATCTCTGTTGTTGTCTGTACCTACCGAAACCCAGACCTGCTGCGAGGGGCCATCAGTAGCCTGCTCAACCAGACGCTGTCGTCTGACCAGTATGAGATCATCGTCGTGGACAACAACTCAGGAGATCAGACACCGGAAGTGGTGCACTGCTTGGGTGACACCTCCTCCCCGCCCGTGAGCTATGTCCTCGAGACCCGCCAGGGGCTGTCCCACGCGCGAAACCGCGGCCTCGAGGCCGCCAGGGGCGAGATCGTTGCCTTTCTCGATGACGATGCCGAGGCTGACCCCCGCTGGCTGGCAGCACTGCTGGAGGCGTTTGACAGTGACCCCCGTATCTGGGCCGCAGGCGGAAAGATACTCCCCACTTGGCACACAGATGAACGGCCAGAATGGTGGTCAGAAGAGTACGAGGGATGGCTGAGCCTGGTGGATCGGGGAGACGAGCCGACAGCCCTGGCTTGGCCGGAGAGGATCCTGGGCGCCAACTGCTCTTTTCGACACAGCGTTTTCTCGGAGCTGGGCCATTTCGACCCCAACCTGGGAAGACGGGGAGAAGCACTTCTCGGCTGGGAAGACACAGAAATCCAGCAGCGCATCCATGCCAGGGACAAGGTTGTATTCTACGCTCCGGACGCCGTGGTTTACCACCACGTGCCTCCAGAGCGTCTGACCAAATCGTACTTCCTTCGACGCCAGTTTGGATCTTCGCGCTCGCAAATGGTGCTTTTGGCCAAGCAGGAGGGGAAGGGGGCCGCCTTTCGCAGAGCCGCCGTCGACTTCTTGCTGCTGGGATGGCGACTGCTGCAAATTGGCTGGATCGTTCTCAGGCACCGGACTGGGGTGCCCTTCATTCACCAGAGAATGGTCTATCATTATTGGGGGCATGTCGTGGGCTTTGCTGAGAGCCTACTCACCCGCGACTCGCGCTGAGCGCCTGAAGGGTCTCAAGGGTGGAAGCTCAGCAGGCGTCAGCCAGGAGATGACAGAGCTGTATGCCAGTGGCCGATCGGGACTTCGTGCGCATCTCGGCCATCGTCTGCACCTATGGCCATCCGCAGCTCCTGGAGGAAGCGGTTCGGAGCCTGCAAGCCCAATCTTTCGCTGGCCGCGAGGGATATGAGATAATCGTGGTGGACAACAAACCTGCGGACGGGACAGCAACCATGATACACGACATGGCCAGCGAGGGACCAGTACCTCTGCGCTACCTCCAGGAGGCCAGGGAAGGTCTTTCCCAGGCACGTAACACTGGAATCCGAGAGGCGAAGGGAGAGATAGTCGCGTTCCTCGATGACGACGCCAAGGCCGATCCCAACTGGCTAGCCAGCTTGCTGGAAGTGTATGACTCCAACCCCAACGTCTGGGCGGTTGGCGGAAAGGTGCTTCCCATTTGGGATGCACCACGTCCCTCGTGGCTGGCGGACACGATGCTGCGCAGCCTGAGCATTGTCGATTGGGGTGACGAACTGCGGACCCTGCGCTGGCCCGAGCGCCTCATAGGCACGAACTGCTCCTTCGCCAGGCAGGCCTTTTCCCAGGTGGGTCTGTTTTCGACAGAGTTGGGCCGCAAGGGGAACCTCCTCATGGGCCATGAGGACACTGAGTTGCAAAGGCGAATCCTGAGTTCTGGCAAGCTGGTGGTCTACACGCCGGCTGCCGTGGTCCATCACCATGTCCCGGCGGAGCGGATGACCAGGCGATACTTCTGTAGGCGCGCACGAGGGACGGGGAGGTCCGAAGCTGTGCTCACTGCCACGAGGCATGGCCGCACTGGCCTGGCCGTGGCCAGCCTCCGCATGGGACTGGTGAGCTTCCCCGAACAGGTGCTGGCTCTGATGCTGGCGACCATCCGGCGGAAGGATCACGTTTCGACTCTTCAAGCGTTAGCTCACATCTATGGTTTCCTTTCTCAAGCGATCCGCTTGCCGCGGGTGCTTCCGTCGGGCCGAGTCGCGAACGAAGCCAGTAATGATGCGGCCTGACCGCCCGGGGATTTCTCGCTGCGTGCGGATTGGATCAGCGGTCAGTTGACGGCAACGACTTGCCTAACCAGTGACCAACGAGAGTATGCCACCTGTGAACGACAGTAACGAACGGCTGGAACTCCTGTCCGTCTCGCTGCTCGAGCAACAGCACGACCTCGCGGAGCACATGAGAGAGATCAGCGAGGTCCTGGGTATCGGGCTTGGATGGCACTACCTGCTCGATCTTTCCTGGGCTGCCCGGGAAGTCGATGCACGGCCCGGGATGCTGATCATCGACGCAGGCGCCGGGCGAGGCGTGATGCAGTGGTGGCTTGCCGAGCAAGGTATAGACGTGATCAGCGTTGACCGGACCAGCCGCGCCAACTTGCCTCGCAGGTTCCGGCAAGCCTATCGGATCGTCGGGTTGAGAGAAAAGGATCTTGCGAACCCCATACTGCCTGACTCGCTGAGGGAGTTCCTACCACCTCGCTATCCGAGGTTCTGGAAGAACTATCCTGCCAAGCTCCGCAAAGCGGTCAAGGGCCTGTCCCATCAGTTGGAGCGCCGCGGCGAAGGGACGGTCTATGTGTATAACCAAGACCTCCGGACGATGACAGATATCCAGTCCGGTAGCATAGACGCTGTCGTATCCATCTCCGCGCTGGAACACAACCACCCAGACGACCTTAAGGACTGCGTGCATGAGTTGATGCGCGTCCTGAAGCCAGGCGGTCAACTCGTGGCGACACTGGCGGCGGCCAGGGATAATGATTGGTTCCACCAGCCTTCGAAGGGATGGTGCTACACCGAAGCAGCCCTGCGCGGGATCTTCGACCTGCCGTCGGATTGCCCCTCCAACTTCGACCGCTACGATGAGCTATTCGATGCGCTGCGGAATTGCGCAGAGCTGCGCGATAATCTCGCCGATTTCTACTACCAGTCAGGTAACAATGGCATGCCGTGGGGTGTCTGGGACCCCAGGTATCAACCCGTCGGCATAGTCAAGGTGAAACCCGGTGTCTGAGCCATCTATGGCGCGCTGTTCGGTAGTCATCCGCTGCTACAACGAGGAGAAACACATCGGTCGCCTCCTCAGCGGCATCGTGCAGCAGACGATGAAGAACATGGAGATCATCGTCGTCGACTCGGGTTCCACCGATGCCACCCCTTCCATCGTCTCCAGATACCCGGCGCGCATCCTGCACATCCAACCCGAGGAGTTCTCGTTCGGCCGCTCCCTCAACCTGGCCTGCGAAGCGGCTGGAGGTGACTTCATCGTCGTCGCCAGCGCCCACGTCTACCCGGTATACGAGGACTGGCTGACGCGACTGATGGCGCCCTTCGAAGATCCCAAGGTGGGCCTGGTATACGGCAAACAGAGCGGCAACGACACGACTAAGTTTTCTGAACACCAGGTCTTCGCCCAGTGGTTCCCGGACCACTCCATCCCCAGCCAGGATCACCCTTTCTGCAACAACGCCAATGCCGCCATCCGCCGCACTCTGTGGGAGCAACTGCCCTACGATGAGACCCTGACCGGCCTGGAAGACCTGGATTGGGCCAAGCGTGCCATGCAACTCGGCTATCGAATCGCCTATGTACCTGAGGCAGAAGTGATCCACGTACACAACGAAAGCCCGCGACAGACTTACAACAGGTATCGCAGGGAAGCCATCGCTCTCAAGCGCATCTTCCCCGAGGAGCGCTTTGGCTTTGGAGAGTTCGTCCATCTCTTCCTGGTCAACGTGTTCAGCGACTACGCTCAAGCCCGACGCCAGGGCGTGCTGCGCCGGGAGCTGATCGGCATCCCGCGGTTCCGTCTGATGCAGTTCTGGGGCACGTACCGGGGCTACGCTCAGCGCGGACCCGTCACCACCCAGCTCAGGCAGACGTTCTACTATCCACAAGCCCACACTGGCACCGGTGCCTTGCGGGCTCCGGCCGCGGGCAAGGCGCGACGACGCGTCCAATACGCTGCAAACCCGGAGGAACACGAAGGTGAGTAAGCTCATCGACATCACCCTCACCGCCAGGGCCGACATGCCCCACTGGCCCGGAAGTGCAGGCCTGCGAATCATACCTTCCGAGCGGATCAGCGAGGGAGACGACTACAACGTCTCCACGCTCCACTCCGACCTTCACGTGGGGACCCACGTGGATGCTCCCTGGCACTGCGTCAGCGACGGTCAGACCGCCGACGAACTGTCACTGCACGGGCTGATCGGCCCGGTCGTGGTGGCCTATCTGCCTGATCTGCAGGCCATCACCGAGAGTGATCTCGAAGGCTTGAACCTCCCGCCCGATGAGCGGCGCCTCTTGCTGCGCACGAGCAACTCCGAACTCTGGTTGGCCGGGGTCCCCGAGTTTCGCACAGATTACGTGGCTCTGTCACCGGGCGCCGCACAATGGGTCGTCGACCGAGGGTTGAGGCTGCTGGGTGTCGACTATCTCTCGGTGGGGCGATTCGACGAAGGACCCGAGGCCCATCGAATCCTGCTGGGGGCAGGCGTGGTCGTCCTGGAAGGACTGAACCTGGCCGGCGTCGAGCCTGGCCGCTACGAGCTTCTGTGCCTGCCCATGAAGCTGAAGGGAGCGGATGGAGCGCCGGCGCGAGCTGTCCTTCGCAACCTGCCATCCCTCGACGGCACCCGTACCTTAGCTGGAGACGACCCATGAAACCCAGCATCGTTGCTCTGGTCCCTATGCGCCATCACAGCGAGCGAGTGCCCGGCAAGAACTATCGCCCTTTCGCCGGGAGGCCGCTCTATCATCACATCGTGCACAGCCTGCTGGCCTGTCCCCTGATTCAACTGGTAGTCGTGGACACCGATAGCCCGACGATCAAGGAAGACGCATCCCGGCACTTTCCGCAGGTGCGCCTGCTGGACCGTCCCGAGCAGTTGAGGACAGACACGGTACCCATGAACGACGTGCTCCTGCACGACGTGGCCCAGGTAGAGGCCGATTTCTACCTGCAAACCCACAGCACGAACCCACTGTTGCGCTCAGAGACCATCACCCGGGCCATCGACTCCTTCCTCGCCCACCGCCCTTCGTACGACTCCCTGTTCTCGGTGACCAGACTTCAGACTCGGTTGTGGGACAGCGAGGGGAAGGCTATCAACCACGACCCCTCCGTCCTGCTGAGGACACAGGATCTCCCACCCGTCTACGAAGAGAACTCCTGTCTCTACATCTTCACGTGCCACACGCTGGAGAGCCGGGGCAACCGCATCGGGGAGCGACCATTCATGTTCGAGATAGACCAGACAGAGGCCTGGGACATCGACGAAGAGCTGGATTTCCGGGTGGCCGAATTCCTATACCTGGAACGAGAAAAGGAAGGAGGCGCGGCATGACCCGGAAGGTGCTCGTGTCCGCGCCCTACATGCAGCCCGTCGTCGACCGCTTTCGCGAGCTGTTCGAGAAGAACGACATCGAACTTCTCATCCCTCCCGTGACGGAGCGGCTGGAGGAAGACGAACTGCTGGAGTACGTGAGGGACATCGACGGAGCCATCTGCGGCGACGACCGATTCACCAGGCGGGTCCTCCAGGCCGCCCCCAAGCTCAAGGTCATCTCCAAGTGGGGAACGGGCATCGACTCCATCGACCAGGAAGCCTGCCGAGAGCTCGGCATCGCGCTGCGGAACACCCCGAACGCCTTCAGCGAGCCGGTGGCGGACACGGTCATGGCCTATGTCCTTTCCTTCGCCCGGCAGGTGGTCCACCTGGACCGTGAGATGCAGCAGGGCAAGTGGGAGAAGCTTCCTGGCATCTCGTTGCGGGAATGCACTCTGGGGGTGATCGGGGTGGGCAACGTGGGCAAGGCCGTGGTCCGCCGGGCCATCGCCTTCAGCATGCAGGTACTGGGCAACGACATCGTGGATCTGCCGCCGGAGTTCCTCGCCGAGACGGGGATCCGCATGCTCTCCAGGGAGCAGCTACTGCGCGACTCCGACTTCGTGAGCCTGAACTGCGACCTGAACCCCACGAGCTATCACTTGATCGGGGAGAGAGAACTGTCGCTGATGAAGCCGACCGCGTATTTGATAAACACCGCCAGGGGGCCGATCGTCGAGCAGCCGGCGCTGGTCAAAGCCTTGCAGGCGGGCCAGCTCGCCGGCGCCGCCCTCGACGTCTTCGAAGCCGAGCCGCTGCCCCTGGACAGCCCTCTTCGCGGTATGGCCAACGTCTTGCTGGCGCCCCACAATGCCAACAGCAGTCCCCAGGCGTGGGAACGCGTCCATCAGAACACGATCCGCAACCTCCTGGAAGTGCTCAACGAGGGGGTGACGTGACACGAGTACTCCTCATCACAGGCGCAGCGGGGGGGATCGGCAGAGCTACCGCCAAGGCCTTCGCGGACGAAGGATGGCACGTGGTAGGCGTCGACTTGCAGCAGGAAGATCAGATCCCAGGGGTGCACCGCTTCATCCTGGCTGACGTCTCCAACGAAGAGGCTTCAGCAGGGGTGTTTGACGAAGTGGCAGACCAGGAAGGCCACATCGATGCCCTGGTCAATAACGCCGCCATTCAGATCTGCAAGCCCCTCATCGAGACCACCCCTACGGAGTGGGACGCCACGATGGCCACCAACCTGCGCTCTGTCTTCCTGGCCGTCCGTAACGCCTATCGTCTCCTGCGCGGGCGCAGCGCGGCCATCGTCAACGTCAGTTCCGTGCATGCCCTGGCCACTTCGACCAACATCGCCGCCTACGCTGCCAGCAAAGGGGCGCTGCTGGCCCTCACCAGAGCTTTGGCCATCGAGCTGGCCCCGGATGGCATTCGCGTGAATGCCGTGCTCCCAGGGGCCGTGGATACTGCCATGCTGCGCGCTGGTTTGAATCGAGGACACCTCTCGGGCGACGATGTGGATGCCCTCCTCCAGGGACTCGCCCGCCGCCACGTTCTGGGTCGAGTGGGACGGCCGGAGGAGATCGCCCAGGCCATCCTCTTCCTGGCGGATCACAAACGTTCCTCGTTCATGACCGGCCAGGCGTTGGTGGTCGATGGCGGCGCGATAGCGAGGCTGAGCACCGAGTGATGAACGTCAGCGCCACTCTTCGAAGCGTGGTCCCGTCGCCGCTCTGGCGTCGGCTGTGGCCCCTGAGACGAATAGACTGGTATCTGAGTGCTGAGGGTCGGGCAAGTCGAGAGCGCCTGCGTGCTCTCCGGGACAAGCACTGGGGCGAACGCTGCTTCATCATCGGAAACGGGCCCAGTCTCAAGAAGACGGATCTATCCCTGCTCCGCGGCGAGTTCACCTTCGGCCTGAACAGAATCTACCTCCTCTTCGACGAACTGGGTTTTGCGACTTCCTACTACGCAGTCAGCAACCCCCTCGTCGTCGAGCAATGGCCTGACGAGATCGCACGGGTGCCCTGTCCCAAGTTCGTCACCTGGCACGCGCATAAGATGATAGACTTCACCCCCAACATGATGTTCTATGCCACTCGAGGGACGCCGCGATTCTACACCGATATCCTCCAGGGCCTTTGGGTGGGCAGTACAGTGACCTACGCGACAATGCAGATCGCCTACTATCTCGGCTTTCACAAAGTGATCCTCATTGGGGTCGACCATTCCTTTGCCTCCCGGGGCAAACCGGGGAGTATGGTCGTCGCGGCAGGTGACGATCCCAACCATTTCGCCCCCGACTACTTTGGCCAGGGCTGTCGCTGGCAGTTACCTGAACTGGAGATATCCGAGCAGGCCTACAGGTTGGCGAAGGCGCAGTACGAGGCGTCCGGGCGGGAGATCGTGGACGCTACCATCGGCGGCAAGCTGAACGTGTTCCCCAAGCTCCGATACGAGAGTCTCTTCGGCCCTTAACCTGTTGAGCATCGCTGCCGCTGTGGAAGGGCCCGCATCGCCTTCCGCCGCGGTGTCCAGGCGCGGTTCGACCCGCCACGATCCAGAGTCAGCTATCATGAATGATCTTCTACCAAAGGTCAGCGTAATCATCCCCACCTACAACCGTGCCTCCTACGTCGGAGAGGCCATTCGTAGCGTGCAGGCCCAGACGCATGGTCACGTGGAGATCATCGTCGCCGACGACGGTTCCACGGATTCAACCCCGAGCCTGGTGCAGGAGTTCGGCGATGCGGTGATCTACCTGGCTCTTCCTCACAGCGGGCAGCCCGCCACCGCTCGAAACAGAGGCCTCGAGAGAGCCACCGGTCCCTTCATCGCCTTTCTCGACTCCGACGATCTGTTCCTGCCCGACAAGCTGGCCTGGCAACTATCCGCCTTCACGTCACATCCCCAGGCAGCGCTCGTCTACTCGGATGGTTCTTACTTCCGCGACGACCCCGGCTGCCCGACAGGGCGCCTGTTGGCGGGCCTCCCCACGCCCTCGGGAGATGTGCTCGCCGAGCTGCTGCGCGGCAACTTCCTGGTCTCACCAGCCATGTTGCTACTTCGACGGAGCTGTCTGGAGGAAGTCGGCCCCTTTGACGAGGACCCCGGGTTGTGGCTCTCCGAGGACTACGAGTTGTGGCTGCGCATCGCCGCGCGTTTCCCCATCGTCTACGCGCCAGGGACTGTGGCCTGCGTACGCCGCCACCCGGAGAGCCTCACCAGAGATGTGGCCACTCTGCGCGCCCGTTCCATCGTTGCCCTGAGCAAACTCGAGGACAGGTACCCCCAGGCTGTACATCAGCGCAGGGCGGCGATCAACGAGGGCTATGCCCGCAACCACGGCGCCATCGCCGTCGCCCTGTGGAAACAACGAAAGCTCCTGCCGGCTGCCAAGCACGGTCTCCAGGCCCTCCGTCACAGCCTTCGCACCCCGCTTCTGGGTAGCGTGGTCTTCCGAGAGTGGATCAGGCGACGCGGGGTCAGGGGCACAGGAGTTCGCCCATGACCTCGATCCTCCACCTGCTGGGCCCATCTCGCGAGCGAAACGCTTCAGACAGCGGAGTTCGATGGGCGTGGAGCGCCGCATGACACACGTATCGTCTATACATCGGCTTCGGTACTTCGCACGGCCATCGAGTAGTCAGAGGACACAGGACTGGACACCACCGAAGTGCGTGGCAAACGATGGTCAATCACCCGCGCCCCTGGGCGCCCGGTAGCGAGAATGAGATAGAGCACCTGCTGCAAGACCCAGCCGACCCGGCAAGTCAACTGAACCTGAGCAGCAGGGCCAGCTTGCTCAACTACGTACGCTTTGCCGATGAGGTGAAACGGTTCCTGGGCTCGGGTGGTCGTGTCTTGGACTGGGGATGCGGGTACGGCCAGGTGAGCTGGCTCCTGGCCAGGCGGGACCTGGCCGTGACGAGCTTTGACATAAGACGCTTTCCCGCCGACAGCGTGGTCATAGACGGAGACCAGATAATCATAGGGGAGGATCCGGTTCTGCTGCCCTTCCCCTCTGCCAGCTTTGACGGTGTGCTGTCGTGTGGGGTCTTGGAGCATGTAGTCGATGAGAGAGCCTCTCTGCGAGAGATCAAACGGGTGCTGAAACCGGGTGGATTCTTCTTCATCTACCAGTTCCCTCAACGCTACTCCTACACGGAGTTGATCAACAGGTGGCGATCAGGACGATGGCATCATCCACGCAGATACACGCCCCGAAGTGCCAAGATGGAGCTCGAGGCGGCGGGCTTTCGCTTGGTACGCCAGAGGCGCGCCAATATGCTGCCCAAGAACCTCACCGGATTCCCGCCGGTGGCACGTCGCGCCTACAATGGCCTCGGCTATCTGGTGAATTCTCTAGATCTGCACCTGTCAAAGCTGCCTCTGCTCAATCTGCTCTGCCACTCTATAGAGAGCATCGCCATGGTGGAAGAAGTAGCCTGATGGGCATGGATGCACCGTACACTGAGACTCGATGTCGAGGCATCGCCACGCGATACCCGCTCATCAGCACCCTGGGAGCCGTAGCCTCCACCCTGTGGGGGCGACGAAAGCTCTTGCCAGATGCCCGGCACGGTCTCCACGGCCTCCGCCATAGCCTTCAGACCCCAGTACCGGGCACCGTGGCCTTCCAACAGTGGATCAGGCGGCGTGGGGTCAGGGGCACAGGAGCTCGCCCATGACCTCCATCCTTCAACTCGTCGCCTCGTCCCGTGGAGGAGGAGCTGTCCACATGCGGGATCTGGTCAGACACCTGGATCACGATCGGTTCGTCATCAGTGTGGCCATGCCCGAGGACGGCGGCAACGTAAGCGCGGAAGACTTCGCCGCGTATGAAGTAGCCTACCATCGCCTGGACATAGCAAGCGGCCTGCGTCCGGGACCGTTGCTCGACCTGCACCGCCTGCTCCGCCATGAAGGGTACGACATCCTGCACTGCCACGGGGCCAGAGCAGCGCTCTACGGCCGGCTGGCCGTCGCGCTGCTTGGGGCCCGGCGACCCAAGGTCGTCTATACGATTCACGGGCTGGCTGCTCCGCATTACACCTGGCCCAAGCGATGGGCCCTGCTGCTCACTGAGCGACGTCTGGCGCCGTGGACCGACGCCTTCATCGGTGTCTGCGAGGCAGAGCGAGCGGCCATCGTTGCGGCGGGAATCGGCCCTCCTGACCGGGTCTACGTGGTACGAAACGGCATAGACACCGCTCGCTTCAGGCAGGCATCGCCGCAGCGGGCCGCATGGAAGGCTGTCCTGGGGGTGCCGTCCAGCGAGCCTCTCATCACCACCGTCGCCCGGATGTACTTCCCCAAGGATTTCGATACGTTGCTCAGAGCCTTCGACCTGGTCCGCGCCCAGCAGCTCCAGGCCCATCTGCTGATCGTGGGGGACGGCCCTTATCGGCCACGGGTCGAGGCTCAGATAGCCGAGCTGGGCCTGGAGCACAACGTAACCCTGGCCGGGATCCGCCGGGACGTAGACAGGGTCCTGGCCGCCAGCGACCTATTCGTCCTGTCGACTACGGAAGGCGAAGGCCTGCCGCTGACCATTCTGGAAGCCATGGCCAGCGCCCTGCCGGTGGTGGCCAGTGACGTGGCTGGTATCGGAGAGGCGGTCGTACAAGGCGAGACGGGCCTCCTCGTGCCGCCCAAGGACCCCAGCACCCTATCTGAGTCCATACTGGAACTGCTCAGTGATTTGGAAAAGGCCACGACACTGGGGCAGAAGGGGCTGGCGCGGGTGCGAGGGTCCTTCACGGTGGAGAAGATGGTCCGCGAGACTGCGGCTATCTATACGAAGCTGACGTTGTAGTCACCAGGGCTCCCATCAGTCCCTGGCCAGAGGGCACGAGACGACCAACTCAGGATCACACACAAGAGGGGAAAGGATGAGGATCTGCATAGACACTTCCCCGGCCGTCCATCGCCGCGCAGGGCTGGGGCGCTATGCCCAGGAACTGCTGGCGGCCTTGCTGGTCGCCGATACCGATAACGAGTACGTGGCCTTCTACCACCGCCCGCGAGACGCGCAGATCGAACCCCCGCTGGACCGCGTCCCGCACCTGACCTCCAACCTCGGCACCAAGCCGTGGCGATTCGCGGCTCTCTTCGCCCAATCCCTGCGTATTCCCCAGGACCGGATGTTTCCAGGGATCGACCTCTTCCACGCCACGGATCATCTCCTGCCCCGATTGTCCCGCGTCAGGACCGTCTTCACCCTGCACGACCTGATCTTCCGCCTCTACCCCGAAACGCACAAGCCTCTGAACCGCTGGTTCCTGACCCTGGTGATGCCTCGCTTCCTCAAAGCTGCCGACGCCGTGATCGCCGTGTCAGAACACACCAAGCGAGATGCGGTGCGCTTCTACGGTCTGGACGAGGCCAAGATCCACGTGATCTACGAGGGTGTGGATGCGCGTTTTCGCCCGGCGTCAGCAGAGGCCATGGCCCGCGTGCGTCGAGACCACGGTCTGCCGCCTCAGTTCATCCTCTCTCTGGGCACTATCGAGCCGCGCAAGAACCTGACTTCACTCCTGGAGGCGTACCATGGTCTGAGGGTCAGGGGATCGGAAGCGAGGCTGGTGATCGTAGGCCAGAAAGGGTGGCTCTACGAAGGCTTCTTCCGCCGGCTGCACGAATTGGGCCTGGAGAACGAGGTGGTTTTCACCGGTTTCGTCCCGGACGCGGACTTGCCGGCCCTCTACTCTGCCGCAGAACTCTTCGTCTTCCCCTCGCTCTACGAAGGGTTCGGCCTTCCGGTGCTGGAGGCCCTGGCCTGCGGAGCGCCCGTCGTCACCAGCAACAGATCCAGCTTGCCAGAGGTGGCGGGAGATGCAGCGCTATTGGTGGACCCCACCAGCGTTGCCGATTTGCAGGCGACGATGACCACTGTCCTGGAGAGCCAAGACGTCCGCGCAGACCTCAAGGCCAGGGGTCCCCGGCAAGCGGCCAGATTCAGTTGGGACAAGGCCGCGAGGGAAACCCTGGCCCTCTACCAGTCCGTCTTCACCCGCTGACCGTCTAGCGATGCTACCCCGGGGATCGATGTGGGGACCATGCCGCCAGTGGAGCCCGACCAGCCCTGTCGATGGAGGCCGCTAGCCGCTGATCACTCCGACTTGACAGCCGCGAAGACCAGACCACCCAGCGCACCCAGCGCCGCCGCGATGACCAGGCCAACCCCACAGCACACCGCACTGGTGCCGATAGTCTCCACTGCACCCGCGCCTACCCCAGAGAGCATCCTGGGGTCCAGGCCGGCCTGCATCAACTGCTGAAGGACCTCCGGAGGAAGCTGCCTGACTGAGCATGGCCACCTGGAAAGGCGCCATCACCGAGGCTCCCACGACGTCGACTCCAATGCCGATCACGCCACCGATGGCAGCAGCAACGAGCCCCGCCAGAGCCCCCTGCCCGGCCCCCGCCCCCATAGTGCGAACGGGAGCTATCCAGCGGGCAGCCAGCGCCCCGATGCAACCATAGGCCACCCACTCCAGCGGTATGGCACAGCAGTTCACGCAGGGCACCACCTCCAGCACCTTGAGCACGACCACGATCACAGCGCCGATCAATCCTGCCTTTAGCCAGCCTGACATCTTGCTCTCCTTTCATCTTCGAGAATCACTGCCTATGCCTCGACGCGACAAGTTGGCTCACTTATACCACACGTCTTCCGTACGAGCAAGCTGGAGCAGGCTTCTCCAGCCGCGGACACGCTCTGAGAACGCACGGCCGCCTCTCCCGCAGATCACCGCCGACTTCCTTCCATGCGCAGGCGACCCGGGCACCGACAATGCCAGAGTGCTAGAGCGCGATTGTCTAGCGGAATCTCCTCACGTAGAAGGTCTTCCCGGCGTATTGAGCCCCTGAAAGTAGCCCTCTCTCTACCAACTCCTCTACCACGGACCAATCCGCTTTCGCCCTCGACAGCAACTTGGCCACCGCATCTTTGCGCATGGGGTGCACCGCCGTGATGCTCAGCAGATCCCCTCTGGCATCCCCCGTGGAGGCAAACGCGTCGCCCTCGTAGCCAATCAGATACTCCACGCTCTCCAACCTTTCCCTCAGGATCCAATAACCCCGGTTCAGGTTCTCCTCTGCTGGAGGCCCCACCCCATCCTCTGCTGGTGGGCGGGTGGGGATCGACAGGTAAGCCACCGAAGGATGAAGCTCCGACACAAACTGGGCCACCTCTGCCAGTTGCTCGGGCTGGTCGTTGATCCCGCGAACCAGCATCGTCTCGGTAACCAGTTGCCCGCTGAACTCTGAGGCGAACTGGCGCAGGCCCCGAAGAATGGTATCCAGAGCTAGAGACCCGTGGGGACGGTCGATGCGGCGCCAGACTTCCTCCCTGGTGGAATCAACCTTCAGAGAGACCCAATCGGCCGTCAACAGGTCTGAGCGGACTTCTTCGCGCCAGACGAGGGACGAATTGCAGATCACGGCGATGCTGATGTTCAGCGACCTCAACAAGTCGATCTCTGGCCCCAGGTTGACGTCTAGCGTGGGCTCACCATCCGGGACGAAGGTCAGGTAGTCGATGGACTCACCGGTCTCACGGACTTTCTCTACCCGCTCCCCCACCGCTTCGGCCAGTTCCTCCGGTGGATAGAACTCCTGCCTCTCCGCCCTCATCTTGATGGTGCGCCCTATTTGGCAGTACACGCAGGAGTAACTACACACCTTGGCTGGCACGTTGTTGATGCCCAGGCTGCGCCCTAGCCGACGAGAGGGAACCGGCCCAAAAGCGATGGACGTCTCCATCCTAATGCCCTCCTGCTACCTCAGAGCATGTCGGCCAGCGACATGCCACGCTCCTCTGCCCGGCGTGCCATCCACTCTCCCTCGTTCAAGGGCGGAGGTACTGTCTCACCCGTGGGCCGCCTTTCCAGGCGCAAGGCGTCCGACGGGCACACGGTGGTGCACTGGCCACACCCGACGCAACGAGCATAATCCACCACGCACACGTCGTCCGGCACCGACAGCGCCCCGAACTGGCAGCGCTCCACGCACTCGCCACAGCCTACGCACTCCTCCTCACCCACCACCACCCTGAAGTCTGAATGGGCGATGGCCGTGGGCACTCCAAACTCCACCACAGCGCGCAGGAACCCGCAACAGCAGGTACAGCAGTTGCAGATGTAAAAGTGACCCTCCCGATAGTTGGCGGTGGAATGTACCAGGCCCGCCTCCTCCGTCTCGCGGAGGATGCGCAGAGCTTCCTCTTTGGTGATGGCCCGGGTCACGTGGCTGTGATCGAAGGCTCCCTCTACGGGCGCGAAGAGCAGGCACACCTCGATGGGATGATCGCAACCTTTGCCCACCAGTCGCTGCTGCACCCTGCATATACAATCTCGCACACCCCAGGCCTTGGCTCCTTCGAGCAGCTCTGAGGCTCGCTGGTAGGGAAAGATCTCCGGCTCGAAAGCGATGGACTGCTCCACCGGTATGACGCGATGGCCAGGAGGAGCAGACTGGATCAGGGTACCCCCGCCACCCGTTTCCCGGTAGTACTCCTCGAACAGCTTCGCCAGTTCCTCGTCCAGGCGCGGCAACTGCTCCTCGTAGAAACCGACTACGAAGGGCATGAGGCAAAAGACGAGTTCGCCTTCGCCTTTGCTGGCCACGATCAACCCTTCACGTGCCATGGCCTTCAGAGTCCGATAGGCCTCCTTGGGGTCCACCCCGGCACGAGAGGCGATGGTCGTAGCCGTCTCTCCTGTGAGCCGCATCACTGACGCCAGATTCGCCTCCTCTGGTCTGAAGATCTTCTCCAGAAGGCGCAGTTCTGCGCCGCTCTCCGTAGAGGGAAAGCCGTTGGGGATGGCATCCAATCTCTGAGCCAGTCTGCGATAGACGTCCTCGTTCATCTGTCACTCTCCATTCACTCATGCCTCGCCACCCTGCAGATGATAGTGGGCCACTATGCGCGCCGCGCGACCCATCCTCTCAGGTCACCGTCGGCCTCTCACTGGGAGAATACTGGAGGTACCGCCTCTCCTCCACGACCCGTTTGAAACGCTGCACCGCCTCCCACACTTCACAAAAGGAAGTATAGAGAGGGGCCAACCCCAGCCGTATGTTGTCCGGCTCCCGGAAATCTGGCAGCACGTCCATCTCCTCGATGAGCGCCCGGTTGACCCGATACCCGTCAGGGTGTCTGATGGAGACGTGGGAGCCTCTCTCTTCCGCATCCCTGGGCGAGCCCAGAGAGAACCCCAGGGGGACGAGCTCGGTCTCCACCAGGTACGTCAGGTACGACGTCAAGCGCACCGATTTCTCCCGGATGCGCCCGACGCCCGCGTCCAAAACGACGTCGAGGGCCGATTCCACAGCCAGCGTGGAGAGGATGGGCGTACTGCTGACCAGAAAGCGAGTGACGCCGTCCGCGGGCCGGTATTCCAGGTCGAAGTCGAACAGCGACCGCTGGCCGAACCAGCCCCAGACGGGAGACTGTGCCTGCTCTTGCAGATCGCGGCGCATGTAGAGGAAGGCCGGCGCTCCAGGCCCGCCGTTGAGGTACTTGTACGTGCACCCCACCGCCAGATCGACCCCCCACTGGTCCAGCTCGATGGGCACGACCCCCGCCGAGTGTCCCAGGTCCCAGAGCACCATGGCGCCCACCTCGTGCGCCCGCCGGGTCACCGCCTCCGCGTCGTAGAGGAAGCCGCTCTTGAAGGTCACGTGGGAAAGCGTGACCAGTGCCGTGCGTTCGTCGATGGCGTCGAAAAGGACCTGCTGGCCCACCCTGATGCCATCCTCCGAGGGCACCAGATGGATCTCGTGGGAGCCGCCCATCAGCCGGTTGCATCCCTGGAGGATGTACAGATCCGACGGAAAGTTGAGGACGTCGCTCACGATGCGGTCGCGCCCGGCCTGCATCTCCAGGGCGACCATGACCAGCTTGAACAGATTGTGGGAGGTGGTGTCGCAGACCACCACCTGCCCCGGGCCCGCTCCCAGCAGGCGAGCGATCTTCTCGCCCACCCTTCCAGGCGAGTCCCACCAGCCCGCATTCCAGCCACGAATCAGGTCCTGCCCCCACTCCTGCTCCACCGCGACCCGTATGCGGCCCACCGTCTTCCGCGGCAGCCGACCCAGCGAGTTCCCATCCAAATAGATGAGGCCAGGCTCGGCGAACACGAACTCCTCCCGAAACGAGGCCAGCTCATCCTCTGCGTCCAACCACCGGGCGAAATCCAGGCCGGATTGAAACTCCAACTCTGGCATCTGACTCCCCTCTATGGGAAGGAACGGCCACCTCCGTGCCTGCCCACATCTCAGGCACGTGGCGGCCAACACCTCATGCCCGGGCGCGCTCTCGTGTTGCCTCGTCCAGCTTCTTCTGCACCCTGGCCCGCTGTTCCGGGTACCGCTCTTCGGTGTACACCTCGAGCGCCCTCCCATAGGCGGTAATGGCCCGGTCGAGGTTCTCCCTGCGCTCGCCTGTGGTCCGGGTGAGGTAGGCGAACCCCAAGCTGCTCTGAGTGCCTGCCCAGTGCGAAGGGAACTGCTCTCTGTTCAGAACCTCCAGAGCAGACTCATAGGCCGCGATGGCCCGATCCAGGTTCTCCGCCTGGTCACCTCGAGCCCGTTTGCGGTAGGCGGCGCCCAGGTTATTCTGAGCCATGGCCCGGTCCAACAGCAGCCCGCGCTTTTCCGCGACCTCGATAGCCGCCTCGTAGGCAGCGATGGCCTTCTCCAGGTTCTCGGCCCGGTTTCCGCGCCGGCGCGCCGCGTAGGCGATGCCCAGCTTGTTCTGGACCGCGGCCCAAAAGGCTGGCTCATCCTCCCACTTCAACTGGGAAAGGATCTCCTCGTAGATCCCGATCTGCTCCTCGAGAGCCTTGCTGCTGGGTGGAAGATCCGCCACCCTGGCGATCTGTTGCCGAAAGCGGCGTGGCACCCTCAGGGATGGCTGCTCGGGGCCGTGGAGTTCCCTGCGGGGCCAGCCCCTGCTCTTGCGCACCCTGGCTACCCACGCCTCTTGCGCCGGCACCGTACCCATAGCCTCGGCCCACTCCCGCGCTTTCTCAGGATCGTCGCCCACCTCTTCGCGCGCTACCTCCCGCAGAAAGGGATAGATGTCAGGATGGTTCTCCTGCAGCCGTCTCATCCACTTCGGTTTGAGCCACGAAGGCTGGCTGGCCCCGATGGGCACAGCCGCGAGCAGCGATGGTGCCACCAGGTAGAGCAGCAGCCTCTGACGGACCTCCAGATCGCTGACCAGAGTGACCAAGCCCACCACGCACAAGATCACTCCCGCCAGAGGCAGAGCGTGGTAGATGGCAGGTCGCCTCAGGCCCCTGGACTCTCTGAGGAAGTACTGCTTGGAGTAACCAAGGCGTATATACATTCCGTAGGCCAGGAGGGCCAGGCCAGCGCCGCAAGAGACGACGACCGAGAACCAGCGGGCGGCTATGGGAGTGAGCTGAGTTGGCATGAATCACCGTATCCTGGGGGATCTCCTGGTGCAAACCAGGTGGTGGGATTCTAGCACACGGCCACGCGGGGCGTCAAGGACTGGAGAAACAGAACCGTAAGAGTGCATTCGATCACGGACTATCGTGTCGACGAAGGCTCCCCACGGTTCACGTTCACCGAACACCTGACTCGCCATGATCTCCGGAGCGGCGCCAGGGCAAAGCCGGGTCTCGCCCGACTCGTGATCAGGATTTGCAGTGCAGTCGACGAGGACAGCAGAGGCTCAGGAGCCGAACCCATTCCCCACCGCTCGTCTGCGACCACCGCCAAGCCACGAATCCCGAAACTTTAAGGTTGAGGATGCCCTTTCAGTTTGACATGGGTCAGCAACTTTGGTAAGATGACCGGCAATCGAATACCAGCCGATGAGAGAGATTTCATCCAGAGAGGTGGAGGGACCGGCCCTGTGAAACCTCGGCAACCAGGCGCGCTGCTTACAGCAAGCCAAGGTGCCAACTCCGTCAGACCCGCCGGCGGGTGCTGAGAGATGAGAACACGGCAACGTAGAGTGCCTCTTCAGCAAAGAAAGCCCCGCTGGAGAGGCTTTTTGGTGCGCTTCTCTCCTCCTCCAGGGGATGCTCTCGCGGACGCCGCTTACAGGACGACCAGAGAGGAGAGAATCCGTGACCAGGCGCATCTCGACACAGGCCGTGCACTCGGGTGAGGAGAGGCGAAAACCCGACGGAGCGCTCACCACCCCCATCGTGCAAACCTCGACCTACACCTTCCAGGACACCGCGGAGATCCTGGACTTCATGCACAGTAAGGCGGCTGGTGGCGAGATGCCCCGGGTGGACTACGGCAGGTACGGCAACCCCACCCAGTCCGCCGTGGAACACAAGATGGCGGCGCTGGAAGGCGGGGAGAGGGCTCTGCTCTTCGCCAGCGGGATGAGCGCCATCGCTACCACTCTCGCTGCGCTGCTTTCCTCTGGCGATCACCTGATCCTGGTTCGTGACGTCTATCACCGCACGCGGGATTTCGCCGCCGACTATCTGAGCCGCTGGGGGGTGGAGACGACCTTCGTGCCCGTGGAGGACCTCTCCGCCATGGACGCAGCGGTCCGGCCCTCCACGCGAGCCATCTTCTCCGAGACCCCCACCAACCCCTACTTGAGCATCATGGATCTGTCAGCCATGGCGAGGATAGGCACGGCGCACGGCGTAACGACCATCGTCGACAGCACCTTCGCTACCCCCGTCAACCTTCGGCCCCTGGAGTACGGCATCGATCTCGTCGTGCACAGCGCCACCAAGTACCTGGGAGGGCACAACGACCTGCTGGCGGGGGTGGTCGTGGGAGTCAGCCGCCTCGTCGACCAGATCTCCGAGGCCCGGGGGGTACTGGGCGCGGTTTCCGGTCCCCACGACGCCTATCTCCTCCTGCGGGGCCTGAAGACCCTCGAGGTGCGGGTGTCTCGCCAGAACGACAGCGGGTTGCGCCTCGCGCAGTTCCTCCAGCAGCACCGCGCGGTGCGCCGTGTCTACTATCCAGGCCTGCCCATCCACCCGCAGTACGACCTGGCGCGCCGACAGATGTCCGGCTTCGGGGGCGTGGTCAGTTTCGAAGTGGAAGGCGGCCTGGACAGGACATCGCGCCTGGTAGACCTGCTGCGCATCCCCTACATCGGACCCACCCTTGGCGGCGTGGAGAGCATCGTCCAGCAGCCAGCGATCCTCTACTCCCTGGATCCCGCTGAGCGCCGGGAGGCAGGCCTCAAGGACAACCTGGTACGGTACGCGGTGGGCATCGAAGACCCCCAGGACCTGATCGCGGACCTCCGTCAGGCGCTCGACCAGATCTGACGGTGGCAGGGAGGACGTGATGATCGTACACAAGTTCGGCGGCAGTTCTTTGGGGAATGGGGAGCTCTTCCGCCACGTAGCAGAGATCGTCGTCAAGCAACACCAGACCGGTCATGATGCTGGCGACGCAGCCATGACCCCAACCCCGGCGGCCACCGTCGTCGTTGTCTCCGCCATGAGCGGGACCACCGATTCGCTCATCGCTGGTGCCCGGGCAGCCGCCGAGGGCAAGGATGCTGTGTACCGTGAGGTCAAAGCCGGGCTACTGGGGAAGCACCTCGAGGTCGTGCAAACGACGCTGACCAACCCGCGGGAAAGGCTCGAAGTCGGTGGCTTCATCGAGGACCGACTGCATGACCTGGAGCGACTGTATCGCAGCATCGGCGTGCTGGGCGAACTGACCGTACGTGGCGCCGACGCGGTCGCCTCCTTCGGAGAGCAGCTCTCCGCCCACATCCTGGCCGCCTTGCTCAGAGAGCGAGAAGGTCGCGCCCAGGCCATCAGCGCCACCGAGTTGATCGTCACCGACGACAACTTCGGGGCCGCGGTGCCCCGTATGACCCTCACGCGCCAGAGACTTCAGGAGCGGGTGAAGCCGCTGCTGGAGCAGGGCGTCATCCCTGTGATCACGGGCTACATCGGGACCACAGAGAGAGGCGTGACCACCACCCTGGGTCGTGGCGGCAGCGACTACACCGCGGCCATCGTGGGCGCCGGCCTCGACGCCGACGAGGTCTGGATCTGGAGCGACGTGGACGGCATTCTCACCGCCGACCCCCATATCGTTCCCCAGGCGCGGACCCTCTCGGAGCTCTCCTACGCAGAGGCCACCGAGCTGGCCTACTTCGGCGCGGAGGTACTGCATCCCAAGACCATCAGGCCGGTCATCGAGCACGGCATTCCTCTGCGCATCCTCAACACCTTCAACCCGGAGCACCCCGGCACACTGATCGTGGAGCGGCCCAATCGGGAGCGTCAGCTCCTGCCGGCCATCATCTCCGCCACCGGCTTGAGCCTCATCGCCATCGGCGGACAGGAGAACAACTGGGTGCTGCACATGGCCGCACGGGCGCTGTTGCACCTCAGCGACGCAGGCGTGGAGGTCCTGATGTTCTCCCAGTCCTTTTCGGAGCAGAGCCTGAATCTCGTGGTCAGGGAGCAGGATCAGGCTCACTGCCTCAACGTCCTCTGCCGCGAGTTCGGCGACGGCACCACCAGCGAATGGTCGAGCCTGCCCTTGAACGGGGCGATCTCCAGCAGCGGCACCTTCCGCAAGCTGGGAGACGTCTGTAGCCTGGGCACGAAAGAGCAAGTGGCCACCATCTCCGTGGTCGGCGTGCCCGGCTGGGACCAGGTGGGCATCGCTGCGCGGGCCTTCGCCGCCCTGGGTCAGCAGGGCGCGCGGGTCATCGCCGTGGCACAGGCCGCGACGGAACAGAGCGTGTCCTTCTGTGTCCCTGAGCACCAGCTACAGGAGACCGTTCGCTTGCTCCACCGCCAACTGGGGTTGGAGGACGATCGTAAATGAGATCCCTGTGGGTATCCTGGGAGCCACGGGCATGGTGGGGCAGCGGTTCGTCCAGTTACTGGCGGACCAGGGCTGGATTCGTCGACCCCATCACACCTAGAATGAAGCAGGCTAGCGGAGAGGACCATGGCTTACGAGAGAAGGGGACGAAGCACACTAGCTGAGATCTTCGGGGACCTCGTGGTCTATCGAAACCTGATCCCGGCAGACCCCCGTCTGCCAGCCGTGGGCGCCCTGCGCGACGAACTGGGTCTCCCACCAGGAACCCTACCGCGCAAGGCAGAGCCCCTCTACGGCACGGTGATGGCCGAGATGTTGCGCCAGGCCCGCGGATTGGACGTGCCTCAGGGCACCATCCACCGCCTGGTATACGTCGGCGACACCCGGATGAACGACGGCACCGCATTTCGCAACCTGTGTGTCGCCGGCAACTGGCCTGGATGGGTCTTCATCGGTGCAGATGAACTGGCCAGTCCAGCCCGGACGCAGGTTGAGGCTCCTCTGTACCTGGCCAACCGCTGGTCCGCGCTCCCCCTCTTCCTCCACTTCCTGGAACAGGAGGGGTTTGCTCTGGACGAAGGCACCGCCGTGGTCATCGACGTGGACAAGACGGCCATCGGCGCCCGGGGGCGCAACGACCAGGTCATCGACCAGGCCCGTGTGGAGGGCGTGAAGCGTACGGTGGCCGATCTGCTGGGAACGCGCTTCGACGAAAGCGCCTTCCGCACAGCTTACGACGAGCTCAATGGGCCTGCCTACCACGCCTTCACGGCGGACAACCAGGACTATCTGGCCTACATCTGCCTCCTGCTGGGCGCCAGCCTTTGGGGGCCGGAGGCGCTCATCGAGGAGATCAAGACCGGCTCCCTGACCGGTTTTGTGGACTTCATCTCCCGGGTGCAGCAGCGGCACTCGGAGCTTGCCTCTACCGGACTGACCACCATTCACGACAGCGTCTGGGAACGAGTGCAAGCCGGCGACCCCACCCCCTTCAAACCCTTTCGCCACAACGAATACCTGACCACCGTGGCCCGTTTCGGCGACCTGCCAGGCGCCTCTCCAGAGGAGCTGCTCACCCAGCGTATCGTGATCACGGAGGAGGTCAGGGAGCTGGCCGCAGTGCTCGAGGGGCGCGGATGCCTGGTCTTCGGCGTCTCCGACAAACCCGACGAGGCCTCCCTGCCCAGCGAGGAACAAGCCCGAAAGGGTCTGAAGCCGCTCCACAGACTGGAGACGATGGCGGTCAAAGAGGTCTAGGCTGACCCCTCCTCACTCGCTCGGCCCGTGGTCTGCCATGGTATAGGCCTGAGGGTGAGGAACAGGCCCAGGGCGTACCCGGCCAGGGTAGCAGCGAAGTAGCCGTGCACCAGCGGTCCCGGCAGCAAGTGCAGCAGTTGGGCCACGTCACCCCCACACCTCAACCCGTTCAGGGAGTTGTAGCCTGAATCGACCAGGGGAGAGATCAGACCGATAGCCACCAGATTGGCCCAAACCCAGTGGCGCCGAAAGGGCCACCGCATGCAGAGCAGGTAGAAAAGGGCAAATGTGGTCAGGTCGCACAGATAGGGCGCCGCCAGGGCCACCCAGTTCGTGGGGCCGGACCAGCTAACGTAGCCCCAGCGCATGCCGGACCCGGTCCACGTGGGCCAGAAGACGAACTCCTCTATGCTGGCGCCTTGAAGCACGGCGACCAGGGCGTTGGCTCGCCTCGTGGCGCAAGGTGCCTATCAGTTGGTAGAGGGGATAGGCGAGGATCCAAAGCAGATCCCGCCTACGAAACCGGTGCTTCATCCCCCCGCAACACCCTTACCAAACACGGCATCCCTACGCTTTCTGGACTCTGCAGAGAAGGCTTCGCCCCTGCCGCGCCAACCATTTCGGCCACGGGCCGCCGCACCATCGAGCGCCGACGTCACCCCAGGTACCGCTTGAGCACGAGGCAGACGCGCAGTGTGGTCCAGTGGTGGATGTCCTTGTCGCTGCCGCTGACATAGCCAGCCCTCCACAGACCGTTCGCTACCTGGTTGACCACCATACACTCCAGGCCGCGCCGGAACCCTGGCCACCACAACCCATCCAGGGCTGAGAGGATGTCGGTCCACCACCATGGATAGAGGACCTTCCCTCAGAAGGAGGCAGCCAGGGGATCAGCAAGACCGAGGGGGGCTTCAAGCCCCTCCATCGCCTGAAGACGCCGGCCGTTGGGGAGATCTCAACACGCAGGCTTTCTGCCGTACGCCCCCTTCATGAAGACGTAGATCGCCCACCCCAACGTCTCACGTCCCCACGTCAGATACGCCATCTTGTTCCCGCGCACGCGCTCTAGCACCGCCTCTACATCCGGGTCGTCCGGATGCGCACGCGCCCACTGCTCCGCTGCATACCACTGTAGCCCTTCGTACCGATCCCAGTCATCCGGGCTGCTCACCAGCGTGTATGCCAACTCCAGACCTTGCGCTTGCCCGACCTCCACATTCTCTTTGTGGGTTCCATAGGTGCTGCGCTGCTGTCCGATTGCTGCCAGGTACTCCTCCGCCGGCGGCTGCCGCCAGTAGGGCTCGCCCACGACGATCCAACTCTCCCCTGCCGCCATGCCTGCCAACGCCCTTAGCGTCCCCTTATGCCCGCCATAGATCCAGCTCGCCCCGATGCAGGCCACGACATCGAAGCTCTCCAGTTCATCCGGCACATAGTCCGCCCCTTCCATCTCCAGAAAACGCAGCTGCGCCTCGGGCACCCGCTCTTGGTGACTCCGCTGGGCATCGGCGATGAAGTAAGGCGAAAGATCCACCCCCACCCCTTCAATCCCGTACCGCTCGGCCAGCCGGACGAGGAACTGGCCCTTACCACTGGCGATGTCGAGCACCCGCGCCCCTGGTCTCAGACGCAACAGCGCGATGAGCTCCTCGAGCTTCTCAACGCTTATCGGGTTGCAGACAACGTGCTCCCCATGGGTTATATGAAAGAACCTCCACAGGTCCATGAACTGACCTCCCCCGCTACCTCGGCCTAGCTACTCGTTATGCGGAAACCTCTCCGCCTGTTGGCGCCGTGCGGCACGGCAGGCCGTGCTTTTCGGCCATTCGCCACGTTATACGCCTATTCCCCTGACTACCCCGGAACGCCCCACCAAGGTCAGACAGATCTCCCGTTGCCCAGCGCTTATGGGTCTCATCCGCCTGTGGCGAAGAAGCCTGCCTCCGCCCCAACGCGCCACTGGCACTCAGGCTCAGTCCAGGTAGCGCCTCAGGACGCGGCAGACGTGCAGCGTGGTCCAGTGGTGGATGTCCTTGTCGCCGCCGCTCAGGTAGCGAGCCTTCCACAGCCCGGTCGCTTCCTGGTTGGCGATCAGCCAGTCGAGGCCCTTCTGAATACCCCCGTCATCAACCCGAAACCCCAGCCACCACAGCGAGTCGAGCGCCGAGAGGATGTCCGTCCACCAGAACGGATAGCGGATCTTCTCCCAGAAATAGGCCGCCTGGCGATCGGGATACGGGTCCGGCTTGAAGAACCGGGACTTCAGAAGCTCTCCCGCCGCCCGGGCTTCGGGCGTCTGGCGGTACTCCTCGTGGGCCGCGAAGGCCCGCAGTACGATCCCCGTGACCCAGTGGGAGAAAGGCCTGGTCCGGTCGGGCTGGATGGTCTTCTCTGACCAGAAGGCGACCTTGATGGTCGAGGTACCCTGGGGAACGCCGGTCCGCATAGGCACCGCCCAGCCGCCGTCGTCCTGGCGCATAGACAGCAGCCAGGAGAAGACCCGGTGCACGCGGGGGTCGTCTCCATACCCCGCCTTGATCAGCAACTCCATCATGCCCGTGGTGTAGTTGGGGCTATACTGATCGCGGTAGATGCCCCGCAGGTCCCCCTCCTCCGTCTGGAAACCGAAGAGGAAGGCGGCGGCCTTCTCCAGGGCGGGATGCTCCCTGGTGAGGCCGTACTTGCCCACCAGGTCCATCAGCACCTTGTAGGTCTGGAGCTGGTCGTAGCTCTCCCGAGAGCGAAGCTCCGGCTTGCCGCCGGGGTACTTCCACGACCCGTCCTCCCGCTGCTTGCGCAGGACCTTGACTACCGGGGGCAGCTCCCAGAGAGCCTCCACGGGACCGACCTCTTCGCACAGCAGGTCGCGCCGCACGAAATAACGAACCGCCTGGTTGCTCGACGCCAGAAGCACCGGCAGAGGGTCCACGCTGAGCTGCCTTTGCCAGCTCTCCATCGTCAGTACCTTCCATCCCCCTTCATCGACTCAACCAGACTTGCACCAGCCGCTGGTGGGGGCAGTCCGCCTTGCCCGACGAACCGGCCTGTCCCGACGGCAATACTAAACCAGGAAAGCATCTGAGTAGGGGCCGAACGCCCTGAGACCGCATTGGACAGCATCCTGAGCAGCGACCGAAGGTAGTGAGGTCGCGTATCGAAGGATGCGGCCCATTTCATGTGCCCTGACTTGCCGACCCGCATGCTTCGATACGGCCTCCGCTTCGCTCCGGCCTACTCAGCATGCTTGCCGTGCCGAAAGTAGTAAGGCCCGGTAGCGAAGCCTCCTGGACTTGCCCGCTCTCCTCTTTGCCGTGCAGCCGTCTCACCCCTGAGCCCACCGCTCCATAGCCACGAAGAGGAAGTACACTCCAGCCATCAGGCCCGCCCCAGCCAGGAGGCAGGGCACCGCCGTCAGCATCTGGCTGAACCCGAAGACCAGCCCAATCAGGCCGCCCCCCGCCACGACCAGGACCACGATGGCCACGACGAGTAGCCACCGCTCGTGCCTCCGGCGCATACCTCGGTAATCGGTGGGAGGACGTTCCCCGGGATCCATCAAAGGCCATGCCTCCATGAACGGCTGGGCACATGCGCCCCTGGGCTCACCATTCGAGGGGCATACCTTCCTGCGAGATAGCGTTCATACATACCTGGGTGCGTCTCTCGTCTCCTCGTAGTAGGCCTCGACCCCGATCTCCCTCATCCGCTCGTTCATCCGGACCCATCGTCGTTCCAGGTGCGGGTCGAAGTTGGTCTTCTCACAGGGGAACTCCTCGCACTGAAAGCAGAAGTCCACATCTTTCTCTTGGTAGCAAGCGGTGACGCCGCAGTTGGGGTACAGACAGGTGCCACTGCGACAGCCTGCGCAGTGCCCCTGCGCCAGGTAGGCCAGCAGTTCCTTGAAGGGGGGATACTCCTCGAACGCCGGCAGGAAGGCGGAGAACCTCTGGGCGTAGACGTCGAAGGCCCCCAGTCGGTCCTGTAGCTGGTGGCTGAGGACAGCAATGTGCCCCTCTGTGTTGGCGAAGCACTTCCGGCAGCTCAGGCCGCACGGCGCCAGATCATGCTGGATGATCTGGTAGCTCGTGGCTTGCTCCCCTTTCACGAGGGTACGATTCTATCTGCCGCGACGCGCAGATGAATGATGTAGTACTCAAGGAAGGACATGGGTGGAGAGGAGGCGGGCACCGCCATTGACAGAAAGCCGCCCACCGTCAGCCCCACGGGTAGGGTCTTGAGCTCGCGTCGAACGAGGTTCTCGAACTTCTCTCGGCTGTAGGATGAGGAGTGCGCAAGAGCATTGCGGATGCACTTTATGTCCTCGAGCTTGCTCTGCTGATCCTTCAAGACCGACGAGAACGGCTCACCCTGATCAAAGAAGCGCTCAGCGCGATGCAATACTGTGCTCGGCACAGTCCAATCCGCCCAATCCCTCTCGCCCTTCATCAGCTGCATGGCCACAGTCCGGCTTCTTGGCACCACTTTCCGATTTGCTGGACGAGCCTTGGGCGCCCTCTTGCCCAGCAAGAACAGCACAAAGGACTCCTCAAGGAAGACCTCCCATGCCAAGAATGATCGTAGAAAGGCGAGCTCCGTCACCAAGTGCATGTGGTCTGTGGAGAACCGCGGAATACCCTCTGGTGTGGACAACAGAGTCCATTGCTGTGCCGCCGACGCCAGCGCCTCGGTACGCCGCAGATTCCTCATCAAGTCGTGGTGGGCACTGGTGAGCTTATAGTATCCCATGCACCGGGCTACGGTCCCAGGACCCGTACCAACGCGGAGCAAATGTACTCGGTCCTGTACTTCCTCTCTTCGAAATGCACTGCGTGCACCTTGTAAGCCTCTCGGAATCGGCGTTGATCCAGCGGCAGGATGTCAAGATCCTCCTCGCGCGCATCTACGAGGCGGTCGATTTCCTCCAGCGCAACCCGCACTTTAGGATATTCCTGCACGGTTAAGGCGGCGCGCTCACATTCAATCCCAGGGAGTCCATACGACATGTGATAGATCGAGCAAAAGAGCGAGTATAGTAGAGCCCTGTGTCTAAAGTTGGACTGTGCCAGTAGGTCCCCCATGAACCCGCCGATGACATCCATGGTGTTTCGGAACTTGCGGAGCAAGACAGAGCGTCCGGGCAATTCGTCGTCGTACTTTGCATAGTATCCGTCGATGATTCCCTTGCTTTTCGGTTTGATGCCGTCAATCATTGCGATCAGGAGCTCAGATGTGAACTCCGCCTCGTCCATTCTAGCAAGCCTGGCGTCTGTGAATACCTTGTTCGCTTGCCAGAATGTCATGAACTCCGTCGCAAGCTGGTACGCCGCCACCTTGAAAGCCCCGTAGAATAGAGCATTCCTCAACTCCTGGTGGTTGAGTCGCACCGAGTAGGTGTTGAGGCGCGCAAAAACATCGTACACTTCGGCATCCGTGGCATCATGCAGGAGGCCAACGGCAAACTCGTAGGCAAGGATCTCCTTCTGGGTTTCCTCGTCCAACTCGGAGTAGTACTCGCCCCCATGCTCCTCGTTGTGTAGGTGGCTTATCCTGAAGCCGTCTTTCAGGAAGGTGAGCACGGTCTGCAGGCGCTGCTGTCCATCCACTACCTCCCTCACTGTCCTCTTGGTTCGCGGATTGACCAGCTGCCTCAGGTAGATTTTGGGTATCGGTTTGCCTCGCACGATGCTGTCCATGAGATAGGACCGAGCCTTCTCGCTCCACACAAGTCTACGCTGGAACTTCGGCTGCAGCTCAAGCTCGCCCCTTTCCCTCCACTCATAGAAGTCTCGCACGCTGTACAGCCTGATATCATATTTGACCACCGGAGCCTCCACCCTCCTTCCGCATGACCAGTATCCGCTCCACCTTGGTGGTGCGGGTCCTGCGCCTGGAACGCCTCTTGGCCGGTATGGGATCGCTGTAGATGGACTGGACCACAAAACCCCCACCTGTGCACTCCGACGCCGCCTCGGCTAGCATCTCGGCCGTGCGTATCGTGGCGCCGTTTCGTCGCACGTCCCCCACGACAAGCACGCAGTGCCCCCCCTTCCGCAGTACACGATGCATCTCAGCGAGGCAGACACTCATCTCCCGCAGGTACACGTCGCGCCCCCCGATCAGCCTGTCATCCAAGTCCTTCCAGTCCTCGCAGCCGAGGAACCACAAGCGAAGCCGATTGTCGCGCGCATAATCGAGCGCGCCAAAGTACGGTGGGCTTGACACGATGCAATCGGCGGTCTCCGACTCTATGGGCAAGTGCATAGCGTTCGAGCTCCAGACAGCATAATCACGCTTATCCCAGTCACTCGGCAGCCTGGGACGCCGGTACGCCCGGCGAACCTTCGCGACAAGCCGGGAGCGCAAGTCGCGATACCCATACATCTCGGGATGCTCGTCCGAGGGGTACTTCTGGGTGCGCAGGTACGGCACCAAGTGACTCGCAGGGTAGGACAGGAATCCGGGCCGTTGGTGATGCAGGATGCCCAACAGACAGGCGAGCAGAAAGAAGTCTCGGCGATCGCGAAGCACGCGAAAGGCGGCGACCACCTCCCTCAGCGTACGAGGGTGGAAGAAATCGCGCACCCATTCGGGCACAGAGGAAACATCTACCTTCGGCGCTTCCTCCTCGATCTTGTCGACTGCGTCCACTGCTCGCTCAACTGCGACGTCGAGGGAGGCTGGCGCCTCAAGCTTTCCACGCGTCAGCGCGTGGGCATAACGACTCAAATCGTTCGCCCAGGCGCGCCTCCCCAGCAAAGCACACTCCAAGGGAATGACGCCGGACCCACAGAAGGGATCCAGCACCGTGTGGCCAGGTTCAGAGAATTCCTGGATCAAGGCGCCGGCCATGCCGGACTTCATTTTCCCCACGTACGGCGCCAGTTGCTGCAGAGTGCTCTCTCGCCCGTTGTAGGATCCCTGCCACACTCCGGGGTCCAGACTGGCGCGACCTTGCCCGTTCTGTACGTAGCTGTCTCGAGACTGGCCCACCTCCGCTGCACCAGGCTCATCCGCCATTTTTCGCTCGTCGCGCCTGTCTACCTGTCTCACTTCGGCCATCGAATCTCCACTGGACCGCCAGCATGCTCATTCTATCATCATTGAAGTCTTAAGCCAACAACCAACGGTGTCTGCGCCAAGGGTTGGCTGCTCCGGTGTGAGTATCAACACCAGCAGGGCATGTCCAGCATCGCGGGCGGCACATCCATCTCAGCCTCAGGTGTACGGGGCCGATCCCTCGTCTCCTCGTAGTAGGCCTCGACCCCGATCTCCCTCATCCACTCGTTCATCTGGACCCATCGTCGTTCCAGGTGCGGGTCGAAGTTGGTCTTCTCACAGGGGAACTCATCACACTGAAAGCAGAAATCCACGCCCTTCTCCTGGTAGCAGGTGGTTACACCGCAGTTGGGGAACAGGCAGGTGCCACTGCGACAGCCTGCGCAGTGCCCCTGCGCCAGGTAGGCCAGCAGTTCCTTGAAGGGGGGATACTCCTCGAACGCCGGCAGGAAGGCGGAGAACCTCTCGGCGTAGACATCGAAGGCCCCCAGTCGGTCCTGTAGCTGGCGGCTGAGGACAGCAATGTGCCCCTCTGTGTTGGCGAAGCACTTGCGGCAACTGAGCCCGCATGGTGCGAGATCGTCCAGTATCTCTGTGTACTCCATGCTCCTCACCTCTCGCTCATACGGTAGCCGGACGGCTGTCGGCTGGCCCGCCAGCCGGTCAAGCCTGCTCATACGCCTTGAGGAAGTCGTCGCGAGCGATTCCGGCCTGCGTACAGATGGCCCTGAGAGTCGAGCCCTTGATACGCCGATGATTGGGAATGGTCAATGGGGTCCGAGTCCCATCTGCACTCTCGCGCACCATGGCGATGTGAGCCTCCCCTCACAGTCTGGAATCCCAACAGTCTGAACGTGGAGACCACCCTCTTCTTGGGAGCGTCGACCGGAAAGCTGGCCATCAGATGACCACGCCAGCTTCCCCCACAAAGGCTTCCAGCACGGGGGAATCGACATCAAGCACGTCCTGGCCGAAGGTCTCGATGTGGAAACGTATGGCGGATTTGACGTCCGCCAGCGCCTCTTCATAGGTGTCACCCTCGCCAACCACGACGCCTTTCAGCCCCAGGGGATAAGCTACATAGCCCTCAGGATGTTTCTCAACTACCACTTTGAACTGCTTCACCATCCACTCTCCCTCGGTCGATCCGACCCTTGTGACCCCAGCCTGACTGCCACAACCCCCAGGCCGCAAACCCTCCGCTCGTCGGCTCCATCCACAGTCCCCGCGAATCCCACCCTGGCCCTGGCTCTGTGCTAGCCTCGGTCCGGGATCCTCATGTCAATCGTTGCATTGTGGCCTGAGGATCGCCACTGCGAAGCGCTCGAAATGTGCTCTCTCATCCTCATCTACCACCAGGAACTACACCAAGCAACGGTGCCTCAAGTACTCCTTGACAGCGTCTTCATCGGCACGGAGGCCATCCCTAATGAGCTTCTTTTTCAAGGTCGAGGCGCGGCGGTTCCCCACGAAGTGATTAGTGTAGATGCGTTCCCGAAGGTTGCCCGTCTTCCCCACGTAGACTGAGCTTTGCCAGCCCGCTGCCTTTTCAAGAACGCGATATACGCCTCCCGGGACGGGGAGAGCACTACGCAAGCATCGATCAAACGGAACCGGAGAACGTCCCAACAACTCCCGCAGCAATTCTCCATAGCGAACCACGATGGATTCGAAATCAGGCACCCGATTCGCCACTTGCGTGCGCACCTCCTTGCTCCTTCCGTGCAACCAACGTGCCTCACCAGGCTAACGGCGGACGGTCGATCGAGCCCGCCGCCCCGTACTGGACGTCAGCGTGGCAGCGGCACCGATCACATTGTACTATCCCGCGCCACTCGGTACCTGCCCAAGCAGCTCCTGACACCATTCATCAAGTGGTCGCGCATACTGGCCGATTCGCTGCCCTTCCTCACCCTGGCCCATATGGTTTGTTGTGTTGCCCCAGCAACAGGGGTAGATCCTATTGTTGTGAGGCAGCGCTATGAACAAACCCACCTTGTCCGACTGTTTCGCCTCTGCTTCAAAGTGTACGCCGCCTGTGGTCATCAAGCCAGTGACCTTCTTCCCAGGCAGAGACGATATGGCCGTAAAGACTTGAGCGAAACTACGCACCGGCTGCGGCTGCATGAGCCGTCTGTTGCTGTGAGGCACTGCTCGCCTCCCTTCTTCTAGTCTCCATCGATTCGCCAACCATCGTCGCCCCGTGGGCCTCCAACGCTTTCTCCAGCTCCACCTGGGGAAGTGAGGTAGTCCAGCGAGCTCCTACACACGCCATTCCTGCCGCCCATAGCCCCCCAAGGCAACACGACGCACCCCCATCAAGGTCAATAGAGAGCCCGGTAGCCTCGGGTCCCCATCGGCCTAACGCCCCAGATGAAAAGGAACGTCGATGATCGTCCTTTGAAAGCCCAGATGTCGGCGCCGATAGAGCAACGCCGTACGGATGAGCCACGCCGTCTGGGCGTGAAGCGCGTTCTGCCACCACTCGGCAGGGACGAACCCAGGCAAGACCACCGCCGCTAGTTGCCCGTCGTCGTGCTGCAGGTCGGTCTCGTCGAGGAAGTCCAGTAGCGGCCCCACGATGGAGCGATACGGTGAGGGCACGATGACCAGCGGGACCTCCGGCCACCACCGTTTCCACCTCTCACGCACCTCCTCTCCCGCGCCCGGCTCCAGCTCCACGTACACCGCCGTGACGTCGTCGGATATGGAGCGCGCGAAACTGACCGCATCGACCATCCCCCGGTGCACCCCGGCGATGGGCACCACCACGCGCGGCCGGGGAGGTACCGCCAGCGAGGGCGGCAAGCCAGTGAGCGACAACTCCTGCGCGATCTCGCGGTAATGGGAACGGACCTTGAGGAGGGCAAGAACGATCGTCGGGATGAGCAGAATCGCGATCCACGCTCCATCCCTGAACTTGCTGGCCCCTACCACGACCACCGTTACTCCCGTGGCCGTGGCTCCCACACCGTTGAGAAACGCCTTGAGCCGCCAGGACCTGCCTCTCTCTCTCACCCACAGGACCACCATGCCACTCTGCGAAAGGGTGAAGGCGAGGAAAGCGCCCAGGGCGAAGAGGGGCACCAGGGCATGGGTAGCCCCCTCGAAGAGGACGATCAGTCCGCCGGTCGCGACAGCCAGGGCCAGAATGCCATTGTTGAACGCCAGGCGGTCCCCCAGGCTGGCCAGTTGCCGCGGCAGGAAGCCGTCTCTGGCCATGATCGAAGCTACCCGCGGGAAACCGGCAAAACTGCTGTTGGCAGCCACAGCCAGAATGAGCATAGTGCAGGCCTGCACCAACAGGTAAGCCGGCCCACTACCGAGCAACCGGCGCGCCAGTGCCGACGTGATGGTCTCCTGTGGGCCCGGGATGATTGCCAGGTACTGGGTCAGGCCGATACTGCCCACAAAGAGCAGCACCATCAACAACACCATCACCATTAGAGTACGCCCGGCGTTCTTCGAAGCAGGCGGCTCGAAAGACGGGACCCCGTTGCTCACCGTTTCGATGCCGGTCAACGCCGTGCAGCCCACCGCAAAGGCTCGTAGCACCAAGAGCATCGTCAAAGGATGAGCGGCCGGCGGCGCTGTGGCCACCAACGACGTGGGACCCTGGATCATCGCTTTGCCTATCCCGATAGCGATCATCACCAAGTATGCCACCAGGAACGTGTAGACGGGGATGCTCATCCAGGTCCCTGTTTCTCGCACGCCACGCAGGTTCAACAGCGTGATAATCAGCAGGATCAACAGGGACAACCCCACGCGATGTGTCCACAGGACGGGGAAAGCCGAGGCCACGGCGGCGACGCCTGCGGTCACGCTTACCGCTGCGGTCAGCACGTAGTCAAGAAGCAGAGACGCTCCCGCGATCAAACCAGGCATCGTGCCCAGGTTCTCTCGTGCCACCACATACGAGCCGCCCCCGGACGGATAACGCTGAATCGTCTGAAAGTACGAGACCGCCACCAGCATCAAGAGTCCGGCGATGGCCAGCGCGATGGGCAGCGACAGCGAGAGTCCAGCACTGCCGGCCACGACCAGAGCGAGAAAGATCTCTTCGTTGGCGTAGGCGATGGACGACAGGGCATCCGGAGAGAATGCAGCCAGGGCTCGTGTCTTGTTCAGTCGCCTGTGAGCGGCCTGCTCGGTGGGCAAAGGGGAACCGAGCAGCACCTGTCTGACTCTGCTCAGCATCTGGCACCTCTACGCTCGTTCGCGCCTTCCGCCACCGCCTGTAGCTGGTCACCACCCTCTGGAGCAGCAACGCGCCTCAGCGTCGGTCGTACAGCCCCCGCCAGTCGTTCACACGCACCTGGAGGATCTCACGAAACATGCGTGCCGAGTCGCTCAGGGGGCTGACGCGGCTGTTGCTCATGTAGTACCAGTTGATGGGGACCTCCACGATGCGTAATCCTCGCTTCTGAGCGATGAACAGGATCTCCACGTCGAAGCCGAAGCCGTCCATGGTCTGGTAGGGAAACATCTCGTGGGCCGCCTCGCGGGCGAAGCACTTGAACCCAGCCTGGGTATCCTGGAACCCGTGCACTGCCAGCAGGCGCACCAGGGTATTGAAGACCCGACCCATCAGGTGACGGAGGCCCGGCTCGTCGTACCTCCTGGCGCCCTCCACCTCACGCGAGCCGACGGCCACGTCGTACTCCTTGAGTGTCGGGGGCAGGAAACGGGCCACTTCCTCGATGGGCATGGAGAGATCGGCATCGCACAAGAAGATGTAGTCGCCGGCGGCGGCCATAGCTCCCGTCTTGACCGCGTACCCCTTGCCCCGATGCTCGTTGCGGATCAGCCTCACGAAGGGAGTTGTGGCAGCGATGTCCTCCACGATGGTGCAGGTCCCGTCCGCGCTGCCGTCGTCCACCACGATGACTTCCGCAGCGTACTCTTGCGCCTGCACGAAATCCACGATGCGCGGCAGCGTCTGCGGCAGTCTGCCCTCCTCGTTGTAGGCGGGCACCACGATGGACAGAAAGGGATGCTCCATGACCGCTGTCGCTCCTAGTCGACGAGTAATGACTCCAGATACTGGTCAGAGACCACGCGACTGCCCTGGATAGCGCGACGCTTCCGCAGCATCCGGGGCAGGTTCCACAGCCCGCTCAGTTGCCCTCGAATCCGTGCTCTAGCTGCCTCGCCCCTCCAGGCCCTCAACGCCTCCCAGGTAATCCTCAACTGTGCACGGAGAATGCGTGACCAGTGCTTCCTGAATAACGACGCTGGATAATCCTTGGCCAGGACGTAGATGGAGTTGCGACCCGTGTAGTAACTGGCGATCTTGCCTCCTCCGGTGGCGCTCAGCTTGTGGTAGACCTTTGCCGTGGGCACGTAGAGACACTCATACCCCGCTAACTGTGAACGCCAACCCAGGTCCACATCTTCGCAATAGGAGAAGAAATCCTCGTCGAAGGGCTCCCCCTGTCCCCGCGACGCCAGATCCTCCAGCATCGACCGCCGAACTGCGCACGCTCCGCCACACGGACTGAAGATCTGGTCCTCCTGGTCGAACTGGCCCTTGTCTTCCTGCCATACACCACGGTTCACGGGAACGCCTTTTGTGGTGAAGAGATCCCCGGTGGAGTTGATGATCCCTCTTCTGTCGAAGAGAAGGATCTTGGACGTGGCGGAGCCAGCCTGGGGATGCCTCACCAGCCCGGCCCACAACTCCTCCAACCACCTGGGATCCGCCTCGGTGTCGTTGTTCAAGATGGCCAGGATCTCGCCCCCGGCCGCCGCTATCCCGGCGTTGACGCCCCCCGCGTATCCTCGATTCTCAGTGAGGCCTATGACCTTCACTTCGGGGTACTGCCTCTCCAGCAACGCCAGGGAGCCATCGTGGGAGTCGTTGTCCGCCACGATGATCTCGACTCGGGGGTAGGTTTGCCGTCGCAGCGAGTCCAGGCAGGTGGACAAGTGCGCGGCTCCGTTCCAGTTGGGGATGACCACGGAGATCAGGGGCTGCTCCCTCATGCTACCCCAACTCTACCGCAGGTTCGCTGGCCGTGATCAGGAAATGACGAACAGAACCCCCGCAGCAACGCTCCACCAGAGCAGCCAGTTCGGCCACCAGTGTGTGGGCTTCCTCCCCGCTCACGGGGGGCAGGCAGTCGATGTTCACCAGCACGCGGCGCGTGGACGGAGTGAGCTTGGTGCCGTCCCCTTGCCTCCAGTTCCACCGGCGGCAGAGTACCTGCCCCTCGTCCACGTACACCACCTCGCCAGGTTCAGGGTGCTCTACTTCCTTCCTGTCCAGAGGAACGAACTTCTCGTCGCCATGGGCCAGACGCAGCACCAGGTCGCCTCGTGCTTCGTCCAGGTCATCCCCTCCGCACGGCACCAGATGCTGGAGCGAGAAGGCGTTCATCAGGGCCACGAGGGTGTTGATATAGGGCAGGGGAGCACCTCCTCGCGCCCGCCGGGCCAGGGCCTCCACGGAGGAGTAGTTCTTGCCGGGCTTCATGTTCAGCGTCTTGTATGCCTCTCGCCAACTGGCGATGCGCGGGTGTGTGGTCAGATTCTCCTGGGCGAAGAGGGCCTCGCACCGGGTCTCGGCCTCACGCAGCGTTTTCTCCACCTCTGGCACCACACCCCGGTTGTCGATCCCCTGCGCCACGACAATGGACCTGATGTAGTCGGGGAAGAGCTGGAAGATCCCCTCGTCAACCACGTCGCGCACGCTTCGCCTCCTCGAAATAGGCCATGAGCGCTTCCTCCCACGGTCGCAAGGTAATGCCGAGCTGGGCGGCAGCGGCGAAGTTGCGCAGCACGGCCCGGCGCGGGACTCTCGCTGCCCGGGGATAGCTCGTCGTGGGGCGCAAGGGCACATCGCCCTTCCCTGCCAACTGGAGGATCTTCGCTGCGAACTCGTATCGCGAGCAACTCCCTTCGTTCACCAGATGATAGATACCGTATAGCTGATGCTGGATCAGGCGGCTGATCGCTACCGCCAGGTCCGGGGCGTAAGTAGGTGATCCAAACTCGCTGACCACCACGGAGAGCTCATCACCCCTGTCGGCCAACTCCAGGACCTTCTCCACGAAATTCTGTCCCTGATGGCCATACAACCAGGCGGTGCGCACGATGTAGAACCGCTTCAACAGGTCGCGCACGAACTCCTCACCGGCGAGCTTTGACCTGGCGTAGGCGCTGGAGGGGTTTGGCTCGTCGTACTCCAGGTAGGGCTCCTCGCTCGTGCCATCGAACACGTAGTCGGTGCTCACGTAGAGCATAGGAGCCGCACACCTCTGGCAGGCCAGGGCCACGTTGCGTGTGCCAAGAGCATTGACGCGGTAGGCTTGCTCGGGATCCTTCTCACACCCGTCCACATCGGTCATGGCCGCGGCGTGGATCACCACGTCCGGACCCCAATCGGCGACGAGAGGGATGATCCCTCCCTGCGTGACGTCGTGTTCCGGGAGATCGATGAGCAGAAGCTCGCTCCCCTCGAGCACCTGCTGCAGACTCCGTCCCAACTGTCCCTTAGCTCCCGTAATCGCTATCCGCACGCTCCCTCCAGTGACCAGGCGCCACCATTATAGCAGTTTTGACGGCCCAAGGGTACCGTGCTGAGCCGCGGCCGCTGGCGAGACGCGCCGGCGCTCGCCCCCGACGACCTCCAGCAGAGCGAGGGTCAGGCCGCAGGCTACTGCCGTCAACAGGAGTACGCCGGGCCCTGGCCAGCGATACCGACGCAGAGTGACGCTCCTTGCGGTACGTGCCGGCGAGTCCACGCCATGCGATCCTCCATCCCGACACCCTCTTACCGTCTTCCTCACGGGCGTCCCTGTGGTGCGTCGCGCATCACCAGCTCACTGCGCACCTGGCGCCGGTCTCCGGCGACGATTCCCCTCGTCGGCCACAAAAGTTCCTTGACACATCACCCGGAATTTGGTACTATTACGATACAGCCAGTCTCTGGTACCGAATACCGTCAGTCCCCGGCAACACCAAGAGGCCACGGCATGTCTTGGGTGGCACCTGGGGAGCGCGACCGGAATCCGCGCTAAGGATTGGGTTTTCCCGTGAGGGAGCGCTGGCGCAAGGACTCATCTCTTTCATAGTCTGCAGAATGTCCAGGTACGGACGGCGAGCGCGAGACGGTCAACGCCAGCAGGTGTTCGTCTGACATGAGTGTACTCCAGGGTACACTCTTTTTGCTATCATGGGACCAGTCTGCAGGCGATTCGGAGGTAGTTGATGAAGCGATCTGAACTCATATTACGTCTCGCGGGCATGATCGTCCTGTCCGCACTAGGTTGGAACGTGGGTGATTTCATCGCCACCCGGTCTGGAGCCGTCGATGCTCTCACCGTACCGTACCTGCGTCCCGCGTTGGCGCTGGCCATTGCCGGGGCCGGTCTGGGCCTGCTGGTAACCCCCTGGTTCGTCATCAAACCAGCTCTCTGGGGCCGAAGGAGGATCAAGCAGATCCCGGCCCGTCACCTGTTCATGGGGATGATCGGTTTGGCGACTGGACTCGTCATCTCCTTGCCGCTGGCCTTCAGCTTGTCCTTTCTGCCCTCCAACTTGCGAACCGTGATGCCGTTGCTGTCGAGCACCATCTTCGGCCTCCTGGGCATGAGCATCATGATCATGCGCGCCGAGGACTTCCAGCACGTGTGGAGTGCGTCCATCGGCAAGAGCAAGCCTCGACGGGTCGATGACAACGTGATCTTGCTTGACACCAGTGTGGTCATAGACGGGCGCATCGCCGACATCAGCCAGACCGGCTTCATCGAGAGGACTCTGTTGGTGCCCAGGTTCATTCTCGACGAATTGCAGTACATCGCCGATTCCTCCGACGCTCTGCGCCGTAAACGGGGCCGCCGGGGACTGGACATCCTGAACAAGCTTCGGCAAGACTCCATCGTGCCCATCCGTATCACCGATATGGACGTGGAGGATGTCAGAGATGCCGACGGTAAACTGGTGCAGCTAGCCAAGACCCTGGGCTGCCCCATCATCACCAACGATTACAACCTCAACCGTGTAGCACAGCTCCAGGGCGTTACCGTACTGAACATCAACGAACTGGCGAATGCCGTGAAGACCGCCGTCCTCCATGGAGAGACGCTGAAGGTGCGCATCATTCAAGAGGGGACGGAACCCAATCAAGGCGTCGGCTATCTGGATGACGGGACGATGGTGGTGGTGGAGGAAGGCCGGAAGCACATCAACCACACCGTAGACGTGACGGTCACCAAAGTGCTCCAGACCGCGCAGGGCCGGATGATCTTCGCCCAGCTTCAGAACCGATACACCAGGAAGTAGCACCGGACCAGCATGAGCGTGATTACGGTCTCCAGGCAGTTGGCGAGTCAGGGCTGCGCCATCGCAGCTCAGGTGGCAAGCCTGCTCGAATTCCGGCTCGTGGACCGGGAGATCATCCACAGAGCGGCAGAGGACGCAGGTGTGCCCAAGATCGCCCTGCAAGAGATCGCCTACGAAGGTCGGAGAGACGTGATCAACCGCATCCTGCAAGCCGTGTATGCCATGCCTCCCGTGCCACGCACCGCCGAGGCCTGGAGGCGGGAAGCCGCGTCATCGCTGGTGCAGCCCTTCGGAGGCATCTTCTCCCTGGCGGTACCGTCGTTTGCCGTGACACTGAAGGACTACGTCGATATGGTGGGCATGGTGATCCGCGACCTCGCCCGTGAGGGGAACGTGGTCATCGCTGGTCGTGGGGGTCAGGTGCTGCTGCGAGACATGCCCAGGACTTTCCACGTCCAGGTGGTGGCCCCCTTCGATCGCCGCGTGGAGGTGCTGGCGCAGCGCGAAGGCATACCGCCTGAGGAAGCCTCGAAGACGATCAGGGCCAGCGACGGGACGCGAAGGGACTATCTGCGCAAGTACCACGGGGTCGATTGGCTCGACCCGACCTTGTACGACCTGGTGATCAACACACGCAAGATCCCCGCGCCGCTGGCCGCAGCGATGGTCGTCGATGCCTACCAGCAACTGGCGGCACAGGACCATGACTGAGAGCATCCGCGTACGCTTCGCCCCGAGCCCCACAGGCGAGCTCCACCTGGGCAACGTGCGGACCGCCCTGTTCAACTGGCTTTTCGCCCGCCATTACGGCGCTGCTTTCATCCTGCGGATCGAGGACACCGACGTGGTGCGCAGCAGTGAAGAAGCCGAGCGGGCCATTGTGGAGGGTCTGCTCTGGCTGGGTCTCGACTGGGACGAGGGCCCCGAGAGAGAAGGGAAACATGGTCCCTACCACCAGTCAGATCGATTGAGTACCTATCGCTCCCACGCGGAACGGCTGCTGGAAGAAGGCCTAGCCTACCGTTGCTACTGCTCGGCGGAGCGGCTGGAAAAGATGCGCCGGGAGCAGCGCAGGCACGGGCAGCCACCGGGCTACGACGGTCGGTGCCGGGAGCTGAGCGCAGCGCAATCCCAGGCCTACGAGAGTCAGGGCATCAAACCCGTGATCCGCTTCAAGGTCCCCCGAGAGGGGCGTACGTCGGTTTCCGACCTTCGTCGTGGCACCATCGACTTCCCGAACGACTCCCTGGACGACTTTGTGATCCTGAAGTCCGACGGCTATCCCACCTACCACCTGGCTAACGTCGTGGACGATCACCTGATGGAGATAAGCCACGTGCTGCGGGCCGACGAATGGATACCCAGCACCCCTCTGCACTCGCTGCTCTATCAGGCCTTCGGCTGGGAGGCCCCCCTTTACATTCATCTGCCTTTGATCCTGGACCAGGGGGGTGGAAAGCTCAGCAAGCGACGTGGCGACTCATCCGTGGACGCCTACAAGCACAAAGGCTACCTGCCGGGGGCTGTGGTCAACTATCTGGCGCTATTGGGATGGTCACCGGGAGACACGCAGGAGATCCTGAGTGCGAACGAGCTGGTGGATAGATTCACCTGGCAGCGGATCGCTACCAGCCCCGCCATCTTCGACGTGGAGCGCCTGAACTGGTTCAACAGGTGGTACATACGCCATCTGCCCCCGGAGACCATCGCTCGAGCGGCAGCGCCGTTCCTCAAAGGGGCGTACGGACTCGAGGAGCGAAGCGAGGGCACCGCCTACTGCCCCCAGGCATGGCTGGAATTGCTGGTAGAAAACGTGCGCGAGGAGATCGATCACCTTGCTCAAATGCCTGCCCATGCGACCTTCGCCTTCATCGACGAACCCGCCTATACGGGCGAGGCGGCGAGCTTGCTGAAGACACCACAGGCCAAAGAGGTCCTGGCAGCCTTCGTAGAGATGGTACAGGCGGCCGACAACCTCGATCTCTCCAGCGCGAACACGCTGCTGAAGGAACTGAGAGCACTTCTGAAGGAGCGCAAGAACCTCGGGGCCAGGGACGTCATGTTTCCCGTCAGGGCCACCCTGACCGGAAGCGTTCACGGACCGAATCTGGCCGCGGTGATGGCTCTGCTGGGGAAAGGGAGATGCCTACGAAGAGCAGTCCGACTCGACAGTTCCCTTTCTTGATCATACTCCATTGCATCTGTCTCCAGGGGTGCCGTCCCCGACGGCATCCCATCTAGACCACGTGTCATGGATGCAAGGAGGGAGTATCCGAAATGGCTTTGAGAGTATACAACACCCTGAGTCGTGAGAAAGAAGAGTTCGTACCCCTTGAGGACAACAAGGTCCGGATGTACGTCTGCGGGCCCAACGTCTACGGGCCCTCCCACGTAGGGCATGCCATGTCCTACCTGGTGTTCGACATGATCAAGCGGTACCTGCAATACCGCGGCTATGAGGTGAAGCACGTCCAGAACTTCACAGACATCGAGGACCGCATCATAGAGACCGCCCATTCGCTCGGCGTATCGGTCAACGAGCTGGCAGAGAAGTACATGGCGCGCTTCCTCGAAGAGATGGATGCGCTGCATATCCAGCGAGCGACGCACTACCCCAGGGCCACCGGAGTCATTCCCAAGATCCAGGAGATGGTCCAGGGGTTGATAGACAAAGGGCACGCCTACCAGGTGGATGGGGACGTCTACTTCCGCATCTCCAGCTATCCCGACTACGGAAAGCTCACCAGACAGTCCATCGAAGCCATGCGGGCCGGCGCCCGCGTGGACATAGACACGAGGAAGGAAAACGAGCTGGACTTCGCCCTGTGGAAAGCCGCAAAGCCTGGTGAGCCTAGCTGGCCGAGCCCGTGGGGCGAGGGCCGGCCCGGCTGGCACATCGAGTGCTCAGCCATGTCCATGCAGTTCCTCGGAGACCAGATCGACATTCATGGCGGCGGCGAGGACGTCATCTTCCCTCACCACGAGGATGAGATCGCGCAGTCGGAGAGCTACACCGGCAAAGAGCCCTTCGTTAAATACTGGCTGCACAACGGTCTTCTCCGCCCCAGCGCAGACCAGGAGAAGATGACCCGTCACCTGGGCAACTTCATCAGTTGCCGGGAGGCGCTGGAGAAATACAACCCTGACGCCATTCGCCTGTTCGTTCTCTCCTCTCACTACCGGAGCCCGGTTACCTGGAGCGAGGAGGGCATTCTGGCTTCGGATCGAGGCCTGGAGCGCCTCCGCACGGCTCTGAGACCGGCGGCCGTCGTCACGGACAGCGGGGGGGAGGAGTTGCTAACCACCGCAGAAGCGGCGCGGAACGAGTTTATCGCCGCGATGGACGACGACTTCAATGCGGCACGTGCCATCGGTCACCTCTTCGACCTGGGGCGGGCCATCAACCAGGCCCGGGACGAGGGTGTTCCCGCAGCGGCTCTGACCACCAGCCAGGATGTGCTGCGACAGTTGGCTGGCGTCCTCGGCCTGACCCTGGAGGAACCGAGGATGATGGCGGATCCGGCGCCCTTCAGGGAACTGGCGACCGCCGTTCGTGATGAACTCATCGCCTCCGGGAAGCCCGAACTCGCGCAAAGCATCTCGCTGGACGCCCTGAGGGAGACGCCGTCGGCCGAGGCAGCCACGCTCATCGATCTGTTGCTCTCTGTCCGCAGCGGTTTGCGCGCCGCCAGGGAGTACCAGCAAGCGGACAAGATCCGGACCGGGCTGGCTGACCTGGGCGTCGTGGTGGAAGACGCTGCCGGAGGCAGCACGTGGCGGATGGTGACCCCACCAGAGTCGGCGGCGCCGAGCACCAAGTAGCGGAAAGCTCAGGGGCCGCGAGGTGGGCTCGTTCTACGGCCTCTTGGCGTGCCCAACTGCTGCCGGGACTGCCGAGACAGGAATTGACTACGATGTCGCTTGATGATATAGTAATGTCGTGTGTGGACAACACGGTTGTCCAGAACTTTCTGCCCGCAGCATGGTCTGGGGGCAAGCCCGAAGAAAGGAGATGTTGATTGCGTTACTACGAGTTTGTATATATCGTCAGCCCCGAGGTCGAGGAAGAAGACCTGGAGAAGTTGACGGCTAGAGTCGGACAGATGATCGTCGACGGTGGAGGAGAGGTAGTACGCCTCGAATCATGGGGAAGGAGACGCCTGGCCTATCCCATCCGGAGATTCCGCGAGGGCCATTATCTGGTGGCTCACATCCAGATGGAACCGGAGGCCATCTCGGGCCTGAGGGGCCGGTTGGCCCTGACTGAGGAAGTGATCAGATACCTCCTGGTCAAGACCGACGCTGTGCCAGCCCAGGCGGGTCCGGCGGCATCCCCGCCAGAACCAGTAGGGCTCGACCAAGAGGAAGAAGAAGACGTCGAGCCGGAAGCTGCCCTGGACCAGGACAGTGAAGAGACCGATGAAGAATAGGGAGACTAGCCTTGGTTGAAAGACGCGATTCCAGACCGCGACCCAGACGCAACTTCAGGTTCAAACGAAAGAGAGCGTGCTCCTTCTGCGCGAACAAGGCGGATGCGATAGACTACAAAGATGTCCCTCTGCTCCGCCAACACATAACGAACCGCGGCAAGATCAAGCCGCGACGCAAGACCGGGGTTTGTGCAAGGCACCAGCGCCGCCTGGCTACGGCGATCAAGAGGGCACGGCACATAGCGTTGTTGCCCTACACCGCCGATCAGGCACGCGGTAGCTGAGGCATGGAGCGAGCTTACTGGGGCATAGAAGTCTGTGCTTCCATGCCCCTCACTTTCCTTTCTCCTCGCGGCAACTTGCCACACTGAAGCCCGCTGGCGCCCCCAGGCGCGATTTGCCCAAGTGTAGCCGCGCACGCCCTTGCCCAACGACCATGGCCGAGAGTCAGGGTGACCAACCCCGACCGAGCGGAGGAATAGATGGCCAAGAGAAAGGTCAAGAAAGAAGTTCCGCTTACACGGAAGCAGATCTCTCGTCGCGAAAAGGAGCGCCGGCAACGGCTCATGATGTTGGGCGTAGCCGTCGCCATAGGCTGCCTGATCCTGGGAATCCTGGGATTTGGTGCATATGAGGAACTGGTCGCCAAGCCGTCCGCGCCGGTGGCCAAGGTCAATGGTGTCCCCATCTCCACGCAAACCTACCAGAAGAGACTCCTCCTGGAGAGGATGAATATCGACGCCAACATCGAGGCCATGCGGGCACAGCGGTCACAATACGACCCCGAGGCGGACGCGTTCGTGCTGAGTATCATCGATCAACAGATATCGCAGCTCTCACTGCAAAGAGATCTCCTCAACGACGAGAGTTTCTTGGATCAACTGATCCAAGAGGAACTGATCAGACAGGCCGCCCAGCAAGAGGGGATCAGCGTGTCCCCAGAAGAGATAGACCTGCGAATCGAGGAGGACTTTGGCTATTCCAGAGAAGAGCCTACCCCTGCACCGTCGCCGACCACCGGGGTCATCACGTCCACCAGCGAGGTCACTCCTACTGAGGCACCAACCCCCATGACCAGGGCTCGCTTCGAGGAGTTGTACGGTAATCTGCTCACTACCCTGCAAAAGGGCGCTGGCCTCTCCGAGGCTGAGTACAGAGAGATCGTAGCGGCCCGCATCTTGCGCGAGAAGATGGAGGAGTTCGTGGGCGAGCAGGTTCCCACCAGCGAACTCCAAATACGCGTGCGCCACATTCTCCTGGACACGGAAGAGGAGGCCCAAGCCGTCCTCAAGAGGCTGGAGGATGGCGAGGATTTCGCCTTGCTGGCCACGGAGGTCTCGACGGACACGCTGAGCGCGGAGCAGGGCGGCGACCTTGGATGGATACCCAAGGGCCAGATGAGCGACGCCTTCGATGAGGTGGCCTTCAATCTGCCGGTGGGACAGATCAGCGACGTGGTCGAGACCCCCGGCGGGTTCGACATTATCCAGGTAGAGGAGCGGGACGAGGATCGCGAGCTGGACCCGGGGATACTGGATCAAAGGAAGACAGAGGCGTTTCAGGTCTGGCTGAACGACCTGCAGGGCGAAGCTAACATAGAGAAACACTGGTCGGCCGACAAGGTTCCACCCGAGTAGAAGCCCACGGTTCTCCTCTGCGTACGAACAAGCGGGCCCCGGCATGGTTGTCCCAGGTCCCGCTTCTTCTTCCCTGCTTGGGAAGCGCCTCCTGCAGAGCACCAGACGCTCAGCACCCCGATCCAGGAGAGCTGCCATTCATGCGGTCTATCCTGCCGCCGCACCGCGACAGGGCGACGAGGACTACTGCGCGGTCGTTGTGAGCCGAGTGCTACCCCACGTCGGACTCATAGGAAGCAAGCCTCGGAACAGTCGCCGGCGCGGAGCCATGTATCAGAAGGGCTCCAGGTGGATCACCACTCGGCGCAGCGAGGGGATTCGTTCGCGCAGACGGCGCTCCCATCGCTCGCTGAAGTCGTGAGCTTCTTCCATCGGCACATCGTCGCTCACCGAGCAGTGCAACGAAGCTGCCAGGCCGTCCGCCTCTTCCCAGACGGACACGTGGTGACAGGCGCCGTCACCAACGAAGCTGTCCACGAAGGACACGATCTGAGCCTCCAGCTCGGCGTGGTCTCTCTGCTCGAGTCCGCTGCTGCAACCCTGCGAGTCTCCGATTGGTTCCAGGTGAGTGACTACCTCACTCACCTCCGGGCTGACCTCCCGGACCAGTTCCTCGAGGCGCGTGGCCAGATCGTGCGCCTCGGTCAGCGATGCGCTGCGGTCCACCTCCAAGTCGAGTTCCACGTTGTACCGGTCCCCGATCTGACGCACCCAGACACTGTGGGCCTGGGCTCCGATCTGCCGTGCAGTCCGGCTCACCAGGGCAGCAATGCTCGAGCTTTCCTCACCCGGCTCGTAGTGCACCACGACGTCTGCCCGAGGCACCAGTTCGGCCACCACCTCCTCGACCCTGGCCGTCGTCTCATGAGCCCTGTCGAACGAGATATCGCCGTCAATCTCCAAGACCAGGTCCACGAAGTTCTCAGCCCCGGACCTGCGCACCCGCACCTGGCGGCAGGCGCGAACCCCTTCGATCTCCTGCACCTGGTGCTGCACCTTGTCCGCGAGACCCTTCGGCGCCGCATCCAACAGAACATCCACTGCCCGTTTGCCCAGTTGCAGGCTCACGTTGATCACGATCACGGCTACGGCGAGCGCAGCCAAAGCATCCGCCCGGGCCAACCACCGCGGCCCTCCCAGCCACTCGCTCAACCTGACGACGGCCAGTCCAGCGATGACCACCGTCGAGCTCCAGATGTCGGTGCTGAAATGGAGCGCATCGGCCTCGAGCGCCTGGCTGTGGTGTTTCTCAGCCACGCGGCGCAGCACCCTGGACCGGTTGAGATCCACAATGATGGACATCGCCATCACGGCGAAGGCCCACGCGCTGGCATCGATCTCCACGTGCTTGAAGAGCAGTCGGCTGATGGCCTCGTAGACAATCCACACGCAGGTCACCAGGAGCAGCAGCGTTTCCGCCAGGGCAGACAGATTCTCCACCTTTCCGTGACCATACGGATGGCTGGCGTCGGCGGGTCGATCTGAGACCCGCACCGCGCCGTAGGTGATCACCGCCGCCACGAGATCCAGCCCGGAGTGCGCAGCCTCGGCCAGGATGCCCAGGCTTCCCGTGATGACACCGATGATCACCTTCGTGCCGGTAAGAAGCACCGCCGCCAAGACCGACAGCAGGGCGACCTTTTTCTTCTCCCCGCTACTAGCCTCTTGCATACCCCTCGTTCCTCGCCAGCCCCTTGTTTAGTCTACCCGTCGCCATGGAGCTAGTCAAGCCTCAGCTCATCAGCACAAGCACCACCGCGAGCATCAGCAGTGCACACAGCGCCCCGCCGACGAAGACGCCGTCCATACCGCCAACCGTGAACATCATCCCCATGATCAGAGGCCCCAGTGTCTGTCCCAACCGCAGCACCATCCCGTTGATGGACATCAAGGCACCTCGCTGCTCCATGGGAGCGAGACTCGCCAGGTACGTCATCAGGCTTGGCATGTTGACACCATGGGCGAGCCCAAAGACAGCCATGGGGATCGTCATCGCCCATAGATTGTGAACTAGTGGAACGACCACCAGCGCCAGGCCGTACAGTACACACGCCGCCCCAATGAGGGCCTTCTCCGAGAAGGACCTGGCGAGGCGTCCAGCAAGAGAGGAGGTAAGGGCGGTGCTCAGCGAGGAGACAGACATGACCAGCCCCACGGCAAATGGGGGCGCTGCGAAAGAGCCACCTAGCAGAAGTGGAAAGTAGGCCATGTACGCCCCGTAGAGAATGATGAAGGTCAGAGTGCTCACCACGAAAAGCGCGACAACGCGGCGGTGCACGATCACTCTCCAGGCATCGCCCAGATACTCCCTGAAAGGCTCAGGCGCGCTAGGCTCCGGGTTGTTCAGCGATGAGATCACGGCCAGCGCCACAGGGACCGCCGCTACGGGGAGCAAGAACGGGTAGAACCAGCCCACTGTCGCCATTATCCCCCCGATGGCGGGATAGCTGGCGGTCCCCACGCTCAGCACGCTCGAGTTGCATCCCATGGCCTCGGTGCGCTCCTGGCCGGTGTAGAGATCGCCGATGACGGTCAGGTTGATCGCCCCCAGGCCTGCCGCCCCTACGCCTTGCAGGAAACGAAGCATGAGCAACAGCTCGAAGTCGCGCGCGAAGGCACATGCCGACCCGGCTGCCGCGAAGATCAAGAGCGCCGGAACGAGTATCCTCTTCCTCCCAAACTGATCAGCGAGTACCCCCAGCACGGGCGTCAGGAACACGCCAGGAAGAGTAAAGACTGTGATCAAGGAGCCCACAGCCTGCAGACTGATGTTCAGTTCCTCGACAATTTGGGGAAAGGCGGGAGTGATGCTGGAGACCCCCAGGACAGACATCAGCGTGACCCCGAAGACGATCTGAAGGTTGGTGTCACGGTACACTGCGCGCGACCCACCTACGTCACTGGTCTCTTCCATACCGATCTTCCCAGCCATCCCCGGGCCTGGCTTTCATAGCTGTAGAGAGCCGCCGACCTCACGGGGTCCCCTCGTCGCTGGCGGAGGCTTCCGCCAGCCTGGCGATGAAATCCTCTCGCACAGGGTGGAATATGTCGAGCATCACAAACGGTTCCTCTCCGATACACACGTCGCTGTGAGGCACGTGGGCGGGGATACAGTAGAAATCACCCTCCCCCACTAAGCGCTCCTCATCGCCTATGGTGAGCCTAGCCCTGCCTCGGTAGACCACACCAACCTGCTCGTGACGATGGGAATGGGTGGGCACCTCATGCCCCGGCAGCGTCGCATTCAAAGCCATCATCATCTGCTCCCCACGCAGCCCAGTCAGGACCGTGGTTTCCAGACCCGGCATCTGCGTCATTCTCAGCGCCCCATCGAGATCGATGAAGTAGGTCGATTTCTGATCATCTTGCATCGCCATCACCCCTCCTAGTGCAAGCAGACGTCCACCCCTGCGTTCGCGCCCTCCATCAATGAGATGCCGGTCCTCAGAAGCTATGTGCTGACCAGAAAGAACCAATCCCGCCCAGCCACCGGCAGGAGTCCAGTCTCGCCCGGGACAGGAACAGCGCCCTCACGACCCTGCGTGTCGTCCCTCTTCCGGCGGCGGGCAGGCGCCTCCACAGCAGCTATCGCCTATAGGCGGACGGAAAACGCGGGGCCATAGCTGCACTAGGGCAATCCATAGACCTGCCTTGGGGCTAGATAATGGGGAAACCTGTCCAGCAGGGCCAGGCGCAGCGCATAGCAGAAGTGACACTCGTCCACGTACGCCTCCTCATGCGCGACCTGGTACCGCCTGGCGAGCTCCGCAGGCCCTCCTTCAAGGAGAGGCCCGCAAATGGGATGAGAATCGGGGTCGTACTCCTGCACGAGGGTTGCCAGTGGCTTCTCCCACATGTTTCCCATACTGAGCCCCTGGCAGAGGTGAACGTGACCGTAGGCATCCAGGTGAACCCTACCCGGATCGTGGAGTGTCTCATGGGGACACTCGGTGAGCTCTTCCCACGGCCGCCTGGGCAACCCTCCCACCAGCTTCTCCACTGCCCTGCCTCTGAACATCGCCCCACCACCGATGACCGGCTGCCCCCTCGCCTGGCCCGTTTCCGGGCCCGTCGCCACGGCAGGCTCATCGATGCAGATGGAGTCCGCGGTCATTCCCAGCCTTCCCGCCGCCCTCAAGGCCCGCTTGGCGGCGTTGTCTTCCTGATCGCCGTGGTGAAAGGCGTCGTCGCTGACGCTCAGATCGGCAACCTCCAGATCAGCCAGGGGCATCAGCCACAGCTCAGCGTCCTTCTCCGCAGTCGCCCAGTACGCATTGGTCACTACCCCCGTCTGGAAGCCCTGCTCGCGGGCCAACCTCATGCCTTCGACCATCAGAGGGTAATAGAGAAACGGCTCGCCCCCCTCGAAGTAGACGATGTCCACCGTCCCCAGTCGGCGCGCCTCGTCGAGCACAGCGCGTATCTGGCTCAGCGTGAACGTACCCTCGGCATGAGGCCCACTGTACAGGAAGCAGTGGTCGCACTCGAAGTTGCACGTATAGGTGAGCAGAAGATGAATCCCTGTCAGCATCAGACTTTCACCAGGTCCACGCCCCAGTTCGTCTGGCCGGCCGCAGATCTTCCTGCGAGAAAATCGACCCCGTTGGCCGCTCGTGCCACGGGCGAGCCCGTTCCACCCAGTCCAGCTCCCAGCCAGCCTCAGGCGCCGGCGAAGCGATTATAGCACATCCGGCTCGCAGAAACATCGACCAGCGCTCGGGCCGCGTGCGGGAAGGGCTCCCCACGTCCTGACCTGCTTGGAAGGCGTCTGATCGAGGTGGACTAGCGGAGTTCCTGGTGATATAATGATCTGGGCACCGCCGCGGGTTTCCGACGAAAGGAGAGACCACGATGCCGCGAGAGTATGGCTCCCACGACGTCACTGGGGTCAGTGTCAGCAGGAAGCGGTTCATACAATTCGCTCTGCTGCAAGCCCCCTTCTGTGCCTGGTGGTTCGGTAATCTCCAGAAGGCCTTCGCTCAGACGTCCCCCGATCACAGCTTCCTCAACGGCGGGTGCCTGATCGCCAACCACCACGAGTTTCTGTTCACCACCGAGCTGTTCTGGGAGCAACTCGCCTACTACACCATCATGAAGGCCAGGGTCATCAGAGCCATGGCTACGGACGCCAATCATCTCCTTTCTGGTCGCCAGCTCAGCGGCGTGGAGGTCGGAGCCAGAATAGCTCTGATCGCACCCGCGCTCCGACTGGCTGGCATCAAGCTCATGGTCGCGTTCACCAACAACCACTGCCCCGTGCCAGGCGACGACAAATACGCCGGATCCAGACCTCAGGTCGGTGACCCATCCCGAAGCTACTACGAGATCCTGGAACCGTGGTTCGAAGGCGGTTTCAGAGAGAACTACCTGCCTTTCGTCAAAGACCTGGTGACCACCGTGCACAGACTCGGCGCCCAGGACGTCATCTTCGCCTGGGAGCCCGGCAACGAGCTGCACACGCCCTCGAACCCCCAGAAGCTGCTCACCTTCTACCGGGAGGTGACCTCGTTCATCAAGGATCTCGATCCGGCGACCATGATCGCCTCCGGGACGATGGGCATCAATCACATCGACCCGGGGAACCCGGACTCCTCCATCGTCCGGCAGATCTATGAGCTGAAGGCTTTCGACATCATTACCCTCCACACCTACGACTTCATCCTGGAAAGAGACATGTGGACAGGTAGGTGTGACAGGCCGGTGAGCCCTGGGGACATGCCCATCGACTGGGATTTCCAGTTGCTGAAAGAGCTGAACCTGAACAAGCCCGTGGTCGTGGAGGAGATTGGCACCAGCAGGATCCTGCCGCCCCGATGGGAGAACCCGGATCAGGTGGAGAGGCTCGTCTACGAGGCCAGGCTGATAGACTTCACCCTCGCCAACGGTGCCGTGGGTTGGGGGCCCTGGTCTCTGACCACGCAGGGAGATCGGATCGGCGACGGGCAGAGGGGGCCTTGCTCCTATCCTGGCACTTCCCTCTTCGAAACTGGCGGCCAGCCCACCGACTCCCCTCGAGCCCGGATCGAGGAGTGCTACAGAAACCTGCCGCGCCCTCCCTTCGACACCCTCAGGGAGAAGTTTCCCGACTTGCGGCTGTAGGTGCCGGAAATGCTGCTGGTATCTCCGCAGAATAGGGGCTGGCGGACCTGCAAGACGCGAAGGGCCATCCTTCGCAGGATAGCCCTTTGATTCTGTCTCCTCTGGCGGCGGAAGTCGTGCCGCTGGCTCACACCTCAGGCCACGGTTCGCCAGAGGAATGGTCCTGGTGCAGCCGATCCCTCAAGCGCGCCTCGACCTCCTCCAGCCTCTCTTCCACCTGCTCGAAATCGCCCCTCTGTCCAGGGGGCAGAAGGCTGGCCACCCTGCACAGGGCCAGCCGGGACAGATCCACCAGCAGATCGGTCCTTTCGAACTCGTCCGCGTCCTTGAGCTGCGGCGGGTCTATAGGCTCTCCGAACCTGACCGCCACCACCACTGGCCTGCCCTTCACCTCTCTGGTGACCAGGCCCACAGGCACCAGAGGCACCATCTTCGTCGTGGAGAAGACCGCGGCACCGGTCCTTACGTCCGTCTCCAGGAGACCGTTGCCTCTCGTGGTCCCTGTGATGGACATCCAGAGGATGCTGCCCTCCTCCTCCAGGTAGGCGAGGACTTCCTTGACCACCCTCTTGTGGAGCCTGTATGCCCCGGCATCATCTTTGTAGACAGCAAAGATGAGGCTGTCTACGCCCAGGGCCTTCAGAAGTGTACTGGCCTGCGCCACGACGTCCGGTCGTCCGATGCCCTTCAACCGGTATCCATCTCCTGGAAAGCGACACCCCATCTTGATCAGCGCCCGCAACGTCTGCGACACCGAGGGGTAGTTGCTCACCAGCACGGCTCTGTGAGCCTCCCCAAGATACCAGGGGATGGAGTCTATACTCACCCCTCTGGTGCTCAGGTCAACGAGTCGTCGCACCACCCCACTGCGTTGCAGCAGGTCGAGGCGCCGCAATCTAGCATCCATTCGCTGGCTGATCCCTCCGCTCCGCAGGCCGGCAACTGACTCGGTCGCCCGGACTCCGTTCCCCATAGCCTACCCTCCTGGCACCATCACGCAGCAGGCCACGCGTTGACCACCCTACCGGCGCTGCGCGCGGCTCTTCTCAGTACAACCCTGAGCTGTGGTTGCAGTTACGTATCTGAGATGGTGGCGTATGGACAACGGATGCGTGCCAGAGCACGTGATACGAGAACCGGTTTGCCGGGCGCAGAGGAAGCCACGCCGGAGCGATGTCCTCGACTGCGCCCACCACGATGGGCTCGGCGAGAGCCTACTTCACGCTCAAGGCCTCTGCCGATAGGGCTTGCTCCAGCTCGTGATCTACGAACCTGCCATCCTTGCGGATCAACTCGCCGTCGAAATAGATCTCCCCCCCACCATAGGCCTCCGCCTGGACGAGCACGATGTCCCAATGGATCGCCGACTGGTTCCCATTGGGCGCCTCTTGCCCGCACTGGCCCAGGGCCACGTGCAGCGATCCGGCGAGCTTCTCGTCGAACAGGGCGTCCTTCACGGCGCGAGTGATCATGGGGTTGACCCCCAGAGCAAACTCGCCGACGTACCGTGCACCTTCGTCGGTGTCGAGGATCTCATTCAGTATCGCTGTGCTGCCCTGACAGGAGGCCCCCACGACCTTTCCCGCGCGGAACTCGAGCCTGATGTCGTGGAACACTATTCCCCTTTCCAGGGCCGCGATGTTGAAGGTGATGTGGCCATGGACCGATTCCCTCACCGGAGCGGTGAAGACCTCGCCGTCCGGGATGTTCTGCTTGCCATCGCACTTGACCGCGGGGATGCCCTGGGTGGAGAGAGTCAGATCCGTGCCGGGAGACACCACCCGTATTTCGTCGGCCTGCTCCATTCTCTCGACCAGGGGATCCATGGCCCGGGACATGGCTGCGTAATCCAGGCAGCACACGTCGTAGTAGAAGTCCTCGAAGGCCTCTTTGCTCATCTCCGCCAGTTGGGCCATGGAGTTGGTGGGGTAGTTGAGGATACACCACTTCGTGTTCTGGACGCGCTCCTCCAGATGCACAGGTCCTGCGTATAGCCTGTCGTACAACTGCAACTGCTTCCCATCCACGTCGGCCAGATCGAAGGGGTTGTCCGGAGCATGCAGGAGCAGCCAGGCGTCCATCTCCTTCATCAGCTTCAGGTGCAGTTGCCCGTACGCCTCCATCTGCTCCTCGCTGGCCCTCCTTACCCAGGCGCGTGTCAGAGACCGGTCATTGTAGTACCAGAAGGGCACCCCACCCAACTGCGTGGCCTGCCTGATGATCTCCCTGGCCAGGCCCAGGGTATCCTGGCCTCGAATCTCCAGCATGAGCCTCTCACCCGGCTGCAAATCCACCGAGTAGGTGAGGAGCATGTGGGCCAGCGTCTCGTTTCGTTTGTCTCTCACCGGTATCCAACCCCCCAGGTAACATCCTATTGCGGGGCCACACGGAATGCATCTCTAGGTAAACTTGCCATCCCTCATGATCACCTGGCCGTCCACATCGATGGTTACGTTCTTCAACACGCCGTCCAGATGGACGTCGCTGGTCCAATCGGCGCCGGTCTCTTTGGGGAGCGGCTCGCCCACAGCCACGTGGACTCCGGGGAACTTCTCATCCTGGAGCATGTTCCCCACCAACCGGTCCACGCCGGTGTTGGTACCGATGGCGAACTCACCGATCTTGTTGGCGTTCTCGTCTTGGGCCATGTACTCTTCGAGCTCGTTCTTCAGTCCCTCATGGGCGCAGGACACCTTCCTCACCCGTCCGTCCCGGACTTCCCAGGTGACCGGGGTATCCTCGATCAATCCGTACTTTTCGCTGAAGTAGTCGCCCAGTATCCCATCGATGACGATCAACCCCTCTTTGATACGGTAGGGGCAGGTGAAGACCTCGCCCTCGGGGAGATTGGTTGGCTTGCCAGTCCTGAGAACGCCATCGCAGACCACCCACTTCAGGGAGAGAGAGAACTCAGCGGTGAACTCCGTGCCGGCCGGCGCGGTGACCGTGATCGCTGTAGCTTCTCTGACCATCTCACCCACGGTAGCGCTGATCCGCTGGACTTCCTCGTAGTCCGCGCACATCCCCATGCGCATCAGCTCATCGCTGATGCCGGGCATGTGGCCGTGTCTCAGCTTATCGCTCGCATACACCAGATCCAGGAGGGGCAGTCTGAGACTTCTTACCTCTCCTTTCTTGCCCGCGGCAGCGAAGAAACTGACGTCGGCCCCCCTCAAAGCTGCGGCGATCTCTTCAGGGAGCGCCAGCGGCCTGCTTCCGTCCTCGGGGCGGTCCCCGTAGTCCTCCAGAATGAGCATCCTGACCTTGCCCGCGCTGATGCCCTCTGCCTCCCTCCTGAGGGCAGCCGCGATGTGCTCCGTCTCGAGATCGGTGATGATCACGACCTGCTCCCCTGGTCCTACCCGCGCACAGATGCTCACCGCCTGCCTGGCGCCTTCCCCTATGGTTCCCATCACCCCTCCGCCGCCCACATCTCACGGAAGCGCGGACCCGGGCGGACGCCGCTCCGTGATTCTCTGGTTGCCTCGTGCAATATTGTACCACACCGGCCCAACGCCTGCGAGACGAAGAACCGCGTCGTGTGGAGGCAACCGCATGATACACACCGGTGTTCCGTGTCCCACACCGCCGCTGACGACGCCTCGGGTTCTTGCCCGGACCCCCACGGCGAAAAGTTGACATCACGGACCAGTGCTGCTAAAATCGTAAGAAATCCGAGCGATGCGGCAGTAAGACAAGGAAGGAGAAGAGGATGAACAAGCATTGCCTACGAAGCGTACTGCTGGGCTTGTCGTTGACCCTGCTGGTAGTGGGTGGCACCGCCCTTGCCAACGGCATCCTGATCGAAACGGATCCCGAAGGCTGTCTGGAGTGTTCTACCAGGGAGAACCTGAACTGGCTGGGGGTGTACAGCTCCGGCTGGCTGGACAACGAGCCCATCAGCCGCCAGTTGTGGCACGATGGGGAGTACTTGGGCGAGTGCACCAATTGTTTCCAGGCTGTGGACGGAGTGTTCGACGACCCCACATTTTGGATGGCCACCTGTGAGGCAGTGCAGGGCGGGGTAGAATGCGCTGACGTCCCGGAGGTCGAGCCCAGCATTTCGACCGGGCTAGGCAACTGGAAGATTGGCCTGATCGGTGCTGAGTCAGAGCTGGAAGGCTACATCGACGTGCGAGTGGCTGAGGTATGCGAGGAGTTCGTTCCCGAGCCAGCCACCATCGCTCTCCTGGGCAGCGGCCTGGCCGGGTTGGCAGGGTACGTCGCCCTTCGATTTCGGTCGCGGGACATCCTCTCCTAGGCAGTTCGCAGGCAACCCAATCGGACACTGATTCGTGAGAAGCCGTCTCCGGGGAGACGGCTTTTTCGTCGCTCCCCCTCGCGCTGCTTGGACCCCGCCTCCTGATTCGTGTACTTCAAACACTCGACATCGGGCGGTAGGTGGAATATAATAGAGCCAAAGCTGGCGATGCCCACCACGAAGGCGAAAAGGGAGGCACGATGATGGGAAAGAGATGGCTAGGAGGCGTCGTCCTGGGCATGAGTCTGGCCCTCTTGCTCGCTGCCGGCTGTGCAGACAAGGATTGCATCCAGTGCTATCCTGCAACGCTACAGACGCTCGACCAACTGGTTGATGAAAGGTACGTGCTCCACCTGTCCGCCGCGCTGACCGAGGGGCAAGAGTACTGCGCCAATCTGTACCTGAACGGGGGGCCTTTGGGCGAGAAGCCCGAGTGCGGATCACTGGAGGGGACGGAGGTCAACGCCAGCTTCTTCGTGACCTGCGACGACCCGACGTACGTGCTGTTCACCGACACGAACGAAAGAGGCGTTATCGGGCAGGTCGAGAACCCGTTCGGGGAGTGGCAGTTCGGGGCCGGGGTAGTGAACGGAGACCAGGCCCAGGCTGCGAACGACTGGGATTGGGTCGTAGAGTGGGTGGTGGCCGACGTCTGCGAACCAGAGTTCGTCCCCGAGTCGGGTACCGTGATCCTGCTGGGCGGCGGCCTGGCTGGTCTGGCTGGATACGCAACCCTCCGGTGGAGATCACGCCGCTAGGGCAGCCGGTTTACGGTGATCTAAAGCCGTCCCTTTGGGGACGGCTTTCACGTTCTCGAGCAGCGACGGCGCAGCGGCTTCGATCCCAGCGTGCCCGGCCTGAGACGTTGACATCCCGTCAACAGCGTGGTTTACTATGTTCACAAAGGTGTCGATAGGACGCCATGAAACGGCAAGGGAGGCAGTGAGATGGACAGGAAATGGCTAGGTGGCATGGTGCTGGGCGTCTGTGTGGCCCTGTTGCTGGCGGGCGGAGTCGCCTTCGCGGCGGAACTGAGTCTCGGGGCGAACAAGGACTGCGCAAACTGCTATCCGGGCCTCGTGGACTCGATAGCAATCCCCGACGAGTACGTGGTGAGCCTTTCCGCCTCTGGCTTTGAAGAGGGACCCTCGTATTGCGGGATCCTGTACCAGAACGGCGAACCCGTCATGGATCCGGAATGCGGCGACCCCGGGAAGGCGCTGGTCAGCGGCAACTTCTTCGTCACTTGCGATCCCCCGGCCTTCTTCGTGTCTACCGACATCCCCGACGCGGGGTATTTTGGGGGCAAGCTAGAGGACTACCATGGGGAGTGGATGGCCCAAGCCTGGGAGCTTGGCACGGAGAACTCTGCTTCCGCCAGTTGGCTGGTAGCTGACGTCTGCGAGCCCGAGTTCGTCCCCGAGCCGGGAACCATGGCCCTGCTGGGCAGCGGCCTGGTCGGCCTGGCCGGATACGCCGTCCTGCGACTTCGCTCAGGGCAGGCCCTGCGCTGGAGAGACGAGCAGTAGCGCGGAATCTCTAATGGAAGCCCACGAAGGGCCATCCCGGACGGGATGGCCCTTTTCTTTGCTCGCGCCCTACCGGTTCTTCTGGGCCTGGGCCATGGCCTCGAAGTTCTCGTATAGCCTGGGATTATTGATACCGTCCCTCAGGCCCAGAGGAAACCCCTTCACTCTCTCCCACACCAGGTCGGTCGCCAGCCAGTCGAAGAGAAGCTCCTCGCTGAGCAAGCCGTGCTTGTGCAAGGTGCCCACCGTCTCGAACCACATACAGACCTTCGACGCGGCTTTGTACCCATCGCTTCCTGCGGGGTACTTCTCGACGAATGCTGCGAACTCGGGGATGAACTCGGGGCTCCACACCCATCCCATGGCGTCAGACATCCCCATGGCGGCCCACACCCGAAGCAGTTCCAGCATCACTGTGGCATCCTGCCGATCCGGTTTGGTCATTTCCTTCACTCCTTTCTCGCTAGCTCGCGCCATCCAGCACCGCAGGCTGAACCCCGGATGCGCACCGCCTACCTCACCCCCTTTGGAGCGCGTGTTCGAGCTCGTGCGCTGGGGCGTTGGCGAAGAGCATCCGGGCGTCCAGGGGGTGAGTGCCATCGCTGACGGCCAGGCAATCCAGACTGCCCACCTCGAGGCGGAAGGTCTCGGGGGTCATGACTCCTTCCTCGGCTCTCCCTGTGCGGATACCTACGGTGCCTCATCCAACACTGTCCACACTGCTATACCAGCCAAGGGGAGTACAGGTTCACGCAGAGCAAGCTGATCCACGAGATCTCCAAGGCTGTCAGCCCGAAGGACAGACCATCTAGTCGATCTCATGGCACACGGTGACGCCCTCCATGGACAGAGAGCAGAAAGACCTCCGAGGTCTCAAGGGCCCGGGCAACCGGCCGCGAGGGACGAAAGAAGCAGTCTCCTTCCGGAGGGAAATGGTTTGCGGCCAAAGAGGCACGGCCTCACAGGGCTGCACGGCCTACTCGATGGGCCCGCAGGGGATGATCTCGTCGATCTCCTTCACAAGTCGGATGATCTGCTTGAGCGCCAAGATCCTCCGGCCAACCACTGCTGCAGCCACCACGACGCTCACGGCGACTCCGCCCACCACGACCGCTCCGCCTCCCACGACCGCAACACTACCGACCACATCGACGACGGCTTCGTCACGCGATGGGCACGCGACGGCAATCGCAGGATTGGCAAACTGACCATCGTCAAGGTCGCCACCACCATGTTCATCAGAACGGTGGTCACCATGTCCACGGTCCACATGGTCGTCCTGGCCACGGTGTGCCTCGCTGTGTGCACAGCGAACAAGGTCCCTCTCCACGACCGGCAATGCTCCAGCCACGGAATAGGTGTGAGCGAAACACCCGACGCCAAACCGATCAGTCGCCCGGCCCTAGCTGAGCTAGTCGAGTTCCAGTTGCCTCACGCGACGGCGCACCGACCGCATCACCCCGTCGAACGGCGGAAGATTCTGGACCTGTTGGGCTAGCCGCGTGTCCCACTGATTCTCGAACCTCGATGCTTTTGCCTGCAGCACCTCGTAGAGCCTGCCCGGGTGGTGCCCCTTGTGCTCAGCTTTGACCAGAAAATCGTGAGACAACAATACGGGTTCGATGTCGCTGAATTCCAAGAGCCAGTACACGTCGTACAGGTCTCTGGCCTCTGTCCGCCCCATCAGGGCGCACAGCTTCTCCGCCAAGACCTCCCTCTTCGTATACGTCGGGAGCCTGACATTGGAAGGGTAGTCGCTGTAGCGCGCGCTCAGGACGGCCCTCGTCGGCGGATTGACCAATAGCTCACCTCGGGTAAAGTCCATCTTAAGGGCGCGGCTCCCCATGCTCGCCTGAAGCGGCCCGACATAGCTGGCCTGGACGGCAGTGCTGCCAAACGCGCTCAACTCCGCGCTGGCTAGTTCCACCCTGAGGTTCACCCTGCTCACGAGCGACGGGAGAGATTCTTCAAGTAGGGCGACCAGGTGCTCATGCGCCAGGTTGTCTGTCAGGGTGAAGTCCAGATCCTCGGAGAAGCGGTACCGGGGGTAGTAGGCCTTCTTCAGTGCGGTGCCTCCTTTGAAGGCCACCTGATTCCTGAGGTCACTCTCCGAAACAGCGACCAATACCCAACTCAAGACGTAATCCTTCTCGATGACTCGCTCACCGACACCTTCCCGGTGAGCCACCCTGAACACCTCAGTCTGCGGGATCATGACTCACGTCCATACTGCAGCTCTCAACTCCTCAGGATCGAGGTTGACCCGCAGTCGCCAACCAGAGTCGTGGGGTCCCTCATCCGGCAGAGTCGGGTCTAGCGGGTCATACCCTCCTTTGCCGAAGTCTCCTAGAGTGCGCAGCGTTTCCGGTGCTCCCAGTCCGTAGGTATGCAACAGAAACCCTATCCGCCGCGCAGCGGCCTTCTGATCCAACTGCCGGGCGTATTCCACTAGCCGACCTTCGTCCAAGTCCCCTCTGCGCAACCAGAGACCCTTCCCCAACTCACCCACACCTCCGCACAGGTCAGGCCGCACTGCACCATCGAGCAAGGTCTTCTCCAGGTCACTCACCCGGACCTGTTCCTGAGGCGTGGCCCATATCTCCTCCCAGCCCCAGAAGGACCTGGTCGCGGCGTACACGAAGCGGTACTGTACACCAGCGATGCTCCGACTCTTGCGCTGTCTCCTGGCGGTGGCGAACACGGTGTTCACCGGTTGGGTAGTCATCCGGTGGAGTTCCATGGCGCTGTAGTGGGATATGTAGTACGGTACCGACCCCATGATCTCGCGCGCGATGACGAATCGGTCCTCCATGGGGACACCCTCAAGACCCGCCTCAAGGGGGACAATCAGATACTTCCCTGGCACCAACCGGACCAGCCACCGTTTGCGCACAAGCTCCCCGAGCAGGAACTTGGTGGCATTGTAGCTTCCTTGCGTTATCGCCTGGGCGTCTGCAACTCCGAAGATCGTCTTCCCCTGTTCGCTCAAACGCAGCAGCACCTCCGCGCTGGCAGGCCCTAGAGTCTTCCCATTCTGCATAGCGTGGTTACCTCTCATATGATCTAAGGTAGCTCATAGCTATCTTATAGCATATGGAAGGTAATAGCGCAAGTCGCAACCCTCGGACTGACTCAAGACCTCGCAGGTCTTCTGAGACCTCCGAGGTCTGAAAGGGTTCAACGCCTAACTCAAGCGGCCAAGAGGGGAGCATGGAGTAGGTCTCCGCCCTCAGCGGGACGCTACTTCTGGGAATGATGGTCGACCTTGATCTCCTGGCCCCAGGTGCGTTCCACCTCCTCACTGCGCTTGCGGAAGAACCCGCTCCGGTCCGTCTGAGGCACGAGGAAAAACACCACGTGGGAAGTGCGGAAGGAGATCACCTCCGGGGCACCCGTTCTCTCCATCAGTTGGTGGGCCTTGGCCTCGATGAATGGGGCTCGCTTCACGCGAGGGAAATGCTGGTAGATGAGCAGGGAGTGGCCAGCGTCCCAGAAGCGCTCGATCTCGTTCCAGTAGAGATACTTGGAGGAATCCTTGCGGCCGTACGGCTTCGATTTGACCTCTATGCCGTTGTCGGGGTCGAAGAAGACGAGGTCGCAGCCCCGTGCGCTCTCCATGGCGCGCTTGTGGTAGTCTGCGCGAGCCCCCCGGTCGTCGGGCACGAGCTCAGAGTGGAAGCAGCACGAGGGCAGGAGATCTGAGTTCTCGATCTCAGATACGTTGCGCACGCCGCTGTGCAGGACGGTCTGTGCGAGGTGGTGGAAGAGTAAAGGGTCGAAGTGACACCACTTCTCTGGCTGCTCGAGGTAGTCGATGAACCCGCCATCGCCACGCCCATCGTCGGGCGTGAGCATCCAGCACACGGCGGTCCTGATCTCACCGCTGTTGGTCAGGGTGCGCAGCAGCCCGTACTTGCGGTAGTCATTCATGTCACCGAAGTACTCGTTCTTCATGAAGACCAGCGGCATCAACTTCAAACAAGCGGCGCTCGACCGTCGATCCGACACGGCATCCCGCTACCCGTTTCTTCGAGGAGGTGGACGGCGATGCCAGCAGCCATGATCACTGGTAGAAGAACTGCGTCTTCGACCCAATAGTTCACTACCACCATGGGCGCGATCACCATCGCGACTACCACCATGACGACCCTGACCACCTTGACGGTCACCACCCTGGCCGATATCACCACCATCATTACCACCGTCACCACCACGACCGCCGTCACGGTGACCACCACGACCACGGCCATCATCGGAATCATCAGCCCGGGTACTTACAAGGTCCCGGTACCTGCCGTCTAGCCCCTCTCCGCTGTCGTCGTCAACATCACCGTCACGGTCGCCGCCACCGCCGCGGTCGTGGGTACAGTCATGATCGCCACGGAGACAGCCGCGATGGAGACTCAGAGAGCCCCATCACCGACACGAACCAGCCACGGAGTGCTGGCTCCATCCGAGATCCACCAACGTGCGCTGAGACACTCTACTGAGAGCTAATGTAAGCGAAAGGCCAAGAACTTGCATTACCCTTGGGTAACGTAAGTGAGCTTTCATTCGATGGCGTTCACCACCGCCGTTGCCAAGTAGAGCCTGTTACGCTGCCTACCCGTCATCTCTCGCAGAATGCCCATGTCCTCAAAGCGTCGGAATCCTTTCATAGCAGTAGGATGCGAGACTCCAAACCGTTTCTGGACCATCCGCCCGGAGACCACGGGCGTCTCGAAGAGCATGTCCGCAAGGCCCAGCATCCACGACGGCACCCCTGCCTCCTGCAGCTGAGTGCGCCAGGCTGTATGAAGGTCCTGCAACTGCTTTGCCCTGCCAGTTGCGTCCTCGGCCTGTTCAGCAACCCCCCGCAGGAAGAACTCTACCCACTCCTTCCACGCACCCCTCTCGCTCACCGCCATCAGCAGATCGTAGTACTCGTCCCGGTGCCGCTCGAAGAAGGCGCTGAGATAGAGCAGCGGCAATGGCAGCAAACCCCAGTGGACCAGCAGGAGCGAGACCAGGAGCCGTCCAATCCGTCCATTGCCATCCACGAACGGATGAGTCACCTCGAACTGGTAGTGAATGAAGGCCAGCCGCACCGGGTCGGGATCGTCGTTCCCCTCGTGCAGGTACTTCTCCAAGGCGTCCAGGGCCGCGCGCATCTCTGCCGGCGGCGGAGGCACGAAATCGGCTTCGTTCAGCGAGCACCCCGGCCTGCCGATCCAGTTCTGGCTCGCGCGGAACTCACCCGGGGTAGCATGCTCTCCTCTCACCCCCTCCATCAGTCGCGCGTGGCATTCTCGGATCAAACGCAGACTCACAGGTAGCGTGTCCAGCCGCTGCAGGCCGTACTCGAGCGCGCGGACGTAGTTCAAAACCTCATGTGCATCGGATCGGGAGGATTCCCTGTCCCCAAGGCCCGGCAGAGGAAGCTGACCAGCCTCGTAGCTGTACAGGTCGGCGATGTCGGTCTCGGTGCCCTCAATGCGAGAGGAAAGCACCGCTTCTCGGCGCACGAACGGCCCTACCAGGAGGTGGGGGTTCGGCATCGTTCGCCCCACACCCTTCAGTTCCGCGAGCCCGCCCGCCGCCTGAGCAAGCACCACTGCGAGTTCCTTGTCCCATGGCAGCTCAGGCGGCAGGTCGTGAGGAACGAAGGCCCAATAAGCCTGCTCCCCTCTCCCCACCCGTACCAGGCGCCCGGCCGTGCTCTTCCTGAATCGCTCTGGTTTCATCTCGCTCGTCACCCGCTCTGCGCTCGCGTACGCTGGATTGGTGAGTCGACTACCGGATCATAGCACAATTGAGGAGCACTGTCAACAGAACTTGGCGAAGAGCACAGAGTCGTGGCGGTCCACCAGGTACGAGCACCGGCGCTTGCGAGGTCTCACCCCAAGCTAGGCGCCCAGGGCATCCCGCACCCTCGGATACACCCTGGTCCCTAGCCAGTACAAGAAGGGAGAGTACACGTAGTCGTAGCTCGGGGAGTAGCGTGCCACCCTCCCGCCGAAGCCGCGCTTGAAGCGATAGACACCCCACAGGCCTCCTCGCCCCAAGACTTCCTCCATATCCTCCTCTTCCTCGCCTGCCTCGTCGGGAACGCCCCACAGGTCGTAAGTCGCACACCCCCGTTCCCTGGCCCACAGCATGGCGCGCCACTGGAGCAGGTGGTTGGGCATGAGGTTGCGGCGCCGGTTGGAGGAAGCGCCATAGAGGTAGTAAGCCCTCGAGCGAAAGGCGAAGGTCATCAAGCCCGCCAGGGGTTCATCACCATAGTACGCCAGGAACAGTCGCGCGCGATCCTGCGGGGTAAAGGTGCGCCACGCTTCGAGATAGTACGCGCTGTCGTGGATGCCGAAGGCGTCCCGGTCCTTGGTCTCCTCCATCAGCTCGTAGAAGACGGAGACGTCCCCCTCACCACCCTCGCGGACCGTCACGCCCTTCCTCTCCGCCAAACGAATGTTGTAGCGCGTCTTGGGCTTCATCTGGCTCAGGATCTCTTCCTCGTCTCCCTCCAGGCTGACCAAGATCGTGGTCCGGGGCTGTACGGCCCGCGCCGCGGGCCTGTACCCCTCCTCCCGGAAGAGCTGCGCCAGCGGGTGTCCGCCCTCCGAGTCGGGCTCTATCTTGAGGAAGGCGACTCCTCGCTCTCGGCCCCAGTCTCGCAGCGTGCGGAGGAGACGAACCCAGGTCTCCCTGCCCGTGGGGTCGGCCACAGGTCCCTTGGGCACGTAGGCCATGCTTCCCAGGCGCATACGCCTGACAAGCACCTGGGCCGCGCCCTGGAGCTCCCCGGACGCCTGGTCCCGCACCACCAGCCGCTCCGCCTCCCAGCCGAAGCGCCCCTTGAACTCCCCCCAGCCCCACGACTGGAGGAGATGGCCACCCCACCTGAGCACGAACTCATCCCACTCGCCTGAGCCGGGCGTCGCGGACCTACTGACTGGCATCTGAGGGCGATTTGTGCTAACTTGCACTTGATTTGGACATCCTGTATACTTGCCGAGTGAGCACCTTGGTACCATTATATTCAGGCTCCCCGTTTTTGACCAAACTGGGGCCAGACTCACACCGCGCTCCTGGCTGAGCGCGGTGGCTGTGCGTGCCCCGGTTGGGTCGAGCATAGATACGCCCCAGCAGAAGCCGGCTCGTCCTCAGCTAAGGGTACGTTGGCAAAGGGGCTATTCGCAAGGAGGTTGTATCTGTGACAGATTACGCCCTCATCGGGCTGCTTCTGATCGTGGCCGCCATCTTCCCCCTTTTCGCCATGTTCCTGGGCTTCATTCTGCGACCCAGGAAGCCAGCCCCGGTGAAGAAGTCCATCTACGAGTGCGGTCTCCAGACCGTCGGTGAGACGTGGGTACGCTTCAGGGTTCAGTACTACATCTATGCCCTGATCTTCGTCATCTTCGACGTGGAGACCGTTTTTCTTTACCCCTGGGCCGTCGCCTACGGCCAACTGGGCCTCTTCGCCCTGATCGAGATGTTCTTCTTCCTCATGATGCTGTTGGGCGGGCTGGCCTACGCCTGGCGCAAGGGCGTCCTGGAGTGGGTATAGCCCCCAGGCCATGAAGAGTAGAAAGCAGGACTAGACAAGGGAGCTGATATGACCCCAGAAGATGTCGTACCCCCGGAGTTGAGGCGCAACGTACTCGTCGCGCCGGTAGACTGGATCTACAACCTGGGGCGGGCTGGATCGGTGTGGCCCATCATGTTCGGCCTGGCCTGCTGCGCCTTCGAGATGATCGTCACCCTGACCTCCCGCTTCGACCTGGCCCGGTTCGGGATGGAGTTCATGCGCGGCTCGCCCCGACAGTCGGAGCTGATGATCATCTCCGGCACCGTGACCAAGAAGATGGCTCCCCAGGTCGTTCGTCTCTACGACCAGATGCCAGAGCCGAAGTACGTGCTGGCCATGGGCGCCTGCGCCATCTCCGGCGGTCCCTTCAAGGACGGCTACAACGTCGTTCCGGGTGTGGACAAGCTACTGCCCGTGGACGTCTACGTACCCGGTTGCCCGCCCAGGCCGGAGAGCCTGCTGGATGGCGCCATCAAGCTGCACCAGAAGATCAAGAGCGAGACCATCCTCACCTCTCCCTGGTATCGCAAGGGCGTAGATCGCGAGCTGCCGGTTCCCGAGTGTGGACCCTGGGGCCTGGTGCTGCCCAAAGGGGAGGAGAGCGCATGACCAGCCAAGAGACCTTCGATCGCCTGGTTTCCAGGTTCCCCGGATTCGATCTGGAGTACGTGGAAGGGAAGGATCCTGCTCTCCTGGTGAAGCCCGGGAACCTGGTGGAGTTGGCCCAGTACCTGAGGGACGAGGAGGAGTACGACTACTGCTCCTCCATTACCGTGGTGGACTATCCCGAGCACCTGGAAGTGGTCTACCATCTATACTCCATGAAGAACGAAGGCGGCCCGGTGATCCTCAAGGCGAGGGTCGACCGTGAGAACCCTCACGTTCCCTCGGTCACGCCCCTGTGGACGGGCGCCGACTGGCAGGAACGCGAGGCTTGGGACCTCATGGGCGTCCGCTTCGATGGTCATCCCGACCTGAAGCGGATTCTCTTGTGGGAGGGATACGAGGGTCATCCCCTGCGCAAGGATTTCCCCGGGCCTCAGGACGAGTACACCTTCAGCTAGCACCTAGCGGAGACTGAGAGTATGACCAGACTGAAGACCGAGACCGTCACCATCAACATGGGGCCCCATCATCCCAGCACCCACGGCGTGTTCCGCCTCATCCTCACCCTGGATGGGGAGACCGTCGTAGACGTCGAACCGGTCGTGGGGTACCTGCATCGCAATCACGAGAAGCTCGGTGAGAAGAACAACTGGATACAGAACACCCCCTTCACCGATCGCCTGGACTACATCAGCCCCATGAATAACGAGTTCGCCTACGTGCTCGCGGTGGAGAAACTGGCAGAGATCGAGCCACCGGAGCGGGCCAAGTACATCCGCATCATCATGGTGGAGTTGAATCGCGTCGCCAACCACCTGATAGCTATCGGCTTCTTGTTGAACGAGCTGGGCTGCTTCTTCACCCCTATGTTCTACTGCCTCAGGTGGCGGGAGATGATCGTCGATCTCTTCGAGATGACCGCTGGATCCAGGATGATGCCCAACTACTTCTGGATCGGAGGTGTGTCCGCCGATCTCCCCGAGGGTTTCCTGCCCGAGTGCAAGGAACTGGTCAGCTCCTTGCCGGGGTTCCTGGACGAGCTGGAGCGGCTGCTCACGGAAAACGAGATCCTTCAGATGCGTTGCAAGAACGTGGCCATTCTTCCTCCAGACGTGGCCACGGCGTTCGGTTGCACCGGACCTTTGCTGCGCGCCTCCGGTGTCCCCTACGACGTGCGCAAGGCCGAGCCCTACTCCATCTACGATCGTTTCGACTTCGACATCCCCGTCGGCACCGTGGGAGACGTTTACGATCGGTATCTGGTGCGCATCGCCGAGGCGCGCCAGAGCGTGAGGATCGTGGAGCAGGCGCTGAGAGACCTGCCCGATGGCGAGACGGCAACACCGAAGAAACGGAAGTTCCAGCCGCCGAAGGGAGACATCTACCACCGTACCGAGGCGCCCAAGGGAGAGCTGGGGTTCTACCTGGTGAGCGACGGCACTGAGAATCCGTACCGCTACAAGATCCGCGTGCCCAGCTTCGTCAACCTGCAGGCGTTGCCGTACATGTGCAGAGGGCACAAGATAGCCGACGTGGTCGTGGTCATCGGCAGCATCGACATCACCATGGGTGAAGTAGACAAATAACCTAGGAGCAGGACATGCAGTCGATTCAAGGGATACTGGAGTTCATTGACCAGATCTTCGTCAACCTGAGCTTCTGGTTCTCCACCCTATTGGCCAACTACCTGCCGGATTGGGCTGTGACCTTCGTGATGATGCTGGCCACGGTCCTCGTGCTGATCTTCTTCGGCCTGGGGTCCATCATCTGGATCAACGTCTTCGAGCGCAAGGTCATCGGTCGCTTCCAGGACCGCTACGGCCCCAATCGCTTCGGACCGTGGGGGTTGCTCCAGTGTGTGGCCGACATGGTCAAGCTGCTCACCAAGGAGGACGTGACCCCTTCGCAGGCCGACCGTTTGATCTTCAATCTGGCGGCGGTCCTACCCATCATCCCCACCTTCCTCGTCCTGGCCGTCCTGCCCTTCGGCAGGGGTATGGTGGCTGCGAACCTGAACATCGGATTTCTGTACATCGTGGCCGTGGGCTCGCTGGGGACTATCGCCGTGTTCATGGCCGGATGGTCCTCGCGAAACAAGTACTCGCTCCTGGGAGGCATGCGCACCGTAGCCCAGATGATCAGCTACGAGATCCCCATGGTCCTGTCCGTGGTAGGGGTATTACTCATCGTGGGCTCCCTCTCCATGGTCTCCATCGTGGACGCGCAGGGTGAGTGGCGTATACCCTTCGTGGTCCTGCAACCGCTGGCTTTCGTGCTCTACTTCACCGCCGCTGTGGCCGAGGTGAACCGCGCCCCCTTCGACCTGCCAGAGGGCGAGTCGGAGATCGTGGCCGGATACCACATCGAGTACAGCGGCATCAAGTTCGCCATGTTCCTCCTGGCCGAATACATCAACGCCTTCAGCATCTGTGCCATCGCCACCACCCTGTTCCTGGGCGGATGGAGAGGCCCCATCCTTCCGTCGTGGGCCTGGTTCTTCCTCAAGACCTACTTCCTGTACTTCGTTCTCATCTGGCTGCGAGGCACCCTGCCCCGCTTGCGCGTGGACCAACTCATGAACTTCGCGTGGAAGATCCTGGTGCCCCTGGCCCTGACCAACCTGATGGTTACCGCCCTGGTGGCGAAGCTGGTGCCCGCTCACAGCCTGGTGGGGGCAGCGGGCTTCCTGGGCGTGAACGTGCTGGTCATCGCGGGCATCGCCGTCTCCAGATACCCGCGCTGGAAGAGGGACAAGAGAGAGGTGGTGCTGGTGCACAAGAGCGCAGCACCCGAGGCGAGGACTTCGTAACGAGGGGCCTGGCCCCCCATAAGTCAAAGGGTTCAAGAAGGGTTCGACTATGCTTGGTTTAGGGATACTCAAAGGGATGACGGTGACCCTGAGGCGCTTCGTGGACACCTACGTGGGGGACCTGAGGCACTTCCCCAGGAGGTACGCGTCGGGTCCAGTGTATGAGAGGATGGGCATCAGGGAACGGGGGGCCTTCACCATTCAGTACCCCGAGGTGAAAGTACCCATGTTCCCCCGCTACCGCGGCCCGTTGATGCTGCTCACCGACCCCGAAACGGGGATCGGCAAGTGCATAGCGTGTGGACTATGCGAGCGCACCTGCCCCACGCAGAGCATCAAGGTCACCCGCGCGGAGGAGAAAGTCGAAGGACAGAACGTGCCCGCCAGCTACGAGTACGACATGAACACCTGCATGTTCTGTGGCTTCTGCGTACAGATCTGTCCCTCCGACGCGCTTGGACATACACCGGAGTTGGAGATGGGAAAGTACAGCAAGGGTGAGGCCCTGGTCCTCCACCTGGAGCAGTTGCTGGAGCTGGGCCGCAAGCACGCCCCCGGCGGAGTGTGGCCCGTGGAGGAAAAGGAGGGGTAGCCGTTATGACTCTGATGCAGGTCGCCTTTCTCGTCCTGGCCGTAGCTGCCGTCGCCTCAGCCGTAGGAGTGGTCAGCAGCAGGAACATCTTCTACAGCGCCTTGTTGTTGATCGCCTCTCTGTTCATGGTGGCCGGCTTCTACGTCCTCCTCCAGGCGCCATTCCTGGCCGCCGTGCAAGTGCTGGTCTACGTCGGTGCCATCGCCGTGCTCATCGTCTTCGCCGTGATGCTCACCGAGGGGATGATGAGCAAGACTACCCGTAGCTGGAACGAGCAATGGTGGGTCGCCCTCCTGGTAGCCCTCTGTCTGGCCGCGGTGTTGCTCTACGTCGTGATCACCGCCACCTGGCAGGTCTCCGACGCAGCGCCTCCCGCCGAGGCCATCGCTGCCCTGGGGCAGACTCTGATGAGCACTTACGTTCTTCCCTTCGAGGTTGCCTCCGTCATTCTGCTCATGGCCCTCATCGGTGCCATCATCATCGCCCGTGAGGAGAGGGAAGAGAAGGAGTAGGGAGCTGGAGTTATGATACCCTTGAGCTGGTACTTGATCGTAGCTGCCATTCTGTTTTCCATCGGCCTCTACGGAGCCCTGGCTCGGCGGAACGCCGTGGGCATTCTGATGGGCATAGAGCTGATGCTCAACGCGGTCAACATCAACCTCATCGCCTTCTGGCGCTACATTACTCCAGAACTGCTGACCGGCCAGGTCTTCGCTCTGTTCGTGATCACCGTGGCCGCGGCAGAGGCAGCCATCGGTCTGGCGCTGATCATCTCTATCTTCCGCAACAGAGACACGGTCGTCGTCGAAGACGTGGACATGCTGAAGTGGTGAGCCGCCGCCTGAGCCGGTGATGGAATAGCCAAACAAAGAGGTAACTATGGAAGATCTTATCAGACTGGTACCCTTCATCCCCATGGTTCCCCTACTCGCCTTCGTAATCATCGCGATCTACGTGAGGCGATATCACAAACTCAGCAGCTACCTCGCCGTGGCCGCCATCTTCATCTCCTGGCTCCTCTCCATGGTCATCGTCGTCAGCGCCGTGGCGCAGATGCCGCATTTCGCAGAAGAGCCTGCGGTCCACCTCACCCTGCTGAGTATCCCCACTGGTGCCACTACCCTCGACATCGGGGTGCAGATAGACCCCCTCACCGTGGCCCTGCTGTTTATGGTGCCCACCGTCTGCCTCATGATCTTCATCTACTCCCTGGGGTACATGGAGGGTGATCCACGGTACTCCCGCTTCTTCGCCTACATCTGCCTGTTCGCGACGGGCATGCTGGGCCTGGTGGTGGCCGACAACCTGCTGCTGCTTTTCATCTCCTGGGAGGTGATGGGGCTCTGCTCCTATCTGTTGATCGGCTTCTGGTTCGAGAAGCCGTCAGCGATGTGGGCCGGGCTGAAAGCGTTCATCACCACCCGCATCGGTGACGTCCTGCTCATGCTGGGCATGGTCTTGCTCTACACCCAGACCGGGGCTTTGACCTTCGAGACGGTGTTCCACGGAGTGGAGCACGTGGCGCAGGCCAACCCCACTCTGATGTACGTCATGGCGCTCCTGGTCTTCGGTGGTGCCGTGGGCAAGTCAGCCCAGTTTCCGCTCCACGTCTGGCTCCCCGATGCCATGGAGGGCCCCACCCCGGTATCAGCGCTCATCCACGCCGCCACCATGGTCGCCGCCGGCGTGTTCCTGGTAGCGAGGATGTTCCCCATCTTCGCCGTCCTCGAGGGCATGCCCGCTCTCACCTGGGTGGCCGCCATCGGCGCTTTTACCGCCTTCTTCGCCTCCACCATCGCCATCGCGCAGGATGACATCAAGAGGGTGCTGGCCTACTCCACGATCAGCCAGTTGGGGTACATGATCATGGCCCTGGGGATCGGCGGGTTCGTCGCCGGGGTCTTCCACCTCATCACGCACGCCTTCTTCAAGGCGCTCCTGTTCCTGGGCTCCGGCTCGGTGATCCACGGCGTGGGCACCAACGACATGATGGAGATGGGCGGGCTGCGCAAGAAGATGCCCTATACCTTCTGGACGTTCCTGGTGGGTATGCTGGCCCTGGCCGGCGTGCCGCCCCTGGCGGGTTTCTGGAGCAAAGACGAGATCCTGGCCGTGGCCTTCCAGCGTAACATGGTGGTCTGGGCCCTGGGCACCCTGGCCGCTTTCATCACCGCCTTCTACATGACCCGGCAGGTTTGTCTGACCTTCATGGGCGAGCCTCGCAACGAGGAGATCCACGCCCACGAGAGTCCGCGAGTGATGTACATCCCGCTGATTGTCCTGGCTGCCGGCGCCGCACTGGTCGGTCTTCTCGGCGTGCCGGCGGAACTCCCCATCCTGGGGCCGCTGCTCGGCAACAACCCCCTCCATCACTTCCTGGCCGAGCAGTTCAGCCAGTGGCACTACGTACACCTGCCGCACGTGGGCTTCGACCCCTCGGTGATGCTCATCTCCATCGTCATGGCTGGGGCGGGCATCGGCCTGGGGTATCTGCTCTACGGCCGCCAGCCTCTTCGGGCAGGGCAGGCAGATCCGCTGGAGCGGTTGGGAGTGCTCTGGACCGTGCTGCGGAACAAGTACTACATAGACGAGATCTACCGCGCCACCATCATTCGGGGCACCATCGGGCTGTCTACCCTGTTGTTCAGGTTCGACCAGGGCATCATCGACGCTGTGGTCAACCTGATCGGCAGGCTCATGGAGCGCTTGTCTTACGTCAGCCGGCTTTTCGACACCTACGTCATCGACGGCATCGTCAACGGCGTGGGCCGGGTCACATCCGCGGTGGGCGAGGAGCTGCGGTACATCCAGACGGGGCGCGTGCAGAACTACATGGTGATCGTCGTCATCAGCGTCGTGCTGCTGATGGGCGTGTTCTTGTACATGTAAGTAGACTTCGAGGAGGACGCTTAAATGGAAAGCTTCCCGATTCTGACCGTGATCACCTTCACCCCACTGCTGGGGGCGCTGGTGGTACTGGCTATGCCCAAGGACAAAGAGAGGGCCATCAAACTCTTCTCCATCCTCTTGAGCCTGATCCCCCTCGTGCTGTCCATCGTAGTCTGGTTCAACTACGACTTCCAGACCGCGACGCTTCAGTTCACGGAAGAGTACCAGTGGATACCCACGCTGAGCATCAAGTACCGCATGGGGGTAGACGGGCTGAGCGTGCCCATGGTCTTCCTCACCGCGCTCTTGACCGTCATCTCCCTCTACTACTCTTCTCACGTGATCAAAGTGCGGGTCAAGGAGTACTTCTTCTTCTTCCTCCTCCTGGAGATGGGAATGATGGGGGTCTTCACCTCCCTCGACTTCTTCCTGTTCTACGTGTTCTGGGAGATCGGACTGGTGCCCATGTACTTCCTGATCGGCGTGTGGGGAGGCGAACGCAGGGAGTATGCGGCCATCAAGTTCTTCCTCTATACCCTGGCGGGTAGTGTGTTGATGCTGCTCGTCATCCTGGCCATGTTCTTCGCCGAGGGCACCTTCGACATCATCGAGATGGCTCAGCGACAGCCCTTCTCCGGCAACTTCACCCTGCAAGCGTTGGCCTTCTGGGGTATCTTCGCCGCCTTTGCCATCAAGGTACCGCTCTTCCCGTTCCACACCTGGTTGCCCGACGCCCACGTGGAGGCGCCAACTGCGGGTAGCGTGATCCTTGCCGGCGTGCTGCTGAAGCTGGGCTGCTATGGGTTCCTGCGCATCCTCCTGCCCATCTTCCCGCAGGCCTTCCAGACCTACGCACCCATCGTCGGGCTGCTGGCTCTGATCAGTATCGTCTACGGGGCGCTGGTCTCCATGGCCCAGTGGGACCTGAAGAAGCTCATCGCCTACTCCTCCGTCAATCACATGGGGTACGTGATCCTGGGCGTGGCCGCCGCCGCCTACGCGGGCGGGAGCATGGCCACCAACCCCGCCCTCCTCGACAGCGCCACCATCGCGGTCAATGGCGCCGTCATGCAGATGTTCAATCACGGCATCATCACGGGAGGCTTGTTCCTCCTGGTGGGGGTGATCTACGAACGCACCCACAGCAGGGACTTGAAGGGCTTTGGCGGGCTGGGAGTGAAGGTGCCGCGCTACTACGCCATCATGCTCACCACCTGTCTGGCCTCGCTGGGTCTACCGGGGCTGGCGGGCTTCGTGGCCGAGTTTATGGTCTTCCGCGGCGCCGTAGCCATCGTCCCCCTGCTGACCGTCTTCGGCGTCCTGGGCGTGGTGGTCACGGCCGCCTTCTTCCTGTGGAAGGTCATCCAGGGCATGTTCCTGGGTCCCTTCAACGAGAAATGGGCCGGGCTGCCGGACATGGAGCGATACGAGATACTCTGCATGGCCCCCTTGATCTTCTTCATGGGGCTCTTCGGCCTGTACCCGGTGCCCATCATCAACATCATGAACAACACCGTGTACAACATGCTGCACACCCTGTCGCTGATGATCGGCGGCTAGTCCGGCGGGAGTTCGTTCTGCGAATGGAGGTTCCAAATTGGACTGGGCTAAAAGCTTCATCTTGCTCTCACCACAGCTACTCCTCCTTTTCTGGGCCCTGCTGGTGCTCGGCCTGGACCTGGTGGTCAAGAAGGCCAAGGATGGTCTGGCCTACCTGGCGCTGGCGGGCTTCGTGCCTCCCCTGGCGGCCGCCATCTACCTCCTGGCCTCGGGGACCAACCAGTCCCTGCTCTCCAACATGGTGCGGGTGGATGCCTTCTCCCTGTACTTCGCCATCATCGCCTGTCTGGCCGCGGGGCTGGTCATTCTGGCCTCCATGGAGTACATGAAGAGCCGCACCCGCTATCGTGGTGAGTTCTACGGGCTGCTCCTGCTGGCCGCGCTGGCCATGACCCTGATGTCTGCCTCCACCAACTTGATCATGATCTACCTCGCCATCGAGTTCATGAGCCTGACCTCCTACGTGCTGGTGGGCTACTTCAGGGATGATCCCAAGTCCAGCGAGGGCGGGCTGAAGTACTTCCTCTTCGGAGCCGTCACTTCGTCGCTGATGCTGTACGGCATGTCCCTCATGTACGGGGCTACAGGGACCACCGACCTGGCGGAGATCGCCACCGCCCTGTCGGCCATGCACGCTACGATGCCGCCCCTGCGCTGGCTGATCCTCCCCGCCATCTTGCTCATGCTGACCGGGTTTTCCTTCAAGATGGCCCTGGTTCCCTTCCACCAGTGGTCACCCGATGCCTACGAAGCCGCGCCCACACCGGTGGCCACGCTTCTCTCCGTCGGCCCCAAGGCCATGGGCTTCTCCATCCTGCTCAGAGTGTTGCTGACCGCCGTTCCCCAGTTCCAGTTCGACTGGGTGGCCATCCTGATGGGCATCTCCCTGGTGACCATGACCCTGGGCAACCTGACCGCCATGCGCCAGACGAACATCAAGCGCATGCTGGCCTACTCCAGCATCGCCCAGGCGGGGTACATCGTGGTGGGCATCGTGAGCATCGTGCCCTTCACCGTGGGCATCCACGGGGTCTTGCTCTACCTGATGGCTTATCTGTTCACCAACGCCGGAGCCTTCATCGCGGTCATCGCCTTCTCTCACGTCACCAACTCCGACCAGATCAGCGACTACGCCGGGTTGGTGAAGCGGGCGCCCACACTGGCCGGGGTGATGGTCGTCTTCTTCATGTCCCTGGCGGGACTGCCCCCCACGGCGGGCTTCGTGGCCAAGCTGTTCGTCTTCGGGGCGGCGGTGCAGGCCGGCTACTACTACCTGGCCATCGTGGGCGTGCTGAACAGCGTGATCTCGGTGGCCTACTACTTCAACGTGGTGCGGCAGATGTTCTTCCTGGCGCCAGCCTCAGAGGAACGCCTTTCCCTGCCGCGCTTCCCCATGGTCGCGGTAGCCATCTGCGTGGTCCTGGTGATGGTCATCGGATTGTACCCGCAGCCCCTCATCGATCTGGCCAGCCAGTCGGTGAGCGTGTTGGCCATGGTCCCGTAAGATCGTTGGTCCACTAATCCCTGACGTACGAATGCCACCCCATGGGGTGGCATTTTCGCGTCCTCACTGGTCTGCCCGCTGGCACAAAGGGCTGAAGCCCTCACTACGAGCCCTGGCCGTACCTGCAAGCACACCGTGTCGGGGACATCGGCGGGGCCATAGCCCTAGTCTGCCGTGGTGGCCTCGCCGATCCAATGCACCCAGTGGGCGCCAGCCCTCTGCGCACCATTGGCCAGCCGTCGGTCTGCCGTCCACAACTCGACGCCTTCCTGCTCCGCAAGCGCCAGGTAGTGCGCGTCGTACGACGTGCCGTGTCCAAGCCGCTCCGCCCACAAAAGTGCCTGTTCGTGAAGGGTGAGCGTGGGTGCCACACAACGGATGTCCAACGCCAGGATCTCCTTGATGGCCTGGATAGCAAGATCGGTGGTCAGCCATTCTCCAACGACCGCCTTCCGCAGGACGGCCACGACCTCGTACTCCAGAAGAATGGGAGCCAGGAGCTGGACGCCGGCCTGTTCCCACACCGTCATCCTCTGCATAGCCTGGTCGGAGTAGGGGAGGGGCAGGACCATGGCCGCGATGAGGTTGGCGTCGATAACCGCCCTCACGCTTCGCCTCGCCACAGCTCTCCGACTTTCTCCTCCCGCTCTGCTCTGACCTCAGCCAGAGGCTCGCCGGGGTAGGTGCCGTGTTGTTCTCGCACCCTGCTGCGGATTCGGCTCAGCCCCTCAATCGCCTCCAAGGCGGTTCGCTTCCTGGTTTCCTCGTCTCTTTCGGCCAGGTGTTGCCGAACGATCTCGCGTACCAGGCCGGAAATGCTTCGTCCCTCCCGCTCGGCGATCTCGGCAAGGGCCTCGTGTTGTTCAGGTTCCAGCAGGAGCTGGGTTCGATGCATATTCCCCATGATCACCTCCTGCCAATTATACATCAACACTTGTGTAGGTGTCAAGCCCACCGTTTGCGGAGCCGGGGCCATGGTCATCGGCTCGTGCCCCCACTCTGCCTAACCGGGCCAGCCAGTCGGTGAGCGTGCTGGCCATGGTACCGTAGGGCCACTGACCGACTGGCCCCTGATACAGAGATGCCGCGCCCTGGCGTGGCATTTTCGCGTCCTCGCTAGCCTACCTGCTTGCACGAAGCGCTGAAGCCCTCACTACGTACCGGCCCGTAGGGCAAGCTTCCAGCTTGCCTCTAGGGACGCAACGCACTCGCCTTCTTGGTCCCGCCCCCGATGCGCTTCCTCAGGCGTCGACAAGGGCTGAAGCCCTCACTACGTACCAACCCGTAGGGCAAGCTTCCAGCTTGCCTCTAGGAGCGTCGCACACCGCCTACACCCAGGTGACTCTCCGTGGCCTGCCCGACACCCAAGGTCGCGCGCTTTTCCACAGCAGAGGCCCTGAACATCGTCAGGATTGCGCCAAATCCCGCACTCTTGCGTCGCCAGATCAGTATCCCGCCTGCTTGCCGGTCATTCTGTCGATATCCACCCTGACCACCGCCACCTTGTCCAGTCTCCTCGGGCGATACTCATACTTCCGATTCGAGTAGTGCGCCAGGATCACGTCCAGTGCCCTCTTCTTCTCCTCCACGCCCTCCAGCAGGTGCGCCCTGCCGAAGCCGACGACGCTGCGATACTTCACCGTCCAGTTGCAGGGCACGTCTGCTCCTAGGTACTCCTCGTCGACGTCCACCTCGAAGCAGACCTGGGGGTTGTCCCTGAGGATCTCCATCTTCCTGCCCTCGGGGGCAGAATGGAAGTACAGGCGGTTCTCCTCGTAACCGAAGCTCAGCGGGACGACGTAGGGCAAGTGGCCATCGCACAGGCCAAGTCTACAAACCGTGGCCCTCTGCAGGATCTCCTCCAGGGCCTTCCTGCCCTCGATCTCTCTCTCCGCTCTCCTCATGCCCCTGCACCCTTGCCTGCGACCACCACGAGTCTCCTGGCTTCCATGTCGTACGGCGCGCCCGACAGGTCACCGTACACCTCCACCCGTCCGAAGCCGCACCCCTTCAGCAGGCGGCAGAGCTCAGCGGCGGAGTACTGCCTGGTGGTCAGCGTCACCTCTCGTCGCTCCCCGTCCTTGATGATGACCCACCGGTTGTAGACCGTGCTCCAGTCCGGAGCCACCTGGCGCTCCTCCAGGATGAGCATGCCGTCTTCCTCTCGCCAGCCGCGCTCGCTGAAGATGCGCGCCAGGATCTCCTTGCCCATCATGTCCATCAGCAGCAGACCACCCGGCCTCAGCGAGCTGAAGGCGTTCTCCACTACCCTGCGGTCCTCATCCTCACTCTCGAAGTAGCCGAAGGAGGTGAAGTAGTTGATCACGCCATCGAAGGCCTCTGGCCTGACAAAGGTCCTCATGTCCTCCTGGACGAACTCCACCTCCAGCCTCTCCTGGCTGGCTCGTGCGCTGGCCTCCTGAAGGTAGGCCGCCGTTCTATCTACGCCGGTCACCTGGAAGCCACGCCGCGCCAGCTCCAACGAATGCCTCCCCACCCCGCAGCACAGGTCCAGCACCTTCGCCCCGGGGGAGAGGCCGAGCAAGGCCACCATGGCCTCCACCTCCGCTGGAGCGTTCTCCCACCGGGCCGCAGTGAAGAGCACCAGCCCAGCGGTCTCCCAGAAGGAGTCCTCTTCGTGCCAGACCCCACCCTCTCCCATCGCTCTTCCCCTTTCCAGAGAGCTGGCCCTCCCCGGGCAGCACCGCGGACGGGCTCAGTCCTCGTCGTTCGCCCTATCCAGACTCCTCAGCCGCCATCGGCTTCTGCCCTGCGTACGGTTCATGTCTACACAGCACCGTTCATGTTGCCTCGTAGGTCAAGCTCAGGCTCGACCTGCGCTAGGGCGCGTAGGTCTCCGCCAGATAATCCACCAGGATCCCGGCCTCCTCGTCGGTCAGTTGGGCCCCCTTGCCTCTCATGCGCTCCACGGTGGTCTCCCACTCAGTCTGGGTCTTGCCGGCCGCCTGCACGCGCTCCAGGTTGTGGCACCGCGTACATCGCGCCTCCAGCAGCTCCGGGCCGCCGAGGACACCGGAGGCCCCCTCCGTTGGCGGCGGCACCGGAGGCTCCTCCCCTCCACCGCCACAGCCCACAGCAGCCAGGCTCAGTAGCACCAGACCAATCACTACCAGAAACAAGAGCACCCATCTCTGGCTCATTTTCGTCTCCCTTCACCATACCAGGCGGAAGTACCAGAGGGCGCTGGCCCAGAAACACCCCAGCAGCGAGAGGCCCGCCACGCCCCCCAAGATGCGCGCGTACCTCAGGTACCGTCGTAACCGCCGGGCCACGATCACCTTCACCAGCAAGATCACCGCCGCCAGCGTGCCCAGAGCGGCGTGCAGGGGCACCCGCAGGGAATAGGCGCTGTACGACAGGTGAGTGACGCAGATCAGAGCCACGCTCAAGGTGAGCAGCAGAACCGCGTCACCCAGCAGACGATGCCCGATGCGCAGCGTCTTCACGGGCGCGGGCCATCGCTGGAGGCGTCCGGTCATGCGCAGCCCAATGAGCGCCTGCCCGATAGCCAGAACGACGACCAGCGTGGTGAGGATCGACTTCAGCATCAATAGAGACATCGGTACCACTCCTCCCTCGCCTTACTCGCACCGCCTGCTGGAGAGTAATCCGTCGCTGACCTACCTGGAGGTGGCAAGTCCGGCGAACCATGGAAGAGCAGAGGGACTACTCAGAGACCAGATGTCAGGCGTCGCACCCTCTCGGAGGATTCTCACCGACGTGTCCGGTTAGCGCTGGGCCTCCAGACGCTCCCGCAGCGCCTTTCGCACTGCGTCGTGGTCGCTCCAGGGATACTCCGTGGTCCCGAAGCACATCGACTTCTCGTGCCCTTTGCCGGTGACGAGCACCAGGTCACCGTCTTGCGCCATGTCCACAGCGAACTGAATGGCCTCGCCCCGGTCGCCGATGCGCCAGTAATCCACCCCCTCCTGGCCGCCCGCCTTCTCGCATCCGGCAGCGATCTGCCCCATGATCTGCTCCAGGTCCTCTGTGCGGGGGTCCTCCGCGGTGATCACGACCCGGTCCGCCAGCTCCCCCGCTATCTCACCCATCAACGGTCGCTTCTCCCGGTCGCGCAGACCCGCACTGCCAAAGACGACGATGACCCTGCCCCTCGCCATCCCCCTGGCTGCCTCCAGCGCGTTGCGCAGCGAGTTGGGCGTGTGGGCGAAGTCGATCAGCGCCTGGAAGGGCTGACCCAGATCCACGGGCTCCATACGCCCGGTGACCCGCTCGACCGCCTCGATGCCCGCCTGGATGTCTCGGATGGCGATGCCTTGCGAGAGCGTCACACTCATCGCCGCCAGGGCGTTGTAGACGTTGAAGGGGCCCGGCAGCCGGGTTTGCACAGGGAACTCGCCCTCAGGCGTGGCCGCGGTGAACCTCATACCGGTGCCGCAGGGCTCGACATCCACCGCCCTGACGTCCGCTGCGCTGTCCACGCCATAGGTCAGTTGCACGTCGGACGCTATGTCTCGCAGGTAGGAGAAGCTGGCAAGGTCGTCGGCGTTGAGCACGGCCACCTTCGGCACACCTGGCTTGCGAAACGAGCTCGCCAGGCCGCGGAACAGCCTGGCCTTGGCCTGGCGATACTCCTCGAAGGAGCCGTGGAAGTCCAGGTGCTCGTGGGTGATGTTGGTCACGGCGGCCACGTCGAACTCGCAGCCTGTGACCCGATGCTGAGCCAACCCATGGGAAGTGGTCTCCAGCACCGCGTATTCGGCCCCCGCCTGCACCATCTGCGCCAGGTAACCCTGCACGTCCAGCGCATCGGGGGTGGTAGTGTGCAAACCGGTGTCGTACTGCTCTCCGCCGATGACAGCGTTGACGCTGCTGATCAACCCCGCGGCGCGTCCAGCCGCCCTGAGCACCGACCAGATGAGGTTGACCGTGGTGGTCTTCCCATCGGTCCCCGTGACGCCGATGAGACGCAGCTTACGGCTGGGAAGACCGTGCCAGGCGGCCGCCAGGTGAGCCAGGGCCTCCCTGCCGTTGGAAACGAGGAGGGCGGGGATGGGCCACTTGTCGCCTCCAGGCGAGGTCAGATACCGCTCGTCCTCCACGATCAGGGCCGCAGCACCCGCCTCGATAGCCTGGGGAAGGTACCGGTGGCCATCAGCGTCCACGCCCTTGTAGGCCACGAACAGGTCCCCCGGCTTGACCAGGCGAGAATCGCAAGCCAGGCCTCCCACAGACACATCGCCCAGCTTCCCTCGTACGGGGACAGGGAAAGCTGAGAGTAGCTCCTCGAGCTGCATGAACACACCCCGACGGCGCGAGCGGCCTGCGCGTCTCACCGCTCCTGCGTGGTCAGCACATTGTATCAGAACTGCTCACGGCCTGTCCAAAAGGCACGGGAGAGTAGACGCGCAAGTGGGGTCAAACACCCCCTGGGCCGCGGCCGGCCGCCCAGGGCCCATCTCACTCCCAAACCCACCACACGCTGCACGGGTCCTGGCGGGATCACGACCGAAAACCGAGGGGCAGATGGTAGGTTATGTCCAGGTCGAACCAGCCCAGGGTCAACTGCTGTCTGTCCTCAGCACCCCGCGAGTCACGCAGGATGAGGGTGATTTCATCGTAACCCGTGTAGCCACTGCTGGGCTGGAATTGAAGCACGTCGTTGGAGCTACCCTGCCCGTAGACCGTGCAGTGGTCGGCCCCCTCCACGTACCACTTCAGCAGGGTGCCGCTATCCTCCCGGTCGTGCTCGTAGGGGGTCAGGTCAACCACGATCACGCCGTCTATGGTGGGGCTGTACCGATCGGGTACCTGGGGGTCGATGAAGGGCGCCCAGTTGTCCGTCATCCACCATGCCTCCCAGGCGTACCGGCGCACGAACTCGTAAGAAAGCCAGGCATAGCCGTAGCAGCCCCACGAGGAGCCGTACGAGTTCACGATCTTGAAAGCGCCCACACCCGCCCAGGTATCGTCGTACCCCACCACGGCCACCGCGTGCAGTCCCCGGTAGGTGCCAGGGTCGGCGGGGGGAGGGACAGCCTGGAAGCAAGCGTAGTCGTCGAACTCACTGTAGACCGGGAACCCCAGGACGAAGGGATCGCCGCCAGCCAGCCACTGCTTGAGGGGCAACAGGTTGTGATTCTGCTGCGGCCCGACGGGGGGTCCTTGAGTGATGAAGAAAGCCCCGTAGCTAAGGCCCCGATATGACGTTGCCGCGCTTTGCTGCGCCGGAGTGGGCAGGAGGTCACAGTCAGGAGTGACTGGATCCCACGGGAATCCACTCCAGGGCAGGTCTCCCTGGTTGACGATCAGGTTCAGCGCGGCAGGGATCTGCGCGCCGTCCTCGCACTCCTCATCCGAACCGCCTGTGATCTGGTTGTACACGAAGCCAGGGCTGAAGATGTGATCGTAGTCCGGCCCAGGGTTCCTCAGGCTCCACCGGTGCTCGAACCACTCCTGATAGGTCTTGTAGTAGTAGCTGGTGGCCCAGGCGGTGCAGGTGTTGGTCTCCCCCTGGTTCCCCACGGGCGGCAACCCCGCAGAGGAAGGCAGCGCCTGGAGCGACACGGCAGACGGTGCCAGATCGACGCTGGAGGGGAGTTCCTCGACCGACGCCAGGCCTCCAGGCATCCGTATCAGGCGCTGCTTGTCCAGACTGGAGGGCACCATTCCCAAGCCGCCCACGTTGGGGCCGGTCTCCTCCAGGGCCGAGAGGCTGGATACATCATCTGGCCTGCGGGTGAGAGGGGTATCTTGACCCGCCACGGAAGGCAGCACTGGCCCCACGACCAGCACGACCAGCGAGGAGGCCACTAACAGCCGGATCGCGATCTTCCGGACCAGATGACAAGACCCGCTCCCGTACATCAACGCCTCTCGGCAACCAAACTCCTACTTCTAGTATACCAGATGGACCCGGGGTGACAACTGCCGAAAAGCGCGCCTTCGGCCGCCTCTCTTCCACACACCGTCCGGCCAACCGAACGCATTCCCGTCACCAACCCAGATCTCAGGAGTCGTGCTCGTCCGCCGGTTTCTCCTCGGCCTCTGCGTCCTCCCGAGAAGTCCGCCGCAAGCTTTGCAGCACAGCACCCATCTGCGCCAGCCCGGCCATACCCTCTTGCAGGGCCGCCAGCTCGTCCAGGGGAGGCAGCTCCTCCGTGGCGCCCCGCAGGCGGTCCAGGGCCTCCTCCAACTCTGACGACACGTCCTCGAACTCAGGGTCTTCTGCAGCCGGTGAGTCTACGCTATCCATTCTCCATCCCCCTGCTGCTTGGCCACAGTACACGTGCGCCCCGAAGCGTGGTCAACACGGTCTCTGCCCAGGTCTGGCACCAGCGCCGGGGCCGCTTGACAATGCTCCTGGGCTGTGCTACTCATGTGGCCAGACCTCGTCCATCTGCCAGATCTCGAGGCGACAGGACATTATGGACCATCTGTCCAGCCGTATGCCACCCCTCAGCAGAGCCCTGCCCCTCGTCGCCCTGCTGGTTTGTTCGGCCTGTGCGGAGTCCACTCCGCCCGCCACGCCCACCAACGTTCTGCCCAGTCCCACCGCCGTGCCCTCCGTCGCTCCGTCTCCTGCGCCATCCCCCACGCCGACCACGCCTTCAGAGGAGGCCCAGGTGGAAGAGATCCTCTCCCGTATGACCACGGAGCAGAAGGTAGGCCAGTTGTTCATGGTCTACTTTGACGGGACCAGCCTCTCGCCCGATCTGGAGAGGATGATCACCGAGTACCACGTGGGAGGGATCATCATCTTTCCCCACAACCTCAGCACTCTGAGGGGCCTGGCCATGCTCGTCTCCCAGGCCCAGCAGGCAGCGGCGAACAACGAGCCGTACATCCCCCTCTTCGTGGCCGCGGACCAAGAGGGGTGGCCCATCTGGCGCCTCCCGGAGGGAGCCACCATCTTCCCCAGCAATATGGCCGTGGGAGCAACCCACTCCATCGAGGACGCCCGGTTGATGGCCCAGGTGATGGCGGAGGAGATGAAGGCACTGGGCATCAACATGAATCTGGCCCCCGTGATGGACATCAACAGCAACCCCGACAACCCCATCATCGGCACGCGCTCTTTCGGCTCCTCGCCGGACCTGGTATCGCGCCTGGGGACGGCCATGATCGAGACCTACCAGTCCCACGGCGTAGTGGCTACGGCCAAGCACTTCCCCGGTCACGGCGACACCAGCGTCGATTCCCATCTGGAGCTGCCCACCATCGAGCACGACCTGGCGCGGCTGGAGGCTGTGGAGTTGCCACCATTCCAGGCCGCCATCTCCGCGGGCGTGGACTGCATCATGACCGCCCACATCTACGTGCCGGCCCTGGATGAGGAACCGGACCGACCAGCCACCCTCTCGCCTTCCGTCCTCCAGGGGTTGCTGCGGGAGCAGATGGGCTTTCAGGGGCTCATCGCCACCGATTCTCTAGGCATGCTGGGCATCACCAGCCGCTACGACCTTCCCACCGCCACATCCCTGGCTTTCGAGGCCAGGGCAGACCTGCTCCTCTTCGGCCACGATCCGGGCCATCCTCCAGCAGAGCAACGCGCCGCCTACGAGCAGCTCTTGGACCTGGTAAAGGAGGGCTCCATCCCCATGAGCCGCCTCGACGATTCCGTGCGCCGCATCCTGCGGGTCAAGCTCAGGCGCGGCATCCTCACTTGGGAAGCAGGGGACCTGGATCGCGCCCTGGAGGACGTAGGCACAACCGAGCACCTGGCCGCCGTCCAACGCGTGGCCCTGGACTCCATCACCCTGGTCAGGGACGACAGCGGCTTGCTGCCTCTCACTCCCGAGGCGTCGATCCTGGTGATCTATCCTCGGGGTGGAGCGGGCCTTGGCCAGGCCATCAGCCAGCGCGCTCCGCTCGCCACCCTCCTGGAAGTGAGCGAAGACCCCACCTGGCGAGAGGTCATCCGGGCCATGGACCTGGCTGACCACGCCCAACTGGTCGTCATGGGGACCCGGAACGCCCTTCAACACCCAGGCCAGGCCCAGCTCGTGCAAACGCTGCTGCCCGGGCGGGAGTTGGTCGTCGTAGCCCTCGATCTGCCCTACGACCTTCTGAGCTACCCCGAGGTCCCGACCTACCTGGCCACCTATGGCCGCGCCACGGTGTCGCTGGAGGCCCTGGCCGACGTGCTCTTCGGTGTGGAGGCCCCCAGGGGCCGGCTGCCGGTGGAGCTGGCCGGGTTGTATCCGGTCGGCTATCCGCCTCCGCAAGGCGAGTAATCCTCCCCCCACGCCTTTTGACTTTGCCCTGGCTATGCCCTAGAATGGCTGGCACACCAGAGTTTCCAGAGATGAATCGACTATCCTCAGCCTTCCAGCGCTGGAACGACATCGTCTGGGAAACCAGGCTGAAGCTGGTGCGCGTCTGGGTCCGCCTCGACGCCCGAAGCAACGGCTGGCTGGGGGTTGGTGAGCGCGCGTTCAAAGGGTTTCTCAGCCATCAGGGCAATGCCAACGCCGCCGCCATCGCCTACTACACCCTTTTCTCCGTCTTTCCCCTTACCCTGCTCCTCATCTCCCTGGGCAGCTTCGTGCTGGATTCGCAAGGGGCGCAGGAGGCAGCCCTGACCGCCGTGGGCACCTACCTGCCCTTCGCCACGGAGCTCGTCCAGAAGAATATCGAGCGGGTGCTGCAACTGAGAGGGACAGCCAGCGTCATCGGCGTGGTAGGATTCGTCTGGGCCGCCTCTGGTGTCTTTGGCAGCCTCAGCAGAGCCATCAACCTGGCCTGGGACCTCCGACGGCCCCGCCCAGCCTGGGCGGAAAGAGCCCTGGCCGCTGGGCTGGTCCTGCTCGTCTCCTTGCTCTTCTCTCTGTCTTTGCTGTCCACAGCGGCCATCGAAGTGGTGGCCAGGCTGACCCGAGTGTTGTTCCCTGGAACGCCCATCAGCGTACTCTCGCTGATGGACCTGGCCTCGCGGGTGCTGCCCTACATCTTCACGGTGTTGCTCTTCTCCTTCCTCTACGCGGTGCTTCCCTCCGCCAGGGTAACCTGGAGCGAGGTACTCCCTGGCGCATTCCTGGCCAGCTTCTCGTGGGAGGTAGCCAAGAACGGATTCACCATCTATCTCGCCAGCTTCGCTACCTACAACCTGGTCTATGGATCGTTGGGGGCGGTGATCGCCCTGCTGCTATGGTCCTACATCAGCGGGCTGATCATCCTGCTGGGCGCGGAGTTCACGGTGCAGTACGCCAGAAGACGGCGAGGGGAAGCGCCACCTGTGCTCTACGTCGAGCCCGAGAGGAGATGAAGCGTCTTCGGGGGAGAACGGGTTGCCCTAAGGCAAGAGGTAGATCTTGTTCATGGCAATGAGGAAGAGGCAGCCCAAGACGACCATGTCCAGGAAGAACAGAAACGCCAGTACCATCCACTGCTGGATCCCTATGTTGTCTTCCACCGTCGTCCTCCTCTCTCCAGCCTGAGCCCTCACGAAGAGCGGGATACGTTCATTATACCACACACCCGGCTTCCCGGCAATCCACCTGGCACGGGTCCCCCAGACGGGAGACCAGGCCCTCCGGGCACGCTCTCAGGTCTGGCCCCGGGGCACCGCGCCCCCACAGAATCGAACCTCTCTCCTGACTCATCTCCTCTCTGGCACTTGTGATATAATGCACGAGGGTAGCCAGCATCAGGTCCGAGGAGACTCTCTCCGACCCCTGTCCGGGAGGAAGCCGGTGGACAAGCACGCCATGGACAACACCGAGATCGCACAGGTCTTCTCCGACATCGCCGAGATGTTGGACGTCAAGGGCGAAGAGTGGTACCGCGTGCGTGCCTACCGCAGGGCGGCAGAGGAGATCGCCCACTATCCCGAGGAGATGGTCACCCTGCGGGACGAGGGACGGCTGGAGGAGATACCAGGGGTGGGCAAGGCCATCGCCGGCAAGGTGGACGAGCTACTGCGCACAGGTCGACTGGAGTTCTACGAGCGCTTGAAGGAGGAGATCCCCGACGGCGTACTCTCTCTGCTCGGCATCCCTGGCGTCGGCCCGCGCACGGTCAACCTCCTGTACAAGGAGCTGGGCCTGGTGAGCATCCCTGACGTGGAGGCCGCAGCGCACCAGCATAGACTGCGCGAGCTCAAGGGGCTGGGCGCCAAATCAGAGGAGCGCATCCTCGAGGGCATCCAGATGCTGCACCGCATCTCTGGTCGCTACCTCCTGGCTACGGCCCTGCCGGTGGCCGACGAGATCGTGAAAGCGCTCGCCGAGTGCCCCGTCGCTCACGGGGTGACGCCCGCCGGAAGCCTGCGTCGCTGCGCACCGACGGTAGGCGACATCGATATCCTGGCAGCGTCGCCTCAACCGCAGCAAGTCGTGGATTACTTCGTTTCTCTGCTCCAGGTCGCCGAGGTACGCTCCCACGGTGACAACAAGGCCACCGTGCACCTCGACAGCGGCCTTCAGGTGGACCTGATGGTGCTGGACGAAACGCACTACGGCTCGCTGCTCCAGCACTTCACCGGCTCCAAGGAGCACAACACCGAGCTTCGTGGCCTGGCCCGTCGTCAGGGCCTCAGCCTCAGTGAGTATGGCTTCCACCACGAGGATGGCACCATCACCTCCTGCGCCACCGAGGAGGAGGTGTACGGCACCCTGGGTCTGGAGTGGATTCCGCCAGAACTGAGAGAGGCGAGGGGTGAGCTGGAAGCGGCGCAACAGGGAGCACTTCCTCACCTGATTACGGACGACCAGGTCAGCGGCGATCTCCACACCCACACCGTCTACAGCGACGGGGCCGATACCGTGGAGGAGATGGCGCTGGCCGCCAGGGCCCGCGGCTACCAGTACCTGGCCATCACGGACCACAGCCAGGGGCTGGGAGTGGCCGGAGGAGTGAACGCCGAGGGTTTCGCGCGACAGCGAAGGGAAATCGAAGCGCTCAACGAGAGACTGGCCCCCTTCAGGGTGCTCTCAGGAGTGGAGTTGGAGATCAGGACCGACGGCGGTCTGGATTTGCCGGACGACGTTCTTGAACAGTTCGACCTGGTAGTGGCCTCCGTGCACCTGGGCCTGCGCCAGGACAAGGCCAGAATGACCGAGCGGATTCTCACCGCCATGCACAGCCCCCACGTGGACATCATCGCCCACCCCACAGGCAGGCTGCTGGGCCAACGTGACAGCGTGGAACTGGACGTCGAGGCCGTGCTGAGCGAAGCGGTCAGGACAGGAACGATGCTGGAGGTCAACGCCCAGCCCAACCGGCTGGACCTGGACGGAGAACTGGCCCGCAGGGCGATCAAGGCGGGGGCCGTGCTGACCCTGGGCAGCGACGCTCACCACGCCGAGGGTCTCGGGGTGATGAGATTCGGGGTGGTTACCGCGCGCCGTGGCTGGGCCGAGCCCGCCAACGTGGCCAACAGCCTCACCTGCGCAGAACTCCTCCGCAGACTGAAAAGCGGGAAGGCCTAGGACCTCCCCGCAGACACGACTCTCGCAGCACCGAGACCTCTCACCGTCGCCGCCCTCTGCGCAGGGTCACGTATCCTCCCAGTCCCGCCGCGCCGCTCCCCAGCAGTAACAGACTGCCCCATTCCGGGACGAACGTGGGGACAGCGCAATCCTCAGCAAAACGAAGGTGCCCTGCCGTGGAGCCCGACGCGCCGCTGACCTTGAGCATCCACTGTCCATGGTCCGAGGGTTGCCAAGAGGGGTGTATCCACCAGTACTCCTCCCCCGAGCTGGCGGTGGCCTCCTCGTCCAGCCACGGGTTCTCGCACAAGAAGATGAGCTGAAATTCGAGCCGTTCGCTATCGTCAGCGGACAGTATCCCCGTGCCGAAGGGACCGGCGGGTCCTGGCCCCGTCAGCACCAGAGTCAGCCTCTCACCAGGCTCCCAGCCGCGGGAGACCACGAACGCCGCGCACTGAGGGCAGGGCTCCAACCACGGCGCAGGGCAGCACTCCACGCACCGTGGCTCGATGCTCAAACTCAGTTGGGCCAGCGCTGTGCCACAGGCCCACGCCAGGAGCACCAGGGCCAGACACAGAGCCTTCAGTCCAGTCTTCCTCACCTCGTCACCCCCCTGCCTGGATCATCTGCCTGCCGTCCTTCTTCGCACACCGAGCGTTGGCCCGACCTTGGCTCACGGGTCTACGCGTGGTCGTTGTTGGTCAAGAAGGTCACCGGGTGCAAGGACTACACGCGCGCCAAAGGAGGAGGTCAAGCCTGTGGGGATGGGCAGATGCACCAATGACCAGCCCCTTCAAAGCAGGAGGCGGCCAGGAATGAGCCCTGCCCGCCTCGCGGATTCAGTAGCGTTAGGTTGGCGATGTCTGTGGTGAGAAGGACCTATGAACGCCAGCCCCGGTATCGCAGACCAGCGTACCCCGCCAGACCCATCAGGCCGCTTCCCAGGAGCAAGACCGACCCTGGCTCCGGGACGAACTCCGCGCCCAGGATCTCGAAGGTCGCCTCGTCCTCGCCCGATTCCACCCCGCTAATGACGACCTTGTACACGCCTGTTGGATCATTGGGGTCCGCCACCCAGTCCTTGCAGGCTGCGTTGCCGTTGACATCGGAGGTCATGTTGAAGCTCGCGGCCAGGCTGCCGTTGGGGTAATAGAAACTCTGCGTCACCGAGTCCCCAGGGTAGAACTCGCCGCAGGTGATGTCGAACACCTGCCCGAAGTAGCCCGCAGTGGGATCCACGGTCACCTCTGGCTGCCCCATAATTGCCTGAGGTCCGGCGATGGCCACGCTCACCCCACCGAAAAGCAGGACGAGGGCCAGTAGAGTCGCGATACCGAATAGTCTGCCTTTCATAGTTACCCCCCTTGATTTCTAGACCGCTTTGTGCACGTGTCCCTGTCGAAAAACGCCATCAACCGCACACGCTTGACATAGTATACTACGAGTTTTCGTCGTCGTCAAGATGCGGGACCGGCTGCCCTCCGGCGCTTTTTCTTAATGGGCATGCACGTGTCCGGGCGGCGCCAGGTTGCTGAAGGCGTTGAGCACCACCTCGCTGAGAGCAGGGTGGATGACCTGCGAATCGGCCAGCGGCACGTAGTCCCGCTCCCCGGCGTTCATCAGGTAGACTATCTGCTGTACCAGGATCGCCGCGTGAGGCCCCACTATGTGGCAACCCAGGATCCTGCCGCTCCCTTGCTCCACGACCACTTTGACCATGCCGTCTTCTTCACCCATGGCGTACCCTTTGGTGACGTCCATGTAGCGGGCCCTGCCCACCAGGATCTCGTGGCCCACTTCCCTAGCCTGCTCCTCCGTCAGTCCCACAGCCCCCACCTGTGGGTAGCCGTACACTGCGTGGGGTACAGCGTGGTAGTCAACCTGGTGCTTGTGCTCGGTGAAGGCGTTGATCCACACCACCTCTGCCTCGTAGTTGGCGGTGTGCCTGAACATGAACCTGCCCGTGGCATCTCCCAACGCCCAGATGTCCCTTTTCGTCGTCTGGAGATACTGGTCTGTCTTGATCCAGCCGTGGTCGTCGGTTTCGACCCCTGTCATCTCGGGCTTCAGCAGGTCGGCGTTCGAGCGCACGCCGGCTGCCAGCATGACCTCTTCGGCGACGAACTGACGCTCCTCGCCGCTCTCGTCATCTACGGCTATGACAGCCTTAAACCCCTCTCTCTTCTCCACCTTCACCACTTTGTGTCCGGTGTGAACCTCCGCGTACCTGGAAAGGCGACCTCTTACCACTTCCGAGATCTCTGGATCCTCGCCCAGCAGCAGCCGGGGCATCATCTCCAGGACCGTCACCTTCGTCCCCAGAGCCGAGAAGAAGTGACCGTACTCACAGGCGATGTAGCCGCCCCCGATGATGATTAGGCTCTCCGGCATGGTCTCCAGAGAGAGGACCGAGACGTGGTCGATGTACCCCACCTCCTCCAACCCCTCGATGGGCGGCACCAGCGCCCGCGCACCAGAGGCGATCACGATCCTGGGCGCGGTGATCGTCTCCTCGCCCACCTTCAGCCGGTAGTCACCCACGAACTCACCAGTGTCGCGGTAGATTCTCAGGCTCTCCACCATGGACGCGCCCTCTTCCATCTGCTCCCTGTCCGTCGCCACGAAGGAGCGCATGCGCCGCATGATGAGCGGGAAGTCCACATTGGTGATGGCGCCTTGCACGCCGATCTCTCTGGCATCCTGGAGTTCGCGGATCACGTCAGCGGGATAGATGAGGATCTTCGATGGTATGCAGCCAGTGTTGAGGCACGTTCCGCCCATCGAGCCACGTTCGACGACGGCGACCCTCTTGCCGGCCTGCACGGCCCTGGAGGCTACGTTCATACCGGCACCTGACCCGATGACGATCACGTCGTACTCTTCCATGGGCTTTCCCTTTCCTTTGTCCTGGGTAGGAGGCGGGTCACCGACCAGTAGTGGCGACCCAGCGGGGGCTCACCGCCCCTCTAGGACCACCGCCGTGCCGCTCGCGCTGACCATCAGCATGTTTCCCGTAGAACCAACGCCAATGGTCTCGTAGTCCAGATCTACTCCCACCACGGCGTTGGCCCCCAGCCCCTCCGCGTGCGCCACCATCTCGTCCACGGCGAGCTGCTTCGCCCTGCGCAACTCCTCCTCGTACGCTCCCGACCGGCCACCCACGATGTCGCGGATGCCCGCAAAGAGGTCCTTGAAGATGTTCGCTCCCAGAATGGCCTCCCCGGATACCAGACCCAGGTACTCGATCGCCTTCTTACCCTCGATACTCGGCGTCGTGGCTACGATCATGGACCGCCTCCCATCTCCTATCTCTCTGCCAGGTCGTCGATCTGCCGCTCCAGCTCCTCCAGAGCGACGCTCCAGGCCCGCTCAAACCACCGCCTGGCCTCCTCCCACTCGGGGGAGCCCCTCCAGCCTGAATGGACCAGGTGCACCTCCGTCGGGCCTGCCCATCCCGCAGAGCTGGGGAAAAAGGACACGACCACGTGGGTCAGGGGATCGGCATCGTTCATGAAGTGCTGAAACTGCCTGGGTCCCTTCCACTCGAAGGACAGGAGCCTATCCTCCTCGATGGCCGTCACCCGGCAGCCGATGGTGCTATCTTGCTCTCTGTTCTCCAGATCCCAGAACAGCTCATAGCTGCCGCCTTCCTCCGGCTCGACGTTCGCCGAGGGCGCCAGCCAGGACTGGACCTGTTGGCTGACAGTGAACATCTGGAACGCCCGGCGCACATCCCAGATGGGCACGCCGATGGATGATGCGATCCACTGTTTCCTCCTTCCGTCGTCGTGCTCTCCTTCTTCCTGGACGGCGCCTCTGGACCTGCGCTCCCAGCACGGAAGTGAACCACGGCGCTCAGGACTTTTCTTCCTCCAGCCACACCGAGTCGTTCCCTTCTGGCTTGTTGATCTTGAACACGGCCAGGTTGAAGTCGCCATCGGTCTGGTTCCAGAGGCTGTGTCTGTCTCCTGGGCTACAAATGAAGGCGTCTCCCGGCCGGGCCAGGTACTCCTCGCCCTCGATGTCGATTCTGGCCCGCCCCTCCAGCACGTAGAAAACCTCCGTTTGCTGCCGGTGGAGGTGAAGGCGCTGCCTGGTCCGGGGAGGGACCGTCACCACCTGGAGCAGATAGCCCTGCCCCTCGAAATCCTCGGGCGAGAAGATGACCGTCTTGGTGTAGTCCTCTTCCTCGATGGTTTCTCCAGAACCCGCCGGCCTGTATTTCATCACGCTATCCTCGCCACGGCCGCAAGCCGCCGAAGATCGATTTGGCGGGATCCTTCCCCGCGCCCAGGCACACTGAGTGCACTGGAATCCATTCGGTGCGGCCGGTCACCCGTCGGATCGCCTCGGACGCTTCCGGTAGGGGCACGGCATGCCGTGCCCCTAC
>DAOUME010000010.1:0-84306 GCA_034411995.1 Anaerolineae bacterium | reverse complement strand
CTTCTTCGGCCTCTTTGATCAGGGCTCTGTACTGGTCCAGGCTGCTGATGCGGGCCCGGCTGCGGAACTCTTCCGAAGGGGGGAAGAGCCTCTTCTCATCCAGCAACGAAGTGATCGTGTCTTCTTTATCTGGCATTTTCATAACCCTCCGCACTGATATTAGCATACTTTCGCTGAGTAGTCAATCTGGAGGCCGCAATAGGAGGCCGTGGCGGGCGCCGTCTTGGGGACGGTAGGGGTGCGGATGGGCAGTGTGGCGAGAGGCGGGAAGCAGGACCCAAGAGCCACTGGGGTGCGGTGGGGATGTGATCGCCGGTGGATTGAACCCAGGAGCCTTGACAACCGATGCGAGTTCGTATATCATGATTGTGGTTGGGAGAGTCACCATGGGCATGACGGAGCGTCAGAAGGCGTTCTTGGAGCAGTTCTGGGAGCTGTACCGTGAGGCCAAGGCGCCCATACACTACTCCGTCGTGGCGGAGAAGCTCAGGATCAGCAACATCTCCGCGTACGACATGCTGCGCTTGCTGAAGCGCAAGGGCATGGTGGCGTCGCAGTACCTCTTGCCCAAGAAGCAGCGTGGGCCTGGCCGCTCCACGGTGGTCTTCTACCCCACGCCCAGCGCCAAGGCTCTCTTCCGCCGCTCTTCTGCCGACGAGGGCGAGCGCAGGGAATGGGAAGCCCTCAGGGACAAGATCCTGCACGGGCTGCGCCGACGGAAGGACGAGTACGATGAGATGCTGGATGAGTTGGTCTCCCGCATCCCAGAGCGCCAGTCCCCGATGCTGCACAGTACTGAGGTGATGACGGCCATCGTCCTACAGGTGTCCCAGTTGGGAGGAGAAGCCAGATCCCGGCTGCTGGGGGAGGTGGGCAAACTGATGGCCGCGGGAGAGTCTGGGCTGAGTGCGCTGGCTGGGTTGCCGTTAGGCCTGATGCTGGCGGATGGCGCCGACGAGAGCCTCACTGCCCGGCTACTCTCGCACGTGGAGAGGTATCAGGAGGATCTCAGCAGGTTGAGCGCTGAGAGCAAGAAAGCTCTATCTGAATTCTTCCTGGAGGTGGTGAAGACCGTGGAGCGACAGAAGGTCTGAGAATCTGGTGTCAGGACGTGCTTTTTTTGCCTTATTCTTTGGTTTTATTAGGCAGAAGAGGCCCACCTGCCTACCGGGAGGGAGCGAGTGACCAGGATAGCTATTGTCACCGACAGTGGAGTGAACGTGCCAGCGGAGGTGCAGAGGGAGTATGACATCCACATCGTCCCTCTGAAGGTGAGCTTCGGTGCCCAGACCTACAGGGACGGAGCGGATATCACGACCTCTCAATTCTACGAGATGCTGCAAGAGGCCTCCCAGTTGCCGACCACTTCACAACCCTCAGCGGGCGACTTTGTGGAGGTCTATTCTCGCCTGAGCAAAGAGGCAGACGCGATTGTCTCCATTCACCTTTCTGCGCTGCTGAGCGGCACGGTCAAATCCGCGCTGACGGCGCGGCAGTCTGTGAACCACGTGCCCATCGAGGTCATAGACTCACGCTCTGCATCCCTGGGGCTGGGATTCGTGGTCATGGCGGCGGCCCGGGCGGCTCGGCAGAGCGGAAGCCTTCCGGACGTGCTGGCGGCAGCAGAGAACCTGATCCCGAAGATCAGCGTCCTGTTCGTGGTGGACACGCTCAAGTACCTGCACATGGGCGGGCGGATCGGGGGCGCGTCGACGCTGCTCGGGTCGGCTCTGAGGATCAAGCCCTTGCTGCAGTTGACTGAGGGAGAGGTGAACCCCTTGGAGCGGGTGCGGTCGAAGTGCCGGGCCACGGAGAGACTGTTGGAGATCATGGCGCAGAGGCTAGAGGCGGAGGAGGGCGACGGCCTGGTCCACGCGGCGGTGGCTCACGCGGACAGGACCGACGAGGCGCTAGCACTGAAGGAACAGGTCGAATCACGCTTCGAACCTGCGGAGTTCTACCTCGTGGAATTGCCCCCTGCCCTGGGGACCCACGTGGGTCCGGGCACCCTGGGGCTGGGCTGGTACGTGGGGTAAACATAGAGGTGGGTGCTCCCTCGCGCACGCGCTATCCTGATGCCAGTTCGGCCTGGAGGTCCTCGTAACTGCTCATGCGGGCCACAGTAGTCAAGAACTCGGCCAGGGAGGTGCTTCTCTCTCGCAGGGTGCGCAATTGCTGGCCAACAGGATTGGTCTCAGCGGCCCAGCCCTTGCCCGCTGCATAGGAGCCGTAGAAGGCGAAGTAGGCCTGGTTCAGCTTGCGGACGTAGTAGCCCATCTCCACCAGTTTTTGCCTCCTTTGCTCCATGTAGGCTTCCGCTTCCTCAACTCTGCCCTCTGCCAGTAGCGCCTCGACGTGAATCCTGGTCTTGCGCATCTGGGCGTTGAAGCTGAATTCGTCCTCGTGAGCGCGCTCGGGGGCGGGTGAGCGCTCGCGAGCCAGGTCCGCCATCCGTTGCTCGTAGATGTCCGGATAGTAGCGCCTGGCCAACTCCAGAGAAAGCTCCTCCTCCACCATGCTCGCCACAGTCTCATTCATGCTGGTTAATTCGTGACTATCCGCATAGTGCTGGCCGAGGGGGTGGAAGAACAGGTAGTTGTGAGTCCACTCGTGGATGACCACTCTGATGGCGAAATCCAGAGACGTGTTCTCGACGATGACCGTGGGGTACGCGCCCACGCCACCTGTGGGAACCACCAGTGAGGAGACGTCGAGCTGGTCCGTGTACCGTTCGATTGCCTCTACCTGGTCCAGGCTCAGGCCTGGCTGGAGGGAGACGCTTCCGATCCTTTCTATCCTGTCCCGCCTGGAGATGATCAGGAAGTCAGGCGAGGATTGGAATTCGAACTCCACTGGTGGGAGGACCCACTCTGGCAGCAAGGGAAGACGCAGGTTGATCCCTGCCCCCAGTAGAACCTCTTCTGCCTGGCCACGGAGGATGTTCTCGATCAGGTTCTCGGACCGCAGGCGCTCCGTCCGCAAGTCACCTAATCGAGCTTGAAGCCCGCTGGTGTCTGCCGTGTCCCCCTCCTTGGCCCGCGTGACGGCGATCTCGCTCTCCAGGTGGCCGATCTCCCCGACGAGGTCGAAGTACTCTCGGACAGCGCGTACTTGTTGTTCCTCATCCATGCCGTGCGGTTGATCGGTGCCCAGGATCTGGCTGGCAAGCTTCTCCAGAATCGTGCGCACCTCGTAGGCGCTCCAGTCAAACCTGTGGGGCCCGGTGACGGGATCGGTGCGATACCCGAAGTAGTCGGTCGGATGGAGCGAGTCGCTGCTCAGGGCGCCCAGGAGCAGGAGCACAAGCAGGGAATACAAGAGGGCTTTGCGCGCCTTGTGCGTCATCTCTGTCGGCTCATTGCGATCTAACTCAATTTTACCATCCATAACTGGGGCACACAACAGAAATGAAAATGCTACCGAAGCGTGGTGGTTGTGTCCTCAGCTTGCGTATGGTATACTCTCTAGCTGGCTGAGCCACTCCATCCATCTTCACAGCGTCCCGCAGCAACACCAGGTCTTCCGGGGTACACTCTATGTCCCGACGAGCAAGAGTTCTGGCTATCGCCCTGGGCCTGCTGGCCCTTGGCTCTTGCCTGGTGCTCTTTGGCTATACCAAGTATGTGCGGGTGATGGGACACGTGGACTCTCTGCGACAGCACCTGCACAGCCTGGAGGCCAGGGCAGGACCCGAACTGTTCTCCACCCTGGAGGTGGAAGAGCTGGAAGCGGTGCACGAGGAGCTGGTGCAGGTGGGGGTGGAGGCGAAAGGGTTGAAGGCCGAGCTGGGCCCGGCCATGGTCCTGGCCCGTCACCTCGGCTGGCTTCCCCTCATCGGTGGAGACGTAGCCGCGGGCCCTGGTCTGGTGGAGATAGGGATCGGCACATCGGCGGCGGCGGACCTGGTGTTCGAGGGCCTGGAGCCGTCGCTTCCCCTTCTCGATGGGTCTGAGGAACTCCCCTCTGGCACGGGTGTAGGGGAGGCGGTCGCCATGGCTGTGGCGGAAGGACAGCCCAGCTTCAGGGCGGCTCAGGCCGAGCTGGAGAGGGTCCGGCAACTTCGAGAGGGCATAGACGAGAAACGGCTTTCCCCCAGAATAGGCCAGCTCCTGGGCCGATTGGACCGGTACCTGCCGCTGCTGGAGACCGGCGTGGAGGGGTTGCTGGTCGCTCCCTCACTGCTGGGCGTCGACCAGCCACGCACCTATCTGCTCCTCGCGCAGAACGAGGACGAGCTCCGAGCTACCGGCGGCTTCGTCAGCAGCGTGGCGCTGTTGCGAATGGACCATGGAAGGATCGTGGACTTCGACTTCCGCGACAGCTACGCGGTCGACGATCTCTCTCAGCCGCACCCCGACGCTCCGGAAGCCCTGGAGCGGTACATGCTGTCGCAGGTATGGCTTTTGAGAGACGCCAACTGGTACGCTGACTTCCCCAGCAGTGCGCAGGTGGCGCGAGATCTGTACCAACTGGACCAGGGCGTGTCGGTCGACGGAGTGGTAGCTGCCGACCTGGCGGCGATGCAGTCCCTGGTTGGCGCCATGGAGCCCCTCCCCTTGGAGGGGTACGATGAGGAGGTCACGGCGGCCAACGTGCTGCGGTTGATGCAAAAGTACTGGGCTTCTCCTGCCGGGGAAGGGCAGACGGGCGATTGGTGGGTCCATCGCAAGGACTTCATGGGCGACTTGTTGGGCGCGATGATGTCCAGGCTCCAGACAGACGTAGGGGCGGTCGATGCAGGCCGGCTGGCGAACGCGCTTCGCACGGGGTTGACGGAGAAGCATATCCTGTTCTACGTGGTGGATCCTGTGGTGGCTGAGATGCTGGCCGACAACGGCTGGGATGGAGCGCTCGGGCGCAGTGACGGCGACTTCTTGATGGCCGTCGACACCAACATGGGGTTCAACAAGGTGAACCCCAACGTGGAGGCCTCTTTGGAGTACCAGGTGTCGATCGAGGACGACCAGAGCCTTAGCGGCCGGCTGCTGGTGACCTACCAGAATCACAGTACTGGACCAGAGACGTGTGTCCAGGAAGCGGCATACCCTCCCACGTACGAGGAGATGATGGAGGGCTGCTACTGGAACTATTTGCGTATCTACGTTCCTGAGGGGAGTGAGCTGGCACAGGGCCCGCCCTTGACCCTGCCGGACGGGAGCCTGAGGGCGAGGGAGGACGGGACGGGAGGTGCACCTCTGGACACCGAGGTCGGGCCCCCCGAATCAGGGAAGATGGTCTATGGGGCCTTCTTCGTGGTGGCGCCCGGAGAGACCCGGGAGATGGCCTTCGAGTATCGGCTACCTTCCCCCGTGCTGGGAGATGAGGACCCGGCTACGTACCGGTTGCTGGTGCAGAAGCAGCCGGGCACGCGGGCCGTGCCCCTGCGTGTGGAGGTCAAGCTGCCTTCGGGATCGGCGGTGGTTTCCACGTCCCCAGAGGCGAGTGCGGTGAGCTCCGGGAGCCTGGTGTTTGACAGCAACCTCTCCGAGGACCGGGAATTCGAGGTGACCTTCCGCTGGTGACCCGCCTGGTGGGCGAGAGCGCAGTTCCCTCCGAGATGATGTGATGAGAAGAGTAGCGTTGGTCTGTGCTCTGACAGGAATGGCGGCGCTCTCACTCCTTTCGTGGGGCCGCGGGGTGTGGGCAGCGCCGGGGATGGACCCTCTTCACCAGACGGTGCCCACCAGGACGCCAACTTCGCCGGCGCGCACTCCCAAGCCAGCGACGTCCACGCCGCAGGTGGACCACGAGACGCCGGCCCCGGTGCCCCCGACCGCCACGCCTGCGGTAAAACCCTCATCCACCATCGCTGCCATAGTGGAGCCGTCAGCAACCCGTGCCCCCTCAGAGGCCGTCACCCCGACGATGATGGCGACCTGGCCTTCAGGAGGCCAGGCGTGGGATTTTGGGGACGCTCCGGATCCAGGCTTCCCATCACTGGAATCCAGCGATGGAGTCCGGCACGCGGACATCTCCTTCGAGTGGCTGGGTGACGACGTGGATAGCGAGCCAGATTCGCATCAGATCGATCTCGACCAGTACGATGATGGTCTCATTCTAGGTGGACTCGAATCCTGTGCTGAGCAGACGGTGGAGGTCACGGTCACGGTCGCGAGCCGTGATCAGCCAGAGCATCCCTACGACGCGCAGCATCTGCTGTACCTGAACGTACTCGTGGACTGGAATGGAGACGGCGTATGGGGGGGTATCGTCCACTGTCCCCAGGGGCCGGTGGCCTCCGAGTGGGCGGTGCGCAACCTGCCCGTCGATGTGTCGTCCTGGCCCGATGACGCCCTCTCCGCGAAGGTGCCCATCGTGCTTTCTGTGGGCCCCTTGACCGGCCAGGTGTGGGGTCGTTTTTGCCTCAGCTACACGGAGGTGATCTCCGGCGACGATTGGAAGGGCACGGGCGCCTTTGCCTATGGGGAAACGGAGGACTACCTGATTACCGTCCTCCCGGCACCCCACGTCACGGCAGGGGCAGCATCGCCCACGTTTGCTGCGTCGGCGACCTCGCCGCCTGGCGTAACGACCACCGCTGGTGGTTCGATCGCTCCTCCATCGTGGCCGTCGCTTCTGTGCCTCGAGGGAAACGGTGTGCTGCTGGGCGCGGCACTGGCTCTCGTCGCCCTGGCCCTCAGGAGGAGGAACCGTCACTTGTTGGTGGTGGCGCTGGTGGTAGTGGCGGTGCTGGCGGCGGCCACCATCGTTCTGTACAGGTCTGAGCTGGGCGGGGCAGGCGCTGTTGTGGGCACGGGGGTGCCGAGCATAGTGCCCACGCCGCGTGAGCGGTTGGTGCCTACGGCCGCTGGCACGCCGCAGCCAGCAGCGGACTCTGGTCGTCCCTCCGCCTCCGCTGCCGTAGCCAGCCCCACCACGGATGCTCCATCGCCCGCATCTCAGGCGGTGGTGGCCACGCCCTGGCCTTCTATCGTTCCTGCGTGGAAGAGGTTCGGGTTCGGTGTGGCCAGCTCTACGATTGACCGGTACGACGTGGGCCAGCTCCACGCTGGCTGGTACCTGGACTGGAGTGCCGACCCAAAGCCAGCGTGTCCTGGGGGGATGGAATATGCACAGATGGTGAGCGTCCGCGGCGGCAGCGCCTTTCCCAGTGACCAGGACCTGCAAGAGATCGCGCGTTCGAACCCTGGCGCACTCTGGCTGGTGGGCAATGAGCCGGACGTCTTGTGGCAAGATGGCCTCACGCCCCTCGAGTACGCCAGGGTCTATTACCACGTCTATACCCTGCTGAAGGACGCGGACCCGACCTGTCAGGTAGCCATAGGCGGTGTTTCTCAGCCAACGCCGTTGCGGCTGTTATACCTTGACCTGATCCTCGAAACCTACCGGGACCTCTATGGAGGGAAGATGCCCGTGGATGTCTGGAACGTGCACGCTTTCATCCTGCGTGAGGAACGCGGATCGTGGGGCGTGGACATCCCTCCAGGCATCGCGGTTGACGAAGGCCGTTTGTACGAGATTGAGGATCACGACAGCCTGGAGATCTTCCGCCAGCAGGTCGTGGATTTTCGCAGGTGGATGGAGGAAAAGGGGGAGGGAGACAAGCCGCTCCTCGTATCTGAGTACGGAATCGTGATGCCCGCTGAGTATGGATTCTCCCCGCAGAGAGTCCGGGATTTCATGTACGCCACGTTTGACTTCTTCGTGACCGCCGCCGATCCCGAGCTTGGCTATGCCCCCGACGGCCATCGGCTCGTGCAGCGCTGGCTCTGGTACAGCCTGAGCGACACGGTCTATCCCACTGGCAACCTTTTCGATCCCGTCACCGGTCAGATCACCGCCTTGGGGCTGGCCTACGGCAGCTATGTGGTGTCTCACTAGTGGCTCCGTATTTCCTCTCCCACCCGGGACTCGCGTGGGACGCCGTGAGGAACCCCTGGAGGCCGAGAGGCATCGAGGTGTTGCGCCCGAGCCAGCTCGTCAGGGTTTCTGGAGAAGGAGCGTGATGGCGGGAGCTCTGGAGTCTGGGTGTTGAGAGCGAGGGCGACTCTGCGCAAGGCGTATCTATGGATTGGACTCGCCCTGGGTGTCTTGTTGTTGGTGCTGGCGGTCCGGGGCGTCGACCCTTCGGGCCTCAAGAGATCTCTGATGGGCACCAACCCCTGGTTGGTGGCTCTGGCCCTGCTCACGGTCGCCGCGACCATCGTGGCCAAGGCCCTGCGATGGAAGCTGCTCTTCTACCCGGCGCAGGAGAGCCTGCGCTTGACCAGCCTCGTCTCCGCCCTGCTGATCGGACAGACCATCAATTTCCTGTTGCCCGCCAGGGTAGGCGAGCTCGCCCGGGCCTATCTTGTGCGGGACGCGGAGAAACGCCCCGCGCTGCTGGCGTTGGGCACCATCGTGGTGGAGAAGACACTCGATGGCCTGGCGCTGCTCGTGCTTCTGGGCATCCTCTTCGTGGTCGTGCCGGTGCCTCCCTGGCTGCGCCTGTCCGGTGCCGCGGCGGCGTTGGTGACCGCACTGCTGCTGGCCGTGGTCCTGCTGCTCACGAGGGGCCGGCAGAGGTTGGTCCGCACCTCCGAGCGTTTGGGCCAGTTATTACCAGCGCTGGAAAGGCTGGGTTTGAACCGCCGCATCGGCGCACTGGCCGATGGTCTCAGGTCGTGGCGGGCGAGCGGTATGCAGGTCGAGATCGTCGTCTGGACGGTTGCCATATGGCTGCTGGCGGGACTGACCAACTACCTGGTCCTTCTGGCCCTGGACATCGAGGCACCTCTTCTGCTGGCCTCTCTCGTGGTGCTGACGGTCGTGCACCTTGGTCTGGCGGTGCCCACCTCCCCGGCGCGCATTGGAGTCTTCCATTACCTGTGTCTGCTCTCCCTGTCGGTCCTGGGCGTGGACGAGAGTCAAGCCCTAGCCTACGGATTCGTACTGCATTCCATCGTGGTGCTGCCCCTCATCGGCGCGGGGCTGGTGTGCCTGTGGAGAGAGAATCTGACCTTGTATCGCCTCGTCGCGGAGGTGGAGGGCCGGTAATGGAGATCTCCATCGTGGTGCCCGCACGAAACGCGGCGAGGACCATAGGCCGTTGCCTCCAGGGCCTCCTCGAGCAGAGCGTGTCCAGGGAGAGGTACGAGGTGATCGTCGTGGACGATGGCTCCACCGACGAAACGGGACAGGTCGTGGAGGGGAGCGGGGCTACCCTGATCGCTCAGGCACAACAAGGGGCCGCAGCCGCCAGGAACAAGGGAGCGTCTGTGGCCAAAGGTGACATTCTGCTCTTCACCGACGCCGACTGCGTTCCCGAGACCAACTGGGTGGCGGAGATGGGCCGATCCTTCGAGGACCAGGAGGTCGTGGGAGTGAAGGGGGTGTATGACACCCGACAACCCGGGCTCATGCCGCGCTTCGTGCAGTGCGAGTACGAGGAACGGTACGAGCGCATGGCCAAGCAAAGGTGGATAGATTTCATCGATACCTACTCCGCGGGATATCGGCGCGAGATCTTTCTGGCCGAGGGGGGGTTTGACACCCGGTATCCCAGCGCCTCGGTCGAAGATCAAGAGTTCTCCTTCCGGCTGGCGGAGCGAGGCTACAAGATGGTCTTCAACCCCAGAGCGGTGGTGTATCACGAGCATCCTCAGACGCTCACGGCGTACTTCCAGCGCAAGTTCAACATCGGATACTGGAAGGTGATGGTCCTGCGCAGGCATCCGGGCAAAGCGGTGCGCGACTCTCATACTCCCCAGACGGTCAAGATACAGATGGGATTGGCCCTGGTGCTCGTTCCGCTCCTGGCCTTACTCTTAGTGAGAAGCTTCTTAGGCTGGTTGTCCCTGTTGGCTGTGGTGCTCTTTTTGGTCAGTGCAGTGCCTTTCGTAGTCAGGGCTTGGCGCAGAGATCCTGTGGTGGGGTTGTTGTCTCCCTTTCTTCTCTTCGTGCGCGCCCTGGCGCTGGGACTGGGTCTGGTCAGTGGGGGCTGGGACGCCATGCTCCGTCGGGAGGGAGCGAGCTGAGATGCCCGAACTTCCCGAGGTAGAGACGATCAGCCGGGACCTCCGTGAGTTGCTGGTGGGGCGCACCATCGAGGGGGTGACGGTGGCCTGGGAGGGCTGTGTGGACCGGCCCTCGGCGGCCGCGTTCTGCGGCCAGGTGGCAGGTTGCCGCGTGGAGGCGGTGGGACGACGGGGGAAGTTCCTCGTCCTGAGCCTCTCCAGCGGCTGGGCACTGCTGGTGCACCTGCGCATGACCGGGAGCCTGCGGGTCAGGGAGGGCGGCGCACCCTGGCAGACCCACGAGCGACTCTCCTTTCGCCTGGACGACGGAAACGAACTGCGCTTCGTGAGCGTTCGGAAGTTCGCGCGCCTGTACCTGGTGGAGGACCCCGACGAGGTGTTGGGGGATCTAGGGCCCGAGCCGCTGGAGGAGGGCTTCTCTCCGTCAGACTTCCGCGCCCTCGTGGAGAACCGCCGGGGGAAAATCAAGCCGCTGTTGCTGGACCAGCGCTTTCTGGCTGGGCTGGGCAACATCTACGTGGACGAGGCGCTGTTTCGGGCACGTATCCATCCACGGCGGGCTGCACACACTCTGACGAGGGACGAACTGGATCGTCTGTACGAGGTCATTCGGGGGGTCCTGCGCGAGGCGATACTCCATCGAGGGACGACCCGCTCCGACTACGTGCGTCCGAATGGCAGCGAGGGAACTCATCAGGAGAAGCTGCTGGTCTCGGGCAAGGCTGGGGAACCGTGTCCTCGCTGCGGAGCGGAGATCGAACGACTCGTGGTCGGCGGGCGAGGGACGTACGTCTGTCCCGTCTGTCAGAGGGCGCCGGCCTCCTGAGCTTGTGCGCTGCCGGTATGGGAGAGAGCCCCTGCCGCCAGCAGACACCGCAGTGCCCTTTGGCAATGGAATTGCCGCAGCTCCCCCACCAGGACGCACCCGTACCTGAGGGTGTGTACGCGTCCCGGCCCAGAACTGACGAGGTACATGGGTCTTAGCCCATATCTGGCGGCAGGGGCTGTGAACTACCCGTTCCTTGTCTCCATACCTTCCTTCGCCACCGGTAGTACAGGGGCACCAGTGGTTTCCATCCCGTCTCTTTCAGCAGGCCGTAAGGTACGAGGCGACGGTTCTTCTCGGCCCACCTCTTGGTCACCGTCATTCTGATACGATCGGCGATCCAGGCGTCCAGTTCGCGGAGTTGACGGTCGCTGGTGCAGCGGCAGAAGTGCCTGGTCCAGTCGTTTCCCCCCTTGTAGATGTAGGCGCGGTTGACCCTGGCGATGATCGACTGGAGAGCCGTGCGCCCCTCGTCGGTGGCCAGACTCCTCAGCGTCAATTGCGGATACTTACGCTTGGTCGTGACCCTGGTGATGCGCTTCTTCAGGGAGTTGATGGCATAGGGGCGGATCGATACCTCAGCGCCCTTGATGGAGTAGCCCAGGAACTCGAAAGCCTCTCCAGGCGGTACGATGTGGCTCTTCTCCAGGCTCTGGGCGAGTCTCAGTTCTCCCGCCAGCCGGCCGATCCTCTCCATACCCTCTCGGGCGCGTCCTTCCGTTTCGGCGAAGACGATGACGTCGTCGGCATACCGGGTGTAGTGGAATCCATCCCTGGTCATCGCCTCGTCGAGGGGTGTCAGGTACAGGTTGGCCAGAAAAGGGGTCAGGATCCCGCCCCGCGGCAGTCCCGAGGTGCGGGGCAGGAACTGGCCATCACGCATCCGCCCGTTGTAGAGGTATTTCAGGTAGAGATCCAACACCAGGGGCTCCTCGGCCAGCACTGCCTCCAGTTGCGACGCCAGGATGGCCAGATTCACCGTGTCCAGGAAGGACCGGAAGTCGGACCTCACTACCCACCAGTCTGGCCTGGCATGGACGCTGCTCAGGACCTGGCCGATGGCGCTGAACTGGCTCCTGCCGCGGCGATAGGAAAAACAAGCCTCGCTGAGCAGGTGATCGAACCGCGGTTCCGCGACCGTGGCCATGGCCTTCTGGACCACGGTATCCGCCAGGGTGGCGCGGCAGATGACCCTGTCGTCAGCGCGCCCCCTCTTGGCCTTGGTATACTCGACGAAAGGCGTGAAGCGATACTCGCCCGCGAGCAGGAGACGCTGAACGAGCCGCAGATTGGTGGTCTCGCTGGAGACGAACTGCTCCATGCTGACGCCGTCGGCCCCGGCACGAAAGTCGTAGCTGCCCTGGCGAGGGTCGTAGTAACGCCGCCGATAGAGTTCCAGCACCTCACGCAGGTGATCGAGCCTGGCCACAGCTCGAAGGAGGCTCTGACCGCGCTTTCGCCAGCGGTACTTCCATCTATAGTACTCGCCCACCAGCGACTTGAGGCCCAGCTCCTGAAGGAGCGACGTGGGCACCGCGCGATAGTTGCCTTTGTTCCAACCCCCGGTCACGGCCGACCGGACGCGGTCCCTGATCCAGTGGTCGAGTTGGCGGAACTGGTCGTCGAAGTCACATCGGGCGAAATAGCGGGCCCAGTTACGGGGTGTGTCGCCGCCAATCTCCTGATTGACCTGTGAGATCACCTGCCGTAAGACCGCTCGCCCTTCATCTGTACGCAGGAGACGTCGGCTCGGTGCGCGGTGAGACTTTCGAAGGGTGGCGCCTTTGATCCTGGTCTTGAACTTGCGCAGGGCCCGCGGGCCTATCCTGATGTGCTGCCCGTCGAACTCGTACCCCAGGTATACGAAGCGCCCTCTCGGGGCCACCAGCGAACTCTTGCGCTCATTGAGGGTCAGCCCAAGCTGCCCCACCTCGTTGGCGATGGCCCCTCTGACCTGGGCCGCCTCCTCTCGACTCTCCGTAAAGACGATGACGTCGTCGCAGTAGCGGAGGTACAGGCGACCTTGCTCCTTCATTCGTGCGTCCAGAGAGGTCAGATAGAGGTTGGAGAGGCAGTTGGCCAGGATGGTGCCCAGGGGCACGCCACGCTCGCGCGGTAGGAGTTGTCCGTCGACGAGACGGGGGGCCGTCACGTAGCTCCAGTAGAGAGAGACGATGGGTGAATCGTCGGGGAGGGCCTCTCGCAGGCGAGCCTGGAGGAGATCGTGGTCCAGGTTGTCGAAATAGGAACTGATGTCCTCTTTGACCACCCAGTAGTGGCCTGTGCGGTGGAACCTGACGACAACACTGACGGCGTCGTGTATGGATGGAGCTTCGTGGCCCAGGCGAAAGGAGTAGCAGTTGTCGACCAGGTGTGAGTCCAGCTCCGGCTCCACCACGAGGGCCAGGGCCTTCTGCACGATGGCGTCTCGCACCGTCGACGTGGACACGGTCCGCGTAGTGCCGCCCGGCAGGGTGATGCGCCGCTCGGTGAAGGGCGCGAACGAGTACCGCCCACTGAGCAGACTGTCGCTGATCTGGCGCACGTTGCTGTCCAGATGGTCCGCAAACTCGGCCAGGGTCTGGCCGTCGCTACCCGGACGCAGTCGCCCTCTGCTGGACCGGTTGCGATTCCTCTGCTGGTAGTGGCTGAATGCCTGAGCCAGGTGGTTCAGATCAGCCACCTGTGAAATGAGGTCCACGTGCCCCTTGCTCCCGAAGAGTGCCGCGCGCGGCAGATCGTTTCGTTATTCTTCCCTTTCCCAGATTCTCCGCCGAGGTGTCTCCCTCCTGCTCGCAGGGAGAAGAGGAAGAAAGACGAGGAGTCCGCCATCCTCGAAGCTGGCACGTCAAGGACCCTACGTCGGCCGCCTGCGTTCGAAGGCCCGGTCTGTGGGCCACGCCTGATCCTTATGAACGCCTGAAGCACGGAACCTCAGAGAGGACAGCGAATCTCCTCGACCACCTCAGTCTACGATGTCTGGGCGGTGTTGTCAAGCGTGCTGGAACCAAGCGGCGAGGCGCAGATACCTTGAAGCGGCTAGAGGGAAGTGTTATAATGATTGACGATGGCAGGTGCGTGTGGCGAAAGGAAGGGGTTGGGAGGCAGCATGCGCAAGTCGCTCCAGCAAAGGATCGCGCAGTTCGTACCTGCCCAATTGAGCTCCGACCTGGGCCTGCTCAGCGAGAGCGAGAGGCGAGTGCTGCAGAAGCTCGTGGAAGCCTCGCGCTACATGGATTCCATCTTCCTCAGGCAGGTATCTGCGCGAAACCCGGAGTGGCTGGCTCAACTGGAACGCTCACCACTGGCCGGGGACAGAGATGTCCTGCACTACTTCCGCATCATGTACGGCCCGTGGGACCGTCTGGAGGAGCATCAGCCCTTTTGGGGCGAGTACGAGAAGCCCCTCGGGGCGGGCTTCTATCCAGAGGATCTCACCAAAGAGGAGTTCGAAGACTGGCTCGTGCACCATCCGGAAGAAGAGCAGGCCTTGGTGAGCTACTACACGGTCATCAGGCGGGAAGGTGACAGGCTGGTGGCGGTGCCTTATTCCCAAGCGTACGAGGAGTTCCTCGGACCGGCGGCTAGGCTGCTGGAGGAAGCTGCTGAGGCTAGCGACAACGCCTCGCTATCCAGGTTCCTCGCCAGCAGGGCGGAAGCTTTCCGAACTAACCAGTACTTCGAGAGCGATGTGGACTGGGTGGACGTAAAGGACAGCTTGATCGATGTGACCATCGGTCCTTACGAGGTATACGAGGACCGACTGCTGGGCTACAAGGCCGCTTTCGAAGCCTACGTCGGAATCAAAGACCCTGGGGAGAGCGAGAGGCTGGAGAGACTGGTTCAGTATCTGCCGGAGCTGGAGGCAAACCTGCCCGGCGCCAACGAATATGCCCCCCAGGAGCGGGGCGCGAGTTCTCCGATCAGCGTTGTCGACCAGGTGTTCTGCGCGGGGGAGACCAGGGCCGGCGTACAGACCACGGCCTTCATTCTTCCCAACGACGAGGAGGTCAGGCGGGTCAAAGGGAGCAAGAAGGTCCTGCTCAAGAACGTGAGCGAGGCGAAGTTTCCCAGTGGTACTGTCCTCACCGCCAGGAGGATCCTCGCGGAGGAGCAGTTGTCGCTGGTGGACTTCGACGCCGCGTTCAACATCGTGCTGATGCACGAGTTGGCCCACGGCATGGGGCCGGGCTTCGTTGCCAGTGCGGATGGGTCGCAGACGACGGTGAGCCTGGCCTTGAAGGAGCTAAACCCCACGCTGGAGGAGGCCAAAGCGGATCTGGCTGGCATGTGTTGCCTCTTCCAGCTCGTAGATCAGGGCATCCTGGCCCACCTGGAGAAGGCGTGCACGAGCTTCATGGTCCTCTTGTTCCGGTCGATACGGTTCGGAACAGACGAGGCGCACGGCAGGTCTGCCCTGCTCCAGCTCAACTGGCTCCTGGATCGCGCTGCCGTGGTGCACGACGAGCGGTCGGGCAGATTTCGGGCTAACCTGGTTGGGGTGAGGGAAGGCGTTCGGGAGCTGGCCAGGCAAGTGCTGCTCCTTCAGGCACGGGGCGACTACGATCAGGCCAAGCGGTTCCTGGCCACCTATGGGGTCCTGACGCCGCCGGTGGAGGAGGCGTTGGTCCGCATGGCCGACCTGCCCGTGGATATCGAGCCTCTCTTTCCCATCGAGACGATGAAACGAAGCTGGTGATGTCTGCCATCCTGGAGCGGTACAGGGTCCCCATCGTGGGGGTATTGGCCATGCTTCTCGCCGCCGTGGGCGTGGTCATCTACCTGCGCCGCCCTGCTGCCCCACCCATTCAGATTCTGGAGCCCTCACCCACCCCCCTGGCTACCGACTACGTGGAAGTGGCTGTTTACGTCAGCGGGGCTGTCGTGGAGCCCGGTGTCTACTATCTACCCCCAGACGGTAGGGTGCAGGATGCGCTGGAGGCCGCGGGTGGGCCTACGGCGAATGCAGACCTGGACCGGGTCAACCTGGCTCTGAGGCTTCACGACGAGGATCAGATCTACGTCCCGGAGGTGGGAGAGGAGAATCTACCCTCGACGAGCGCCGGAGGCTCGGGGAAAGGGCAAGTCAACATCAACACCGCCAGTGCCCACGAGTTGGAGGAGTTGCCTGGCATCGGGCCTGCCCTGGCCCAGTCCATCGTTGATTACCGGGAGGCCCAGGGATCGTTCGGCAGTATCGAAGAGATCATGGACGTGCAGGGCATCGGCTCGGGGATCTTCCAAGACATCGAGGAACTGATCACCGTGCAGTGAATGGACCACCATGACGGTCCGTCGGGGCAAGACACGCGCCTCGACGTGGTCGCGTCTGTAGAAGCGTCAAGGGGTGGCTACAGGAGTTGGGCTCGGCGCCGGGTAATTCACCCAGATAGGGCTGGACCACGCCCGGTGGCCATTGTCGAGGGTCACCCTGACGTAGAAGAAGTGAGGCTCTTCGCCGACCTCGGCAGTCGTCTCGGACCTCAGTGAGGAGCTGTGGTCTGGCTCCCACGCAGCCGCTGCTACTCCGTTGTCCACGAGTTCCACCAGTGCGATGTTGCCGTTCGTGGTAGTGATCTCGCCGTTGGAGATGACTGACTCCCTGGCGGAGAGCACACTTCTCTGCATTTCCCCGTTGCCGAAAAAGTGGACAATGATGTCGCCGTGGGTAGTGGCATACGTGTGGCGGCTCAGTAGAGCATCGAACAAGGCATCGCGGGTCAACTCGGGGGCCAGCATGGCGGCCACTCCTTGAGTCCATCCTGGGACGGTGATATGGCTGTCCGATCCTGCCACGACGCCCAGCAGGAGGCCCTTGCTCCAGCCGTTCTCGAGCACGCCTCCCTCGTAGTCTCCCCTGCGTTGGACGATCTTCCGGCCTCTTCGCGCATCCCCGCCTCCCGATGGACGATGCCCCCTCAAGGCGGCCGCAGTTAACTATAGAAGTGAGAGCCCGGAATGGTGTGGGATTGGTCGTAACCCCGAGAGAAGGAGTCCTGTGACAAGGGACCCGCTTCTCACTGGTGTCTCCTCTTGTATATCCGTGGCGGTCGATGACAGCCAGGACGAGGCGTGTGTCGCAAACGGTCATCGAGGTAGAGGCGAAGTCAATAGATGATAGCTGGCGATCACCCATGTCTCAGGGAGTGCTCAGATGTAGGAGAGTGTAGGCATGTGTCGCCACAAGGTATGGGGGTAGTAAAACCACTTCAACGGTCCTAAACGGACTTATGGGAAATCTCCAGTGTTTCTCTCGTGACGACCCATGGACTAACCGCAGAGGTAAGAGTGAAGCCGCCCTGCTGTCAGGGCGGCTCGTTTTTCGGTCCTCCGGTGGAGGTTCTCATTGGCTTTTGTGGTCGCTGGTCAAAGTGATTAGCACCTTGTCGCTGCTACTCTCTCTTCCGGGTACGCCAGCGGAGGCCGGCGTAGGTCCCCAGGCCGGCCAGACCACTGCCCAGCAACAGCACGCTGCCAGGCTCCGGGACGAACTCAGGCTCCTCGAAGGTGGCGATACAAGTCGTGGGGGCGGTCATCCTGACCTGCCCGTCGGCGCAATCCGGGTCACCGCTCCAGCCGGCAAAGGTCGAGCCCCTAGTGCCGACAGCGTTCAGGGTGACGATGGTCGTGCAATTGGGGTAGGATGCCGTGCAGTCGTTTCCGCAGTCGATCCCGGGTGGGTCGCTAGTCACCGTGCCGGTTCCCGTCCCCGCCTTGTTCACAGTAAGCAACGGCTGATTTAGGCTAAGGTTTGCAGCGTATATGTTATAATCCCCATCCCTCCGATCATGCCACACAACCGTATCGTGGTAGATCTTGGGGTGCCTTTGGTCACTTGTGTTGGTTGTGATCTGGAACTCTGTTCCCGTGGATATTTGATAGCCATAGATGTCTTCGTTCCCATTCCTCATGTCAAACCATACCACGACATCATCCCAGACCCAAGGTCGAAATTGGTCACTTGTGTTAGTACAGATGGGAAACTCTGTTCCCGTGGAGATATCATAGCCATAGATATCCCAGTTGCCATTCCTGTCATCAATCCATGCCACAATGTTACCGTGGACTGCCGGATACCCCTGGTTATTCGGATCCAGGCAGATCGGAAACTCGGTCCCCGTGGAGAAATCGTACCCATAGATGTCCCAGTTTCCTATCCCATTTCTCTCATCCCACCAGACCGCATAGTTGCCACCCGCTCTGGGAAAGTACTGATGAGCTGCATTGGTACAGATTGGAAACTCGGTTGACGTCGAGAGATTGTACCCATAGATGTCCCAGTTGCCATTTCTCCAGTCGTTCCACACCACATAATCGCCATAGATGACAGGAAGGCGTTGATTGTTTGTGTCGGTACATATGGTGAACTCGGTTGATGTGGAGAGATTGTACCCATAGATGTCCGCGTTGCCGTTTCTCCAATCATACCATACCACAGTATCCTCATAGATGCTGGGATGTTCTTGATTGAAGGCGTTGGTAGCTATGGGGAACTCGGTTGATGTGCTCAGATCGTACCCATAGATGTCCGCGTTGCCATTCCTCTGATCTTGCCATACAACATAACAACCATAGACCGACGGACGCCACTGCGTATTTCCGTCGCTTGTGATCTGGAACTCTGACAAAACCTGCGCCCAGACGACAGCTGGCACCAACACAGCCATGACGATCGCCAGTGCCACCATCCACTTCTTCATTGTCTCTCCTCCTCCGTTGGGGATGTTTGGAGCCCCGGTTTATGTTGGTCAGGGGGGCTGAGTTGTGTCTGGACGGGCGCAACACAAAGCAGCGCGTGCGCCACCAGGCCCCGCGGCAGAGCCGCTACCGCCAGGAAATGAGGGCTCTTGACTTTCATGGACTCTCCTCCTTTGTTCTCCAGAGTCCAAGGTTGCCGCGCCCGGGCCTCGCCGCTCAATCTGCTAGCTTTAGTATATACAGTGTACACCCTTCCACACCTGGTGTCAAGGGTGCGTATTCACTCACCTATAATGCTACCCGTGGGGTATAGTTCACCCAGATGGGGCTCGACCAGGCCTGGTGACCGTTCTCCAGAGTGACCCTGACGTAGAAATAGTGCTCTTCGTCTCCTACGTTCTCTGTCCTCTCGAAACGAAGTGAGCTGGCCTGCTGGGGTCGCCAGCCCTCCAGGACCGCACCGTCCTCCATCAGTTCGACCAGGGAGATGTCACCGCTGGTGCTCACGATCTCGCCATTGAGGTCCACGGACTTTCTGGCTGACAGCACCGCCCCCTGCATCTCTCCGTCTCCAAAGAAGTGGAGGAGGATATCCCCGTGGGTGGTGGCGTACGTGTGGCGGCTGAGAAGAGCGTCGAAGAGGGCGTCGCGGGTCAATTCGGGGCTCAGGATGGCAGTGACCCCCTGCGGCCATCCCGGCTCAGCGATGTGGTTGTCTGTGCCTGCCACGACCCCCAGCACCTGACCCTTCCCCCAGCCGTTCGCGAGGATGTCCGCCTCATAGTCCCCCCTACGCTGGACGATCTCCACCAGCCGGTCGTAGTCCGGGTTTATGGTTGACCAGTCAAACGGATAGGCGGCAGCCGCCGTGTGGTGTGGGATGGTGGTTGCCAGGTCAGGTCCAGGCAAGGCGGCAAAGAGCTCTTCTGGCGTGTCGTACCTGGGGTCGGTGCAGCGCAGGAGCGCTGTAGCTACCTCGGTATTTCGGAAGTAGACAATCCTGTGGCCCCAGTCGGGATAGTCGGGGCGCGGCGGGCTACAATGCTCCCCGCACTGGTGGCTCGCGGTCCATTCGAAGGCCGGGAAAGAGACGAAGACGCCGTCCTCCGTGAATTCGTCGGCCACCTCCAGTGTGACCTCCCACATCCAGTCCTCGAGCAAGCGAGCGTGGTTGGTGATGGCGACGAAGTCGTGGTGAGCGACCTCCTTCGCATGGAGGTTCGCCAGTCTCAGCACGCCTCGGCTGAACTCCTCGTGAAAGGCGGCCGTGCTGTGTATTCTGGACGTATGGACGTGAAGATCACCGAAATAGATGTTGTACGGGACAGGGGTTGAGGTGGCCGTGGGGGTAGAGACGGGGCTTGGGCTGGGTACGTTCGCGGTGAGCGTCGCGAAGATCTGCCCGGCAATGGCGGTCTCGATGGGCTCAATCTCGGGGCTTGACCAGGTCGCAGCTTGACATCCCACCAAGAGCGTGGTCGCCAGCAGAAACGGCACGATGGCCCTGCTACCACGAGTTTTGTGGACATGCATGGCACGGGAACCCGTCGAACGGTTGCGCGGCTTCTATTCCCGTCGGTCCTCTGCGTCCGGCATTCGTGGCCGGCAATAGCCTGCGGTCCAGCTCCGGGACCCGACGGGCTGCAACCCTGGTCGCCTATTCCCATTAGCGACGCAATTATACCGCGACTTGCGCTCACATGCAAGCGCACTTTGTAGTTGGGCCTGGTGCTGTGCTACTATTGGGTGGACTGAACGCTGTCTGTGCCATCCGGGTGCCGGTGGTGGCGGATAGTGGTGTGGCCGAACTAGGTCGTAGCAGAGGACAACGACCTGGCTCCGGAGAGGGCGAGGCCATGGGCCGATTGCTGACACGAGCGGTCGGCATGGTCCGGCGAGGACAGGAGGTAGACGGCAGTGGATGCGTTGAATGATATCGCTCAGGAGGCCCTGGAGGCCCTGGAGTCGCGCCATAGGGTGCGCGAGAAAGCGCTGGAGCTCTCGCGACGACTCATCCGCCACTCGGCGAACACAATCCGTGCCATTCACCGGGGCGAGTTCGAGAAGGCGAAGGAGATGCTGGACGAAGGGCGAGTCGTGGTAGAGCAGTTCAACTCCGACCTGGCGGAGGAAGCGGCCATTTATGAGGCGGGCTACGTGCAGGATGCCCTGAAGGAGTATGCCGAGGCTTCCCTCACCTATGCTTTCATCGCGGGACAACCTCTCCCCAGCCCGGGTGAGCTGGAGATCGACTACCCGGCCTATCTCAACGGCCTGGCCGAGGCTATGGGCGAGCTAAGACGCTCCACACTGGACCTGATGCGCGCCGGCGAGCTGGAGAAGGCGGAGAAATTCCTGAGCATCATGGACGAGGTATACGGAATCCTCGTTACTGTAGATTATCCTGATGCCATCACGCGAGGGCTCCGGCGCACCACGGACATGGTGAGGGGGGTTCTGGAGAGGACCAGGGGCGATCTGACGATGACGGTCCGCCAGCAGCGGCTGGAGGCCACCTTGAGGGAGTTCGAGGATAGAACCCTTGACCGACTCGACCGGTAGCAAGGTTCTCAGGGCCAGTGAGATAGGAAGCTACGAGTACTGTGCCCGCGGTTGGTGGCTGTCCCGCGTGTGGGGGTATCCGTCTGCGCACGAGGAGCGCATGGCCGTGGGACAGGAGGACCATCTTCACCATGGCCGGGCCGTGGTGGCTGCACACCGGCGGGAGCAACTCGGATACCTGCTGGTGTTCCTTGGTGTGTCGTTGGGCACTCTGGCCTTGATCTGGTGGCTCGCCACCAAACTGATCGGGTGACGCGGTGGCGGTCCACATCGTATTCCTGCTCTCTCTGGCCGCTGTTCTGCTGTTGTCGGGCCTGGCTCTGCTGTGGCGCAGCAGGATCGAGCGCGGACACACGGGTCTTCCCCGAGGGCGGATTGTCTACGACGACACGGGCGCCTGGCAGGTCTGCCCTCACCCCCTGTTCTCACGGCGCTACCTCCTGGCGGGAAAGCCTGACTACGTCGTGGCCCAGGGCCATTACCTCATACCGGTGGAGGTGAAACCGCGGCGTACGGCTTCGAGGCCGTACCTATCCGATATCCTCCAGTTGGTGGCCTACTGCTTGCTCATCGAGGACAACTTCGACCGGACGCCTCCCTATGGCATCATCAGGTACGCAGCGGCTACGTTTCCGGTGGAGTACACCTCTGAGCTTCGTCGGCGGTTGTTGGCGACGATGGAAAGCATGAGGCGGGACCTGGTCGCGCCAGAGGTATCCCCGAGTCATGAGGATGCTCGGCGCTGTCGCGCATGTGGTCATCGGGAGCAGTGTGGGGCAAGGTTGGAGGGCGCAGCCGAGGGCGATCTACTGTAGACTGTCCAAGACTTCCGTCGTCGCCTGCCGAGGCGTCTGCTGGCCCGACAAGACGTCCTGCACCGCGATCTGCAGGGCTCTCCCCGTGCGCTGGAGTTCCGGCGCCGAGGGTCGGTAGAAGGCGGATGCCAACTGGGTTTCCAGGAGCTTGACGTAGTCGAGAGGCCAGCCGGTTAGCCGGAGGGCCGACGGTCGTGTGGGGAGATGGTTTGAAGCCTGGCTCCATGGGGCCAGATTTTCCGGGGTCATGAGCCACTTTATGAGGCGCACCGCCGCCTCCTGGCGATACGGCGACTGGGTGATGATCACGAAGGCCCAGCCGCGGGCCATCGTTGCGGGGATGCCAGTTTCTGTGGGCAAGGGGGCGAAGGACGTGTCCTGCATCACAGAGCGGCTGGTCAGGTACCGCCACGAACTGATGTGGCTGACCGTGACGTTGCCTTCGGCATAAGCTGCCCAGCAATCCTCCAGGTCTGTCAACTCCAGCACCCTCGGTGGACTCACGTGCCACATGCGCAAGGCATCGTAAAAGCGCAGTACACGCTGAACCGAAGAACTGTCCAGTGTGGGCTGCCCTTCCTCGTCGGTGAACTTGCCACCTTGAGACAGGTACTGGATCAGGAAGGCGTCGTTGACCAGACCGTCCTCCCCGCCCGCGGGGAATACGTAGCTCACGGGGCCGTTGAAGAGGTCTGCCCAGGTAGCAGGTGGTTCCTCGAGGGCTTCGGTGTAGTAGATCAAGTGCTCGATGTCGGCCTCGAACTGTACACCCCTGAGTTCGCCTTCGAAAGTGCAAGCTTCAGTGGCGACGGGGAAAAGGTCCACCCGGAATTCGTCCGTGATCAGGTCATCGAGAGGCTGGGCCAGCCCTTCCCTCACCAGCGAATCGAGCTCGAGGGTGTCGATGATAGCCAGGTCTGGAAGTACGCTGGGAGCCGCATAGCCAGTCGCGAGAAGGAGATCGAGAACACCACTCTCGCCGTAGGCCGCCTTGGGCAGATACTCCACCCCAGTGTCCTGGTTGGCGGCCTCGAAAGCCTCGTACTGGCCCTGCAGGATGGTGCCGGCCGCGTTGGTCTCACCGGGCGAGAACTGGACCGGACCCCATACAGTGAGGGTAATGTGTGAGGGACGGGGTTCCACGGGACTGGGGCTTGGCGAGGGAGTCGTCTCGGAAATGGTGGTGGCGGCCGGAGTGGGAGTGGTCTCTGTGCCGGTGCTGCGGGGCGTCGGAGACGGCGCGGCACTGCAACCGACCAGAGCGACGAACAGCAGTAATCCGAGGATCACCAGGATGCTGGTCAAGGGTACAAGACGGACGTCTGTTTGTCCGGACATGCCATTTGCCTCCGACGAGTGGTGTGCGGCGCTCCGAGGCGGAGAGTGGCCCCATTATACACGAACTGTGCTGCCGGTGCACCTGGTGGGGGGTGCGGGTGCTGGTCGTCCGGGCAGGCCTGGGCTATGATTTGAGTTGCTGGCATGAGGACATCTATGCGCAAGATTCCAGTGGCCTTGGGTGAGTTGCGGGGTCTGCTGAAGGCCTTCGATAGGGAGAGCCTTTCTCTGGACATCGAGGAAGAAGCGCTCTCCAGGCTGGCCATCGTGGGGCCTGTGAACTCTGGCAAGTCCACGCTGGTCAACCTCCTTCTGGGCCAGTGCGTATCGCCGGTAACGGCGGTGCCGGGGACGACCAGGGAGGTGATTACCCAGCGCCTCGGTCCCTTCACCATCATGGACACACCTGGCTTTGGTGAAGTAGGCGGTATGGAGCGCGGCAACATGGCCCTGGAGGCGATGCGCGAGGCGGACCTGGCGGTACTGCTCTTCGACGGAGCGGCCGGGCTCCGCAAGGAGGACTACGCTCTATACCAGCGACTCAGGGCTGAAAGGCTCCCCATGGTCGTGGCGCTGAACAAGATCGACCTGATAGCCCAGGATCTCGAGCTGGTGATCAAGGATTGCCGGAACAAGCTGGGTGTGTCTGTAGTCCCCATCTCGGGCAAGAGGGGCACCAACGTGGCCAGCCTGCTGCTGCCCCGGATCATCGAGATGCACCCGGCGCTGGCGGTGGCCCTGGGGAGGGAACTGCCCTTCTATCGCCGGCGGATGGCCCGCAGCGTCATCCGCAACGCCAGCGTGCTCAACCTCCTTATTGGCATGGAGCCTATCCCCTTCCTGGACATTCCTTTGTTGCTGGCCAGCCAGGTGCGCCTGACGCTGCGCATCGCCACCATCTACGGTGAGAGTATGGGGCTGGGGCGAGCCAGGGAGCTGCTTACGACTATCGGCGGAGGCGTTCTCTTGCGGTATGCGACCCAGGAGGCGCTGAAATTCCTGCCAGGCCCGGGTTGGATCATCTCCGGGTCCATCGCTGCGGCTGGTACGTGGGCTATGGGTCAGGTGGCGGTGGCCTACTTCGAGAGCAGGAAACGTCTGTCCACCGCTCAGATGCGAGAGTTGTATGCTCGCCTCAGGCGGCGACGCGCGAGTACGAGCCTCCGACCCGGGCTCTGGCGCAGCATCCATGCCCGTTTGCGGCGTCAGCGGAAGCAAAGGGCCGACTAGACCCCCGACGAGGAGTCTCCTGGGCTGCGGTCACTGCACCCCCGCTTGACTTCGGCACATAACGTCGTACTATTATGGTGCTGTACAGGGGGGCTTTCCTCTCTGGAGACCATGGAGCGGCTGGACGATGAGAACCATCCTCTTTGGCGATGACCGAGATCAGTTGGAGTTCGACGCTTTTGTGCTGCGACAAGCTGGTCTGCAGCCCATCATCACCACCAACGAAGAGAAGTTCCTCGCCATGTGCGCTGAGGATCACCCGGATCTCATCGTGCTGGACGCCACGTCCAGGAAAACCGACCTGCTGACATTGGCAGGCAAGGTGCGGTCGGATTCTGATGCTCTGATCCTGCTGCTGTCTCCGGACGAGGACGAGGAACAGATACTGAAGGCCCTGGAGCTGGGGGTCGACGACTACCTGGTCAAACCGCACAGCCCGCAGATGTTGGCGGCACGCGCCAGGACCCTTCTCCGGCGCGCCCAGCCCGTGCCGCTGTCAGCGCTGGGCTCGGTGACGGTTCAGGGGCTGACCCTGGATCCGGAACAGCACCTGATCGTCACGCCGGACGGCTCCACAGTGCAGTTGACCAACATGGAGTTCCGACTGCTGTTCCTGTTGATGAAGAACCCCGACCGGGTGATTCCCACGGAGACCCTGGTGGAACGAGTCTGGGGTTATGGCGGCAAAGGAGAGGCCACCCTGGTGAAGAACCTGGTCAGCCGTGTGCGCCACAAAGTCGAGCCGGACCCAGCCAACCCGCGGTATCTGAAGACCGCGTCAGGTATTGGTTACTCTTTCTCCTCCACCGGGACTGAGGAGCCCGCGTAGCTCCCCCTCTTCGACCGACGCCCTGTTACCAGATTGATGCCTCAGAGGCCCTTCTTGCACCAGTTTGCTGCCTCTTTGTAACCCGGATGATGCCTGCCGACAGTATACTTATGCGCGAGAGGTAGTTACCACTGCCACCACGGGTGAGATTCGCCCGTCCAAGCTGAGGCAGGCGACGCGACCTGCGGTCAGGTCAGCTCTCTCATAGGAATGATGAAGGCCAAGGATACCTGACACAGTTGGCAGACAAGACGCAGACAGGGTCGCGTTCAGCGAAACCTGTCAGATCAGGGCGAGGGCAGGCTGTCCGATCACGGGCTAGCGTGCCCTCAACTACATGGACATCTGGGCTGACCGGGGAGTCCCGGGTGGCAGAAGAGCCGGGGCGGGAGCCAGGGGACCTGGGCAGGGCCGGCGAGACTTTGCCTATCAGAAAGGTTCGGCGCGAAGACGTAGACGGCATTCTGGCCCTGGCTCGGAGAACAGGCGTGTTCACCAGCGAGGAGGTAGCGGTCGTCAAGGAGCTGGTGGACTTCGAGCTCAGCAACCCTGAGCGCAGAGACTATCACTCTCTGATCATCGAGGTGGGTGGTCACATCGTAGGCTTTGTCTGCTACGGGCCCACCCCGATGACCGAGGGCACGTACGATCTCTACTGGATCTTCGTGCACCCGAGCTATCGAGGGCGGTCTATAGGCAGCGGTCTGTTGGCTCAAGTGGAGCAGGCGGTGCGGTTGGCAAGAGGGCGTATGCTGGTCGTGGATACGTCGTCGACGCGGCGGTACCTGCCCGCCCGTCGATTCTACAGGAATCACGGTTTCCACAAGACAGGTGAGGTGAAGGACTTCTACAGTCTCGGAGACTCCCGACTCATTTACGTCAAGCAGTTGGGGCAGGAGCCGCGTCGTGGAAACTGAGAAGACGGGCTTCTACACCCGACCTGTACGCGCAGAGGATAAGGATAAAGGGGGGATCATGGAGGATATGAGCTACGAGGACCTGGAGGATCCTCCGGGTACCAGGCCTCCACACGTCAACCCTCGGCCCCAGATCTGGGCCGGGGTGAGTGAGGAGGAGTGGAACGACTGGCACTGGCAGGTACGGAATCGTATCACCAAACTGGATGACCTGAAGCAGGTCATAAATCTGACGGCTGAGGAAGAACAGGGGGTGGTTGGAGCCAGGGAAGCTTTCCGGATGGCTATCACCCCTTATTTCGTGTCTCTGATGGATCCCCACGATCCTGGGTGCCCCATCCGGAGACAGGTCGTGCCCACCGTCAGCGAGCTGCATGTCGATGAGGTGGATAGGGAGGACCCGCTGGGTGAGGAGGAGGACTCGCCCGTGCCGGGCCTCGTGCATCGCTATCCAGATCGAGTGTTGATGGTGGTGACCGATCAGTGTCCCGCCTACTGTCGGTTCTGTACTCGGCGGCGACTGGTGAGCCGCGGCCGGGAGTCGGTCAGTTTGCAGAAGATCGACGGGATGATCGAGTACGTTCGGGAGCATAAGGAGGTTCGAGATGCGCTGATCTCCGGAGGGGACGGATTGTTCGTCGCGCAGCCGGTGCTCGAGCACCTGTTGCGTGAGCTGCGGAGCATCCCGCACCTGGAGGTCATTCGTATCGGCACTCGGTTGCCTGTCTACTTGCCCCAGCGTATCACGTCCGGCCTGGTGGAGATGCTGCGGCGGTACCATCCCCTGTGGATCAACATCCACGTCAACCATCCCCAGGAGATCACCCCGGAGATGGCCAGGGCGTGTGCGATGCTAGCCGATGCAGGGATACCGCTGGGCAGTCAGACTGTGCTCCTCGCTGGCATCAACGACTGTCCAAACGTCATCAGGCAACTGGTACAGGAATTGGTCAAGATCAGGGTCAGGCCCTACTACCTGTACCAGTGCGACCTGTCCGAGGGTATCGGGCACTTCAGGACGCCGGTGGCGAAGGGCATCGAGATCATTGAACACCTGAGAGGGCATACCAGCGGCTTTGCCATCCCAACTTTTGTGATCGATGCGCCGGGTGGCGGGGGAAAGGTCCCCGTCATGCCGCAGTACCTGATGTCGCAATCGGACTCTCGAGTGGTGGTCAGGAACTACGAAGGCCAGATGTTCTCGTATCCCGAGCCTCGCCGCTACGAGGCGCACGATCCCGCGCAGTGCAGGTTCTGCGCCGATCGGCTGGGGAAGCCAAAGGTCGGGGTGGCGGCCAGGCTGACACCTGTGGAGGCTCCCGTTCTGGCCCCTGAGCCTGGAGCTCAAGTGTGGCCCCTTCTGGCGGAGCAGAGGCTTGCCGTGGCTGCCGAGCAGGCGAGGAGGAAGAAATGAGCGGCCTTCGAATCGCGCTCCTGGCCAATCTGAAGATCAATGCTCCGCACGGGCGTGAAGAGCCACGGGACAGGTGGGCTGAACTGGACTCAGAGCGCACCATAGAAGCCATCGCTGACGCCCTCCGGCAGGCCGGGCACAAGGTCAACTTCCTTGAGGGAGATGAGTCACTGTATGGTAGATTGTTGAAGGGCCACTTCGACATAGCCTTCAACATCTGCGAGGGCCACAGAGGCGATTCTCGCGAGTCGCACGTGCCCGCCATCCTGGAGATGCTGGGCATTCCCTACACAGGGTCCAAGGTTCTGTGCCTGGCGCTGACGCTGGACAAGCCCATGGCCAAGCGGGTACTCGCCTTTCATGGCTTGGCGACGCCTGCGTTCCAGGTGTTCGATACTCCTGATGAGCCTGTCGAGGCAGGTCTCGGCTACCCGCTGTTTGTCAAGCCTGTGGGAGAGGGAACCGGCGTGGGGATCAACGGCAACTCGGTGGTCCGCGACGAGGGCGAGCTACGCTGCCAGTTGCGCTGGCTCATCGGGACCTACCATCAGCCGGCCCTGGTCGAGGAGTTCGTCGAGGGGCGCGAGATCACCGTGGGCGTCCTGGGCAACGAGCGGCTCCAGGTGCTTCCTCCGCTGGAGGTCGACTTGAGCCGCTGCCCTCCGGAGGAGCGGGGCATCTACACGGGACGCATCAAGTCCGAACTATCTGATCTGCCCCTCTACCTCTGTCCGGCGGTCTTGACCGAGAGTCACGTGAAGGAGCTGGGAAGGCTAGCCGTGGCTGCCTACCGGGCCCTCGGCTGTCTGGACATGGCTCGCATTGACTTCAAACTGGATGCCCACGATGCGGAGAGGCCCTACATCCTGGAGGTGAACCCGCTTCCAGGGCTATCACCGGGTGTCAGCGACCTGGTCTTCGAGGCCGAGGCTGAGGGCATGAGCCACGCCGAGCTCATCAAGGCGATCCTGGGCGCAGCCCTGGAGAGATACCCGGAGTTGGTGGAGACGGGTGTGCGGGAGCCAGTGCTAGCCGCCGTGCCCTAGCCTGATGAGGAGTGCGGGTGCCGAAGAAACGTCCATGAGGGTCTTGATTCTCTACAACGATGTCCAGTCAGTGGACAAAGGCGAAGCACGGGATCTGGTCTCGGCCCAGGGGGTGGCGATCGCCGCCCGGGCAGTGGAAGAGGCGTTGAGGCCGAGTCACGAGGTCGTCTGCCTGCCGGTGCCTTACGAGCCCTCGGAGGTGTTGGCTGGCTACGACCCGAGGGACTGGGTGGTCTTCAATCTCCTGGAAGGTCTGGGCAACCGCGCGGACCTGGAAGCGGAGGCTGTGGCTATCCTCCGGAGGCTGGGGTACCGGCATACGGGATGCCCGCCGGAGAGCATGGCCTTGTGCCTGGACAAGGCGCGGACGAAGACACTGCTGGAGTCGGCGGGCGTTCCCACACCACAGTTTCAGGTGACCGAGAACCCCGATGCCGCTATCTCGGTCCCCTTGCCGGCCATCGTCAAGCCCGTGGCCGAGGACGCCAGTCTGGGCATCGACGACGGAGCGGTAGTGAGTACCCTGGACGAGCTGAGGTCCAGGGTGAAGTACATAGTGAGTGCTTATCGCGAGCCCGCGCTGGTGGAGGAGTTCGTGATTGGCAGAGAGTTCAACATCGCCTTGTGGGGCAATGGCCATCCGGAGTGTCTGCCCCTGGCGGAAATCGACTACTCTGGCATACACGAACCGCTACGGAGGATCTGCTCCTATGCCGCCAAGTGGGACCCGGAGCGCGATGAGTACTACCTCACTCCTGTGAGGTGTCCGGCCAGTGTGGACGATGGCCTGGCCAACAGGATCCGTGGGGTCTCCGTTGCTGCCTACGAAGCAACGGGATGCCGGGGCTACGGCCGGGTGGACATGCGGCTACGAGGCCGACAGCCATACGTCCTGGAAGTCAATCCCAACCCGGACATCTCCCCCGATGCCGGGTTTCCCAGGGCCGCCTTGGCTGGTGGCTACCCTTACCCTCAAATGGTGGAGAAGATCCTCACACTCGCCGCGTGACCTCACGCCGCTGGACAGAGGACGATGTCGTTCCCCGAGCGCGCTGCTGCACGCCGATCGATCTCCGAAGTACCTTTGGCGCTGTGATTGTGCAGCACTAGGTTGATAGAGAGAAGACAGGTGAGAGAAATGACTAGGATCAGAAAGAAATGCTACACCCTGCTGTTCGCCGCTGTGGTGCTGATGCTTGTTGCATCGGCCTGTACCCTGCCGGGGTTGACTGCGTCCTCGCCGTCAGCACCTGAGGAGGCGACCCCTACGACGCCGCCCGTCGTCCCCACGGACACGCCCGCTGCGCCCGCACCAGTACCTACGGACACCGCTGTGGTAGTCGAACCTGCTGGCACGCCGGCCCAGCCTCCGGCCGCCGGCACGCTGCGGCAGTGGGCGGTAGCGGCCACCGCCAGTTCCGAGTACTCCAGTCCGGATTGGGGCGCACAACAGGCCACAGGAGCACCGGACACCATGGAGTGCGGCGACATCCAGACGGCGTGGGCGTCGGAGAGTGCTGATGGGGTGGACTGGCTGGAGGTCACCTTCGCCACGGCGGTGGTGCCCACCGAGATCAGCGTGAGGGAGACAAACTCGCCGGGCTTCGTCTCGCGGATCGAAGTGAGGGATGAGATGGGTCGCTATCAGACAGTCTGGCAAGGAACGCCCGGGGCGGTGGAGCAGTGCCCTCGCGTGCTGACTGTGCCGGTCAGCGGGGTCACCGTTCGTGTTAACACCGTGCGTGTCGATCTGGACCAGAGGGACGGCGGCGACTGGAACGAGATCGACGCCGTCGAGCTGGTCGGTCAGCCCTAGTGGGAGGGCCTGGTCGAGGCACTAGGTGACCGAGCCTGAGGTAACGCCGGGCTCGGAGTCTCTGTCAAGGAACAAGGCGGCTTTCGTCTGTCGGCGAGGGCCGCCTTTTTCTTCTCACGCAGGGTTCCCGATCGAGGTGGTCTGGACTGCCGACGTGGGCGAGACGTCTCTGGCTCAGAACCGCCAGATTACTCGCTACCGCGCATGTCGAGCCAAAGCCGCTTCTGACCCCATCTCCTTGCCGTAAGTGACCCACCGCCATGCTTCGCGGAAGCCGGCCTGCTCGTACAGGTGTATGGCGTCCGTGGGGTTCTCTGTGGCGGTGTCCAGCTTGGCCGACTCCAGGCCAGCCTGGCTGAAGGCTCGTAGGCTTGCCAGGAGCAAGGCCGACCCCAAGCCGCGTCGCTGATACTCGCGGCGAACGCACAGAGTGTCCACCGTTCCCTCTCTACGTCCTAGGAGGTCTGCTCGTGCCTCGCTCGCTGTGCACAGACAGAGGCCAGCCAACTCTTCCCCATCAAGAGCCACGTAGCTTAGATAGTCTCGAAAAGAGGGTGCCTCCAACCAGTGCCTGAGATCCTCTAGGGTAGCGGCCGCAAAGTCCATGACGTCGGCAAAGGCCGCGTTTATGATTGCCAGGGCCGCCTCGTCGTCCTGGCCCCTGACATAAGGGCGGATTAGCATATCGCCAGGAAGCGTCGGCTCGCGCAGCTTGTCGAGCGGTTGACAGACCATGTGCAGGTCGTAGCGCACGGGGCGGAAGCCCAGGCTCTCAAAGAGAGAGGCCCTTTTCTCCTGATAGGCCACGCAGTAGGTGCGAAACTGGGCCGGCTTGCTGCCCAGGGTGCGGCGACGCTCCTGGGCAGAGCTCCAGAGCGGCTTTAGCAACAGTTCCTCGATGGCTTGGTCACGCCACTCAGGGCGCACTACGGTGTGGACGTAGAATCTGGCCTGGCGGGGAGCGTTCTTCAGGTCCAGGCGAGCGTGGCCCACTACGCGCTGGTCCTCATCGAGCACCACAAAGGCATCGTTGTAGGGGTCGAACTCGGGGCGATGTAGAACCTCGCGGAGCGCTGAGACGTCGGTGCCTTCGTCCAGGTGATCCACGGCGTCGGCCTCGTTGATGAGCTCGACGATGGCTTCCAGGTCCCCGTCTCGATACTTGCGCACGACTAGATTCATGGGCTTAGCACCGTTCTGTCTTGGAAGTGGTGCACCGTGACTCCAGTCTGACCTCTGGTGAGCAACTCATGGCTACCTGAGCTCCGCGCCGTAGGCAACCCACCGCCAGGCCTCGCGGAAACCGAGTTGGCGGTAGAAGCGGGGAGCCTGGGTGGGGTTTCCCTCGTCCGTGTCCAGCGTGGCAGAGACCATGCCCGCCGTGCGCAGGGCCTGGAGGGCGTAGAGGAGAAGCGCTTTCCCCACGCCCCTGCGCTGAAAAGACGGCCTCACGCAGAGCGTGTCCACGTATCCGTCCTTGCGGCCCAGCCACTGGATACGATCCTCGTCGACCAGGCAAAGGCACAAGCCGACTACCTCCTCACCGTCAGCAGCCACCAGATTGAGGCCGACGCTCCATCGAGGGGATTCCATCCAGGCCGACCAGTCGTCCAGGGCCACAGGAGTGTACTCCCAATCGTCGGCGAAGGCTTCGTTGAGCGTCCGAACGGCCGACCGGGCATCGCGCTCCTTGGCGTAGGGACGCAGTTCGATACCGGGCGGAATGACCGGGGCCGGAACGCTGGCCAGTGGCTCGTAGATCATGTGCGGGCGCTCGCGCAGGGCTCGCAGTCCGAGGCTCTGGCAAAGGGCGATCCTCTCCGTCTGATGGGGTGCACAGTGTACGTAGAAGTACACTCGTTTGCTCCGCGCCTGGCGGCCAAGCTGGCGGGCACGGTCCCACAAAAACTCCAGTAACAGCCTTTCGGCGATGGTCCCGCGCTGCTGGGGGTGTATGACAGGAAATGCCCACATGAACCCCTTCTGGGATCCCGTCATGACCTGGAGTTGCGCCAGGCCGAAGATGCGCCCGGCGTCGTCGGCGACCACATAGGTGTCCCTGTGGAGCTCAGAGGTCGTACAGGCGGGATCTGCCGGCGGCTCCACGATTGTCAGACCATCACCGGTGCGATCAACGGCGGCTGCCGCCTTTCTCAACGTGGTGATGGCCTCCAGGTCGTCGTCGCGGTAGGTGCGAACTCTAACAGGCACTGTGTGGCCTGCTTTCCAGTTGCGGTTTGCGGTCACGGCACCCTTGCTATACCTTGATGTCGAGAGCCGAGGGGATGATCTCGAAGGTGAGAGGGGTATGTCCGCAGACCTCGCCCTCCACCTGGAGCATGAGGGGCTGTTTCGAGCGCACCTCGACGCGCCGGGCACGGTACGAGTCCACCTGGGGGTGGGTGATATGGGTGCCGTCGTAGACCTTGGGAACCGTCATCAGAAACTCGATCTTGTCGATGTCGCCGATGACGATCACGTCGAAGAGGCCGTCGTTGGGGTCAGCCTCCGGGGCCACGCGCATGCCGCCGCCGAAGTACTGGCAGTTGGCCACCACCACCGAGTTGACCACCATGGACATCGGCTCCTGGTCGTCGAGAACCAGCTCTATGTCCTTGTTGCGATAGCTGATCAGCGTCGTCACCAGGCTGGACAGGTACGGTATGGTGCCGCCCATGAAGTTGGGGGCGCGGTTGGCCCTCTCCGCGACCTCTCCGTCGAAGCCGCCGCCGCCGACGTTGACGAAATACCTCTGAGAACTCTCCCCCTCGCGATAGAACTGCACGAGGCCCACGTCCACGGTCATGGTGCGCTCGCCGCACAGCCGGGTGCACGCTTCGCGAAAGTCTGAGGGCACGCCTATGGTGCGGGCCAGATCGCTCCCTCGGCCGGTGATGACCACGCCCAATGTCGCCGCGCCCCGTTCGGTCCCTGGCGACATCAAGCCGTTCACCACTTCGTTCACGGTTCCATCTCCCCCCACCGCCACCACCGTCTCGTACCCTTGCTCGACGCCTTCTCGAGCCAGCGTGGTGGCGTGATTGGGAGCCTCGGTGAAGCGGTAGTCGAAGCGCAGATCGAGGGAGTGAAGTTTCTTCTCTATCTGCGGCCACACTTTGCCGGTCTTGCCGCCAGCGGCTACCGGGTTGACGATGAAGAGGCTTTCCTTGCCAGTCACTTGGTGTTTCTCCTCCCTCTCGCGATCGTGGCCGGCCTTGCCAACGGTCAGGGAATGACCGTCAGCACCAGGTTGTCGGTAGCGGACTGCCCCTCATCGTCGGTGACTTTGAGTTCGATGATCCACTCGCCCAGGTCTTCCGAATTCAAGAGCAGGTCTGGGGGGCAGGTCGCCGCGTCTCGACCCTCGCGCAGTATGCGTCCCACCTCGTTTTCGCGTCCCTCGGGGGCAGCAGTGATCCTCCACTGGTAGTAGACGATCTTCCCGCCATCCAGATCGACCGACGAAGAACCATCGCACGGCAAGATCTCGCCGACGTGCACGACGACGTCTGGGCCTGCTTTGGCCACCGGCGGAGCTTTGGTCGCCAAGGCACAACCGACCAGTGCCGCTCCAGCCAGCACGCCGAAGGCGAGAATCGGGGCCAGATTCCTCAGTCGCATTTGCCGCAGATTATAACCCCCTCGGCCCCGGGTCACAAGATCAAAGAGGCCGGGGCTCCTCCCCTGGAGCCTTTTCCGCGCACCAGCCCTCGCTGAAGAGTTGCCTGGAGACGCACTCGCTCGCCGCCGTCTTTGTTGCGGGGAGTGGCCACCGGCTCTGTGAAGCCCGGGCCTTGCGGGGGCGCAAGGGAGCGTGCTATCATAAGCCCGTGGAGCGCTCGATGGACAACAGCTACGGCAGCCAAAGCATGGTGGAGCCGCTGCGCAGGGTGCTGGTGAAGCGACCTGACCAGGCCTTCGCGGTTGATGATCCTGCTCGGTGGCACTACTCCGGTTGCCCAGACCTGGAAGTGGCCCAGCAGGAGCACGAAGCCCTGGTCAGCATCCTCCGTGAGGCCGGCGCGGAGGTGATCTATCACGACGAGGTCCAGCTCGACCGCGCCGATGCCATCTTCGTCCACGACCCCGCCATGGTCACAGACGTTGGGGCGGTGATCCTGCGGATGGGCAAGCCCTTGCGCCGCGGCGAGGAGGCGGCCCTCGCCCGGCGGTTCGAGGAGCTGGGTGTGCCGATCTGCTACGAGCTGCGGGGCGAGGCCCAGGCGGAGGGCGGCGATCTGCTGTGGATCGACCATGACACTCTGGCGGTGGGGCAGGGGTTCCGGACCAACGGTGAGGGGCTTCGGCAGTTGCGTGAGGCCCTGGAACCTGTGGGGGTCAGTATCCTGCCAGTACCCCTGCCCTACTTTGGCGGTCCCCACGCCTGTCTGCATCTGATGTCGCTGATCAGTCTGGTAGACCACGATGCGGCAGTGGTCTACTCGCCCTTGCTGCCGGTGCCTTTCTGGCGGTACCTCAGGGAGCGCGGCTTCCGCCTCATCGAGGTTCCTGACCAGGAGTTCGAGAGCATGGGTCCCAACGTGCTCGCTCTGGCCCCGGGGAAGTGCGTGATGCTGGAGGGCAACCCCGTCACCCGGCGGCGGTTGGAGGAGGCCGGGTGCGAGGTGCTGACCTACGAGGGTAACGAAGTCTCCCTCAAGGCAGAGGGCGGTCCGACGTGTCTTACCAGGCCGATTCTGAGGTCCCTGTAGCACGAGGTGAGGTGATGATCGAGGCAGAGGAGAGGGTGCTGGAGTCCATAGACGTACAGGGTATGGTGGATTTCCTGTGCGAGCTGATCGCTGTGCCCAGTCTGGTGGGTGACGAGACGACAGGTCAGGAGTTCGTGGCCGGGCAGATGGAGCGGAGTGGCCTGGATATCGACCTCTGGGAGCTGGACTTCGAGGAGTTGAGCCAGCATTGGGCGTTCAGCATCGAGGAGGAGCGAGAGCGCGGGCTGGGCGTAGTGGGCGCGATGGGTGACGACGCCGGAGGGCGCAGCCTGATCTTCAACGGTCACGTGGACGTGGTTCCCCCGGGAGACGAGAAGCTGTGGCGATACCCTCCCTGGCAGGGAACCATCGACCAGGGGTGTGTCTTCGGGCGCGGGGCGGCAGACATGAAGGGCGGGCTATGCTGCGCCTTGTTCGCCGCCAGAGCGCTGCGAGACGCCGGAGTGCGCCTCCAGGGCCGCCTGATGGTGGAGAGTGTCATCGGGGAGGAGGACGGTGGAGTGGGCACGCTGGCCGCGGTGCTACGGGGCTACACGGCCGATGGAGCCATCGTCGCCGAGCCCACGGAGCTGATCGTGGCCCCCGTGCAGGCCGGAGCCTTTAACTTCCGGGTGACCATCCCCGGGAAGGCGGCCCACGGTTGCGTCAGGGAGGAGGGGGTGAGTCCCATCGAGAAGTTCGTGCCTATCCACCAGGCGCTGCTGGAACTGGAGCGCGAGCGAAACGAGAGACTTCAGGATCCTCTCTATTCACGGTACAGGCTGCCCCACGCCTTGTGCATCGGTAACGTGAGGGCCGGCACCTGGGCCTCCTCGGTGGCCGAGAGCTTGGTCTTCGAGGGGCGGTACGGCATCTCCGTGGACGAAGACCAGGATGCGGCCCGCCGCGCCCTGGAAGAGGCGGTGGCTGAGGCTGCACAGGCCGACCCCTGGTTGAGGGATCATCCCCCGGTGGTGGAGTGGTGGGGAGGGCAGTTCTACCCGGCGCGCACACCGGTAGAGCACCCTCTGGTTCGGACCGTCGCTGGTGCCTTGCAGGACGTCACCGGAGCAGAAACGAGGCTGGAGGGCATGACCTACGGGGCGGACATGGGGTTGCTGGTGAACGTGGGCCATACGCCCACGGTGCTCTTCGGGCCGGGAGATGTCCGGGTGGCCCATCGGCCGGACGAGTACGTGCCCGTGAGGGAGCTGGAAACGGCGGTGCGGACTCTGGCCCTCACGGCGCTGCGTTTCTGCGGGTACGAGGCTTGAAAGGGTACCATGCTCTCCGGCCGTCTCACTTGACAGAACGTCTCGCCCAATGCTATAGTACCACTCAATCCCACGAAAGCTTGGTGTGCGACGGGCCTCGATTGCACTGACGCCTTAGCTCGAAGACGAGTTCTGCGAGTTGGGCTCTTTGTCCTGTATGAGAGCCCCTAGACGAGGAGGTGCATGGTGAGACTGTGGCAGAGGTCCCCGATCACGGTTCTTCCCCTGGTTTTGCTCGGTGTGATGACGTTGGCTCTCTCCTGCGCCCCTGCGGAAGCTGGACCCCGAGCGTGGATCGACTGGCCCCCCGAGGGATTCGAGACCGATGTGGGTACGACAGTGACCTTGATCGCGCACGCCTACGCCCAGGACGGCGTGGCTGAGGTCCAACTGGCGGTGGATCGGCAGCCGTACAGAGTGGTCACGCCTGACCAGGCAGGAGAGCAGTTCGTCGAGGTCGCTGCAGACTGGCTAGCCGAGGAGCCAGGGACGTACCTGCTCTCGATGACTGCATTGGAGGTCAACGGTCAGGCGGGCAACCCGGCGAGTGTCACCGTCAGCGTCACGGGCGAGGGACCGGGGCTGCTACTCACGCCCTCACCCCTGACCACAGCGGTGACCATGACTCTGGAAAGCCCAACCGTGGCGCCACCCACAGGAACGCCAGAGGAGCTTCCGCTGGCCACGGCCACATCGCCACCGCCGCCGACCGGGACCCCTGTGCCTCCCACAGCGACCCCACTGCCGCCCAGGATAGTCTCGTTCGAGGTGAACCGCAGCCAGATCACGGCGGGCGAATGCGTCCGCTTCAGTTGGCGCGTAGACGGATCGCCCACCGCTATCTACTTCGATGGTGAGGGTGTTACCTCACCCGATTCCCGAGATAGGTGTCCCGTAGCGACCAAAGATTTCGAGTTGCGGGCCGAGGGCGCCGGCGGGGGGGATACGGCGCGACTGACGGTGGTGGTGGTGCAGCCCAGTCCAACGCCCCAGGATACAGAGGGGCCGCCGGCCCCTTCTCTGGTCCAGCCCACGGGTGGAATCGAGCTACCTTGCGATGGCGTTGCCCTAGACTGGAATCCGGTGAGCGACCCGAGTGGTATCGAGACCTACTACGTGAAAGTGGAAAGAGAGGTCACAGAGGGTAATTGGCAGAGTGTGGGTGGATGGACCGCGACGGGGACGGAGGTCACTGCGCCCCTGGGATGCGGCATATCCTACCGCTGGGCTGTGCGAGCGAAGGATGGCGCTGGGAACGTGGGCCCCTGGTCGACTTGGGGTCAGTTCGGGGTGGAATTCGGGTAGCGGTTGTGAGAAGATCGTTGCGAGCTTTGTAGAATGAGGGCGGCAGATTCGGAGCCCCGACGTCACAGATCGTGGCCATTCGGACACAGTGGGACCACGCACATTTCAGGTTCACCCACTTCGCTGCGTGCTCCGAAGGTGGTGCCACAAAGGGGGATGGCAGAATGAGAAGAACAGTGGCCATCGTGGTGGGTGTCGCGTTGGCCCTTTCGTGCGCTGCCGCCGCTACAGGTGCCCTGCTGTATCTGTACCGGCCAGGGGCGATGAGCAAGCCCGTGGTGCTGATCAGCTCGCCGCGCCAGGGCGAGGATGTGAGGGTGGGCGAGGCGGTGGTCATCCACGCCCTGGCCCGTGATAGTGCCAGTATCTCCCGCGTTGAGTTGTGGGTGGATGGTGAACTGTGGAAGGGCCAGGACAGCCCCTCGCCAGGTGGTGCCTCGCCCTTCCCGCTGGTCGCCCACTGGAAGCCTGTATCACCTGGCGCGCACACTCTCATAGTAAGAGCCTTCAACACCCAGGATGCCCGCGCTTACTCTACGGTAACGGTGGAAGCCCATCAGGAAGCGGACAGGGACGACGATGGAATACCTGACGAGAGAGATCTATGCCCCGACGAGCCGGGGTTTGGGCCGTCACAGGGGTGCCCTGATGGAGATGGGGATGGTATCGCCGATGCCGATGATGCCTGCCCCGACCAGGCAGGCGTACGTGAGGAAGGAGGGTGCCCTGCTGCCACAGAGGGGGACCGAGACGGGGACGGCGTGCCGGATGCAAACGATGCTTGCCCTGACGAACCCGGCCCAACACAGCGTGACGGCTGCCCCAGGGGAGAGGACCTGGACGGCGACAGCGTCCATGATGACGTGGACGAGTGCCCAGGGGAACCAGGGCTGACCGAGTTGGGGGGCTGCCCGGACCTGGATGGCGACGGGGTCGCGGACAGAGATGACGAGTGCTCGGCCGAGCCAGGTTCGCTGGAGCAAGGGGGCTGTCCCGACAGAGATCGAGATGGGGTTCCCGACCGGGACGATCTACGCCCCGACGAGCCAGGACGGCCGGAGGATGGCGGTGCCGCGGACGCCGGGGCCCCCGATAGCGACGGCGATGGCCTCGGGGATGACCTTGAAAGGTGTGAAGACGAGGAGGGTTTGCTCGAACATGATGGTTGCCCTCCGCCCGAGCACGGGACAGACCTGGATGGGGATGGCATCCCCGATGAGGACGAGGCCCCGGAAAGCCCAACGGGGCTGATCCCGGCGTTCCCACTGGAGCCTCAATTGGTCGTCGTCGAGGTCGAGGGGCTGGAGTTCCAGTTGGGGCAGCCGTATGACGAGGTTGCCTGCTACGTCGGCGTAGGCGACTACCTGGAACGGTACGGGCCCTATGAACTGGAAGGAGGCACTCGGTGGGACATCGCGACGGACCTGGGTGGGGACAACAGCGTGGTCGTTGACACACTGGTGGGGGAACCTCTCCAGTTGTCTATGGAGTGCGAGGCTTACGTCGGGGACGAACCACCGCTTAACCTGGGGGTGCTCCGGCAGGAGCATGACCCTGAAGAGTGGGACGGGCGCAGGCTGAGTGGAAGATCGGAAAGGCAGGAGGAACCCTTTGGTGCGACATTCCTGGTCTCCTATCACATCTGCGAGGGTTCATGCGAGGAGTCACCATTGCCGCCGCCCTTAGCCTGGCAGGCGGGGACGTGGTTGAACGAACGCTTCGTGGGTAGACAGTTGTCCTGGCGGTGGGAGGGGGACGAGGAAGCGATAGACGGGTTCCGTATCCAATACAACTGCTATAACCGTAGTGGAGTTTGGTTGCGGGGCGCAGTGCTGCGCGCTCCGAAAACTGACCGGCGCATCTCCATCCTGACTTTCGAGCCCACGTGTCTCAACACTTGCGAGTGGTCCGTGAGCGCCTACCGTGCCAGTGACGGTGCCCAATCACCCCGTAGCAATACCGTGGTTGTGGATGTGGGGCCGTGCGCGCGGGGGCGTTCGGTGATCGTCGAATTGGAGACCTTCAGGCCCATTCCGGCTGTAGATGGGAGGGGGCCCATCTACGGCAGCTTTTGGGCCAACGAAGAGAGGCTCTCCTTCGATGGAGCCGACTCCTCCATCTGCGACTTCTACGGCTACGAGTGCGGCTACTACGCACACGACTCCAGTGGCGGCTTTCTGACGGTGGGAGAGTTGTTCGCAGCCATTCGGCGGTTGCAGTCCGAGTGCTCCTCGTGCAGCTATGAGGCTCCATCTATTACGGAGCTCGTGGTCTCGCTTCCCGAGGGTGAGGCGCTTACGATTGGGTTCGAAATCTCTGAGTATCATCGCGAGGGCGAGGATACCCTGCTCTGCAGGGGCGAGTCCACTTTCCAGTACGATGAGACAGGCAACATCGACAGCTACGTCTGGCCCAGTTATGACATAGTGGTGCCCTGTCGCGTAGAGGTTAGTATGAGGATATGGCCCTGGATGGGAGGCTAGGGGCGTCTCGAGTGAGTCGATCGCGGCACGTGTATCCCGGCCCGATCAGTCGCGTCCGGCCAGCAGCGTAGCGCGCCAGGGGAACTAGGGGTGTGAGATGAGAAAAACAGCCATCATCGTGGGGGCGGTCTTCCTGGTTCTCTCGTGCCTGGCAGCCCTGGCTGGCGGGTTAGCCTATCTTCTCTGGCCAAGAGCCGTGGCCAGGCCGATGGTGCTGATTCGCTCACCTGGCTACGGAGAGCAGGTCCAGGTGGGCGAGACGGTGACCGTCCGCTCCATCGCTCGGGACGAGGGGAAGGTAGCCCGCATCGAACTATGGGTAGACGGCCAGTTACAGGATGCCCGGACCACCACCATGCCTGGCGGCATCTCTCCCTTTCCGTTGCTGGCCTCTTGGGAGCCCCTCTCCCCGGGTACCTACACCCTCACCGTCAGGGCCTTCAACCCGCAAGGCGGCCGCGGCCAGGCCTCGATCAATGTGGAGGCCATTGAGGAGACGGACCGCGACGGCGATGGGGTGGCCGATGAGGACGATGCCTGTCCGGATGAGGCGGGGTCGGCGACTGCTGACGGCTGTCCTGATCGGGACAGGGACGGCATCCCCGATGCCGAGGACGCCTGTCCCGACGAGGTAGGTCTGCCGGAAGGCGAAGGCTGCCCCGTGCCCAGCGAGGGGGATGGGGATGGTGACGGCGTCCTGGAGGAGGCCGATGCCTGCCCGGATGAACCCGGCCCGCCCTGGGCCGAGGGCTGCCCCGACGCCGATGGAGACGGGGTGGGTGATAGCGAGGATGCCTGCCCCGATGAACCGGGCTTTCCCGAGAGAGAAGGCTGTCTGGTGCCAGGAGACCGGGATGCCGATGGAATCTTGGACGGGGAGGACGACTGCCCTGGGATGCCTGGCCTACCTGAGCACAGGGGCTGCCCTGACGATGATGGCGACGGCGTCGTCGGTATGGAAGACGCTTGCCCGGATGAGCCGGGGTTGCCCGAACTCGCCGGTTGCCCTGACCGGGACGGAGATGGCATCGCTGACGCCGATGACCTCTGCCCCGACCGGCCCGGGCTACCTGAGCAAAGGGGCTGCCCTGACGATGTGGACCTCTGCCCTGAGATGCCCGGCCTACCTGAGCATGCAGGTTGTCCGCCTCCCGGAGGCGGAGACGACGCCGACGACGATGGCATCCCTGACGACCTGGAGGGCCCGGCGGACTTCTTGAGCGGAGTCGACTCCTCCCTTTTCGTGGAGCCGTACACGAGAATGGAGCTGCCTGTCGAATTCCAGGCCCTGGAGTTAGAGGTGGACAGCGACTATGACCAGGTGTGGTGCTACGCCAGTCTCGCGGGCGGGGCTATGGAGCACTACGGGCCCTTTGAACCCCTGGGGAGGAGATGCTGGGATATCGCTGCATACCTGGGTGGGGCCAATAGCCGACACGTCCAGGTACCCAGCGGTGAGCCGCTGCAACTGCGGGCCGAGTGCTTGGCCTCAGTATCCCCTGAAGACGAACCGTATCACCTGGGAGGGATATGGGAGTTGCACTCGGCATCGGACTGGGATGGGCATGTGATTACCGTTTCGTCCGCAGGAGGAGACGAGGCGCACTCCTTCCAGATCTCGTATCGCATCTGTTCTCCTTCGTGCGAGGAAGCGGCCTTCCCGCCACCGAATCTCTGGCTGCTCCATGTCGGGGGCGATTATCGGTTGCTGTGGACATGGGGGGGCGACAGAGAGAGCATCGACGGTTTCACGGTCTATCTCAATGACACCTACCTCTTCGACCTGGCCGCTGATAGGTACTCTCACTCCGTGGGGTACTTGGAGCCGCCCTGCGGTGAGAGGATGGAGTTCGAGATGACGGCCTATAGTGGCCGCACTTTCCCTTCCGACCGGGAATCTCCTCGCAGCAAAACAGTCTATTGGGAGGGAGCAGCATGCCCGCGCACCGTGCGCGTCACCTTTGAGCGGCTCACAACCCACGATGACATCGGTGAGGACGAGTATACGGGCTATATGTTCGCCCAGGGGGGCCCATACGAACAAGGCCCCATCAAAGGCAATTTCAGGGCTTCTTCCAGCAGCGACTTTGAAGTGATCAGTTTCGACGGCGCGTTTTGCTTCTATTGGATGTGGGCCCAATGCCCCGGCGTACGTCTGGAACCCAGCAGCGAGATGAGAGTTCAGGAGGACATATTTGATGTAATTCGGACCCACTATGAGACGGGGAGTGCTGAGATAACGGGATCGTGGGCGCCATACTTCGATGGTCCGGACCACAACTACGTCGTAGTGGACTTGGGCGCCGAGGACAACCTAACCATCCGTGGGCTTATCCAGGATGACGACTACTGGAGCGGGGAAGACACCCTTTTCGACGTGGAACTTGAGTTGCGGCCCGAGGAGATCGTCTCGGGCCCCGTAACTCTGAGTGGCCATCACATGGACCTCACGGTTTTGATAGAGGTGCTGGAGAGCCCATAAGCCGGCAGACTGCCTCATCTGACCTATGACTATGGAGGTGCTCAGATCCATGTTGTCACGAGTTGCCTCGGCCGTAGTACTCGCTCCAACAGTCAACTTGGCGCGTGTAAGCCAATGAAGGCGATGCCCCGGCGTCCGTATCGTCGCTGGTGGAAACCCGGGCCTGGCTGTGATAGAATGACTGTAGCTCGCGTCCCGGTCCGCTTGCGCCGCCAGGCGTGGATCCATGCTCTCGGTGGCGCGTTGACAGGTAGAATGGAGCTGGTGGACGTGGGTACTGAAGCCGCGGTTCTATGGTACAGCAGCGCCCTGGAGAGAGTGTCAATATGCCACAACTGGTCAGGGGGGGAGAGTACGTCTTCGGATGGTCGAAGGTGAGCGACAGGGGAAGGATCTTCATCCCTCAGGAGGCCAGGGACGAATACGGCTTCAAGCAGTGGGAGAAGGTCATCTTGATGAGTGGAAGCCGCCGGTCTGGCGGCTTTGCTGTAAGTACGCCTGGGCTCCTGGCGGGGTCGCCCCTGGCCACGGCACTGAACAGGTTCCCCAGGCTCCGCACCTTCCAGATGCCCGAGGCCAGAGTGGTCAGAGCAGAGGGCATGTCGTTCTGCTGGACGGGCATTGACGAGGAAGGCTACATCGCGTTGCCTGAGGCGACGCTCCGAGAGTACGGAATCGTGCCCGGCGATCGACTGCTGGCGGTCAGAGGCAGCGGCGTGGCCCTGGGCTTTGCGCTGCGAGGGCCCATCGTCGACGTGGCCCTCACGCACGCTGACCTGGAGGTCTTCGAGTAGCGAGAGGCCTCTTCCGGGCACAGGATATACGGAAGCGCGGGTGACTTCGAGGAGCATGCCCGGTTCGTTGCCGCCCTTGCTTCTCGTCTCCGCCCCTCTTTTCATTGTCTGCTTCGGAGTTAGTGCCACACCTTCGGTAGCCACCGCCTCTCTTCCTCTGATCTTCATCGACGGAGGCCAGAGGGACTCCGCTTGCCTGGACGCTCCCTTAAGGGGAGGGATACAGGTCCACCCCGTAGCCAGCGCGGAGATGCGAGTCCGATGTGGCCTACACCCCTATAATGGAACTTGCTTGACAGCCGGTACGGCCCACGGTATAATTGTTTGGATTTGTTGTGCCTCTACGTCGCCTCTTACTTCGAGAGACGATGTTGCCTCTTCGTAGCCTCCTGAGCCTGAGGCGTCTCCAAGGATTGGACCACTCGCACAGCCCGCGACAATCTGTGGGACAGGTGCGTCGGACCAGGTGGGTAGCCTGATCCCGGCGCGATGGTTCGATTTCACACCGGCTCTCAGTAATACGGTGCGGGCCACCGGCACTCTGAGTATGCCTTGGATGACATCCGGTTGTGGACGTAGGCCGATAAGCGTTCTTGGGAGAGAGATCGACCTGGGTACAACGCGGGTCGTTGTGATCACAGGCGCTGTGCTCGCCGTGGCTGTGCTGGCTGCGCTGGCCAGCAGTTGCGCGCCACTCCGACCTGCGCCGGCCACTTCGTCGGCCACGACGGCTTCACCGACTGTTGGACCCCCACCCTCGCTATCCCAGTGGACACCGCCGGCCACTTCGACAGCCTCTGAACTGCAAGGACCCACCACTCTGGCGGAGGCGTGGGAGCTACTCTACGCGTACGCTCAGGGTTGGCAGCCAGGGGCTCAGGTCGGTTTTCTGTGCAGTGTGGACGACGCGGAAGACTCGTCCTCGTCAGGCGTGGATGGACGACGGCGGGCCTGGGACGCGGTTTTCGTGGCCCCGACCCCGTCGAGCGCTGGACTGCATGTGCTGCTGGTAGACGGTGCCATTATCGAAGACACCGCGCTGCCGGCGGAGCCGGGTCGACCAGCGTTGAGAGGAACGTTGGCGTTGGACAGCCCCGAGGCCTTGACCATCGCCCTGGCGGCAAGGCGGGATTTCGCTCCTGCTCTGCCTGGTGGAAAAGGGGTTCACTTCTGTCTGGAGCTCTCGGACAGCGGTGTGCCCGCCATCACAGTGCGTGGGAGCGTTGGCAGGCAGCCGGCGATGATTAGCGTGGATGGCACAACCCGTGCAGTGCTATTTGCTCGGCACCAGATGCTGGGGTTAGGTGGTATTCTTCACTCGTCAGACGGGGGGCAGACATGGAGTGGGACGGAGATCCCCGGAGTTCCTTCGGTGACAGCCGATCCGTTTGCAGAGCACAAGGCCTACGCGGCGACAACGGAGGATAGCCGGATTGCGATCTACCAAACGCAGGACGGGGGCGAGACATGGGTGCAGGTTGGCATGCTGCCGCCTGCTGCTGGGGATTGGCCCTTCGCCCTAGAGGCTGTTCCCACGAAATCACAAGAGACACGACTCCTCGTGGGAACATGGTCTGGTCTCTGGAGCTGGGCTGATGGCTCCGAAGGGCCGCTCGTGCCGGGATTGCCCGAGGGTCCCAAACAGTGGCTGGCCGCTGTGCACTCTGAAGCGGGTTATCGCCTCTTCGTGAGCGTGACGGCGGGCCAGGATCGCGGAACGTACGCCACCGTGGATCTGGTGAACTGGGAGAAGCTCTCCGACGTGGCGTACCGACTGTCTGAGTCGTTCGACCACAGCACAGTACTCGCTACCAACGAGGAGCGGGCAGATCAGGCGCTGGTTCTGGGCCTGGACAGTGAGAGGAAGATCGAGATGACTGTGCCCGTACTGCGGGCGGCTGGGGACTTCACAGGGTCGGCTCCAGCGCTCGTCGACTCGCCAGCGCTGGGCGTGGGTCGGGGGTTGTCGGAAGCAGATTGGTGGAATCTCTTTGCCGCCGTAGCCAGCATGGCGGCGCCTCCGGACTTTCCCGCCAGCCAAGTGGTCGTCGCAGGTGGGTTTCGAACTGGCATCTATCGCACCACGGACGCGGGCCAAACCTGGCATCAGGTTGTTGCGAATCCCTCGGCGATCACGCCGGGTAACGGTGAAATCTCCGAGGTCGAGTTCCTGTCGCCAACGACGGTGATTGCGGTCAACGGAGGTGGCTTGACCTGGGAAGATTTCTAGTCCACGACTCGGCACTGGCCGACGCTCTCGCCAAGTGCTGCTACGTTAGGTGAGCAGGGAGGGAATTGTGGGGTTACGAGGGTTATTACTGCTTGCCGCGTGTGTCTTCGCTCTGCTGGTGCCTCTGGCTTCCTGCGACACAGGTCGAGACCTGCGCGGGGCGATCACTAGAGCGCGCACGCTTTGCCAGTAAGGCACCATCGTCGATCCGCCGGGGACGCACTCGCACCATCCGTGGGGCGAATGACGACAGGAGACGGGACAACGGCATGGGAAAGCGCAGATGGGCTGTCTTGGGGTTGGTGATTCTGACGGGGGCGGGTGGGACATTCTTCCTGAGAGGCCTGCGCACCAACAGCGCCGCCGCGGAGATCACCGCGGCTGGCGTCCAGGACCCAGCAGAAGTATGGGAAACCCAGACTATCGTCGTGGAAGCGTACCGGGCGGGCTATGTGGCCATGGTAACCCACGATGCGAGCGGATTCGCATCTGTGTTGGTGGACGACCCCCACGTACCTTTGACCAGCGGCCAGCGTGACCAACTGCGGGGCTGGCTGGGCGGAGCTGTCGAAGGTGCCGGATATCTTACGTATTGCGTTGCAGCCTACCGCAATAGCGAAAGGCTCAATAGCCTCAGTGAGGAGGCCTGGGCCAAGGTGGAAGCAGCTGGCCGGGACTACATAATCCCTGAGGACTACCTCACAGCCGACGAGTTGCGCGAGCTAGAGGGGTCAGGTGGCCCCATACCCCCGCCACCTCCCGCGTTGAACCGGCCCACAATGTCACCTGACGAGTACGAGCAGTGGAAATGGGAGAATACCCGTTTCGAATCTGTGGTGATTACCGGGGACAGGGCGACAGTCACGTACGATGATCACTGGTTCGTGCTCGAAGACACACTCGTTCGGCGTGACGGGAGATGGTACGTCGCTGGCAGCAAGCGGATCGGCACAAGCACGTGGTAGAGGTTCTCTCTGGAGGCAAAGACCTCCCAATGTTACCAGTTGGGGGTAGTCCAGGCTAGGACAGGCTGCAGGCGCTGCGTGAAGTACCCTCCGTGCCTGGTGGCAACGCCGCCATTATCCACTATGGGGGTCGGCGGGGGAGGCAGTCATGAAACTGAGACAGGTATTCGTGCAAGAGACCATCAGGGCTATAGCGCTGGGTTACGTGGTGTTTGTCTTCGTTGCTCTGGGGCGCAGCAGCCTCGGCTTGACGGGCAATCAAGTCATAACAGTGTCAGGGCTGGCCACGGTTGCCATTTTCCTGACCTTCAACGCGATAAGGTTGAGAACGGGCAGGGAGCTGATGGCCAGAACACGCAGAGATTGGATCATCGTGGGCATGGTAGCTGCTGTTGTGGTGATCGGCTCCATCGGGGCTGAGGCAATCGTGGGTGAGCTGCCAACGGTGCCGGGATGGAGCCTCTTCTCGGTGCTATTGGCAGCGCTCGTTCTCATCCTCTTTGTCTGGTTGGGGTATCGGAGCGCAAGGGGGCGCCGGTAAGCAACCGTGTCTTGAGACAACTCGCGCCGCTTCGACATGCGGTCACTCCCACCGATGCATCTGGTGGCCTGGGCACCGCAATGCGAGGAGCCAGAAGGATGAACGTAGGAAAGTGTCTCCTAACCGCGTGTGCCTTCGCTTTGCTAGTGTCTCTGGCTTCCTGCGACACGGGTCGAGACCTGCGCGGGATGATCACTAGAGCGCGCACGACCACGTTGGCCGCTGAGTCCTGGCGTGTGCAGGGAAGCGCAAGCTATTCTGCCGATGGCGAGACCACCGAAACCACGTGGAAGGGGGAGTTCGCCGCACCTGACCGCTCGCGAGTGAGGATAACTACCAGGTCTGGCACATGGTGCGAGGCCACAAGCATCGGCGGGGAGCGCTATGTCCGCACATCGGATATGCCCGATTTGGTTGGTGCGGGAGGCGGGGCTGCGTGTGTGATGCTCCCGATCGCGGAGGTGCTCGAACCTCTTGATTTGCTGATCGATCTTGAGCGACTCCCGGATGAGGAGATCGACAGTGTCCAGTGTCTTCACTACCGAGGCAGGATCGATATGGACGCCTTCGTTCAGAGAGAAGAGGCTGGGACAGGATCGCAGTTGCCCCCGGAGCTCCTGGAGCTGATGCGTCGTGGCAGCATGGAGGTCGAGCTCTGGGTGGGAATGGATGACAACCTGATACGGCAGATCAAGCTTCTTGACCACTTGCCAGAATGGGAGGCCGGGACCGTAGAGGAGAGATGGATCCGGCAGAGCACGGTCATACGGCTCTACGACTTCAACGAGCCTATCTCCATCGAGCCGCCTCCACCTGACTCCAGTGAAAGGTGACTTGGTTAGCGAGCAAAGCAGTGTTTGTGACCCCCTCTGGAGCCGCGTAAGTGTAGCCGATCGCCCTTTGCAGAAACTGACGTGAATGAAGAAGTATACGTCTTGGGCACCACCCTGGAGGAGTCCTGTCGGGTGCTTGCGCACCCCTGGTAGGCTCGGGGAGACGAGATGAGCAGAAAAGGCGTCATGCTCATTGTAGGTGCTGTGGTTGTCCTGGCTGCGCTGGCGCTGGCCAGAATCAAGATGTCACCTGGAGAGGGGAGCTTCTTCTTGCGCGAGATCTGGCTTCCTCATGCGGTCATGCGTGAGGGCCACGGTGGGCTCCTGCCCTGGGAGGGTCCCATTCCTGGCGACAGAGTCAGCCTGGATGAGGCGCGCGCCCGCACGCTTTTTCCGATTCCCCTGCCCAGTTACATGCCGGAAGGGGCAACACTGAGAGAGGTCTACGCTTCCGGGATGGACGATCCTCTCCCGTACAGGCAGGCGGCCCTGGTTTACGAGAATGGCGTCTACGTTATCCTCCGCTATGGAGGAATGGCGTGGAGCTGGGAGTCCCCCTTCCGCGCGCGGCCCGAGGGCTTCCAGCCTGTGGAGGTGAGTGGTCACGGCGGGGTCGGGGCAGATCCGCGGGTGGGCAGACCCGGTGTGGTCGAATGGCAGGTCGGTCCCCTCGTCACTGCCGTGTACTCATACGACCATTCTCTGGTGGAGTTGCTTCGCGTGGCCGAGTCGATGGACGTGCCATAGCGGTCTCGTTTCGAGACTCGGCTTGCAGTGTGTAGCTCCCAACGCAGCGCTCGTACAACCTGGTTGCCAGCGAGGGCCCGCTTCAAAGCGCGGTCCTTTTCTCCTCTCTAGCAGCCAACCTCGACACCAGCGCCGCCTCATGCTATAATCCGGCCATGATTTGTCAGTCGTGCTTGGCCGCTCACTGAACGCTGCTGGTTTAGGAGCCGGGCAGGTGGGGGAATGCTGACCTGCTTCTATCTCTCTTTGCTCATTCTCGGGGGTGGCTACATCGCCGTCACCTTCGTCGTCGGTGAGCTGGTGGACTTCGGCGAGGACGTCGGCCATGCCGTGGAAGGGGTCAGCGACAGTCTGGCCGAGGCCCTGGGCAGCCTGGGCGATGCCCTGGAAGGTGCCCTGGGAGGCGCCGAGGCCGCCGACGCGGGCCACATCGAGCTGCCCGAGATTGGGCTGGAGCACGAGGTGGAGGGCCCCAGTCCCTTCTCGTTGCGAACCGTGGCCATGTTCGGCGTGGGGTTCGGCGCAGGGGGACTGATCGGCAAGGGCCTGGGGATGCCGGATGGGGTCAGTCTGGTCCCCGCCAGCGGCGTGGCCCTGGTCACGGGAAGCGCGATGTGGCTCTTTCTCCGCTTTCTGTACGGCGAGCAGCGTTCTACGTCTATCCAGGCCCCGGACTATCTGGGCCTGGTGGGCCGGGTGATCATACCCATACCACAGGGCAAGCCGGGCCAGGTGGCCCTGGTGGTCAAGGGCCAGAGGATGAACGTCCCGGCTCGATCCGCGGACGGCTCTCCCATCCCCGCTCACGTGGAGGTCGAGGTGCTGAGCATGGAGGGCGGGATGGTGGTGGTCGGCAGGTTGTAAGTAGGGAGCGGCGGCAAAGGGAGGTACTGGAAGTGGGCATCTTCGAGGGTATCCTGGGCTTGTTGGGGGGCGGCACCCTGCTGGTCGGCGTGGCCATCCTCGTCCTGATCGTGGTCTTCTTCATGGCTGTGGCCAGGGTCCTACGCTTCATCAGGAAGGTCCCTCCCAACAGGGCCCTGCTGGTGTACGGTGTGCGCACGCGGACCAAGGTCACGGTCATCCGCCGCGTGAAGAGGCTCAAGGCCAGGAGGGACGAATCTTCCGAGCCTGCGGACCGCCCCGCCGTCAACCACGAACAAGAGTGGGAGGTGGAGACGGAGACCGAGCAGATCACAGTCAGCTACAAGATCGTCAAGGGCGGCATGACTATCGTCTTGCCCTTCGTGCACGAGGTGAAAGAGCTCGATCTCAGCCTGATCACTCTCGACGTAGCGGTGCACAACGTGCTGAGCAGCAACGCGGTTCCCATCACCGTGGACGGCATCGCCCAGATCAAGATCGGCAGCGACGACACCTCTATCGCTACCGCGGCAGAGCAGCTTCTGGACAAGACTCCTGAGGACATCCAGTACGTGGCCATCCAGACGCTCCAGGGCCACCTCCGCGCCATCATCGGCCTGATGACGGTGGAGGAGGTGTACAAGGACCGGGAGGCCTTTGCCCAGAGGGTCCTGGAGGTGGCGGTGGACGACCTGGCGGGCATGGGTCTTCAGATCGTCTCCTTTGCCATCAAGGAGATCAGCGATGAGAAGGGCTATCTGGAGGCCCTGGGCCGGCCTGAGATAGCGGCCAAGCTGCGCGACGCCAGGAGAGCGGAGGCGCAGGCGGATCAGGAGGCCACCGAGAAGGAGCAGGAGGCGGAAAAGGCTAAAGCGGGATACACCAAAGAGGCCAACGTGGCCAAGGCCCAGTACGATGCGGAGGTATCCCGGGAACGGGCGGTCGCGGAGCGGGCCGAGGCGATTTCTCTGGCCGAGCAGGATAAGACGCTGGAGGAGCGGAAGGCGGGCGCAGCCCAGGCGGCCGCTGAGCGCAGGGACAAGGAACTGGATGCCGAGGAGCGCCGCCCCGCCGATGCGTCTCTCTATCGGGCCGAACAGGAGGCCTCGGCGATCAGGGCCACGGGTTTCGCCGAGGCTGACGTGGGCCGGAAGACGGGTGAGGCTGAGGCCGCGGCGAACAAAGCCCGGGGTCTGGCGGGAGCGGACGTGACCAAGGCGCAGCTCCTGGCCGAGGCCGAAGGTAGACGGCAACTGGCCGAGGCGTTGAACGCCTACAAGACGGGCGCCTTGCGACTGGTGCTGGGGCAGGCGCTGCTGGAGAAGGTGCCCGACGTAGCTTTGGCCTTCGGCGAGGCCTTCGCTAACATCGAGCAGATCCGCCTCATCGAGATCGGTGGCCCCGGTGCGCGGGGTGAGGGGGTAGAGGGGGCGGTCGAACGGTTCCTGGACACCTTGCCCAATACGCTGTTCAAATTCCTGCAGGGGACGGCAGCGCTGCTGGGCGGACCGATAGATGACCTGGTGGCTGCGTGGATCGTGGAGGAGGCTGAGAAGCGAGGCGTGGAAGTAGCTCCGGAGCAGCAAGAAGCCATCAGAGAGAAGGTCGCGGCCAAGATTGCTGAGGCGAAGGCGGATGAGGCTGAGACCGAGGTGGAGGTGGAGCCGGAAGCCGACGCAGAGACCGCACTCGATGAGAACGAGGAATCCACGCCTGAGGACGGGGAAGAAGCCGGGGCACCCGAGGCTTCGAAGGCCGAAGGCGACGAGGGGTGACATCGAAGCTGGGTGAGGGCAGCGATTGGCGAGACACAAGAGCCCCATCCGACATCCGGCAGAACTGTCGCAGCATGGAGGGAAAGGGCACTGACAGAGCAGGACTACTTTGCGGAGATGCTTGAGGAACTCGCCCCTCTTCTCGGTGATCTGCCAAGAGGGACGAGCCAGGAGATGGTCCGGTCGCTGACCGCAATAGCCCGTCTGTTGGATGACCTGGACGCGGCCCGGTCGGAGCTGGAGAGAAAACTGGCCCTGATCGAGGCGGAGCAGATCATCGCCGGGCGGTAATGCGCGTCTGCGGTGTGGCCTCTGGCAGGGAGGCCTGGGCTTTTGTTTCCACGCATGGAGATCGCGGCTGTCCCCACGGACACGATCAGCAGAGAAAAGTAGTTGGTCTCGATCTGATTCACGCAGCGGGCCAGATCGAGACCAGCACGACTGCCAGAACGCCGGTGATGCAGACGCCGCTTGTTCGTTTCTGGTTCCTCAGCGACGTCATCGCTGACCGCTCGAGCGCTGTCCGTCCTCCTTCAACACCTTCCCCCTGCCTACGGTTCGGTCTCCATCGCGTTGACGGAGAGGATGGACAGGCCGAGGTCCCGAAGCTTCGCCAGCAGGCCGTGGAGCGCTGCCTGATCGACCACGAGCCCGTTCAAGATCGTCTCTCCCTGCTCTGTGTGCGTGATGGTCAAGTTTTCGAACCAGTCGGACCAGTGCTCGTCGATGTGGCCCCTGATTCTGATCTCGACTCTCTGCATGGGGCATCTCCCGTCATGGAAGTCTGACCGTGGGTCAGGAGACTCGTTGGCCTTGCGCCTGCGCCTTTCGGGCCCGCCTGAGCCTGAGCGACCGGATCACACCCCAGGCCACCATAGCCACGAAACCGACGACCGCGAGCCAGCCGAAGAGATCGCCGATCACGGAGTAGATGGTAAAGATCCCTTGGGTAGGCACCTGAGCCACCATCACCCGCTCGCTGGCGGTGAAGTGGTCCATGGCGGCCAGTGTCCGTCCGTAGGGGTCCGTGACCACTGAGAGACCGTTGTCGGCTTGGCGCACCATGGAGACGCCATTCTCGATGGCCCGAAAGACCGCCATCTGGGCGTGCATGGGGTCGGCGGCGCGAAACTCGAGGCTGGGCGAGAGGAGGATGTCGGTGCCATTGCGACCCGCCTGGCTGACAGTGACGGGAAAGTCAGTATCCCAGCAGATGAGGCCGGACAACGTCCCATAGGGAGTTTCTACAGTGCGCAGTATGCCATCGCCCGGTTCAAACCCCTCGATCATGGCCCCGCCATACTTGACGTGCTCCAGCACCACGTCTCCAGCCGGATCGGTGATGACCAGCTTGACCTGGCTCGGGCGGTCCTCCTCGTAGAGTTTCATCCAGGACATCGCCAGGTAGATCCCTTCCTGGCGGGACACTTCCTGTCCCCGGGCGATCAGCGCTGGCTCGTCGTCTGCGGCCACTTGCAGTGCCATTTCGGGCCAGAGTACGATCTTGGCCCCGGCCTGGGCTTCACGGCTGGTGGTCTCGAAGTAAGGGTCATACCTCTCCGCCGCCAGTCGGAGAAAAGCCTCCCAATCCGTGCCCCTGGTCTGGAAGAGCTCGTCCTGCTTCTCGCGGAAGTCGACCGCGGTGAAGGCCGCCACCCGGACCGTGCCTGCCGCTGGCTGGAAGTAAGCCAGGCGGATACTGCCGTAGGCCATTACCGCCAGCAAAACGCAGGCGAAGATGGCGAGACCACGGCGAATCTGGGGCCAGGAGAAGGACCGCTCCCACGCGTAGTTGACCACGGTGGCGAACCAGCCGACCAGGAAGGTGATGCCCCACATCCCGGTAACCGAAAGCAGTTGCATGAAGGTCAGGCTGCCATACTGGGTGTAGGCCTGCGCTCCAAAACTGCCCATGGGGTTGGCGGTCATGCCCAGGAAGTCCAGCGCCGTGGTGGCCAGGGGGAAGACCAGAGTGGCGGCAAAGCCCCCCAGTCGAGGTGCCAGCAGCCTGTACGCCAGGTACGCCACCCCGGCGATGAGGAGGGTGTTGATGCCGATGGTGACGATGAAAAAGGGCAGCGGCACCCCGTACCCCAGTATGTTCCACCAGCCTATGGAGCCGGTTACGAAAGTCGCCAGCCAGACCAGGAGGACCCCCAGCCACACTCTCTGCGTGCGCACGAAGCGGACGAAGAAGATGGGCTGTATCCAGGAGACCAGGGGTATGGCCCACTGCCCGGTGGAAAACAGTGACAACACAGCTCCGATCACGAACCACAGGTACGACCAGCGGTCCGACTGTTTGGTGATAGTCACTCTTTGCTCTGACATGTCTACTCCTCCCTAGCTCCGTGGGCCCGGCGGGCACTGGGCGCGCGCCCATCGCTGTGAAAAGCCCTGGGGGCCAGATTCGTCTTCACGGGCAGTCTAGTTCAGCTTTCCTCGGCCTTGCCGAAGAGCTGCCGCTGGTCGAACCACGGCTTGACGATCAGGTAGGCACCGAGGATGATGAGCAGGATCGCTCCGTCGAGGGTATGCACCCCCAGCAACTGCGTCACCCCGCTGACCAGGGAAATGATGCCCAGGAAGGTGGTAAAACCGCTCATCTTGATCTTGAAGTAGTAGCGGGCGGCGTTCAACCCGAGCATGATCACGCCCACGCCGATGGACCACAACCCCTTGGGGACCACCTGGTAGGGCACCAGGGCGAACCCGCCCAGCATGATCAGGAACAACCCCCACCCAATCGTTTCCAGGCGCTTGTTCAGGAGGGCCTTCTCACTCAGTGGGGCTTGCTCGGCCTGCTTCCCTTCAGCGGCGGCCGTGACCTCAGCTCCTTCACTCTGCCTGGCGGTGACGAGCAACACCACGCCCAGTATTCCCAGGATCATGGCCGGGAAAAGGGGCAGATTGGTGTCGCCCACCATGAAGACCATCTTGCTTTCCGGCAGGGCGATGGTCAGCACTGCCAGCAACGCGGCCACGGCCAGCAAGATGATCCCTGCGATCAGTTGCGACTTGTTCATTGGTTCACTCCTCCTCTTGATTTGAGTCTGACCTGGAAAGGCCATCGTTTCAGCCCATCGTGGGGAGGGTCATGGTGGCTGCTTTCTGGATTCAGTATGATAGAATCCTGGGGCCATGTCATCACCCGAAACGGGTGATTGGAGGGTGATCGGAGAGGGTGATGGGAGACCGGGGAGGGAGGGCTATTCGATGAGTCCGAAGGTCGTTGCCCTGGCGGCGGCCTCGCGCCGATTGGTGACGCCCAGCTTGCCGTAGATGTTTCTGAGGTGGGTCTTGACGGTGTTGATGGAGACGTACAACGCCCGGGCGATCTCCTGGTTGGTGAGGCCGTCCGCCGCGAGCCTCAGGACCTCCAGCTCGCGCTCGCTCAGGGGTTCGATGAGCGGCTGAGGGGGCGCAGGGGCCTTGGCGCCCGTCTTTCGGAGCGCGTCTGCCTGGAAGGCAGCCAGCAACCTCTGAGCGTAGCGGCGAGCCACTCCTAGCTCGGCCGCGCGGCGCAGCAGAGCTGCCAGGGACGGACCTTCGTCGACGAAACTCCGGACCAGGCCTTCTGGCTCGGCCAGGGTGAGCGCCTCCCCGAGGAAGGGCAAAGCGGCGTCCGGCGTGGGAGCGGCCAGGGCTTGCAGGATGCGCACGCGAACCATACCCCAGGTCATGTCTTTCTGGGCGGCGATCTCGTAGCAGGACTCCAGCCACTCCATGGCCGCTTCCTTACGCTCCTGCGCCATCAGCAGGCGGGCTCGGGCGAGGTTGAGGTCCGGATAGAAGGCGGAGGCATCGACGTCGTCCCACATTCCCGCGGCCCAGCGGCTGGCGGTCGCCAGGTCGCCACGAGCCAGGGCGATCTGGACGTGACAGGCGGCGTTGCGGGCGCGCACCTGCGGGGGAAGGTTGGCCTCGCCCTCCAGTTGGTGGGCCCGCTCCAGGGACTGGAGCGCTTCAGTTCCTCTGCCCTGGGCCTGGCGGAGCAGGGCGAGAAAGCGGTGCGCGGAGATCTGGGCCTCCAGGTGGCCGCCGCGCCGGGCCAGTTCCAGGCATCGTTGGAGGTGGTGGTTGGCGCCGTCCAGGTCGTCCCCTTCGTGCAGCAGTCCGCCCAGGTCGAGGTGAGCGATGGCCAGGGGATGGGATGGGCCACCCCGCTCTCCCTCGCTCAGCACCTGTTGGTAGAGGGCAGCCGCTCTGTGGAGCCTGCCTCGGGCCGCTTTCACTCGTCCCAGAAAATGGAGCGCCACCAACTTGACGAAGGTGTTGTCGACCGAGTCGGCGGCCTCGAGGGCCTCTTTCAGGGTCTGTTCAGACTCCAGCAGGTCCCCTCTGTTGCAGTGAGCGATGCCCAGGTTGAGCATCACCACGCTGCGCTCGATCAGGTCTTGATCGGTGAGGAGCGGCAATACCTGCCGTGAAAGCTCGATGGTGCAGCTATCGTCACCCCGAGTCCGGGCGATATGCACCTGTGCGCTCACGATCTGGTGGAGGAGGGCGGGATCATCGTCCGCCGCTTCTCTGGCTCGCTCCAGGTACCGATCGGCGGCGTCCAGTTGGCCGGTCAGGATCAGCGGCCAGCCGTAATCGCAGCAATACTGCGCATTGGCGAGGATCACGTCCTCCGGCAGGGCCTGGAACCATCGCAGCAGGGTGGTGGTCTCGCCGGCCTTGAGGAGCGATCCGCTCACCTCGGAAACGAGAGCTGCCGTCCGCTGCCAGTCGTGGGCCTGGAGGGCGTGCTCCACGGCGTCCCCGAGATAGCCGTGCTCCTGGTGCCACCGGCTGGCCTTACGGTGCAAGAGGGTCACGAACTCCTCGCCTCTGACCATCGCCAGGCGGTGGCGGAGGAGGTCCGCGAACAGGTGGTGGTAGCGGTACCATTGCCGCGGCTCGTCGAGAGGGAAGAGGAAGAGATTGGCCTGCTCCAGGGCCCGCAGCATCTGGGCGCTGTCGTCCCGCTCGGTGAGGGCGTCGCAGAGGGGAACGGACAGGCGCTCCAGGACCGAGGTGCTCAGCAGGAAGTCCTGCGACTCAGAGGGTTGTTGCTGGAAGACCTCTTCGATCAGGTAGTCCAGGATGTAGCGATGACTCCCGGTGAAGGATTGCACCAGCCGGTGTACGTCTTCACGGCCTTGCATGGAGAGAGCGGTCAACTGGAGCCCGGCGATCCAACCCTCGGTGCGTTGATGGAGGGCGGCGACGTCATCGGACGAGAGCTCCAACCCCATCACCCGCAAGAGGAAGTCGGAGGTCTCCTCGGGCGAGAACTGGAGGTCCACCTGCCTCATCTCCACCATCTGGCCGCGGGCCCGCCAGCGAGAAAGGGGCAACGGTGGGTCCTCCCTGGTGGCGATGACCAGGTGCATGCTGGCCGGCAGGTGATCTACCAGGAAGGCCAGTCGCTCGTGAATGGCCAATGTGCTGATCAGGTGGTAATCGTCCAGGACGAGGGCGAAGGGCTCCTCGAGGGTGGCGATGTCGTTGATCAAGGCGGTGAGGATGGACTCCGGCGGGGGGGGTTGAGGCGTGGCCAGCATCGGCTCGACCGCCTGCCCTAACCTGGGGTCGATGCCCTTGAGGGCGGCCACGAGATAAGCCAGGAAGCGGGCCGGATCGCTGTCGTTGGTCTCCAGGGTGAGCCAGACGAAGGGCCGCCCGGCCTCGTGCAGCCAGTGGGTGACCAGGGTGGTCTTGCCGTAGCCCGCCGGGGCCGAGACGAGGGTCAGCCTGCGCTGGAGGCCTTCTTTCAGCCGTTCGACGAGGCGCGGACGAGCCACCAGTTCCGGCCGTATGGAGGGGACGTGGAGTTTGGTCGTCAGGAGCGGCGCGGCCATTTCACCTTCTCCGGTGCCACTGGTCAGACAGGCTCGGGTTGCAGCGCTGCGTGGTCATTGTACCAGTGGTCGTCGGGGTCGGGCAAGGAAGCTGAACGGTCTCGTCGACCCCTCGTAACCAGTGGTGATCGGTGCCCTGTTGAAGCTGGCTGACCGTGGCTCCCGTTCTTCGCGCCGGGCTGCGGGTTGTTGGACTTTCCCGTGCCCTCCGGCATGTGCTAGACTTGCGGCGTGAGATACGCCCGAAGCGGAGGTGCAGCGGTGTTTTCTGATGGAGCCAGGCTGGAAGTGAAGTGCCGGGCCGTGGGCCCATGGGGAACGAATAGCTACTCGCTGCGGTGCCCGGCCACGGGTCGTGCTCTCCTCATCGACCCCGGGGCAGAGCCCGATACGCTGCTGGCGATGCTCGGTGACAGCGAGCCGGTGGGGATCCTGGTCACCCACAGCCACTTGGACCACATCGCCGCGCTGCGAGAGATGAGAGAGGCGCTGCGGGTCCCGGTTCTGGCGCACCGGAGCGCCACGAACGTGGAAGCAGATCGCTGGTTAGAGGAGGGCGACCGTGTAGAGCTGGGAGAGTACACGTTGTGCATCTATCACAGCCCTGGCCACACCGAGGACAGCGTCTGTTACTACGTGGAGGAGGGTAACCGCGTGTTCGTCGGCGACGCCATCTTCGAAGGTGGCCCAGGGCACACCTCCTCGCCTCGGGCTTTCAGGGTGACCCTGCGCACCCTGCGCGACGTCATCCTTCCCTGGCCAAACGACACCGTGTGCTACCCCGGCCATGGTCCCTCTTTTCGCCTGGGCGACAAGCGGCCCGCCATCGAGGCCTTTCTGGCCAAGGATCACGGTCACTTCTGCGGCGACGCCACGTGGGAGATGTAGAGTGCGCTGCTCAGGCAGGGGCTCCTGAGTCACACCAGTCCCCTGCCCACGGAGAAGAGCCGAACGGGCAGGGAAGCACGGCGGGTCGGTCCTGAACCTTAAAACTCTCCCTTGGGCCTTGACAAGGGGGAAGGAACTGGTTATAATGGTAATTGGCATAGGAAACTAGGACAATAGGCTAGAACAGGATGCGTGAGATGCAAATCAGGATCGAGTCCCGCAGTCAGTTGCCAGTCTACGTCCAACTCAAAGAACAGATCAAGTTCCTCATCCTGAGTGGGACGCTGGGGCCGGGGGCCAAACTGCCCACGGCTAGGCAACTGGGCGGTTTCCTTCACATCAATCGCAACACCGTCCTCAAGGCTTATCAAGAGCTGGTGCGAGACGGCCTCATCGAATGCCGGCGAGGCGCAGGGTGCACGGTGCTGGAGGAACCTGGAGCCATCCCCAGGTCCGCGCTGGCTCGTGTGCTGGCCGTGGTCGACGCGGCCATCGAGCAAGCCGGCGAGCTGGGCGTGGGTCCTGATGACTTTGCTGCGCTGGCCTATGCCAGAGCCAAACAGCGCCAGGATGTGCAGGCGAAGCGCCGGCTGGTCCTGGTGGAGTGCTCGCCGGAGGGAGCGCAGGCCCTGGCCCGCAGGATCGAGGAGCAGTTGGATCTGGAGGTGACGCCGGTCGTCCTGCGGGACGTGGAGCAGCCGACGCCCGAGGTCGAGGAACTGCTTCAGCAAGTGGACGTGATCGCCACGACCTTTTTCCACATCGAGGAGCTGAGAGAGTTGCTGCCGAAGACGAAGAAGAGAGTGGTGGCTCTGTCGGTGAAGCCGTATCTGGACAGCCTGGTGGAGATCGCCGGGATCAGCGAGGGTACCACGGTGCTCCTGGTGTGTCTCAGCGAGGCCGGCGCCTCGGACATGCAGAGCTCTCTGGAGGATGCAGGTGTCAAGGGCCTCCAATTTGTGCTTCGCGGCGTGGACCAACCGGAGAGGCTGGCCGCGGCGGTGGCGGAATACCCTGTCGTCGTCGTCTCTGACTACGTCTCTGACCAGGTGCTGCCCACGCTGCGGCCGGAGCAGAAGTCCATCGTGTTGGACTACACGGCGCTGGACGAAGGGGCGATCTACCTACTGAAGTCCGTGATGGGCGAGGAATCGCCCGCCATGGTGGAAAGCTAGAAGGGCGAGGCTGGGGATCACCCAGCCTCGGAGGCGGATAAAGCGCTTACCGACCGGGCTGCTGGCACAGTCCGCTCGGAGGGTGGAGGGGCTCTGGCGCAGTCTGCCGGAGGCGAGACGCGCCGTGCCTCGTACCCCTTGGTGCTTTACCCGCACTGATCATACCAGGTTTGCTTGGTTCGCGGCAAGCGTGAGGGCTGGAGTGACCGAAGTTCGAGCCATGTGCGGAGATGGACGACACGAGGAGGTTGAAGATGCGATCGTGGTGTGGTGTCCTCGGGCACCAGGAGTGGTACGAAGACCTGTTGTTTGAGGCTGGGAGAGAGATCGGCTGATCTTGCACGAGCTGGCTGTGCACGAAGGGAGGAGCAGCTTCCGCCGCCAGGTGATCTCCTGGCTGGGGCGTCGCCTGGTGGGTTGGGGGTGGCGTCTGCAGGAACGGTACGCGGCTGGGATGCAGGCGGCTGCGGGTGCGGGATCCGCCGGTTCGCACTGCCTGATCAGCGGTGGCTGTGGTCAGGCGCCGAGGTCTCGCTGACTGGGGGCCGGCGTTCGGTGGTGGGCGTTGTATGGCGCGAGAGGCAGAACGGGCTCGGGCTGCCTGCCGCGGGGCCGTGGTGAGCCAGAGGGTAAGGGGGCGATTGATGAGCAAACGCTGGGGTCGCACAGATCTGCTGGTCCTCGGCAGCCTGGTGATCTGGGCCGTCGGTTTCAGCGTGGCCAAGTACGGTCTGCGGGAGATAGCTCCTTTGGCCTTCGCCGCCCTTCGCTTTCTGGCCTCGGCGGTGATCATCGTGGTCTGGGTGTGGACGACGGAGGGCAGGCCTGTGATCAGGAGAGAGGACTGGCTGTGGGTGGCCCTCGTCGGTGTGCTGCAGATCGGGCTGTACCAGGTGTTCTTCAGTGTGGGGCTCAGTCGGACCACGGCGGCCAACGCGTCGCTGTTCGACGGCTCCGCCCCCCTGTGGACCGCCATCCTGGCCGTGGCCTCCCGACAGGAGAGGATGACTCCCCTCCAGGCCCTGGGCATCCTGCTGTCCTTCGCGGGGCTGACGGTGGTCGCCACCGGCGGCGACGGTGGCCTGGCGCTCAACTGGCAGGACCTGCGTGGAGACCTGTCCATTCTGCTGGCGGCGTTCTTGACCGGCGTGGCCGCAGTGATGTCCAGGCGACCTCTACAGCGGTACTCGTCATTGCGCCTAATGAGTCTGGCTATGGTCTGCGGCAGCCTGTTCCTGTTGCCGTTTGCCTGGGGAGAGATGGTGTCGCAGCCGTGGGAGCGCGTGTCGCCCGGGGCGTGGCTAGCCCTGGCCTACAGCATCGGGCCGGCGGCGGTCGTGGCCTACGTCATCTACTTCAAGAGCATCGGCGAGATAGGAGCGACGAGGACAGCGGCGTACAATACATTGTTGCCTCCCCTGGCGGTGGTCATCGCCATGATCACTCTGGGGGAGAGACTGACGCCTCTGCAAGCGGTGGGGGCCATGGTGGTGGTGAGCGGGGTGATCCTGGCTCGCTTCGCTCCGGAGAAGGCGTCATGGTCGGCGTGGCCTGGCCCGGCCAACCTCCGGAGGAGCAGGCGGCCTCGATCGCTGCCCTGTGGAGCTCGGCCCATAGCGTCAGTCTTGCATCATGAGAGAGGAGATACGTAACAGTGGACACATCGCTCGTGGAGCGTATACTGGAGGGCCAGGGGTACAAAGGTCGAGTCGTATCGACGCGACGACTCTCTGAGCTGCGAACAGGGATCGAAGGACGGCGCGTGGAAGGTCAGATCGACGAGGAGCTATACCGGGAGTACCTGGAGGTGCTGGAGTTCGACCCTCCCGCCAGCCTGCCGGAGGCCAGGTCGCTGATCATCGCCGCTGTGCCGGACCCTATCAGACGGATCACCTTCCACTGGGAGGGAGGGACGGTGTCCGGATTGGTGCCTCCTACGTACTTGCACGGCAGAGACGTGGACCAGAGGGTCGAAAATCTCCTGGCGGAAGCCCTTGCGCCGGCTGGCTACCGCCTGACTCGGGCCACCGTGCCCAAGAAGCTGCTGGCCGTCCGCAGCGGGTTGAGCCGATACGGCAGAAACAACATCTCCTACGCCCCTGGTTTGGGGAGCTTCTATCGGCTCGTAGCCTTTTTTTCCGATCTGCCGTGTCCCGACGACGAGTGGCACGAGCCAGAAATGCTGGAGAGATGTGAGAAGTGTTGGGCCTGCGGCCGCCGTTGTTCCACCGGGGCCATCGCCTCAGAGTGCTTTCTGCTGCGTGCGGAGCGCTGCCTCACCTTCCACAACGAGAAGCCCGGCGAGGTTGCGTTTCCCACGTGGATCAGCCCGTCGGTGCACAACTGCCTGGTGGGCTGTCTCCATTGCCAGACGGTCTGCCCGGAGAACAAAGGCGTCGCGCAGTGGATCGAGGATGAGGGGGAGCTCTCCCAGGAGGAGACCGCTGAGCTCCTGGAGGGAAAGGCTCTTGAGCAGTTGCCTGCGCCAATGGCGGAGAAGGTCAGGCGAGCCGACCTGGTGGACTATCTGGGTGTTCTACCCCGTAACTTGAAGGCTCTCCTGGCCGGGACGGTATAGGATGGAGGCTCTCGATTCCGCGGCGGTGACGAGACGGGTCCGCTGCCGCGTACGGCTGGTCGCCCACTTGGTAAACAGACCTTATGTTGAGCCGAGCGGACGGGACCGGGAGATCTTGTCGCACCAAACGCCCCAGTGCGAAGGGCTGCAGTGGGGCGGGAGGGAAAGCACGACGGCTGGCTCGGGTCCGCTGGGAGCTGCTGCCCAGAGCTCGCCGCAGGCCGCCCCGCGCAGCTCGAGGGGGGTGCCGAAGCCATGGCGAGCAGGGTGCGAGTGGGCCCGGAGCGGTAGCGCGTGGAGATCAGGGGTGCCGGCCGAGGGTTGACACGGATTCACAGCCGTGCTATAATGGTACCGATGGGATTGGACTCATCGTAGGAGAAGAGGAGGACAGGCAATGAAGAGGCATTGGGTAAGGGGGATGCTGCTAGGTGTGAGCGTGGCGTTGTTGCTAGGCGGCGGGGTAGCGCTGGCACAAAGTACGATTGCCTGGCCTGACTGCTTCCAGTGCAACCCTGAGGTGAAGTTGATAGAGAAAGCCGGCGGTCCCTACGAGTACAACTGGGAGAGTTGCGGATGGGAGCCGGGGGAACCACTGTACTATCGCGAGACCTTCGCCAACGGTGAATACTGGGCATACCCGCCCGACTGTGACGGGGAGCCATACAGCGCGGACCAGAACGGGTGCGCAAGCGACGGCCCCTGGGGGTGGGCCTGCGTGGGCATCCCTCTGCATCACTCCGGAGACGTGACTGCAGGGAACCAGTGGCTGTGGCCAGATGACTTCTGGGGGCCCTTCGAGATATGCGTATCGCCCCTCGATACCGTGGATGAGGTATCAGCCGACCAGGTTGTCTGTGACACCATCTTCTTCGCTGAGGACTGCTGGGCGTACGAGTTCGTGCCCGAACCAGGGACGATGGTGTTGCTGGGCGGCGGGCTGATGGGATTGGCGGGATACGCGACGCTTCGATTCCGCTCAGCGCGGGCGCCGCGCTGGAGGGAAAGAGAGTAGGTCGCTGAACACAGCCTGGGTACTACCAGAAGGGCTGTCCCCTGGGGGGTGGCCCTTTTTCGTGCGCCAGGTTTGGCGAGGAGCGGATGGCGCCGTCCCTGGCAGAGAAGGTGAGGCGAGCCGACCTGGTGGACTATCTGGATGTTCTACCCCGTAACTTGAAGGCTCTCCTCCCTGGGATGGGTGAGAGCGGAGCTTGAGCATCCCCTACGGGTGGGAAGACGGGGGAGGGTTCCAGGCAGCAATAGAGGAGAACGGGCCGGGTTACCTCACGGATGGTGTTGGAGAGGGAAGACGGGGCGACATCCTCGCCTGGCCGAATGTTCTGACGAGCCTGCCCAGAACTGACTTGTCATTTCGGCGCGTCGAGAGACTCACCCCGTTGCTGGCGAGCCCCACGCTTACCTTTCGCCCATCGCAGCACGTCGCCATTCGAACAGGTACCAGATGGCCACGGCTGAGGGGATGAGCGGGACGATGACGCTCCACAGGCGCTGGCGCCCCAGAGAGCCCTCCAGCACCAGGAGGACCCCTACGGCCAGGAGGAGGGCGCCAGGCACGAGGGGCCAGTGGCGGCTCTCGATTTCCTCGGCCTCAATGATCGTGCGCGTCAGGTAGATAGCCACGAAGGCTAGCCCGAGGCCAAGCAGGGTCAACGGGAGGCTTGCCGCGGCGAGGGGTTCCAGGCTCACGGCCCAGAAACTCAAGCCAAAGCCGGTCAACAACCATCCGGTGATCAGCGTCAGCGGTTCCCGTATCCAGTTGACGAAGTAGAGGACGAGGAACACCAGCCCGATGACGAAGAGCATCAGACCCGGATGGATGAGGCCGGGCGCGAGGAGTTGGACCATACTGACCACGGCCATCACGATGATGACCAATACAGGCAAGGTGGAGGGGACTGATCGTGCTGTCATTTGTCGGCTCCTTTCCTATGTATTGACGATCACCGTCGCGCGGGACTGGTCGTGCCGCTCCGGCGGGGCAAGGGATGGCGAGTATTCCAGTATGGCCTCTGGCTCGATCTTTCCTTTCACCTCCCTTCGCTCGGTTTGTGGGACTAGCTTGCTGTCGTGAGGACCAGGGCCGGCCACGAGAGGCCCTTCGGACTGCGCGGTGTGGGCGATCATTTCGTGCATAGCCCGGGGAGCCTCTCTGGACCGATGTGTTCACGGCAGAGCTGTCCCTCACCTCGGCCCTGCGACCCTCGCCCTGGCCAGCGAGATACGATCTGTGATCACCTTGGCCGCCAGGGAGATCAACGGCGCGACGAGCGCGGCCAATCCGGTGGGGAGCAGTTGCAGCAGATCGAAGTAGTACTTGATCCCCCACCGGAAATTGGGCAGATACCAGGTCCACTCCACACCGTAGACCCAATAGAAGAGGTCCACCTGCACGAGCAGCCCCAGGCCGACGAAGAGGGACATGTTGACCGCGGCCAGCGCGGTCTCCAGGATCGTCCTGCCTCTCATCAACACCCCCACCACGACGGCGGCGATGAGCAGGCAAACCGCTCCCTCGATCACTCTTTGCTGCAGAAAGCCGGGAATCAGGTACTCTTCGTTGAAGACGCTCAGGGACCAGGAGTATCCCCGGAGGAAGAAGTACCCGTTGTAGAGCACGAAGTACAGCACCGCGCCAATGAGCGAGACGACCAGATCCCGCTTCCTGGGATACAGGGCCAGGCACAGTGCAGGGATGACCCACGGCAGCAGGGCCACCGGCAGGCGCCACAGCCTCTCCCTCCACAGCCTGCTTTGCCGTGCGCTCTCTGCGTACTGGCGGATGTTCTCGGCGAACTCCGTCGCCCGCTGGTAGGCGGTCTGGTGGTCGCCTTGGGCCAACGCCTGGTCGGCCTCTCCTAGCTCACTGCTGGCGTAGGCGTCGGCCCCCACCTCGCTCAGGTACTGGCCGTAGAAGAGCTGGTGCTGGTGCGCCACGTCTACCGCTCGTTCGGCCCTCACCTGCGCAGGCATGTCCAGGAGGTCGAAGAGGGGCAGACCCTGGTTGTGGGCCGGCATGGGGATGCCCAGTAGCGCGGCCACGGTGGGAGCGATGCGCGCTTGCTCGACTTCGCCATAGGAGCCAGGCTTGATGCCCTCTCCGGCGATGACCAGTGGTGCCTGGACCACCACTTCCTCCCAGCCTCCGTGTCCACCGCTGTCGATCTGCCCGTGGTCCGAGTTGACGATGAGCACCGAGGAGCTGAGATCCATCGCCTCGGCGATCTTGGCGATGCGGGCGTCGATCTCCCTGGCGAACTGACGATACTCCTCGCTGGCTCCCCCATAGTGGTGGCCGGACCAGTCAGAGCCCGAGAAGTGGATCCACAGCAGATTGGGCTTCTCCTCCAGGGCAGCCAGACTTTCCTCCAGAATGATGTCATCGGCTGCGCGGCGGTCGTCCTGGGGGATCTCCGGAAAGATGGGAGAGTCGAGGCAGGGCTCGAAGAGCTTGGGACCCCCGGCCTCCTGCACCATGGCTGTGGTCAGACCTTCCGCTTGCGCGGCGCAGAAGATGCTATCCACCGGGGGGATGGGACCCTCGTACCAGTTGGTAGTGACCCCGCTGATCTCCTGGTAGGTGCCGCTGTTGATGACCGTGAAGGAGGGGATGGAGAGGGACGGCTGTTCAACCCGGACACTCAACTCGGCACCCTGGGCGCGGAGCTGGTTCCACGTTTCCAGTTCCCTGGAGGTATCAAGACGCAGGCCATCCTGCAGGACGATGACCACCTGGTCGGTGACAGGCGCTCCTCCCTGGCCGGCGGGAAGGGCAGCCGTGTACGGGCTTTGATAGTCGACCATCGCGCCCCAGCCAGACTCCATGATCTTCTGACCGCCGAAGCCTATGGCTGCCAGAAGCAAGGGAATGACCACCAGAACCGCTAAACGCTTAGCCATGATCGTTCCTCCTGTAGCGATGCCTCCCTACTCTACGTGCCTTGCGCCCAGGCTCTTAGCCTGGGGACGAGAAAGCGCCGACCATCGGCTCCTTCGGGGAGAGCGATCGGCGCTTACCACACCACCCTGCTTATGAGTTCTTTCTTCGTTCCGCGCGGCTCAGCGCACTGGGGTAGCGCGCCAGGCATGTCAGCGTCTGCTGGCCTTTCTGGAGTCACTGCAACCAGCGACAAGGAGATATCCGACTGGCGTAAACCTGCGATGAGTCTTTTCCAATGATACAAACACCAGTGCGCCGTTGAGGTTACGACGGCTCGGTCAGCGGAGGCCGGTGAGCTTTCGGGCCGATGCGCCAGGCTGGCACGGGCGACCCGCCGGGTCGCCCCTACCGCTTACGCACGCTTGGATCCTCGGGCTTGACAAGCCCCAATACTGAGGTATAATTATTTAGTTTTTTTAGGCAAGTCGTCGTTGTCAGAGGGAGGCAGGATGGAGAAGGGGTTGCGCTATACAGAGGCGTTGGCCGGCGTGATGAAGCGGCATACGGTGGGACGGATAGATTCCGCCCTCTGTTCTCTGGCGCTGCTGGATCGCAGCCGGAGGGTTCGGCGCCTGACGGACTGGTCCGTCAGAGGGGTCGAGGTGGAAGCCATTCCTGCTTCGTTGGACGGCACGCGGGCGGCGATCCTGGTGAGCAACTACCCCACGGTGGCGCAGTCGCTGCGCGCGGTGATCAAGGTTGGCTGCCGCATCTCCACGGAACGTGTCCGAATAAGGGCCATCGCCCGGCCGGAGATCATCACGGAGGCCAATGCCCTGCTCAAGGTCCTCGGGGTGGGTCAGTTTGTCTTCCCGGTCCACAAGGACCAGGCTGGTGCCTACCGGCTGGAAGGAAGGCTGGTCAAGGACGTCCTGCGCTGGTTGGATGGTTCCGGAAACGTGCTGTGGCTGTCCATCACGGGCAGGACGAGAGGAAACGGTCTGCTGGAGGGTGACCTGAGGACCGGCGCTGCCGTGTTCTCCCTGAAGAAGCGAGTGCCTCTGGTACCCATGGGGCTGGTGACGAAGGAGAAGAAGGGGCGGTTGAGGGTGATCGCAGTGAGGTTCGGAGAGCCGATCTATCCGCCTGCGAGTTCCGAGGTCGACGACTTCGCACGAGCTGACTATCTGATCGATGTGACCAAACTGGCCATGTGCAGCGTCGCCTTGCTCTTGCCCCCGGGTCAGAGGGGGGATTTCGAGAATGCGGAGGAGAAGCTGGCGGAGACGCAGAGGCGCCTGGGTTTGGGTTGAGTCTTCGTCATCCGGCATGTGACCACCCTGTGTGACCGTCGTGGAGACGGCGCAGGGCGAAGGTGCGGACTGGTGAGGGGCCACTCGTGGTGAACGAGCTGGCCCCTCTTCTACCCCCCTCAATCCGGCGATGGAGTCCTCAGGGGCGGTGATTTGGGTGCTGTCCTTTTCCGTGCTCGAAGGCGGCTCATCCGTTTCGAGCGACCGGCATGATCGTTCGCAACTGTATTTGCTCTGGAGATTCTTGCTATCTGGAGGTCTTGGCGCGGCATGCCGTGGCAGGCAAGGAGCGTAGGGCAAACTTCAAGTTTGCCCTACGGACGTGCGGCATGGGCCATCGAGGCGGCAGTGCGGTTCTGGCCACAGGGGCGTGATTTGGGTGCGGTCCTTTTCCGTGCTCGAAGGCGGCCCCTCCGTTTCGAGCGACGGCCATGATCGTTCGCAACGGTATCCTGTTTGGTGATTCCTGCTATCGGGGGGTCTTCGCGCGGCATACCGTGGCAAGCCAGGAGCGTAGGGCAAACTTCAAGTCTGCCGTACGGACGTGCGGCATGGGCCGTGGAGGCGGCAGTGCGCTTCTGGCCACAGGGGCGGTGATTTGGGTGCTGTCCTTTTCCGTGCTCAAAGGCGGCTCCTCCGTTTCGAGCAGAGGCCATGATCATTCGCAATTGTACCCCGTTTGGTGATCGTTGCGACCTGGGGGTCTTGGCGCAGCATACCGTGGCAAGCAAGGAGCGTAGGGCAAACTTCAAGTTTGCCCTACGCGCGGCGGCATGGGCCATTGAGGCGGCGGTGCGGTTCTGGCCACCGGAGCACAGCGCGGGTTGATCGTAGCCGCACGGCACGCCGTGCGGCTACCCCCCTGGAGGTGAACTCCGCGAGCGACAGACTGAGCATCGAAGGCCCGTTGGAGATGCTCGGACGACTGAAAACGCCGCCGGCCGTGGCCCACAGTGCGTGGAGTTGCTAGCCGCTGTCGAGGGAGCGCACCGCCCCCTCACCCCCTGACTGGCCCCGGGATCGGAGCGGGCTACTCTGCTCTCGTCTCTCCCCTGCGCAGCCGGAAGAAGAGCAGAGCGCGGCTCGCCGCCGAGGCCGCTGTGGACGCGATCACGCCCATGAGCACAGCCTGGCGCACGACCGGGTTGTCCAGGACCAGTGTGATACCCACAGCCCCAAACAGCGCGGCGCCATAGTACTTGCCCACGGGATCGTATAGTGGTCCCTGTAGCCCGGAGGTGAAGACGAATTGCAGGAACATCAGCACCACGATGACCAGGGTCCAGAGGGGAAAGAGGCCCCTGACGCAGAAGGCGGAGAAGGCGCCCAGGACGAGGAGAAAGTCGGCGGTGGCGTCTCCGTAGCTCCCCAGGGATGGCGAGACCCCCATTCGTTTGGCTAGCTGGCCGTCGACGAGATCGGTCAGACAGGCCACCGCGAAAAGGCAGACGGCGAGGAGTCTCAGCTCGTGGACGATGGTGTAGAAGACGAGAAGGGCACAGCCACCCCGCGTTACGATGAGGATGGACAGCAGCCTGGCCAGCCTGGTCGACTCGTCCCGGCCCTCTGCATCCGCTCTGTCCCCCACGATCACGGAAGCGAGATCCCTGGTGCGGCCTGCCGCATCGCTTCTCTCGCGTCGCTGACGCCGTAGACGTCCTCGTTGGGTGCCATGGACCACACGGCCAGCGACTTGACTACTTTGCCACCGGCCTCCTGCACCATTCTGTCCAACGCAGGTTGCGACAGCACGGTATACCCCGCTCCCGAGATGATGGTGACGGTGGGTTTTCCTGCCAGATCCCCAAGGCCTCTCACGTAGGCCTGGAGGCGCCTGGCGGGCAGCCAGTCGTAGGTAGGAGCACCGAGGACCAGGAGATCGTAGGGGGAGAGGTCGGTGGGGGCATGGGAGCTGGCCGTGGTGATCTGCACGCGCCAGCCCTGGGAGACGAGCCCCTCGGCGAAGGCGTAGCTCACGTCGCGCTGGAAGCTGCTCTTCCCGGGGTGGTATACCACCAGCACGGCCCCGGCGTCGCCCTCCAGGTTCAGTACCTCCAGCGGGCTGACTACCTCCATGTTGACCCAGTAGGACAGCGCGCCGAACCAGAGGACCAGCATCAGGACGAGGGTCGCGCCGCCCACTGCCAGAAGCCTCACGAACGCGCCGTCCGTAGACCTGTAGGCCCACCAACATCCAGCGACCAGCGCCAGGGCGTTGGCGATCAGCACCAGGACCACGACCGGAAACGGCAGCCGGACCACGGCGGCGGCCCAGAGGAGCAACCCGGCAGCCAGGCCGGGGATCAGGGCCATGAGCCAGATGTGCTGGTGCGTGTACCCCCAGTAGGCAAGCCAGCCCACGGTGACCAGGAGCACGAGGATGACGACTACCATGACGATGGGCATAAGGGGCATGTGACGTGCTCTCCTCTCTTCAGTCAACGCTTCCTCCGTACGGTCTAGCCCACCCGTCCGGTGAGGTAGGCCTCGGTCTTGGGGTGTCGTGGTGTGGTGAACATCGTGGGGGTATCGTTGTACTCGACCAGCTCGCCCAGCCAGAAGAGGCCGGCCCAGTCGGAAGCCCTGGCTGCCTGCTGCATGTTGTGAGTCACGATGACGATCGTGTATTCTCGTTTCAGTTCCTGCATGAGCTCTTCGATCTCCAGGGTCGCTATGGGGTCCAGCGCTGAACATGGTTCGTCCAGCAGGATGACCTCTGGTTGGACGGCCAGGACGCGGGCGATACAGAGGCGCTGCTGCTGGCCCGCGGCCAGGTCCATGGCGGAACTGTTCAGCTTGTCCTTGACTTCGTCCCACAGGGCAGCGGCCTTGAGACTGGTTTCCACGACTCCATCCAGGTCGTCATCCATCCCCAGCACGCGGGGACCGAATGCGACGTTGGAATAGATCGACTGCGGAAAAGGGTTTGGCCTCTGGAAGACCATGCCTACGCGCCGGCGCAGCTCCACCACATCCACGTCAGGAGCGTAGATGTCGTGGCCGTCCAGAAGCACGCTGCCCTCGAGCCTAGTGCCGGGGATGAGGTCATTCATACGGTTGAGGAGGCGCAGAAAGGTGGACTTGCCACAGCCTGACGGCCCGATGAGGGCGGTGATCTGCCTGTCCTTGAGGCTCAGGCTGACGTCGTGCAGGGCCCTCGTTTCCCCGTAATAGAAGTTGACGCTGTTGACTTCCATTCTGTTCTGACTCAACGCGTTGCCCCCGTGCTGGAGCCTCGGCGAAGTCCCCAGGCGTCCGATTCTATCACACCAGAAGAGCCCTGAGCAAGATACAGTGCCGTGCGTGCGAAGGAAACTAACACCCTTATGGCAGAGTTGGGGGCTGCGGGTCTCGAGGCTTGGCTCGTGAGCGCCAAGGGCCCAGGGATGGGACGAAGGTTGACGCGAGGTAGAGCAGAAGCTATAATGAGAGTGTGAAAAGGAAGGGGAGAGGTGCGTCGTTGCCACGTGTGTTTGTTGGCCTTCTGTTGTTCTCCATCCTTTTCTTCCTCCTGGTCTCGTGCTCGGGATCGAGTCCCACAGGGCCCCTTTCTCCCATCATCACCATCACCAACGTCGGGTCTGACACCATGGTCAACCTGGCCCTGGCCTGGGCCGAAGCCTATCACGACCTCCATCCGGAGGTCTCCGTGTCTGTGACGGGTGGGGGATCTGGAACGGGCATCGCTGCCTTGATCAACGGATCCGCGGAGATCGCCAACGCGTCGCGCGAGATGAAAGAGGAGGAGATCCAGCAAGCCGAGGAGCGTGGGGCGGCGCCTGTGGAGCACGTGGTGGCTCTGGACGCCATCGCCGTGGTGGTGAATCCGGGCAACCCCGTCGATGAGCTGTCCATCCCCCAGATCTCTGACCTCTTCACGGGCCGCATCACGAACTGGCGGGACGTGGGGGGCGAGGACAGGCCAGTAGTACTGGCGTCGAGGGAGAGCAACTCCGGGACCTACGTGTTCTTCCTGGAGGAGGTGGTCCGGCGCGGCGACCCGGACAACCACGACCTTTTCTCCGCTGAGGCGCTGTTGTTGGCGTCGTCGGAGGTGATCGGCCTGGAGGTGTCTCAGAACCCCAACGCCATCGGCTACGATGGGCTGGGTTACGTCACGCCCCAGCAGAAAACTGTGAAGGTCGCCCCCGATGCGAGCGGGCCTTTCGTTGCTCCCACGGTCGAGACGGTGAAGGACGGCACCTATCCCATCGCGCGGCCGCTGTACATGTATACGAGGGGAGAGCCAACGGGGGCGATCAGAGAGTATCTGGACTGGATAGTCAGCGAGGATGGTCAGAAGATCGTTGTAGAGCTGGGGTTCGTGCCTCTCTCAGGGTCCTGATCTAGTCTCTGCAACCGTCTGATCCCAAGGAGTGGCCGGTGCAAACTCCGGCAGTGCCCAAGGACCTGGACTGGCGGGAGTTCCTTGTCGAGCAACTGATACGCTTGATGGGCGTGTCGGCCATCGCTTTCGTTCTCCTCATCTTCCTCTTCCTGGTGAAGGAAGGTGTCCCTGCCCTCCTCGAAGTTCCCGTGTCGAACCTCCTGGGGCAGCGGTGGTACCCCACCTTCGAGATCTATGGGCTTGCCCCTCTGGTGCTGGGCTCGCTCCTGGTAACTCTGGGGGCGATTGCCATTTCCCTACCGCTTGGCGTGGCCACGGCCATCTTCATTGGTGAGATCGCACCGGAGTGGGTGAGAGAGATCCTCAAACCGGCCATTGAGATCATCGCTGGCATACCTTCGGTGGTGATAGGCTTCATCGGCATTCAACTTGTGTCCCCGCTGGTCCGGCAGTTCTCCGGAGCGCCTACCGGCTTGACGGCGTTGACCGGCGTGCTGCTCCTGGCGTACATGGCGCTGCCCACCATCATCAGTATCGCCGAGGATGCCGTGGATGCCGTGCCGGCTTCCTACCGTCACGCGGCCTACGCTCTGAGCGCCACGCAATGGCAGACCATTTGGCGAGTGGTGCTGCCGGCAGCCCGGCCCGGGATCATCACCGCAGTCATGCTGGGCGTAGGGCGCGCCATTGGCGAAACGATGACCGTGATGATGGTGGCCGGGAACGCCGCCAGGATGCCCCTGGGTTTGGATGCCTTTCTGCGGCCCGTGCGCACGATGACGGCCACCATCGCCGCGGAGATGGGGGAAGTGGCGCGGGGTAGCACCCACTACCACGTGCTGTTCGTGGTGGGACTGGTGCTCTTCGTCCTCACCTTTGTGATCAACCTGGCGGCAGCCTTGACCATCTTCCGTCAGCAGAGGGGAGGCGGAGGGAGGTTCCTGGCGTGAAGATCCCCCGGTACACCACGCAGAAGGTAGCCTTCGGCGTCATCACAGCGTGTGCGGTGGGTGTGGTGATACCCCTGGTCCTGGTTGTGGGCTACATAGTCGTGCAGGGCGCGGGTGCTATGGGTTGGGAGTTCATCGCCTCTATGCCCCGCAGCGGAATGCGTGAGGGAGGCATCTTTCCAGCGCTGGTAGGGACCGTGTGGTTGAGCATCGGCACCGCCGTGACCTCCATACCGTTGGGCGTGGGAGCGGGAGTCTACCTCGCGGAGTATGCGCCAGACAACTGGTTCACGCGCACGATACGTCTGGCCATCATCAATCTGGCCGGGGTGCCCTCGGTGGTCTACGGCCTCTTCGGTCTCGGCCTGTTCGTGATCTTCCTCAGGTTCGGCATGTCGATCGTGGCCGGGTCGCTAACCCTGGGCATCATGACCCTGCCCGTGATCATCAGCACGACGGAGCAGGCGCTGACGACGGTTCCCCAGAGCTTCAGGGTGGTGAACGCTTCTCTGGGCGGGACCACCTGGCAGGGCGTACGGAAGGTGATTCTGCGGCAGGCGCTGCCTGGCATCATGACCGGCATCGTCTTGGGCCTGGAACGCGCGGCGGGTGAGACCGCCCCCATCCTGTTCACCGTGGCCGCTTTCTTCCTGCCCCGGCTTCCCCATTCCGTCTTCGACCAGACGATGGCCCTGCCCTACCACCTGTTCGTGATCTCCACCCAGGTGCCCGGTATGCCCGTTCGGATCCAGTACGGCACGGCGCTGGTGTTGATGGTCTTCGTTCTGACCATGAATCTGTTGGCTACACTCATCCGACGCTACTACCGTCGTCGTCGCCAGTGGTGATGAAGGTGACGCCCATGCCTCGGGAGCCGAAATTTCTGCTCAACGACGTGAGCTTCTACTACGGTGACGCGCCTGCGCTGCAGCACGTGAATCTGGAGATCCTGGGGAACGAGATCCTGGCTGTCATCGGGCCTGGCATGTCGGGCAAGAGCACGTTACTGCGGATTTTGAACAGGCTCACCGACCTCGCCAAAGAGGGGCGTCTGGAAGGCGAGGTGTTGCTGGACGGCAAGAACATCCACGATCCCGCGGTCAGCGTAACGCAGTTGCGGACGCGGGTGGGTATCGTCTTCGCGGTGCCGGTGCCACTACCCTTGTCGATCTGGCAGAACGTGGCCTACGGACCGCAGCTCAGGGCCGGCAAGGATAAAGGTGAGCTCGATTCGCTGGTGGAACGATCGCTGAGGGCAGCGGCAGTCTGGGACGAGGTCAAGGATCGGCTCCAGGAGCCAGCCACCGCGCTCTCTGGGGGACAACAGCAGAGGCTCTGTCTGGCGCGGGTCCTGGCGTTGGAGCCTGACGTTATCCTGCTGGACGAGCCTTGCTCGGGCCTGGACCCCATCTCCACGATGAAGGTGGAGGAAGCGCTGCTGGCCCTGAAAGGGGATCACTGCATCGTGATCGTGCCCCATAACGTACAGCAGGCCTCGCGAATTGGGGACAAGGTGGCCTTCCTGCTGATGGGGGAGCTGGTGGAGCACGGGCCGGCGGAGCAGGTGTTCACCAGGCCCCGGGACTCCAGAACCGACGACTACATCACCGGACGCTTCGGGTAGCGAGGCGCCCGCCCGTCGCACGTCAGCGAGCATACCGGGCGCGCGGGCGATGCGGCTCTCGCCTCGTCGTGCGTTGAGCTCACCGGATGCCAGCGGGACTCACATCATCCACGTCCATTTCGATGAACTCTCCTGTGACCATGAAGATCACGCGCTCGCAGATGTTGGCGACCCGATCGGCGGTCCGCTCGAGGTTGTGGGCTACCCAGAGAAGATAGGTGGCGCGGTCTATGTCGCGGGGGTTCTCCATCATGAGGGTCAGCAACTCCCTGTATACCTGGTTGTACAGGGCATCGACCTCATCGTCTTCCTTGGGAATGGCCCGCGCCAGCTCCACGTCTCGATTTACGAAGGCCTCCAGCGCTCTGTGAAGCATGTCGCGTGCCTTCTCCGCCATCAGGGGCACGTCGATCAGAGGCTTCAAGAGGGGTTCATCACCCATCATCACGTTTATCTTCGCTATTCCCTTGGCGTAGTCTCCCATTCTTTCCAGTTCGTGGGCGATCTCTATGACCGCGGCGATCACCCTCAAGTCCCCGGCCATCGGTTGCTGGGTGGCGATGAGCGTCAGGGCTTCCGACTCGATGGCGAAGCGCTTCTCGTTGATCAGGCGCCGATCCTCGGCGATGAGATGGCGGGCACCGACGGTATCGCGCCGCTTGAGCAATTCGACTGACTCCACGATGGCCTTCTCCACCAGGCTGCCCAGGACCAGGACCTCGTCTTGGAGGCGCTGTAGTTCTCGGTCAAACGTCTCACGAGTCATGGGTGTCCTCCTTGTCCAGGCCGTCGTTTAGCTGCCGAAGGTGGCCGAGCACCTTGTCTCGGATGTCGTCTCTCACCTGACGGAAGACCTCAGATCGAGCATCAAGTTCTCCCTGTGCCCCAGCCGGGTCGGGGAAGGCCAGGTGTACAATCTGGCCAGCGCCAACCCACAGGGGACAGCTACGGGCGGCATCGTCGCAGAGAGTGATCACCGCGTCGAAGGGATCATCCTGGAACCGATGCACCGACTCCGGCTCGTGGTCGGAGATGTCGATTCCCCATTCTCTCATCACTTCGACCGCCAAAGGGTGGACGGATGCGGCCGGTTGGCTACCTGCCGAGTACGCTTCCCAGCGGTCCCCAAGGAAGCTGTTGACCAGGCCTTCGGCCATCTGACTGCGTGCCGAGATGCCGGTGCACAGGAACAGGACGCGCTTCTTCCTGCTCATCCGAACCTCCCGGTAATGTAGTCCTCGGTGCGCCGGTCTTTGGGATTGGTGAACAGCTCCGAGGTGGGCCCATGTTCCACCACGATGCCTGCCCGGTCTTCCTCCATCATCAAGAAGATGGCGTAGTCGGAGACGCGGGCGGCTTGTTGCATGTTATGGGTGACGATGATGATAGTATACTCCTTCGTCAGACCACGCATCAACTCCTCTATACGAAGTGTCGACGCGGGGTCCAGGGCAGAGCAAGGCTCGTCCATGAGGATCACTTCAGGTTCCACCGCCAGGGCTCGGGCGATGCAGAGCCTCTGCTGCTGGCCCCCTGATAGAGTCAGTCCTGATTTGTTGAGGTCGTCGGCAACTTCGTCCCAGAGAGCCGCAGCCTTGAGGCTTCTTTCTACGATGTCTGACAGTCGTTCCTTGTTCCTGAGACCGTGGGCTCGGGGGCCATAGGCCACGTTGTCAAAGATGGACTTGGGGAAAGGGTTCGGCTTTTGGAAGACCATGCCCACCCGCCTGCGCAGGTCCACGACATCGGTGTCGTCGAATACGCTCTGCCCATCGAGGAGTATATCGCCCTCCACCCGAACCCCAGGGATGAGCTCGTTCATGCGGTTGAAACTGCGCAGCAGAGTGCTCTTGCCGCAGCCGGATGGCCCGACGATGGCCGTGATCTTGTTGGCGTAGACGTGAATGCTGAGGTCCCTCAGAGCCTGGAACGTACCGTAGTACAAGCTGTAGTTGATAGTCTCTATTCTCTCTGTTGCTTCGAGCGTGACAGTAGCTCCCTACCGCGGTGTGAAGCGGTGTGTCAGGTAGTTGATGAGGGCATTGATGAACATGATGCTGGCGATGAGGATGGTGCTCGTGGCCATGGCCTTCTGGAAGGCGTTCGTCTCCGTGGCCAGGTAGAAGACGTGCAGCGCCATGGTCCGTCCAGACTGAAAGAGGGAGGTGGGCGCCGCGGAAGACCCTCCCAGCGTTATGTAGAAAACAGCCGTCTCGGCTACTATTCTGCCCACGCTGAGAACAACCCCGGTCATGATTCCTGGAAGGGCAACTGGTAGCACGACGCCGGAGACTGTCTGCCATTGGGTTGCGCCCAGGGCCAGGCTTCCCTCGCGATAGGAACGAGGGACAGCCCGGAGCGCTTCCTCGGTGGTGCGGATGATGACCGGCATAATCAGGCAGGCACCGGTCAGACCCGCTGATAGCAGACAGAAGCCGAAACGGAGGGCACTTACGAAGAGGGCATACCCGAAGAGGCCGAAGATGATGGAGGGTACGCCAGCCAGAGTCTCCACCCCGAAGCGGGCCAGGGCGACGATCCGTGGAATCAACCCCGCCTGGCCCTGCATTTCGCCAGTGTACTCCACGAGGAATACCCCCGCTCCCACGCCCAGAGGGGTGGCTATGGATAAGGTCAACACCACCAGGTAGATGGTGGTGACGATGGTGGTCGAGATTCCCCCTTCGCCAGCCAGGCCGCCCTGGGGCGGGCTCAGGAGAAGCTCCAGGTTGATGACGCCTATGCCTTGCACGACGACGTAACCCACCACGGCCAGCAGCGCGGCCACCGCCGTCCCGCCCGCCAACCAGAGGAGGGCAAAGGCCGCCTTCTGGGTCAGGTGGCGGCGAGCCAGACTCGAGGGTCTGGCCGGGGCCGGAGCTGTGCCCGATCGTACCCGAAGCTCCTGACTCATTTCTGCCTTCCCCGGATCAGCAGGTTAGCGGAGCTGTTGATGATCATGATCAGCAAGAAAAGCACGACCCCTGTGGCGAACAAAGCGTCCTCATGGAGGCCGGTGGCGTAGCTAATCTCCACGGCGATGTTTCCCGTCAGCGTCCTGGCCTGACTGAGAAAGAGACTGAAAGGGTTGGAGTTGAGCGGCTGTGGCAGGACGATGGAGTTCCCGATGACCATGATCATGGCCATGGTCTCGCCCACAGCCCGACCTACGCCCAGGATGACCGCCGCCACAATGCCGGAGCGAGCCGCCGGGAGCGTAACCCCAAGGATGGTCTGCCAATGGGTAGCCCCCAGTGCCAGGGAGCCCTCCTTGTATTCTCGGGGAACGGCACGTATGGCATCCGTGGCGATATTGGTGATGGTGGGCAGGATCATGACCGCCAAGACTGTGGAAGCGGCCAGAAGCCCAAAGCCCGTGTTTCCGGCAATGGGGATCTGGCGGATCAGTGGCACGAGAACCACCATTCCGAAGAGCCCGTACACTACCGAGGGTATCCCTGCCAGGAGTTCTATTGAGGAGCGAACGATGCCGCGCATCCAGACAGGCGCTACTTCGGCCAGGAAGATGGCGCCAGCCAGAGCCAGGGGCACGCCCAGGATCATGGCACCCACGGTCGCCCATACCGAACCGGCGATCATGGCCAGCAGGCCGAACTGGCCACGGCCCGGCCTCCATTCACCGCTGGTCAGCATGTTCAGCCATCCGATCTCGCGAAAGGCGGGCCAGGCCTCCCTGAGGGTGAATGTCCCGATCAGGAAAACCACGAAAAGCGAGACTAGAGCGCTGAAGAAGAGGAGATATCGAACAGCCCGGTCGGTCAGGTATCTGAACTGCATCTCTGGACGTTTCGCCCTCTCCGTGACAGAGCGTGAGGCCGCCAGTGATTCCTGGACGTCACGCTCCGCAGTGCACCCAGACGTGACATCTCTCCCGAGTCACTGGACAGCTATGTACCCCTCCTCGGCAACGATGGCCTGGCCGTCCTCGCTCAGGATGAAGTCCAGCCAGTCCTTGACCGCCCCGCTGGGCTCTCCCTCAGTGAGCATATTCAGGGGTCTTACCACCGGGTATTCCCCGCTGAGGGCGTTCTCGACGGTGGCCTCCACTCCGTCGATAGCCACGGCCTTGATGCTATCGTCGAGGTAGCCGAAAGAAACAAAGCCAATAGAGTTGGGGGTGGTGGACACAGTGGTCCGCACCGCTCCGTTGGAAGGTTGAAGGATAGCGGTCTCCACCATGGCGAACTCCTCGTCACCCATGACCAGACTGCCGAAAGCGCCGCGAGTGCCGGAGCCTTCCTCACGACCGACGACGATGATGGCGGCGTCGGGCCCGCCGACCTCGCTCCACGTGGTGATGGAGCCTTCGTAGATCCCCCTGACTTCTTCCGTGGTCAGCCCATCTATGGGTACGTCGGGGTGGACCACTATGGCGATGCCGTCCCTGGCGATAGTGAAGACTCGCAAGTCGGAGAACTCGGCCAGCTCTTCCTCCTTCACGGTTCGCGAGGCCGTGCCGATGTCGACGGTGCCTTTACCGGCAGATTTGACGCCAACGCTGGACCCACCACCTTGTACGGAAATGCGGACCTGTGGATTCGCTGCGGTGAAAGCGTCGGCCAACACTTCAGCCAGGGGCTGTACGGATGTCGAGCCGGCCACGGTGATCTCTGCGGCGGCTAACTGATCGGTGGGCGAAGCAAGGGTCGCTGGGGATCCACACGCGGCCAGCAACGCTGTCGCCACTAGCAGGGTGAGAGTGAGCAGGTAACGCATATGAGTTCCTCCCTTTCTTGAGTATTTCTCTCGGGCCTCACATCACATTCCAAGAGAAGTTTACGACGTGCTCTTTAGGGAGGGCTTAGGGGCAGGTTAAGGTTATGTTAGCGCGGGGTAAGGGTTCAGTTAGCGACAGGGAGGGAGAAGGAGAATCTGCTCCCCTGGCCTTGCACGCTGTGTACCCAGATCTTGCCGCCGTGGCCCTGGACTATGTGTTTGGCGATAGCCAGCCCAAGGCCGGTGCCGCCCTTGCTGCGGGCACGGTCGGCCTTGTAGAACCTCTCGAAGACGCGGGGGAGATCTTCCTTGGAGATGCCCACACCGGTGTCCTGGACGGAAATGACGACCTCATCGGCGACCTGCTCCGCAGAGATGTGGACCTCACCACCAGAGGCCGTGAACTTGATGGCATTGTGCAGGAGGTTGCTCACCACCTGACGTACACGTTCAGGGTCGGCCAAGACCTCGGCAAGCTCATGGGGCAGAGGGCAAGAGACACTCACGCCCGCTCGTTCGGCCTGCGGGCCAAGGCGCTCCACCACGGGTACGATGAGGTCCGCTACGGCAGTGGGCGAGAGGCGAAGAGGAAGGCGACCTGACTCGAGGCGGGAAAGTTCGAGGGATTCCTGTACGATCTGCGTTAGAGAATCCACCTCTCTCTCCGCCATGTCGAGAAAGCGCTGGGCGGCCTGGGGATCTCCCACTGCTCCGTCACGCAGTGTCTCCACCAACGCTCTGAGGGATGCTAACGGCGTGCGGAGCTCGTGGGAAATGTTACCGACGAACTCCTGTCGCATGGTCTGCAGGCGGTGCATCTCCGTCAGGTCCTGAAGGATGACGAGGGAGGGCGCCCTGTCGTCTTCCTCAAGGGGCGTGACGATCACGCGCCAGAAGAGCGCTTCCGGACCTATCTCCAGCAATTCGCTGCGCTCGATACCGGGCTGCCGGCGGCTGTGCCAGAAATCGATCAACTCGTGATGGCGGGCTACCTGGGCGAAAGAGTGCCCTAGCGCCTCAGCCTGCCAGGTCCCCAAGAGCCGTTCGGCGGCAGGGTTGACCAATTCGACCCGCCCGTCTTCGTCGACAACGATGGCGCCGTCGGCCATGTGCTCCAGAACGGCCGCCAACTGCGCTCTATCCTCGGCGAGGGCGGCCACCTTGTCCTCGAGCTGAGAGGCCATATGGTTGAAGGCGCGAGTCAGTTGGCCAACCTCGTCGCCCGAAGTGGGGAGGAGTCGGACGCCAGACTCGCCCTTCGCCATGCGTTCTGCCACCCTGGTCAAGGATCGTATAGGGCGGGCTGTGCGTTCGGCAACGATCACTGCCAGTCCGATGGCCACGGCCGTGGCCATTAGCTCTGCTCCCAAGACGGCCCAGCGGAGCTGAGCGACCTTTGATTCCACCGCTTGCAGGGACAGAGCCAGGCGAGCGAAGCCCAGGACTTCGCTGCCATGGGAGATGGGGATCGCGACGTACATCATGTCGTAGCCTAGTGTGCGGCTGAAGCGTACACTGGAGCCTTGACCTTCGGCGAGAGCTTGCTGCACCTCCGGACGGTAGAGGTGATTCTCCATCTGAGTCCGGTCCTCGTGGGACTCGCCAAGGACCGTGCCATCGGCAGCGATGATGGTGACACGTGCCTCGACGATCTCGGCGTATCGGCGCACCGTGGCATCCAGGGCCTCGGCTGATCCGGCTTCCAGGTCTTCAGCCTGCAAGGTATCGGCCAGCAACTCGGCTTCTTGAACGAGCCGATCTTTCAGTTGCTCGATGTATGCTGTCCTCACCAACTGGGACAGGTAGAGGGTAAGCCCTGTCATGACCAGCAGGATAAGGATTGTGTAGGGGACGGCGATGCGCCAGCGGATGCTGGATAGCATGAGTCTAGCCCTCGAAGCGATACCCTACTCTTCGCACTGTGACGATTCTGGTGGGGTTTGCAGGATCAGCCTCGATCTTCTCGCGCAACAACCGCACATGAACATCAACCGTGCGGGTACCGCCATTGAACTCCCAACCCCAGACCCGCTCCAGAATAAGGTCGCGGGAGAGAGTCACACCGCGATTGTGGGCCAGAAAGAGAAGCAGATCGTATTCTTTGGGTCTGAGCACGAGAGGCTCCCCATCGAGCAGAGCCTCGTGGCGGACCTCGTCGAGGGCAAGGTTGTCGAAGAGCAGTGGACATTGGGCGGTGTCCTGCTGGCTTGCGGTCATCTCCTCTCGCACCAGACGCACGCGTCGCAGCGACGCTTTCACCCGCGCCAGGAGCTCTCGCATACTGAAGGGCTTGGTGACGTAGTCGTCCGCGCCCATTTCCAGCCCCACCACCCTATCCACTTCGTCGGTGCGAGCGGTGAGCATGATGATGGGCACGTTCATCTCGCGCCGCAGGATACGGCACACCTCGAAGCCGTCCAGCTCTGGCAGCATGACGTCCAGGAGAATCAAGTCAGGGTGTTCGAGCCTCGCCACCTCCAAGGCGCGAACCCCATCCGTGGCGGTGCGGACCTCATAGCCCTGCTTGGTCAGGTTGTATCGAAGCGTTTCCAGGAGGGGAACTTCATCCTCCACCAGCAGAATCTTGCCTGACATGAGCTCTAGCTCCCGTCAAGTCTGGTAGCCTCGACCCCGGGTGTTGCAGCCGGTATATCTAGCCTCATGGGCGCACCGTGTCTCTGCATCGCGGAGAACCGATGACCATCACCCTCTTCCCGTGTGGATTGTGAGCGGGAACCAGGTGATGCCTCGGTTGGCGCTGCCACCTGAGAGTATGTCGATTCTATCATTTGTCGTCACACCCGAGCAAGATTCGCAGTGCTCGAATCTCGCCGGCATCAGCAGGAGCGGTGCCAGTTGGGCGAACTCGTGGTAGAATGAATGGAGGGACAGCAAGGCGCAAAGGGTGAGATGAGGGGGTAGCCATGGCTCCAGTGTCGGACGTGGAGTTGGTGTGCCGTTTGATCCTGGCCGCGCTCCTTGGCTTTCTCATCGGCCTGGAAAGGGAGTTCAGAGGCCAGGCCGCAGGGGAGCGCACCCACGCCCTCGTGGCCCTGGGGGCTGCCGCCTTTGCCCTCCTTTCGGGCCAGGCCTTTCCGGGGGCAGATACGGCGCGGGTGGCTGCGGGAGTGGTCACCGGTATTGGGTTCCTGGGCGCAGGCATGATCTTGAAGAGAGAGGGTGCTCGAATCGAGGGGCTGACGACCGCCGCTGGAATCTGGGCGGTGGGTTCCATAGGGCTGGCTATCGGCGCAGGCATGTACCTGCTGGGCACGGTGACAGCGGCGCTGGTGGGCTTGATCCTCATGGCGGAGAGCGTACTGAAGCTCGACGAGCGATTGGAGCGCAGGAGAGGTGGGGGAGAGGGCCAGGGGCCGCCGGGATGAAGATCAGCCGCTTCGTCGAAGGCGGCGTGGGCGTGGCCAACGGGCAACCGAGGAAGAGGCGTGGTGAAAGGAGATAGGCAGGGATGTTGGGCAAGAGGCTCGAGGAGGCGATGAACGAGCAGATCAACAAGGAGTTGTACTCCGCGTATCTTTACCTGTCCATGTCGGCGTACTGCGAGGCCGAGAATCTGCCCGGTGCTGCCCGCTGGATGAGGATCCAGGCGCAGGAGGAGGTGGGTCATGCCCTGAAATTGTTCGATCACGTCACTGCACGAAAGGGGCGCGTGGTGCTCAAGGCCATCGAGATGCCTCCGCCGGTCTGGAAGTCGCCGCTCGAGATGTTCGAGGAGGCGTTGACGCACGAGCGGAAGGTGACCAGTTCGATCAACCGGCTCTACGAAGTGGCGCTGAACGAGAACGACTACGCGACGCAGATGGGGTTGCAGTGGTTCATCACCGAGCAGGTGCAGGAGGAAGACAACGCAGGGCGGGTGGTGGAGCAACTCAGGAGGGTTGCAGATCAGCCCATGGGACTGCTCATGCTGGATAGACAGTTGGGCGAACGTGAGGCGGCAGGCGCAGGGGAGGAGGAAGGGTAGATCAGCACCGGCCCGGGCATCTCAGTTCCCCAGGCGCTCGGGATTGGAATGGGGACTGTGCAGTACGGTCTACCCCCGTATCGTTCAGTGGCCCGGGACGTACCTCGTGGCATGGCTGTGGTTCGATGGGCAGTCGTCGGTGAGGTCAGTGTCCCCAAGCGACTTACCGCCCTCAGGAGGTCAGTACCATGATGCCTATTGGTCCGTTGATGAAAGAACACCGGCTCATCGAGCGTTTGGTCGCTCTGCTGGAGAAGGAGTTGGGCAGGTTGAAGGAAGGGGAGGAGCTTGACGGCGATTTCATCGACGTCGCGGTGGACTTCATAAAGACCTATGCCGACAGGTGTCACCACGGCAAGGAGGAGGATATCCTCTTCCGCGACTTGGCCAGGAAGCCGTTGTCTGAGGAGCACAGCCGGACGATGCGCGAGCTGCTGGAAGAGCACGCCTACGCGAGGAGGACTACCCAGACCCTCGTGGCGGCCAAGGAACGGTACGTCCAGGGCGACAGCCAGGCCCTGGAGGCCGTGGTCGATGCTCTCCAGGACCTCGTGGAGCTCTATCCTGCCCACATAGAGAAGGAGGACAAGCGCTTTTTCGTTCCTTGCATGGAGTACTTCTCCCGGCAGGAACAGGACGAGATGCTGAACGAGTTCTGGGAGTTTGATAAGCAACTGATTCACGAGAAGTACGCGGCGATCGTGGGGCGCTTGGAATGAGAGCGAAGGGCTTGACCCTGATGGCTTTCTTCGCCCACCCGGACGACGAGGCCTTCGGCACCGGTGGGACGCTGGCCAAGTACGCCAGTGAAGGCTGCCAGGTACACATGGTGACGGCCACGCGCGGGGAAGCGGGAGAGATCGTGGTCCCAGATCTGACCACCCCGGCCAATCTTCCCTTCGTGCGGGAGCACGAGTTGAGATGCGCCTGCCAGATCTACGGCATCCACCCTCCTCGATTCCTGGACTATCCGGATGGGTTGCTGCCCATCATTCATCAGGGGCAGGCGGTGGGCAAGCTGGTGCGGTTGATCCGTGAGCTGAAGCCCCAGGTGCTGGTCACTTTTGGCCCGGATGGTATCTACGGCCATTACGATCACCTCGCAGTGCATCGCTGGGCCACCATCGCCTTCGATCTGGCCGCCGACCCTGGGTGCTTTCCGGATCAACCGGGTGGGCAGTGCACGCCTCACCAGATCGACAAGCTCTACTACCGGGTACTCTCGCGAGAGCGTCTGGACGCCATGTTGGAGAAAGAGGGGCGGGCGGCGGTGATGATGGACGGGGTGCCCTTCCTGATGGTCGGGTACCCCCAGGAAAAGATCTCGACGGTGATCGACGTCGGGGAGTTCGTGGAGGCGAAACTGCGGGGTCTGCAGTGCCACGTATCGCAGGTAGGCTATGGTGCTCCCTTTGGGGAGACGCCCGATGAGGTCGTCAAGGAGCCCTGGTTCCGGAAAGAGACGTTCTCGCTGGCTCGTTCCACCCTCGG